>JASGJV010000024.1:0-66506 GCA_049840695.1 Nitrospira sp.
GTCTATGCTGACCTTCGTTCAGCGTATTGCTAAGGCTGATGGGAGAACACGATGAATCCGAACAGCACCTCGCATAGAGCAGCGCCGCATAGGCCGTCAGCGCGAAGAGCGCCACGATCCCGTAGACGACGATCGAAACCGCCAGCTCATCGGCCGACGATCTGATGCGCCCGGTCATCAGCGACACGAGCTCGCCCATGGATCACCGCCGCGTCATGAGCGCGAAGAGGAAGCCGACGCCGGCGGCGATGCCGAGCGCGCCGCAACGGGTGTTCGCGCACCTGGCGTTCGAAACCTTCCTCGACGGACAGCGCTTCGGACTTGGCGGCGTCGAAGGCCCGATGAGACGCACCACCGCATCGGCGGCGAAGCGCTCCACGGTGTCGCGGTAATCCTCGGCCTCTGCCACCGAGCGCCGACAGCGTACGGCTCAGGGCGGAGATTCCCGGCCTTGAGGTCGTCAATCCGCTGGCGCATCTGAGTTCGGACAGAGCTTCTTCCGCCTTGTTTCTTGCGTTTTCTGCGGTTCGCGACATGGCCATTGCTGGTCTCCTGTGTTCGTAAAACTCAACCGGCGGGCAAACGCCGTCCGGGCGATTTGGTTCCAGGTTTCGATGAGGATGGTTCGGGGATTGCTGGAGATTATGAAGGAGAGAAACGTTTCGGGGGGACGGAGTAACGTTTCTCTCCTTCTTGATGGCGCCGCCAGCGGGCGGGGAGCGGTGGCGCCTGATGCAAACCCGTCAGGGGAGGCAGGTTTGCGACGAGAAACGCGGCGACCGGGAGAAGGTTCCACGACAACCAGAAATTTTTTTAGGGCACGGAAAAGGAACGTTCCGGTACCCAGGCGGTTTGGCTTCCGAGCGATCAATCCGCTCTGAACATTCACTTTGGTACAGAAAGGAAATCGAGATGAATTGGAACCAGGTGGAAGGCAATTGGGAGCAGTTCAAGGGCTCGGTGCAGAAGCAGTGGGGCAAGCTCCAGGGCGACGATGTCGATGTCATCGCCGGCAACCGCAAGCAGCTTGCCGGCAAGCTGCAGGAGCGCTACGGCAAGGCACAGGAAGAAGCCGATCGCGAGATCGACACCTGGCTGAACCGCCGCTGAGCTGACATGGCGCCGCGATGCGCGGCGCCGGCTCGGTGCATCGTGTGCCCCATGAAGAAGAGCCCGCCGGTAAGGGCGGGCTGATCACGTTGATCTAGCCGTTGGTTTCAGGTCCGCCTGACGGCGCGCATGATCAGAGAGACGACCAGCAGGGCCAGGAAGACAAAGAACAGGACCTGGGCGATGCTTGGCGGATGCGCCGGCAATACCGCCGAAACCCAAGACGCCCGCGATGATTGCGACCACCAGGAACAAAAGTGAGTAGTACAGCATAGGTTTTCTCCTTCGAACGACCACCACAAGAACACGCCGCCTGCAATATTGTTCCAGCAGATGAAGAAGCAGCACGGCCGGGACGTCTTTCCAATGGAGAAGGATTTCTTTGCAACAATGGAACTTGTCACCGCGTCATGCGTTTGAGGTGTCGCACGCGGGGCAAGCAAAAAGCGAAAGTAGACATGTTGATGAAAGACAATCAGGCAAGGGACAAAAAGTACCCGGAGTTAACCGGCGCCTATGCCGAGATCCCAAAGAAGCTCAAGGCGTATTACGATTCCCTGCAGGACGAGGCGATCCCCGACCCGGTTCCTCGACTTGCTTGAAAAACTCGACCGGGCCGAACAGGCGTCCAAGAGGGCAGACGCTCTTAAGGAGCTTGACTGATGGTAGCATCGCCCGAAACGATCGAACGCGATTTCAAGCGCTCGATGCTCGCCTGCTTGCCCAGTCTCCGCGCATTTGCAGTCTCGCTCTGCAAGCGTCACGACTATGCGGACGATCTCGTGCAAGACACGATCATGAAGGCCTGGGCCAAGAAGGAGTCCTTCGAGCACGGCACCAACATGAAGGCGTGGCTGTTCACGATCCTGCGCAACGAGTTCTACAGCCAGGCCCGCAAGAGCGGCCGCGAAATCCAGGACAGCGACGGCTATTTCACCGAGCAGCTCTCGAACAATCCGGGCCAGCACGGCGTGCTCGATCTCGGCGACTTCAAGGCCGCGCTCGAAAAGCTGCCGGATGACCAGCGTGAAGCGATCATCCTGGTGGGTGCTTCGGGCTTTGCCTATGAAGAGGCCGCCGTGATCTGCGGCTGCGCCGTCGGCACGATCAAGAGCCGCGTCAACCGGGCCCGGACCCGGCTGGCAGAACTGCTGAAGATCACGGGCGACGCGGATTTCGGGCCGGATGCGCATTCGCTGGCAGTGACCAGCCGCACATTTGCCCGCACATAGGGGCGTCAAGCTGCCGCGCGTTCTCCAGGACGCGCGGTGGCGCCCTTCAATCTGCTCTCGGCCAATAGGCTGGAACAGTTTTCCGCCTGCCCAGAAAAAAACGAAATTCTAAATCTCTACCTACTTGATAGAGTAAGTAAGATCGTCTACCACAATGCAGCGCGCGCCGACGGACATCCGAGTCCGGCCGACCGCAAAACGGGAAGACGTTCATGAAGCTCCAGTCCGCCACCAACGGAACGGTTCGTGCCAGAAGCGCCCATGGCGGCCTTGCATTCTCGAAGGAAAACACGCTTCTCGCATCCGGCGTCGCCCTCGCCTTCGCCTTCGTCACCGCCTGCATCTTCATGCTCGGCTGACACGCCGCAGGTCGGCTCTTGCGACATCTCCTCGCCTCAAACTCGCAATCCATCCCTGCCCGGCCGCAAAATGGTCGCAATTGACCGCGGGTATTCCGCGCGTTGCGACAAGGTTGTGGCCGAAAACATCGGATTAATCGGTATTTAAGCCATTTCTTGCATCCTTCACAAAACTTCGTGAGTGATGCGTTTGAGTTCACCGAGCAAGAAAGATCCGACGGGGCTGCTGGACGCTTCCGGATATCAGACCGGGCTTGCCGATCTGATCGACGGCGCGCCGGGCGGCGTTGCCCTGCTCGCACTGGATTGCCGGCTGGTCTATGCCAACCGTGTCTCCAAGGCCTTGCTCGGCCGCGCAACCCGGCTGGTCGATGTGCTCCACCCCGACGACCGCAAGCCCTTCGAATTCGCCGTGACCCGGCTCCGGCTCGATCCTTCGCTCAGCCAGCGGCTGGAGATGCGCTTCGTCAAGGCCGACGGCAGCGACGTCTGGGTGATGGCCGACCTTTTCGTGCCCGCGCCAGCAGCCATGGCGGGCTCGAGGAAATCCTGGTGCAGTTCTCCGACATCGACCGGCAGAAGCGTACCGAAGCCGAGATGCAGTCGTGGGCGCAACGCTGGAACCATGCTCTGGTGAGCTCGACGCTCGGCGTCTGGGACCACAATTACGCGACCGGCGACTTCTATTATTCCGAGACCTGGAAGACGATGCGCGGCTATGCGCCTGACGCCGAGATCGACACGTCGATGGAGAGCTGGATCGAGAGCGTGCATCCGGACGACCGGACGATGGTGCTCGACGAGGTCGGACGCCAGGGGCGCGGCGAGGATTTTCAGCCCGATCTTTTCCTATCGCGAACGCCACCAGGACGGCCACTATATCTGGATCGAATGCCGTGGCGCCTGCATCGACAAATTCGATGACGGCACGCCGGCACGCGTCATCGGCACCGATACCGACATCACCGAACGCAAGGCGGCCGAGCAGCGCCTGCTCGAACTGTCGCGCAAGCTGGAACTCGCGCTCGACGTCTCGCATATCGGCGTGTTCGAAGTGGATGTCGCAACGCGGCACCAGCCATTGGGACGAGCGCATGCTCGAAATCTATGGCCTGCCCAGCCAGCCGCGGACGGAGGATGCCGACGGCTGGTTCACATGATCCATCCCGGATGACCGGGCGCGCGCGCATCGGCCATATCGAGGACAATACCGGCAAGGCGCAGCACCTTCAGCAATGCCTTCCGCATCATCCGGCCGGATGGCGACATCAGGCATATCCGTGCCCGCGTCACGCCGTTTCAGCTGTAAAGCGGCGAGACTCGTATCCTCGGCGCCAACTGGGACGCGACCGAATGACATCACCATCCAGCGAAGAACTCGGCGGAGGCCAACCGCCTCGCCGAAGCGCGCAACCGCGAACTCGAGGCCGCCAAGGCGCATATCGAGCACAGCGCGCTGCACGATTTCCTGACCGGCCTGCCCAATCGCCGCTATCTCGATGCGGAGCTCACCGGCGCGCGCGCGCAATCGCATGGCCGGCGGGCATGGCGCGTGCCTGCATCTCGATCTCGACCGCTTCAAGCAGATCAACGACACGCTCGGCCACCTCGCCGGCGACCACATGCTGCAGCATACCGCCAAGGTTCTGCAGCGAGTGCATCGCTCCGGGTGATTTCGTGGCGCGTATCGGCGGCGACGAATTCGTCATCCTGTCGACCTATGACGGCTCGCACCGACCGGATGACGGCTCTGGCCGAGCGCATCATCCAGCGCATGCGCATCCCGGTGCCGTTCGAGAACCACCAGTGCCGCATCGGCGCGTCGGTCGGCATCGCGCTCGAAGACGGCGTACGGTCGATCCGAAGCAGTTGCTGCTCAATGCCGACATCGCGCTCTACCGCGCCAAAAGCCAGGGCCGCAACCGGTTCGAATATTTCACGCCCGAGCTGCAGCAGCGGCGTGATCCAGACCAAGCGGCTGTCGGACGAAATCCTTGGCCGGCCTGGAACGCAGCGAGTTCGTGCCGCATTACCAGCTCCAGTTCCGCGCCGCCGATCTCTCGGTGGCCGGGGTCGAGTTGCTGGCGCGCTGGCAGCATCCGGAGCGCGGGATTGCTCGACCCCGGACAAGTTCCTGCAGGTGGCCGAGGATCTCGACGTGGTCGCGTCGATCGACCGGATGATCCTGGACAAGGCGATCGCGGATTACAAGCTGCTGGCGCGAGGCCGGGATCGAGATCCCGAAAGTCTCGGTCAACGTCTCGGCCCGGCGGCTCGCCGAGCAGGGCCTGGCGGGATCGCTGTCACATATCGACATGCCCGAAGGCGCGCTGTCGCTTCGAACTGCTCGAAACCATCTTCCTCGACGATTACGACGACGCGTCTTCGGAAAACCTCAAGCTGATCCGCAAGCTCGGCATCGGCATCGAGATCGACGACTTCGGCACCGGCCACGCCTCGATCGTCAGCCTGCTCAAGACCGGCCCGGGCACGCTCAAGATCGACCGCGAACTGATCGCGCCGCTGACCAAGACGGTCGAGCAGCGGCAGCTGGTCGGGTCGATCATCGAAATGGGCAAGTCGCTCGGGATCAAGGTCGTCGGCGAAGGCGTCGAGACCATGGACCATGTCCGCATCCTGAAGCGGCTGGGCTGCGATATCATTGCAGGGCTTCGCGCTGGCGCGGCCGATGGCGGCCGACAAGATCGGCGACTTCGCGCGCGAGGGCGCGTGGAAGCGCCCCCGCGGATAATCGTCAAAGCTCAATCGCCGTAGCCGACGATGCTCTTGATTTCGAGGAAGTCGTGGATGCCGAAATCGGCATATTCGCGTCCGTTGCCCGACTGCTTGTAGCCGCCGAAGGACGAGAACGTATCCCAGTCCGGATAGTTGAGGTTGACCGTGCCGGCGCGCATTTCCTTCGGCGACGGCGCGGGCATGCTCGATATTGGTCGACTGGATATAGGCAGCCAGGCCGTAGACCGTGTCGTTGGCGATCTCGATCGCTTCCGCCTCGTCCTTGTAGGAGATGATCGAGAGCACCGGTCCGAAGATTTCCTCGCGGGCGACGGTCATGTTCGGGGTCACGTGATCAAATGCATCCTCTGAAAGAATGGCACCCGTCGCAACATCATACGTTCGAACTGTTATAAGGGACGATCCTGCGGCCTGAAAACCGAATCCCGCGGCTAGTACCGAACAAATGGTCGGCTGGCCTTTGCACCGTTGGCTCAGCCATCGCCACGCGCCTATGGCCGCTAAGCGTTAAATCATGCACTTCCGCCAAAGCAACGTCCGGTAGAACATTCACCGATGCCATCAACCACAGCATCAGGAGTAAGGATTGCCCCCCTGCACGAGGGCGCTGCTGGATGAATGTTGCGGCCCACCATGCTCTGGCAATGCGACGTTGGACTCGCTCGTGATACGTGTAATGGGCCACGTGTGCCTCCCTGATGGAGGCGGATTTTCACGTGAATACGCATCTACCGTAAATGACTCAACCGACCTGGTTGTCCCCTCGAAGGTTGGGGACGATACTCGTTATTGACCTTGCCTAGTGTCTGCTGGGTGCCGAACATCGTCCTTGATGATGGCTTAGGCTCAGGATGTGCGAGGGAGGATTGAGATACTTTGCGAGAGACATATGCCACCGTTATAATATCGCTATGCTCCATGCGCGTTCGATCGTCGTCCTTTTGTTTGTTCTCATTTTCCTTGAGGGTATTCTCTTTGGAGTTGAATCTGGCTCCCCGCTCTCGACGATCAAGGACGGCATCTTAGTCGGATTTTTATTCGTCTTACCCACGCTGCTGCTCGGGGGACTGATGTTTTTCCGTCAACCTTGGGCCGTGATGGGAGCGGTCATATACAGCACTATCGCCCTCGCACTTGACCTCGCAACGATCGTTCAGGAAGCCAGTCAAGGCACTCCCCGCCTGCTTGTCCTCGTCCTTGTCTTAGGAAGCAGTCTGGTCAATTTCCTGATTATGATCATGGGAGGACGATGCCTGCTCTCCTATCAGCCTGGCGAACAGCTCCCTCAAAGCCCTCAGTCCGAATCTCGTTCCTCGTCGTAATTCAGGTCCCCTTCTGTACCGCACACCTCGATTCTTCAGAGCCGGTGAAGAATCGCGCTGGGCGAAGTCCTATCATGACAAGATTTTGCCAAAGGAGCCCGGGCTTGCGTGCGCTCGCCTCAATCATTCCTCCGGCTCCCGCTGATGTGTAGAGAGTCGGCTCGAATCCTGTCACGATTACGCACGGCACTTAAAGAGATGAGAGGGGGAAGAGAGAACAAACGTGAAAAAGGGATGGAGGCAAACAGGAGAATTACTATGTTGAGGATACGCGAAGATCAGGACTTGAAAAGATTCTGACACCAACGCACAGAACCAAGAACCTCCTCGTAGCATTCAAAATCAACCGCCTTGAAGAACGTGATGGCAACATATTCGTCGTTCATTTCCGTCTCCTCAGCGAACCCTGCCTTGAGGAGAGCAGGGCGTTTCTTGGACACAGCGGGGCCTAGAAAATATTTAGCCTGCTTGGCGACTTCATCGGTTCCCAAATCTTCCGTCGTTCCGTCACACATCAAACTCTTCACATCATCCATGGAAATTCCATGCTGACAAAGGAATTGACCGTCGGACCTCAGTTCTAAGATCCATCCGTCATCACCCAAATCAAGAACGAGGGGGCCGCCCTGCTCCAGTTCGTAGAATTGGGGAATACTGGTGCGTAGCTTCGCACGAGCCGACTCCCAGGCTGGAAGTGCCACGGTACTCATGCGCGCGACCGCCGGGGTTGGGGACTGGGATCTTCAGCTTCCAGCCGAGCGCGAAGACCTGCAAGTCGAGCGATGTTTTCGGTCAATTTTGGAAGAGCGTATTTACGATCCATCCGCACCACTTGCTCCAGCAAATCAATAGCGGCCTGTAACTGTCCCAGATCTTCATAACACTGGGCCAGGACGTACCGCGCTCCACCGGCCCGCAGTTCATCTCGACTTCGTTCAGCAATGGATTGACTTGTTTGACAACAGGCAATCGCATCGTCGTATCGCTTTTGGATCGCAAAGGTCCGCCCCATCATGCGCCAGGCATCGGCCACGCCGCCTTGATTATTAAGCCGACGCATCAGGACCAGCGACTGTTCATAATAGCGCAGTGCGTCATCGCATTGTCCGGTTTCTCGGGCCACCAGGCCGAGATCGGAAAACAGCACGGCTTTGCCAAGTTCGTCATGCACACGGGTCATAATGTCGAGTGCTTCAAGATAATATGCTCTGGCACGATCCCACTCCCCGGCATCTGCGCGGAGATTCCCCAGATTAGCCAATGTCGTCCCAATGCCTTTGTCGTCGCCTAGAACCTTTTGCAACTCCAGGACTTCTTGGTAGTAGCTCTGCGCCGATTGGCGGCGTCCGCTGACCGCGCAAATATTTCCAAGGTTCCCCAATGTGGCACTGAGAGCCCGGTGGTCACCCGTCAAACGATCACACTCCAAGGCCTTTGCGTAGCAGGCATAGGCATCCGTGTAATGCCCTCGAGCAAAGTGCTCGTTGCCCTGGCGATTCAGTTCTTCGGACAGTCCGTTTCGAAGCGCCATGATCCCTTACGCCTGGAGGAGATGCTCCACCGCCTGTTTGGCCCCGAATATGATGCTAGCCCCATCACCCACAAGAATCGAGTCGAAGTTGTATTTCAACAACCGGCGAAGCCCTTCCTTGGCCTTCGCAATATCCCCATATCGCTCTGAGGGCAGGAGACTCAGCGCCCCCGCTGGTTTTCCAATCAAGGCATCCCCGACAATCAACACGCCCTTCCCCTGCTGAATGTAGAGGGCCGACTCCCCCGCTGACTTCTGATCCTTCAACTGAATAGCCCAAATGCCACCAGGCAAAAGCTCGCCGTCCTTATAGGTCTTTGTAGGCTTCACATCCATCTGTGACGCATCGACTTCGGGTACCTGTAATTGGCAACGAAACTCCGCCTGGTAGGTGGCCGCCTCGCGGAGATGATCACGATTCGTCACAATGATGTAATCGAGCGCGCCTTGACGCCGTATCAGAGTACTTGCTTCGGCCGTCATGGGAGGGGGATCGATCACAATCTTATGTTCGCCCACGGCTAGAAAAAGTCCGTTAAAATCAAGCTGCTTTTCTTGGGAGAACCAAGACCATTGCCAAATGCCGGGGAGTAACTGTTTCACGCGGTTCGCCTCATCTGCGGGGTTTACAAGGTTGAAATCGCGTCCTGCAGAGTTTTCGTGACCTTCGTGCGGATACCGGCTTCGGTCGGAAGATCAATGATATCGTCTTCCGACACGGTAATGAACTTACGACTCGCACCTTTTGTCAGGGAGATCAGGAACATGCTATTGGTAGGTTTCGTCGGAATCACCACCTCAACGCCTTGATCGATGCCCTTGACGGCTTCCAGAAACTTGAGTTTACCCTCTTCCCATTCGTCCATAGATTCTCTTTCTCCTACTACATGGGACCGGAACCGGTAGGCGCGGACGCCAATAATTTCTCGACCTCCTGAATGATGACCTCGGCACCGGCCAGTTCCATATTGCCGACCCGCTGCCATCTGATCACGCCACGCTGATCGATCACATACACGTTGGGAATAAATTTTCCACCGCCATAGAGTTTGTCCGTAACCTTATTCGGATCGAGGAGATACGGATAGGTCACTTTTACGGGGAAGGCGCTCAGGAATTCACCCACATCCCGCTTGGAGTTGCCCGATGAATTAATACCGACCACGGCAACATTTTTACCCGCCAGCGCCTCGTAAACCTTTTGCAGGTTGGTTCCTTGCATCATGCAAGGATCGCAAATGTGGAATAGACCTAGGACGACCACCTTTCCCTTTAACTGCTCAAGCGAAACGGCATCTCCGGTAATTGCCGTGAGTGCAAAACCGGGTGCCGGCTCTCCCACCTTAAAGAAACCAGCAGCGATGACAATATGCGCTGTCCATAGTGGCAACAGCACCAGTGCCGTTATGATGAAGACCCGTTTCATCCGCGCCTCCTTCCGCATGGCTAGCCAGCGACCAAAGCGACTGCCTTGCCCCATTGATGCATAGCATGATCTCTCATGAATAATCATGCTGGCATCCTAGCACGCGAATTTTTTCTGGAGCAACCACTTAGGAAGGAAGGGCCAAAACTAATATACCGCTGCCTGACCGATGGATGGGCGAGACATTCAAGAACTCTGCAACCAGCTCACAACCATGTGGCGTACACGAACGGGAACGATTCCTTTTGGTACGCCTCGAAGAAGCGGCTTCATGTAGGTCGATAAAAGCCGAAGCTGTCTTTGGAAGCGAAACCATGGCAGCGGACGATGTATGACCTCTGCATCAGCTCGACAGAGGATTAGACTCAATTTCCATCGCTCCCATATGGAATCCTTAATCGTGACAGACACAGCGTCCGCACAATCTTCATCAATGCCCTGGTCGGGACGCTTGAGTAGCTGTTGAGGCATTCTTTGCACGAGCAAGGGCAGATCTGCATCTGCATCAATCTCATGGCTTACCGTGCGTGGCAGCACAATATCGAACAGATTTTGAGCCATAGCTAACCCGAGAAGGACCATCCTCCGGCAACCCCATTCACTTGCCTGGAACAGGACTCGGCTCCAATCTAGCGCAGGTTTCCAACGCACAAGTTCGGCGATATCGCACACCCATTTCAACTGCGTCCAAGCGTGGATAGTTCCATGAACACACAGAAGAATCAGCAAGTCCTCCGGACAGAGACCCATCACCGCTTTCGTCGGTAAACCAACCGGCTTCAGCCGACCCCACAATGCACTTCGATCAAGCCGGAAGCGAGAATGGTAGCCGGCAAGGCCCCATTGCAGATTCACTGTGACCATTCCATTTCTTCTGAGAAAAACGTGATTAACCTCATAAGGTTCAGCATCAGCTTTGGCACGTTGATATCCGTGCGACCAAAGGACTTTTCTGGCCTGAGATACCGCTCCCTCTTCAACAATCAGCTCAATGTCTTCACACTCGCGCATGCTGAGATCGCCATACGCAACCTGGGCTAGGGTGCTGCCGTGGAATGGAATCGCCGTGATGCCTTTTGCTGCGAGCGCCTCAAGCAGCGCCACTAGTTCTTTCGCAAGCACAGTGTTCATCAGGGTGATAGATTGATTCTGTCGCCGGTAGGCTTCATGAATAACCAACGGGACTGCCGCAGGACAGATGGCGGTAAGATTTCGATAGACCAGCGGTGCGACTCCGTGAGCCTTTGACATACGCCATACCAGGTCCCAGTTAATTCCCTCGCACACTAGATCCGTGATCTCAACTCGAACAAATTCACTAACAGCGGTTCGTGCACAGAGGACGAGCAAGCGGCCCTCTGCACTCATCCTGCAGATTCCTGAACGGGGGGACTTCTTGCGAAAGGTCTCTGGCCGGCGGGAGAGTTTCCATCGAGCGATCGTAGATCTCGTCTGCTGTCTCATCGAAAACTTATCTCCTGCTGAGCGTTTCACGTGAAGAATCGTGACGAACTACGTTAGATCTTATACGTCGATGCGCAAGAACTCATGATTGCCCTTCCCGCATTCAGATGGCTAACCGTTGCTCCATGGATGGTCATCGCCTTTCAATATGGAGGAGTCCGTCCTGCTGAAGTTGGACGAGTACATCGAGCAATTCAGATTGAGCCTGCGCAGCCGTCACATCAAATGTTTCGAAAATAGTGGAGAGAATTCGATCAACCGAATGAGTGCCGGTACATTGCGGCCACACCACTGATCCTAAGAGGTTCAACCGGTATAAATGGCCCGTGCGCACATTAAGCAATACGCTTTCGCCGCGCTGCACCGTGATTCGAACATCAGAGCTTTGCTGAGGAAACATTTGTGAAAACTCGATTCTGCGCTCGCTCAAAACAGGTACTGTAGCGGGCATAGAGAACCTCCCGATTCGGGTCGTTATACATCGACCAGTGCAAAGGTTCAGTGTTCAGCCATGACACAGATGTGGGCGTGTATTGCGCCGAAACAAGATTGAATCGATCGATGCGGCATGTGGCAAAGGTAGTCGTAGCAGTGTCATTTCGCTATTCCCAGAGAGGTTAGTGCAGCATCTCTTTGGAGGGGAACAGAGGGCTTTTATGGCAACCCGATAGACAGGGACAGCGATGCCCTTCCCTTGAATCGATGGGTACCAGGACCTTCGGAGAGACTCTTGACCCTATGGCGCAATGACCTCGTCAGTCAGGTCAACAACCCAGGACAGGTACCACGCGATAGAAAGGTATTCGAGAAGAGAGCCCAGTGCGGAGAATGACGAAAGACAGGCAAAACGTCAGCGCTGCTGTGATTCTCGCCAAGAGGAATCACAGCCCCGATAATTCAACTTATTGACTCAAAAGTCCACGCCAACGCATGCGCATAGGGTCAATCTGAATCGAGGGCGAGCGTAAGACGAAGATTTTCCCCTTCAGCCTGGGGGCTCGAACAGCCCGAGTTGAAGTTCTTCCGCTCGGGTAGAAGAAAATGGGATATCGTTCAGTAAAGCAGGCATTGCAATATTGGCCAGGTGTACCAGGCGCAGCCTTGACCATGCCATCGAGGCTCAGATAGGCGAGGCTATCAGCGGTTATATATTTTCGAATTTCGTCGGTGGTATGACTAGAGGCGATCAATTCTTTCTTCGTCGGTGTGTCAATGCCATAGAAGCACGGGGACACGATCGGAGGAGAACTAATCCGCATGTGCACTTCTTTGGCTCCGGCATGACGCAGCATTTTGACAATTTTCCGACTTGTCGTCCCGCGCACCAACGAATCATCCACCACGACGACACGCTTTCCTGCAAGCACTTCGGGGACCGCATTGAGTTTGACTTTGACCCCGAAATGGCGAATCGATTGCTCAGGTTCGATGAACGTACGGCCCACATAGTGATTGCGAATGAGCCCACTCTCGAACGGAACGCCAGAGCCTTCGGAATACCCTAACGCCGCCGGCACCCCAGAATCCGGCACGGGAATCACAATATCCGCGTCCACGCCGGATTCCTCAGCTAATTGTCGGCCGAAGGCTTTTCGGATCGAATAGACCGCGCTTCCACCAAAAATACGACTATCGGGACGCGCAAAATAGACATATTCGAACACACACATCGCGGGCTGAGTGGACGCGAAGGGCTTATAACTCGTCACGCCCCGATGATCCAGGACAACCAACTCTCCCGGTTCGATTTCCCGAACATATTCTGCGTCGAGCAAATCGAACGCACAACTTTCTGAGGCGACAATCCAGGCATCGCGAAAGCGCCCTAAGCAGAGCGGACGGAACCCATGCGGATCACGAGCCGCGATGACACCCTGATCGGTCATGAGCACAACGGAAAATGCGCCACGAACCTGGGTGAGCGAATCAATGACCCGGTCAAGCAGCGTATCCGCTCGTGAGTGTGCAATCAGGTGAATAATGACTTCCGTATCGGACGTCAACTGAAAAATGGCGCCATAGGCTTCCAATTCGCTGCGGAGCATGGTGGCATTAATGAGGTTTCCATTATGCGCCACCGCCAAGTTCCCAAACGCAAAGTTGACACTCAGGGGCTGCACATTCTTCAGGCCTGCGCCGCCCGCTGTGGAATAACGGTTGTGTCCGATCGCCATGGCACCGGGGAGACGCGCTAACGCCTGTTGCGAGAAGATATCGGCAACATGGCCCTGCCCCTTCTCGACATAAAACTGCTCACCATCATTGGAGACAATGCCGGAGGCTTCCTGCCCGCGGTGTTGGAGCGCGTAGAGACCAAGGTAGGCGAGATTAGCGGCTTCTTTGTGCCCGTAAATGCCAAAGACCGCACACTCGTCGTGGAATCGGTCGGAAGACATGAGAGGTAATTCTTTGGCCATGACGTCTCTGCTCTAGTCCTGACCGAGTGCTCGGGGTATCGCCAAGGCCCAGCGTTCATGAACGTCTGCCACCCCGAGATCGATCGTGCATCCCGCGACACGCTGATCTCCGTCCGCCCGAATCACCAACCGGCTGCCTCCAACGACACCGATGCGTGACGCGGGCACGCCGGCATGACGAGCGGCATTCAACACGTTGTCCACCTGTTCCTGCTTCACCGACAGGACTATGCGCGATTGGCTTTCGCCGAAGAGCAACGCATCGCGCCGCAAACCATCAAGCGGCAATTGTACCACAGCACCGATATGCCCATCGGGACCCGCCACGCAACATTCGGCCAGGGCGATGGCTAATCCACCATCGGAGCAATCGTGTGCCGATTGAACCAAACCCTCTCGAATGAATCGAATCGTACAGGCTTGCACCGCCCGCTCATCCTCGAGATTCAGCAACGGTGGTGAGCCCTGTTCGCGATGATGCGCAATCTTGAGATATTCCGTTCCCCCAAGATCCTCACGCGTTCGGCCCAGCAAAATGATGACGTCGCCGGCTTGCTTAAACCACTGCGTGGCTGTACGGTCGGCCTCCTCAATCAATCCCACCATCCCGATCATGGGTGTTGGATAGATCGACAGGTCGTTGGTCTCGTTGTACAGGCTTACATTCCCGCTGACGATGGGCACACTTAGCGCCTCGCAGGCATCCTTGAGGCCTTCGATCGCCAGGACGAACTGCCACATGACTTCCGGACGCTGCGGATTGCCGAAATTGAGGCAGTCGGTAACCCCTATCGGTTCTGCGCCCGAACAGGCAAGATTGCGTGCACACTCCGCAATCGCAATCTTGGCGCCTTCATAGGGGTTCAGCAAGCAATACCGTCCATTACAATCGACGGACAAGGCCAGAGCCTTATTGGTGCCTTTCACTCTCAGCACCGCCGCATCAGATCCCGGCCGAACCATCGTATTGGTCCGGACCATATGATCGTATTGTTCGTAGACCCAGCGCTTACTGGCAATCGTCGGTGCCCCTAAGAGTTCGAGCAAGACTGCATTTGGGTCCCTCACATCGGGCAACGCGTCATAGTTCAAGGACTGCAACATTTCCTGATAGGCCGGTGGCGAGCTGGGCCGATCATATCGTGGACCGTCGTCAGCCAGAGCTTTGGCGGGAATCTCCGCCACGATTTGCCCGTTCTCCTTCAGCACAACTTTGCCGGTATCCGTGACGCGCCCTATCACCGCCACGTCCAAATCCCATTTGCGGCAAATCTTTATAACTTCGTCCTCCCGGCCGGCTTTTGCCACCATCAACATGCGTTCCTGGGACTCTGACAGCATGATTTCATACGGTGTCATCCCCGGCTCGCGACGTGGCACATCAGCCAGTTCCAGTTCCACGCCGGTGCCTTCGCGTGAAGCCATCTCACAGGCGGAACTCGTCAAACCTGCAGCACCCATGTCCTGAATCCCGACCAGGCAGTCACCGGCCATTAACTCGAGGCAGGCCTCCAGCAGAAGCTTCTCCGTGAACGGATCACCGACTTGGACCGTAGGACGCTTCTGAGCCGCTTCCTCATCGAACGAATCTGAGGCCATGGTTGCGCCGTGGATCCCGTCACGCCCCGTCTTCGAGCCGAAATAGATCACCGGATTTCCGACCCCTGCCGCCTTGCCCAGAAAAATCTTGTCCTTCCTGGCAATCCCGAGGCAGAACACATTGACCAGCGGATTGAGCGCATAGATATCATTAAACACGATCTCACCACCGACCGTTGGCACCCCCATACAATTGCCATAACCGGAGATGCCTGACACCACGCCCTTCAGAAGGTGGCGGGTATTGGCATTATCGAGGCCGCCGAATCGCAGCGAGTTCAACAGAGCGATCGGCCTGGCGCCCATCGTGAAAATATCACGAAGAATTCCACCGACCCCGGTTGCCGCTCCCTGGTAGGGCTCTATGAAGGAGGGATGGTTGTGAGACTCCATCTTGAACACCGCGCACAGGCCATCGCCGATATCGACAGCTCCGGCATTTTCGCCTGGTCCCTGAACAACGCGTGGACCGGTCGTCGGTAATTTCTTCAAATGGATGCGGGAGCTCTTGTAGGAGCAATGTTCGCTCCACATGGCCGAGAACATGCCCAGTTCGGTCCAGTTCGGCGCCCGGCCAAGAATCTCCAGGATCTTCTTGTATTCATCCTCGTTCAGCTTGTGCTGCTCAAGGATGGCTTGGGTAATGACCAGTGATTTCATGTGTTGCACATTCTCTATCGTGGATGAGGACAGACGGATCCGCCACTCCTGTTCACTCACACTACCTTCACACGCTGACCAGTCTGGATCGCTGTTCCGACTTGCCGAACGCGCTTAGCATGGAGAGGAAAATCAGCCGGCCGTCTTCGTTGCCCAGCACCGTTTCGGCGCTTCGTTCGGGATGCGGCATCATTCCCAACACGTTCCCGTCTGCGTTCATGATTCCCGCGATATTGTCAAGCGAGCCGTTGGGGTTCGCCTCGGGCGTTATCTTGCCCTCCGCCGTACAATAGCGAAAGATCACTTGCGCATTGGCCTTGATGCCGCCAAGCGTCACCGGATCGGTATAATAGTTACCGTCCGCATGTGCGATGGGAATCTTCAGCACCTGGCCGGACTCGCAACGATTCGTGAATCGAGTGGCGGCGTTCTCCACCTTCAGATACACATCTTTGCAGATGAAATTCAGGGAGGTATTTCTCAACATCACGCCGGGCAACAGGCCTGCTTCGAGAAGAATTTGGAAGCCGTTGCAAATACCGATGACCAGCCCGCCCGCTTGCGCAAATGTTTTGACCGCGTTCATGACCGGAGAGAATCTGGCGATCGCGCCCGTCCTGAGATAGTCTCCATAGGAAAACCCTCCCGGCAAGACGACGGCGTCCAACCCTGCCGGCAAGCTGTCCTTATGCCAGATCATCTTCACGGACTGTCCCAGGACATCCTTAAAGATATACTCGCAGTCGTGATCGCAATTGCTGCCGGGAAACACCACCACGCCGATGTTCATGTCACTCATCCCCCTGCGGCAAGCTGACCGAAGCCGGTCGTATCATGTGCATCCAGCGACAGCCCTTCTGCAGCCTCCGGCGGCGCAGGTCCGAATCCAGCTGTATCATCGGCCACGTCACTGCAGCTCATACCGATATTCTTCGATGACCGTATTGGCCAGCAGCTTCTCACACATCTGCTTGACCTGCGCATCAGCTTTGGCCGAATCCGTTTCGTTCACATCCACTTCCATGTACTTGCCCACCCGCACATTTGCCGCATTTTTGAACCCGAGCGAATCCAAGGCATGCTCGATCGCTTTCCCCTGGGGGTCCAAAATCCCCTGCTTCAGCGTGACATGAATTTTAGCTTTCATTGTACTTTCCCTACGTGCTGCGTTTGCTCGGTTTTATTGACATATTTGCGAATGCGGAAAATGACCCAGATCGTTCCGAGACCTGCTAACGACAACAGAATAAAGGCCCAGCGCCAGGGGGACTCATGAAGATGATAGGCCATCAATGCGACTGTGGCAGCCCATACCAGAATCGCTGCGACCAGGCCGTAATTCAGAAAGAGCTGTAAAAACCTATTCATCGCTTTGCGTTTCGTTTCTCGCCATCACTTGGGACGGATCAACCTGGGGGCTGCTGCGCTTGTCGAATGAGGTACTCCATAGCCCCGCATTGCGGAGGGATGGCCGTTCTTCTCAGCTTCCCCTAGTCACAGACCCGTTTCAAGACTTCTTGATAGGCCTCTTCGATCCTGCCCAAATCCTTCCTGAACCGATCCTTGTCCATCGATTCTTTTGTGGCCTGATCCCAGAACCGGCAGGTGTCGGGAGAAATCTCATCGGCGAGAATGAGTCGATTGTGAAAGACGCCGAATTCCAGCTTAAAATCTACCAACAGCATACGTCGCTGCTTGAAAAACGGTAACAAGACCGCATTGATCTTGTGGCCCAATTCACGCATCTCTCGGAGTACCGCCGGAGTGGCGACGTTCAACAGGCGCAAATGATCGTCGTTCACCAGCGGATCGCCCAGTGCGTCGTCCTTGTAATAGAACTCGATGATGGCCGGGTCGATGGCTGCGCCTTCCTTGAGGCCCAAGCGCTTGGCGAGGCTCCCCGCCACCACGTTTCGGACCACGACTTCCACCGGTACTATGGTCACCTTCTTGGTGAGCATCTCGCGGTCGCTCACGCGTTCAATGAAGTGGGTCTGAATCCCCTGCTGCTCGAGAAGTTTGAACAGCCGCTCCGACACCTTATTGTTGACCACCCCTTTCTCGACGATGGTCCCGCGCTTTTGCGCATTAAAAGCGGTGGCGTCGTCCTTGAAATACTGCAACACCTGATCCGGCCGTTCGGTCGTGAAAATTTTCTTCGCCTTACCCTCGTACAGCATCGTGCCTGCCGGTTCGCCAGTCATCCTCAATCCTCCAACTACCGTGCGAACAATTCCAGAATATCGTCCAGCGGTCTGATCGTTCCCAACAGTGTGGGATGCCCGAACCGCCGGTCATGGCGGTATTCTTGTACCTGTTCAAGGGCGCGGATCAAACTGTGAAACTCTTCCAGCTTGTCCGTCTCGAAATAGGTGATGAAGTCAAAGTCGTCCAAGCCACTGGAATGATACAGTTTCCGTTTCACGGTATTGATGTAAGGCAACGCCGCTTGCGTGTGCTCCTGCATGAGCCTGGCGCGGCTCTCGTGATCCAGGGCCCACCAGTCGGCATCCTTTCTGATCGGCATGACGATCGCGTAGGACTTCGTCCCTGTCTCCGGCGTCGGCGCCTGCAACGCCTGCTTCATTGATTCGGGAAATCCGGCTGCGTAAGCAGCCGGCTTGGTCAAACCATGCAAATACGTCGTCGCCACGAGATGGCGCCCCAAACGGGTGCCCAACAATGAGGTGAGAAACTGTTGCGTATCAGACAAGGCGTGGGCATGGATGCGAAACATCAAGTCAGCATGGTCCGAGAGTCCGCGCAGCAGATACGACTCGATGACGATCTTCTGTGAGAATTGCTCGATGAGTCCTTTCACCTCAGACACGGCAATCACGCGCGCTTCGCCATTGAGATCCCACCAATCGTGATCCATCTGGAACGCAGCGAAGGTGCCGTAGACGCCTGGCTGCGTCAGCAGGGCCTCGCGATCGGTTGCCCGAACCGGCACAACCACCACGCCGGACAACAGGACCACCATGAGCACCATTCTCATTATTGACACACGCATCATGCACGCCTCTTTCTGCGTCGCGTCGCCGGGATGGCACGAGCGCCGAAGACCCGGCGAAACACCTGATCGAGATGTCGCAGATAATACATGGGATCGAAACAGGCGGTGATTTCCCTCGGCTTCAAATGAGTCGTGATGAACGGATCCTGATTGACGAGTTCCTGAAATCCGCCCCCCCCTTTCCAGGCCGTCATGGCATTGCGCTGGACCGCCTCGTAAGACTCCTTGCGCTGAGCTCCCTTATCGATCAAGGCGAGCAGGAGCCGCTGCGAGTAGACCAGCCCCCCGGTCAAATCCAGATTCCGCTGCATCCGCTCGGGATACACCACCAGATTCTTGACCAGGTCCGTGACGCGAGCCAACATGTAATCGACCAGAATCGTGCTGTCAGGCATGATCACTCGCTCGACCGAAGAGTGACTGATATCCCGTTCATGCCAAAGCGCGACATTTTCCATCGCCGCCAGACTATTGCTGCGCACGAGACGCGCCAGACCGCAGAGGTTTTCCGAGGCAATCGGATTGCGCTTGTGCGGCATCGCCAACGAGCCCTTCTGGCCCTCAGAAAAGTATTCTTCCGCCTCCAGCACTTCCGTCCGTTGCAGATGGCGGATTTCTGTGGCGATTTTTTCGATGGTGGCCGCCAGCAACGCTAATGCGGACGCATAGGCCGCATGTCGATCGCGCTGGACGATTTGATTCGAGACGGGGTCCGAGGCCAGCCCCATTTTGGCACAGACGTATTCTTCGATTTCCGGGCCCTGATGGGCGAACGTCCCCATCGCGCCTGAAAGTTTGCCAACGGCAATGTCCTTCCTGGCCGCCTGAAGCCTGGTCCGATGCCGGCACGCCTCTTCGTACCAGATTGCCAACTTGAATCCGAATGACACCGGCTCGCCATGGATGCCATGTGAACGGCCGACCATCACCGTATGGCGATGTTCCAGCGCGCGTTTTTTCAGGACAGCAATCAACTCGTCAAGATCTTCCAGGATGAGATCGAGCGCCTCGGTCATTTGCACAGCCAGCGACGTATCAACGATATCCGATGAGGTCAGCCCCATGTGGAGAAAGCGATGTTCCGGCCCGACAGACGGCATCAGTGATTCGAGAAAGGCGATGACATCGTGCTTCGTCACCTTTTCGATTTCGGCGATACGTGCCACATCGATCTTCGCTTTCTTGCGGATCTTTGCGCTCGTGCCTCGCGGAATCTGTCCGGCCCGCTCAAAGGCCGCGCAGGCCTGCAGTTCCACTTCCAGCCAAATCTCGTACTTGTGTGTAAGATCCCAGATCACGCTCATCCCGGGCCGGGTATACCGCTCAATCATCGCCACCTCGTGAAACAAACACCCTGAATCGCAAACAGTTGCAAGTGTTCCTCTGCCATCGCCTTCTCACAGTCTGACCTGTACGATCCACGCTGCCTAATCGCTCCCGACGACCGGTAATTCCGGAAACGCACGTTTCCGTTCCAGTCGGGTATCCGACCCGAGCACTTTGTCGAGAATACCGTTCACGAACTTGGAGGCCTCTTCATCGCCGAAACTTTTGGCGAGTTCGATCGCTTCATTCAGCGTCACCTTGGCCGGGACCTCGGGGACATAGAGCAGTTCAAAACAGCCCAGGCGAAGAATATTGCGATCGATGATGGGCATGCGACCAACTTTCCAATTGGTGGCATGGCTCCCGATCAACGCATCCAGTTCTTTCTTATGCTCCCTGACCCCGGCCACGAGCCGCTCGGCGAACCCCCGCAACTCTTCTGTCAGCGGATACTGCACCCAAAAATCGTCCAGCCACGGGCCAGCCTGGCCATGAATGTCGTATTGAAAGAGAATCTGTACCGCCCGTTCACGGGCTTGATGTCGAGAGGCCATAAGTCAACGCCGCTCAGCGTTTCGACCTCGCCGCCGCTCGTCCGGCTTTTCGTGAGGAGGAGGCCGGCGGCACGTCCTCGCTCTCTTCTTTTTTGAGTTGTCGCATCACGTTGACCATTTCAATGGCCGTTTTCGCGGCATCGGCGCCACGATTGAGTTTCCCCGGATCCGCACGTTCAATGGCCTGCGCCACTGTATCGGTCGTGAGCACCCCAAAAATCACCGGCAGATTCGATTCCATCGAGGCCTGCAGGATGCCCCGGCTTACCTCGGCACTGATGTATTCAAAATGGGGCGTGTCGCCTCGAATGACGGCGCCAAGGCAGATGACCGCGTCGAATCGACCCGACCGCGCGAGTTGGCGAGCCACGAGAGGAATTTCGAACGCACCGGGCACCCGCACGACCTCGATCGCCTCGTCCAACGCTCCAGCTTTGGTCAGCGCCTTCACGCACTCGGTGAGCAGGCGGCTGGTGACAAACTTATTAAATTTGCTCGCCACGATCCCGACGGTCAGACCCGTCGCGTCTTGGGAGCCCTTGCGAAGCTTCATGCAGTGAGATACCGATTCAAACGTTTCATGGATTGCGCGTGCGCCGAAGAAAGAGGGCGATCATACCTGGAAACGCCCTCAAATGGCTATACGTTTCAGGCGTGCCTCTTCCCGGCGAAGGTGCACTAGATGAACTGCGGTGGGAGCGTCAAACTTTTTTCAACAGGTGGCCGAGTTTGGCCTTTTTGGTGCGGAGATATTTTTCATTATCGGCGCGCGGAGCAATTTCAATCGGCACCCGTTCGACGACCCTCAGTCCATACCCTTCAATTCCGACGATCTTCCGCGGATTGTTCGTGATCAGGCGAATCTTATGGAGCCCGAGCTGGACGAGGATCTGGGCGCCAACGCCATAATCGCGTAAATCCGCCTTGAAGCCGAGTTGAAGATTGGCTTCGACCGTATCACTGCCGGAATCCTGAAGGCCATAGGCTCTGATCTTGTTCAAGAGGCCGATTCCCCGCCCTTCCTGATTGAGGTACAGCAGCACTCCGCGGCCATCCTTCTGAATGATCTCCATAGCCCGGTGGAGCTGCTCACGGCAATCGCACCGGAGCGACCCCAGCACATCCGCCGTCAGGCAGCCGGAATGGACCCGGACGAGCATGGGAGTTTCGGCATCGACCTGCCCCTTCACCAAGGCAATATGGGTTGCGCCGTCGATGTCGTTCTCGAAGGCAATCGCCTCAAAATCACCGAACGTCGTCGGCAAGAACGCACTCGCTGCCCGCCGTACAAATGTCTCGCGATGCATCCGGTATTCGATCAAGGCTTTGATTGTCACCATTTTTAATTTGTGCCGTTTGGCGAATTTGGTCAACTCGGCCACGCGCGCCATCGTCCCGTCTTCATTCATGATTTCGCAAATGACTCCAGCGGGATAGAGCCCGGCCAATCGAGCCAGGTCCACCGACCCTTCCGTCTGTCCCGCACGGCGGAGCACGCCACCGACTTGCGCCTTCAAAGGGAAGATATGGCCGGGGCGCGCCAGATCGGCCGGAGAACAACGGGGATCGATGGCAACGTGGATCGTCGTCGCGCGGTCGGCCGCCGAAATGCCTGTCGTGATGCCTTTCCTGGCATCGATCGACACCGTAAAGGCGGTGCCAAAGGTGGCCGTATTCTCCGCAGCCTGCGGCGCTAACTGCAACTCTTCCACGCGTTCCGGCGTCAACGCCAGGCAGATTAGTCCACGCGCATGTTTGGCCATGAAGTTGACCGCCTGGGGGGTGACCTTGCTGGCCGCCATCACGAGATCGCCTTCGTTCTCGCGATCTTCATCATCGACGAGGATGATGAACTTGCCCTTCTTGATGTCCCGGATGGCCTCTTCGATAGAATTAAACGGTGTCGCCATAGTCCCTCAATTGTACAGACCGGCCTGCGTGGGTGCCCAGCTAACTCTTTTCAAACCATACCTGTCAACGGGAAAAACCTTCAGCATTCGGAGACGGTGCGACCGCGCGGGTTCGCCACCGTAAGGCAGACCCCACGGTCATCGCAGCGGCAACACTCACCAGCGCCAATCCGAGAAATCCCGGCACGAACGTCCCCGTCGCTTCCTGCAATAACCCGAACCCGATCGGCACAAAAAATCCGCCGATCCCTCCGGCGGCCCCCACCAGGCCGGATGCCAGCCCGATATCCTTAGGAAACCATTCCGAAACGATTTGAAAGATCACGCCATTGCCGAACCCCATCACGGCAATCGTCACCATCAGCAGGCTTGCCAGCCAGGGCAATGCGGGCAACGAGCCGGCTAACGCCGTGACTAAAGCGAGCAGCATAAACACAGCCGCCAACACCGGGAGGCCGCCCCAGCGATCCGCCACATACCCGCCCACCGGGCGGATCAGGCTGCCGGTCAATCCGCAGAGCGCCGCAATAGCTCCGCCGACAATCGCATCACTTCCGTACTGATCATGCAGCAGTACCGGAAGGAAACTCGTCAGGCCGACAAATCCGCCGAATGTCACGGCATAGACGAGACAGAGCCAATAGACGGAGGGCACTTGCGCCATTCCCCAGGCCTGCTGCCACCAGGCATTTCCTGCGGAGGAGATCGTACGCGGATTTTCCCGCACTACCCGAGCGAACAGGGCGATGGCCAGGAGAATTGGAAGCGCCATGATCCCGCAGGCCCCGTGCCATCCCAGCTGCCCCTCCCATTGCGGCGCCAGTAAGAGAACCAACACCGTTCCGATATTGCCGGATGCGACCAGTCCCAATACCAGCCCTTGATGGGCGGCCGGATAGGCTCGACTGGCAACAGGCATAGCCACCGCAAAACTAGCCCCGCCGGCACCCAGGAGCAAGGCGATGGCGAGCAGCTCTACGTACGCTGTCCCGCTGAGTGCGGCCCAAAGGACTGCGATCAGTTGCAGCCCCAATACCCACAGACCGGTTCGTTTGGCTCCAGACCAGTCGCAGGCCCAGCCGGTCACAATTCGCAGCAGCGCACCGCCCAGAAGGGGGAGCGCCACCACCACGCTCTGTTGCGTGGCCGTGAGGTGGAGATCCGCGCCGATCGGCACTGCCAGCGCTCCGAAGAGCACCCACACCATGAAACTGACGGTGAGATGCAGCCAGGCTCCTGCCAAGGTCGGCCAATGCCCGCTGTGCAGGGCCATTCCCAATGCTCTGACATTTCCTAACGGCTTCATCTTACGCGCCCCGGGCACCAGCCATAGGAGTCCGTTTCATCATCACGCACTATACGAGGCGCGATTTCAGAGACGCAAGCAAAGCCGACGCAGATCAGCCGGACTCATGTTTCCCGACACTCGACATCTGGTATAGTCAGCTCCTGTATCCAAAAGGTTCGACTCGCATGACACAGCGCAAGCCAAAACACAATTCGGATTCCGATTCATACGCGGAGCTGGACGAAGACGATAGTCTTGAACCAGAGGCCCTCGAGCCGACGGACGAGGAGGTGACGGAAGAACATCAGACGGCCGAACGGCAACCATCAAAGGAGCCGCAGTCCGCTCCATTGAGCACCTCCCTGGTCCCCGTCACGACCCTGCAACAATATCTGACGGAAATCCGCCGCTACCCCTATCTCAGCAAGGAAGAAGAATTACGCCTCTTCGAGGAATATCAGCTACGCGGGAGCCGAGATGCGGCGATGAAACTCATCCTGGCCAATCTGCGGGTTTCCGTCTCCATCGCCTCCGAATACCTCCACACGGGCGCCGACCATATGGACCTGATCCAGGAAGGAAACGTTGGACTCCTGCAGGCAATCAAGAAGTTCGACCCGACGAAAAACGTGCGCTTTTATGCCTACGCGGCCTGGTGGTCCAGGGCGTACATCCTCCGCTACCTGCTGAACACCTATCGCCTGATCAAGGTCGGGACTACCCAGGATCAACGCAAGCTGTTTTACAATCTGAAGAAAGAAAAGGCCAAGCTCGAACGTGAAGGCTTCGCGCCCGACAGCAAGCTGTTGGCCGATCGCCTGAATGTTCGTGAACGCGATGTGATCGAGATGGATCAGCGGCTGGGCAGTTGGGAATTGTCGTTGGACCAACCCATCGGCCAGGAACATGACGGGACGTTGATGGACGTTCTGCCTGCGCATGAACAGCCGGCAGATGAGAAACTCGCCGACACGCAGCTGAAAGCGCTCTTTCGGCGCAAGCTGGCGGAGTTTACCAAAACACTCGACGAGCGGGAGGAAGACATTCTCCGCAACCGCATCCTGTCCGAGACTCCGCTCACGCTGGAAGATATGGGCGCAAAGTACGGCATTACCAAGGAACGGACCAGACAACTGGAGGCACGAATCATCAAACGGCTTCGTGACTTCATTAAAAAGGATGTGAAGGACTTTGACCGTCTCCGGATGTAAGGCAGGGTCTAACTTCGTAATCGCATTTACCATTCTGATACTTACGGCCCTCGTCGAACCCGCATGTCCGCCCCCTTCCCACGCCGCCTCCCTCATCACCGAGGAAAATGCCCGGCCCGGCCAATCCGACTGGGTGCTGACCAATCCCGCTGATCATGAAGTCGAGGGTTATGCTTCGGCCACGAGCATTCAGCGCGGCGAGCCGCTTCGCCTGTACATTCACAGCACGGATTCCGAAGTGACGGTCGATATCTACCGCATGGGGTGGTACGGCGGGACAGGGGCTCGATTGGTACGGGGGGGCATCACTCTGCCAGGCATTCGACAACCCATGCCGACACCGGATCCCGTAACCGGCCTCATTGAATGCCAATGGCAAGTCTCATACATCCTGACCACAGAATCACACCAGCGGAATGACTGGCTCAGCGGCGTATACCTGGTGAAGCTGACGGGATCAGCCAGCGGGAAACAGAGCTATATCATCTTTGTGGTCAGGGAAGACGATCGGGCGTCGGATTTTCTCTTTCAATCGAGCGTCACCACCTTTCAGGCCTACAACAATTGGGGTGGGAAATCGACCTATCCCTCCAACAGCCGGGATGAGCACTGGGCGCGAAAAGTTTCTTTTAACCGTCCCTATGCCCGGAGCCAACACCCCCATGGCGGGAGCGGCACCGGGGCCGGCGAATTCCTCACCGCGATGTCGATTCATCCGACCCGTTCCCTCTCCACAGCCGGGTGGGAGTACAACATGGTCCGATGGCTGGAGCGTCAAGGATACGACGTGACCTATAGCACCGACATCGACGCCCATACCCAGGCGGAATTCTGGAAGGGACACAAGGCTTGGCTGTCTGTCGGGCATGACGAATACTGGTCGTCTGAGATGCGACGCCATGTCGAGGCGGCCCGAGACCACGGTGTCGGATTGGGGTTTTTTTCCGCCAATACCTGCTACTGGCAGATCAGACTGGAACCCAGCCTGCTCACCGGCGAGCCGAACAGAACCTTGGTGAGCTATAAAGAAGTGGCGCTCCAGGAAGACCCCTTGGCCCTGGACGACGATCCATCAAACGACCAGCTCATCACCGTCCAATGGCGCGAATACCCGGTCAACCGACCGGAACAGGCACTGCTGGGCGTCATGTACGGGGCCGTCCCGGTCGATGGAGACATTCTCATCACGCAGCCCCAGCATTTTCTGTTCAAGGGTGTGGATCTGCCGCCCGACCATCGCCTTCCCGGCCTGCTGGGATACGAAATCGACCAGGTATTCGCCGACGGACCAACCGGCTTAACCGTCCTGGCTCATTCCCCCTACCCGGGGGATGGGCAGGCAGTCTATGGCGACATGACCCTGCATCAGGTTCCCAGCGGCGCTTCCATCTTCGCCGCGGGGACGATTCAATGGAGTTGGGGCCTCGACGACTACAATGCTCCGGCCTTGCGAACCGCCCGCTCCAGCGAGGCGGCGCAACGAATTACCGGCAACATATTGAGATTGCTAGCCTCACCGACTTCCAGTGCGGCTCATTAGCACCACCGTCGGTTTCCAGACTTCCTGGTTCCGGTGAGCCCCCTCGATGCCTTTCATCCAGTCACCTCGAGTAGATCCGGTGCGAAATTCGTAGAATCAACAACTTGCGCGACACTTTCCCATTGCATCTCGCGGAGGAATAATTTTATAGTCCATCCATTGACTTCCCTCGTCATAGCGCTATCTATGACTCGAGTTTTCTGCAGGTCGCCCTTGCAGTAACACGTCAGAGCTGAATTTCCAGCTTTCACACAACTGTACATTAGGGCCTCGACGGTCACTAATCTAGAAGGAGGATTGGGTATGGCTACGGAATCGAAGGAGAAGAAATCAACGGCGGCGAAGAATTTCCAGCCGCTCGGTGACCGCCTGTTCGTTACCTACACCGAGGAAATGGAACGAACCTCCGGCGGAATTTATGTCCCTGACTCGGCGAAGGAAAAGCCGCAGCGGGGAATCGTGCAAGCCATCGGAAAGAAAGTCGAGAACATCAAGGTCGGCGATCAGGTGTTGTTCGACAAGTATTCCGGCAGCAAGCTGCGCATCGAAGACGAAGAGTGCCTCATCCTCAAGGAAGAAGACATCCTGGGTATCTTCACCCACTAATCTCACGCACCCGACTAACGATTATCTGACGATCAACGGAGGAGACTTATGGCAAAGCAATTGTTGTATAGCGAAGCGGCGCGGGCATCCATCCTCAGAGGGGTGAACCAGCTCGCTGATGCCGTGAAAGCGACGCTTGGCCCCAAGGGCCGGAATGCGATTTTGGACAAGAAGTTCGGCGCCCCGACGATCACCAAGGACGGCGTGACGGTGGCGAAGGAAGTCGAGCTGAAGAATCCGTACGAGAACATGGGCGCCCAGCTGGTTCGCGAAGTCGCCAGCAAGACCAGTGATACGGCCGGTGATGGCACCACCACCGCCACGGTGTTGGCCCAGGCGATCTACCGGGAAGGCGTCAAGAACATCACCGCCGGAGCGAACCCGATGGAAATCCAGCGGGGCATCAACAAGGCCGTGGAAGTCGTGATCGGCGAGTTGAAGAAGCTCAGCAAGCCCTGCCAGAACAAGACCGAAATCTCCCAGGTCGGCACCATCTCCGCCAACAACGACAAGACCATCGGCGACCTCATCGCGGAAGCGATGGAAAAGGTCGGCAAAGATGGCGTCATCACGGTGGAAGAAGCCAAGTCGATGACCACCTCGCTGGACGTCGTTGAGGGTATGCAGTTCGATCGCGGCTACATCTCTCCCTACTTCGTGACCAACGCCGAGCGGATGGAAGCCGTCATGGACGAGCCGCTCATCCTCATCAACGAAAAGAAAGTCAGCAGCATGAAGGACCTCCTCCCGGTCCTCGAGCAGGTTGCCAAGCTCGGCAAGCCGCTCATCATCATTGCTGAAGAAGTCGAAGGAGAAGCGCTCGCGACCCTCGTGGTCAACAAGCTGCGCGGCACCCTCAACGTGTCGGCCGTGAAGGCACCGGGCTTCGGCGATCGCCGCAAGGCCATGCTGGAAGACATCGCGATCCTCACCGGCGGCCAGGTCATCTCCGAGGACCTCGGCTTGAAGCTCGAGAACGTCAAGCTGACGGACCTGGGCCGCGCCAAGCGCGTCACGATCGACAAGGATAACACCACGATCGTCGAAGGCCATGGCGACCCGAAGAAGATCGAAGGCCGCGTGAAGCAGATCAAGGCCCAGATCGAAGAGACCACCTCGGACTACGATCGCGAGAAGCTGCAGGAGCGGCTGGCGAAGATCGTCGGCGGTGTGGCCGTCATCAATGTCGGCGCCGCGACCGAGACCGAAATGAAGGAAAAGAAGGCGCGCGTGGAAGACGCGTTGCATGCCACCAAGGCGGCCGTTGAGGAAGGCATCGTTCCCGGCGGAGGCACGGCCTATCTGCGCTGCCTCAAGGGCTTGGATTCCCTCAAGGACCTGCCCCTGGAGCAGAAAGTCGGCGTGGACATCGTGCGCCGATCGCTCGAGGAACCGGTTCGTCAGATCGCCGCCAACGCGGGAGCCGAAGGCTCTGTGGTGGTCGGCCGGGTCCGTGAGGACAAGAACCCGAACGGCGGCTACAACGCCGCTGCCGACGAGTACGTGGACATGATCAAGACCGGCATCATCGATCCGACCAAGGTGTCGCGCTGCGCCTTGCAGAACGCCGCCAGCGTCGCCGGCTTGATGCTGACGACGGAAGTCATGATCACGGAATTGCCGGAAGAGAAGAAAGAGCCTGCCGGTGGCCATGCTGGTCACAACCACGGCATGGAAGGGATGTACTAAGGTTTCCGTTTTTTCTTCGCTGTCGAAGACCGGTCCGGCGGTGGCCCCGCCGGGCCGGTCTGTTTTTCGAGCCGAGACAGGTTGCGGCGGGAGTGGCCTTCCGCCGCAGCCACCACCGCAGTCAAGAGATCAGAGGTTTCCGGGTGGTAGAAGAGCGATCGGAACGCCTGATGCACCACCGCCGTATGCCGCTGTCGGTCCGCTAGGAACCGCTCCCTCGCCCTTTCGCGAGACTCCCCGTAGTAGCCCATTCGAATCGCACAACGCTGCATCTCTTCATGACTGTCAGGCAGCGCGTGCGTCTGCAGATCATGCATCATCTGCAACTTGTGTTCGACATCCCGCAAAAACCAATAGGCCTCAGTCAGCTGCTGCTGATCGTGCTCATTCACGAAGCGATGTCTGCAGAACCGGTAAAGGGCTCCCACGGTCTTACGGTCCAGGATATCGGGCACTGCCCTTCCGATCAGCACCTGAATCGTCTGCACCAGGAATTCGATCTCCCGAATGCCTCCGGTCCCCAGCTTCACATTCCGATGCTGGTGCCCTCGTATGGCGATCTTCTCATCGATCATTTCTTTCACTGAACGGACATCGCGGATCACCGCCAAGGCCCGCTCCCGTGTGAGGGGCTGGAGATCAGGCTGAAACACGAAACCTTCCGCCATCTGCACAAACGCCTGCCCAACCGCAGGCGAACCAGCGACCGGCCACGCTTTTAACAAGGCCAACCGTTCCCATACCTGACCCCGCTGCGCATAGTACTTCGCATAGGCTTCTACCGAACGCGCGAGCTGTCCCACGGTGCCTTCGGCGCGAAGCCGGAGATCCACACGGAACACCGCGCCTTCGCGGGTCTGTTCAGCCAGGGCTCTCGTGAGGGACCGTGCGAGCATTTCAAAATATTCTTCATTGGACACATGCTCGATGCTGGCTTGCCGATTGCCCTTTCCCTTGCGTGTCTCACCATCTGCCGAGGCATAGACATAAATCAGATCGACATCCGAGCTGTAATTCAGCTCATGCGCCCCGAGCTTGCCCATACCGATCACGACAAATTCCGTTTCCACCCAGGTGCCGTCTGCTCGTTGATGCATCGGCGTCCCATGCTGCGCCTTGAGGTCCTTATCCACGATCTCATAGGCGGCATGTATGAGCACCGATGCGAGATCGGACAGCGATCCGACCGTCTCTTCAACCGTGGCCAAGCGCAAGAGATCGCGCACCCCGATGCGCAACATTTCCCGACGCCGCACGCGCCGCAACACCTCCAGCTTCAACTCGGTGCCCTTGAGCGACCCGAGGCTCTGGTGCAACGCCTCGACCATCCTGTTCCTGGTCGGAGCCGTCGTCAACACATCTTCTTCCGCCAGCCAATAGACCAGCATCGGATCACGGATCAGCGCAAACGCGAGGGCATCACTGTTCCCGAAAATTGTGCAGAGCAGCCCCAACATCCTGGGCGAGGCTTGCAGATACTGCAGGAAAGAAGAACGGTTTGCACTTCCGGTAAAGAGACGTTCCCAATGATTCAGCGCTTGATCGGGATCGGCGGTGCGGGCCACCTCCGCTAAAAGACGGGGAAGAATCCCGGCCAGCAGGCGGCGCGTATGCGGCTCCCCCGCCATGCTTTGAATATTCGTATCCGCCTCGGTGGGATTGCCTCAGTCCATAGGGACCCAGAATCTGCACTACTTCATCCGCGTCAAGGCCGGAGGCGACCAGCAAGGGGGTCGGATCGGGGAACACTGGCGAGGCGCCTGCTCCAGCAGGATCGGCGAGCGAGTCATTCGGTGAGGAACGTCGTGCCATGCCGCCGCATTATACTGGCGCAATTCTTCCGGTACAACGAGAGCGCCTTCGGGTATACTCCGGGGAAACCATGCTGCACGCGAACATCGATCGCGACCAGATCCTCGCCACCCTGGCTCCGCTCTGCCCGAGCATCGAGCCCGACATCCTGCAGGACTTCACGAGCAGGATGGACGCGGATTATTTCGCAGCGTTTCCTCCCAAACTTCTCGCCGAACATGTAGCCCTGGCGGCACTGCTTACGCCTGACCACCCCTGCGAAGTTCGATTTGCAAGGCTCGACCGCAAACGCTGGACCATCACCATCGTCGCGTACGACTACTTTTCGGAGTTCGCGACCGATCTGCGGGCTACTGTTGCTTTCGGGTTGAATATCGAAGAAGGACGCATCTTTACCTCCGCGGAAAGCGAACCGGCGCGGTCCGGTCGCTCGAACGCACCTTACGGCACGCGACCCAGGCCGCAGGGCCGGCCTGGACTCACAAGAAAAAAAATCGTGGACGCCTTCACGGTGACGCCTACCGCGGGAGAGCCGTTCACTGCCGAAGACCAGAAGCGCCTGGCCGGACAACTTTCACGCATGATCCTGCTGCTGGATACCAGCGAATTCGACGAAGCCCGCCAGCAGGTCAATCGGCAGCTGATCGAATACCTGGGCACAAGGCGTAGTTCCTTCAGCGGCCTGCTTCATACGGTGCATATCACCTTCGACAATAGCCAGTCGGCCACTGACACGATCATGGACATCCGGTCCGACGACACCCCGGCGTTTCTCTATGCCTTCGCCAATGCGCTGGCCATGCGCAATGTGTACATCAGCAAGGCCCAGTTCGCGATTGAAGGAGGCAAATTGCACGACCGCTTTTATGTTCGAAACCGCTTCGGACAGAAGCTGCTCGATCCGGGTGATCAAGAGCAACTCCGGCTCACCGCCGTGCTCATCAAACAATTCACCCATGCGCTGACGTGGGCGCCCGACCCGGCCAAAGCGCTGGAGTCGTTTGACCAGTTTCTCGACCTTGTGCTGGAGGGTTCGCGCCAGGCCGGAAGGAAACAGGCGTGGGACTTCGTCAACGATAAAAAGACGTTTCCACTGCTTGCGCGGCTTTTGGGCGCCAGTGACTTTTTATGGAAGACTTCCTCCGGCGGCAACATGTCAATCTGCTGCCGCTGCTCAAAGACTATCGCGACGCGCCACTGATCAAGCCGCAGGCCACGTTACGCAAAGAGCTGAACCGCGTCATCGCCAAAGCCAAGACCGACGAAGCACGCAAAGATGCCCTCAATCGCTTCAAAGATCAGGAACTATTCCGCATCGACATGAAGCACATTGTCGAGCCGGGAACGAACCTTCCTGACTTCTCCTTAGCGATTTCGGAGCTCGCTGCAGTCATCGTCGAGCGGAGTCTGATCGACTGCCAAGCGAAGCTCACCAAACGCTACGGCTCGCCTCGTCTCTCGAATAAGAAGCCCTGCCCCTTCGCCATTCTCGTGCCGGCAAGTTCGGCGGCCGCGAACTTGGGTATGCCTCCGACATCGAAGTGCTCTTCGTCTATGGCGGTCCGGGACACACGACGGGGAAAGATGGTATTGAGAATAGCGAGTATTTCGAACGGCTGGCACAGGAACTGCTGCAATGGATTGAAGCTAAGCAGGAAGGCATCTTTCATATCGACGTTCGCCTCCGGCCACACGGCGGAAAAGGATCGCTCTCGAACGCCTTCGAGGAGGTCTGCAAATACTATAGCGCCGACGGCCTCGCCGCTCCGTTCGAGCGGCAGGCTCTCATCAAGCTACGGCATATCGCGGGAGACGCCGCGCTCGGCAAGAAGGTGGAGGCTCATCGCGACAGCTTTGTGTATAGCGGCGCCCCCTGGGACCTGACAACCGCGCTCGACCTGCGTCGCCAACAAGTCAAGCAACTCGTCGAGCCGGGCCAAATTAATCTCAAACACAGCCACGGCGGCCTCGTCACGCTGGAATATGCTATCCAATATCTTCAGGTCATGCATGGCCATCGCCACGCGAGTCTGCGTACCCCCAACACGCTGCGAGCCTTGGCCGCACTGATCGACGCAGGCCTGATCTCCCGCACGACAGGCGAAAATTTACGTAAGTCCTACCTTTTCATCCGCATGTTGATCGACGGCCTGCGCATGGTGCGCGGCAACACGAAGGACCTCGTCCTCCCGCAGCCGGACTCTGACGAATTCATCTTTCTCGCCCGTCGCGTCGGGTACCAGACAGAAGATTGGCAAGCCGGGGCGAAACACTTGCTATCGGACATCGAACAGCATATGAAACAGAATCGAGAGTTTTTCGAAAAGATGTTCGGGAAGGTGTAACCGCACGTGGGCACTGGAGTCAGTGCTCACTTTCTAGTCGAGTCTTCCTAAAATTGAGACCTCGCCTTTTCCGCTGGAAGGCCCGCTCCACAGGCAACTCTCATCTTGTGCTTTTGTTTGCCTACGTAGCCATCACCCGCGTCGAGTTTCGGCCAAACCGTGGTACAGTGGAACCGCGGAGTCACTTCGGGAGGAGGAAGACCATGTTGGATCGCGTCCTGGCAGGGATGTTGTTAGGCATGGTTCTGGCTTCGTGCGGGCCAGGCGACGGCGGAGCCGGCTACGGCATCAAGCCAGTGGGAGAATGGGCCAAGATCGGCGAGACGGATAACTACATCTATTACGCCGATTACGCCAGCATCAAAAAGGCGGATGAAACAGTCGTCATGCTGGACCTGTTCGACTACAAAAGCGCACAGAGCGAAGGAAGAGATGCCCCAGCCCTGTCAAAGGCGACTGAACGTGAATACGACTGCCAAAATAAGAAGAGCCAGCCGCTCAAGTCGAACTGGTATTCCGGGCAGATGGGAGCCGGAACCGTCGTGCGCTCCACCGGCGTCTCGAATCAATGGTCCTCCGCTGCTCAAGGCACTGCAACCGGAGGGCTGTTGAAGGCCGCCTGCGGCAGCTAGCCCGACGGCCGGAACACACCGCGTCGAGCTGTTTACCCACACGGCAGATCATACGCCCTATCCGCCTGCCGCTATTCTACGCAGGAAGCGTACACCTTGGGACAGATGGCATCAAGTCCCCCGGCCGGATTCCCCCGCAACGGAATACGCTGCATCTGTTCGAGCACCTGCTGGAAATGCCCCGGCGCGCGCGTCCAGAACAAGTAATTGGCGCGCAATCGATCACGCCCGAACGCGAGCAGTTCGGCGACGGTTGGTACCCGTCCCTTTCCGTCATGCCTGGTGTTGTCATAGTTCGCTTGCATGACCGAAGGCGTCAGTGGAATGAGACCAGACATCTGTGGGTAATAGGAATAGATTCCCTTGGGCCGGTTTGGATGATCGACGTTCAACCCCGGATCGTCTAGAAAAATATCCGGCCCGCCCAACCCCGTGCCGATCGTCCGCATCTGCTCGACGAATCCCGCCAGCCTCTCTCGCGGATAATTCACAAATTGGTAGGTCATCGTATTGGGAAAGGCTGCTCTCATCTGCCGTTGCACATCCAACAAATTGTCGTAGTACTTGTCCGTATCGTGGTTCGACACCAGCTCAATCGGCTGACCGAAGGCGGTCTCCGGCAGACCGATGCCTTCAAAGTTCGCGTGGCCGTTGAAACGTTTGCCCAGCTCAGTCAGCAGCGCCACCAATCGATCGTGGACACCCGGGTTCCAGAGTTTGAGGTTGTACCCCCGGGGAGTAGTCTGCCCAAACCTGCTGAAGGGAAAGGCGCCGCCTTGGTAGACTTTCGTTCGCATATAGATCGGCACGGGCAGTGTTTGCGGATTGAAAGACTTGAGTTCGAGAAGAATGACCAAATGTTTGTTCAAGGGCGCCAACTCGGCCAGGATTTTTTCGATCTCTTTGAAGTCGTAGCGGCCTTTATCCGGCTCCAGTTCCGGCCACGTAAACCGTACCTGCAAGCCTCGTAGCGCGGGCGTCGCCTTCAGTTCAGCATAGATCTGCGCCATGATGCTCGGATTCGTTCGCATGAAGGTCATCGGCGCATAATAGTGGCCCGGATGCCACTTCACCATGCCAGGGTTGCCCGGCACCTCGGCCGCATCCCCCGGGTTCACCCCGATCCATGCCGACGACAGGCTCACTAGAGCAAGGCGGATCAGGATGAAAAGCAGCGGCACAGATTGTGGGCCGCCAGGGAAAAACATGTCTCCTTTACGTAGGGACAGGCCATTTGCTGACTCGTGCATAAGGCTCCTTTCCGAGCAGGTACCTGCGCCTGAAAGACCGCGATGGTTCTCACAGAAGGCGCCATGCTAGCACGAGGGTCCCCTGCCATACTGTCCTGAGTGATTCCGTCCTGGTGTAGTGGAGGCGATGAGAAAAATCGGCTCCCTATCCTCAATTGCAGAGTGAAACCAGGTAGACGAGATGAATACGTGGATCAGGGCAGGGATGGGGGGATCTCAGGAAAGCCGGCAAACGGTGGTCACGGGCAATCTGTTCGAGTACGCCGCAAACCGGCGGCACTCCTGCGCCGCCGGTTCGGCATTGAGAATTTTCGCTTACAACTCCAGCATTTTTTGGTAGGCTCGCAGGAGGTCGCCGACAGATAACACGCCGATAATCGTGCCATCCTCGGTCACCGGCAGGTGCCGGATGCCTTCTTTTTTCATCAGTCGCAACGCTTCTTTGATCGGCTCACTATCCTCGATGGTTACTACCGACCTGCTCATACATGACATGACGGTAGTGCTGTTCGGATCCAGTCCCTTGGCGACGGCCTTTCGGCTCAGATCCGTGTCGGTGATGATGCCGAGGTAACGTGATCCGTCATCAACAAGCAGTGACCCGATACGCCACTTTTGCAGCAACCGGCCTGCCTCTTTGATTGAAGAGCTTTTGTGCACACTCCTGACCTCTGACGACATGAATTCGGCCACGGTGCGGCCATCGATCCGCTCACCGAGCGTCCGTCGCCAATCGCGGCCGACCCTGGCACTCTTTTTTAGCTCAAGCTGGGCGAGGCAACTCTCGAGGACCTGCTTGCGTTGATGCAGGCTCTCACGCTCGAGATTATGCGTCCCGGCTTCTTGTGCTTCCTCCGGAAGAATTGCCGCTTCCCCGAGCTTGGCATAGTAATACGCTTCGAGTTCATCGGACGCGCCGCCGAAGGTTTCACCGAGCACCTCTTCGGCCTGCTCATCAAAACCTTCCAGGGATGCCGTCGTCTTGCGCCGCGATAAAAACGGCTGAAAGGCGGCCAATGTCTCACGTATTTCCTCTATATGCCGGCTCAGCAGATCCGCCGGTTCCTGACTCGATTTCATTCTCTTGGCCATGCTACCTCCTTGTTGAGGGCAAGAGAATAACTCAACTCCAATACCGGCTCAAGTCTCACGAGTTAGGCGGGAAACGGTTGTGGTGTGAGACCGGTCAAGGTCCCGGCCGCGTCATGACCCGGAGATGCCGCCTTCCCCGCGCCTGGCGATTTCGAGGCGGCCTTTCCACGCACACGATGCATTTTATCGCGTGTATGGTACGGCAGAAGGTTTTCGAGGACCGCCGGGAGTTTGTCGCAAGGCACATCCTCCATAATCTTGGTTGCCAACTTTGCATCCGGCCCCGAGCGACCGCCGACAAAGATATCGACAGCATCAACCACCTTGCCGCCCACACGGGCTTTTTTGCCGAGCAATCCGATATCCGCCACAAGATGATTGCCGCAGCCGGCGGGGCACCCGGACCAGTGCAATGTAATCGGCTTCAGCCCCTCCCCCACCTTGCGCTCTAAAACTTGCGCCGTTTCGACAGCCCGGCGCTTGGTTTCAATAACGGCCAGGTTGCAATAGTCGCTACCGACACAGCTGACGAGCCCCTTGTAGAGCGGTGAGGGATTGTAGGCAAATTGCTTCACAAGCGGCTCCTCCGCCAGTTCGCCCACCACACGGTCGCTGATGTGCGGGATCACGATGGCTTGGGCTGGCGATAGCCGAACCTCACCCGTTCCGTACCGATCCGCCAGGGCCGCGATGTTGCGCAAATCACCCGCTTTGATTCTTCCCACCAGAATTTTCAGGCCGATATAGTTCAAGCCGCGTTGCTTTTGCCGGAAAATGCCGATGTGGTCGCGCTCCCCCGCCGCCCTCGCATCAACCCCCGCCGAAGGCAATGCACGGCCCATGCGCACCTCCACTTCATCCCGCAGCCGGGCCTCGCCCCACGCTTCGACAAGGAACGCGAGCCGTGCTTGCGTGCGGTTCTCACGCGGGCCATGGTCACGGTAGATGTGCAACAGAGTCCGGCACACCTCGAAGGCCTCCGCAGGATTCACGAACATGTCCAGCGGACTGGCAATCCGATAGCCGCCGGAGCCCAGCTTGCCTCCGACTAAGACGTTGTAGCCAAAACATTTGTCATGCCCTAAATCATAATAGGCCGGCACCAGCGCGATATCTTGCGTTTCTGTATGGAGGCAGTTGTCCGTGCAGCCGGTCACCGCGATGTTGCACTTTCGAGGCAAATTCGTATAGGCCGGGTTGCCCAACACTTCGTGGTTGATGGCGCGCACGATCTCCGTTCCATCCAGCAATTCATTCGGATTCAAACCCGCCACCGGACAGGTCATCACGTTGCGCACGCTGTCCATGCCGGTTTGCATCGACGTGAGTCCGACCTCTTCCAGCTTGGCCAATACCACCGGCACGTGGGCGATTGTCAGGTGGCGGAGTTGCACTTGTTGCCGCGTGGTCACATCGATCACCCCATTGCCGTAGGCTGCCGCAATGTCCGCCAGGGCTTGGAGTTGGGCCGTGGTGGTTTGACCGCCCGGCATCCGCACCCGTAGCATGAAGAAACCGGGCGTGGGATTACGCAAGAACAGGCCGTACCACTTCAGCCGTTGAATATCGTCTTCTGGAATGGATTCCCACCCTGCTTCCGCATAACGCGCAAGCAGATCCCGCACCGATAATCCGTCCCGCTCCGCTTTGATCGCTTCAATCTTGTTCATACCGTGCTCCCCAACGCGACGGAATAGTCCAAGCCAGATTTTCTCAGCACCACTGCACCCTCTCGACTTAATCGATCGACGACCAGTAAGACCTGCGATGCGCTCAGACCGGAGAGGGCCATCAATTCCTCGAATGATTGGGGGGCCTGGCGCCTCAGAAGCATCAACACTGCAGTTTCTTCATTCGTCTTCATAGCGTCCTCCCTCTATCTTCATGCCGTCTCAGCAGCATCGCCCGGTTCAACAATTAGAACGTTTTGTATTCCAGCCACTTGCCGTTCAGAGTAATCTTGCAGCGGGCTTCCCCTTGAGGACCGGTGACTTTTTCCATATCCAGGGTAAAATCGATGGCGCTCATAATCCCGTCGCCGAACATTTCATTCGCCATCTCCCGCATCGAATCGCCATAGACACCGATCACTTCCAACAGGCGATACTTAAACGGATCCGTCGCATTTGGGAAATCGGCCCGGACGGGAAACGCGCTCAAGGCACTGATTTGCTCTTTATCCAAATCCAACAGTTTCCCAACTTTGACCGCTTCCTCCGGCGAAAACCGGTGATTCCCATTTAATGCTGCGGCGACAAATGTCGGATTCTTGCCGACCGTTTTCGCCACCTCCGCAATCGTGACCTTCTTGTTCAATCGTTGCGCCTTAATTGCCTTGCGTACTGCCGCTTTTTCCATGCTGATCTCCTTGTAGTGATTACCGTCCCACACCGCTCTCGTTACGATCCTGCCACCGCCGGCGCCACCGGTGGCGACACCGGGGCCTCCTTAGCGTCCGTCACCTGATAAGGACTCACCATCCAGTACAGCCCCCCGACAAACAAACCACCGCCCACCAGATTCCCCAACACCACGAACAGCTGGTTGTACCAAAAGGCTCCCCAACTCACCGTCACGTCATGCGGCAGAAATAACGCCATGCCCAACAACGATTGATTGGCGATACTGTGCTCGAACCCTGTACCGATGAACGCAAACAGGCACCAGAAGATCAGAAGTATCTTGGCCGTATCATTCGTCGTTCTCCCAGTCATCCACACGGCCAGGCAGATCAGCCAATTACACAGAATTCCGCGCACGAACAGCTCCCAAGCCGGGAGGCCCATTTTGACGGCGGCGACTTTCTCAATTAGTTCCGTCGTTGGCCCCTTGGCAAACACACCCGATTGGACAATCAACCAGGCCAGTCCCATCGACCCCGCGAGATTTCCGAACCAAGACCAGGCGTTGAGCTGAACAACCTGCGACCAAGAGAGACTTCGCGAGAGCCCCCCGATGACGCCGATCAGATTGTTTCCGGTGAACAGCTCCGATCCGGCAAAAATCACCAGCGTCAACGCGATCCCGAAGGACACGCCCATGACGAGTTTCACCAGAGGCGACCCGGCCGCCGCCAAAGGCCCCCCGAGACTGAAGATTAACGCGATGCCAAACCCGAGATAGATCCCTGCGAGGGCCGACAGAATCAGATAGCCGCCCGGCGCTTGTTCTAAAAACGCCCACTTCTTTGCCGCCACCCCTGCGATCCGCTCATGATCCGCGATATGCATGAGACGCTCCTTTCAGTGGTCCGTCAGCTCGTGCATAAAAAAAGACGCCCTCTTCCCTGCGCGGGAGGAGGACGTCTTTGTCCTGGTCACCGACGAGGTAATCACCTCATCGGTTATGCTGCGCCGACTTCAACGTCGGCAGAAACAAAAACGGCGCCCGCCACTCTTGAAAGAATGACGGACGCCATTGTCCGTGTACAGTATGTGGTGCAGGTTCGATATCAGGCGTCGTTGCCTGCTCTCACCCACGCATTGCATGTATACCATCACCCCCTGAATTCGTCAAGTTCTCTCGACGAGGAGGCCGAAGGCTACACGTCGTAATAGAGGAAAAACTCATACGGATGCGGCCGCAACCGCATGGTATCGACTTCCTTGGTCCGCTTGTACCCGATCCAGGCCTCGATGAGGTCCTCGCTGAATACCCCGCCCTTGAGAAGGAACTGATGGTCCTTCTCCAGGTGGTTGAGCGCCTCGTCCAGGCTACCGGGCATGGTGCGAATCTTGGCCGCTTCCTTGGCTTCGAGATCGTACAGATCCTTTTCCGCCGGCTCTCCCGGATTGATCTTGTTCTCGATACCGTCCAGACCAGCCATCAACATGGCCGCAAAGGCCAGGTACGGGTTGGCGGCAGGATCCGGGAAGCGCACTTCAATCCGCTTCGCCTTCGGGCTCGGAGAGTACATGGGAATACGAATACCGGCCGACCGGTTGCGGCTCGAATAGGCCAGCAAGACCGGCGCTTCAAAACCCGGCGTCAACCGCTTGTACGAGTTGGTTGACGGGTTCGTGAACGCCGCCAGTGCAGGCGCATGCTTCAGAATGCCGCCGATGTAGTGCAGGCACATCTGCGAGACGCCGGCATATTCCTTCCCGGCAAAGAGAGGCTTGCCGTCCTTCCAGATGCTCTGGTGCGTATGCATGCCCGATCCGTTGTCGCCGAAAATCGGCTTGGGCATGAAGGTCACGGTTTTCCCATGGCGACGGGCGACGTTCTTGACGATGTACTTGAACATCATCATTTTGTCTGCCGTCCGTAACAGGCTGTCGAAGCGAATATCGATTTCCGCCTGGCCCGCCGTCGCCACTTCGTGGTGATGCTTCTCAGTCGCGATACCGGCCTTCTCCATCTCCAAAATCATTTCCGTGCGGATGTCCTGCTGGGTATCCGTCGGCGGAACAGGGAAATAGCCTTCCTTGTGGCGGATCTTGCCGCCCAGGTTGACGCCTTCCTGGCCCATGTTCCACACGCCTTCATCGGAATCGATGTGGTAGTAGGCGCTGTGGTTCGTCTGATCGTAGCGGGCATGGTCGAAAATGAAAAACTCGGCTTCCGGCCCCCAGTAGGAGGTGTCGCCGATCTTGGTGCTCTGAAGATATTTTTCCGCCTTTTGGGCGATAAACCGCGGATCGCGGTCATACATTTCGCGCGTGATCGGATCAACCACATTCCCGATCAGGCTCAGTGTGGGCACGGAGCAAAAGGGATCTATGCAGGCGGTTGCCGGGTCCGGCACGAGCAGCATGTCGCTGTTGTTGATCGCTCTCCATCCACGAATCGACGAACCGTCGAGACCGGATCCGTCCTTGAACAGGCCTTCGGTCAGTTCACTGACAGGAATCGTAAAATGCTGCCAGGTGCCGATCAGGTTGACGAACTTCATGTCCACGACCTGGACCTTATTCTTCTTTGCAAAATCTAACACCTCACGAACGTTCATCCCCTCCTCCTTTCAACCGCCGATAAAAGAACTACCCACACCCTGACGTTTACGCCGCATGAGCTCCGAGAAACAGTTCAATTTCGTTGAGAATCGACGACCGAATGGTTTCAAGGCGCCCGGCGTCTTCCACCTTCTTCCCATCCATCCCGGTCACGTAAAAGACGTCGGCCACTTGATCGAGCCGGGTGGAAATCCGGGAGGCATGCACCGACAAGCCCAATTGAAAAATGGCGTTCGTGATAATGTACAGCAATCCCTGCCGATCATCCGCAAAAACATCAAGAATCGTAAACCGGTCGGATGTCTCATTATCGATGCGCACTTCGGTCGGTTGCCGATGGGCGGGCAACGATCGCCCCATGTTCAACCGGACGCCGCGCCGCATTACCGCATCGATCGATTGGCGGCCGGTCAACACCTCCGTAATCGTCGCGCCGATCGACTCGCATCGCTCCGCCGGCGGAGCGCCCTGATAATCGGGATCGGCGACTTGGAACGTATCGACGACCACACCGTCTTTTCTGGTCACGATCTGCGCGTCCAGAATCTGCAGGCCGCCCGCCGCCATCACCCCGGCAATTTTTGAAAACAATCCGGGAATGAGATCATTATGTGCAATCACGGCATATTCACAGGTTCCCAATGGAGCGTTAAATTCCGTCTCCACGACCACGCCGCCCTCCTGCAGACAGCGGATGGCGCCCAAGTGAGCGGCAATGCGCCGCGGGCTCGTTCCGTAGGCGTAGCGCAGGGGAAACTGTTCGAGTTCGGAGGAGATCCAGGTTTTATCGGCTGGAAGATTGTGGTTCCCCTGCGACTGTCCTGCCACTTCATCGGCGATGCGCGCCAGCCGTTGCGGCTCATCGGCCGTCTCCCGTTCCCCGGATACTTCCTGCATGGCTCGCAGGTACAGTTCCACGAGGAGCGACTCCTTCCATTTCGTCAGCACATCAGGGCCCACTGCAGCGATGTCGGCGGCGGTCAGGGCCAGCAACTTGCGTAACACTTCCGGCGTGCCGACTTCCCGCGCGAACGGCAACAGTACCTTTTCATCATAGGGATCGCGCCGGAACGCGGTGTGAGCCATCAACAGATGCCGATGGACCAGCATGACCAGGGTGCGCGTGTCGGGCTCATCGAAGCCGAGACGCGCGGCGGTTTCTTCCGCCAACCGCTTTCCAACCTCACTATGATCTTCCTCGTGGCCCTTTCCCAGGTCGTGAAGGAGGAGCGCCAGATGCAGCAGATCTTTCCGCTTGATCTCCCGGTAGACCTCTCCGAGAACCCCGGTATGGTCCGCCAGCGTTTCTGCTTTTGCCACCGCGAGCAGGCTGTGCTCGTCAACCGTGTACTTATGGTACTGATTGAATTGCATCAGTCCGCGCACACGTGAGAAGGCCGGCACCAGTTTCTCCAACAAATGCGCCCGATGCATGGCTTCCAGCGTCCGCGCCGTACCTGGGCCCGCCAGAATCGAGAGGAAGGTTTGGCCGGCCTCCGGCGTGTGGAACTGTTCGACGGACAGAGTCTCCGCATGCCGGTGAATGTCTTCCAGGAGGGATGGATCGATACTCAGCTGGCGGGATCGGGCCAAATTGAAGAGCGTGAGCAGCAATGTCGGCTGCACCAGGACCTGTGAACGCAACTCAACCGGAACGGTCAGCGCTTCGCCATCGATGGCAAAATATTGTTCGATGCGCGGCGACGGGAGCCATCGAACGAGCCGCTGCCACAAGGAGCGGCGTCGGCACCGTTCCACAAATCGCATCAAGGCGACGTGCATCCCCATCGTATGCCGATAGTATTGCTGCATGAATTGTTCGACGGCGAGCAAATGCGGACGATCGGTAAAGCCGAGATGTTTCGCCAGCCAGACCTGTTCGTCGAAGGTGAGAATTTCCTGCGCCATGCCGGCTCGAATATGAAGAAACGACCGGACACGCAAGAGAAACTCTCTGGCTTCCTTGATCGAGCGATAATCTGCCTGGGACAAAATCCCCCGGTCGGAAAGTTCGCGAATGGTGGGCGCCTGAAATCGCGCCGAGCCGATCCATTGCAGGAGATGCAGATCGCGTAAGCCACCCTTGCTTTTCTTGACGTTCGGCTCCAGCAGGTACACCGTCTCGCCAAACTTCTGATACTCGCGCTGCCGTTCGGCCACCTTCTGATCAAGATAGCCGTCGAAGCCGCTCGACACGACTTTGCGCACATACCGCGCATGAAACTGTTGAAAGAGCTCGGGGCTTCCCGCAAGAAACCGGGCTTCCATCATGGACGTGCGAACCGTCAAATCAGCCAAGCCCAATTCGATACAGTCCTGAATGGTGCGCACGCTATGCCCGACCTGAAATCCGATATCCCAGAGCGGATGCAGTACCTGCTTCACCAGTTCCGGGATCACCTTGGCTGCATCCGGGTGAAAGAGGAACATGAGATCGATATCGGAGTGCGGCGCCAGTTCCCGTCGGCCGTACCCCCCGATTGCCACAAGACAGCAGTGCTGAAATCCTGCGGTCGTGAGGGCCTCGCCGCCAGTCCGCGCCGCGGTCCGATACCGGCCGATGATCAAGCCATCGACCAGATCGGTCGTGGCCGAGACCACTTCGTCGCCCGACGCACCGGCTAGTAACCGCTGCTGAATCGCCTGGCGTTGCTCAGCCAGTAGTTGGGAGACCGAGATGGTAGCCGTGTCCTGCACCATGTGAGAACCCACGTCCAAGGCCTGCGACATACTTAGAGCGCGCTTTCTCCCGTTTCACCGGTCCGGATCCTGACGGCAGACGCAAGGTCCCGCACAAATATTTTGCCGTCGCCGATGCTGCCCGTCTTGGCGGCGCGCGTAATGGTTTCCAGCACGCGCTGGACCTGACCATCATTCACCGCCACTTCGATCTTGACCTTCGGCACGAACTCGATGGTGTACTCCTGGCCTCGATACGTTTCCTTATGTCCCTTCTGACGGCCGAAGCCTTTCACCTCTGTGACCGTCATGCCCTGAATTCCGATTTCAAGCAGGGCATCCTTCACTTCATCGAGCTTGAACGGTTTGACGATGGCTTCGATTAATTTCATCCTTGCCTCCTGAGACCGCCGACCGCCCACAGTCGATGGCGTCGTATCACGAATAGGCGCGTTCGTTATGCTGGCTCAAATCGAGGCCGGTCGCTTCCTCGTCGGGCGAGACCCGCAGTCCCGTCATCGCATCGACCAATTTGAGGATGGCAAAGGTACCGACCAGTGAGAAGACCGTCGTGACCACCACGACCAGGAGTTGGACGCCGAACAAACCGGGGTTGCCGAAGAACAGTCCGTCGGCGCCTCCGGGATTGACGGCTTTGCTGGCGCAGAGACCTGTCGCCAGTACTCCGATCACCCCCCCGACTCCGTGAATTCCCACGACGTCAAGCGAGTCATCATAGCCGAATCGCCCCTTCCAGACAATCGCTGCGTAGCAGGACATCCCGGCAACCAGGCCGATCAGGATGGCCCACATGGGGCTGATATATCCCGCCGCAGGCGTGACCGTCGCCAGCCCGGCCACCGCGCCGCTGGCCACGCCCAGTACTGTGGGTTTCCCGCGATGCATCCATTCCGCGCCGCACCAGGAAATGGACCCCATACAGGCTGCCGCATGGGTCGCCAGAATGGCCGAGACCGCCACACTGTTCGCCCCGAGCGCACTTCCCCCGTTGAATCCAAACCAGCCGAACCACAGAAATCCGGTCCCGAGCAGGGTCATCGGCAAATTGTGGGGTGCCATATAATCCGTGCCATAGCCCCGCCGCTTGCCCAGCACAATCGCACAGATCAACGCGGACGCGCCGGAGCTGATGTGGATCACCGCGCCGCCGGCAAAATCCAACGCTCCCAGCTGAGCCAGCCATCCGCCGCCCCAGATCCAATGGGCCAGCGGCACATACACGAGGACCGACCACATGGCGGCAAACAGCACGACCGACGTAAACCGTTTGCGCTCGGCAAATGCGCCGGTGATCAACGCCGGCGCTATAGCGGCAAACATCAACTGGAACAGCACAAAGGCCTGGTGCGGAATCGTTGGGCCGTACACTGCATGAGGCTGGCTGCCCACTCCGCTCAGGCCGATCCAGTCCAGGCCTCCGATCACCCCGCCTTTATCCGGCCCGAAGGCCAGGCTATAGCCGAATAAGATCCACAACAGGCTGACCACGCCCAGGATCATGATACTCTGCATGATCGTCCCGAGCACATTCTTGGTGCGCACGAGCCCGCCATAAAAGAGGGCGAGACCCGGCATCAGCATCGCCAGCACAAAGGCCGACGAGACCAGAACCCATGCCGTATCGCCGCTGTCAGCTTTGAGCAGCGCATTCTCCGCCCAGGCCTGCTCCGCTCCCAATCCGGAGATCAGAGTCAATGCCCCAGCCAGGCCCACGATGAACGTTTTCCACTGTGCCGATGCCTTCACGCTGTCCTCCTTCGGCTACGCTGCATGCCCAATGGCCTCCTCCGTCAACGTGTTCAGGAGGAGGCAGACAGGAGCTTAAAACGTCTTCGTGAACTTCAGCTTATAAAAATCCTGATTGTCTGTCAGATCTTTGCCGACGGTGAACCGGAAAGCCATGTTCCCCGGCAGCTTCATCTCGACATACGGACCAATCCAGCGATAGTAATCTTGAGCCGCCCCAGGCGCGCTGTTGTCGCGCGTCGTCAGCAAATGCTCGTAATGAGCGCCGAGAGACCACATACTGTTCATGCGCACACCGGCACTCACCCAATAGTGCAAGAAGTCCCAAGTTCCTCGGCCTCCGGCGCCAACCCCTTGCCCCGTGCCGAGACATTGCCCGTTACCAAGAACGGGACTGGTGCAATTGGTGAACGTCCCGCCGCTTCCGCCTTCGCTGCGGATCGCCTTGTAGTAGCCCAGGTAGAATTCGCCTTCGAAACGATTATCGATGTAGTTCGCGATGATGTTCGGCACCGCCCCTTCAAAGGCCGTGGTTCGCTCATTGACGCTGCCGCCGCCGTTCGGAAAGAACCCGCCCCGAGAGGACAGCAGCTGGCCATGTACGAAGCCGATCATCGGCGTAACCGACAAGCGTTTTTCCAGGAAAGTGAAATTCAGACCCACATCCGTTTCTAGCCAGGGATTGTTATCATGCACCCCCACGCCGCTGATCATGGTCCAATAGGTGAAGTTAAAGGCAAGTGCGATGTTATCCGTGAGACCGTAAGTGCCGTAAATGGATGGATTGAATCCGAAGAAGCTGTCGGCCTGCATCGCCATCGTCACCGACACCGGGTGTTTGGTGGTGTCCATCAAGTCGTCTGCCGTCGCGGCCTGCGCCTCTACCAGCGCGCCTCCCCCGCCGCCTACCATCAATGCCACCCCCAACACCCATGCCCGTGCCTTTCGGCCAACTAACATATTCATGACGCCTCCAAAAGAGAGAAGAAGTGAAAGTGGCCCGCTCCGAGACCATCGTGCCCGACGATCTGGAAGTTCCGTCTCTCTGGCGTCATTGCCAGTGTTGCTGACCGACGTCGTTGTCGGTCTGGTGCTGCCTGTCTACCGATATCCGTTGGTGATCGGCATCCGCCGATCCTTACCGAATGCCCGATGCGTAATCTTAATGCCAAGCGGCGCTTGCCTGCGTTTGTACTCGCTGCGATCAACCATCATCATGACGCGTGCCACCGTGCCCCGATCAAACCCCATGGCCACGATGTCCTCGAGGGCGCGATCCTCCTCGACGTACGCCTTCAAAATCGGGTCCAACACCGAATAGGGCGGCAAACTGTCTTCATCTTTTTGGTCCGGGCGCAACTCTGCGGTCGGAGGCCGTTCCAGCACACGTTTGGAAATCACCGGTTCCGGACCGCTCAGATTTCGGCGGTGCGACAGTTCGTAGACCATCGTCTTGGGGACGTCTTTGATCACTGCAAATCCGCCGGCCATGTCGCCATATAAGGTGGCGTAGCCGACGCTCATTTCGCTCTTGTTCCCCGTGGTCAAAACCAGGTGGCCGAATTTGTTGGAGTAGGCCATGAGCAGATTGCCCCGAATCCTGGCCTGCAAATTTTCCTCAGTCGTATCGGCGCGGTGCCCGGAGAATGGCTTGGACAGGGCACGCAGATAACTTTTGAAAGTCGTCGTAATCGAGAGGGTATCCACCTGGATACGCAGACGCTGCGCGAGATCCGCCACATCTTCTCGGCTGGCTCGCGAGGTGTAGGGCGAAGGCATGAAGATCCCGAGGACATTATCCGCCCCGACCGCATCGACCGCGATCACGGCCGTGAGGGCAGAATCGATGCCACCGCTCAGTCCGATGACGACCCGCTTGAACCCGTTCTTTCGGACATAATCCCGCACACCCAGGACCAACGCGCGATAGGCTTCCTCCAGCTGATCCAATGGCGATTCCATGGCCGGAACTGCGATCGACGAGGATTTCCTCGCCGGCACCCGCACCGCGACACGATCCACCAGCGCGGCCACACGCGGGGGCAAGGGCCTTGCACGCCGTTCACCCTGTCGCGTTCGCCCCACCGCTGCCACATCGAGATCCGCAATCAGAAGATCCTGCGCGAAAGACTTACCTCGCGCCACTACCTCGCCGGTCTGATCGACAATCACGCTGCAGCCGTCGAACACCAGTTCATCCTGCCCACCCACGGTGTTGGTATAGGTGACCATCACGCGATTCTCGCGGGCACGGGTAGCCAGCACCTGTTCGCGCAGGCGGCTCTTGCCAACATGGAACGGCGAGGCGTTGATGTTCACGATGACCTCAGCCCCTGCCGCAGCCTGCGCACGTGTCGGTCCCTCGGGAAACCAGATATCCTCGCAAATGTTCACGCCGATGGTCGTACCATTCAGCACCAGCAACGGCAAACGGGTTCCGGGACGGAAATACCGGCTCTCATCAAAGACGCCATAATTCGGCAACAGTCGCTTGCAATAGTGGGTGACTACCCGGCGTTCACACAGCACCGCAGCCGCATTGTAGAGATCGTGCCGACCGGCCGGGGAGAAAGCATTGGTCTCCGACGGGCTCACGCCGATCGCCTCTCGTCCGACATATCCCACCACCACCACCAACCCGTGCGCTTCCGCGGCAACCGCTTTTAACGCACGATTCGTGTCTTCGATGAAGCGGGGCTTGAACAACAGATCCTCAGGCGGGTATCCGGTGATGGCCAATTCGGGAAACGCCACAATGTCAGCCTTCGCGAGGCGCGCGTCCTTGATCCACGCCTTGATCAGCGCCGTATTGCCGGCGATATCGCCGACGGTCGGATTGATCTGGGCCATGGCCACTCGCAAGAACCGCATCAGCAGGTCTCTCCTGCCATCGCAGTATGCTCAAATTGGTCATTCAACAAGGCCGCAAGGAGCTCAGACACCGAGGCGTACTGTGAGCCGTACGTCGAGGTGGATGATCGACTGAGAACAAAGTTGAGGGCCGATTTCAGCATACTGCTCAAAAAAAAAGTCCTCGGACCCACCGGATGATCGGTGGACCAGAGGACGTCGTTGTCCTGCGCCATCTCTATAAAGGAGAGCCCCCTGAGACTCCATTGTCCCTGGAAAAGCTGGCGATGATATAGCACCAGCCGGAATCGGCTGTCAACCAATACGGGCGAGGCCTTCCTGAAATCCTCGTAGCCTGAAGACAGGTCTATGTTACAATCCCGCCCCATGCGCCGAGTGATTCAGCAAACGATGTCACGGACGTGTCAGCCGATGCGTCTTTGGAAATCCTCGCTGATGGTACTCACCTGCCTACTGCTGATGGCTTGCAGCGCCACGTCCCCGTTGATTCCCGTTGGGGAAGGGCCATTAGGAACTGTCGCGCTTGAGCGCCTGCCCAGCCGGGGCACCACTGCCAGATACGGCAGTCCTCAAAGCGCATTTCAAGCATCCCATCCGGCCATGGTATCGGCACCGGTGATCTCACGCCTCCTCTCCGGCCTCTCCGTTTCCGGCCTCGAACGGCCGGGCGCCGCGCCGAGACAACAACGGTATCCGTTGTTTACCCCGGAAGAAATGGAGTTTTTTACGCCGCTCATCGTCAAGGCCCTGTCCCAGGCCGGACCTGACCAACGGGTGCGCCTCACCCTTCAGGATGACGGCCTGATCACCCAGGGCACGCTCTATTTGCAGAAGACCACCCTTCGGGTCAGTCTTTCTCACTACCGAGCTTCGCAAGGTCAGAGCGACACCAGGCCGGCTGCGCTCAGTTTGTCGTTTACGCCGTCGGAAGCGCTCGTGCGGGATGATGTGCCGCAATCCTGGATGATTATCGAACCGGAGCAACCCCGTGTCGCGGTGTCGCTCGACGCCCTGAATCAGTTCCTCGCCGCCGTTCCCGCTCCGACCGCGAGCAAACCAGTCGCTGAAGTCGCTCCTGCTTCGCCACCTCCCGCCTCGGAAGAAGGCAGCGTGCAACAGGAGCTGCAAGCCACGAAGGACGTCGTCGTCAAGCAGGCCCAAGAACTCCAGCAACTCAAAGCGGAACTGGAATCATTGCGACGCCAACTCGCCGAGAAGGACTCCGCCGCGCAGAAGACAAAACCGAAACCAGCCCCCCGCAAAACTGTCCCTGCGCCCTGAGCCAGGTGCTGACGATCATCACACGTCGATGGTCTCTTCCCTTGTCAATAATGCCGAAGGGCCGGCCTCGCCAGACCGAGGACTGCGCGGCGGGTGGCTTCCCATAAGAGTTCCTGCCCGGCTGCCAATGCCTCGGGTGAACGGCTCACCAATTTAACGGCCAATCCAGGGGTCGGCGGCTCCGTGACTCCGCCCAGTAGATTGCCGCCGAATGAGTCCAATATGCCCGCTACCGTATCGCGCACGGCCGGCCAACGATCCGGATCGACGGCATCGCTCACCACAAAAAACGATGCCACATAGTCGTACGCGGACAACAATCCACATCCACCCTGCTCCCCTTCCGGTATGACATGGTAACGCTCCAGCAATCGCGCCCCGGACGCTGTGGTGAGATCAATCTCATTGCGCAATGAGGTGAAGGCCCAGCGTTCTCCTCGGGCCACACGGCCGGAGGCGAGGCTGTCCCAAATGAACGCAGTTGCTCCCTGGGCCAACGTCACCGCCATGGTCTGGATAAAACGTGAGCCGGCGAACGGAATGGTGACTTCCGGAAACCACTCGAGCACCGCACCCGGCGCAACTGAGAGCGTCACGGACTGCCTGGACTCTTCCCCGAGAGAACGATAGACACGGTTGGCCGAAGGAGTCGTCATCACCACATGCGCTCCCTCTTCTAGCTCGGCGTCAATCGACAAGTGGTCACCGGCCACGAAGCCGCCCGAGGGGTTCACCAACGAGGTGAAGGCACAGCCGCTGTCATCCAAATAGGCTGGCGGGAAGAAATGCCAGGGAGTGGAGCAGCGGGATACAGTCAGGATCGTGCGTAACCCGTCGCGCCGATAGCACAGATCCAGGCAGCCGACCCGCCCAATGTCCGCCATGGCAGGTTGGTTCGAAAGCAACGGCGGCATAGCGGCCTCGGTCTTTCAGTGAGCGTGCATATGCAATGGAAGAGTGTGTTGAATCCACTCGATGACGCGGTCCACCCCTTGGCCCGTATGCAGGTTCGTAAAGACGAACGGTAGATTGCCGCGCATTCTCCGGCTGTCCCGATCCATTACCGCCAGATCCGCGCCGACGTGCGGAGCGAGATCAATCTTGTTGATGACCAGCAAATCAGAGCGTGTAATTCCCGGGCCACCCTTGCGCGGGATCTTATCACCGGCGGCGACATCAATGACGTAAATGACACGGTTGACCAATTCAGGACTGAAGGTAGCCGCGAGGTTGTCACCCCCGCTTTCTACGAACATGAGTTCCACGTCCGGATGTCGCTTAAGCAAATCGTCGAGCGCTGCCTGATTGTGAGACGCGTCTTCACGAATTGCCGTGTGCGGGCAACCACCGGTTTCTACACCGAGAATGCGGTCCTGCGGCAACGCGCCGCGTCTGGTCAGAAACTCCGCATCTTCCTTCGTAAAAATATCGTTGGTCACGACCGCCAAACTATACCGGTCGCGCAATTTCAAACAGAGCGCTTCTACCAGCGCCGTCTTGCCGGACCCCACCGGCCCGCCGATGCCGATGATCGGAATACCCTTCGCCCTTGCGTTCGGTCGGGCGACCGGTTCCACACAAATGCTCATCTTCACGATGCATGATCTTCGTCTTTCATCATTCGTACCACGCGAAGCTGCTCGAGCACTGACTGTTCGGAACTCAGGATCGGAACAGTCGCGACTCCAGACGAGTGTGGCGCATGGCATAAATATCCTGCAGCGGGGACCATGCGTTCATCGTGGTGGCTTCCGTGGCTTCCTTGGCACATTCGTCGAACAATGGCGTCCAACGCTCCAATAGGTGCTGCCCCTCCCGCTGGCCTATCGGGAGCAGTTTCAGCGAGGCGGATACAAACCCGATCGCCGTCTGATAACAAAATGCGGCGATGGTTTCCCTTCTGTCCCATCCGGCATCCGCCAGCGTCAATCCCAACACTACAGGAAAATGACCCGGCGTCCTGTCGGTTTTCATCGCGGCATAAAACTCTCTCAGCACCGCATGTGCAGCCGGCGGTTCCGCTGCAATCTTCGCCACCTGCCGCCCCATCTGCTGACTGGCCACTCGCGGCTCCTGCCCAATTTTCATCGCATGGAGTTCATGATCGATGGCCAGCGCCGCTTGGACCTCGTTACGCAACAGCGCCTCATGAGCGATCCCCACGGCGACAGCCTCTCGCCGCGCCAGGCCATGCCGGAACATCTGTTCCACATAACGGGAGAGTTGGTCGCTGGTCTGCACTGCCCCGCCTTGGACTGCTGCTTCCAGCCCAGATGAATAGGCATAACCACCGGAGGGGAAAAAACTATCGATGAACCGGAGGCCGTGAAGCAGAGACAACGTATTCAGCATAGAGTGGCGACCAGTCCCTTGATGAAGGCAGAACACTTACAGAAGCTATACACAACGCGCGCCCAACGCACCGGGATGCTCAAAAAGGGTTTTCACACGAGGGCGCAAGCGTACACATGCGAGAATCATCCGGCCATTTCCTCACTGCAAGGCGACTCAAAACGTTGTCCGGCAAGGCCGCAGCCGACGCATGCACCGGAGGCGTACCCTCGGGGTACGTTGAGGATGCATTGGAAGGGGAGAACGCCGCCGGACGGCGTTTCAGGCGCCGTCAGAAGAGGAAGTAGCGCTGCGCCATCGGTAACACCTCCACCGGATCGCATTTCAATAAGATGCCGTCCGCACGCACCTCGTACGTTTCCGAATCCACCTCGAGCTGCGGCAGCGCGTCATTCAATTTAAGATCGCGTTTCCCGATGCTCCGACAACCTTTCACGGCGGCCACCCGCTTTTGCAACCCCAACTGTTTCGCGACCTCGCGCTCCATCGCCTTCTGCGAAAGAAACGTCACGCTTGTACTGAAGGGCGCCCGGCCGAAACTGCCGAACATCGGCCGCGTCAGCACCGGTTGCGGTGTCGGGATTGACGCATTCGGATCGCCCATGGCTGCCGACATGGGGAAGCCGCCTTTCAAGACGATCTCAGGCTTGACGCCGAAGAACGCCGGTTTCCACAACACCAGATCAGCCAGCTTGCCGACTTCAATCGATCCCACTTCGTGGGCAATGCCCTGGGCAATCGCCGGGTTGATCGTATATTTCGCCACGTACCGTCGCGCGCGCCAGTTGTCATGCAGCCCGTCAGACGATTGAACTCCACGCTCGGAAAGATGCCCGCGCTGCACTTTCATCTTATGGGCGGTCTGCCAGGTGCGAATGATGACCTCACCCACACGCCCCATGGCCTGCGAGTCGGACGACATGATGCTGATCGCACCCATATCGTGCAGGATATCCTCGGCCGCAATGGTCTCACGGCGAATCCGTGACTCCGCAAAGGCAATATCTTCCGGCACACGCGGGTTCAGATGGTGACAGACCATGAGCATGTCGAGATGCTCATCCATCGTATTGACCGTAAACGGCATGGTGGGATTGGTTGACGAAGGCAACACGTTCGGTTCACCACAGACTTTGATGATATCCGGCGCATGGCCGCCGCCAGCGCCTTCGGTGTGGAAGGAATGGATCGTCCGTCCCTTGAACGCCTTGATCGTGTCTTCGACAAATCCCGCTTCGTTGATGGTATCCGTATGAATCGCCACCTGAATGTCATAGCGTTCCGCTACACTCAGGCAGGTATCGATGGCGGCCGGAGTCGTCCCCCAGTCTTCGTGAAGTTTCAGTCCGATCGCCCCTGCTTCGACCTGCTCGTTCAAGCCTTCCGGCAACGATGAATTTCCCTTTCCGAGGAACCCCAGATTAATCGGGAACCCGTCCGCGGCCTCCAGCATGCGATGGATATTCCATGAGCCAGGCGTGCAGGTCGTCGCATTCGTGCCCGTGGCCGGCCCCGTCCCTCCGCCGATCAACGTCGTGAGTCCGTTCGCCAACGCTTCCGTGATGATTTGCGGGCAGATAAAATGGATGTGCGTATCGATGCCGCCGGCCGTTACGATTTTCCCCTCAGCCGATAGCACCTCCGTGCAAGGCCCGACCTCCATGCCTACGGTGACGCCATCCATAAGGTCAGGATTTCCCGCCTTGCCGATGCCGACAATGCGGCCGTCCCTGATCCCGATGTCCGCCTTCACCACGCCCCACCAGTCGAGAATGATCGCATTGGTGATGACTAGGTCCAGACCGCCGCTCGCGCGCGTTGCGGCGGGCGATTGCCCCATGCCATCACGAATGACCTTGCCGCCGCCGAACTTGGCCTCTTCGCCGGGAACGGTCAGATCGCGAGTGATCTGGATCAGCAGGTCCGTATCGGCCAACCGGATGCGATCACCCGCAGTAGGTCCATAGAGGTCGTTATATTGGCGTCTGGGAATCTTCATCTTAATCGGCTGCTGAAACCAGCCTTCAACTTCGTTCTCGGCTAGTCAGAATTCTCAACGTGCCCAGGAGGGTACGCCTCTGGTTCCGACTTCGCCTGCGGCCTCGTTGAAATGCCGGTTTGAGCAGCCGCACTCCTTTCGCTGAGAACGACCTACCTGCTTCCCTTTGGATCCATGAAACCCTGTTCGCAAGCAGCCATGAAGGCCTTTTGCCGCACGGTTGGGTCATCGATTTTGCCGTTCACCAACCCGTTGATGCCATAGGCGATTCGATTCCCTCCAAGCGCGACCAAGGTCACCCGTTTGGATTCACCGGGCTCGAACCGCACCGCGGTGCCGGCTGGTACGAGCAGTCGAAACCCGTAACTCGTCTCGCGATTGAATTTCAGCGCTCGATTGGCCTCGAAGAAATGGCAATGGGAACCAACTTGAATCGGACGATCACCAGTATTGGACACCGTGAGTTCACAGGTCTGGCGTCCGTGCAATGCCAGGATGTCTCCTTCGCCGGCAATGATTTCGCCGGGGATGACAGGAGCCGGCTTCGGCACTTTCGGAAGACGAATGGTGGACCTCATTTTCGGCGACGACTGTTTTGAAGCGACCTTTGTTTTCTTCTTCATCCCGTCACCTACCGGATCGGCTCATGTACGGTCACGAGCTTGGTCCCATCTGGAAACGTTCCCTCAACTTGCAGCTCAGGAATCATTTCAGGCACACCGGGCATGACATCCTTCCGGGTCAGCAAGCTCGCACCATAACTCATCAACTCCGACACGGATTTTCCATCTCGAATGCCTTCGAGAATCTCAGCCGTGATGAAGGCGACGGCTTCCGGATGATTGAGCTTCAGGCCGCGCTTCCTCCGCTCCTTGGCTAGATTCGACGCCACATAGATCAACAGTTTTTCCTGCTCGCGCGGTGTCAGATGCATCCTCAAGCCTCGTTCAAGATCATTGGCCAACCCCTAGGCTACAGCGCACATACATCCCGGGAAGAGCCCGTCATCGTTCCTGAGCAGACTCGGCCAAGATTTCCTTTGCATCGTAAATATCGTCGGCACCGGCCGGCTTCTGCCCCTTATACATCGTCACCGTCATCGAGGTTCGGCGGGAAAGCGCCAGCACATCGGCCCGCTGAGAGAGGTGAAAGAAATCGTACCCCTCACGCACCGTCAGTTCCGCGCAACGCCGACGCAAGTACGCATCCAATTGCTGCTGCGAGGCAAACGAGCTGACGCGGTATTCGACGCGGAAGACATTCTGTCTAAGCTGCTCGATCTCATCCCTGTCGGCTTCAATGAGCGGCTGATACTGTCCGGTGGTGCAAGCAGCTAAGGTGACAAGGCATATGATGAGCAACCCCTTACGCACTGCCTTCACGGTCATTCCCTCAGGCGAGAAAAGAACTATGCGCCTATATGCGGCGACATAGTAGCCAGGCACGCCTGCGAGATCAACCGCATTGTGGTTCGTCTTCCTTCTTTGTCCGATAGTAGGATCCTGGGAGAGGAATTCACTCAAGCGCGTCTCGCTCTACACCGTCAGATGTTGCTTCACCATTTCCGCGCTGAGTTCCTCTTTTTTTCCTGCCGCCATCACGGAGCCTTTGGCCATGACCACATAACTATCCGCCAATCTCGCCGCAAAGTGCAGCCCTTGCTCGACTAGAACGATGGCAAACCGGCGAGCCGTTTTGAAGCCGATGATGACGTCTTCGATCTGATCGACGATCGACGGCTGAATGCCTTCCGTCGGTTCATCAAGCAACAGCACTTTCGGATTCGACAGGATCGCCCGGCCAATGGCCAGTTGCTGTTGCTCACCACCACTCAGCACCCCACCCGGCCGCTCCAGGATTTGCGTGAGCTTAGGAAACAGGGTGTACACTTCGTCGAACGCGGCTTTTTCCGTCATGCCATTGGACCCATTGCCCCGCGCCCAATATCCGAGCTTCAGGTTTTCACGCACCGACAAATGGGGAATGATCTCCCGCCCCTGGGGCACATAGGCGAGACCACGCTTGGCGCGGCGGTCAGTGGCATCCTTCGTAATGTCCACGCCATCGAAGTACACCTGGCCGCTGCGCACGGGTAACAGGCCCATGATGGCCTTGAGCGTGGTTGACTTGCCGACACCGTTGCGACCCATCACGCAAGCCACTTGCCCCGCCTCGATGTGAAACGACACATTCCGAAGGATATGGCTTTCACCGTAGTACACGTTGACGTTTTCAAGTCGCAGCATCGTCTTCCTTTAGTGGTCACGCAGGATGTTCAAAAGGGTCTCCGGCGAAGCCGCAGGCAAGAGAAGACCGGAGACGTATCCTTGCTGTACGTTGAGGTCCTGTCGAGCCGATAACGCGGCTGGAGGCACTTTTCAACATCCTGTTACACATGCGCCACTTTCTGACGCCCCAGATAAATCTCTCGCACCCGGTCATCGGCCTGTACCTTCTCCACCGTCCCTTCACAGATCACGGTGCCTTCATGCAGCACTGTGACGATCCGGGCAATCTGCCGCACAAACTCCATGTCATGCTCGATCACGATGATGGCGTGTTTCTCGGCCAGCGATTGGAGCAAGCGCCCGGTCTGCCCGGTTTCCTCATCGGTCATGCCGGCCACCGGTTCATCGACCAGCAACAACTCCGGATCCTGCAAAATGACCATCCCGATTTCGAGCCATTGTTTCTGCCCATGGGACAAAGAGCCGGCCCGCTTGCGTACCTGTTCCTTCAACCCGATGGTCTCCAACGTGCGATCGATTTCTTCCCGCTCGGCCGGCGTCGATGTGCCCCTCAGTGTGGCGAAGACGCCTTTGCTGGGACGGCTCAATGACAGGTCCAAATTTTCCCAGACACTTAAGTTCCCATAGATCGACGGCGCCTGAAATTTTCGGCCGATCCCGAGTTGCGTGATTTCATACTCCCGCATCCCGATGAGATCCTGATCCTTGCCGAAGATCACGCGCCCTGCCGCCGGTTTCGTCTTGCCGGAAATCACGTCGAGGAGCGTCGTCTTCCCGGCGCCGTTCGGTCCGATCACGACACGCAACTCGCGATGATTCACGATAAAATTCAAGTTGTTCAACGCCTTGAACCCGTCATAATCGACAGTGACACCTTCCAGGTAAATGATGGAGCCGTGTTCGGTCATACCTGCTCCTCTTCCACCGCCTGAGGCTTGGGCAACCGGACGGCCCTCTCCGCGAGTTTTCCTCGGACTTGCCTCGCTATCCCCATTATCCCGTCAGGAAAGAGCAGGACCACCACCACAAAAAGTCCGCCGAGAAAAAACGGCCAGAGCTCCGGGAAAGAGTTGGTCAGTATGCTGCGCCCCAGGTTGACTCCCACCGCGCCGACAATGGCGCCCACAAGCGTGGCGCGCCCTCCGACCGCGACCCACACCACCATTTCCAGCGACGGCAAGACCCCCATTTGCGCCGGAGTAATGATGCCGACCTGCGGCACATAGAGGATGCCGGCGAGTCCCGCCAACGCAGCCGACACCACGAAGACAAACAGTTTGTACGTCGCCGGCGAATAGCCCGAGAACAGCACTCGCTGCTCGCTATCACGAATGGCGATCAGGACCCGGCCGGCGCGCGAGGCGATAATCCAGCGACAGAGGGCATACGCCCCGCCGAGACAAAGTACCGTAATGACATATAACGCCAGCTGCGTGCCCGGGGCGGATAAGCGAAACCCGAGAAGCGTTTTGAAGTCGGTGAGGCCGTTCGTCCCGCCGAGATTCGTTTCGTTGCGATTGAAGACTAACCAGGCCATGAGCGCCAGGGCCTGGGTGATGATGGCAAAATACACGCCCCGGATCCGGCTGCGAAAGGCGAGAAACCCGAAGATGAGCGCGAAACAGGCCGGCGCCAAGAGACCGGCCAGCACGGCGGCGGAAAAGCTATAAAACGGCTTCCAGAAGAATGGTAATTCCGTCACCTGGTTCCAGACCATGAAATCCGGCAACGCACTGCCGTAGACGCTTTGGCTTCCGATAGTGAGCATCAGGTGCATGCCCATGCAATAGGCGCCAATCCCGAAAAAGACGCCCTGTCCGAGGCTCAGGATACCTGCATATCCCCAGATCAAATCCAGCCCAAGCGCCAGGATGGCGAAGGCCAGAAACTTGCCGAACCGGTTGAGCGCGAAATCTGACACATGGAGCCAGGAATCTTCCGCCGGTAAGACATTGAGTATCGGCAAAACAAACAACAGCACGAACCCGACAATCCAGAACATAGTTCCTTCGTGTCGTTCTGCGCTCGATGCTGGCGGCACTGAATCTCCCATGCTTTCCGCCCGATCCCTCCTCTACGAATTAGCTTTCGGCGTGCCGGCCCTTGACCGCAAACAACCCCGATGGCCGCCGCTGCAGGAACAAAATCACCAACACCAGGATCAACACCTTGCCGTACACTGCACCGAGACTCGGCTCCATCAGCTTATTCAACCCGCCGATCCCGAGCGAGGCGATAATGGTTCCTGCAAGTTTGCCGACCCCGCCTGTGACAACCACCATGAAGGAATCCACGATATAGTTCTGGCCGAGTCCGGGTTCGACATTGCCCACCAGCGTCAATGCCCACCCCGCGATGCCCGCCAGGCCGGAGCCGAAGGCAAAGGTGTAGGCATCCACCTTTCTCGTGGGAATCCCCAAGCAGGCGCTCATGCTGCGGTTCTGGGTGACGGCCCGCACCCGGAGTCCGATGCCGGAACGAAACAGCAGGGCGTAAATGCCGATGACGCTGAGAATGGAAAGGCCGATGATGAAGAGCCGATTGAAGGGCAGGAACACGCCCACCAGGACTTGAGCACCGCCGTTCAGCCACGACGGCGCGGTAATGGCCGTCAAATCCCCAAAGTACATACGCGCCCCCTGGATCAAAATCAGACTGACACCCCAGGTGGCCAACATCGTTTCCAGCGGGCGGCCATAGAGGAAACGAATGACGGTGGCTTCCAGGATGAACCCAAACAGGGCTGCGCCAAGAAAGGCCGCAGGAAGAGCCGCGAGGTAATAGGAATCGAACCAGCTTTCAGGCACATACAGTTTGAAGAATTCCTGCATGACGAATGTCGCATAGGCGCCGATCATCATGAGCTCGCCATGCGCCATGTTGATGACGCCCATCAACCCGAACACAATCGCGAGCCCCAGGGACATAATGAGGAGAATGGAACTCAGACTGATGCCGCGGAACAGTGTCTCGATCGCGCTGGACCAGACGTTCCAGGATTCGATCCGTTCGATCGCGGCCGTGGCCGTCTGCGCGAGACCTTTCTGCTCTCCGGTCGCCGACTCGCCGCCTGCCGCCTGTACCAAGGCTTGTAGTGCCGGCACGGCGTTCTGACTCCTCATGTCGCCAAGCTTCGCCGCGGCCTGCTGCTGACTGGCCTGATTGTCAGAGGCCAGTTGCAATAATAACGCGGATTCCTCCATGGCATAACGAACCCAGCGATGCGATTCGTTGGCTGCCGCCGCCTGCAACCAGGGAATGGCCGCAGGACGCCCGTTCAGGCCGAGATCCGTGGCGGCCGTGCGGCGTGTATCGGCATCCGGGCTGCTGAGGTTCGCGCGATTGCGCCAGGTGTCGATCACCGGTTTGATCGCCATGCGCAGGCTACGGTCCGCATTGGCCCGCAGTTCCTCCAATCGTGGCAGCAGTGAGGCATCCCCCTGCTCAATGAGGAGACGAACCGCCTGCTCTCGCGCGCCTTCCACCTCACTCGACAAATCGGCCAGAGCCTGCTCCAGCTGGGGCGACGGAGACACATTCGCCAGCGCCTCCGCCGCCACACTTCCTGTCGTCCACCACCCCAGACAGGCTGCAATCACTCCGATTCCGATGCATAACTTCATACGATGATGACTTCCATCCATTCTCCCTTCCGACGGCTCCCCACTCAGGCCTTCTTATACGTTCCCTGGTGTTTCACCCAGTCACAACCTTTGTCGGGATTCGTATATTCACTCCAGGGCTCGGGCTTGACCAATCCCTTGGATCGCCAGACGACTTTGAACTGCCCATCTTTCAGGACTTCACCGATCAACACCGGCTTGTGCGTATGGTGATTGGCCTCATCCATCATAATCTCCCCACCAGGCGCGAGGAATTTCTGTCCGTAGACCGCCTTGCGCACGGCATTCACTTCCGTGGTCCCCGCCTTCTCGACGGCCTGTTTCCAGACATGAACGCCGAAATAGGCGGCTTCGATCGGATCGTCCGTGACGCGTTTTTCCCCGTCCGGAAGATTGTTCTTTTTGCAGTACGCTTTGAAATTCGCCACGAACTGTTTATTCTGCGGCGCGTTGACGCTTTGGTAATAATTCCAGGCCGCCAGATGGCCGACCAGCGCAGTCTTGTCCATGCCACGCAATTCGTCTTCCGCCACGCTGAACGCCATGATCGGCGCGTCTTCGGCACGCAGGCCCTGATTGGCAAATTCCTTATAGAAGGGCACGTTGCTATCGCCGTTAATTGTGCTGATGACGCAGGCGCCTCCGCCCGCGGCGAATTTCTTAATCTTGCCGACAATGGTCTGATAGTCCTGATGATGAAACGGCGTGTACTCTTCCATGATGTTGGCAGCCGGGACTTTTTTCGCCAACAACATGGCGCGCAAAATCTTGTTCGTCGTCTTGGGATAGACGTAGTCGGTTCCAAGGAGATAGAACTTTTTGAAGCTGCCCCCTTCTTTGCTCATCAGATATTCAACCGCCGGCACCGCCTGCTGATTGACCGCTGCCCCGGTGTAGAATACGTTCTTCGAGCATTCTTCGCCCTCGTACTGGACGGGATAGAAGAGCAAGCCGTTATGTTCTTCGAAGATCGGTAAGACCGATTTCCGGCTGACAGACGTCCAGCAGCCGAATACGACCGCCACCTTCTCCTGTACCAGCAGTTGTTTGGCCTTCTCCGCAAAGAGGTCCCAGTTCGAGGCTGGATCGACAACCACCAGTTTCAATTGACGCCCCAATACCCCGCCCTTCGCGTTGATTTCCTGGACCGCCATTGACACGACATCCTTCAAGGATACTTCACTGATGGCCATGGTACCGCTCAGCGAATGCAACACGCCGACCTTGATGGGCTCATTGTCCGCCGCCAACGACAAGGCCCAGGTGCCTAAGTTACCGAGTACTGCCGCTATCCCAAGACCGGCCGCCGTGCGTGAGCTTTGCACCAGGAAGTCCCGTCGCGAAGGAAAGTGGGTCTTTATCTCGTCGCCATGGGGTTTCTCTCTGTTCATCATTCGGCTCCTTTCGCCATCAAGTTTGGGCTAAAAGTTGTACCAAGTTCGACAGCATGAAATTGTCCCCGGCGAAATGCTCCCTCGTGGACCATTCGGTCATGAGGTGATTCCATTCCAGGGATGCGTACAAGTCGCCCCAAATGTGGCGAACGGCCGTCAGGTAGGTCCGGTGATTCAACACGTATTGCGTGTCTGCGCCCGCGCTCGTGCCATTGAGATCGGAATTCAGTGGGTTGTCGAACCCGTACCCGGCAATGAGCGTCAGTTTTCGGTCGTAGGCGTAATCCAATTCACCCCAGCCCACCACCGTTCTGATTGCTTTTCCCGTACCCAGATTGCGCTCCTGCCCGAATCGGAAGAACTCCACGCCGAGCGCTTGTCCATAGGCGATCTCGCCGGTGAACTTCAGTCTATTGGTGATAGGCACGGCCAACTCCGCTCCGACAAGATAGGAATTGATATCCTGACCGGAAGGAATACCGCCCGCTGTAGGCGCGGATCGGTAGTGACGGAAGGCGGCATTCAGCGCCACCATGAAGCCGGTTTGGTCACCCGTTCCCGTGTAGGCGAAGCGGGTCCCGACGTACGGCATCTGCACGGGATCGTTGAAGGCGTTCTCCGAGCAGGCAAATCCGCTGCTGCCGCAACTGCCAGGCGAAGCCGCTGCCGCACCCGCCCCTTGGAAGGTCCGCCGTTGTGTCTGTGGCTGAATGGCGGACAGTCCGCGCTCGAATCGCATGACGGTGAGCAGGCCGTTGACGTTCTCGGTGAACTGATGCTTCACGGTAACCTGCGGAAGGCGCTGCCACAGGTTGCCGTTGTAGCCCATGATGGAAAAGTCAATCAGGTTTGGATGGGAGGACATGATCGGCGTCCAGTCCATACCTGCCGTGATGGTCGTCCGGCTGTTGTTCGGAGAGTATTTGACGTTCGCCAACCGCAAGCGAGGGGAGATGTTTCCGGCGTTGTCGGTTTGGCTGTAGAAGTCGGCTTCCACCACACCCGTGAGGGAATGGGTGCCGTTGGTTCGATCCGCGCGTAACCCGAATACGCTGTAGCGAGGGTTGAGGGTCGATGAGGCGTTGCTGCTCTTTCCGGCAGCCGTTGCGTAGCCGTTGAACTGTCCCGGATCAAGCGGATTGGTATTCCGATTGCTGTAAATGCCGTCTAATTCGATACGTCCGTACGGAACGATGCTACCCTTGCCCTCGCCGGCAAAGGTGGGCGTCACACAGCCACCGCAAATCACTGCCGGTGGCGTCTCCACATCTCGCAATCGTCTCCCGGCCCCTGCCGCCTCTCCAGCACTCTGCTCTTCTGCTCCCGCGGGCGCCGTGATGGCCATGGCCATCAGCACGCTCGCGGAGAGCGCAATGTTTCTTAGCCTCCCTCTCTTCATCCTGAAAGCCCTCCTGGTTCGGAACGATGTGACTTGTCACCCGACCGGATGGGCTTGCAGGCAATAAAAAACGCCCTTCCGGTCCAACCGTTGGACCAAAAGGACGTCATTGTCCTCTGCCTATGTGCTGTTTGCGAAAATCCAGGACGTCGTTGTCGTGGATTCACCGCGTACGGGAGAGGTCTATACGCCTCCTTGCCTCATCTTGTCAAGCAGCCTTCCCTCAGCCGTTCCGTCCCCTCATTAGTCTATCCTGTGATACACTACGTGCCGTGCCGGGAGCTGGAGGATAAACATCTTGTCTATGAGCCATCGTTACTCCTCCGTCTTCGGTCTGATGCTCGGGGTAATCCTCACCGCCTGCTCGAGCAGCCATCAACTCGATGTCACGATTCAGCAATCGGCCCGAAGCGGGGTCTATCTCGAACGTATCCCGACACGTCAGTTTCAGGCGACACACCCTATCCGACTAGCTCCGGAACTCATTGCTAAAAGCTTACAAGGGGTCCGGATCGAGGAAGGCAAGGGCCTCCTGCAATCGTTCAGCGCACAACAAAACCGGACGCTTCCCGCATTTTCCCAGGAGGACATTGCCCTGCTTGCTCCTGCCGTCGCGGATGGATTGAGTCAAGCTGCGCCGGATCAGCAGGTGGGCTTTCGCATCGTGCAGAGAGAACACTTCGAGGGACGTGATAGAACCGGGGCGGGGGTTGGATCGGGAACCCTTCCGCAACGAAATCAGGAGAGCACGACGAGCGGCAAGCTGTTTGTCTATGGACGATCGTTGTACCTGACAATGCATCAGTTCCGCCATCACACGGAGTCCCCCGACACGATCAACATGCCGAATCGCCGGCTTCCCGAGCCGACTGGACTGCGAAACCGCACGGTCCTGTTTGTGCCGGAATCGGCGCTTCGCCCCGACATCTATGCGCCGCCCTTTGCCGCGGAAGAAGGCTTGACCACGCTCGTCATCGACTACGAAACGCTGGCAAAAATGCCTGCGGCAGCGCTGCCGCAGGCCCAGTCCAGTCCTGAGCCGATGCCTGCCGTCGCACCCGTCGCCATACCGACCACCACACCGCCACTTCACGACGATGTACAGCAGATCAAAAACCAGATGAAACAGAAGGAACGAGAGGTGGAGGAACTGCGAAAGGAATTGGAGGAGATCAAGCGTCAGCTGGGCAGCCCGTTGACCAAAGGCGGCCAGTCGCCTTCAAGCAAGCCGTAACACCTGACAGTGGCAGATCTGTCCGGTTATCCCCGGTTTTTATCAGCCCGGTCTTCAATCTCACCCGCCAGCAAAATTGCTTCGGCAATCTCGCGCATGGACTTGCGAAGATCCATGCTCTGTCGCTGAATCAGCTTGAACGCATCCTCTTCCGAGAGCCGTTTCGACCGCATCAGATAGCCCTTGGCCCGGTCCAGTAGCTTGCGGACCTGCAAGGCTTCCTGCATTTCGAACGACTTTTCCAACAGCGTCGTATGCTCGATGGATATGGCTGCCTGATTGGCGATGGCCTGCATGAGTTTCACGTCCTCAGACGTGAAGGTATGGGGCTTGGAAGTATACGTATTGATGACACCGATAGCCTTCTCACGCACCAGCATGGGCACGCAGAGAAGCGAACACAGGCCTTCTTTCGCGGCCATGTCGGGGTACATGTAGGACCCTTCTTTGGTCACATCCGGGACGATGATCGGGCGGCGATCCTGGACTGCGCGCCCGCTGATGCTTTGACCGATCTTCACATTGGGCTTGCGACGGTACTGCTCCACTCAAACTCTGCGTGGCGGCAATGCGCAATTCACCGGTTGGTTGATCCAAGAGGATAATGGAACAGATTTTCGACCCCATCATTTGCGCCGTCATCGTCACAATCAGCTGCAGCACATCTTCCATGAAGCGATTCGACGAGACCGTTTCAGATACTTGGGACAAGGTATCGAGCTGTAATGCCTTGCGAGTCATCTGATCGTACAGCCGAGCGTTCTCAATGGCACCGCCGACCTGCGTGGCGATCGTTGACAGCAGCGCCAGCTCATCGGGTCGGTACCGCCGCGACCGTTTGTGTTGCGAACGTTGATGACGCCCACGACTTCCTGCTTGGTCGTGATGGGCACGGAGACAAACGCCTGATAGCGATCTTCCGGGAGGTTATGAAAGAACTTGAACCGAGAATCATCGCTCGCACTATTCGGGATCACCACGCGAGTTCTCTCCCGCGCAACCCAGCCGGTGATCCCCTCCCCCAATCCGATCGTGATGCGCCCGATGAGCTTCGGATGAGGATTTTTGGAGGCTCGAAGAATCAGTTCGTCCCGATTATCGGACAGCAGATACAAGAGGCAGGCATCGGCTTTGGTCGCTTCGACCACCACATCGACAATATGTCGAAGGACGGACTCCAAATCGAGTGTGCTGCTGATCGATTCGCTGATGCGGTGCAGGACATCAACTTCGCGTGTTTTTTCACGCAACGCCTGTTCCAATTGAGGGACTGTTCGCTTCGATGCCATTGCGCTCCTACCGCCGCTGCTTCTTGTTCGGAATGAATTTGCCGGGAACGGGTGTTGCCACGGCGGACCGGTTCATACCACGCCCGGGTCTGTTCCTTGGCTAACGGAATGATTCGGACCGATCCGATCCGTTCGGGAACCACACAGTAAACGGTTCCCGCGGACACCTTCTTATCCTGTTGCATCGCATCCCATAACGCCCGGAACGGCATGTTCGGCACGCCAACCGGTAACCCGGCCGCCGAAATGAGGGCGCGCAGGCGCGTCACGACATCCTGATGACAATAGCCCAGGTGCCTTGCCAGATCCGCTTCATACACCATCCCGACGGCGACCGCTTCGCCATGAATCAGGCCACGGTATCCTCCAAGAGACTCCAATGCGTGGCCAATCGTATGCCCGAAATTCAGGATACGACGGCGGTCGGCTTCGCGCTCATCCTCCTACTACCTGAGCCTTGATTTCGCAGGAACGCTTCACAATGTGTGCGACCGGCGCATCACTTAGCGTCAAAATCTCCGCGATATGTTGCTCGAGATAGTCGAAAAACGACTCATCCTCAATAACCCCGTATTTGATCACCTCTGCCAACCCGGCGATCCATTCCCGCTCAGGCAACGTACGTAGCGTGGCCGGATCAATCAGACGGCTCGTGGCTGATTAAATGCGCCGATCAGGTCTCTTCTCCTTTGCAGATGGCTTCACCCCCGTTTTTCGCCGACACTCGAATCAACCTGCGCGACCAAACTAGTCGGGACCTGCACAAAGGGAATCCCGCGCTGATAGATGGCGGCAGCAAATCCAGCGATATCGCCGATCACCCCTCCCCCCAACGCCAGCAACGTTGAACTGCGTTCGAAGTGGGCGTTCACCAGCGCATCCATCACCGTTCCAATCGAGCGCAGGGTTTTCGTTCGTTCACCCGGCGGCAACACCATGGGAACCACTGTATATCCGGCAGCCTTCAGCACGCGTGTCACGGGCTTCAAATAGCGCGCGGCCAGATTACGATCGGTGACGACGCCCACCTTCCCGACCATCTGGAGTCGCGTCAATTCAACGCCGATCTCCTTCAGCAGGCCACTACCTGATCTGGATGTCATAACTCCGCGCCCCCAATTCAAGATGGATCGTTTCTCGGGACATGTCAGGATTAAATGTGGCCATGAACTGTTATGCCGCGAATTGGATAAGGTGCTGTTCGGATTCTATCGTGTTTCCCTATTAACCTTAGCAATACGTAATTCTTAACGCGTGCAAACAGAT
>JASGJV010000025.1:0-91630 GCA_049840695.1 Nitrospira sp.
TTCCGCAGACCTGGCCCAAGCAGTGGCCGCGCATATCTACGGAGAGAGGGAGTTATCGATGTCATCCTCTGCGCCATCGGGTTGTCCGAAAGAGGCGGGTCAACCGCCGCTCAGTCGTTAACGGCCGTAATTACCGTCGAGAGGAGAGGGAATGGCAAAAACAGGAACCCGGAAGGCGGGCGAGCAGGCCGGCGGCGGACGTCGGATGTCCAGCCAGGCGATGAAAAAACATCTGCGGGAACGGCTCACCGCCGACACGCAGCAGGTGCTGAAGAGCGACATGCGTGAGCATCTTCACAAGCAAGGCTACTACGAAGAATTGCCGTTGGATGAGCTGCAGGATCGCCTCTCCAAGCTCCAGTCGCCGTTGGCCGACAGTCTCTGAAGGGGAGGGTCTAGGATGCCGTCTTACTATTTTGATTCCACGGCGCTGGTCAAGCGCTACAGCATGGAGCGGGGGACGCGTATCGTCAACAAGCTTATGGTGAAGCGTGGGAAGGTCGCCATCCTCCCCATGTGGAGCGTGACGGATTTTTATTCGGCCTTGTCCGTCCGCTCGCAACGGAGAGATCACGCAACATGTTATTCGGTCTTGTACAAGTTTGAGATGGAATCTTCGCAAGGGCTCTTCCAATTTATCTCGCCAACGATGGACACCTATCTGGCCGCGAAGGAATTGATTTCGGACTATCCGGCGCTTCGTTCGCCGCAGCTCCTGCATCTGGCCTTAGCCCTGGAGTTGAAACCGCTCCGGCTGACAGTCGTCAGCGCAGACAAACAACTGCTGGCCGCCTGTCGTCCTGCCGGGTTGCACATCATCAATCCCGAAGACGACTAGCCGGTGCTGGATGCGGGAACGAAGCCGCCAGCGGCGTTCTCGCTTCGTTCTGGCCCTCAACGTACCGCAGGGGTACGCCTCGGGCCTTCACTCGCTGTGGCCTTGCTGGACGGCCCGTTTGCGCATCCTGCAGACATCCGGCCCATCGATATGCTTTGCGAGTGAAACTCGCCCGCCGGTGCAATAATGGGTGTTGCCGCTGGATATTTGCGCGGCTGGTCCTACTGAGCGATGCGAGAACGAAGCTGGCGGCGTTTTTCAACGGCCTGCTAGCTGGGGCAGCGAAACTCGCTGTGCATCGACGACAGCACGATGGTCCAATCGTCTGTGGTTTGCCGGATGGCGGGCAGTCGAGGAGAGGCTGCGCCGGATCGGTCTGGTGTCTCCGATGCCGCGAGAGTATCCTGGGCATGTTGCAGTTCAAGCTGTGCCAGCTGAAGGCTGCCGCACACGCCGGCAGAGGCGGGCAGTTCCCCCACCGGCCCGCCGGGAAGAGGGCGAGTCCTCGATAGCCATGTTCCTGTGACCGATACAGGTGTTCGGTGGCCTTGAACCCCTGCCGCAACGCCGGTTCTGTCTGACGTTTCCCCAACTGTGCCGCCATCAACGCAGCGCGGCCCATGTTCATGGCCGCGCCTTCCGCATCGTCATTGCCCATCGCCTCTTCTGCCTTGGCCCGGAGCCGATCGAGCTCTGCTTCTTCGCCGACCACTTGAGCGTGGGCCGGCCCGGCGGCGGCCATCAGCAGGGATAAGGCGAGAACCGATGCGGCGACGAAACGCCCGCACCGGACGGCGCCTGCGCGATCGTCTATTGCACGTGTTCCCAGGTATCGATTTGTTTGATGCTCCAATTGACGGCTTCCTTCAATTTGACGAGGTTCGGGTCGGCATCGTTTTCATGGACATGGTAGAGCGATTTCTGAAGCGCGAAGAGCGGTTCATAGGACTTCATATCCGGCAATTTTCCCAGCGCCCAGGCGACTTCGGTTTTCACGGCGACATCTTCAGTATTCAGCGTTTCAAGCAAAGGATCGACGATGGTGAAGTCCCCATGCAGGGCTCCAACGATTCCCAAAGCCTTTGCCGCAGGGGCTCGTAAATCGGGCGCACCGTTTTTCATCGTCTTGACGAGGACGGGGATCGTATCTTTCTGTCCGATATTGCCGAGCGCCAATGCGGAAGCCTTCGCGATGCTGCGATCCGGTCCGTTGAGCCCGTCCAGGTAAGCGCGGGATGGCTTTCACGGAGAAGAGGTCCCCGAACAAGGCCACCAATTTCACCTTGCGGGCCACGGGCGTTTTCGGATCGTCGTAAAGCTGAAACAGCCGTGTTTCCTGTCCCCATTCAGCGGTGATGAGGGCGGGAAAATCGTATTCTTCGAGGCGGGTTTGTAACCTGGCCATGGCATACGCCGTGGGATCGCCGGCCTTCGCCAGTGTCGCCGCCGCCTGGGCATCATCGAAGTCTGTGCGGACCTCCTTGCGCCAGGCCATTTTTTTGCCGTTGAGCAGGTAGCCGAGCTGGCAGGCGGGGCCTTTCCAGATACGGGATGGCGCATCAGGGAGATCGGCGTCGCTTCCCATCGTGGTGGTGCCCTCCCAGGTCTTTTTCTGCTCGCATTTGATCTTCAACTCGACATCATGCGGCTGCGTCGGGTCCGTTACCGGCGTATAGCCGAATTCCTTCATGCGATTGGCCGCGACCTCGACGAGTGGGCCGGCATCGACAGCGCCCTTGTCCGAAAGAGCGAGGACCGTAATCAACACACGGTCGATTCGCTCCATCTGACTCTTTTGTTCGGCGGTCAGGGCCTCCCGGCGGGCCCAGCTTGGATCGTTGAACAGCAGGAGAACTCCCAGAATGACAAGCGAGAGGATGCATCTCATGTCGGCTCCATTCTGCTCAAAAAGGACGATGATGGCTATCCTGTCAATCACTCTATAACAACCCCTTCCCGCGGTTGCAAGTTGCGCCGGCTTGAACGGCCTCCGTATAATCGCGCCATGTTGACTGGACGGCAAATCGGCTTTGTCGGCGGCGGCAACATGGCCGAGTCGTTGCTGGCGGGCCTGTTGCGGAAAGGCCTGGCCACGCCTGATCGTCTTGTGGTCAGCGACCCGCTTGCTTCCCAACGAGAATTGTTGGGCCGCACATTCGGTGTCGCCATGACGGCCGACAACCGGGCGGCGGTCCGAGGGGCGGACATCGTGGTGCTCTGCGTCGAACCGCAGGTGCTCGATGACGTGCTGAGAGAACTCGTGCTCTCCCTTGCGTCACATCCGCTCATCATCTCGGTTGCTGCCGGCTATCCCTTGTCCCGCATGCGACATCATCTCCCCGCCGCGATCAGACTGATCCGCGCCATGCCGAATACCCCATCCGCGATCGGCGAGGCTGTGACGGCGATGAGTCTCGCGCCCGGGGTCTCGTCCGAGGATCGTGAGACGGCCCGGCAGTTATTTGAATCGGTGGGCATAGCCGTTCTGGTGGAAGAACGGCTGTTGGACGCCGTGACCGGCTTGAGTGGAAGCGGCCCGGCCTACGTGTTCGCCATGATTGAAGCGCTGGCAGACGGCGGGGTCCTGGCCGGTCTGCCGCGACCCACCGCGCAACTGTTGGCGGCACAAACCGTGGCTGGCGCGGCCAGCATGGTGCTGGAACGGGCGGAGCATCCTGCTGTATTGAAAGATCGGGTGGCCTCGCCCGGCGGGACCACGATTGCCGGACTGTATCAATTGGAGCAGGGGAAGCTACGGGCCACCTTGATGTCGGCCGTCGAAGCGGCCACGCATCGTTCGCAGGAATTGGGAAAGACCGGGAACCACCACCTCTAGCAAGGAGCGTCTCGTGCAATATTGGGTGAAAGTTGTGTTTGCCGATAATCAGGAATTGCTGGTGAAGGATGCCATTCGCCATACCATCAGTGAGGATATGGAAGTGCTGGAAGTGGACTCGGCCAAAGAAGTCATCATTGTGCCGATGAAGCAGATTAAGTACATCGCCTGCGATGCGACGGTATTCGCGCAGAAGGGCAAGGGGTAGGAGTCTCTTAGCGCCTGCGCGCACTCAAGGCGTGCTCGGCTACTGGTCTTCAATTGTAGAGTGCTCCCGCGGTGCCTCGTTGCTACAACGGCGAGGCCCAGGCTGTTCATTTCGATTCAGCCTCCTCCAATTAACCTTCCTGTAACTTCCTGAAACACATCTTTATACACATTCATCATCTGCATCGGATTATTCAGGCGAGAGGTTTTTGGATGTATGCGAGATTCTCACTCTTCGCGTTTGATGGGATGGCGTAATTCAGACGGTCGTTGCGGCCCTCGCCGGGTTTTTTGAGATGCGACTCGGGCTTCCTTGCTGCCCGTGAGCCCCATACCAATCACTCAGGGACATGAGCGTTATGAACACGGGAAGTGAGGGGGAAACTGTGCCTGATCGATCCAGTGGATCTAGTCGAAGAAACCGTGGGGGGAACCGAATGCTAGGATCTAGGATTGTTTTCCTGGCGGCTACGTCCTAATTGGACAAGGTGTTCTGAAGGGGAAGTGCTTCTCCTGCCAGGTCTCTCGTGGCGTCTGGGTGTTCCTCAAAATACTGCCGGTACCAGGCAACGGTACGTTCAAGACCCGTTACAAAGCCGTATGATGGCTGCCAATCGAGCATTTGTTTCGCCTTCTTCGATGACAGCTCGATATGCGGGATCTCCGCACGGCTGTTCTCATTTACGACAGGGTTAAAAGGCGCATTAAGGAGCCGACATATCTGAAGGACAATGTCCAATACCTTCACACGTTCGCCATACGAAAAATTGAACGCTTCTCCTGAGAGGTTTGCATCGGCCGACAACTTTTGAGCAAGGAGCAATTGCACGTCTACGGCATCCTCGATATACAAGAAATCGCGTGTAAATTGCCCGTTTGATCGTAGGATCGGAGCTTCTCCCCGCATGATGCTTTGCACGACACCAGGGATGAGCCGCGTAAAATTGAAATCGTACCCGCCAAAATAGTTTCCGCACCGGGTGATCGCGACAGGAAGTTTGAAGATTTTTCCATACGATTGAGCCGCGAAATCCTGAGCCGCCTTCGCTGTTTCGTACGGATGTATGGGCTGCAACGGCATGTCCTCGCGGTAGGGTATCGATTGCGTGCCGTAAACCTTGTCGGTCGAGCTGATCACGGATACGCATCGCGGTCGATGCCTCCTCAGAAAGTCCAAAATCTGCCACGTACTCAGGGCTGCCGATTTAAAACATTCCAATGGCTCTTCAAGAACGCGACCGACATCCGCTCCATAGGCCGCATGGAAAAAGAACTCGATCGGATATCGCTCAAAGATGTTTTCAATCAAGGGCTCATCAGTCACGCTGCCCCATTCGATCGAGACGCGGGTGTCTAAGCCTTCCTTCCTGAACTGCGATTCAGGTTTCGGGGACCGTACGAGCGTGACGATGTGAGCCCCATCATCCAAGAGACGACGCACGAGCCAGCCTCCAAGGAAGCCAGTGGCTCCTGCTACCAAAACAGTTTTTCCGCGCCAGAAGGTTGATGTCATCTGTCAGCCCGTCGATGGTCGTGTGTTAGTATACCCAATTTTTCTCGACCAGTGATACGCGTGCCTTGTCTCCCATTGCGATACGGCAGAGCCGATCATTGCTTCGACTCCTTATGGCCGCTGTTCGGCAGGGTTGTCCAGCCCGGAGAGGAGCACATCGCTCAGTCTTTATAAGACACCTTGCCGAACGGTAGAACTCGTAAAGTCCGAATGTTTTCATGGAAAGTTTACGAGGCAATAAAAAAGTTGAGGGGGAAAATGGATGCGTCGCTACCAACGCCGGCTAGGAGGGAGCCAACATACCATGCGTGAGCGCATATTTGATGAGGTCTGCTGTGGTCCGGAGCCCAAGTTGCTCCATGGTGTGAGCTTTGTGAAATTCGACTGTCCGCGTCGAAACCTTAAGCCGACCGGCAATTTCCTTCACCGTCCGGCCCTCGGCCAGTAATTGCAACACCTCGCGCTGACGAAATGTGAGAGGTTTTTTTCGCCTTGGCTGATTCGCTCCGGCAGTAAGCAGGGTCCCAATGAGATCACTGGCGATCAGTGGAGTAATGTACGTATGGCCTGCCCAGACTGCCTTGATTGCCTGCTCCAGTTCATCCACCGCCGACCGTTTTAATAAATAGCCGGCTGCACCGGCTTCAAATGCCGAACGGACATATTCGACATCGGCATGCATCGTGACGAATATCACCTTGATCGCCGGGTGCAGTTTTTTTAATTGCAGCGCGGCATCGATGCCGTTCAGTAAAGGCATCGATACATCCAAAATGACGATGTCGGGTTGCGCCTGTTGCGCGGCTTCAATGAGCGCTCGCCCATCTTCGACCATCCCCACCAGGTCGCATTGATGTTCGAGAATGCGCCGAAATCCTTCGAGCACAAGTGAGTGATCGTCCGCCAACAGCACTCGCGGTTTAGGCATGGGGCGCCCCCTGCAAGGGAATGTGAATTTGAATGTGTGTCCCGTGGCTCGGCGTCGTGACGACCTCAAGCGTTCCATGCACCAACCGCAACCGTTCTTTCATGCTCAGCAACCCGAGGCGCGGACGCGACTGTTCGATATGCTCGAGGTCAAAACCCAGGCCATTGTCACGTATCGACAGGCTGATCATATCCTCTTCGCAAATCAGTTCCACTTCCACTTCAGTCGCCTGGGCATGACGCACGACATTATTCAAACTTTCTTGCGCAACCCGATAGACGCAGGCGGCGATGTCGGGTGGCACAACACTGATCGGATCCTGATGTACGTAGAGGGTTTCCAGACCCGTACTCGCAGAGAAATCATCAACCAGACGGCGTACAGCTTTGGTGAGCCCCAGATCGTCCAAAATTGATGGATGGAATCGATAAGCCAATTGCCGAACGTCATCGGAGACTTTGCCCAAGCGATGGGTGATTGACCGTGTCATACTCCAGATGGCGGGAAGATCGCACATCTCCTCTTTTTCAATCCGCCGAAGATCCATCGCCAGCATCGCTAAGCGTTGATTGACGTCATCGTGGAGGTCGCGGGCAATTCGGCGGCGGTCCTCCTCTTGAGCGGTCAGGAGTTGTCCCGCGAGAGCCCTGAGTTCCTCTTGACTCCGTCGTAGCTCTTGCTTCCTGGCTCGAAGCGAGGTTTCGATCTCTCGCAGCGATTTCTCCGTTTCCCGTCGCTCGCCGATCTCTTCAATCAGCGCCCGATTGACCACCGCGAGTTGGCGCGTGCGTTCTTGCACACGAACTTCCAACTCATCATGGGCTTTTCGGAGCGCTTCCTCGTTATTCCGATGTTGCACAAAATACACCACCGGGCCCCAAATTGCGGTGAGAGAAAGCAACCGGCCGCTGATGCCTACCCAGATCGGTAAGTGTGGAAATGTAGGCCCCAGGAATATATCGGACAGGGCTAGAATGGAACAGATACTGGCCGCAATCAGCGGTGTGTTTCTACCGGGCAGCGATAAGGACAGCACCACCAGGCCGCCATATAACACCCCATTGCCAACGCCGAGCGGAAGATAGAGATCCAACACGAATAGGCCGAGACCTAGGAGGATAATCGTTAGTAGCAGAAATCTGGGGGCTGGGGACCCATAGCGAAAGAATTATCCTCTTTTCGCTGTGAACACCGCAACCGGACTTTCGTTTGCCGAAACGTATTGAGAGGGTCGGTGTGTACTCTGTCAACCAATCATTGCAGTTGGAGTGATGTTCTCCTGTAACTGCAGCCATGACCATGAATCACATGAACTCAGGCAGCGATGCTTCACCGACTATGTCTGTCGAGGCCGAACACTAGGGAAAGTTCTAGTCCGATCCCATCGGCCCCACGCTATACTGCGGGTGATTTTCGAAGGAATCTCCAGACGATCGTGATTGACGCATCACTCATCTTTTGAGGCTGGACCATGACTGATCCAACCAGACGGTTCAATACACGCTGTGAAACGGGCATAGACGGGCTGAACGAAATTCTGGACGGCGGCTTGCCCGCCAACTGTTTGTATCTAGTACAGGGAGACCCGGGGTCGGGCAAGACCACGCTTGCGCTTCAATTTCTTCTGGAGGGCGTGCGTTTAGGGGAGAAAGCTCTCTATATCACCCTCTCGGAGACGAAAGAAGAGCTGGTCACGGTTGCCCGTTCACATAGTTGGTCCCTGGATTCCATTGCCCTCTTCGAACTGTCGGCGATCGACTCCCTCATACGGCCGGAGGCGCGAACCACGGTGTTCCATCCGTCGGAGATGGAGCTTACCAAGGTCACCGAACTGTTGCTGGAAGAAATCAGGCGCATCCACCCGGCCAGGGTGGTATTCGACTCGTTATCCGAATTCCGCCTGATGGCTGAAACCGCGTTACGGTATCGCCGGCAGCTGATCAATCTCAAACAAGAACTGGCGAAGTACAACAGCACCGCGTTGCTGCTGGATGACAGGATGGACAATAGCCGTATCGGGGGAGATCCGCATGTCCTCAGCCTTACCCATGGCGTCATTGAAATGGAGCAGTTGTCACCCGATTACGGCCGGTCCCGGCGAAGGTTGCGTGTCCTCAAGATGCGCGGGATGAAATTCCGTGAAGGCTATCATGATTACAGTATTGAAAAGGGGGGGCTGCGTGTATTCCCCCGGATTCTTGCTTCCGATCATCGAGCAGATTTTACGCCTCAGGCGGTCTCTAGCGGTAACCAGGAGTTCGATGACCTTCTCGGAGGCGGGCTCGATCGCGGAACCACCACGCTCATCATGGGTCCGGCCGGAACGGGGAAGTCGACCCTGGCCATGCAGTATGCAGCACAGATGGCGCAACGAAATGAATCGAGCGTCCTGTTTGCATTTGATGAAATTCGAGGCATCGTCCTGGCACGCGCGACTGCTGTCGGGTTGGATGTGGAGCGGCATATCGAAAGTGGCCTCATCGATGTGCAGCAAGTGGATCCCGCGGAGCTTTCTCCGGGCGAATTCGGCATGCGTATCCGTGAAGCTGTAGAAGGTGGCTGTAGACTCCTGATCATCGACAGTCTGAATGGGTATTTGAATGCGATGCCAGGTGAAAAATATCTCGTCAATCAGCTCCACGAAATGTCCGCCTACATGAACCAGAAAGGCGTCGTCACAATCCTTATTTTGGCTCAATATGGGCTTATTGGTCAGGCTGATGCCCCGTTGAACCTGAGCTATCTCGCGGACACGGTGGTGACTGTGCGATTTTTCGAAGTGGCCGGCGCAGTCAGACAGGCCCTCTCAGTGATCAAAAAGCGGAGTGGTGGGCATGAAAAGACCATCAGAGAGTATCAACTGGTATCTGACGGTGGCTTGCGGATAGGTCCGCCCCTGAAACAATTTCAAGGCGTCCTGACCGGAAACCCTGCCTTTTACGGCGCCCTCGAACAGGTGATGGAGCGCCCTGATGGTGCGAACTAGACTCGAGGAGCGCATCATCATCCTTGCCCCCATCGGTCAGGACGCCCCCGCTATGGCGAAGGTGCTGGCCTCGCAAGGTTTGGAGGCGATCGTCTGTGGCACGGCGCTGGACACCTGTCATGAGTTGACTGTCGGTGGCGCCGTTCTGCTCGTGACGGAAGAATCACTCGAGTTGCCTCACGTTTCCCATCTGCTCCACCATCTCAAGGCGCAACCGCCGTGGAGCGAATTGCCGATGATTGTGTTGACGCGAGGAGGAGAATCGCGATTGGCACGCCTGCTAGATCTGGTCGCCCAGGCAGCCGGCAGCATTACGGTGCTCGAACGACCCATCGGCGAGGCGACGTTGATGCGTTCTATCGAAGTCGGGTTGCGATCGCGCCGTCGTCAATATCAGGTGCGTGACTTGCTGGAGCAAGAGGCCCTATCGCAACAGCAACTGCGGGAATCCGAGCAACAATATCGGACGCTGTTCGAGTCCATCGACCAAGGCTTCTGCACGATAAAAGTGCTGTTTGATGAACTGCAGGAGCCCGTTGAACTACCGCTTCCTGCTCGTCAACCCCGCATTTGCCGTACAAACGGGGCTTCGCGATGTGGTGGGCCGCCACATGCGGGACATCGTGCCACAACATGAAGACCATTGGTTTCAGATTTACGGGAACATTGCCACTACCGGCGAGCCGTTGCGGTTCGAAAAGGAGGCGAAAGCGCTGGATCGGCATTACGAGATCTATGCCTGGCGCATTGGCCTGCCGTCCGAGCAAAAGGTCGCCGTCCTGTTCAATGACATTACGCAACGGAAGGCGTCCCAAGTCCGCTTGGAGCAATTCGCAGAGGAGCTGGAACGCAAGGTCTCCGAACGCACGTATGAGTTGGTGTCTTCACAGCAGCAGCTTCGGGCGCTGGCCACAGAGCTCAATCTGGCCGAACAGCGGGAGCGCACGCGGCTGGCCGCCGAACTCCATGATCATCTGGCTCAAATGCTGGTGCTGGTCCGGCTGAGATTAGGTCAGGCCAAAGTCGGCCCCTTGTCGCATTCCGTCCAAATGATCAAACAGGCCGAAGACGTCGTTGACGAGTCCCTGACCTATACGCGCAATCTCGTGGCGGAACTGAGTCCTCCCGTTCTTCATGAGTTTGGGCTGTTTGTCGCCCTGCGATGGCTCGGGGACCAGATGCGCCGGTATCACCTGGATGTTGCGGTACGGATCGATACACCGGACGAACTGAAGTTGCCTGAGAATCAGGCCGTACTTGTTTTTCAATCGGTTCGAGAGCTGCTGTTGAATGCGGTGAAACATGCCGGTTCTAAAAAAGCCTGGATCGTGGCAGCCAGCGAAGACGGAGTGCTCAGTATCGTCGTGGAGGATCGAGGGGTAGGGTTTGATCCGATCACGTCGTCCGCACAAAAACTCGCGGCGATGTCGTCCAAGTTTGGCTTATTCAGTATTCGCCAACGTATGGAAGCGTTGGGCGGCCGCTTAGATCTCCGTTCCAAACCGGGGGAAGGAACCAAAGCCACGCTGGTGTTGCCGATCGCTCAGCTCTCGGAGCAGGCCAATGACATCTCATTGCCGCATATCGCACCACCTGCGCATGTCACCCGTGCGTCCAGCACCGGTCGCTGCAAGTCCATCCCTTATCGCGTCCTGGTGGCAGATGATCATGCCATGGTTCGGCAGGGGCTCTGCCTGATGCTGGATGCCTGTCCGGATATCGAGGTGATTGCTGAGGCCGCCAATGGGCAGGAGGCGTTGGAGTTAGCGCGGAGACTGAAACCGTCGGTGGTGGTGATCGATATCAACATGCCGCTGATGAATGGGATTGAAGCCACTGCGCAGATACGGACCGCCCTTCCTGACACCATCGTCATCGGGATGTCGGTGAATGCCTCAGGAGATAATCAGGAAGCCATGCGGACCGCCGGGGCGTCTATTCTGCTACCGAAGGAAGCCGCCGGCGATCAGTTGTACGGCGCCATTCAATCCGCGATGAAGGGTTCATCCGAACATACAGGCCCGTTCATCAGGCCGGTTTAGATTCCGGGGCCTGGCTCGTTTTGGACGTCGATTGAGTGGTGAATGTTGCCCTGGTGGGCGCGCTGACGCCCGATTCCCCGACAGGGTCCCAATCATGGTCTCGCTCGACGGCGCCGATGAGACGTTCAAACACATCCGGGATGGCGCCGGTGACGCGGCTCCAATTGGAGATCATTGGCACGCCGAGCGGGTCTTCCAGAAATGCTTCGGTGGCGATCTTCATGCCTTTCAGGAAGACTTCGACGGCCATCCGTTCGGCGTGCCGGTCAAACTGCAAGCTGTTGATGGCCGCATCGTTCTGGTAGCGCGTGATGGCTTCCTGCGCCGACTGAAGGTACGTGGCGCGTAAGGTTTTGAGCACGCCCTCCGACAATACCACCCCTTCGCTGGCAAGGTTCCGGAACAGTGACTTGGTGATATCCACGCACATTTTCTGGAGTCCCTGCTCGGCATTATCCGCAGACAGACCCTGGTGCTTGTGTTCGTAGGCGTCGGCGATATCCGCCTGGCAAATCCGCCGGAGCGCGCAGTTGCGATAGATTTCGGACAGCACGCCGACTTCCAACCCCCAATCGCCGGGCACCCGGTTGATCCAGGCTAAGTCTCGCACCATGGCAAACTCTCCCGCCAGCGGGTAACGGAAACTGTCGAGGAAGGTGAGCAACGGGTGCGCCCCGGCCACTTGCTGGAGGCTGCGGATCAGCGGGGTGAAATACAGTCGCGTGACCCGGCCGTGCAGGCGATTCGTGACCCGGCTGTAGTAACCCTTGCAGAATTCGTAGCCGAGATTGGTGTTGACGATCGGGTAGCAAAGTCTGGCCAGGTACTCGCGGTTGTAACTGAGAATGTCGCAGTCATGCAGCGCGATCACATTGCTCTCCCCGCGGGCCAGGACATAGCCGAAGGCCATCCAGCAACCCCGGCCTTTTCCCTGCAAACCGGTATCGAGTTCGGCTTGGGCCAGCAATTTCAGGATGTCCTGGATCCCGGCTCCGTCGTTCCAGACAATTCGCACTCGTTGCGGCAGCACGGAAAAAAATTGTTTGGCCAGCCGGAATTCGAGTGCCGATGCGCGATCCAGCGAGATGACGATCTCATTGACGTACCGGATGTCTTTCAACACCTGGACGATATGTTTCAGCGCAGGGTTTTCCAGCTCGGAATAGAGCGAGGGGAGGACGAGGGCGATCGGGTTCGATGCCGCGTGCCGCTCCAGCTCCTTTTCCAGTTGCTCAAGGTTGGAGCCGCCGAGGCGGTGCAACACGGTCACGAGACCGTTCTGATGAAAATCCGACATGATCCCTCCAGTGCGGGGGGGAGAGGGTGGCTGTTTTCGTTAATGCCTGGTGCGGTAGGGGAACGATTCCATCGCTGGAAGCAGACACCAACCGTGCCGAGCGGGTGAATGTGCTGAGAGGAGATCGTCGTTACTGCGCCGGGGGCACGGCCTTGCTCGTCACGACCGACTTCACGATCTTGGCTCGTTTTACAGACTCCAAAAAGCGGTCCGGAGGCTCAGGATTAGGCAGATTCACCTCGACGGAATACCACCCCGACTTCATCGGCCCTTTCTTGATCCCGTTGAGTTCCTGCACCAGATCTTCAATGCTCTTTTCCGTGGTGCCGTCCTGAAAGGCGACCCAGAACATGAAGGCTTGGCGGTCTGCGTCGCGAAGGGTATCCGACACCGCGACCGCAGTCGGGGCGGGGGTTTCCTTCGGCGGCTCGTTTTTCGCCACGACGGCCGGTTTGGATGACGCATTAGCTTTGGCGACTTCCAACGAGGTCAAGGCCAGGCGGGCATGCAACTCCCGATTGCGGCTTTCCAGCAACGCGACCTGTTTGACCAGCGTTTCATTGACCGACTTCACCGCTTGAAGGTCCTGTCGAACGAGCTCGCGGTCGGCCTCGACCGCATTCACGGCCACGCGCATGCCGGTTTGCACTTCCTGCGCAACATCGGTTTTCACGGTCTTGAGGTCTTCCTGTACGGCGACGACTTGGGCGTTGAGGCGTTGCTGCGTATGGGCGACGGTATCGATGAGGCTGTTCAATTGCGCAATCCGATCCTGCTCGGCGCGTGAAACGGCTAGCGCTGCCCCTTGCGACTCGACGAGTTGCGCCAGCTGCTGGTGGACTTGATCGATCTGATCCTGGGTCGATTGTCGCGCGGCTAATTCTTCTTCCAACTGATGGGCACGATCTTCTGACCCCACCCAGGCTGGAATCCGTTCAGCCAGCAGGGCGACCACGCCCACAGCCAGGACGACTTGCGCGAAGGCGGTGGTCATGTTCCATACGGGGCTGCCTTGGGTCGAGGCGACGGCGGCGCCCGCCGGCAAGCCGATGGCCGTTGCCAGATTCGACCACCATCGTGGGGCGACCTCGTAGTGCACGTTCAGCGAGCCGCCATCGAAATGGTTTTGAACATGGAGCGTGAGGCTGCCTTTGCCGACCGGGACACGCACGCTTTTCTGGCCGGCTTCAGGTGCCACGCAGCCTCCGATCAGCACGCCGGACTCGCTACGGAGTTCCAGGTGTTGAATGCTGCGTTCGCGGGCTGTATAGGCGAAGGATGGATCGGTCTGGGCGCAATTCAAGGTGCCGATGCGCTCGTGATTGACCAGGACCTGGAGAAACCCAGGGCGTTCTTCCGCCGCGCGGCGCGGCTGGTCATCCAGCGCGTCAAGCAGATGTGCGCGATAGTCGTTGAGCTCTGGTGTTTCCATGGTGCCGTCCTCCCCGATCGCCTCCAAAGAGAGCCAAGACGCCTCCCTTTTTCAGCGGATGTATATGGAGATTGACTTGCGGCTTCACCCCGCTGCTGACATCGGCTTGCCGGCGATCCGCGACTTCCAGAAAACAATCGCGGCAAAACGCCAGATGCCAGACGCGGTAGTCATGGCCGTAGTCATCGTGAAAAAGTTGCCCCCACTTCTGCTCAGTCAAGCAGGGATAATGTTCCGGTTCGCTCTTTCGATAGTGCGATTGCAGGACGGGCATCAGTCGATCCACTTCGTTATTGAGGTGGTCCGGCCTCGTGCGCAATTCCTGCTCCAGGATTTCGATTTCCGAGCCGCTCAGTCCGGTTTCGTTCATCGTGCGTTGCCAGCCCGATTGGCGCCACCGCTCGAAGTTCTTATAGACGCGCTGGCTTTCCGCCTGGCCGAAGCCCAGCAGCTTCACCACATGGGCCTGGCTGAACCCATAGAAGTGATAAAACAGCGCGATCAGCGCATCGCGGCTGACGACGGCACGGGAGGCCAGGCCATCGAGAAAGCGTCCCACCGGCGTCAGCAACTCCTTGTGGTAACACAGGGGGTCTGGTTGGCTGAAGGATTTCGCGATCAGGCTATCTAACAGAAAAAACGGTCGGCAGGGGACTTCGGTGCGGCCGAAGACCACAAAACGCTCCACTAATTCGTACCCCCAGCGAAGCGCCAATTTTTCATGGGTGATATCGTCGCCCCATTGATTCGTTTCACGCAGGAAACGCTTGGTCTGACCGGTGGCACGGTCCAACAATTCCGGCAGCGATTTCGTGACCAGCTCATCGAACTCCCGTTCGGTAGTCACGACATTGTTGAGTCGCGCAGAAAAAGGTTGGCCGTCCCGCATCGTCCTTCCGTCCGGCATCTTAGGAGACATAGTGGCGAATTCCCCAGCAAATGACAATTCGACAAGTCCGCTCCTAGGAGACCACATTTGTCCATGAGGGGTCAATGGGGAGGCGGGCGATCCCCGCATTGTTTCAGGGTGAAACAGGATTGCGCCAACGGAAACCGGAGGGGTTCCTCAATATAGGGTATGGCGACTGAATCCTATCTGATTGAGCAGAGGATTGCGCAAGGGGCGGCTCTCGATAGCACCCTCCTACGGACGGTCGGTGGAGAGGCGCTTGGCCAGCCGTCTGGCCAGACGCATCATGGCCGGAGAACGGTCCGAGGGATCAAGTAAGACGTTAATGACATAGGGCTGGCTCGGATCGGCCAGTGCCTTGGCCAACGTGTGAACGAATTCACCGTGAGTGGCGACCCGCGAGCCCTGCCCCCCTCCAATGAGGTCGCAGATCCGTTCATATCGCCACTCATGGATATCGTTAAACGGCCCTTCCAGAATCTCGCGTTCAGTGGAATAGCCGTGATTATTCAGGACGATCACGACAGGCGCCTGCCTGTATCGCACGGCGGTGGAGAGTTCCGAGCCGGTCATTTGAAAAGCCCCGTCGCCCACCAGGACGATGGGTCGTAAGGACGGGTCGGCGAAGGATGCCCCAACGGCAGCCGGGACGGCGAAGCCCATCGAGGTATAGTAAGCCGGCGACAGAAATTCAAAGCGCCGGTGAACGTGCAGATCGACCGAGGCAAAGAGTGATTCGCCGACATCGGCAATGACCAGCGTTTGCTCCTGCAGCACCGTATCGAGATGGCGGAATACGCCGTGCAGACTGACCGAGGCTTCTGCCGGAGGCATGGGTTCTTCCGGGACGCGCGGGGCGGGCAGCTGCGGCTTGGGAAATGAGGGTAACGGTGCGTTGGCCAGTCCTTTGACGGATCTTCAAACCGGATGGAATCGTATCGATGGTGCTTGATGGCGACGCGGTCTGCGGTGGCGTGGATGGTATGGCCATCGGAGAATAGGGCGCTACGGGCGTCCAGATCCTCAACATCCGATAGGATCGAGCCGAGGATGAGCAGGCAATCCGTCTGGTTTACGAATTCCTTCACCTCGTCACGGGCGACTAAGCCGCTGGGGACGCCGACGTCGAGCGGATGGTCTTCACGGATAATGGATTTCCCGAGCAGCGTGGAGGCGATGGGCACGTTCAACCGTTCGACGAGTTTCGTCAACTCATCATGGAGTCCGAAGCGGCCTACCTCAGCGCCGGCTAAGATCACCGGACGTTTGGCCGACGCCAACATCGCGCGCACCTCGGCCACCGCTTCACTCAAGGCGGCCTTGTCGGTCGGTTCATCCAAGGTGCTCATTTTATGAGAGGTGTAGGCCAGCGGCACATGCACCATGTCGCGCGGGATTTCGAGATAGATCGGGCGTCGATAGCGCAGCAAGGCGGCGAAGGCGCGATCCATTTCACGCTCCGCCGTCAGCGGATCTTCCAGGCTGACCGCCGCCACGGTCATTTTTTCAAACACCTCACGTTGTGTCGAGAACTCGCGCACCATGTGGTGCAAGTAGGGATTGCGCGCGCGCTCCGACAGTCCTGGTGATCCCGTCAGCAACACGACGGGTGATCGTTCCGCATAGGCGCAGGCAATGGCATTGACCGTGTTGCGTCCTCCGACACAATAGGTGACGCAGAGGGCGCCGATGCCGTTGATCCGCGCGTAGGCGTCGGCGGCAAAGCCGGCGCAATCTTCTCGCGTGGTGGCCACGTGTTGAATGGGCGAGGACTCCATCAATTTGTAGAGGCCCAGCACATAGTCGCCGGGAATGCCGAATATATGGCGGACGCCCAGGCGATGAAGCCGATCCAAAACTGCCGTGCCGATCGTGTGTGTCGTCATAAGTCTGGAGGCTCCGTGACCAGGTGGCGAGGCGCTGCACTTGCTTCTCGCAGCAAACCATAGGTGCTTGGGAAGGTCAAGCGCGCCAACAATCGCGACGCACGGTTGCTTCATGGAATGATTTCAGGCACCCTCGTGAGCCATTTGCGACGCATGGCCCACATGCCATTGAACACCTGTACCCCGGATACATCACGACTATGACGCAGCCTGTGACCGGTTCCACCGCAAGAGTCCGCCTGACCGCCGAGCGTGCAGGACCTCGTTACTACGGCCATCTCTGGGTCTTCGACAACAATGTGGCCGAGGTGCTGGGGACGCCGGCTGCGGGGGATCTGGTCGATGTGTACACCCATCAGAAGCGGTTTTTCGGGCGCGGGTTATTCAATCCCCACTCAAAAATCCGCATACGGCTCCTGACCTTTCAGGAGGAGTCGATCGACGAGTCGTTTTTTGCCGCGCGACTTCGTGCTGCCGCGGCGCTTCGGCGTACCGTCACACCCCATGCGAATGCCTGTCGTCTGGTCCATGGGGAGAGTGACCTGTTGCCAGGCCTGGTGGTGGATCGGTTTGCCGATGTGGCGGTCATGCAAACCCTGGGGTATGGCATGGATCTGCGGAAAGAATTATTAGGGGACCTTCTGGTGCAAGAAGCGGGAGTGAAGAGCGTCTATTTGCGCAACGATGCGAAAAGCCGGACGCTGGAGGGGTTGCCGTTGTCGAAAGGATTTCTGCGCGGCGAGGGACCGACGACGGTGCACATCCACGAAGGCAAGGCCCAGTTCACGGTCGACTTTGCGGAGGGGCAAAAAACCGGATGGTTCTGCGATCAACGGGAGAATCGGTTGGCAGCGGCCGCCTATGCCAAAGGGAAACGCGTACTGGAAGCCTTTTGTCACACCGGCGCTTTCGGTGTGCAGGCGGCGTTAGCGGGGGCGCAATCGGTCGAAGGTCTGGACGTCAGTGCGGCAGCGGTGGCGTTGGCCCAGGCGCATGCGGAGCAGAACCATGTCGCCTCCATCTGCAACTATCGGCAGGCCGATGCTTTCGATGCATTGCGAGTGTTGGAACGCAATCAGCAACGGTATGATCTGGTCATTCTCGATCCACCCGCCTTCGCCCGGAGCAAGAAAGCCCTGCCCCATGCGTTGGCCGGGTATAAAGACGTCAATCTGCGAGGATTGCGCCTTCTTCAGCCGGGGGGGGTGCTGGTGACCTGTTCCTGCTCCCAACCGGTGAGCGATCATGATTTCTGGTTGATGCTCCAGTCGGCGGCGCAGGATGCCAATCGCCAGATCCGTTTGCTTGAACAGCGTGGGCAGGGGTCGGATCATCCGGTGCTCGCCGGGATGCCCGAGACGCGCTATCTGAAATGTTTCATCGTGCAGGTGTTCTGAGGAGATGATGCGCGAGCCTGATGGGCGGGCAGAGCCTGTGGATACGCCGCTTGTGCCTGCCTCCGTGTCGCTGCCGGAAATCACTTCTAAAGCCGTCCTGCTCTCGATTCTGCTGGCTGCCGTCTTGGCCGGCGCCAATGCCTACCTGGGCCTCTTTGCAGGAATGACCGTGTCCGCTTCAATTCCTGCCGCCGTCGTGTCGATGGCCGTGCTGCGCCTGTTTCGTCAGTCCAACATTCTGGAAAATAATATCGTGCAAACCGCCGCCTCCTCGGGCGAGGCGTTGGCGGCGGGTGTGATTTTTACGATTCCAGGCTTGGTCCTGATCGGCTATTGGACGAGTTTCGACTATTGGCAAACCTTTACCGTGTCGGTGGTCGGCGGCGTACTCGGGGTGTTGTTCACGATTCCCTTGCGCCGCGCCTTGATCATTCATGCGCGGCTTCGTTTCCCTGAGGGAGTTGCCACGGCCGAAGTGCTGAAGATCGGTGCGGCATCAGGAGGAAATGCCGGTCGCCGGGTTCGCCTGTTGTTGGGCGCGTCGGCCCTGGGTGGCGGGTTGAAGTTTGCCGAGGGCGGGTTAAAGCTTTGGAGCGAATCGCTGGAAGGGGCGCTTGAACTGGGTCGTGTAACGTTGCTACGGAGGGCTCAACCTTTCGCCGGCGCTCGTTGCAGTCGGATATATCATCGGACTCAACACGGCGCTGGTGGTCTTTCTCGGCGGGGCGATCGGCTGGCTGGTGCTGTTGCCGTTGTACCAGGCACTTGCAGGGACGCCGGCCGGCGTGACGGGTGTGGCGGCGGCAAAGCTCGTGTGGAGCGGGCAGATTCGTTACATCGGGATCGGCGCCATGCTCGTCGGCGGAGTCTGGACGTTGATTCAGGTTCGAGGGCCGGTTCTGCACAGCCTCCGGCAATTGATTCAGCTTTATGTTGCCAGTCGTGACAATCCTGGTGGTTCGGCGCCTCTGCGCACCGAGCGAGACGCGGGCGTGCTCTGGCTCATTGGTCTGACGGTGGCTTCGCTGATTCCCATGCTGGTCTTGTATCGCCATCTGCTGGATCAAGATGTATTCGCTGGAGCAGGATTAACCTTGCTGATGGTCGTGACGGCTTTCCTTTTTTCTGCCGTGGCCGGCTATATGGCTGGCCTGCGGTCGGAAGTTCGAGTAATCCGGTGTCGGGAGTCACGATCGCCACGATCATGCTCGCAGCCCTACTTCTCTTGGGCATTCTGGGGCGTGACCATCCGGCCGGTCCGGCGGCAGCCTTGCTGGTGGGGGCGGTCGTCTGTTGCGCTGCGGCCATGGGTGGCGACAATTTGCAGGATTTAAAAACCGGACACCTGGTCGGCGCAACGCCTTGGAAGCAACAGGTGATGCAGGTCATCGGGGTGGCAACAGGTGCGGTTGTGATCGTACCGGTGCTGTCATTGCTACAGGCGAAATACGGAATCGGAGTGGCGACCGCCGCACATCCCCATCCCTTGAGTGCTCCGCAGGCAACTCTGATGGCCAATCTTGCCAAGGGGGTGTTCGGTGGGTCCTTGCCCTGGCATCTGATGGGCATCGGGATGGCGCTTGGCGTGGTGATCATCGCGCTGGATCAGCGGCAGGCCCGACGGCAGGCCCAGCTTCGTTTTCCGGTGTTGGCCGTCGCGCTGGGTATGTACCTGCCTCTCAAACTATCGGCGGCGATTATGTTCGGCGGGGTGCTGGCGGAGTATGTGCGAAGGGGCAGGCCGTCCTCTGAGACGTGAACTGATGATCAGGGGCTCCTCTGTGCTGCCGGTCTCGTGACAGGTGAAGCGATGGTCGGCATCCTGCTGGCCCTTCCGATTGCGTTGAGCTCCGTTTGGCCGTCGTTGGCAGGAGATCCGTTTCAGTTGTTCGCCGATCCGCCGTTGGGTGGCTGGACGGGACTTCTCGCGCTTGTATTGGTCGGCCTGTTCTTGGTGAGAGCCGCACAAGGCACAAGAGATGCCCAGAATGCTCATGTCACCCGTAGCGGCGTATGATGTCGTGTGAGTGAGGAGGACGGAATCTAGTCGCTGGGTGGCTCAAAATGTCCCGGCGGCCGGGATTGCCAGGGGACAGTGGCCTGTTTGGATTGTTTCACGAGGCTTCGCAGGCTGACTTCAGCGGCCCGGAGCAGTTTCGGGTCCCCGCTCTGCATCAGTGCGGTGAGCAGCACGAACAGCGTTCGATCATGCCCGGCTGCCAGGAGTAGTCTTTCAAGCACAGGGTCTGCGCCGGTGAGCGTGGAGAGAGGAGCCGGGTCTTCATCGTCGTCTTTGCAGAGGACGTCGAATTCCGTCGGGTGAACGAACAGCCAGGAAAGGGGAATTTGCAGAGCTTTGGCAACGGCTTCCAGCGTTGAGGCATTGGGATCGAGCTGTTCCGACTCCAATGACTCTAAGAAATCCGGCGCAATTCCGGCTCGTTGCGCAAAGGCCTGTTCCGAGCATTTTTGAGACACGCGCCAGGCGCGAACCATGGTTCCAATGTGTGGCATGGCGATGATCATACTGCATCCCTTTTCGGCACTGCAACGCCACTTTTTCTGAGGTTGATGGTTACTTGTCTGTAACATCAATACGTTACGATCCATTCTCCTAGGTAGAACAAAGGCATCCAAATCGGGTAGAATGAGCCGTTCTTATTGATATCCCCAGCGAGGAGGATCAGCCAATGTTAGGAACCGACATTCGCGGCATTATGGCCGAAGAGGAAGAAGTCCAGCGGCGGCAGGAAGCCTTGCAGTCGTTGATGTCGATGCGCGAGAGGCTGCTGCGTGAATCTTTGGAAGCGCGGATCAAGCGGGCACGTGGAACGGGAGATTGGACCAACCTCTCGCCCGCCGAATGTGCCAGTATTTACAAAGAGGAACGCGTGCACCTCCGGGCTCAATTGGAACGATTGAAGGCCGAGCGAGATCGCACACGCGGCAAACTGTCGGCTCTCAAGCGCGCGAAGGTGCGTGCGCAACGCATTCGTGCCGCGGAAGCCGCTTCGGGTAAAAAACGCAAATAGATAGATGGCGGGGAGGTAGTGCCATTGCGCACTCCTCCCCACAGTGCCGCTGACCTCCAGGTATCTGTTGACCTTCTCATCTCGCACCGTCTCTCGCAACTTTCTCTCCCATATCAGGGATGTCGCTAAGACGAAGCGTACGCGCGACCGCGAAGGGGTTTTTGTACTGGAAGGCACAAAGCCGATCCTTGAATTGGTCCGGTCGGCCCCTCGCCAGATCGTCTGTCTGGTTCTCGCTCCGACGTTTCTCGAACGCCAGTCACCGGGCGTGGCGCAAGAGATCGTCAGCAGCGGGTGCACCGTGCACACCTGTCCAGAACATCAGTTGGCCCAATTATCGGACGTCGAAACTTCGAGCGGCATTCTCGCGATTGTGCATCAACCGGTCTGGGATCAGGGGGCCATTTTGGCGCGACCGAGAGTCTTCGGTTTGTATGGAGACATGCTGCAAGACCCGGCGAATATCGGAACAATTATCCGGACGGCAGCGGGACTTGATGTGAGCGCTTTATGGATGGCGCCCCATTCCGTCGATGTGTTCAATCAAAAGGTTGTGCGGGCCACGGCCGGCACGTTGTTCCAACTCCCCATTTTTTCTCACACCAGCCTTGAGAGCCTTCTGTCTTTAGGTTGCACGATTCTGGCCGCCGATGTCGGGGCCTGTCCGAACAGCATCCCAATCCGTTCGATTCAGACCATTCCCGCTCGCGCCATCGTGGCAATCGGCAGTGAAAGCCGTGGCTTATCGGATGCCGTCCTTGAGGCTGCCACAGTGCGATTTACGATCCCGTTGAAACTAGGTGTGGAATCACTAAATGCTGCCAGTGCGGCCGCCATTGCCCTGTTTCATTTGTCAGGATTACCGGTAGAGCCACCGGTCGCTGTTTAGGCGCGTACCGCTTTCATGACTTCTTCGGTCCTGTCGTCTCCACCGCCTGGGATGTTGGTGAAATCTCCCCGCATCGCTTTCAGGGCATATCGTTCCTGCTCGATTTCCGTCTGGGTCCGCATGCCCAAGCGACGAAAGACCGGAATGGGTGGGCACCATCCTTGAACAGCATGTTGGAGTAAAAATCCTCCGACGACGGCCGGGAGGAGAAACCAGCGCCGGTTCACCAGGCTTCCCAGGCAGAGCCCGGTCAAGGCGATCGTCGCGGCATTGGCTTCCAGCAGACGTTCCACATCCCACTCGCGGTCCAATTCGCGCAGTCGCTCGGTAATGGCCTGGGCTCCACCCTTTCCGAAATAGGCGACATTGGCTTCGGTTTGGCGGCGAATACGCGCATTGATTTCTGTATCCGTCCGATCAGCCACTCGTGACGTCGTGGGAGGAATCAGATCGGTCATCGACAACCTCCTTGGTTCCGGGCATGTGAATCCAGTATGGGATTCAGAGGAAACAATGAGGACTAGGCATTCCCCCCAGACCCCCTCGGAGATCTCCTTCCTTTTTCTCGTCTGTTTCCTTTACGATGCCGGTGTACACTGCTGGATTCCAAAGCGAACATCAATGAAGGCGAAGACGACATTTCATTGTCAGGCATGCGGCCACCAAGCCCCACGCTGGCTTGGACGCTGCCCCGACTGCGGAGGCTGGAACACGCTCAAAGAAGAGCGCCTTCCGGCTGCCCCCAAAGGTCGCCAGGGGATGCCCCTCACGGCCATGGCTGTGGCTACGCCGATCTCCGAGATTGAAATCGTAGGCGAACCCCGGCATAGCACCGGAATGAGCGAATTCGACCGGGTTCTCGGCGGAGGTGTGGTGCCTGGTTCCGTGATGCTGATCGGCGGTGACCCGGGTATTGGCAAGACGACGTTATTATTGCAGGCTTTGCCTTTGCTGGCGGAAGCGGGCGAACAGGTCTTATATGTCTCCGGCGAGGAGTCTCCCCGGCAGATCAAGATGCGGGGTGAACGGCTTGGTATCGGCGGCAAGCATCTCCTCATTCTCGGAGAGACGTCACTCGAACAAATTCTCAAAGCGATTCAAGAGATCAAGCCGGCGGCGGTTGTCGTCGATTCGATTCAGACGGTTTACACCGAGCAACTGACATCGGCGCCGGGAAGTATCAGTCAGGTGCAGGAAGTTGCCGGGCAACTGATGTGGTTTGCGAAGCGCAACAATGTCCCCGTGTTCATCATCGGGCATGTCACGAAAGAAGGCGCCATTGCCGGACCACGCTTGCTGGAACATATCGTCGATACGGTACTGTACTTCGAAGGCGACAAGAGCCATAGCTTCAGGATTTTGCGGGCGGTGAAAAACCGGTTCGGGTCCACGAATGAAATCGGCGTATTCGAGATGAAGGACGGCGGACTGGAAGAGGTCAGCAACCCGTCCGAGTTGTTTCTCGCCGAACGCCCGCAACGCAGCACCGGTTCCGTCGTGGTGTCCAGCCTCGAAGGAACACGACCCATTCTTGTGGAGCTTCAGGCGCTGGTATCGGGAACGAATTATCCGATGCCCAAGCGAATGGCGAACGGGGTGGAACCGAATCGCCTGTCACTGCTCTTGGCCGTGATGGAAAAACGTTTGGGCATGCACCTCTCCGGGCAGGATGTCTACGTGAATGTGGTCGGCGGAATTCATATCGATGAGCCGGCGATCGATCTGGGTATTGTGGCGGCCGTGACCTCGAGTTTGCGCGAGAGCCCGATTGATTTCACGACGCTGGTCATGGGCGAAGTGGGCTTGGGCGGCGAGGTCCGGGCAATCAGCCAGGCCGAGATGCGGATTCGCGAGGCGGCGAAGATGGGCTTCAAGCGTTGCCTGTTGCCAGAGCGTAATGTGGCGAAACTCGATCCGATAGATGGGATTGAATTGATCGGCATCCGTGAGGTCGGAGACGCGTTGGATGCGGTGCTGGCGTGAGGACCGTGGATAATAAGCATGCACACGTCAAACAAGCGCTTCAATTACTGCCGGTCCTCCTGTTCTGTGTCTTCACCCTCTCCGGCTGTTCGCTGTTTGCCCCGAAGGACACCACTCCACTAAAAGAAGCGACGGCGGAACAATTGACCGCGCTCTTAAAAGAGCAGGCGGGAGAAGTGCGCACCATCAAAGGCCTCTTCAGTGCCAAGATTACGGGCGGCATCTTGCCCATTGGCCAACGAGTCCAGGGCACGGTGTTTTACCAGCGGCCCAACGCCATCAGGCTGCGCGGGTTTTCAGCGGTGGGAAGCGAAATATTCGAATTCGTCCAGCTGGAAGATCAATTTACACTGAGACTGCCGACGATGGGGCGTGAAGTGACCGGCCGATCTTCTGAAGCCGATCAACTGGGACAGCTCACGCGCCCGTTTCAGTTGAGTGTCTGGGCTATGAGTGGAGTGACGGGAACGCAAGCCGTCGGCCCTCAGGAACAGGTTCGGTTGTCGGAGGAAGGCTCTCGATATCGGTTGGATGTGTTGACTGCACCAGTTCCATCCGGGGCGGCTCCTTACATCAGTCGGCGGATTTGGTTTGACCGCCGAAGTTTGCTCGTAGTGCAGGAAGAACGGCTGACACCCGCCGGCGAGGTCGAAGCGACGATGCAATTCGATGATTATCGCGCTGTCGGTCTTTTGCCGCCGGCCGCCTTCGCCTCCAATGGACAATCGCCAGAGGCCGCCAGGCAAATCATGCGCCCCTTTACGATTCGCATGACAGATGGGCAGGGGGCCGGAAGTTTGCAGGTGACGTTTCATGAATTGGTTCCGAACGAGCCGATTAAGCCGGGCGAACTAGGGCGCGTATGAAGACGCAGCCGGATCACTATCTGTTAGCAATCGATACCGCGACGGCCTGGCAGAGCGTGGCCTTGCTGAGTGGCGACAAGGTACTGGCCCTCGCCCAGCAGGATGCCGACGGATCGCATGCGCGTTCGTTACTGGGTGCGATTGATCGTGTGTTGCGCGAGGGGAACGTCACGCTGAAGGAACTTCAGGGCCTGGCGGTATCCATCGGCCCCGGTTCGTTCACCGGTCTGCGGGTCGGGCTCGCGACCATGTTAGGGTTCCGTGCGGTGCTGGGTCTTCCGATTGCACCGGTCCCCACGCTGGAAGCCATGGCCTGGAACCTGCGCGACATGAAAGGGCTCTTGGTGCCGGTCCTGAAAAGTCGGCACAATGAAGTCTATTGGGCTGCCTATGAGTGGCTGCGTGAATCGGGCTTGCGTACCCTCATTGCCGAGCAGGTCGGGCCACCGAGTTCGGTGGCGCAAGCATTACAAGGTACCAAAGTCTGCACAGTGTTCGGTGATGGATGGCAGGCGTACGAGAACGATATCAGGGACGCCATGGAGGCGGTCGGCGGGCAAGTGCAGGAAGTCAGCCAGGAGACCGGTCGTCCTTCGGCTGTCAGTGTGGGACTCGCCGGCCGGCAGCGTCTGGACGGAAGACAGATTGTGGAACAGGAATTGGTGCCTCGCTATGTTCAACGCACGGAAGCGGAAGTAAAGTTCGACGAGCAGCAGGGCCTCTCAGCGCTTGAGCGGCGTCGCCAGCGAGTGGCCAGTAAGCTGACGCAGCGACGAGGGCGAGCTGTTCCTAAAGGGGGCGATCTCCGACGCAGGACGTAGTGCGCAACATGGAGCTTTTTCTCTGAGATGACGTCCACTTCGATCCTGATTGAACCGGCGACACCGGCCGTCCTCGACGAGGTGCTGGCCATTGAACAGGCTTGCTTCTCAGCCCCCTGGACGCGCAAAATGTTGGCAGCCGAACTCTCCGGCAATCAATTTGCGAATTTTTTGATCGCGAAGTGCCCAGACGCCCAGTCGGAATCCTTTGCGGTGGCTGGGTATTTCTGTTTTTGGGTCGTGTTTGAGGAAGTACGCTTGATGAACCTGGCGGTGTTGGAACCGTTCCGGCGGCAAGGCGTGGCAACGAAGTTGGTCTGCTCGGCCTTGCAAACCGGCTTGGAACGTGGTGCATCCAGGGCGGTGCTCGAAGTGCGGGAATCGAATCTCCAGGCACAGAGGCTCTATCGCCGGCTGGGGTTTCGTCAGACCGCCAAACGAGCACGGTACTATAATCATCCCGAGGAAGATGCGGTGCTGATGGACATGACGCCGCTGCAGGTGAGTGAGGTGTGTCGGCAGCCCGGGGTGTGAGCTCCGGGAGCCGGGTAACGCGATGGTCATCCACGAACGTATGTAGTCAACCAGGAGGTGCGACATGCAGACGGAGACGGCGATTACTGAGCGGTTACGGCAATCCAACACAGAATTCCGCGCACTGGAAGAATCTCACCACCGCCTCGATGAGAAACTGGCCGATTTGCAGCGGCGGCATGTGCTGACGCCGGCCGAAGAAGTGCTGAAGAAACAGCTGCAGAAAGAAAAACTGGCCACGAAGGATAAGATTGCCGAACTCATTCGATCCTCGCGGTAACGAGGGTCGGTAGGAATTCCGCGCCGGTCTCTTCCCGCGGACGGATGGCAGGAGCGGGAAGACGAAACGCGGAGGCATCGGTTCGGACCGGACATGCTCGCACCACTGGCCGCCCACATTCAGTCGCTCAAAAAGCGCTTGCTGATCATCGCGGTCACCTTGGGGGTCGCGTTTGCGTCCGCGTTTGCCTATTCGACAGAGATGGTCGCCTGGCTCAATCGTCCGTTCCCCAACCAGCTGGTGTTCTACGGACCGACCGAAGCGTTATTTGCCTCCATCAAGGTGTCGTTTCTGGCGGGCATCATTCTCAGCCTGCCGATCGTGTTTTACCAATTCTGGAAATTCATTGAGCCGGCGCTGCTCCCAAAGGAGCAGCGCTGGGCGATCCCGATTTTCCTGCTGGCGGCGCTCCTGTTTGCGCTTGGCCTGGTCTTTTGTAACCTTGTCATCCTCCCGCTGGTCATCGACTTTTTCGTCAGCTTCGGAATGGACCGCGACATTACGCCTGCGCTCGGTGTCGGCACCTATATCGATTTCAACGTCAAATTTCTGCTGATCTTCGGGTGCGCGTTTGAACTGCCCCTGGTGCTGACCATTTTGTCCAGGGTGGGTGTGGTCTCGGCAGCGGTGTTGGCTCATTACCGCAAACACGCCATCATGGCGGCCTTGATCATTTCGGCCATCGTGACGCCGGATGCCACACTGTTCACCATGTTGCTGATGGCGGTCCCGCTCATGGTACTCTATGAGATCGGGATCATCGGGGCGAAGATCTTCGGGCGGTCCTCGGGACCAGCGCCCGACATGAATTTGCCCCTCGACCCTGATATACCCATCGGTACCGCTGGTCATCGCGTTCGGTAAGCCGGCGCACACAATTTTTGAAGGGTGATCTCCTATGCTACGCCACATGTTGGTGTTGACGGCGTTGACGGTCGGCAGTCTCCAGGGAATGGTGCATGCCTCACCATTGCCAATCGGGAATGAGAGCGGCGGGCCGCTGAAACTGGAACAGGGGCATCCCGGGCAGGATCCCTCCTCGCCTGCCGATATCGGGAATACGAGTATTCAGGCCTTGGCGTCAGGTGCGGGAGGCGTGATCTACGCCGGATCCTTCGGCATGGGGATTTTTCGAAGCAGCGATCGGGGCGGCACCTGGAGGTCGGCCAATGACGGATTAACAGATCCCTTCGTGCTCTGTCTCACCACCGGGAAAGACGGCGCCATCTATGCGGGGACGTTTCGCGGCGGGGTGTTCCGCTCGCGCGATGCCGGCAAAACCTGGCAGCCGATCAATAAGGGACTGAAACGTCTGGAGATCAAAGTCTTGATGATGGATGCGAAGGGACTCTATGCAGGGACCGGCGACGGCGTCTACCTGTTGAATACGGCGCAGGATCAATGGAAAGTCGTCACCACCGGCCTGGATGAGATTCTGGTCCATGCGCTGGCCAGGACCGATGATGGTACCCTGTATGCCGGAACCTCAGGCAAAGGTGTGCACAGTTATAAAGAGCGGACCCCCGGATGGACCCGACTGCGACAGGGCCTCAAAGATCATGAGGGCTTAGTGGAGAATTTTATCCGTGTGCTGGCCGTCGATAAGGAGCAAGGTGTGTACGCCGGCACATTCGACGGCGGGGTGTTCCGCACCGGCGACGGGGGCAAAACCTGGCTGCCGATCAGCCGCGCCTTACCGAATGACTCCATCCGCGGTCTGATCAGCAATGAGCGCGGCGTGTATGTCGCCACGGGACGGGGAATTTTCAAGACGGTCGATAAGGGACGGCAGTGGATGCCGTTAAACAAGGGCCTCAGCAATCTTTCGATACAAGTGTTGATCGAAGGCGATAAGGGCGGTTTCTATGCCGGAACCAGTTCCGGCGTGTTTCGCAGCGATGACGACGGCCTCACCTGGACGGCAGTCAGCCAGGGATTAGAAGGTGAAAGCGTCGCGCCTTTTAAGTTTAACTGAGTAGGAAAGGATATGAGATGACGGCACAAACCGGTTCACCACAAGCGACCATTACTGTGACATCCAAGAATGAACCCTGGGGACAGATCGTGCTGCGTTTTTTCCCCAACGTGGCGCCGAATCATGTGAAGAATTTCACGGACCTGGCGAAGAAAGGGTTTTACAACGGCACCACCTTTCACCGGGTGATTCCCGGGTTCATGATTCAGGGCGGCGATCCCAACAGCAAGAATCCGGATCGCGCCTCGCATGGGATGGGTGGACCAGGCCACAATGTGAAGGCCGAATTCAACAGCAAGCCGCATAAGCGGGGAACGCTCTCTATGGCGCGCGCCAATGATCCGGACAGCGCCGGTTCCCAATTCTTCATCTGCGTGAACGATGCCAACTTCTTGGATTGGCAATATACGGTGTTCGGGGAAGTGCAGAGCGGGCTCGACGTCGTGGACAAAGTGGTCGGGGCCAAGCGTGACGGACGGGATAACCCGCTGGAGCGTGTGGAAATGACCGTGACGATCACCGAATAACGCGACGCATCGCGTGAGGCGTATGGAGACGACTGTGTCATGATTCCGGTGCTTCCGTTCCTCCGCGTCACGCTGTCCTGTTCACAGATCACGGTGTTGGCCGCAGCGGTGTTTGCCGCTGCGGGCTGCGCCATTCCTCAGGTTCCGTCGCGGACCGTCTACGAAGATCCTGTCAATTTCGTCCGCTTAGAGGTGGATGCTAATGTGCTGCCGGAGTGGACCCCCGGGCATTTCACGCATCCGGCCCGATTTTCCCAGGAACAGGTCAGGCGGGTGTTGATGGGCCTCACGGTGCAGGAGCACCGCACCATGGTCCAGCGCTGGATCGGCGACGACTCTCGAAGGTTACCCATGTTCCGCGATGCGGAGATCATGATCCTCGTGCCCCAGCTGGTCGAGGCGTTGCGGTTAGCGCGGGAAAATGAGCGGGTGACCTACTACCTCAGCCAACCGCAAACGTCGGTGAAGCGGACGATCACCTCGGGGGGCATGTATATCCGGGGCACCGAACTGCATTTTATTTTGGGCAATTGGCAGACCGTGTACGGCATTCCGGCTTACGGAATGATCTACGATCGAAGGTATCCGATGAACCCCATCATCTCCAAAGGGTTCGATCTCTTTTTCGACCTTGACCAGGCTTTGGTTTACCAGACCACGAGTATCTGGGATGGGCTCCTCGCCAATACGAAGGACGAATTGGTGATCGATCTCGCGATTGTCTTCCCTGGCCAGAATATCTGATCTGCCCCTCGAGCCTGAGACGTTCATGTGGCCTGTAGAGGCCTCCTGAACTTACTAGTATGCCGCCGCTGGCGGTCCTTCCGCCTGGCTCCCTGTGTCAGTTGGGCGGGAAGGAGTTGATGCGCGGCTCATCAGAAGAATGCGGCTTGTGTCGTCGCCTTGCGAGGTATAGGCCAGCGTGACCTCGGCGATCTTATAATCGTACTGCGTGTCCGCCAATCGCGTTTGCGCCGCTGTCAGTGCCACTTCTGATTGCGTCACTTCCACCACCGTCCCTAAGCCGAGTTTGTAGCGCTGTTTGGAGAGCTGCAATGCTTCCTGTGCCGTCTTCACCTGTTCTTCCGCCAGTGTGATCTGCTGCGCGAAGGTGAGGGTGTCGAGGTAGGCATTGGTCACCTGCTGCGTGAGGGCCTGCTCGATGTTGCTGGTGGCTGCGGAGGCGGCCTGCCGATTGGCGTTGGCTTCAACGACCTGGTTTTCAATCAGGAATCCGGTGAACAGCGGCATAGAAACCATAGCGCCGGCCATCCACCATCCGCCGGTCTGCTGGTTCTGGCGCGGATCGAAGGGATCGAAGGTGCCGCCGCTGACGATCGCCGAAACCGTCGGCAGGTATTGGCGTTTGGTTGCCGTGAGTCGCGCATCGGCGGATGCCGTCTGCTCCTTGGCCCGTTTGACTTCCGGATGCGAGAGGCTTTCGTTGATCAGCGTCTCCAGCGTTTTCTGCGGGCGAACGGCGACGGAAATATCTTCGAGAACATAGTCGTCCGCTCCGGCGATGCCCATGGTCCGGTTCAGGTCGGCGAAACTGGCCTTGAGATCGTTGCGGCTGCGCACCAGCAGGGATTGGGCATTCACCAGCTCGACGCGAGCCAGGTCGAAGTCGAGCTTTGATTTCAGTTGCTGGCGATAAAGCGTTTCGATCTGGCCGGCGATGATGCCGCGTTCACGAACCGTTTCCTCCGCAATCTGCACCAGACGGTGCCGCTTCAGGCTATTCAGGTACGCGCGCTGCACATACAGCAGCACCAGTGCGCGTCTCGCATTCACGTCCTGCCCCTGGGCGCGTTCGGCCAGTTTATTCGATTCAATCAGGTTGCTGGTATAGCCGAAATCGTACAGGCGTTGGTTGGCGATCACGCCGCCGGTAAAGGTGGTTTGATTTTCGCGCAGCAAACCTCCTCCGATCAGGAAACGCGGATTGGTCACGCCGGCGCCGGCGACGGTGTTGGCGTTGGCATAGACCTGAGGGTAGTACAGGGAGCGTGCCTGTTCCGTGCGCGCTTCCGAAGCCTTTAGGTTTGCCTGGCCCTCGATCAGCATCGGGTGGTTCTTTACGGCAATCTCGACGGCTTGCTGCACGCCGAGAAAACTGCCGCGTGATAACGGCATCGGCTGATCTGCCTCGGCGGCACAGGTGACGGAGCCTGAGGCTGCCGCCAGGGACAAGGCGGCCAGCATGAGAGTTGTTCTTCGTGGCAATGAATAGGTCATGGGCGATCTCCCTGTGTCTGGGTCGCTCTGTGTGTAGGGGGCGCGGCGGTCGGCGGTGGAGGGGTGCCGCCTGGCGCGCGCCGTTCAAATTTCTGTTGGGAGAGTTTGGCGTTCGGGCAGATTGAAGGGCGAGGCGACGACCGGCATCCCTTCGAGGAGACGGCGTTTGCCAACGGCCACCACGTCTTCGTTGCCCTGCAAGCCGGAGGTGATCTCGATCCACCGGCCGTCGCTGATGCCGGTTTGTACCGCCACCGGTTTTGCCTTGCCATCTTCGACAATGAAGAGAGACTTACCCTTCGGCGTGCTGGTCACGGCTTGGGGGGGAACCACGAGTGCCTGCGGAATTTCACGCAGACCAAGCGTGACTTCAGCGAAGGTGCCGGGACGGAGTGCATGGTCCTGATTAGGTAGATCGATTTCGACCAGCAGACTACGCGTGGCCGGATCGAGCGCCATCGTAGACCGCGTGACGAAGCCGGCAAAGGAGCGGGACGGCAATTCGGTGACCTTTACCGTCGCCTGGGTCTTTCCCGGCACGATCCAGGGGCTGTCGTCCTGCGGCACATTGGCATAGATCCGCACGGTGTTCAGATCCATGATCGTAAAAAGCGGAATCGCGCTGGTCGCCGAGGACGTGGCGATTTGAATCAGGGCGCCGGGGTCCGCGAATCGCGCCGTCACGATGCCGTTGTAGGGTGCGCGGACTTTGGTGTAATCCCGCATGACGACTCGCTGTTCCATCAGGTGCCTCGCCCCCTGATAGGCCGCTTCGGCCACGTCTACGTCCTGTTTCGCGATGACGTCCGGAGACTCTTTCCAGACTTTGGCCAGCCGTTCGTAGGTCAACTTTTTGATTTTGTAATCCGACACCGCCTGCTGGTATTGCTCTTTCGACTTCCGGTGCGTCAATGATCGCGACGACGTCATTCTGCTTCACCGCATCACCCTTGTCCGGTCCGATCCATTTAAGATAACCGGACACTTTGGCGTACAGGGTGGTTTGATAGAGCGGTGACACATTCGCCGGCAGTTTGACCGTATAGACCAGGTCGCGCCTGGTCGGCTTCGTCACCTGTACGTCCACGGGAGCGCTGTCCGGTACCGCCACGGATTCCTCGGGCGGTTGTGGCGGGGTGGGCACCGCGGGAGACGCAGGAGGAACCGGCTGCCCCACGTCGTGAATCTCCCGCCAATAAAGAAGTCCGCCGATGATGAGTGTCAGCACGATGGCGATGGCGATCCAGCGGATCTTCCGGCGCGTGGCCCTGACGGGGCGGAGAGTCGTTGACGGTTCGTCCATTAAATGTCCTCCGAAGTCGCGGGAGCGGTGGTGGAGACCGGCGCGCGTTCCCGACGAATCAATACCAGACTGTGCATCACGGGTACGACCAACAGCGTCATGATCGTGCTGACGGCCAATCCGCCGACCACCGCGCGAGCCAATGGCACCATGGTTTCGTTGCCCTCGCCGAATCCAAGCGCCAGAGGCAGGAGGCCGAGGATGGTCGCGAGCGCCGTCATGAGAATCGGCCGAATCCGACGCCGCCCGGCTTCCAGCACGGCATGCACAGCGGTTGACCCGTTGCGCACCATGCGGTTGGCGAAATCGACGAGCAGAATGCTGTTCGACACCACGATGCCCATCATCATCAGCGTGCCGATCATGGATTCCACGTTCACCGATGTGTTGGTCAGGTGCAGGGTTAACACCGTGCCGATCCAGCCAAGCGGGACTGCCACCAGAATGATCAGCGGATCGATAAAGGAGCGAAACAGGGCAACCATGACCAGGTAAATCAACACCACGGCTAAGGGGAGGGCCAGGGCAAAGTTCTGAATGGCGCCGCGCATGTTGGCCACTTCCCCGCGCAGCTGCACGGTCACGTCCTTCGGCAGCTGAATGCCCGCCAACACCTGCTCGATATCCTTCGCGACATGGCCGAGGTCGTTCCCGACCGGGGTGACGAGCACATTGATCAACCGCGAGAGATCGTAGTGATCCACCGAATCGGGACCGGTCTTGAATTTGAGTTGAGCTACATCGCGCAGCATGACCGGCGGCCCGCGCCGGTCGTCGCCGGATGCGTAATAACCGCTCGTGATTTCCATCTGCCTGCCAGCGAACGGGGTATTCTGGAGCGCGAGGGTTGACCCCTGTATTCCCCCTCCCGTGAGGCTGGAGGTGGGCAGGAGAGGCGTACGCGCGCCGATAATGGGAATGTTGAGGAGATCTTCCGTGGTGGTCAGCGATTGCTCAGGATACTGCGCCAGCAGGAAATACCCGTTGGCGGTTTTGGGGTCGAGCCAGTAGTTGGGCGAGAGGGCGAGGTTCGAACTGATGCCGGTGATGACGTCCACGACGACGCGGTTCTGATTGATGCCATAATAGGCCGCTTTGGTGCGATCCACATCGATATGCAATTCGGGGTAACTCTTGCCCTGCTTGATCCGTACATCGACGGTGTTGGGCACCTGGGCGATCTGCTGCTGAATCCGTTCAGCCACCGGACGGATGACGTCAAGACTCGGGCCTTTCACCTGAATGTCGATCGGCGCTTTCAACCCGAAATTCAACACGTCGCTGATGATACCGCCGGTCTGGAAGGCGATCTCCACGCCGGGCAGCGAGGTTTTGAGCCTGCTGCGGAGCTGGGCAATATAGTCCTCTGTACGGCCTTCGTGTCCCGTGATGAGGTTCACGAGCACGAAGGCGGTGTGGTTCCCCGTGTTCGGAGCGAAGCGCGCGGCATCGCCGAAATAGAGACCGGTGTTGGAGATCACTTCTTCCAGATCCGCTTTGGGGATCGTCTCATGCACCAACTGTTCGATCTGCCCGACGATGGCCGTGGTCTTTTCAATCCGCGAACCCTCCGGCGCGGTGACGAGCATCGTGAAGTTTCCTGCGTTGACTTTGGGAAAGAACTCGGTATGCAAGCGGGGGATCAATAAGGCACCGGTCCCGATCAATGCGAGGGTCGCCATTCCGATGACTATCGGCTTAAAGCGAAGGCCCCCCCTCAGGAGCGGCTCATAGATCGCCAGCACGTAACGGAACCATCCCTCGTCAGCCGAAGCCTCATGTTCGGCAGACTTGCCATGACCGCCTCGGTAAAGCCAGGCCAGCACCACCGGCGTAACCGACATGGACACGACGTAGTCGGCCAGCATGGCAAAGGCGACGGTCATGGCCAGCGGCACGAAAAGGTACTTAATGATGCCGGTAAAAAACATGATGGGTAGATAGACGATCAGAATGCAGATCGTGGCGACAAGGATGGGAAGCGTCAGTTCCGTCGCACTGTCTTCCGCCGCCGAACGCCCGTCCTTGCCCATTTCCAGGTGCCGGTGCAGATTCTCCTGCACGACGATGTTGTTGTCGAGCAGGGTGCCGATGACAAGGGCCAACCCGCCCAATGTCATGATGTTCACGCTTTGGCCGGTGAGATACAGGGCAACCAGCGCCACCGTGAGTGACAGCGGGATGGCCAATCCGACCACCAGCGCCGCCTTCACGCTGGCGAGAAAAATGAAAATCATCAAACCGGCCAAACCCGCGCCGAGCAAACCTTCCTTCTGAAGATTGGCAATGGACTGCCGGATGTAGAGTGATTGATCGTAGAGAAATTTTACGGCAGTGCCGGGGGGAATTTCGGTGAGTTTAGACAGTTTCGCGCGGATGCCATCGGTCACTTCGAGCGTGTTCGCTCCTTCCTGCCTGGTGATGGGAATATAGGTGGCTTCGCGGCCGTTCACACGGACGATCGAGGTCTGCACGGCGGCGCTGTCCGCGGCAGTGCCGATATCCCGGATCAGGACGGGGGTGCCGTTGACGATCTTGATCGGCAGGTCATTGATCTTGTCCACAAGGTCTACAAGGCTATTGGAGTAGACGTAATAGTCGAGGTCCCCGATTTTGATATCGCCTGCGGGGATGATCGCGCTCTGCTGGTTCAGCGCGTTCACGACGTTGGAGGGCGAGATACCGCGGGCGAGCAGCCGCTGCTGATCGAGAAAGACGGTAATTTGCCGGACCTTGCCGCCCAAGGGCGGACCGAAGGAAATGCCGGGAATACTGGCGATCTGCTGGCGCACGGTGAAATAAGCCAGATCGCGAATTTCCTTCGGACCGAGAGCATCGCTGGAAATAGACAGGTAGCCCACCGGCAAACTGGAGACGCCGAACTTGTAGACAGAAGGCGGATACACGCCGGGGGGAAGCAGGCGGATGATGCTATAGGCGAGACTCGTCAGCTCCGATTGTGCTGCATCGATGCCGTAGTCCGGTTGAAAGAAGACTTTGATGTAACTCATCCCTGCGAGCGATTGAGATTCAATATGCTCCACGTAACTGGCTTCGACGAAGCGTTGCTCCATCTTCAGCGTGATCGCGCCTTCCATTTCGCTGGGGCTCAATCCACGATAGAAGGTGGTGACGAGGATCGAGGGCAGCTTGATCTCGGGAAAAATGTCCACGCGCATCTTCTGGTACGACACGCCGCCGAGAATGAGCGCGATCATGCACAAGGCGAAGACGGCATACGGATTTTTCAGCGCAGCACGGGTCAGCATGGGGCGGTCATCCGTTGGGTGCAGTTATGTTCCAGCCAAAATTTCCAGAGGTGCAGGGAAAGGGTCACAAGGTCATCAAACTGGCCCGGTTTGACAACATACCCGTTGGCGCCCGCGCTGTAGCAGGCACGAACATCCGTGGCGTCGTCTGAGCTGGTCAGGATGACGACCGGAATGTGCGCGGCTCGCGCCTCCTGCTTGATTCGCTTCAACACATCCACGCCTCGTTCTCCTCTCAACTTGAGATCGAGCAGAATCAAGGCCGGCTCATCGCGCTGCACATGTTCATTGAGATGGGCCATAGCCGCCTGGCCTCCTTCCACAATATCCAAGCGGCCTTTGTAGCCGGTTTGTGTAAGGGCCTGGCGAAACAATTCGCATTCGCCGGGGCTGTCGTCGATGAGGAGAATAGGGGATGAGCCAGGCATAACGGACTCCTCACGCAGGAATTGTGCCGCGATAACTCAGCCGGGTGGCGTAGCTGTAACAGCATGACAGGAGCGCAAAGACAACGGCCAACCCTATAGAAAGAGCCTTTCAACGTCGGAGTGTTGGCGCGAAACCTAGGAAGAAATTCCAGAGTAGTAGGGCAATATTCCAGAGGAGCCCAACGGATGCTTAGACAAATGTGAGTTGGATGCCGGGTATTTGTCGATCGGCCTCCAGGGGCTTCCCTAGGCCGGCGTTCAGGGCGGAATGGCTAGCATAGCCTCAGACAATTAAGAGGGCACACAACAGTTCCATGTTCCAACCCCGCCTTCGATTGCTCCAGGAGGATTCGCCGTCATGTCAGATGATCATTCGACTCCAGCCTCGAGTCGCGGGTGGCGTCTTATCTGCACGAGAGACTTTGGGCTGCTGTGGTGGGGGCAAACGACATCTCAGATCGGCGAGGGGCTCAACAAGGTCGCGTTGTTGTGGTTTGTCTATGAGCTAACCGGGTCCGCGATGAAGATGACCATGGTCGGTCTTCTGCAAACCATTCCCCCGCTCATACTTGGTCCCCTGGTCGGCGTGTATCTGGATCGGATGCCCAAAAAACCTGTCATGGTGTGGGTCGATATTCTTCGCGCCCTGCTCACATTGCTGATTCCTACCTTATACGCGTTGGACAGGCTTTCGATCACCGGACTGTACGGCCTCATTTTTCTCACCTCAGTTGTCTCGACCGTGTTTGGCCCTGCTCTGGTGTCTGCGGTGCCGTTGTTGGTTCGGCCCTCTGAGCTCATGTCGGCGAATGCGCTCATTCAGGGCACCAATAATATCGGGATGTTGCTGGGCCCGGCGATCAGCGGCGTCATGATTGCGCTCATCAACGCGGAAAATGTCCTGTTCGTGAACTCCGCCACGTTTCTGATCTCAGCCCTGTGCCTCATGCCGATCCATTTCGCGCCAACGCTTGTCAGGGCTAAGGAACAGTCTGGTTCCGTGTGGGAGGAACTCAAGGTGGGATTTCGGTTCATTTTCGGCCAGCAGTCGATGGTCCTCACGCTGGTGATTATCTCGTCGCTCTACAACCTCGGCGTGAGCGCCTTTGTGTTTATTTTGCCCGTCTATGCCAAGGAGTTTCTCCAGGTGGGCCCGGTGCAATTGGGCTGGTTGTGGTCGGCCTTGGGGGTGGGCATGTTGGCCGCCTCGGCCTGGCTGGCCTGGAAGAAACAGAGCGATATCCAGGGGCGATTGCGCATCGTCGTGAGCGGGATGACGATCGGCGGCCTGGCGGTGTGCAGTTTGAGCCTCCTTCAAACGCCACTGATGGCGGCTGGAATTGTGATCATCGTGGGAGGCAGCACGGCTGTGCTGAACCCCATCATCTGGGCGCTCCTGCAGGAAGTGACGCCGGAACATTTGATCGGTCGCGTGGTCACGACGTTCAGCGTGGGCTCTATGGCCTCAGCGATGGCGGGGATGACGGGCTTCGGGTGGGTGGCCGATGCAGTGGGGCCGGCTGCAAGCCTGGTGGGACTCGGACTGGTGTTGTTGCTCACGGCAGCCGTGGCTGTTGCATGCGTACGTAGAACCTGCAGGTCGTCGGTCGCGCATGCGTGATTCTGTTCACATGTCAGCATCCCCGGACATGCGCGCGGCACGAATGCAATGGGATAAGGCGATCACACCGTCGCCAGCGGAAGGATGATAATGCGTGGGACATCTCTCTCCTCTCAGCCTTACTGATTCCCCTCCTGCCGCAAACGTTTATACTGAGCATATGTCCGACACCCACCGGTGGCTGCTGACACGTGACTTCAGCTTCATGTGGTGGAGTCAGGTGTTGTCTCAGGTTGCTGAAGGCATCAGCAAGCTGGCGCTGTTGTGGTTCGTGTATGCGGTGACCGGGTCGCCACTCAAGACGACCGTTATCGGGCTCCTACAGACACTCCCGCCGATACTGTTCGGACCGTTCATCGGCGTCATTGTCGACCGTTTCCCTAAAAAAACCATTCTGATCACGAGCGACGTGGCCAGAGGGCTGTTGATCGGCCTGATTCCCTGTCTGGTGTCGATCGAACATTTCACGGTCGAATCCCTGTACGTCCTGACATTCCTGTTCGGCATGGCCACAGCCGTATTTGTGCCGACGTTGTCATCCGCCGTTCCCTTCATGGTGGCTCGGCCGCAGTTCACCGCCGCGAATGCGCTTCTGCAAAGCACGACGAGTCTGGGCATCATCATCGGGCCGGCTGTCAGCGGAATCGGTATTGCGTTCTCGGGATCGCAGGATGTGCTCTGTGTGAATGCGCTGACCTATTTCGCGTCCGCCGCCTGCCTCTTGCCGATCCAGTTGCGAGCGGCGGAGCAGGCGCCCGGCGACAGCGCGGGCTGGCGACCCTTCGTCCGGCATCTCCTCGAAGGCTTGCGGTATGCCTTTCTGACCCATCGCACGCTGCTGATCCTGATCGTCCTCGCGTCCATCTACACGTTCGGCAGCGGCGCATTCACGACACTGTTTCCCGTGTTTGGACGCCAACTGCTCGGTCTCGGTCCGGTCGAGGTCGGATATCTCTGGTCCTGGCTGGGAGTGGGGTTGCTTCTGTCATCGATAGCACTAATCTGGTTGAGCGCGTGGGATCTTCACAAACGGCTGATGGCGATTGCGGTGTCTTGTGCATTGGCAGGTCTGGCGGTGGTTGGCCTGACATGGACCGAGAGTGTCGGCATGGCGTCGGCTTATGTGGTCTGCATTGGAATCGGCCTGGGCACGTGGACCCCGATTGCCTGGGGCATCATTCAGGAAGTGGCTCCGCCAGGAATGGTCGGCCGCGTGATGGCCGTGTACACAGCCATGGCCACCGCGACCTCCATGCTGGGGATGAGCGCTTTTGGCTGGGTGGCGGAATCGTTCGGCTCCATCACCAGCGTCCTGGGAATCGGCGGAGTCATGGGTCTGTTGGCCTGGGGCAGCGCCTGGTTCGGAGGAAGGATACGAACCGTCGGAGTGACGGGAGGAAAGAGAGGTAGTTAGCGACCACAATCGTGAGCATGCGCCGGGAGGTCGTCGCGGCATGGCCTGTTCGCACAACCTGACTCACTAAGAACAAGCGAAGGCGTTTGAATCTATGCATGAGAACAGAGCAGGGGCGCCGCTGCCCACCGTGCATCCGGCTCCGCTGATCACCAGCCGCATCTCAGCGTCGAGGTCATTGTTCCATCGACGCACGGCGCGTTTGATCCCTGTTCTCTTCGAACGTGCCGGTTCCACACCCTAATCCACCGTACATCATCCCGAAGAATCCGCAGTAGGCCCCGGCCTTGAAGGCCCAATCTCTGCGCGTGGCTTCTTCAATATGCCCGTCCTGAACGACAAAAGAGACATATTGAGTGCCGACAGGGATCATCGCAGGCAGGGGAAGGACAACCAGATACAGCAGCACCCCCGACCATCGTAACCCGCCGGTCTTATAGATCCATTCTTCCTTTCCATCCTTGCGTAATTCGATATCGTCAGGCTCACCCCATTGCCTTCGCAGTTCCGTAGCCGTCTTGAGATCAGAGTCCCTGCCTGCCTTGCGTATATCGATGGCGCCCCTGGTCTGGTCGATTTTCGGGTGGTCGCTGGATTCGCTGCGCGTGCCGAGAGTCCAGGCGCCAAGTCCAACGCAGCCTTGAAGCATGACGATCGCGGCAATCCAAGCTGCATGGCGTAAAGACCTGTGCATAGTGTCCTTTCTATGGCGTGATGGGGCGAACCCTACTCAGATCCCCGACGAAATACAAGCAGGCGTAAGACGAGACCGAGATTGCCGAGACCGTGGGAAGCTCATTCGTCAAGGCCACTTCCCGGGCAGGATCCAGCCTGAGCGGCGAGCTTCGGTAGGGTGCCGCCACAGGGAGGACTGCGACGGCACCTCGTCGGTATGTCCGAACCTACTACCGGTTTCGAATGGCTGAAGGACCGTCACCGGAACAGTGCCTCGCCTGCATCGCTCCTCCAGGGTAACTAGGTTACCCGCTCCGTTCATCACTCGCCCTGCTAGGCCCATCTCCCGTCCCCGAGCCGTCCATGATAGGTGTGGTGTCTTCTGAGGCATTCAGGTACACTCGCCCTTCAGTTGAACGTACCGCGCATGCTGCGCACGATCCATTGAGATCGCACCTAGACAAAGAGCCGATTCATCGCTCGCCGATGGAGCCCATGGCTTCCGACCCGCCTCCTTTAGCTTCTTCACCTCAGGATGAGATCCAGCCGGGTGTTCGCTCCTGGTGGTCGCGTCTGGCCGAAAAGAATCCTTCACTGCTCATGATGGTCACGCTCGCCCTGGCGACCGGTGTTCGCATGGCGCTGACCCCGCTGTGGGGATCGGGTTATACCTTCATCACCTATTATCCCGCCATCATGTTCATCGCGGTGGCCAATGGCTGGCGCCATGGTGTCGTTGCGACCATCATCTCGTCAGCCCTGACTACGGCCCTGTTCTTTGACATGCAAGCGTCGCCGGGTGAGCAACAGATAGCTCTGGCATTATTTATTACCGCCAATGTCATCATCGTGTCGCTCTCCGAAGCAGTCACACGCGCTCGTCTTCGGGCGCAGGCGGAGACTTCCCTGGTGAGGGCCCAGGAACAGCGACTGCGTCTGGAGATCGAGGCGCGCACCAAGGCCGAAGAGACGGTCCGCGCCAGCGAACGTCAGATGCAGTTTGTCACGGACCATGCTCCGGTGCTCATCGCGCAATGCGGAACGGATGGACGATATCGGTTCGTGAATCAGCGATATGCCGACCTCGTGGGACGAACGCCTGAGGATCTCATCGGCCTGCATCCACAGGAGGTGTTGGGCGCAGAGGCGTACCGGCAGGCCGCGCCCTTCATGCAAGAGGCCCTGGCAGGACGGCAGGTCAAGTTCGACCAGCAATTTCTTGGGGCTTCGTCCATGGGCCGTCTTCTGCAAGTGACCTACGCGCCGGAGTGGGACGAACGCGGGATCGTGACGGGATTCATTGCCGCTATCGTCGATATCACCGAACGCAAACAGGCCGAGCAGGCGCGGGCCACGCTCGCCGCCATTGTCGAATCGTCGGAGGATGCGGTCGTCAGTAAAGATCTCAACGGGACCATTACCAGTTGGAACCGGGGCGCCGAGCGGTTGTACGGGTATACCCGTCAGGAGGCCGTCGGGCAATCCGTGCTGCTGGTCATCCCGGAGGAACGGGTCGAGGAAGAAACCCGGATTCTCGAGAAGATCGTCAGGGGTGAAACGGTTGCGCAATATGAAACGATCCGGCGGCGGAAAGACGGGACGCTGATTGATATTGCACTGACCGCATCGGCGATCCGCAATGATGAAGGACAGATTGTCGGAGTCTCCAAAGTCGCCCACGATATCACCGAACGCAAGCGAGCCGTGGCGGCATTGCGGGAAAGTGAGGAACGGCTGCGTCTCTTCATCGAACATGCGCCGGCGGCAATCGCAATGTTCGATCGCCAGATGCGGTATGTCGCAGTGAGCCGTCGCTGGTTGGCGGATTACGGAATCGAAGGAGAGGTGCTGGGCCGCAGTCACTACGAGATCTTTCCTGATATTCCGGACCGGTGGCGAAAGGCTCATCAGGAAGGCTTGGCCGGGATGGTGATGCGCATCGAGGAAGACCGGTTTGAACGTTCCGACGGGACTCTCTATTGGCTCCGATGGGAAATCCGCCCCTGGCGGGATAAGGCCGGCGGTATCGGCGGGATCATTATTTTTGCCGAAGATATCACGGATGGCAGAAAAGCCGAGGACGCGTTGCGGGAGAGCGAGGCGCAACATCGCGCGACATTCGATAACGCGGCGGTGGGGATTGCCCATGTCGGGCTCGATGGACGCTGGCTCCGCTGTAATGATGCCCTGTGCGCCATCACGGGGTACCCCCGGGAAGAATTGCTTGCCAAGACGTTTACCGAAATTACGCATCCGGACGATATCGAACGGGATTGGGCCTCCGTCCGCAGGCTGCTGGCGGGCGAGATCGAGACCTTTTCCATGGAAAAGCGTTACGTCCGGAAGGATGGGTCGCTCATCTGGGGGCATCTGACCGTCTCGCTTTTGCGGGACGAGCAGGGGTCTGCGCAACATTTCATTTCCATTATTCAGGACATTCAAAGCCGGAAAGAAGCGCAAGCGCAATTGCGGCAACTTGCGGATGATTTAGAACAACGTGTCGAAGTGCGGACGAGAGAATTGGCGGATACGCAGGACAAGCTGCGCGCGCTGACGACAGAACTGAATCTGACCGAGCATCGTATCCGGAAACAACTCGCGACCGACTTGCATGATTATCTGGCTCAACTCCTGGTGCTGAGCCGGATTAAGCTAGGGCAGGCCAAATTGGAAGAGGTGACGCCGGCGGCGATGGAGGCCATGACGGAGGTTCAGGAAGTGATGGACCGGGCCTTGGCCTATACCAGGACCTTGGTGGCACAACTCAGCCCGCCGATCTTAAACGAGTTCGGACTCCTTATGGCGCTGAGATGGCTGGCTGACCAGATGCAGCGAGAGCTCACGGTGAAGCTGGATCTGGAAAACGACGTGCTCTCCCTTTCCGAGGAGCAGTCCATTCTGCTGTTTCAATCGGTTCGCGAACTCCTGATGAATATCGTGAAACATGCGGGTACAACTGAAGCGAAGATTTCCGTGACACAAGCCGACGGGGTTTTGCGCATTTGCGTATCGGATCGCGGCGTGGGTTGTGATGTCGGTCCGGGCGAGGCCAAGCTTGAACCGGGCTTTGGGCTGTTCAGTATTCGCGAGCGCATGAAGGCTCTCGGAGGGGAGTTCGATATGCAATCGATCCCTGGCGAAGGCACGATGGCCATCCTGCAGCTGCCGGTTGTTCAGCCAAGCGTCACGGCTGATGACGCGGCGGCCGATATGGGCGTTGCTGCGACGCTTCACGCCGTACTATCCGACCCGGCGGCCCACCTGGTGCCGGAACTCCCCGCAACTGCCTCGCTGCTAGCCACTCCCAAGATCCGGGTCTTGTTGGTAGACGATCATCGCATGTTGCGCCAAGGTTTACGGACCATCGTGAATGGACATCCTGGCCTAGAGGTCGTGGGTGAAGCCCGCGATGGCCTGGAAGCCATCGAACTGACCCGCACCCTCAGCCCGGCCGTCGTCGTCATGGACGTCAACATGCCCCGATGCGACGGTGTAGCGGCGACCAAACGGATCAAGGAAGAATACCCCGACATAAAAATTGTGGCACTTTCCATGCACAATTCGCCCGATATCGTGGCGCGCATGAAGCAAGCGGGAGCATACGGGTATCTTACGAAAGAAAGCGCCGGTGTCCAGCTGTGTCGGGCAATTGTCGAGGCGGCTGTCAGCGGGCGGCCAGGCTCCAGAGGAGAAGGGGAGGATGTGAGTTGCGGCGCCTCATGAGAAGAACCTGTGCAGCTGGTCCTCCCCCCACATCACTATACCGTCTGATCTTGCGGCAATTGCTGGGCGATGACTTCAAAGATTTTTTCGGGTACCAGCTCTTTAGGAAGGAAGGCGTTCGCTCCGACGGCACGTAAGGCGGCCTCGACTTCCCGGCTGTTGTGGCAGGACATTCCAATCACGACCGTGTCCGGCAAGAGCGCTCGAATTCGGCGCGTCGCCTCGACCCCATCCATACGCGCCATGCCCACGTCCATGAGGACAACTGTCGGGCGAAGCGTTTGGGCCAATTGCGAAGCGGCGATGCCGTCGGCTGCTTCACCGGTCACGCGAAATCCAGGCCGCTTGTTTAAGATCGTTCGCAAAGTGTCTCTCAGCTGCAGATTGTCGTCGACGACCAGTATCTCGACCATTGGATACCTCCTTCGAGTGAAGCAGAAGGCTGTCGGTCTTAGGCTAGCACAGGTTCGATAATTCGCGAGTGATATTCAAGAACCCGCCCGGTCGTCCTTGACGCACTTTCCGGCTCCGTGTAGGGTCTCAGGCATGAACGGCCTGCGGGACAGCCGGAAGTAGCCGAGCATGGTACGCGAAGGGGGCATGGAGCGGGTCGAATCATTTTCAGCCCATAGGAGCAGGGAACATGGCAGTACGTGAACAGCGACCGGTCGTGGGCATTCTTGTCGGTGGAGGGCCGGCACCCGGCATCAACAGTGTGATCGGGGCGGCGACGATTCGAAGCATTCTCGGAGGCTCCGACGTCATCGGTATTCAGGACGGTTTCAAATGGATTATGGATGGGAACACCGGCAAGATCAGGCGCCTGTCGATCGAAGATATCAGTCGCATTCACTTCAGCGGCGGTTCCTGTCTCGGAACGGCGCGTGCCAATCCCACGCAGAAAACCGAGCATCTCGATGCCTGCCTGGCAAGTTTGCATAGGCTGGGCGTAACCAGACTGATTACGATCGGCGGAGACGATACGGCATTTTCCGCGTTGAAGTTGGAGCAGCGGGCCGGCGGCCGGCTTCAGGTGGTGCATGTGCCCAAGACCATCGACAACGATCTCGATCTGCCGCATGGCATTCCGACCTTCGGATTCCAGACCGCCCGCCATATCGGAGTCGAACTGGTCAAAAGTCTGATGGTCGATGCGGAAACGACCTCACGCTGGTATTTTGTCGTGACCATGGGCCGCAAGGCGGGCCATCTGGCGCTGGGAATCGGTAAGGCCGCCGGAGCCACCCTCACCATCATTCCGGAAGAATTTCGCCACAAGCCCATTCGCCTGCAGGCGGTGGTGGATATTCTGGTGGCCGCGTTTATCAAGCGTCTCAGTGCCGGCAGGTCGGACGGGGTTGCGGTTCTGGCCGAAGGCCTGGTCGAAATTCTCGACCAGCAGGATTTGAATGGACTGGAGGATGTGGAACGCGATCAGCACGGACATGTGCGGTTGGCGGAAATCAATTTCGGATTTGTGATCAAGCGGGCGGTGGAGAAGGCACTGCGTACATTCGGGATCAAGACCACCATCGTCGATAAAAACATCGGGTATGAACTGCGTTGTGCGGATCCTATTTCGTTCGATATGGAATATACCCGGGACCTGGGCTACTGCGCCGCGCAATTTCTTTTAGAAGGCGGCAATGCGGCCATGGTGTCGATTCAAAACGGGCGGTTTATCCCGATTCCGTTCGGAGACATTCTGGACCCGGCCACCGGCCGCACGCGCGTGCGTATGGTGGACGTCGAGTCGGAGTCCTACGCCATTGCGCGCCGGTACATGATCCGTCTCTCTTCGGAGGATCTGAGTCAGCCGGAGAATGTCGTTCGGTTGGCGACTGCAGCCGGACTCGCTTCGGATGATTTCCGTAAACGGTTCGAGTACCTGATCGGAAAAGATCTGTAAGAAGGTCGTAGCCCATGACGCCGGCGCCCACGCCTGACACTGAAACTACGATCGCCTTTGAGAACCAGCGTGCGGTGCTCTCACCGTGGGGGGCCTCCTTGCGGCGATACTTTGTCGTAGACGGTTCTGGTGGCGAAACCGATATTGTGTGGGGCTATTCAGGCGGCGCGCAGAAGAAGGGCGGGCAGGGTGACGTGCTGATTCCCTTTCCAGGCCGGGTGGCCGACGGACGGTACTCGTTTGACGGGCAGGCGCTGCAGCTTGAACGCAATGATAAAGAAGGCCCGAATGCCATCCATGGATTCGTGCGAAACCTCCCGTGGACGACGCATCACGCGCGCCCTGACTCCGTCGCTTATGAAGTGAGGTTGGATGCCTCCCGCTACGCTTCGCGAGGATATCCGTTTTCCCTCGTCGTGCGTCTAACCTACAGCCTGGATATTGCGGGACTGTCCTGCACGTTTTCCGTCCGGAATGTGGGCCACACGGCGGCTCCGGTGGGAGTCGGGTTTCATCCGTATTTCACCGTCGGTACCGGGCTGGTCGATGAGGCAGAGGCGAGAATTCCTGCCGCTGGATACCTTGAGTTTAACAAGCAGTTGGCGCCCACCGGCCGGGTGATCGCAGCAAAAGGAACTGAATGGGATTATCGCGAGTTTCAGCGCATTGGTCCGCGGCGCTTCAACCATTGTTATCTTGAATTAGAGCGCGATGCGGCCGGGATGGCCACGGCCGCCCTGCGCGATCAGAAAAGTGCACGCACGATTGATGTGGTGATGGATCGTGCCTTTTCGGCGCTCGTGGTCTATACGGGGGATGCCATCACTGATGCTCCGCGCCGAGCCTTGGCCATCGAACCGATGACCTGCGCGACGGATGCCTTCAATCACCCCGACTGGGGACTGAAGCGACTGCTTCCTGGTGAAGCCTTCACCGGTTCCTACACAGTCAGGGCGCGCATCCGTTGATCCATTCCAACCGGTTATGACAGTCCAGCTTGCTGGTGTATGCCGCAAGTTTCAATGCTACTGCCGCAGTTACGAAGGTCTCGTGGGTTGGATGATGCGGAAGCGCACCTCGTCAACCTGGGTATAGGCCGATGTTTCTTCTCCCGCAAACAATCCGCACCGGTAGAGGCCGGCCGTCCAGCCTGTGGCCGGACGAGGCAGCACAAAATAGCCGGATTGATCGTTCGTGGACATGATGAGCCGGTCTTGCGCGACGGCTGTGTGTGTGCCGGCCAGCTCGGCGGCCTCTTTAAAGCAGCGTGCGGCCAGAGGCACCTCATCGTATGATGCGGTGACCAGGCTGAAGACCAGGTAGATATCCTGCTGGGTGTCAGGGAAACTGATACCGGGATCCAACGGAATAAAATCATGCGCTCCGGTCGGCGAATCATCCCGCATCACTTTTTTGGCTGGAATGACGAAGCGAAACCAGGCGAAGTCAGCGTCCCGGCCGACGAGGGAAGCGGCAGCATCCAGCGTGTTTTGCGGCTTCAAGGCTTCGATGGCCTTCGCGGCAAGTTCCGCCTCCGTGGGAATAGTCGGTACCGCCGCCTTGGCTTGAGCCGCAGTGGCTGCAGCTTCCTCTTCGACCTGTTGGGCAAACTCCGGCACGTGCGGACGCACCTTATCCAACCACTGTAAGAGGTTTGCTTTATTCAACACACGGGTTCCGGTGGGGAGCTGAACGTCCTTCGTTGATTTTTCAAACTCCACGGTCGCATCGTACAACGTTTTGAACTGCATGTAGGCATCTTCCCAGCGTCCCAGCTCCACCATGCATTGGCCAATACGAAACGCCGTGGTCGTATGTTCCTCATCAGTCGGATCGAATTCAGACCCAGCTTGAGACACCGCGAGCGCGTCCTTGCAACGGCCCAACCCCATGAGGATGAGGCTGAGATGCCGCCCGGCCAGCGGATCCATCGGGTTGAGACGGAGGAGTTCTCGATAGACCGGCTCCGCTTCCCGAAACCGTCCCGCCTCGAACAGCCGGTACCCCTCCGCGCGTATCATCGACCAGTCGCGTAACTGTTTCGGACTGACATCCGGCGTCATGGCGGGCGCAAAACGGCGGCCCCGTTCCGTCGAGCCGAAGAAGACGGTGAGGAGATTTCTAGCGGAGAGGTGAAGCGGTGAACCGGGCTGCACTCGATCGAGGACGAAGTGCACCTCACGTTCTGCGCCTTCGTAGTCGAGAATATCAAAACGTGCCCGGGCCAGAGCCAGTCGCCAGTTGAGCATGTCAGGTCCGAGTTCCACGGCTTTCTGGTATGCCTCGAAGGATTCTTCCAGGCGGTCAAGTTTCCGGAGTTCGCGAGCCAGACGTAAATGGATGAGGGGGTTGTGCGGATCGATTGCGGCGATGCGTTGAAGCTCGCCTACCGCTTCCTCGACCTGTCCTGATCTCACCAGCACACTCCACTTCGCCCATCGGACATCGAGGGCGGCGGGGATGCTCGCCAGGACAGTATCGTACGATTCAAGCGCGGCTTCGGTTTGCCGTGAGGTGGCCAACATGTCGCCGCGCAGTTGATGCAGCGCGAGTGCTCGAGGATGGTCTTGGATTCCCCGCTCGACGATGCCGAGGGCGAGATCGATCGTACCCTGTTCCCAGGCAGCTTTGGCATGTTGTGCGATCTGGCCTTCCGAGCGGAGCGGGATGTCATTGGCGAACAGGCCCGAGCCGGTTCCCGCGATGAGCGTGAGAAAAAGTATGAGCAATAGGCTCAGCAACCGGCCATGGTGGCTAACATGCCGGTCTACGGGAACCGCATTGTAGAATCTATGTGTGATCATAGTGGAGGTCTGTCATGTTATGGAAAACCGTCTCCTGTCTTTTGACCATTAGAGGCATGACGTGTCCGAAGGATTCGCCATGGCCTGAGGGATCGAGACGCAAACGTTCATCATACTGTATGAACGGCCGTCCCGGCGAGAGCAGCGTGGACAACGTTCGTCAGATAATTGTGATGCAGTCCGGGTGCCGTGAGAATTCGGTCAGGCAGAAGTCGGTCAGATCAGAACGATGAAGTGTGGAACCCGCTCATCGCACGTTGACGAAGCGGCCTTGAGCCGTGGCTCGGAGCTGATTGATCTCTTCGCTCCGCGTCACCGAAAGCGGGACGGTATGAGAGAGTTCTTCGATGAGAAGATCGGTCGTCAACGGCTGTTTGTGATACAGCGCACGATACAGGCCGGCGACCACGGCCTGTTCGATTTCGGAGCCACTGAATCCGTTGCTGGCGTTGACGAGCTTCGGGAGATCGAATTGTGAACGCGCTTGTTTGCGAAGGCCCAGATGGATCGACCAGATGGCGGCACGTTCCTCCTTGTCCGGAAGGTCCACAAAGAAGATCTCGTCAAAGCGACCTTTGCGCAGCAGCTCCGGCGGCAGAGCCGAGAGATTATTGGCTGTCGCCACGACGAAGATGTCCTGCTTTTTTTCCTGGAGCCACGTGAGAAAGGCGCCGAAAAGCCGGCGGCTCAAGCCGCCATCCGCCTCTCCGCTGCCGCCTCCCGCGGACATCGCCTTTTCGATTTCATCGATCCAGAGCACGATCGGGGACAAGGATTCGGCCATGTCGATGGCCTTGCGAAAGTTCTTTTCGGATTCACCGATAAATTTATCGAATAACCGCCCGGCATCCAGCTTCAGCAGCGGCAAGTGCCATTCACGCGCTATGGCTTTCGCCGCGAGCGATTTGCCGCATCCCGGCACGCCGACCAGCATGATGCCGCGCGGCGGAGTCAGGTTAAGCGCCTTCGCTTCGGCCGTGAACCCCATCTTTGCCCGCTCCAGCCAGGACTTCAGATTCACGAACCCGCCCAGTTCGAACTGGTTGTCTTCCACCGGATAATATTCCAGCAGGCCGCCGTCTCGTATCGCTTGGACCTTGCGCGTGAGAATCGTCTGCACATCGCCGGCGGACAGCACTCCATCTTCGACGACGCATTGGGTGATGACCTGCCGTGCCTGATGTAGGGTCAGCCCTTGTAAGGCGCGAAGGATGGCCTCACAGTCTTGGTCGGATGGACCGGCCATCGCGGGCTTGGGGATGGTCATGGAGTTGAGCAGGCTCTGCACGACGGTGGTCGATGCTGGTTGCACGGGGTGACGTTCGAGTCCGCAAAGATTGGAGGACGCTCTGAAGCATCGTATGCAACTCATCGCGATCCGGGAGCTGCAGATCGAACCGCACCGCAATCTGATCGAGGTCGAGCGGCAGGGCGATGGGGTGCCCCGTCATGACGCAGGTCGCCCGTGAACGGCCGAGGTGGTGGCTGACCTCACGCAACTGGCGCGCGACAGCGGCATCCTGCAAGTGCGGCGCAAGATCCTTCAACCAGAAAATGCCTTCGACGGTCAATCCATCCAGATGTTGAAGCACCGCCAGCGGGGTGGCGGTCAGCTTGCTGAGACTTTGTCCTTCTTCGGGCCTGGTAAGTCCTCTCGTGATCGACCACTCGAACAGCGGCATCCGTTCCTGGGCGGCCACGGATTGCAGCAAGGTCATCACCCGGTCTTCCTCCACGGTCTCAATCACAATGAGCGGATGAGAGGAACGAATCAGGGTGCGGAGATCGTGCACGGTGGTTGAGAGGGGCATAGGACTGAAATGCTAGCATGAGGTATGCGTCTCTCCAAGAGAAGGATCGATTGCGGGTTACATCGGCCGACGATTCTGCAATTTGTCAGACGTCGTTTTCCGTCAGGCACCGGCCGAGGCCTTGTTGTTCGGCGAGATGGTAGGCGTAGTGGATGGCGGCCAGGTTCGCGACTCGCTCCTCGGCGTCTTCTCGGCTCTCGGCATGGACGATCTGAATGCCGAATCGTGCCGTAATGGAATCGAGAAAGTCTATCAGTCCATTGCGATGATACTGTCCGAGCCGGCCTGCGCCGCGATGGGAATGCAGGGCGCCTTCGATGACCAGAAAACGATGGGGAATCGTGAGCAGTGGCTCGAGTTCGCGGAGAAAGCGCGGGCGATTGTCGGATGGATTCGAGACAATAGTATTGAATTCTTCTGCGCGGCGGCGTTCGACACACAAGATTTCGGGCGCTTCCGCGATGGCGTAGTCCCCGGCCGACAGGGCCTGTGTGCGCGTTCCGGCGATCCGAATGAGTCCTTTGAATTCGTAGGGCTGGGTTTCGTGCACATCAACCAGAAGATGGATGGCAGGGACCATGATTTTGGGATGACTGAACCGGGTGACGTTCAGCATCGTTTGTGGTCCGCGTAACTCGTGGCGTGGGCGTGTAGCCGGCTGCGGGCGCGTTGGCGGAGATGGTCGCGGGGAAGACGGCGGTGCTGAGGGATGTTGCCTCCCGATGTCGTAGCGGGCGCGCGCGGTCGGATCGCTGAGTGTTTGATAGGCCTGATTGATGAGTTGCGTGCGAGCTTCGGCTTTCTTGTGCAGCGTGAGGGAATGCACGAAACGGTCAGGATGCCAGACCTGCATCTGTTCATGCCAGGCGCGCCTGATATCCGCTTCTGTCGCGTCAGCAGACAGCTCCAGGATGGCGTAATAGTTGGTGTTGTGCTCGTGCTGCATCGGTGTCCCTGCGTGATCGAAGTGTAACGGAGTGCGACCGGAAACGGCTAGATCGAAATAAGGGAGCCATGTGTTTCCGGCCGTGCCATTGTGCGCGCTTTCGAGGCGGTGTATCGTAAGCTGGGAGAGACATGTATTCTCATCTCATTCCAGCGGAGGCGATACGCATGATCTTGGTGACGGGGGGCGCCGGGTATATCGGTTTGCATACTTGTGTGGAACTGCTCAATGCCGGCTCGGCAGTGACCGTGTTCGACAACTTCTCCAATAGCCATCCTGAAGCCCTGGCGCGTGTGCAACGCATCACGGGAAAATCCCTTCGTCTGATTCGGGGTGACATTCGGGATCGGGCTGCTCTGGTCGCGGCGCTTCGGGAGAGCGGTGCCACGTTGGTCATCCACTTTGCCGGGTTGAAAGCGGTCGGTGAATCGGTCGAAAAGCCGCTGTCCTACTATGATAACAACGTGGTGGGATCTGTGCGTCTTCTCGAGGCGATGGGGGAGTGTGGCGTCAGCACACTGGTCTTCAGTTCGTCTGCCACCGTCTATGGGGATCCGCAGCGCTTGCCGTTGACCGAAGATCACCCTCTGTCCGCGACCAATCCCTATGGGCGTACGAAGTTGATGGTAGAAGAGATCTTGCGCGATCTGCAGCGCAGCAATCACTCCTGGCGGATCGGCATCCTGCGGTATTTCAACCCGGTGGGGGCCCATGCCAGCGGCCTGATTGGCGAGGATCCGCAAGGCATGCCGAATAACCTTCTCCCGTTTGTGGCGCAGGTGGCGGTTGGCCGGCGCGAGCATCTGAATGTGTGGGGCAACGATTATTCCTCCCCGGACGGAACGGGCGTGCGCGATTACATTCACGTGGTGGATTTGGCGCTGGGGCATCTCAAAGCGTTGGAGGCGTTGAATGGATTGGATCGCCCGAAGGAATGTCTGACCGTCAATCTCGGCACCGGGAACGGGTACAGCGTGTTGGAGATTGTTCGGGCCTTTGAGAAATCCAGCGGCAAGGCGGTTCCTTACAAGATTGCACAGCGACGTCCCGGCGATGTCGCCTCTTGTTATGCCGATCCAGGGTATGCGCTGAAAACACTGGGGTGGCGGGCTGCCCGTGGGTTGGACGACATGTGTACTGACGCCTGGCGCTGGCAACAGAACAATCCGAACGGGTACGCGGGCTGAGGCTGATCGCGGATGATGAATCGGCTCATAAGAGATAGCTCCCAGGCAGGTCTGCTCCTCAACTGCTATCGATCCCTGGTCTGGACTCTCGGCGCAGGTGCGCTTCTGTGCGCGCTTCTGTTTGTGCCTGACACCCAGGCCAATCACCGAGATCACCAACCCCATCCAGACTCCGAAGGGCCTAGTGTCCTCGGTAAGGGACGAGAATCTTCCGGTGCTTCCTTCCGGGTCTTTCTCGGCACTGGCACAGCAGCCGGTGTCGGCGGACCGCATGATACCGATCTCGATGCGGCAGTCCAAACGGTGATCGACACGTTCACCATCATGTTGCAGCATCGTGCCGACTTTCCGCGTTTTGAGGAGAGCCTCGCAAAACAGGCGCTCAAGCAGGTGGTGATCGAACCGGTTGTGGTCAATGATGAGGGGAAAGCCTTTCCGTTTTTGGTGGTCCGCACGAAAGAACCGGGTCGTGTCACACTCCTGATCAGCGCCTCCTCCCTGAGAGACAAGGGGTATCTCAATCATCCGGACGCTCTGCTGCCTGTGCTGGCCAGAGAGTTTCAGTGGGTGGTGAGCAAAGCGGACACCGCACCGAAGGCCAAGGCGGTGGCTGTGGAACGACACCTACAGAAGGCCCCCATCCGGACAGATGAGGAGATTGCGGGTCTCTCTGCGGAAGAACGGGTCCGGCTGCTTCAACAACTCTTCGACACCTATCTGCGAACGGTAGACGATCAGAAGAGCCTAGACGGACAATCCTGGTACGAAGTCGGCAATTCCGCGCCGGTACGGCCGACTCATGCGGATTCAACCACGAAGCTGTATGACATCCGGATTCGCGAAGCGCTGCAGAAGATCGTGCGTGATCCGTCTTTCCTGGAGCAGACCCCGAAGGCGGTCCGCAGTCTTCTCAATGGAAAGGTCTGGAATGTCGCCTACGTGAAAATTGATCAACGGGACTGGGCCACCCGCACGAGGGTCCTGTCTGAGGAGAAGGCGGTGGTGGTGGGAAAACAGGAGCGGCCCATACAACCGGCTGCGATTCTGGTCAACGTCCATCGCCCCGCTGCCTCGGATGATCCCTTTTATCGGGAGACGAAAGGCCTGCCGATGGGGGCGCTGTCAGCGGATGAACTGGCGCATGTCATTGCCCTGGAAATTGAGCACAACATTCAGGAAAAATCCTTGAGCGGTCACACGGCCCAGGATGCCCTCACGGGGCCCCGGTAGGAAGCCTATCACTTCCGGCGCGAGGGGTCGTTGGTCTGCTCGTATCGCACGGTCTCCACGGAAAACAGCGGTGCGGCAGGGTTCGACTGGTGAGCCGTCATTCGCGGCAAGGGGCCTGTGTGTAAGCGCAGGGTGGCCAGCAGCTGCTGAAAGTGTGATGCGTTGGCCTCGGTATACTGAACCTTTGACACATGGATGTTGGCATAGACATTCCCTTCGGCCATGCAGGCGTACAGGCTTTTTTGATCGAGACGAACACCCTGGAAGCGGGGAAGCGTATATTCCAGCGTCGGTATGTCGCGGGTGGTCGAAAGGATCACGTCTTGTCCACGACTCACCGCCGGCCCTTTCTGCAGTTGCTGCAAATGCTCGATGCATCCGGCGGTCGAAGCCTGCCCGCCCACCTGCTCCAACGCGATGGCAACCTTGATGCCCGTTCCCGGGTGTGAAGCCATGAGATAGCGACGCCCGTTGCGTTTGATCTGGTCGCGTTCGATTGTGAAGCCGGTGAGATCGATGGAGAGTCCCACGTGACTGTTCGATTGGGAGGCAATTGTGAGAGCATTGGCTTCCAGTGCCATCGCCGGCAGCGCTCCGCTCAAAAATGGTATCAGGGTCAGACTCATACACGCAAAAATCGTCGATCGGACGGCGCCGGCTCGTGATGTATCCATAGGTGCTCCTCTCCTCAACCGTGTCTGTTCCTGTCGTCAGTGTATGGTGAACAGGACGGATCCCAAGCGATTTGCTCATTCCGGCCGTCTCACATCAGGATGACACCTAGGCAAATGTCTGTATCTCGCATGACTCTGCGGGAATGTTGTGGTGGCCATGGTGGATCATGCGGGCCGGTTCGCAGGATGTCGGTGCTGCGGCAGGGCTGGCGTCGTATCCTGCGGAAGAGCCCTACGAATCATGCATTCGTCCTAGGGGGACTGAGTCGCCGGAGCGTGCGCGGATTGTGGATGAGACCGGGGCCCACGTAGTTAGCCTGCTCATGACTCCTTGCTCATCCCCTTCAGCCGATTGAGAGTGTGAACGTGCAATGGATGCTGGTCCATTTGGCCCGAGTGTGGGGGAGTGGACCGCGCCAGCCTTCAACACGTAGAATGCGCCTCTTCGGTTCACGCTGTCCCTCAGCCTGGAGATATGGGAACGCCGGACCGAACCAACAGGGCCATGACCAGGAAGGGATCGTCATGAGTGTGAAATGTGGAATCGTTCGGACTGCCGAATGTGGGCAAGTCCACCCTCTTTAATGCGCTGACCAAATCAGGGATCGCGGCCGAGAATTACCCGTTCTGCACGATCGAGCCGAATATCGGGATCGTTGAAGTGCCGGATGCGCGGATGCAGGCGCTGGCCGATATCGTCAAGCCCCAGCGGATGCAGTATGCCACGACCGAGTTCGTGGATATCGCGGGGTTGGTGGCAGGGGCCTCCAAGGGCGAAGGATTGGGGAACCAGTTCCTCGCCAATATTCGTGAGACCGATGGGATCGTGAACGTGGTGCGCTGTTTCGAAGACGACAATGTGGTGCACGTGGCGGGAAAAGTCGATCCGGTTTCCGATATCGCCACCATCGTGACCGAGCTCGCGTTGGCGACCTGACGACGGTCGAAAAGGCGCAGGAACGGAACGTGAAACTTCATTCGCTCGGGTGACAAAGATGCCGCCAAGCTGGGCGACCTGCTCGTGCAGGTGGCGGCTTGTCTCAACGAGGGCAAACCGGCGAGGACGATGAAGCTGGATCCGGTTTAGCGGACAGATTGCTGAACCTCTGTGCCTGCTGACGATGAAACCGGTGATGTATGTGGCCAATGTGTCGGAAAAAGGCTTTACCAACAATCCGTTGCTGATGCGTGTGGAAGACTATGCCGCCCAGGAAGGAGCGCCCGTCGTGGCCATTTGCGCAGCCTTGGAATCGGAAATCGCCGTACTCTCCGATGAGGAAAAACAGGAGTTCCTGGCCGATATCGGGATGAAGGAACCGGGGCTGAATCGCCTCATCCGCGCGGCCTATCAGTTGCTCGGGCTTCAAACGTACTTTACGGCCGGCGTCAAAGAAGTTCGCGCCTGGACCATTCATATCGGCGATATTATACCGCGCCACAGGCCGCAGGCGTGATTCACGGTGACTTCGAAAAGGGGTTCATCCGGGCGGGAGTCATCGGGTACGATGACTACATCGCCTGTAAGGGGGAGGCGGGTGCGAAGGAAAAGGGCAAGATGCGGCTGGAAGGGAAGGAATACGTCGTGCGCGACGGCGACGTGATGCACTTCCGCTTTAACGTCTAGCTCAGTGCCATGACCTTATTATGAGGCAGTAAAATCTTGCCTGATTGGAGATCGATGATGAACGAACAAGATACGCAGCGCGCGGTAGGCATTCTCAATCGAATCATGGAACTCGAACTGGCCGGCGTTGTGCGATACACCCATTATGCGCTGATGATCTACGGGTACAACCGGATTCCGATCGTGTCCTGGCTAAAGGGCAATGCGGATGAGAGCCTGGCCCATGCGCACAAAGCCGGCGAACTGGTGACGCTGCTGGTGGACAATTTTTCACTGAAAATCGGGACCCTGCTGGAAACGGAAAAACACGATATCGGGGATTCTGCGGGAGAGCCTGGAGCATGAGAAGGCCGCTGTTGCCTCCTATTACGAACTGCTGAAGCTGGCGGAAGGCAAGTCCGTCTTGCTGGAAGAGTACGCCCGGGAAATGATCGTGGGTGAAGAGCTCCATCTCGACGAAGTGAACAAGATGCTTCGCAAATCCGGCGATGTGCAGGCCTTTCGTTCCTGACCACTGAACGAATGGAGGGGGGGCCGGCCGCCGGCCGGCTCTCCCCTCTGTCCGCTCCTGTCGATTCATTTCCCCGTCATCATGTTTGATGTCGTTTTGTATCAGCCGGAAATTCCTCCGAACACCGGCAATATCATCCGGCTCTGCGCCAATACCGGTGCCCGACTGCATTTGGTGAAACCGCTGGGGTTCACGCTGGAGGACAAGCAGCTCCTGCGGGCGGGGCTCGACTACCATGAATTCGCCACGCTAGATGTGCATGAGACCTGGGAAGCCTGTCTTGAACGCTTCGCTGGTCAAAGACTGTTCGCCGTTTCAACCAAAGGCAGGCAACGCTACGATCTGATTCGCTATGCGGAGGGTGACGTATTTGTATTCGGGCCGGAGAGCCGCGGCCTGCCGGCGGACATTCTTGGAAGCGTTTCCGATCAGCAACGGATCCGTGTGCCGATGGTGCCTGGCAGCCGCAGCCTCAACCTGTCCAATTCGGTGGCAGTGGTGCTCGATGAAGCCTGGCGGCAGGCTGAGTTCGGACAGTGCCTGTGATGCTTCTCGGATGTGCCTCTCACCATCTTCCAGGCGGATGACTGGTCTCAGGACAGATTCCGCTGAATTGCCTAAATCTCCAGTACCAATCCGATCTCCACCACCTGCTCCGACGGGAGATGGAAGTAAGAACTGGCGCGCTGGGTATTGCGCGACAGCACCACAAACAATTTTTCCCGCCAGATAGCCATCCCCGGCTTGGGGGTCGCTAAAAATGTAATCCTGCTCAGGAAGAAGGTCGTGTCCTGCAGCGGCAGCACATGACCATGTGCGGCAAGCTGCGTGAGCACGCGCGGAATATCCGGCGTCTCCATGAAGCCGCAACGGGCGATCACTTGAAAAAGCCCCTCCTGGACCAGCGTGATCTCCAGCGGCGCCCTTGCCGGAACAAACGGCACATGTTCCGTCCGCACAGTCAGCAAATACACATGCTCGTGCAATGTTTTGTTATGCCGCACATTTTGCAGCAGCGCCGGCGGGGTGATGTCGGGATGTTGTGAAAGGAACACGGCCTGCCCTGCGGTTCGATATTCCACCTTCGACAAGACTTCACCGGCGAATTGATGTAACGGAGGAAACTGAACACGGAGATGCTCGGCGACGATCGCACGACCCCGCGCCCAGGTACTCATCACGGTAAAAATCGCTGCCCCGAGGAGCAGTGGAAACCATCCACCATGGGGAATCTTCTGCGCATTCGCGAGGAAAAACGCGAGGTCGATGAACAGGAATGTCCCGACGGCCATGAGAGCGGGCGGGGCGCTCCATCCCAAGTGGCTGCGAGTGACACGATACATCAGCAGCGTGGTGATGATCATGGACCCGGAGACGGCGATGCCGTAGGCCGCGGCCAGGTTGGTGGATGATCCGAACGAAAGGATCAGCCCCACGGTGCCGATGAACATCAGCCAGTTCAGGACTGCGAAATAGATTTGACCATGCTGCTCCGCGGAGGTGTGCGTAATCCGGAGCGGCGGGAGATAGCCGAGTTGCACGGCTTGCAAGGTCAGTGAGAAGGCGCCGGACAACATGGCCTGCGAGGCGATGATCGTCGCCACCGCCGCCAGCGCAATCAGCGGATAGAGCATCCAATCAGGAGCCAGATGATAAAAGGGATTGGCGAGCGCCGCCGGGTCCCGCATCAAGAGCGCACCCTGGCCGAAGTACTGCAACAGCAGCGCCGGCAGCGCGACCGCAAACCAGCCGAGTTGTATCGGACGGCGTCCGAAATGCCCCATGTCCGCGTACAGGGCCTCGGCTCCCGTGAGAACCAGAAAGACACTGCCCAGGACGAGAAATCCGATGCCGGCATGGTGAATAAGAAACGTGGCGGCATGGAACGGATTGGCCGCGAGCAGCACCGTTGGCGTTTGGATCAAACTGTGCAGCCCGAGCAAGGCCAGGGTGGCGAACCAGACCAGCATGATGGGGCCGAAGACGCCTCCCAACGCTCCGGAGCCGCGGCGCTGGATGATGAAAAGCAGGGCGACAAGGCCGACGGTAATGGGGAGAATATAGGGAGTGAACAGATCGGTGGCCAGCGTCAGCCCCTCCACCGCGCTGAGGACGGAAATTGCCGGCGTGATGATGCCATCGCTGTACAAAAAGGCAACACCGACCAACCCCAGTGACACGACCAGACTCAGCCCCTTGCGCAAATTCACCGGATGGGAGCGTTGGCTGAGCGCCATCAGCGCCAGCATGCCCCCTTCCCCGTCGTTATCGGCATTCATCACGAAGAGCAGATACTTGACCGTGACCACGAGCACAAGCGCCCAGACGATCAAGGATAAGATGCCCAGCACGTTGTCCGGCGTGACTGGGAGTCCATGCGAGTCATGAAAACATTCACGCAGGGCATACAGCGGGCTGGTGCCGATGTCGCCGTAGACCACCCCCATGGCGGCGACGGCAACGGAGATGGGGGGAGAAGGATCTTTCGAATGCTTCCGCATGGATTCTCTCAGCGGCAGCCAGGCGGCCCGGCTCACGAGTGAACGCCGGCGGTCAGCAGCAGGAGACGGTTCATTCGTCGGCTCACTTGATGAGCAATTCGCTCGGTTGATCCTGGAATTCGTCCTGGTAGATATGGAAAGTTTCCAGAAGCACGGCCAGGATAATCGGGCCGAGGAAGAGGCCCAGGAGCCCGAATGAGGCCAGTCCGCCCAGGGAGGCAAAGAACAGAAACAGCATCGGCAATTGGGCTTTGTTACCAATGAGAAACGGCTGTAAGAGATTATCCAGCAGCCCCACCAGTCCCGCTCCGATCCCGACCATGATGCAGCCTTTCAGGATGGATCCTGTAATGAACAGGTAAATGGCGACAGGGATCCAAATGAGCGCGGTGCCTCCGAATGGAAGCAATGATAGCATGGCGGACAAGGCGCCGAGAAATACGGCGAATCGCACGCCGAGCGCCCAGTAGGCGAGCCCTGCGACCGTGCCTTGCGCGAGGGCGGTGAGTAGCGTTCCTTGCATGACGGCGCTGATCGTGCCGTTCATCCGTTCGAATATCTTCGCTTTATGGTCGGGATCCAGCGGGATCGCGGCATACAAGCCGTGATACATCCGATCGCCGTCGCGAAATAAAAAGAAGAGCGTAAAAATCATCACCAGAAAATCGGTCAGAAACAGAAACGCATTTTTGGCCAAGTCGGCGCCTTGAGACAGCAGAAAAGAACTGATTACCTTTCCGCCTTCGAGCACGGACGATTCGAGCTGGCTGCTGTTGGATAAAATCAGGCGTCCAAATATTTCCTGACTGAACTGTCCAATGATCGGAAACTGCGAGATGGCGGCGCCGAGCTCACGAAGCCGCCCTGCGCGAAACCATTCGGCGGCCGTTTCATACGCCTGCACCGCCTCCTGGATTCCTAAAAAGATCAGATAAATCGCGGGCAGTACGGCGATCGACATGACCATGACCGTCATGACCGAGGCGGCCAGTTCCCGGCGGTTTTTCAAAGCCGCCAGGATCTTTTGATAGAGCGGATAGAACGTGGCCGTCAGAATCACCGCCCACATGATCGGATAAAAGAAGGGACTGAGGATGACTCCCAGCTGCCAGATGAGCAGGAGCACGATGGTGAAGAACGTGAACGAGAACAACTGCCTGCGAGTCACAGAGTTACCCTGGTTACCATGGACCTCACATTAATACTCCGGCCGGCGAAATTGTGCCGGGTTGCGAGATGGCACTATACCATTTCTGAGCGCCGTCGTCGGGTTCCGTTTTCCCTAGTCCTGTCCATGCTGTTGTGGCTTCGGGGCCTGGAAGTTCCTCGAAGCTTCTGTTAAATTCCGACCGGTCATCGCAAAGGATATCGCCATCGCGCCGCCCAAGTCGTCCACTTCATCTGACAAGAAAGCTTCAGACACCGGTCGGCGTGATCCGGCCGTGCCTCGCTTTCGGAAAGCCTACTAGACGCCTATGACTGCCTCCACGACGCCGACTATTTCCGCCGAAGCCCAGCAGCGTATTGTCGATCTGCTCGCCAACGAACTCGGCGTCACCTCACCGCAAGTGTCAGCCGCCGTAACCCTGTTGGACGGAGGCGCGACGGTCCCCTTCATTGCGCGGTATCGCAAAGAGGCCACCAATAATCTGGATGACACGCATCTCCGTACATTGGAAGAACGGCTGCTGTATCTGCGTGAACTGGAAGAGCGGCGGCAGACGATCCTGGCGTCGATTGAAGAGCAGGGCAAATTGACGGCTGAACTACGGCGGGCTATCGAGCAGGCCGCGACCAAACAGGCGGTGGAAGACATCTATTTGCCGTTCAAGCCCAAACGGCGAACCAAGGCGCAGATTGCACGTGAGGCCGGGCTGGAGCCGCTGGCAGACGCGCTGCTGGCCGATCCGACACTCGATCCCGAGCAGGAAGGCGTCAAGTACGTGAAGGTGGTGGCCGCGGCTGAAGGTGTTGAAGCGGTCAATGTGCCCGAACGCGAAGGCGGCATTGGAAGGCGCCCGCGATATCCTCGTCGAGCGTTTCGCCGAAACCGCCGATCTGCTCGCCCTCCTGCGCACGAAATTGTGGAATGAAGGCATTGTGACGTCAACGGTCCTGCCGGGCAAAGAGACGGCCGAAGAAGAGAAGTTTCGCGATTACTACGCCTATTCTGAAACCATTCGCACGATTCCTTCTCATCGAGCCTTGGCCATGTTCCGCGGCCGGACGCTCGGCGTGCTGAAACTGGACCTTGGTCTGGGGGAAACGCTCGATGCTCAGGTGCCGCATCCCTGTGCCGCGCTCATTGCGTCCCATTTCGGCATTGAGAACAAAGGCCGCCGCGCCGACAAATGGCTCAACGATGCCTGTTACTGGGCCTGGCGGGTGAAGGTGCATCTGCATCTCAGCACCGAGTTGCTGCTTCAGGTGCGGGAGGCGGCGGAAGCGGAGGCGATCAAAATCTTCGGGCGCAATCTCCACGAGCTCCTGCTTGCCGCACCGGCCGGTCCCAAAGCGGTGCTCGGGCTCGATCCCGGTATCCGTACCGGCTGCAAAGTCGCGGTGGTGGATGCCACGGGTAAACTGCTCGACACCACCACGATCTATCCTCATCAACCTCGCAATGACTGGCAGGGGGCGCTTGCCACCCTCGTGGACTTGGTGATCCGGCATGGGGTGGAATTGATTTCGATCGGCAATGGCACCGCCAGTCGCGAGACGGACAAGCTGGCTGTTGAGGTAATCAAGGTGGTGGCGGAACGGAAGCCGGAACAGAAGCTGGCCAAAATCGTGGTGAGCGAGGCGGGCGCCTCCGTCTATTCGGCTTCGGCCTTCGCGGCCGCGGAATTTCCCGCGCTGGATGTCAGTTTACGTGGTGCCGTTTCCATCGCCAGAAGACTGCAGGATCCGCTCGCCGAACTGGTGAAGATCGATCCGAAATCCATCGGAGTGGGGCAGTATCAACACGATGTCAATCAACGGGCGCTGGCGCGGTCGCTCGATGCGACCGTCGAAGACTGCGTGAACGCGGTCGGCGTGGATGTGAATACCGCCTCGGCGCCGCTCCTGGCGCGCGTGTCAGGCTTGAATCGGGTGCTGGCTCAGAACATTGTCGAGTATCGGGATGCGCATGGCCCGTTCTCCAATCGAACGACGATTCGCAAGGTTCCGCGCCTGGGGGAGAAGACCTTCGAACAGGCGGCAGGATTTTTGCGAATCAATAACGGCGACAATCCATTGGATCGTTCCGCCGTCCATCCCGAGGCCTATCCGGTGGTCGAGCGCATGCTGGCGCGTTTGAACAAGGGCATCGCGGAGGTCATGGGCAAGCCCGCCGTGTTGAAAGATCTCTCGCCTGCAGATTTTACGAACGAGACATTCGGCCTACCCACGGTCCGGGATATTCTGTCGGAATTGGAAAAGCCCGGCCGTGACCCTCGCCCGGAATTTAGGACGGCTACCTTTCGTGACGGAGTGGAATCGCTGGCGGACTTGCAGGCCGGGATGGTGCTCGAAGGTGTGGTGACGAATGTCGCGGCGTTCGGCGCCTTCGTCGATATCGGGGTGCATCAGGATGGTCTCGTGCATGTGTCGGCCCTGGCGAACAAGTTTGTGAAGGATCCACACGAAGTCGTGAAGCCGGGACAGATCGTGAAAGTGAAGGTGTTATCCGTTGATGTGCCCCGGCAGCGCATTTCATTGACCATGCGTATGGATGATGGGGCGGTGGCTGGCGGACAACCGGATCTTCGCGCAGGGGCGGCACGCGAGGGGCGTGATCGGCGTCCGGCGGATGCAGTGCGGCCGGCGTCCCGTGATCCGCAACCGACCAGTGCCTTTGCTCTGGCCATGGCGCGCGCCCAACAGAAAAGGTAGTGCTGTTGTTGCGTGGGCGAAGCCTCTAGTCTTTGCACGAACAATCAGCTCCCGCAGGCGGGCAGAGGCTGTCCCTGCAGGCAGCGTGAGGCCGGGCTTTCTGCAGGGAGCGAAGGCCCTACTTCATTTTGTTCGGATCTTGATAGATCATTAGGTGAGCGTAAGGACTGCCGTCGAACATAATATAGCTGCCTGAGGAATTCGGGGCGGTCGGTAACTTTGTTGCCGCCGGGTCGAACGGCCACATGACCATCCAATGTGGCGGTTCTTTTACCACCTTTGCGCCCGCCTCCTTCTGCATCACCACTTTCTTTTCCTTCTCAAAGTGCGATCCGCCACGAGCCATGTAAGCGACACCGGGGATGGTATTGGACGGCTTTGGCGCATTGTTCATGATGTCGGTCATCCACTGGTAGGCTGCGCCATCCATGCACATGGGGTCCGGATCCGGAAGATTCATGACGGTGGGGATGCAGGTAAAGCCATTCTCGCTTTTCTTGGCCTCGGTGAGTTTGCCGTCGGCTCCGAAGACCATAACTCCGGCTTCCTTGGCGATATGTCTCGGAGCCGCGCTGAGGGCGAGCGCAGTCTGTTCTTTCTCGGACATGGTCTTGACCTCTTTCACCGAGGTGCCTTTCTTCGGTGCGGCCTGAACGTCGGTGAGTAATGCTGCCACGGCGATCGGTAGAGCTACGATCAGCGCGGGCGCGAAGAAAGATCTCATAATATCTCCTTTCGTGAAAAGAAAATGTGGGGTTGCTAAGGGCTAGCATGCTAGCCCGTTTTGAAGATGAAATCCATGACCTTCCGGGTGCGGGATCGGGAGGAGAGGAAAAGGCGTGCTAGTTGCCGATGTCGTACCTCTTCAGCTTGGCCAACAGGGTCTTGTAGTCGATCTGCAGCGTATGGGCCGCTTTGGTCTTGTTCCCGCCGCAGGCCTGCAGGACACGTTCAATGTGCCGCCGTTCGATGTCCTCGAGTGGAAGCTGCGTCTCCTCTTCCGCGACAGTGGCCGTGGATGATCGTGGCAGGACCTGCACGATGTCTTCGCCCGTGATGGGGCCGGTGTTCGGCCTCATGAGGACGAGCCGTTCGATGACATTGCGCAGTTCACGTACATTGCCTGGCCAGCGGTACGTGCTCAGATGCGCCAGGCCTTCCGGGGTCGCGGTTCTGGCGGCCGTTCCGGGGAGATGGAGGTTCTGGAGGATATGGGCGACTAATCCCGGGATGTCTTCCGGTCGTTCCCTCAGCGGCGGCACCAGCAGTGTCACGGTATTGATGCGATACAGCAGGTCATCGCGAAACCGGCCCTGAAACACCAATTCCTGAAGGTCGCGGTTCGTGGCGCAGATGATACGGACATCGGCCCGAAGTGTGCGTGTACTGCCGACGGGACGGTACTCGTTCCGGTCGAGAAAGCGGAGCAGGCTCACCTGCATGGGGCCCGGCATCTCTCCCACTTCATCCAAAAACAACGAGCCGCCTTCGGCGGCGGCGATGAGGCCGGGCTTGGACGTAGTGGCGCCGGTGAACGCGCCTTTTTCGTACCCGAACAGTTCACTTTCCAGCAACTCGCGGCTCACGGCCCCGCAATTGACGGCAATACAGGGGCCTGCTGCCCGGCGGCTCTGGGCATGCAGGAGTCGCGCGACCACTTCTTTTCCTGAACCGGTTTCGCCCTGGATGAGGACCGGTGCTTGCGAGGGAGCCACCTGCGCGATCTGCGTCTCCAGCGTCTGCCAGGTCCGGCTGATTCCCTTGACCATGGCCTCCTGGCGATAGCCGCCATGCCGCGCTGCCAGATTCTCCCGGCGGAGTTCGCGTACGGTTCGCAGTTTGGCCAGGGCTGCCTTTACGGCCGTGCCGTCGAAAGGCGTGTCTTTGATCAGGAAATCCCAGGCCCCATCCTTAATGGCCGCCACGGCGTCCTTGACGTCACCATGACCGGTCAGGAGGATGACATCCACATCCGGTTGATGGTCTTTCACCCAACGCAGCACGGCGCGCCCGTCAACGCCAGGCATTCGTAGATCGGTAATGACACAGTCGAAGTCGCCCGTGCGAAGCGCATCGACCCCCTCCTGTCCGCCCCGTGCGGTCCGCGTGTCGCATCCTTCCTCACGGAGCGCCTGCTCGACGACCAGGCGAACAAATTCTTCGTCATCGATAATCAGGGTGCGGATACGTTCGCTGCTCATGATATCAGGCCGGCGGAAGAGAGGAGGACGTTGAGGCACGATCCACGACGATCTCGGCCCGTTCAGGAAATGCCAGCGAAAACTTGCTGCCTGCGCCCGGGTGGGATTCGGCCCAGACTCGCCCATCATGTTTATCCATCACGAGCTTGACGATCGCCAGACCCACTCCCGTGCCTTCATAGTCCTGCGGATTGTGCAGCCGTTCAAACAAACCGAAGATCTTGTCGGTCTGTGCGGGATCAAACCCAATCCCGTTGTCCTGAATCCACAGAATCCGCTCATGGTCGGTCCTGGCGCCGCCGATGGTGATGGCCGGCGCCGCCGTATGGCGTGAAAACTTTGCCGCATTGTCGAGCAGGTTGGCGATCGCCTGACGAATGCTCACCGGCTCGCCATACAGGTCGGCGAACGGCAGGGCGACTTGGATCTTCGGCTTCCGCCCTTGGAGGCCGATGAACCGGTCGGAGATCAAGGTCGTGATCATCTCCAGCACATTGAAGCGTTGCCGTGGCAGGTCCTGTTGCTCCAATCGTGAATACTTGAGCAGCGCGTCGATCATATGGGTCAGGCGCAGCGAAGACCGGCGGATGACATCGATGTGATGGCGGGTCTCGGCATCACCGCCTTCAAGAAATCGTTTCTCGAGTAACGAGGAGAAGCCTTCGATTTCCCGTAGCGGACCTTTGAGATCGTGTGCGACGGAATAGGTAAAGGCCTCCAGCTCCTTGGTTTTTCTGGCGGTGGCGGCGGTTTGTTCGCGCAGGCTCGTGACCATCGAAGACAGCGAGGCTGCCAGGGTACCCACTTCATCACGGGCCGGCCAGGCTTCGAACTGCGCCGTGAGGTCGTGATGGGCGACCCGGTCCGCGGTGATCGAAAGGCGCTGGAGCGGTTTGGCAATCCGCCGGTTGACGGAGACATAGATCACGGCGATGACGAGCCCGAGGACAGCGACCAGCCCCAGCGCGATCATGCGGGCCTGCTGCAGCAGGAGATCCCCTTCGATCTTCATTTCCACGTCGATGTCACGGTGGGCGGCGACTAACTGATCGAGGTTGTACGTGAGCCTGGCAATGAGGGCATCGGCCTTGGTCGTCGCCAACTGGGTGGCACCAGAGGCCAGCGGTTGCGTGAGGGCCGCGCCCCATAAGCCATTCAGCTCCTGTAGGGACTGATCAATTTCGGCAACGGCCTGATCTTCCTGATCGGCCAGATCCAGGCGCTGGTGTTGATTCAGCATCCCCAGAAGAATCGGATGCGTGCGGGCCGCATGCGTGGATCGGTAAAGCTGCAGAGATTGACGGATCGCATCGGCATGCGAAGTCAGCCGCACGAGGGCCTCGTCCGCACCGGTCTTTGTCATCTGTTCGAGGAAGAGATGCAGGGTGAGATTCATGTCATAGGCGGAGCGCTGCATCGTTGCGGCGGTCACGATGGCCGGCACGGTAATCCGCTTGTGACGGTCGACGTAACTGTTAATACGGCTGAGATAGACCAGGAGCGCCGTGAGGCTCAACGCCAGGAGGCTGAGGATGACTCCGAAGGAGAGGAAAAATTTCTGTCCGATCGAACGGTCATGGAGCCAGCGCATGCGGGCCTCGTGTGAGCGCCTACGGTACCACAGTGGTTATCCTGGTGCCACTCTGCGCGACGCTGAGGATTCGCGTCGCGTTTGATTCCCGATCGGATCATCTGTCGCGTCCCGCTCCCTCGACAGCTCTCGTCCATGCTCCCTGCGGGCTAAAGAGAGCGGCGAAGACACGGTCCCATCCGCCAAGCGAGGCAATGGTGAACAGATGCGGCGGCTGGGCGAAGGCGCCCGACGTGGAGGTGATAACCGCTTCATTGGTTGGTCTGAATCCAAATTCGGCAAACGCTTGTTGCGCCTCCGCCGCATGCAGGAAGGCGACAAACGCCTCAGCGATGTCTCGGACATGGTGACGGTCGGCGTGACGATCGACCAACGCGATGGGATTTTCCACCACGACGGTTTCATGCGGATAGATCAGTTCGTACGGGCGACCCTGGGCGATTCGCGGGAGTAATTCGTTTTCGTAGGTGACAATCACATCGCCGACACCACGTTCGAAGGTCGTCACGGATTCCCGGCCACTTTTATCCATGACTTTGACGTTACGTTGGATCCGGGTGACGAGGTCTGCAGCGGTGTCGCGTAAAGCAGGGTCCGACAAGCCGCGCCTGGTGCCGAGCTGGAGTCCGGCTCCATAGATCGCAATGATATCCCACATGGCACCGCCGGAGGTTTTCGGACTCGGATAGAGCACCTCAACGCCGGATCGCGCAAGGTCTTCCCAGCCTTGTATCGCTTTGGGGTTTCCTTTGCGGACGCCGAGCGCGACGAGTGAGGTGGTGACGATCCCGTGCTGTGGCCCCTGTTTCCAATCGTGGGTAACGAGACCGGCTTGCACTAACTGTTGGAGATCGCTTTCCAACGACAGTGCGGCGATGTCTGCATCGAGACCGCCCGCAATGGCACGGGCCTGTGCGCCAGATGCGGCGAAAGAGCTTCGAACGTAGATCGTTTCTCCGGTACGTTGTTTCCATTGGTGCACGAATGCCGGGATGATGCGCTTTTCGTACACTTCCTTCGGAACGCTGTAGGCAGCGAGGAGAAGTTCTCGTGTTTCTGCTTGAGCCGGCGTGGAAAGCGGGACGAGGAAAAGCAGGAGGATACTGAGCCGATTGAGAGTGCGGAATATCATTGTAAAACTCCAAGGATCTGTTTCGGTGAAGAATGACCCACTCGTGACTCTATCCTGACGAGCCACTGCGTCACGTCCAGCGGTGGTTGGCGGTAGATAGGACGGCCCCGTTTCTGAAAGAAGACGGGAAGGCCGCGCCTGGTGGCTTCGGCGCGCACCTTCCTGGCCAGCGTGTGGTTGACTCGATCGAGCACCACCACGACGGCTGTCGTTTTCTTAGGGATGGCTTTCACCAGGTCACGCGTTTTTCTCCCGCTCCAATGTTCGACGCATCCGTGGCCGCCGGCCTGTGCCCGCTCTTTGATGCCATCGACCGAATCACCGCCGACGACCAGGATTGACATGGTTACTCCCTTCGTTCCCGCCGCTCAGTGCCGTTCAGGGGCTGGTTTGTTGTCTCGTTCCAGTCCAGGTTGCGCCGGCATGGCGGCCAACGCCTCCCGGTACCGGATGAGCAGTTCTTCCTGCTGATCCGGGGCGAAGAGACTCCCGCCTGACTGAACCTTGACCAGGTATTCCTCCGGCTCGAAGGTGGCGTCGAAGGCCGGAGACCGTTCCGGCACGTTCGGCATCTGCCGGTCGTACTTACTGATATCGGGCCCGGGCCCATGCCGATCGTGGGCTTCACTCAACGCCAGATGCAGCGTGGCGTCTTGTATCGACAACCATCCCGTGCTGGTTTCCTCCTCGCCATGTTCGGTCGCATGGCTGAGATGGTAGTAGACGCGCTCAGCGGGCGACGCCTGCGATAAGGCTTTTGCCAGGGCGGGCGCCAGCACCGCAATTTCTTTGTCGCGAAAGGCCCTGGTTTTGTCGGCTTGCCCGGCGAAGAGACGATGGAGCACGTTGCGTCGTTCCCAGATTCGCACGCCCCGCAGCAACGTGCCCACTTCTGTAGCAGTCAGCGAGGCAGGATGGGCATTAATCATTGACGCCGGGTCTTTCTCGATTCGCACCTGATTCAACCCCGACTGATAGACCGTCTTGAGCGGCTGCGGGGTTTGTGCTGCGCAACCGGCCCCGGCTACCACACCAATGAAGGCGAGAATGAGACTGGCGCGAGGGGATATGGTTCGTTGTGGTGGACGGCTGATGTTGTTCATGGCTTCACCTCTTCTCGTTGAGGAACTCCGGCTTCGGGGGACACGTGGTCGAATCCTAAATCCTCCAACAGGGTCTGGGTCGTGTGGCTGAGGAGAAATTCAATGAAGTCTCCGGCTGCAGAAATGTTCTGTGCCGTCCATGCCACGGCGACGCCGTACCGTATCGGGGTGTGAGAGGCGATCGGTGCGGTATCGAGAATGCGGACTGCCGAACTAGGTACGGCATCGGTACGATAGACGACGCCGATTTCAGCTTCACCCTTGGCCACCAGGTCGAGGACGGCTCGTGAATGTTCACCGAGGACGTATTGTGACTTCAGCTTCGGCTCGAGTTTGCTGTATTTCAGAAACTGCGCGGCGACTTTCCCGACCGAGGAGGTCTTGGGGTCGCCGACCGCAATGCGGTGAATCGGAGTAGTTTGCAGATCTTGAATCGAGCTGACCGGGGCGGGGAGGGTCGTCCCCGTAATCAGGACCAGCGAGGTCGCTGCAAACGTGCGTTTGGTCCCTTGAATGATCAGACCTTTCGCTTCAAGCTGATCGATTTCCTCAAAGAGTGACGGCAGGAAAATGTTGACCGGTGCGCCCTCTTCGATCTGCTTGCGGAGGCTCTGGGACGGACCGTAGATGACTCGCAGATTGACATCACGGTGCTGGGCCTCAAACCGAGGCAGCACTTTTCTGAGCGCCTCTTTCAAGCTGTTGGCGGCGGCAATGGTCAATGTCTCTGGTTGGGCCTGGGCCGGCAGGATGTTCCAGCCCACGCCGATGAACAGGCTTGCTAGGACGATGATTCCTCTAACACGGAATGCTGTGCTCATGCTGTCCTCCACGTTCCTGCGATGACCGGTCTGTCCGGTCTAGAAGTAGAATTGGTACTGTACATTGATCCGGTTTTCGACGAGGTCACTTCCGAATCCTGGTTGGCTTTCAAAAGGAAACCGGTCCGGCGCGCGTCCGCCGCTGCCCATAGTGATGTTCGAGTAATCAATCACGAGCCGGTTGTTGTAGGTGCCGTCGAAACTATAGTTGATCGCGGCGCCGAACTCTTTGACCAGATCGTTTACCTGCTGGGTCGAGGGGTCCATGAAGCCATACCGCACTGCCAGCTCGAGTTTACGCGGGATGATGTATTTCCCAACCTGCGCATACCAGCCGTAGGCCTGTCCGAGGTTAACCGGTGGGCCAAGAAATTGGGCCGCCGGTATCGTGTTCAAATCAAACGCGCTGGTTCCGCTATTGGCGTTACGGAGCCGCTGATGGCGGTAGTACCCTTCCGCCTGGAACGACCATCCCTGATACTTGGCAATGAAGTCGGCTTCATAGGTCTGAAAATCCCAGATGCCGCCCGCCAGCAGCCGGCCGTTGTAGGCCTTCACGACGGCCTGGCGGTAGGCCCGATCGACAATGTCGGAACGGATCGAACTCAGATAGTTCTGTCCCGGGTTATACGCATAGCCGAACGCGATGGCTGATTGGAGCGTGCGGGAATTGAGAATATCGCCTTGCCCATAGCCGGGGTTCCCCGCGATTTTGTACAACAGGCGGGCGGTGTACATCATTTCCCCCGTCATGAAGCGGGTATCGTAGTTATAGGTGCGTGTGGTCGCTGCGCCCGGCGCACCCGGCGTACCGGTTTGTGGCAATACGTTTTGGCTAACCGAGGTGCCTTCCCGCGCGAGATTCGCCCCCACTCCGCCCCAGATACCGAAGGCATAGTTGAATTTGTACTGATCTTCGTCGCTGGAAATGCTGACACCGATATCGCGGGCGTTTTGCTGGTTGGCCGCGAAGGCATTTTGCACGATCAGGTTGTCGGCAAAGGTGGATGTGGCCATCGAGCTGATGGTGGCGCGATTGAACCAGACCCTCTGTTGGCCGGCCTGCACCGTCAGCCAGGGAATGTGCCACGAGGAAATGTAGGCATCGAGGAGGCCGGCTCTGCCGCTCCCACCTTCCTGATTCCAGGTGGTCTGGTCGAATGCCCAGGAAATGTTGTAGCGAAAATCAGGGTCGAAGGCATAACCCAGGAATTGAAGTCGGGCACGGGGGACGCTGAATTGATTGGAGTCACTCTGTTTGCGGATCGCCCGGTATTCGACCTGGCCGCCGAGGATTTCCGGATTGCGCGAATCTCCGATCGTCCCCCAGGCGCTGTTGTAAGCGCTGTGCGTGTAGCGAACCTGGGTCAAGAGTCGCATCTTGAGAAAAAATTTGTCTCCCACGCGGAAGTTCAGACCGTTGTTGACGTCGATGGTGTAGTTGGGTTTTGAAACCTGTTCGCGCTTCTCGATGACCTTCAGGCCTCGATCATACTCGTCCTGAGAGATGATGCCCTTGAGCAGAAGATATTTCAGGCCGGGGTCCTCGCCCGAATAATATTCCCATTTTCCGTCCTTCCTGATGAACTGGCCTTCCTCGACTGCCTGAGCAGGCAGCGTCAGGCCACCCCAGAGGACAGCCAGGCTTGCCCCGAGGGCAATTGCTGATCGTTTCATCACGTTCGCTCCCATGTGAATGTTGATGATGATTTAGTAAATGGCGATTTCATGATAACGATCACCATATGTTCAATATGTTATTAAACTACTGTTTTCCGATGAGGTATTAAATACATTAACTTTAATAAGTTTGTCAACAATAAAACCATTCTATTCTTCTTTCCTTCATCGGCTCAACGATGAGCAACTCTTCTCAGCGGATTGATCCCATGCGAAGCGTCCACATTCCGCGAACGGCTGTACGCCTTCATTCCATTCATCTGCCTTGTCCGCGCTTCGGCAATTTAGGGTCGTCCAGGATAGTTGACATAAATTTTACTATCGTGATACATCTCCTCCATCATGAGTGAAAAAAGCAAAGCAGAACCGACTTCCAATGTTGTGAACTCACTGCGGGCATTACGTATGGCCAAAGGTCTCTCCCAGGGACAGCTTGCGGCTGGGGCCTTGATCACCCGTCAGGCCGTCTGTGCCATCGAAGCCGATCAATATCTTCCCACCACTGCCGTGGCCCTGCGACTCGCCAGCGTGCTGGGTTGCCACGTCGAAGACATCTTCAGCCTCAAGACGACCGGCGATTTGATCGAAGGAGATTGGGTTTGGCCGGGGCTGGCTGTCTCGGTTGTCCAGCCGCGTACCAGAGTCAAGGTTGCCAAGGTCGAGGACCGGTTCGTCGTTCGTCCCGTGGCGGCGTTGGGTGAGATTTTGAATTACACCGTTCCTGCGGACGGTCTCATCATCGGTAAGGCAGGATCTGGTCCACGTTCGGCAAAATCCGATCGTCGAGTGCTCGTCCGCTTGTTGCGTGAGCGGCAGATCGTTGAACGGGAAATTGCGGTAGCTGGTTGTGATCCGGCCATCAATCTGGCGAGCGAATATCTTCACCGTCACAAAGACACCTCCACGGTTGTCGGCTGGTCGATGGGCAGCGCGGCGGCATTGGAGGCGCTCAAGCGCAAGGAAGTGCATATGGCGGGCTTGCACATTCTTGATGCGAAAACGGGGGAATCCAATCTGCCCTACCTTCGGCGGCACCTGCAGGGAGACGATTATATTGTCGTAACCTTTGCGGCGTGGGAGGAGGGGCTTCTTGTTCGAGGCGGGAATCCCAAGCGAATTCGAGATGTCGAGGATCTGACTCGCCCGCACGTGGTGTTGATCAATCGTGAGGAAGGTGCTGCCGCCCGAATGTTGCTGGATCAGCGGCTCGAAGCGTTAGGCGCCGACGGCACCAGTGTGAAGGGGTATGGAGTGACCGTGAGCTCGCACTTTGAGGTCGCACGGCACATTGCCGAAGGCCATGGGGACGCCGGAATCGGCGTGCGGTCCGCTGCACAGATCTTTGGGCTCGATTTCGTGCCGTTGCAGCAGGCCCGGTATGATCTGGTCTTGCCGAAGCGATATCTGTCCAGTCATCCGGGGCTGTCGCATCTTCTCGACGCGATCGCCAGCCGTCAGTTCAGAACGGAGGTCGAGGCGTTGGGCGGGTACGACATGACGGAAACCGGCAAGGTACGCAGCTTACGGGCGGGATAGCGCGCGTCGACCAAGCGGGCGCATTCAACCCGCGACGATGTAGTTGGGGCGATGGATGAAAGGGCAGTGGCGCATGAATCATAGAGTGCGAGCGTTCCTGTGTATGTGGGGTTTGACAGTGCTGTTGTGGTCTGGAGCGGGGCAGGCTCATGCGGGTGAGCCGTTTGTCATTGCGGCTTCGCCGAGCCTCAAAGGATTACTGGAGCGATTGGGCAGCGGCTTTGAGCAGGCGCATCCCGGGGTGCGGGTGAAGCTGTATTTCGATTCGGGACTTGGATTGCGCCAGACGATCGCCGGGATGGAAAACAGCATGGTCGGACAGTATTTCGTCGGCAGCGGGCCGATCAATCTTGTAGCGCCCGGTGGCGATGAGGTCATCACGCGCTTGCAGGTGAAATACTATGTGCTACCCGGCACGAAGCGTTCGTATGCTGTGGATCAGTTGGTGCTGGTCGTGCCCGAGTCTCTGGTCGAGGCTCCGGGGTCTCTCGAGGCGCTTGCTCAGGGAAACGCGCGTCTCGCCATTGCCGAGCGGACGCGAACGAGACTAGGAGCGCAAACGGCCGACATGTTACGTGCGTCGGGAATGGAAGACGTGTTGAAGGGGCGGTTGGACGTGGCGACGGATGGGCGCGGAGTGATCGACCATGTGCTGAGCGGGCAAGCCGAACGTCGGCATCATTTTTGGTGATCAGGCCGTGGAGCAGCAACAGCGGTTGAGGGTCGTGGGCGTCATCAACAAGGGCTACCAGCCAACGGTTCATTCCATGGCGATGGAACGGTACTGTCCCAATCGTCGCCTCTGTGAGGAATTCCTGACCTATATTCAGAGTGCCGAAGCGCAGCGTCTGGTGCGGCAGGCAGGGTATGCGGTGCCGGCTATGAGCGGCCGGTGAAAAAAATTTGTGCAGGCTGCAAGGATACATACATTTAATATCTGTATTAATGCGGCATGATCGTGCGGAGGAGGCGTGATGGGTAACAGATTTATTAGGAGCAGTAGGCGGGAGGCATTGGTCCTCGCCATCATGCTCGGGTGGGCCCTGGCCGCTGCCGGCTGTGCCAGATTGCCCTATACCACCAAAACGATTCATGAGGATCAGCGTGTTGTGGTGGCGGTCCAGCGCGACGTGCAGCCTCAAACCTATTCGCACCCGGCGCAATTGACGAGCGTTGAACTCACCAGTCTGTTACGAGGGTTTTCGATCCGTGAACAGCAACGTTTGCCGTTACGCTGGTTTGCCGAAGAGCAACCACCGAAGCCGCTGTTTCGCGAAGACGATCTGCATGCACTCGCGCCCTATCTCGCGCAGGGATTTCAGCACGTCGGCCCCAACGACAGGGTGCATTTCGAAGTGCGCAATCCGGGGTTCAATCCGGGCTACGGGCGAGACACGATTGCCGGGTGGCTGGCCGTGCGCGATCCCTACTTGTACCTGACGATCGAGTATTTCCATACACAGATTCCCGTCCGGAAATCAGATGATTACGACTCCAACTATCCTCTCCCTCCGCCAACGCCGAAGGAATACATCCTGTACTTCGAACCGGGCCGCTTTACGCCAGTGATGAGAAGCGTGTGCCGGCGGTCGAGTTTCGGCAATTCTTGAAATCGGGTGAAGCTGGTGCCCCGGCGCCTCGCTGAGGGTCGGCCGACCGGTACACCTCCGATCGTTCAACGAACTCAATGACAGTGATGGAGCCATATATGAATAGACTCAGGGAAGGTCTGTATATTTTTGGTGATCAACGGGGTGGTCACCGTGTGCTATTGGGCCTTGTCATGGTATTGGCGGCTTGGCTGCTTTCTGTAGGGGCGAGTGAGGCGGCCGATACCGGGAAGCTGGTCGAAAAAGACGGCAAGTATGTGTTTGTCGAAAGCATGGACCCCTCACTCAAGCTGCTGCTCGAACGATCGGTGAAGAGCGGCATGATTACGCAGGAGGAGTACGATCAGGTGGTCAAAGATTCCGAGGAGCGGACGCAATTGTTGTCGCCTACCTTCCGCGGGTGGTACGACCGAGGATTTAATCTCTCGATGAACGACAATGCCTTTTTTCTCAAGATCCGATTCCGATCCCAACTCCGGTATACCCAACGGTTCCGTAACGATGCCTGGCGAAATCCCGGCGAAGCCAAAAACTTTCCCGAACTCCTGGGCGTGTTCGGCGACTATCGGGCCAATCGGTCGGAAAACAGTGCCTCCTCCTTTAATGTCCGGCGGCTGCGGCTTTACTTCATGGGGCATCTTTTCGACCCGGATTTCAAATACTACATCCAAATGCGGGCGGAAACTGCGGAAAATGCGCAGTCACCGGGCTCGCTCTCACTGTTTGATGTCAACTTTACGTATACGAAACTGCCCTGGGCCAACGTGCAGTTTGGGCAGTACAAAGTGTACTTCAACCGGTCCCAAATCAATTCCACGGCGTCGATGCAATTCGCCGAACGAGCCTTGGTGCAGGATGCCTTTACCGCAAGCGGTCTCGATCGCCGCGATATCGGCATCACGATTATGAACGATGAAGAATTGTTCCCGTGAACTATTACTTCGGGGTGTTCAATGGAGCGGGTCCGAGTTTCAACCGACTGGGCTCGTTCACGTCTGAAGAAGCCACGGTTGGTTGTCCCGGCGGCCAGACGAGCGGTAATCCCTTCCCATCTCCGGCGGGATGTCCTGCGAATCAGCGCAATTTGAATGCGAATACGCGTATCGACGTGGATCGACTCATGTATGTGGCGCGATTGAACTGGAACATTCTTGGCCGTCCCGGATATGGAGAAGGCGATCTCGCCTATTCCGAAACGCCGCAATTCGCCGTCGGTGGCGGATACTCCTATAATCCGGCGGTCAATACCAGTTCCGACAACGCGTTCGTTGGACTCGATTTGGCCAACCTCAACATCAGACGCCAATTAGCGGCGTTTGGTAATGGCCGGCAACTGGGGCTTGGTATTGTCAACTATTCCACCTGGGCGGCGGACGGGGTGTTCAAATATCGCGGATTCTCGCTGCAGGGCGAGTTCTACTTCAAGAATGTCATTCGTCACGACAAAGGATTGCCCTGTATGAACGCCGCCTGCACCGCGACGGCGCCCAATAACTTCGGCAATGCCATGGGCTGGTATGTGCAAGGCGGATATTATCTGATCCCGCGTACGGTGGAAGTGGCGGCCCGGTATGCCTACTGGGATCCTGACACCAATTCCGCCAACGATCTGATTCGCCAGGCTGATGTGTCGTTGAACTGGTTCTTAAACGGAACCTACGACCATCAAATCATGGTGACGTACAGCAATACGCAATTCGGCACGGGAGGATACGCCATTGGCCGAAGTGCGCCGCTGCCTCCTGGGTCAGGAACGATCCCGCTGGATGCAGTGGGCGGGACCTTGATTGAAAATGCCATACGTGTTCAATATCAAATCTTCTTCTAGGGAGTATCGAATATGAGAAGATTCTTCGCGATCATCCTGTTTCTCTTGTGTGCGGTGAGTCCAGCGCGAGCCGAGGAGATTACCGTTGCCGCCGCGTCCGATCTCAACTTTGCCATCAAGGAGGTGATCGGCGAATTTGAAAAGCAAACCGGTCATCGCGTGAAGGTCTCTCTGGGGTCGTCAGGCAACTTTTACGCACAACTCCAGCAGGGCGCCCCCTTCGATCTGTATTTTTCAGCGGATATCGGGTACCCCAAGAAACTCGAAGAAGCGGGGCTGACCGTGCCTGGTTCGTTGTATCGGTATGCGGTGGGGCGGGTGGTGCTGTGGGCTCCGAAGTCCTCTCTAGTGGATGTAAACAAGGGACTGACCGTGTTGCGGGAACCAACGAGCAAGAAAATTGCCATCGCGAATCCTAAGCACGCACCCTACGGGCGTGCGGCGGTCGCCGCGATGGAGCATGCCCAAATCTATGCCCAGGTGAAAGATCGGTTGGTCTTGGGGGAAAATATCTCTCAGGCTGCCCAGTTCATCGAATCGGGTGCCTGCGATGTGGGGATTATCGCGCTCTCGTTGGCGTTGGCTCCGGCCATGAAAAGTGCGGGCAGTTATTGGGAAATTCCAGCGGAAACGCATCCGCCATTGGAGCAGGGGGCGGTCGTGATGAAGCAGTCGAAGAATCAGGAACTCGCCCGGAGCTTTTTGGGTTTTTTGCAAGGGCCTCAGGGCCAGGAGATCATGACCCGATATGGTTTCACATTACCGAACTAAACACGGGCGGGTGGTGCTGTGCGGCGCTCTGTTCCTGATTGCCGGCTGTTCGCAGGCGGTGCTCATGGAACAGGAGTCCGCGCAGGGAGGCGTGGTGACCTACAGCTATAAACAGGATCGGGGTGGGCCGATGGGCTCGCCCTATCGGAAACAAGCGTTGGATTTGATGCAAGCCAAGTGCACGAGCGGTTCACGTCTGCTGAAAGAAGGCGAAGTCCGGGGCTACACCAGCGCGGGTATGGGCACGATCGAAGGTACCGAAGACGAGGAACGCGGGAGACGGTGGGGAATCCGGTTTGAGTGTAAGAACCGGGAAGGGAGCGATAAACCAGCTGAATCACTTCAGCACAAATAGAAGGGAGTCGGGGATGAAACTGAGTGCAAGAAACCAATTTCAGGGCAACGTGGTCCGTATCAATGAAGGCCAGGCGATGGCCGAGGTGGTGGTGAAGGTGGGGACGCTGGAGTTTGTGGCCGCCATCACCGAAGGGTCGGTGAAGAACATGGGACTCAAGGTCAACGATCAGGTCACCGTAGCGGTGAAGGCCACTGAGGTGATGATCGGAAAATAAGCAGTGGAGGCAGTTGATCTTCCCGGCCGGTGTTCTTACGATGGCGCCGGTCGGGAACGTCTAGTTGTGGCTGGGGCGCGCGCGTGAACTGGATCGCAATTTGGGTGACGTGTAAGTTAGCCGGCCTCACGGCGTTGGCCCTCCTCTTTGTCGGCCTTCCCATCGCCTATTGGATCAGTTTTTCCCGCTGGCGGTGGAAATTTTTGATCGAGTCTGTGGTCGCGTTGCCTCTGGTGCTCCCTCCAACCGTACTCGGTTTCTATATTCTGATCGCCATCGGTCCACACAGCCCGTTCGGGCGTCTCTATACGGAGCTGGTAGGCCATCCGCTGCCCTTCACTTTTGAAGGATTACTCCTTGCTTCGATCCTCTACAGTCTGCCGTTTGCGGTGCAGCCGTTTGCCGCGGCGTTCGATCAGGTGGACCGGCGGCTGATTGAGGCCTCGTGGACATTGGGGGTGTCGAAACTCCAGACCTTTTTTAGGCTCATCGTGCCGCTCTCGACAGCCGGCTTGGTGACCGGCGCCGTGTTGAGTTTTGCCCATACGATGGGCGAGTTCGGCGTGGTGTTAATGATCGGCGGCAACCTCGAAGGCTCCACCCGCACGGTCTCCATCGATATTTATGATGAGGTTCAGGCGTTGAATTATGCCGGCGCGGCCAAAACGGCGTTGTTCCTTCTCGTGGTGTCCTACGCCGTGTTGTTGGTGGTGTATGCCGTCAATCGAAACGTGTGGGCAGCATGGCCGCGAAAATAACCATCCATCTCGTGAAGACGTTCCCCGGTCGTGCGCCGATTCGCGCGCAGATTCGCTACCCGGTTGAGGGATCAACGGTCCTGATTCTGTTCGGTCCATCGGGATCGGGGAAGACGACCATTCTGCGATCCGTGGCGGGGCTCGAATGGCCGGAAGAGGGCACCATCAGGTTTGTGTCACGGGTGTGGCTGGATACCGGGTCGGGGATTCGGGTGCCGCCTCAGGATCGTCATATCGGCTATATGTCGCAGGATTACGCTTTATTTCCGACCTATACCGTGGCGGGAAATATCGCCTATGGCCTGAGCCATCTGCCTTCCACGGAGCGCAAGAAGCGGGTCGATGAAGTGATGGAGCTATTTCAACTGCGCGGGTTGGAGCAGGCCAAACCCAGAGAACTTTCCGGGGGGCAGCAGCAGCGTGTGGCGCTGGCGCGAGCCGTGGCGCCTCGGCCGCTGTTATTGCTGCTGGACGAACCGTTGTCCGCCTTGGATGCGCCGACTCGCTTGCATTTGCGTGATGAACTCCGGGCGCTCCTGAAGCAGCTTGCCTTGCCGTCGATTATTGTCACGCACGATTGGGCCGAGGCCTTGACGTTGGGCGATGTCATGGCGGTGATCAGCGCGGGCGACGTCTTGCAGGTCGGGGCGCCGATCGACGTGTTCAGCCGTCCGCAGAACGCAGACGTTGCGCGCGTGGTCGGTGTCGAAACGGTGGTAAAGGGTCGCGTGGTTGAGGCCACCGGTGGCATGTTACGCGTCAGCGTGAACGGTACGACTCTCATGGCGCTCGAGGCGGAATCGATCGGGCCTGACGTGTTCGCCTGTATCAGGGCGGAGGATGTGCTGCTGGAGCAGGGGCGAGCCTCAGGAAGCAGCGCGCGTAATCACCTGACCGGCACGGTTCAGTCGGTGACCATGTTGGGCGCGTTGGCGAGGGTGACTTTGGATTGTGGATTCCCCCTGGTCGCCATGGTGACCAGGTTGAACGGTCGAGGAATTCAAGCTTGCTGCAGGGGCGGTGATTACCGCTGCGATCAAGGCCGGAGCGGTCCATTTGGTATCGAGGCAGGGCGATTAGAAGTCGGCGCTAGAAGGGGCCGGTGATGCTGGCGCTGAACTTGTCGCGCACAATCGGCGTGGCTTCTTCAATGTTCAGGCGTTTTTGCAGGACATGGGCGACTGACCGCATCTTGTGGGCTCGCGGCGGACCATTCTTCCCCTGTTCCGTAACCAGGACGTCAGCCACACAGAGATAGATGACATCCTCACTTTGTTGAGGCTGCGCCATTCCTGGATAGCCGCCGCGGCCGTTCATCGCCATGCGCATCATGGCATTCATGTCCGGCATGCCGCCCCGCCCATCGCCATGGCGCGCATGGCTTGCGCGTTGAGACCACCACCTGGCATTCCTGCAAACATTCCGCCGATGGCGTCCATGTCGAAGCCACCGGCATTCGCGAGTGGAGCCCCTCCACTGCCGATACCCGCACCGAAGCCGGCTTTCGCCACGGCTTCCGGTCGCACGCCGTCACCCGCTTTGTGGCAATAGATCACCTGGGTTTGCAGCCAGTAGGCGGCCTCCATCGGATCAGCCACGACCTGGTAGCCTTTGTTCTTCAGCCGGGATGGGATATCCGTCGGGGTCGCCATTTGGTTTTCAGACGTATTGCGGATCTGCACGTAAATAGTCCGTGCGGCGCTGGGGGGAAGAAGGATAGAGGAATCATTAACCAACCCAGAGCGTAAGACATTGCTGCAGCCGGTAAGCATGAGCAGGCCGAACGAACAGGCTGAGGGTTCTGCTGATGGACCGGATGGCGTTCATGTCCGCTGTCCTGTCGGGCATGATCAAAAGTGCCCTGCCACTGCTGCACTGAGGCGTTGCTGCACCAACGGCGTGGCTTCCAGCTCATCAAGTTTCTTTTGATGCACGTTGGCCGCCAGCCTGGTTTGATAAACCCCGGAAGGCGGCGGCGTGCCCGGTTGGACACGGGAAGACTTCCGCCGGTGGCGCGTAGATCGGTGATTTGTAGATCGGCGATACAGGCATAGTTGATGTTCTCATTGGCATTGGGCCGGGACGATCCGCCGAACATACTGCCCATGGCGTTGCCAATCCCCTCTGCCGCGTTGAGTCCTAGGCTGGCGGCACCTCCGACCAGCGCACCTTGCGGCCCCGCCATACTGGCCATGCCCGTCAATCCATGCAGCCCGGACATGATGGAACTGCCGATTCCCGATCCATACCCGCCGGCGACCATATCTTCCACCGGCAATTCTATCTTGGTCTGGTTGCAATACACGATGTTTGTGAGCACGACATAGGCCGCGGCTTGGGGGTCCTGGACGACCTGGTAGCCTTTCGCGCCCAGTCGTGCCCCTAGGTCGTGTAACGATACGTCTTGATTGTCGGATGAGTTGCGATTCTGAAGGAAGACGGTTCGGACAGTCGAGGGGGCCAGCATGAGGCTGTTACTGGCCAAGAGATGTGTCCCGGACGTTGGCGCTACACCCGAAGCTGAGGAGGATAACAGTCAGGAAACCTCCGAGTGAGCCTCCTGCCATGGTGCCGCTCCCGAATGTGCCAAACCTGCGTGGAAGTGAGACGAAGTCGCGGCGCGATTCTAGGTCAATGGTTCAGAGGTTTCAATGAAGAAAACGAGAATTTTGTGAAAAAATCCTCTCCCCAAAATCTGTGGATATCTCTGTTGATAGTCCTCCCGTCGAATGCGAACAGCACCGCTAATTCACGCCTCACACCAGGTTGCCTATTTATTGGGCATAGAGAAGAGGTGCTCTATGACCACAATATATGGGGGGGGTGATGCAATGTGTATGTATTAGCATTCATATTTGTACGGTGGAGCAGGTTTTTCTCATTCTCGCTGTGGATACGCATATTATTTATTCGCCCCTTCCAAAAGGCTCTTGACTTATGCACAGAAGAGCTCCGATTCAGCCGAAAATCTTCTGCCTTCGGCTCCAAAATTAGCTCTGGGAGAGGCGAACAAAATAGTCAAGAAAATGATTGGGCATTAATATACTTGACACATCATCGTGAGCCAATTATAATCTGCCCATCAACAGGGGATGCGATGAGCAATCAAGCCAAACTGCCAACTACTCTTCAAGAAGCCATCCAATACTTTGCGGATCAGCAGCGCTGTCAGGACTTGCTGAGCGCGATGCGTTGGCCGCATGGCCCGACCTGTCCGAATTGCCGATCCCATGAACACGGCTATGTGAAGTCACGCTCCATCTATCAATGTAAGATGTGCCGCAAGCAATACAGCGCCAAAGTTGGGACTATCTTCGAGGATAGCCCCATTAAGCTCGATAAATGGTTTTGTGCCCTCTGGATGATCACCAATGCCAAGAATGGCGTGTCCTCATATGAGATCGCTCGGAGCTTGGGCGTCACTCAGAAAACTGCCTGGTTCATGATGCATCGCATCCGGCTCGCCTTGCAGCATGGCTCGATTGATCGGAAGCTGATGGGCGATGTTGAAGTAGACGAGACTTACATCGGCGGGAAAGCTCGCAACATGCACCAAGACAAGCGGGACAAGCTCATGCGGAATGAAGGCTCATTCCGGAAGGCGGTTGTCATTGGCATGTTAGAGCGGAAGGGCGAAGTGCGTACCGCTGTACTTCGAACTGCATCAGAAAAGCTGTTGGGTAAATCGGTGCGGGAACATGTGGTTCCTGGCTCGAACCTCATTACTGATGAAGCCTCAGGCTACATCAAGGTAGGTCGCGAATACGCACACAAGGTCATCAATCACGCTGAAACCTATGTGAAGGGCACCGTTCACACCAACAGCATTGAAAACTATTGGAGCTTGTTGAAGCGGGGAATCAAAGGCACCTACATCAGCGTTGAGCCGTTCCACTTGTTCCGTTATCTGGATGAGCAAGCCTTTCGGTTCAACAAGCGCAAAGATAATGACCAGGGCCGGTTCATGGCTGCGCTGTCTATGATCGAAGGCAAGCGTGTCCAATACAGAGACCTGATTGGGCAAAGTACGATCCACTAGGCCTGAAAATTACCCACGACAAGGAAGGGGGAAACGGAAGTCCCGTTAAGAGGGATCGGCTGCTGCGTCTATCTCATCATGAATTCCAATCTCGAATTCGAACTTAAATTGCGGCGGGCGCAACATCACCTGAAAGACCTGGATGGTGAAATCACGGTCTGGCTGGACCGTAACTTTGACACCATTGTGCATGAAAAAGACCCTGAACGCGGTGACCATTTTTCTGTATATGTCAACATAGATCCTATTCCAATCGATGTTCCGCTGTTGGTGGGAGACATTCTTCATAATATGCGGGGAACCCTTGATCACTTGGCATATGCCCTCACCGAGAGACACGCAGGAGGCGCCATCACTGAGGATGTTGCGCAAAAATCCGAGTTTCCTATCTTCTTGCGCAATGACAAATGGGCGGCCCAAGAAATCAAAAGGAAAATCGGCAGCATGGCTCCAAGTGCTCAAGCAATTATTCAGAGTTTCCAGCCTTACAATGCTATACCCCCTCGTCTTCCTGCTGAAGATCCGCTCTGGATGCTCCACCGTCTCTCCAACTTCGATAAACACCGCCTTCTGCTCAGTGGGGCTTTGACCAATTTCGATGGCATCATTCATCCCTCGCTCTGCGAGAATTTCACGCCAGTAAGCATCGAAATTCACTCGGGATATCTTGAAAGGTAAGGCAAAAATCGCAACCTATGAGGGTCGGCCTGATGACCCCAGCAAAGAAATGTATGTGAAGTTCATGCCCTTCGTGGAAGTAGTTTTCCGATGCAACTGCATTGCGGATGGTAAAAGTGTGCAACTTTTGCTGAGGAGTATTCTCCGGCACATAAGCATGGTTGCCGATTCCCTGAAGCCGTTCCTTTAGTTTAGACATCATCTGCCCTCCGTGATAGGATGCACCTCACGGTAGGCCGTCTCCTGGCAGAGACAGCTTGTCGGGGAGAGACATGTCCGCTAAAGATACAGAGCCGTCGCAGCCTAACCTAAAGATTCGCCCGAATCAAACACCTTTCGAGCGTTTCACGGACGCTCTCTCCAAGGTTGTTGCTGTTCCGAAATCCTCTCTTCCCAAATCTAAGAAGAAAAAATAGCCCTTAGCGCTTTTTGGTATCAGGTTGGGGGATCTGCACAGTCACGTTAATAGGCGGGGCTGGTTGGTGGCTCAATTCTTTTTGGGCATCAATCTGCATCTGTGCGGCGCGTATCTGGGCCTCTGCCTGAATCTTGGCGCTCTCCATGTTGTAATACGCCCCAATTGCAACCCCGGCGACAGAAACAGCCACCGCAAAAATTGCAATATATAGATTGAAGTTGTGCCGACGATTTTGCTCGGCCATGTCTAACATTTCTCGATGCTCTCTTGGAGAGTACCCCTGTATCCATGGGGTGCTCGACTCGCATGGTCTATTAGCCGTGATAACTGAAAGAACTGCATCCTTCCGACTCTCGGAAGTCGGCCGAATGGCATCAACTTCAACACTAAGCGGAGCACGTTGCAAGAAGCACTTTGGTTGGTGCTGGTAATTATTCGGAGAAATATCTGTCTCGAGGTTTCCATTCGCTCGAAAATATTCAGGCACCTCAGCAAATTGGTGCGAATGGATATGCCATAAGACCAGAAATCCACACTCTGAGCATTTCGGCATAGCGCCCCTCCCTGAAACAGAGGGGCCATTATCCACATTTTAGCTATATGATGCATCAAGTATATTAATGCCAATGATTGTCACACGGGGTTGACAAGATAGTTCTCGGTGTGTAACCATTGGTTACATGATGACGCCGAAACAATTTCGAAGTACCCGAGAGCAGTTAAGGCTCACGCAGGAGCAGTTGGCTCAGGCCTTGCGGACGACCCGCGTATCTGTTGCCCGATACGAATCCGGGATGCGCCGTATCAGTGGAGCGGTTGAGGTTGCCATGACGCAACTGCTCAATCGAACGCAGGTGCTCATGGCTGGGATGGTGGCCGCTGGGGTACCGATTGAACCGGTGACCCAATCCGAGTGGGTAGATGTGCCTCCCAGCATGGCGCGGGCGGGAGAGACTTTCGCGCTCCGGGTGAAAGGCGAGTCCATGATCGAGGATGGCATTCTCCCAGGCGATCTGGTTGTGGTCAGGAAACAATCCACTGCTCATAACGGCCAGACGGTGGTCGCCCTGGTCAATGGGCAAGCAACCATTAAAACCTACTTCAAGCGGGAGCGGTCCATCGAACTTCATCCCGCCAATGCCTCGATGAAACCATTGCTGGTGGCACCCACGGATGAATTTGCCATCGAAGGGGTGCTTGTCGGGGTAATTCGCCATTGCGACAACGGCTAATCTAAGGAGGGCATGATGATGACCCAGCAGCAGCACATAATGGTCGAACGGGTGGATGAACTCGAGCGCATGATCATCCGGCTGAGCGGACGGATCGGCGAATTGCAGCGGGAGTTACAACTGGCCAAAGGGTTGGCTCAAGGATGGAGTGGAAATTCCCGGTTACGCACACTGCTGAGTGGAATGAAGCCCCGAACGACTACCACGCAACCTGTTCGAGAAAATAGGAGGGTCCAACGCCATGATGTCTGTCTCTTCTGACAGGGATGCCACGACAGCCGGAAGTTGTGCTGATTGCGGGCAGCTTGTAATGCGCAGAACACCCCTTTCTGATTCGCAGACCAAGACGGTGCGGGAGGTCTGCATCCGTTGCCTGGTCTTTGCCTACCAGCGCCGGCAGTTTGAATCCGGCTGCTGCGGTTAATAAGGATAGTGGGCGCGAAATTAATCTGGCCGGAAAAATACACGGATTATCGCGCCTGGTCGGTCTGTCTTCCCTTCGTGGTCGTGCCGCAATGGCCATCCTCGAAATAAGGCCTTGCGGCCGATCACACCTCTCCTGCTCTCTGATCCTCGACGACTGGTACATCGCTTCCTGTGTCCCTGAATGGATGCCCGTAGGTTGTACGGACTCTTTCCGATAACAAAGGCTTGCCCGCGTCACAAGACAAAGAATTTCTCTCGGTTACCTGAGCCTGTGTGCCGGCTCGCCAACCCGTTGGAGGTTGCCACATCAGGAAAGAATTCCTTGAAACGATCCTATTGTTCAGGCTGACCGATATCAATATGATGTTGATGATTGCAATCTTCCCGTCGTGATAACGGGGAGGCTAGGGATGCCTACAGCTCTTTCGACACGGTGTTCAGTATAGATGTGGTCATCATAGCCTTCGGTCACCAAACCAACAGGGCCTTATACGGCACGAAAGGGGTACTATGCGCGTATACCTATTGTGTTTCGTAGCATTATGGTGTCTGACACAGAATGTCAGCGTGGCGGCGGACAACACCGACTCCGATCTGTCAGAGAGTGCTCGGTTGTTAGCCATCTTATTGGATTCCGGGCGGGTGGCGATCGGGCGCAATCAGGCACTGATTAATGATCCTTCGAGCGCGCAAACAGCCTTTACTCCGGAATTGTTTGCCGCTCAGACGACAGCGATTTTTAAGGAGCGCACCGGCCATAATGTGGACGATTTGCCTAACGCCAATGTGCCGACCTTGGCGAAACGATTACTGGAACGCCTCATGATGGAAAGTAAGAAAACCGTAGAGAGTTATCAGCCTGTGCTGAACATGAGAGGGTTGAAGTACAAGGGGCTCATTCCCGCCACCTTTGGCACGGAAACGGCGACGCGATTTCAGAAATGGTCGGGGGTTTATTTGAAGCAGACGGCGCCCGAGCACCTGGTTCGCAACGCCAACAATAAACCCGATTCCTTTGAAGCCGAACACATGAAGGAACTGAGCGAGGCCTCGTTCCAACGAAATAAGGAAACTGTAATCAGCAAGACAGATGGTGGAAACAGCGTGCGGGTCCTGCTGCCGCTTTTTTATGAAAAGAATTGTTTGAGTTGCCACGGAGAACCAAAAGGCGAACGGGATATCTCCGGTTATTCCAAGGAAGGCGGCAGGGAAGGTGAACTAGGAGGAGCGATCAGCGTGAAAATCGACATGAGTAAGCTCGCGGTTCGGTAAATTATCGGCTCGACGGGTGGCCAGATAGGGAGGGACAGGAGCCCGATATCGCCGACGAATACCGCCACGTGCTCTAAAGACAAATTTCACGCTCACGAACAAGCAAGCAACCTGCCGGTCCATAGGATTTTCGTTCACGAATCCATTGCCGCAGCACCAGGGCTGGAACTGGAATAGCCGTATAGATAGGAGGAAGAGCTGACTGCCGCTCAAGCGGATCGAATAGGAAGAGACCTCGGGTATATGAGAGTAGCCAGGTGATGCATTGAAGTATTATTTGGTGGCGGTGACCCGGATTGAACGGGTGACCCGCGGCTTATGAGAACAATTAGATAGCACTACGCTATAGTCTAACAAGCCACGCCAGGCAACAGCAGGTTCAAACCTTTCAAGGGGTTTGTGGCCTGCTGTTGTTTGTTCTGGTCCCTTGTATTTCCCCCTCACCGTGACTCTTTTCGACTCAGAACCGTGACATAAACCGGTACCAGACTACCTTACCTTTGGGCGGGTTATGCTTCAGGGCGGACGCGAGGCCGCCCGACAGATCAATGCCTGGCCAGAACGAAGTCTTGCTAGTGATTATGGTTTGCGCGAAGATGATCTAGTAGATGGGAATTATAGATTGCCGCCGTTATGCTGGGCGGTTTGACTGGTTATAACAATTTCCTACAAGTAGTGGCCGATTCCGGGATCAACCTCTCGTATCGGCGCCACTTACTCTTGGCCAAGCTTCAATTTATGTCCCATCTTGGATATTGCTGATAAGTAGTGAGTGCCTGTCTCGCGCAAATGAATCGGTAAGTTGGCTGCACCAAAGGCGGATAAGACATGCGAGCACCTTTGCTGGGAATACGTGTACACCTTTCGGGTTCAATTCCAGAGGATGCTACCAATGAGCAAGTAAAGTCGATATCTTCATTCGTCGAAAGGTTTGTCTTGGCAGTGCTGAGAGATGGTGGGACGCTCATACATGGTAGTCACCCAAGCTTTGATATGCCCCTGAAGGCTGCTGGCGGTCGGTTTGTTGCTGCCGGGGGTTCGAGGGATGCACTAATTCTAGTCCGCCCTCAAAAGTTTGCCACTACGAGCGAGCAGTTCCATGAGATAGAGGCACAGCGTCAATATTGCACAGTTCAAATTGTGCCTGCGGTCGTCGGAGACATAAACCAAAGCCTGGTTCCTATTCGGGAGTGGATGGCAGAGCATTGCGATGTGGTCGTGGCGATTGGCGGACGACATTGGGATGTGAATAAGGCCTTGGCGGGGGTTCCGGAAGAGCTGGAGGAGACTCTCGCTCGGGGGAAACCTGGATTTGTTCTTGGGGCGTTCGGGGGAGCCATTGCTGGATATCTCCAAGATAACAACACGATCTTTTCGCGACTACGGAATGGACTCACCCTCGACGAGAATCGCGCAATTTCCGTAGATAGCGATATCACTTACTTGGTCAATAAAATCATTTCTCAAATTCAGCTTTTGCCACTGATTCGTGAAACTGTCCAGGGCGGCCGCTTATTCGAATTCTGGCCTTAGATGGAGGGGGGCTTCGTGGAACCTTTACTGCTGCCGTTCTTGCCAAGTGGGACGACATGATCAAAAGTGGTGGAGGTAACGAAATCGTCAAACATTTTGATTTAGTGGCTGGCACCTCGACCGGGGCCATCCTGGCCATTGGACTTGGGCTAGGGCTATCCCCATTGCAGATCCTTGATTTTTACCGTACCAAGGGGCCACAGATCTTTCCAAAAGACCGGGGCCTTCGCCATTGGCTGAGATCTAAACACGAGTCATCGACATTGCGCGCCACACTCGCAGGCGTGTTCGGAAACAAACTGCTACGGGATTCCTGCTGTCGTCTTGTTATTCCAACTGTGCGGGCGATACACGGAGAGGCCGAATCTATAGTGACACCCCACAGCCTGGACCGAACAGGATTCTCGGAAATTTCTGCGGTCAACGCAGCCTTGGCATCTTCTGCTGCTCCGACATACTTCGATGAAGCCGTTATAGATAGTCCGGTTGCTGCTGCGAGTTACCTCGACGGGGGGATTTGGGCGAACAATCCAGTGTTACCGGCGATCACCGAAGCCATACGACATATGAATATCCCGTTAGACAGGGTTGATGTTTTGAGTGTTGGGACGATCGGGAGCGAAATCGACTTTACTGAGTCACTCGGTAAGGGTAAGGCAGGATGGGCACCAACGAGCGCTAGTCTATTCTTTGCAGCGCAGGAACACGCAGCATCTTTGCTGGCAGATGGCTTCTTAAGCCGCGCCCGCCATTTGCGTGTGAATCAACAATCCCCCAGTAAGATCAAGCTTGATGACAAGGAAGCCATCGAGGACATGGCCCTGCGCGGAGCCAACGTTCGGGCAGGATTCATTCTTGACCGTCCGATCACGCTTCCTCGATGGGTTCCATGCCGCTGATTGGCGTCAACGAGATAGTACGGGACACGCAACAGATGATCATCGCGCCTGACGCCTGTAGGCCAGACAATGAAACATCACTTGCTTAGGGCTCAGGCTAGTTGCCAACCTCCACATTAATAAAAAAAATCGCAGCAACCCACCCACCCCTTAGGAGCTACAGCACAGAAACAGGTCCTGCGGATGGGTTGTAGTTTGCTACCCGGGTGCGTTGACACTCGTAGTCCCCAGAGGTAACCTGTTCCCCTCTCCAGCCTACGCGCAGCGTCATTTTAGGCGTGGGTATCTGCTGAATCGTTCTCCGCTGTCTTGAAGATTTGGCGAGGGCCTAATGTCACGAGCAAAGAAACCTCCTCGAAAGAGAGCCACTCAAGGATTTTCCCTCCAAAGTTCGCTGAAGCCCGACTACTGGCGACGAATCACTCGAATTGCCTGGGCTCCGGATGGATCCAAATTGGCCTGCCCCACTCAAGGGGGGTCCATCTGGTTTTGGACGGTAGACTGAGACAGCACATATGGAAATGCGAAGGTCATGCTCCGTATTGGACAAGTTGTGTAGCTTGGCTGTGTTTCCGATGGTTCTCTGATCGCGTCGGGTTCCAATGACAAATGTGTCGAAGTATTGGACTTCGCCAAAGACCAGGAAAAAGTATTGTGAGTTTCAGAAAGGACACGGATCATGGATCTCCAGCTTAGCGTGGTCTCCCCACAGGAATATTACTGGCCTCTGGGTACAATGACAATACTATTAGACTTTGGGGATGTTCGGTCAGATTGGAAAGAAATCGGAACCCCCCTTACCGGCCATTCTGGCGCAGTTCATAGTTTGGAATGGTCACCAGACGGGCAGCGGTTCGCATCCGGTTCAGAAGATTTAACCATTCGGCTATGAAATGTTTGGGAGAATCAACAATCTTCCATCCTCTCCGAGTCAGGCACGAGCCGGTCATGAGTCTTCCTGGTCTGCCGATGAGCAGAACGATCGCGTCGGCTCAGCGATCGGACGATCCGCGTGTGGGATACACAGACTCGTCTCTGTCTGAACATTATGGAAGGGCACGCCCGGGGATTGCAGTGTGTCCTTCTCGCCAGACGGCCTTTTTCTTGCCTCAAAATCCTTTGACAATCGATTAGGCTTTGGCGTGCTGACACCTGTTAAAGAGGTAGAGGAATTTCCGAGAGGAAGCCGCACAGAACGTGTTGGTCCCAACCTCCGGTATCGCCTTCAATCCACAATCCGGTTCATTGGCAACTTCGGGCGATAAGGACACCGGCAGATTCGATTGTGGAAACTCGATGCGGAGCTGTTGGCGGAGAAGTCTTCCTCGAACGGACCAGCATTTGTATCGAAATGCAAAAGTGGTACTGGTTGGGGTACCGGCGTTGGAAAGTCGGGTCTGGCACTGGTGCTGTCTAAACAAAAGTGGAAAGAGACGGGATCAACCCATGGGCGGCGCGTTTGGGATTTCGAGAATACTCAATTTACCGATGAACACGGACGAAGGGAGACCCGAGAGACGCTGCTGTGGGATCCGGCCGGTCAACCGGATTATGGATTGATTCATCAACTCAATCTGAACGAGAATGGCGCACTCGACCTGATCGTCTTTGATTCGAGGAGCCAGACCGATCCATTTTCAGGCGTGCGGTACTGGGACAGGGCGCTTCGACAAGCGGCTCGAGTACTGGGCGACACGGTCCGCCCGATCACTAAATTTCTCATCGCCGCACGAATGGACGTTGGAGCGATTGGCGTCAGCACGGACCGCATCGACAATCTGAAGCAGGAATGCGGATTCAGTCAATATTTCAAAACGAGCGCAAAGGAAGGGTGGCACATTACAGAGTTAGCGGAAGCGATTCGTCAAGCAATCGACTGGGAGACGCTTCCACAAGTCACTTCGACAGAGTTGTTTCAGAGCATAAAAAGTTTCCTGGTGACGGAAAAAGAGTCCGGCAGACTTCTCTCCACGTTTGATGATCTCTATCGCTCCTATCAACTCTCGAGCGGAGCTAAGGCTAGCGATCAGCTCCGTGGGGACTTCAATATTTGTATCGGTCGGATCGAATCACGCGGCTTGATCCAACGGCTGAACTTTGGAAATTTTATTCTCCTGCAGCCAGAGCTACGGGATGCCTACGCATCCGCGATGGCCAATGCCGCAAAGGATGAGCCGAATGGCTTGGGTGGTATCAATGAAGAGCGCCTCAAGAGGGGAGAGCTGCCTCTTGCCAGCGATGAGCGGATTAAGGACCGCTACCAGGAACAATTATTGGTATTTGCGACCATTGAAGAGCTCTTGCGGCATGAAATCGCCCTCCGTGAGAGCAGCGCGGATGGAGCACTACTCATTTTCCCATCTCAGCTTACTCGAGAGAATCCAGATTTGCCTCAGTTGCAGGGAAAGGCGGCGGTTTATAGATTCGAAGGAGCGGTTCAGAATATTTATGCCACGCTGGTGGTTCGACTGTCCCACAGCAATATTTTCAGAAAAAAGACGATGTGGAAGAACGCTGTAGCATTCTCGGCGCAAAACCTCGGTGTCTGCGGAATTGTATGTTATGAAACGGGAGAGGGCCGTGGTGAGCTGACTGTGTTCTTCGATC
>JASGJV010000026.1:0-41851 GCA_049840695.1 Nitrospira sp.
AAAGGACGGCAATCGGAAAAGCCGTGTGAACTGCCCGTCAGCAATCTCTCGCAGGTGGAATCTTGCAGTATTCTGCTGTTCAACAGTCCCCACCCCTTTGACGGTGAGGACCTGGTTATTCACTTCCAAGGTGATGTCCTTGGGCTCCCAGCCAGGTAGCGCCATCTGAATATAGAACCCGTTGTCATCTTCCCAAGCATTTGAAGCCGGTCCACCCGTCTGATCGGCTCCCGCAAAAGCACGCAAGGCTTCATTAAACAACCGATCAACCTGACGATCAAACGCATCGGATCGGATCGTAGACATTCCACTTGGCAGATAGCTGGTCATAACAGTTCCTCCTCCTCTCTACGAGAGGTCTCGTTATGGGTTTATGAGTACAAGTAGTGGACTATGGGTAGGCCAACAGGGGGTCGGGTCAATCTCGCCACCAGTACTCCGCCAGTGTTAGGCCCTACACCAAATCCATCTGGTTAAGTATCAGCAACGAGTGGCAGATAAATTTTCCCCCTCGGAAGTCAAGGGGGAGAGGCACGCGATCCGAGCTCCTCTACTTTGAGAATTATTAATTGGCGCAGGACATCCTGGTATCGCAGGGCCGAAAGAAGGATAATGGGAATTGGTGACCTGCCCCCCAATGGTGCTATCCATAACGATGTGACTCGGCTCACCGTGGCGCGACCGTTCCCGGTCTCTGGGGAGCCGGTCCCTCGAGCTATGCATAGACTCACAAACGCAGCGTATATGTGGGGCCAGGTGCTGAACGGACCACGATACATCGGGATGCCCCCGCGGATCTTCTGCAATCATGGCAGAGAGTTTTGCTGTCAATTTTTGGTTCGAGCGACCGTGGAACACGGCGAGCATCGTGGTCGAACAATTCTCCTTGGCTCGGTTCTCCGCCACTACGTGCCGGAAGCTGTGCGAAATCAAGGGGAATAGAAAAGTGTTCAGAATGGCCACAGGTAAGATTCGCCGAGGATCTTTCTTAATCTTATAGTGTGCATTACTAACTATTTTCAAAACATTTACTTGGAGCCGGGTACTAATGTGAAAATTAGCGAGTGCGCGATTTGATAGTCCTACAGTTCTGATGCCCTCCTACTACAGTAGATAGAAGGAGAGATTAGCGATTTCCCAGTATTCCACATCAGGAACGCCTCCACCACTCGCCAGTATAATTGGCCTGAGACACCATCCGAGGATTCTCCAACATGTCGGGTGCGGTATTAGCTAATGGTTCAGTTAATACTCCGTGTATAAACAAATACTATCCCAGATCTTGACTTCTCCCTCCACCGATTTATTTAAGCGGTACAGGTGAATCGGCACAGCGCCAGCGCAGAAACCTAAACTAATTAGAGGAACGGTTAAAATGAAGGAGATTACCGATGGCACTCGTACGATGGGATCCCTTTCGAGAACTGGAAGATGTTTCAGATAGGCTGAACCGAGTGTTTGCACGTCCAGCTTCGCACTCAGCGAATGGCAAAGAAACCATGATCGTAGCGGATTGGACACCATCAGTCGATATCAGTGAAACTGCAACGGAGTATCAGATCAAAGTTGAAATACCTGATGTCAAAAAAGAAGACGTGAAGGTGACACTCGAAGATGGAGTGCTTACGATTCAAGGTACACGACGGCAGCAGAATGAAGAAAAAGGAAAGAAGTTTCATCGGATCGAGCGCTCGTATGGCGGCTTTCTGTCCGAACCTTCTCATTGCCCGATGTGATCGAACACGAAAAGGTGAAAGCAGAATTCAAGGATGGGTTGCTTAATCTTTCTCTGCCTAAGTCAGAGAAGGCGAAACCAAAAACCATTGAAGTGAAGGTAACGGCATAATGTACTGCAGGAGATTTAGGTAGAAACAAACCGGATAAGACGTAGTGAAGGGCTCGCTATCTGGTTATTTATCGCAGGGAGAGATCCCGGCCCTTCACACCGTCCTTCCGTTCAAGCGTATTCCATAATTATTTTCATATTCCCTCATAAGGGTATGGCTATGTCTCTAAAAAACCATCCCATCCATGCGACCGTCATAAAGAATTGTTGACGAAGGCACAAGGAGATAAACGAGACCTCAAATAGGAGGCGACCATGTACAGCCTATGGCCGTGGGTGAAGTGCCGAGTACCAGTAGCAACCATCACACTTGTACTTGGCTCAGCAGGACTCATTTCCAGTATTGCCACTGATAGGAGTTATGCCGAAATACCGCCCTACCGCCAAACATCGTGGCAGCGGACATCGAATACAATGGTCATGTCGCCGTCAATGGGGATCCCGCCACAGTTAAAATCGCCACTCCGAATAAGAACGGCGTCATCGTCTTCGACGGCACAGCCGGCCAGCGGATCAATATCGGCTTCAGCGGTGTCGCCCTCACACAATTTTATGTGTCAGTCTATCGGCCGGATGGCGGAGTGATGCCCAGGCATGTCTCCGCTGTGAAGAACTATTATGCGACGATGGGTGAGCGGGCACGCTCCTCACTGACCACCGTGCATACCGACATGGCAGCCTACCAGTTTTCAACCGACTCAGCGGCCACGATCTCTTCCAGCGAGACGAACGGCGCCAGCGTTGATCTTGAGGAATTGCCGACGACGGGGACCTATACAATATTGATCGACCCGCTCAGTACATATACTGGGAGTTTCAAGATCTCGGTATCAAGCGAGCTGAGTGGCAATATCGTCCCGCACGGTTCGCCTGTTGTGGCCAATATCAATCGGACCGGACAGAAGGCTCGCTACACCTTCTCGGGAGAAAGCGGCAAAACGGTGAGTTTGCAATTAAGCGAGGTGACCATCCGGAGCGGGTACGTGTCTATTGTTGCTCCGGACGGAAGCTTATTGGGTAAACCGACCTCGTTTGTCTCGGGGAATACTGTAATCCCCGGACAGGTCCTTCCGGCTTCGGGAACCTATGCGATCCTGATTGAGTCGGATCTGAGCTACACCGGCAAGCTCAAACTGGCGCTGTATAACGCCCCGGAACTGACCGGCACCATCACGATCGACCAAGGGGCGGTGACACCGAACCTGACCGTGCCGGGTCAACGGGCGCGCTATACCTTTAATGGGACAGAGGGGCAATGGGTGAATGTCGGTCTGACAGGGGTAACCATTCCCATGACGGCCGTATCCATCCTGAGGCCGGATGGCAGTAAGTGGGAAGCGACCACGGTTGGTCCAAGTGGTGGCAGTCTCGATCCGTTGACGGCTCTGCCGGTCACGGGGACGTACACCATCGCGGTAGAGCCGGTGAGTAACTATACCGGCCGTATGACGCTCGCCCTTTCCTCTCCCATCACGGGCAGCATTGCTATCGATGGGGCCTCGGTGCCGGTCAGCCTGAATAAAGCGGGCCAGACGGCGCGCTATTCGTTCAACGGCAAAGAGGGGCAATGGGTGAATCTCGGGCTAACGGGGGTGAGTATTACATCGAGCGCAGTCACGCTTCTAACATCGGATGGAACCATCCTTGCTTCAACGGCGGTGGGGACGGCTGGCGGGGGACTCGCCGATAAAAGCCCCTTACCAGCAACCGGCACGTACACGGTCCTTGTTGACCCGGTCGGGAGTTACACCGGAAAAATGACCTTGACGCTCTCGACCGAGGTGTCGGATTCATTAAAGATCAATGCAGGCCCCAGGCCGATCTCGGTCAACCGCGCAGGCCAGAATGGGCGCTATACGTTTACGGGCATGGCGAACCAACAGGCTACGATCAAGGTCACTAACAATACGCTCGGGAGCGTGACGGTCAATCTCTATAGTCCAAATGGAATTTTGCTCACGGGAATGACAAGTTCCGCATCGAGCTTTACCCTTAGTCCTATAGCATTGGCGACGACGGACACCTATACCATCACAATCAATCCCGCGAGGACGGATAGGGGGAGTATGCAGCTCCAAGTCACGAGCACTTAGAAGCCGAGGTTTGGCAAAGGGGAGTGAAGGAACCGAAGCAAGAAGAGGAGACACCATGAGCACAAAAGCCAACAAGATTATCTACACGAAGACCGACGAAGCGCCGATGCTGGCGACGTATTCATTTCTCCCGATCATCAATGCCTTTTCGAAGGCAGCGGGCGTCACCGTGGAACTGCGCGATATTTCTCTTGCAGGCCGGGTGATTGCCGTGTTTCCGGAATATCTGACTGCGGAACAGAAGCAGCATGACGCCTTGGCTGAGTTAGGCGAGATGGCCAAGACGCCTGAAGCCAACATCATTAAGCTCCCGAACATCAGTGCCTCCATTCCCCAATTGGTCGCCACGATCAAGGAGCTGCAGAAGCAGGGCTACAAGCTTCCCGACTATCCGGAAAACCCGAAAGATGACAAGGAAAAGGACATTAAGTCTCGGTACGACAAGGTCAAGGGCAGTGCAGTCAACCCGGTGTTACGCGAAGGCAATTCCGACCGGCGAGCACCGCTTTCCGTGAAGGCCTATGCCCGTAAACACCCGCACAAGATGGGTGCGTGGTCCCCCGATTCCAAGACCCACGTCTCGCACATGCAGGGTGGTGACTTTCGGTCGAATGAAAAGTCGATCACGATTCCGTCCGCCACGACGGCGAGAATCGAATTCGTGGGCGCGGATGGCAAGACGACGGTCTTAAAGGAGAAAGTCGCGTTGCAAGCCGGGGAAGTTCTTGATGCCACCTTTATGAGTGTGAAGGCTTTACGCAAGTTCCTTGAGGAGCAGATTGAGGATGCAAAGAACAAAGGTGTCCTATTCTCGCTTCACATGAAGGCCACCATGATGAAGATCTCGGATCCGAAAATCTTCGGCCATGGCGTGACGGTCTACTATAAGGACGTGTTCGAGAAGCATGCCGACACGTTCAAGAAGCTCGGCGTGGATCCGGATAACGGCCTCGGAGACGTGTACGCCAAGATCAAGTCCTTGCCGGATGATCAACGCAAGGCCATCGAAGCGGACATTCAGGCGGTGTATCAGAAGCGACCGCCAATGGCGATGGTGAACAGCGACAAGGGCATCACCAACCTCCATGTGCCGAGCGATATTATCATCGATGCCTCGATGCCGCCGGTCATCCGCGATTCGGGCAAGATGTGGAATCCCCAAGGCCAGCTTCAGGACGTGAAGTGCGTGATTCCAGACGCCAGCTACGCGCCGATCTATCATGAAGTCGTCGAGTTCTGTAAGAAGAACGGGGCCTTTGATCCGAAGACGATGGGGACGATTCCAAACGTCGGATTAATGGCGCAGGCAGCAGAGGAGTACGGCTCGCATGACAAGACCTTCAAAGCGTCTGGCAATGGCACGATCCGCATCGTCGATGCATCGGGCAAAACATTGCACGAACACAAGGTGGAAGAGGGCGATATTTGGCGCGCTTGCCAGGTGAAGGATGCGCCGATTCAGGATTGGGTGAAGTTAGCGGTTACCCGTGCCAGAGCGACCGGTGCGCCGGCGGTCTTTTGGTTGAACAAGGATCGCGCGCATGACGCTGAGCTGATCAAGAAGGTCAATGCTTATCTCGCGAAGCACGACACAACCGGCCTTGAGATCAAGATCATGGCACCGGCTGATGCCTGCCGTTTCTCGATCGAACGAATGAAGGAAGGCAAAGACACGATTTCCTGTACCGGCAACGTGCTCCGTGACTATCTCACCGACCTCTTCCCGATTCTTGAAATCGGCACCAGTGCCAAAATGCTTTCCATCGTTCCGCTTCTGAATGGTGGCGGTCTGTTTGAGACCGGTGCCGGAGGGTCGGCCCCGAAGCATGTCCAGCAGTTTCAGGAAGAAGGCTACTTACGCTGGGACTCGCTCGGCGAATTCCTTGCGTTGGCTGCCTCGCTGGAGCATCTGGCGAAGGTCGGAAATAATGCGGTTGCCAAGGTTCTCGCGGATACGTTGGATCAAGCCAACGCGAAGTTCTTGGAGAGCAACAAGTCACCAGCTCGTAAAGTCGGCGAGATCGATAACCGCGGCAGCCATTTCTACCTCGCGCTCTATTGGGCGCAGGCGCTTGCGGCGCAGACGCAAGACAAGAAGATTGCCGAGCGCTTTACGAAGATCGCCAAAGATCTGACGGACAATGAAGAGAAGATCAACGGTGAACTGCTCGCGGCCCAGGGTAAGCCGCAGGATATCGGTGGGTACTATCATCCGGACGATGCAAAGGCTGCGAAAGCCATGCGCCCGAGTGCCACGCTGAATGCCATTATCGATGCGATTGCCACATGAGGCTCGCTCCTGACGGTTTCTGCCCCTGCCGGTGCTTTTACGAGCACCGAGAGCATCACACACCGGAGTCGCACAGATTCGACAAGCGGCATCCGGCTCGTGCTCGTGGGTCACTTAGGAGCTGAATTCACAGACTATCGGACACGCTGGCTAGATCCATTTGTGCGATAGTCTTATTCTAACGTACGTGTCTGGGTGCTTCGCTTCACAGAATCATAGGCTCACATGCAGCCAAGCAAGTCCCTCTCGAACCGATTCGGTGATAGTTGGATCGTTCGATATGGCATCGCTGTCCTGGTCGTAGTCCTTGCTACGCTACTCCGCATCGCACTCCGGCCCATCATTCCCATAGGCTTTCCATTTCTCACATTCTTCTTGGCTGTCATGCTCGCAGCCTGGCGCGGGGGCCTCGGCCCGGGTCTCGTCGCGTCCGTCCTCTCAACCCTCGCTGCCGACCTGTTCCTCATCGAGCCGGTGTATGAATTTCATCTCGCAGCTGGACACTACGGGGTCAGCCTCGGTGTCTTTGTGGTGGAAGCTCTTTCCATTACGATGCTCACGGACCGGATGAAGCGCACGCAACGGACCCTGCGCGAGAATGAGGCGCGACTCCGATTAGCCATGCAAGGGGCCGGGCTTGCGGCATGGGAAATGAATCTACAGACTGGGATCACTCGATTTGATGATCGCCTACTGGCACTGCTCGGTATTCCAGAGGACAGTGAGACTACGATGACGTGGACGGATCTCATCCACGTTGACGATCGAGAGCGCGTCATCAATCAATTGACCGCCGCCAGTGAAGGACACGGCGTCTTCGATACCGAATTTCGTGTCAACCACTCAGACGGATCACTTCGTTGGCTCGCCAGCTGGGGCCATTTAATTGAAGTTGAAGAGTCCGAGCACATGGGGGGGCTCGTCCAAGACATCACGGAACGCAAGCACGCGGAGGAGTCCCTGCGTAGGAGTGAAGAACGATTGAAGTCAATTTTACACCGCGCTCCGGTGGCCATCTTCATCAAGGACCCGGCGGGCCGGTATCTCTTCATGAACGAAGAATGCGGGCTGGTCCTGGGTCTGAATCATGAAACGGCGCTCGGCCAGACCGACCATGACCTATTGCCATCTGAACTCGCCGCCCAGTTCATGGCTCATGATCGACACGTATGGGAATCGGACCAGTTTTTGACTGTGGAGGAATTTGTCCCTCAGATGGACGGCGTTCACACCTCTCTGGTCCAAAAGTTCTTATTGCGGGACAAGCAGGGGAGCCCCTATGCCCTGAGCGGGATTGCGCTGGATATCACCCCTCGGTTGAAACTGGAGGCCGCCATTCAAGCGAGCGAAGCACGGCTCCAGTTAGCCCAATCGGCGGCCAACATCGGGGTGTTCGATTGGGATCTTGTCGCACACAAAGGGCTGTGGTCCCCTGAACTCGAACGCATCTGGGGTCTTCCTGTCGGGGGCTTTGACGGCACAGGCGACGCGTGGCGGCAACGGATTCATCCGGACGATCAATCATTGGCTCATGCGGGAACTCAACGTTCGTTGAACGATCCGGCGACGGCGTCCGAATTTGAGTATCGAATCCTCCGGCCAGACGGAGCCATACGTTGGATCTATGCCAAAGCAAAGACACTGTGTGATTCACGCGGCCGAGCGAGGCGGATGGTCGGTGTTAATCTCGACATCACGGATCGAAAGGAAGCGCAGTTGCGCTTGGAGCGGTCGGCTCAGGAACTGGAAACACAAGTCGAGGACCGCACGCGGGATCTGGTGCAGTCTCAGGAACGGCTGCGTGCCCTGACCAGCGAACTGAATCTGGCCGAACAGCGTGAACGGAAACGCCTGGCCACCGAGCTGCACGACTATCTCCAGCAATTGCTCGTGTTTGGCAAGCTGACAATTGGACAAGGCAAGCAAGCGGCGAGCGGCGTGCCCGCGTTTGAAGCGGTCCTGAAAAAGGTCGATGACGTGTTGTCCAGCGCACTGACTTATAGCCGCACCTTAGTGGCAGAGCTCAGCCCTAGGGTGCTGCGTGATCATGGCCTGTCGGCCAGCCTGAAATGGCTCGCCGAGTATATGAAGACAAAATATGAGCAGACGGTGACGGTCGTTCTACGGGACGACCATGAACTCAGCATGCCTGAAGATCAATGTGTGTTGGTCTTTCAATCGGTGCGGGAACTGCTCATCAATTCGGCTAAGTATTCCGGCACGGGAACGGCTAGTGTCACAATTGAACAGCGAGCCGGTCACCTCTTCGTCACAGTGACTGATGAAGGCATGGGATTTGACTCCTCTGCAGAAGCGGGAGCCCCTCCCGGTGAGAGTGTTTCGAAGTTTGGGTTGTTTAGCATTCAGGAGCGCATGCGAGCCCTGGGCGGATTGTTTGAGATTCACTCGGCCCCCGGCCAAGGAACCACTGCGACCCTCATGTTACCGTTGGCCGTAAGTGTAGAGGGGGCGACAATCTCTGATCCGCAAGTCGCCTCTCATGGCTCGCAAATGGATGCCGCTCCCCGCGATCGATCCGTGATTCGCCTCGCCATCGTCGATGACCATGCCATGATTCGGCAAGGGCTCCGCGCGATGCTACAGGCGTATGAAGAAATCCAGGTATGCGGTGAGGCAGCAAACGGCGAAGACGCAATCACGCTGGTGCAATCGATTCGGCCCGATGTCGTCCTCATGGACATTAATATGCCCAAAAAGAACGGCATTGAAGCGACCGCCGCGATCAAGCAATGCTTTCCTCATATCATTATCGTAGGACTGTCTGTGATTGTCGACAGAGCTAATCGAGAAGCCATGATTCAAGCCGGTGCCGCCACATTACTTACGAAAGAAGCGCCGGTGGAGGAATTGTATCGAGCCATTGTTTACGCTCTCCAGACCGCCTCCCCCTGAGACATCCATGTAATTCGGATAATGCCAATCCATGTGGCAAATATGATTCAGTAGGTTGAGCGAGCAAATCCTACAATACCCCATACACTGCCGCTCCCCGCTTTGGCTTTTTGATGTTTAGGACGGTACGATAGAGAGAATGAGCAGCTCATAACGTTGATGACCTGCCTCCAACTGTTAGGCCACCCTTCAAATTCCCTCACACAGACTTTGGTCGGCCCTCGATTTCTGGACCAAAGTTAAGGAGAGTATCCAGCGGTCATGACGGGGTCGCGGAGCGAATTCTCCGCGGCCCGCTTGGCAAATTCGGCTGGGGTCTGATCCTGGAGTGCCCGGTGAGGGCGACTCTCATTGTATTCCCGCCGCCAGGCTTCAATCCGCGCTTGGGCTTCATGGAGTGACTCGAACCAGTGTGCGTTGAGGCATTCCCGTCGGAACGTCGCATTGAACGATTCCACATGGGCATTTTCTGTCGGTTTGCCAGGTCGTGAGAAGTCTATGTGTACATGGTGCTGATAAGCCCAGAGATCGACCAACTGACTGCAAAATTCACTGCCATGATCGCAGAAGAGTCGCCTTGGTGCACTGCGTTGCGTGGTGAGTCGATTTAGCACCTGCACGACATGCTCACTGCGGAGCCGCTGGCCCACCTCAATGGCTAAGCTCTCTCGAGTGTATACATCGACCACGGTCAGAGCCCGAATCCGTTGTCCATTCACCAGTTGATCGGCCACAACGTCCAGTGTCCAGGCGTCATTGGGCTTCGTGACCGGAGGCCGATGGGTGCGGACGACCACCGCTTTGCGCCGCAGGGGAGGTCGGTGTCGTAGCGTCAGGCCTTCTTCCCGATAGAGGCGGTAGACCAGCTTCTTGCCGACGGCCCAGCCCTCGCGATTCAAGAGCACACGAATCTTCCAATAGCCGTAGCGCACACGGGTTCTGGCCAGTTCGGTCATCCGCTGTCGGAGCGCGAGGCAGGGATCGCAATGATGTTGATACCGATACGTGGCCCTCGCGCAACGAACCGTGCGGCAGGCGCGGCGTTCGCTGATCGGATACGCCGTCCCGAGATACTGTACGACGGTGCGCCGCTGCGAGGGCCTTACCATTTTTTTGCGAGCACGTCCTGCAGCATCACCTTATCCAGCGACAGGTCCGCGACCAACCGCTTCAGCTTCGCGTTTTCCTCTTGCAGCTGCTTGAACTCCCGGACCTGTTCGGATTCCAGGCCCGCATACCGTCGCTTCCACCGATAGAACGTCTGCTCGGCAATCCCGAGATGGCGAATGAGTTCGGCGACCGGAGCCCCCATCTCAGCCTGCTTGAGCACGGCCACGATTTGTTCGACACTGAAGCGCTTCCGTTTCACGACATCCTCCTTCCCCGCTCAGGGGGGAATTATGCCGGAAACTCTCCGTTAATATGGTTCAAAAATCAGGGAGCCGACCAACTTTGACCATCCCCCCAGTTTTAACCTCCCGCATTTACACAAGCAGCCCGAAAGTGGGTCAATTATGAAACATTAGTCGAACAGACGAGCTGGGAAAATTATGCTGGAAGTTGGCACTTGTCTTTTGACAGGGGGTCTTGACTCAGAATATTTTGAGATTACCTACAAGCGCAGTTGACATGGCTGGACTGGATGGACTCGGTGAAGGGCCCACTATCTGGCCAGTGGTTCTGCATGGTAGGTTCCGGCCCTTCACACCCCTCCTTCCACGCTAATTTCTAACTTCTCATAATTGTTATACATCATAGGAGGTATCGCTATGTCTGGTCACAACCCACTGACAGTCTTGTTCCCTCAGGGGACTGAAGAGTCACAGATTGATCGTCTACTCCAGGAAGCGGTCCATTCGGTGAATCAGTGGTCGCGATCCTGGACTCCGGACTGCAATGCCTTCGAGGACGAACAGGGATTCACCGTCCAGATGGCGCTGCCCGGCGTGGATGCGAAACAGATCGACGTACAAGTTGAACACCATGTCCTGCGAGTCAAAGGGGAACGGACGCACGAGCAATCTGAGGGGCGGCAATGGTACATGCACGGCATTGGAGCCGGTGCATTTGTCTGTACCTTCACACTGCCTGATTATGCCGATCGGGAGAAATCGACGGCTTCGTATAAGCACGGGCTGTTAACGATTACTTTCCCGAAGCGGGACGAGGCGAAACCCCGCTCAATTATGATCGAGTGTCAGTAAGAAGGTTTCGGACTCGCCGGCGTCCTGAAAACAGGCGCCGGCGGGGACTCAAGTTCGGGTAGTCATGCAGCGTCCTGAAGTGGGGTTGATGCAGGCACAAGAAAGGAGGATAGGGCGATGCAAGTGAAATCCTGGGCACTCGGCATGATGGTGATGATTGGCCTAGGGTTCGGCAACTTGGGCACGCTCAGCGTTGCCGCCCAAGAAGGTCCACTGAACACGGGACTTCCCCGTTCGTTTCAAGGCGCTCAGTTGGGAATGACCCTCTCTGAGCTGAGACACATTGTTCCGGACGCCAACCGAGTCTCCCTAGGTCAACGGGAGCGCACTCACCGTACGGTGGTCACGCCTTCAAGGGATCGCTACGTCCAACGTGTGGAATATCGTTTCTATAATGATCAGCTCCGAGAATTGGCGATTCATTACACCCCAGGCGAGGTGCCCGGGGGGTTTGAGCGGTTACGCGCACGACTACAGGAGACCTATGGGGAGCCCACCGTGGCAGACCAGACCGACTATGATATCGGACCCCATATCGCTTCTGTGAAGAAAACAATCTGGACAGATACGGCCACCACCTCAGTTCTGACGCAAACTCTCAAAGTCAACCAAGGACGTGCGCTCTACGATTTAGTTTTGACGATGACCGATCGACAACTTCAGCAGCTATTTGAGAAGGATCAGGAGCAGGACCGCCGACAAGAATTGCTGCAAGTCCCCATTCCACTACCTGGTGCAGGAATGCACAACAAACAGACGGCGAGGGTTGATCTTTCAGGGAAGGGGACAACAATGTAGTCTCGGGAACAGAGACGCAAGATAAGATGCAACTGAAAGGCCCAGGGCAGATCTCGAAAGGAGGTGGCTGACCATGAAATTCTTGTACTTCATGCGGGCGCTTGTTGCCACCTGGCTGATTGTGGCCCCGTTCATGGTGGCACTCTTAACACTCTGACGGCTGAGAGGAGGCACGTGTCGCATGGAAGTGAGCGACGTGGCAAGCAAGATGACGGACGTGGCCGAGGGTAGACAGCCAGGATGAGAGCACGTCCGCATTCTCAGCCGAATAGCCCGGCGGTGCGCAGGGCACCGCCGGGCTGGCCCTGGAAAGAAAGGCGAGCAGGCAATGCGGATGAGTGGTATGCCTGTACAATCGATTCTGATAGCAGACTCGGACCCTGGGACGATTCGCGCGCTCTCGTGTACATTACTAGAGCATATGGGCCACCTCGCCATTGACACGTGTGCCTCAGCCGAGGAACTGTCTCAGAAGATCAAGAGCTGTTCATACAATACCATCGCGGTCCACCCTCTGTTTCTTTCGGCCTATCGTTCCCTCCGAAAAAAACACAATCAATTACTCGCCCCGCTTCTGGTGACAGTCTCTCAGAGAAATCTCATGGTGGCGCAGGCGGCGCTTGACGGGGATGTATTTGATCTCATTGCCAGACCCATCGTTCCTCACGAAGCCGCTCAAACCGTCCGATGGGCGCTCTGGCACAACCAGTTGCTGCGATTGCTTGCGTCTCGAGAAAGAGCGGCAGCAGTCTTCCAACAACACGTGGACGCATTTCCCCATGATGACAAGATGGAAGCGCACCGCACCCGTAATAAGGACACGTTGGATCGAACCTTCCAAGCCGTGCAGGCCAGTCTGCGAGTGCTCATGAATATTGAGGAGGATAAGGCATTCTTCGATTTGGCTAGTGTAGTGGAACACTGCGCCAGGCAACGGGCGTTGGACAGACTTCTGACTCTATGTACGAAGGGGATCATAGAGGAGGATCCATAAATCCTCTACTCGTCCCGGGAACGATCTGCAGAGCGTCGAAGGGATGGCTTGATGGTGCACCTCCCCTTTCTGGCTCGCTCTTCGTAAGCGGCCGGGGCATTCTCACGGTCAATCCATTCTTGTGCTGTGTGGCAGCTCTACGATATCGCTATCGCGTATACACATACTTCTGGCACCGGGAAGCCCAGTGCCTGAGGAGGTGTTGACTCAATGCAAACCAAGCTTATTCATTCCTCATCGCGCTCAGCGAGGCAATCAGTCAGGAAGACCCGAGAGCGCAGTTGAAAAGGAGGTGCAGGTATGAAGCTGGCACATTGGAATCCGCTCCGTGAACTCGAAGGCATTTCTGAACGACTGAACCGTTTCTTGTCCCATTCTAAAGGTCAGGAGAAGGACACTGGGCAGATGGCTGGTAGGGAAATGATGACGGCCCCGGATTGGTACCCGCCCGTGGACGTCCTTGAAACAGATGCCGAATACTACCTCAAAGTGGAGCTCGCGGAAGTGAACAAACGGGATGTGCGGGTGACCATCGACAATGGAATGCTTCTCCTTCAAGGCGAGCGAAAGGAAGAACCTATTGATGCAGGATATAGGATCCATCGCCTCGAACGGCCGTACGGACGATTTCTCCGGAGCTTTACGCTTCCGGATTCGGTCGAGATGGCGCGCGTGAAAGCAGAATTTAGGGATGGGATGCTGTACGTCCGATTGCCCAAATCTGCCCAAACTCAAGCCAAGGTCATCGATGTAAAAGCGGCCTAACGGGGTCCTTGCCACCACATGACGACGGCCCGTCTCGAGAGATGGGCCGTTTCGTTGTTCGTTAGCAATTACCCATTCGCTCCCACTCAATATTGAATCCTGGATACCCAGAACGGTCCTACACTTAGAAGCACCTTGCAAGTAATCCCTCGCCAGGTTGAGCTCCACCTGGGTCTTGATTTTCTTGTTGGGAGATTTATGAAAACGTGTGACACAGATCTACCTCGAATGCGCGTGACGTGCATGGGGTAAACGTTATTCATTAGATGTATGTAACGTAGAATCTAGGCCTATGACAATGACAAATGGCTTAGAAAGGAGGAACTAATCATGAAGCGTTATGCTGCAATAGTAGCATTGACCGTCGGACTCATGACATCGGCCTTCGCGAGTGTGTGTTCGAGTGCCTCTGAGAAATCTCTCGACAATCCTCAAAGCAAATCTGTCCCGAATAAACCAATAACCGGTGCCGCCAAGGGGCAGGCTGAACAAGAGACGAGTCAGCAGCGGAAAAAGATACTTGAGGAAGCGGTGTCAGCGATTCAAGAAACGAAAAAAGCACTGAAAGCCTTGGACGACAAAAAGCCAGACGAAGCGCTGAAAGCCTTGGAACGAGCCACCGGCAAGTTGAATATTCTGCTCGCACGAGATTCGCAGATGGCGCTCGCGCCGATCGATGTTGCGGTGGTGAGTCGTGATGTGTACGCCACAATGGATCAGATCAAGGCCGTTCGCAAGCAAGCGGAAGACTATCTTGAGAATGGAGAGCTTCAGAAGGCTCGACTGTTGATTCGAGAATTAGGGAGCGAGATTGTGATCAGTGTGACCAGTCTCCCGTTACAAACGTATCCCGCGGCGATTGCAGCCGTGACGCCGCTGATTGATAAGGGGAAAAATGAGGAAGCGAAAGAGGCGCTTCAGGCCGCCCTCAATACACTGGTTGTGTCTGACCATATCATGTCCTTACCGCTCATCCGGTCAGAGGAAAAGTTGGCCAAGGCGGAAGAGTTGGCCCAGAAAGATGCACGCTCTGATGAAGACAACAAATCCCTCACGAAATTACTTGAGGAAGCACGGGAACAACTCCAGCTTTCGGAAGTGTTGGGGTATGGGACCAAGAAAGATTATAAGAAGTTTTACGTGGAGATTGAACAAATTGAAGACAAAACGAAGACGGGGAAATCTGCGAAGGGAATCTTCGCGCCACTGAAAGAGTACTTGTCGGATCTCAAGCGTTCGCTATTCAGTTGACTTCTATCATACGCCGTCATCGGGGGAAGCTCTCCTAAAAGGAGCTTCCCCCCGTGAGGCTCTGAACTCAGAGGAGGATGCCATGAATCGAAGAATGAAGGGGGTACTTGCATTAATCTTGGTGGTCGTATCTGCCGGGCTAGTCGGTTTTGTGGGCGATGTCACGAAGGTGACGGACCCCCAGATTGAATCTGCGATCAGAGAACGGTTGGCCTCAGATGGTCGTATTGATTCGAAGAATATTCAAGTCGATGTCGATCAAGGAGTGGTGACCTTGACCGGGACCGTGTCAGATTTGGATAGTAAAGGTTTGGCTGAAGCGTTGGTGAGCGGAACTATTGTAGGAGTCCGTCAGCTGCACAATGCCATTACGGTCGTGCCACCGGTGGTCAAGGATGACATGATCCGTAAAGCGATTGAGGCCGCGTTACGATCCGTGCCAGCCCTAAGAGAAAGTAAAACCAATAAAATCACCGTCCTAGTTCGTGAAGGGGATGTCGTGCTCAAGGGACCTGTGGAGAAGCTACTGCACAGCCGCCTGGCATACAAGACGACGCAATCGGTGCCGGGCGTAGTGTCGATTGCAAATCTCCTGAAAGTTGTAGGGGAGCCTCGACCCGATAGAGATCTTGAAAAGGATGTCGTGGCTTACTTGAAATGGGCACCCTTCGTCGATCTCGATCAAGTGGAATACAGCATTGACAAGGGTGTGATCAAACTCAAGGGAAAAGTCGAGCATCATGCCGGCCTCGTGAATTTGGTCAATGATCTGGAGAAAATTCGTGGGGTGGTGGATGTGGATGTGACCGATATGACGGTGACGAAAAGTCAACCGAAAACCTAACGGCTCGACTTCTCGCAGGCGAGTGGGTATGCGCTTGTCTCACTCGCCTGGAGAGGTAGTGCTTCCTGGTCAGAGAAGGTCGTGTCACGCTGTGGCGACGCGGTTGCTTCGGAGGCATCCCATACTTCCCTTTGAAGAGCTTGAGTCTGTGCGGAGGATCCGTTGCGCAGCGGTGGATCAGATGGTGAAGCGAGGCTTCAGTTGGGGGGCGGCATCTTCGCAGAGGTTTCGGCGGCTGTCAGGTAAGCCATACCTTCTCACTGCGCTACGATCGCACGGGGAAGTCGTGCAAACAGGATACTCCACATATTTATTTCTCAGGTTTCGATGGCCAGCCAGACCAAACTGGGGCATCCAACGGACCATGCCCCCTTTATAAAGCTACCCTGTCACTCCGGATGGTTCTCGGCTCGGACATAAGCGGTCTGGAAGACTGAGAACTCAGTTCGTCTGGACATTGTGCGCGAGGATAACGATCTGTCCCTGCCGCATCCCAGAATCTCTCGCGCTCGGCTCCTCCTGACTCCACCAGTCATTCCCCAAATCGCAGATTTTGTAGGAAAGTGCAGGCTGTCCTAAGCCTAACATATTCGTAACAACCCTGTGCTCCTCATGACGCATATCGTGCAGCTTGTACTTTCTCAGTGAACATTTTACTTGGACTCAAAGCTAACCTCATCATCAAGCTTCCCCAACGTGAAAAGCAATCCAAACCAATGTGGTCGATCATACGACCCGTATGGAAGCCACTGGACGGTTGGACGAGCTGCAACGGCTCGCCAAAAGAGGGGCCGCCAAAGGGGAAGAGAAGTCTCCGGTGAAGCCTCTGGTGCTAAACATCCATTTCGTTGATTCGCGGAAGAAGCAAGCCCCGCAACTGCTGCTGATCTTCTTCCCCGAAACCTGATAGCTTCAGATCGCCACCGGCACAGGGCCGCCTATTCCACGCGTAAAGTTTGTAACCAGCAAAGGCTGATTCCTATTGCCGCATCTGCGGCGTCAACCGATCACGCGGGTCAATTCCTCAGATCTTCTTCGGCCTACATTCGCGGAGCGAGTCAATCGGCGAGGATGTGCCCATATTGCTGGCCTGGTTTAAAGGGGGCAGGTCAGTGTGACCCAAAACCCGAAAAGTAGGCCAGTGGGAGCTTGAGGAACGGGCCGGTGTGACCCCTCCCTAAAAACTAGACCACGCTGTGCTGGAAATTTGGTGCTTCTTGCAACCCAGTTTGGACCGCTTGCTCTGCAAACTCCCGGGGCGTGAGGTCCCCCAGAGAGCCATGCGGCCGGTGCTCATTGTAATCGATTCGCCACGCTTCAATCTTCTGTCGCGCATCATGTAACGACACGAACACTTGCGCGTTCAAACATTCGTCCCGAAACCGTCCATTAAAACTCTCAATCACCGCATTCTCGACGGGTTTTCCGGGCCGGATGAAATCCAGCTTCACCCCATGTGCGTAGGCCCAGGCGTCGAGCGCTTTCGAGGCGAATTCACTCCCGTTGTCGACGGTGATTATCTGCGGATACCCGCTCCGCTTGGCTACCCGTTCCAGCGCCGCAACCACCTTCGTGCCGGTTAGCGTGAAATCCGGCTCGATTATTTGACTGTGTCGACTATAATTATCCACGACCGTGAGGGCGCGAAACCGCCGCCCATCCAGCAATGTGGCTGCCACAAAGTCCATACTCCACCGCTCATTCAGCTGCCTTGGTTGAGACGGCACCACGCGTAGATGACTCACCCGTTTGCGGCGACGCGTGAGCCGAACGCTCAACCCTTCTTCCCGATAGATTCGGTACACGCGCTTCCGATTCACGACCCACCCTTCGCGACGAAGCATGACATGCAAACGGTAATAGCCAAAACGTGGGCGAGCTTGGGCGAGCTCCCGTATCCGCATGCGCATGGCCGTGTCATCTCGCCCATGGTGCCGGTAATACCAGGAGGCTCGATGTAACCGGAGGAGCCCACACGCCCGCCGCACGCCGATTGAGAACTGCCCCGTGATGGCGTGCACCAGGATGCGTTTGCGCATGGGCTTTAGGCCTTTGTTGCGAGCACCTCCTGCAAGATCACCTTATCCAAGGTCAGATCGGCAACGAGCTGCTTGAGCTTCCGATTTTCCTCCTCGAGCTGCCGGAGCCGGCGAATCTCCGCGATCGCCATCTGGCCGTACTTCTTCCGCCAGACGTAGTAGGTCGCCTCGCTGATCCCAAGGGCCCGCGTGATCTCGGGGATGGGGGCGCCCGCATCGACCTGCCGCAGCGCCGTGGCAATCTGTGCCTCCGAAAACTTGCTCTTCTTCATGCCCTCCTCCTTCCATTGGAGGGCTGCAAGCTAGCAGACTTTTCCAGTTTTGGCTGGTCTCGTTTTTCGGGAGGACGTCAACCTGCACCCTCTAACCGAGGCATGCGAGTGATGAAAAGGAGTCAGTACTGAGATGAACAGGTTGTCACGACTTACAGCAGCTGGACGCTTACGCGCATTGGTCGAGGTTATTCATGTCTTGGACATCAGCTAACAAACCTACTATCTCTGGCGAAAGAGGTATGGCCAGATGGCGATTGCCGAGATCCGGCGGTTGCGCCAATTGGAGGAGGAGAATCGGAAATTGAAACGACTGGTGACCGATCTGACGCTTGATACGGTCATGCTGCAGGAAGTACTCACAAAAAATCTGTAAGGCCTGCACGCAAAAGGGAACTGGTGCGGTACTTAATTGGCATCTTCCCGGTCAGTGAGCGAGCTGCGTGCAGGCTCGTGCGATGACATCGATCGACATGGCTCTACCGAGCCCATCGGCGAGAAGACACCGCCATTCGCCAGCGGTTGCGGGAGTCGGCCCAAGTTCGTCCACGCTTTGAGAGAGCGTTAAGGGCCTTGAGGAACGATTAACACTCAGAGATAGGAGGACTCACAAAACGCAGATTTAACGTTTATTTGCCTACTGGTGGCATAGGGAGGTGATCGTGCTGTACATACAAAGACATCACGTGTAAACACTATCTAGGCACTTGAAAATAGACCCTCTCGTCAGTATCTGGAGGATGAGTTTCTTCCTCGATACCGCCCGCCAGATACAATGCTCATCAATCCGCGCACAGCGGTCACGCAGTTCTCAATATGATTCTAAGGCTAGATGATTTATTAAACGGAAAACTGTATCTTCTTGGGATGCGAAACACAATACAATCATATAGCTAAATGCCCCGCAAGCTTACTCTCCAGCAGCTGGAAGCCCACCTTTGGGGCGCAGCTAACATCCTCCGCGGGAAGACCGCCGGGCAGGATTACAAAAACTACATCCTGTCGTTGATGTTCTACAAGCGCCTCTGCGATCAGTGGGAATGCGAGGCGGATGACGCAATCGCCGAACTGGAGCGCCAGCAAGGCCGCGCGTTCAGCGAGAAAGAGAAGGCGGTCTTCCGCAAGCGTGGCGAGCACCGCTTCCAGATCCCTGAGGGCTCGCGCTGGGGCGACGTGAAGGCTGCCTCGACGAACCTCGGCGAGGTCCTCACTAAGGCCATGCGCGCAGTGGCGAACGCCAACGACGAGCTGCGCGGCGTTTTCACCGTAGACTGGAACCAGCCCGCGCCCGATGGCTCGGGGAAGCCGCTCATTCCGAACGAGGTGGTCCATGCGCTCGTGCAGCATTTTGACGAGCACGATCTCTCGAACAATAGTGTTCCAGCGGACGTGCTCGGCCGCGCGTACGAATACCTCATCAAGCAGTTCGCCGACGACGCCGGCACCAAGGCTGGTGAGTTCTTCACCCCGCCCGAGGTGGTGGACACGCTCGTGCGCATCCTCGAGCCACGCCCCGGCGACAATGTTTACGACCCCACCGCCGGCTCGGGCGGCATGCTCGTGCACGCGGCCGACTTCCTCCGCGAGCGCGGGCACCATGCGACCAGCGCCCGCTATTTCGCCCAGGAGATGAACTGGGGCAACGCTGCCATCGGTAAGATCAACTCCGTTCTCCACGGACTCGAGGCCGACATCAAGGCCGGCGCCAGCACAATCACCGATCCGCAGTTCATCGAGGACGGGCGGGTAAGGCGCTTCTCGCTCGTGCTCGCCAATTTCCCCTTCTCCGATGAGTTCTGGTGGCTCGAAGCCGGAGCAGCAAACCGACGACAAGAGGAAAAAGGACAAGCTCAAGAAGGAGATCTTCGGTAAGGAGGGCTTCAAGGACGCCTTCGGCCGCTTCGGCCGCGGCACGGCCTTCCCGGCGCCGCCCGCCGGCTACGGCGACTACGCCTTCATCCTGCACATCCTCGCCTCGCTCACTGACGACGGCCGCGCAGGCATCGTGTGCCCGCAGGGCGTGCTGTTCCGTGGCCAGCCCGAGGTCGAGGAGGAGACAGGCGAGCTGGACGACGACGGCATTCCGAAGATGAAGCGCCGCAAGGCCGACGACGAGCACCTGATCCGCAAGGCTTTGCTCGGTGCACGGCTGATCGACGCGGTGATCTCTCTCCCCCTCAATGTCTTCTATGGGGCGGGCGTCCCCGCCTGCCTGCTGATCCTGCGCAAGCAGCGCCCCGCCGAGCGCCGCGACAAGGTGCTCCTCATCTACGCGGCGCGGCACTACCGCGAGCTTTCCGCCCAGAACGAGTTACGCCCGCAGGATGTGATCAGGATGCTCGTCCATTACCACGCCTACGGCGATGCGGCAAAGGTACCCGGCCTCGTCAGCCAACACTCCGGCCGCATCCGGGCGCAGATCGATGCGAACGAAGCGGAAGAAGCTGGACGCATAGAGGCGGAATACCAGCCCCAAGCTGATAGGCTTGCAGGGCTGAACGCCGAACTAGCCGAAGCACGGAATCGCCAGGCCGTCGCGAGAACGAAGCAAGAGAAAGAACAGGCCTTAGCCGCCGTTGCCAAACTGGAGAAAGTGAGCGAGAAAGTAGCCAGCAAGCTCGCGGAGCGCGTTGAGCGCATTGCTGAGGCGCGGCGCCGAGCGGAATATGACCGTAAAGACGTGGCTGCGGTAGGCAACGAATTGGTCGGCCTCTATGGCGACTCCGACGAGCTACTCAAGCACGCCCGCGTCGTCGGTCTCGACGAGATCGACGAGAACGAGTTCAACCTGAACATCCCTCGCTACGTAGACACCTTCGAGCCCGAGCCTCGGATGGAAGTGAAGGACGCGCTGAAGGCCCTGCGCAATGCGGAGGCGGCGGCGCGAAATGCGGATGTAGAACTCAGCGCCTTATTGGAGAACGCCGGCTATGCGAATTCTGACTCCTACTCGAGAGGGCCGTAGCCACCTACTGCTCCGATTGGCCTGCATCGCCAATCGATCGGCCAGGGATTGCGCGCGTCAACCCGGACGTGCTGAATGAGGCGACCACCAGTGACTGTTCATTCCTCTACATCGACATCAGTAGCGTGAACCACGGTTCCATCGATTGGGGGGCGGTTCCCCGCCTTCGTTTCTCGGATGCACCCAGTCGGGCGAGGCGTCTCGTGAGGTCGGGCGATACGATCATTTGTACCGTGAGGCCGCTTCTCGGTTCACATGCGTCTATACAGTCAGACGCAAATGAGCTAACTGTGTGCTCTACCGGGTTCGCAGTCGTTAGATCAGATGGAGGCATTCATCCAGACTTCTTGAGGCACCTTCCCTTTGCCGAGCAAGTAACTCGACAGCTCATTGCCTGGCAGTGCGGAACCAACTATCCAGCTGTAAACGAGCGGGATGTGTGCCGCCTTCGAATACCTGTGCCCTCACCCGAGGAGCAAGCAGCCATCTCCCGGATCCTCAATGCCATTGACACAGCACTGGGGCGCAACCGCGCGTCGATAGAGCGGGCGCGGGAACTCGACCATACACTCTTGCACGATCTTCTGGAGAAGGGGCCCGGCCCGAACGCGGGATTCTGCGTCGAGATACCCCTCAGGTTGGACAATTCGTCGAGTAGACGAAGTTGCTGATATAGGGTCCGGAGTGACTTTAGGCAAAGATGTCTCCGGCGCAAAGTCAATCGAACTACCGTATCTCAGAGTAGCCAATGTTCAAGATGGCCACCTCGATCTCTCAACGATCAAGACAGTGCGGGTGAAAGTGGAGGAAGTCGAAAACTATCGACTGGAGGTTGGTGACGTATTGATGACCGAAGGTGGCGACATCGACAAGCTTGGTCGTGGCACGATCTGGAAGGGGGAAATTCTCGACTGCCTCCATCAGAACCACATCTTTCGCATTCGAGCCAACCGGAAGCTGCTTTTGCCGGATTTCTATGCACTCGTCGTTGAGTCGGATATCGCCAAACGATACTTCAATCGCGTTGCCAAGCGTACGACAAACCTTGCATCGACCAATAAGACTCAGGTACGAGCGTTCCGGTTTCCTGTCCCACCTACAGTCGATGAACAGAAAGAAATTGTCACTGTGATGAAGGCCTCGAAGGCTACCATCTCTGCACTCTCGAACAAGGAGGCGGCTCTTTCAGAACTCAAGAAGTCCCTTATGCACGACCTCCTCACCGGCCGCATCCGCGCCCGCGACGGTTCGAAGGTGCCAGCGTCATGAGCGAATACGGCTACGTCGAGCAGCCCATCCTTGGCTGGCTTTGTGGAGAACCGAGGGCAAGGTATGGCGCGCGCAGTCTCGGCTGGACCTATCAGGACGAGACGGCGATGGCGGTCTACGGGCGACCGCTCGAGGACCCGCTGGTCGAGAAGCTGCTGGTTGCGGCGATCCTGCGCATCAATCCTGCGGTGAAGACCGAGACGCAGGCGCTGCTCGCGGTCGCAGCGCTGCGCAAGACGATGTCCCATCCGGATAAGCTGACGGCGAATCGCCAGACCATCGACCTGCTACGGGACGGCGCGAGAGTGGTGCTCGACCCGGGCGCGGACGCCACGACCGTCCCCTTCCTTCAGTTCGATTCTGCCAAGCAGGATGACAACGACTTTACCGCCACCAACCAATACCGTGTCCAAGGCGTGAAACAGTGCCGCGAGGACACGGTGCTGCTCGTGAACGGTATTCCGCTCGTAATCGCGGAGTACAAGAGCTATATCGCGAGCGCCAAGGACTGGCGCGAAGGCGTGCATCAGCTCCACCGCTACCAGCGGCAAGCGCCCGCGGTGCTGACACCGAACGTGTTCTGCGTGGCGGCCGATGAAGAGGAGTTCCGCTACGGAACGGTCCTCTTCCACGACGCGAGCAAGGACGACGTCGAGCGGCATCTGGACTCGTGGGGCCGGTGGCTCAGCCTCTATCCGGAGCGACACGGTTATTGGAACGAGACGGAGGCTGACAACCCAGACGATCCGTTGGAGGCGCCGGTGCGAGGGCTGCTTCGCCTCAAGCCGGCGCATCTGCTCGACTTCCTGCGGCACTTCGTGGTCTTCGAGACCAAGAAGGGCAAGACCACGAAAAAGATCGCGCGCTATCAGCAGTTCGAAGCGGTGAACGAGTTGGTGGATCGCACGGTGTCGCTCGTCGGCAAGCCCGGGAACGCCCAGGACCGCACGGGGCTCATCTGGCACACACAGGGCTCTGGCAAGTCGCTCACCATGATTTTCGCCGGGCAGAAGCTGCGCCGGCATCCGGCGCTCGACAACCCGACAGTCCTGATCGTCGTGGACCGGCGCGATCTCAAAACCCAGCTTTCGGACGACTTCGACGCCTGTGACTATCCGAACGTGGAGAAAGCGCTCGGAGTCGATGACCTGAAGCGCAAGCTCCGCGCCGACTGGCGAGGCACGCTGGTCACGACGATCCAGGCCTTTCAGGAGATGGGCGAACTCGCCCCGCTCACGCGAGACAACGTGATCAGCATGGTGGACGAATGCCATCGATCGCAGAAGGGCGACGGGAAGGAGAGCTTCGCGATGACCATGCGCATGAAGCTCGCCAACGGCTTCCGTTACGGCTTCACCGGCACCCCGATCGACCGGACCATTCAGAACACGCACCGTGATTTCGGTCCGCTCAAGGACGGCGAGCAGGAGCGCTACCTGAGCTACTACGGCATCCGCCGCGCGATCCGGGACGGAGCGACGCTCGAGGTGCACTATATCCGCGACCGGGTGCCGTTCCGGGTGGACGAATCGAAGCTCAACGTCGTCTTCGAGCAGATGTGTGCCGAGATGGAGCTCGAGGATGAAGAGGCCAAGAACTTCGTCCAACGCCAGCGCGCGCAGTGGAAGGAACTCGCCCGGCACCCTGACCGTATCGAGATCGTGCTCGAGCGGATGCTCAAGCATTTCCTGGAGCATCCCGATCCGAACGGCTTCAAGGCACAGCTGGTCGCCGTGGATCGCAAGGCTTGCGCGCTCTACAAGCAAGCGCTCGACAAGAAGCTGGCCGCACGCAGACTACCGCCGGAATGGAGCGACGTGATCATCTCCGCCTCCCAGAACAGCGAGCCGGAGGTGGAGCAATTCGAGTACCCGAAGGCGAAACAGGACGAACTCATCGAGTACTTCAAACTGACACCGAGCGAGTGGGAGGCTTGGAACCGGGAGCGCCACGGCGACGATCGGAGCAAATGGCGCCCCCCGCTCAAGATCCTGATCGTCTGTGACCGTTTACTTACCGGCTTCGATGCACCGGTTGAGCAGGTGATGTACCTCGACAAGCCGCTGCGCGATCACAACGTGCTTCAAGCGATCGCGCGAACAAACCGCCCGCTGCCATCGATGAAGAAGCGCACCGGCATCGTCGTGGACTACTTCGGCGTGTTCACGAATCTCGAGAAAGCGCTCAACTTCGACGAGAGCGTGCGCGAGGAGTCGCTCATCGACTGGGATGCATTGCGCGCGAATGTGCCGGGTGAGGTCGCGCACTCCATAGAAGTCTTCGACGGCATCACCATCGCCGACACCCGGGAGTGCCTGCTCTCGGCCTTGAGACGCCTGCGCGATCCAGAGGCAGCGAAGATATTCGAGCACAACTTCAGGAGTCTCGAGCGACTGTGGGAGGCTGTCGCACCCGATCCCTGTCTCTACCCTCATCGACACCAGTACAACTGGCTCTGCGGAATCTATGTCGCACATCGTCGCCGGCAGCGAGGGAGTAAGGACACCTACGGTGAGCTGTCGGCGAAGACACGGGCGCTTATTCAGGAGAACACGACGTTCCTCGACATCGCCGAGGCGCTGCCGGTCTTCAAGATCGACAAGGACTACGCGACCAAACTCGACGAGCTTCCCTCCCCGGCCGACAAGGCCGCCGCTCTGGAAGCAATTCTGACGGCCGAGCTCTCGGAGGACGATCCGAGTTTCGTGTACCGGGAACTTGGCGAGCGACTTCAGCGCGTGAAAGAGCGGAAGGACGCCGGCGACGAGGCAGCCGCCAAACGGTTACGCGAATTGCAGGAGCTTGCTGCAGGGCTCGCAGCAACGAGGGAAGAGCCGGAGCGGCTCGGGCTCACCCAGTCCGGAGAGTACGGCTTGTTCACTATCCTCCGCGCTCGCGCCGTAGACGCGGCTGAGCACTATGTGGCGGATTGTGCGCGACGAATGGTCTCCCATCTGCGCACCAACGGACTCCTCGCGGCAGGCTGGAGCAGTTCGATCGGCGGTCGAATGCGCGTCGAGCAGTCGCTGCTCGCCGAATCCTGGAATCCCCCGTACGAGGGGCTCGGCTTCGATCGTGACAGTCCCGACCCGCCTTTCCTGAAGCCTGCGGTGAGCGAGCTGGCTAAGAGAGACGAAGTCGGGTGATTCCATGAATTCTTCCAGCCAACATCAGATTCGCCTGGCCGACCGAATCATCGACTATCGGATTGTCCGTTCCAAGTCTGCTCGCAAGCTTCGGGTACGGGTTGGACCTAATGGCGTAGAGATTGTTCAGCCGATCTCGCGGAGTAGTGAAGAAGTCCCAGCGTTCCTGCTATCCAACATGCGCTGGATCATTGATCAACTTAAACGCACAGAACGTCTAATCGGTCTTCGAAGATCAGCTCCACACGAAGTCGGCGAGATCCTGTTTAGAGGAGAGCCCACTCGAGTTCGCATCAAAAAGAGCACCTCAAGGGCCGCTGGAAACACAGTCCGATTGCTGGATGGTCAGATCGTGGTGTCCCGTGGAACCGGCTCACGCACAGGTGTTGCGCGCAGCCTAGAGCATTGGTTACGGCGCGAGGCTAGGCGAGCAATTGCGGCTCAACTGGAAAGTATCAGTGCTCGCCTACGTCAGCGTCCTGGGCGCGTGTACGTAATGGACCAGCGCAAAAAATGGGGCAATTGCTCCTCGCGCAGGAACCTGTCGTTCAACTGGAGGCTCATCCTAGCCCCTGAATACGTACTTCGCTACTTGGTGACCCACGAGGTCGCCCATCTTGTAATTCACGACCATTCGGCTAAATTTTGGCTCACAGTACAAAGCCTATGTCGTGAAACAGAGAAGGCTCGACAGTGGCTGTGCGCTCACGGACACGAACTGAGATGCGACTTAAAATCGTTTTTGAGCGATTTGGACGATCGAGCAGCCGCTGTCTCTACTGAAGCTTTTCGATCAAGCGCGTCAAGTAGACACTTATCGACGCGATCTAAATCCAAGGGTCGTTCTATCTGTAAATCTCACATGCATATAATCACGTAACCGTAGGTTTAATCTGCAGGGCTGAGAATTTGTCATTATCGATGGCAACCGCTCCCTTCGATTCTTTTCGGGAAACGCGCGTTCATATCACGACACAATTTTCGCGGATCATGACCCGCAGTGAGTCAAAAGTTTGATCAACTGCAAATTTACAGGCTAGTCAACACTCTGATCTGGCCTAAATTTGTCTCCTAGTCAAAACTTTGCTAGGTGGACCCATGGACACCAACACAATCAGTCCCTACGGACAAGCTATTGCCTTACTGCTCGAACAGGCGAAGTGCTCACGCCGAAAGGCAGCGCAATTCAAACTAGCCCCCTTACTCTGCCTTCTCTCAATTGAAATACAGCAATTGGGCCCAACGGTTGATGTCATAGATCGGCGCATCTACGGCGTTGATCTACTTGGCATGATTGGGGGCGAGCAATTAAGAAGATCTCGAGGCCTCATTTTCGGAGGTATAGCTAAGGGTGAGGACAAACGAGGAGGCAAGAGAATTCCACAGCTAGATGCAACCGGTGGGTTGAGGTTAGTGAAGTGATTGGACGAACTCTCTGTTCAACGCCTAACGATCGGACATGATTTAGGATTACCTGGACGGCAACGGTCGGGCTTGATCACCTGGCCGGCTCGTGTTCCTGGCACGAGTGCCGTCCTTCCTCAACAGGAACCCGGCAGGAGGGAAGATGGCGAACCGAAAACAGGCTACCGAAACGAATCCCCATAAGCAGAACCCTTTCGCGCTTGAATTGCCAGAGTCCGAAGTCTCTGATCACTATTTGCGTCGAGAGATGCTCCGCCTGCCTTATGGCTCCAGGGGGGAACAACAAGAGATTGCTATGTGGGAAGCGCTCCTTGAAAATCCTCAATTTCGGGAAGACATCACGAGGGCTCAAGAGTCTTTAGGTGAGACCTATTGGAAAAATCTTCCTCCCCACCGGCAAGAAGCTACAAAGAAACTGCGCTTAAAGCTTATTGAGAACTGCAGTGTTACGTTAAGAGCATTTGAACGAGAATTTCCCCGCTTGCAGGTTTCAGTGCGTCCGCCTTTGGTAACTTTTCAGCACGAGAGGGAAATTGAGCGTCTCATAATAAAATGGGGGCTTGACGATCTTAAGGATGCGGATTGGTGGCTTGAGCATGTAATCCGATTTTGGATTGTCGAAGGTGATTATGTACCACCACTCGAAGCTCCAATAAGATATGCTCGTCTTGATGTCCCTTCGGGCTCAACCTATGAGCATCCTAGAACTCCCCTTTTTAAGGCAATCATTGCATCAGTTGAGTACTTTGCGCCAAGTTTGAAGGATTATGACAAGGCAATACCGAGGCGAGCAACCATCACCCTTCGCCCTGGAGTATCAATCAGACAGGCTCGCCAGGCTGCAGATGCCGCAGTAAAAAGCCTTGGTTTTAAGCAAAAGCGTTCCCGACCAGGCTTCACTCAATTAGACCGCGCATGTTTACGAACTCTTTTCTCTCGATATGAGCCACTTCTCAAGAAAAAAAGGAATCGTTCCCAGATAATTGAAAAGGTAAGACAAGAACTTAGTGATCGGCGCCCTATCAGTCGCACGAACATAGGAAATCAACTACGCATCTGGCTGCGAGAGAACGGCTACCCGGTACGGAGTTATTTCAGAGATTCGAGATAATTAAATAACTTGGCCTTTTCTCTTATCCCCTCCTATCACGGTTACCTTTAGAACTCCAACATTGATGTCGCAAAGTGTGCACGCTTTCGGACTGTCATAAAGCGTATGCACTTTCTGATTGCGTGCGTTTCTTCATCTGAATTGATAAGCAATGGGTGTCTGTGTCGCGTCAAGTAATTCCATTCACTCATGAGGATGAATGACATGCAGCTTCTCACTATTAATCAGGTAGCAAGTCGTTGCGCTATCTCAGCAAGGATGGTTCGAAAGCTAATTGCCCTGAAAGAGCTTCCTGCCGTCCATGTGGGACGTTGTGTGCGCCTACGTGAAGATGATGTCGATGCTCTCGTGCGGCGAGGATATACGGGACGAAGTGTGAATGGTGCAGATGTGCTGACGTCTTAACAAAACGCCGCGCCCGAGGTGCGAACTCGAACGCGGCATAACTAATGAAAGGACAAGCAATGCCGATCTTAGCGAATCCCAAGACACAACGCAATCTTTCAAATACATGGTGCGACAATGATAGGAATCTTCTCCTGCTTTTGCTCGAAAAGATGGTCGTCCTCATCGAACGGCTGTGGCGAAAGGAAGGGAAGACCAGAGCGTCCACGGAAACAGACACACCGCGGCAATTAGCGCTCCGCAAAGCACATCAAAGTCTCGCCGAACTATTTGAACTTGAGTCGTCCAGCACACAGGTTTCCCCATGAGGAGCTTCAGCACGATCCGGTCCCAATTCTGGTCCGGCACAACCGGTAAGGCTGTTACGATTGCTGGGAAGGACACCCGTATTCTTGCGACCTATCTACTCACCTGTGAACACGCGAATATGCTCGGTCTTTATCGCTTGCCTTTGCTCTATATCGCTGAAGAGACAGGGCTGAAGCGGAAGGAGGTTGTTGCAGCCTTCGAGAACCTCAAGGCCATTGGATTCGCTTATTACGATGAAGGAGCGGAGTTTGTCTGGGTGGTGGAAATGGCTCGATTTCAGCTAGATCTATTGCCAGGCGAATCGCTCAAAGAGTCAGACCATCGCGCCACGGGCGCCACCCGTCTTTACAGGCAGCTCGCCGCGAATCCCTTTCTTGGTCATTTTTACGATCGATATGCTGAAGCGCTCCGTTTACCCTCCCGCAGAGACTTCCTAGCTGAATTGAACCCCCTTCAAATCCCCTTAGGAGCCCCTTCTAAGCCCCTTATAAGGGGCGATGTTCCTGTTCCTCTTAAGTCTTCTCTTCTGAGCGAAGAGACAGATGAAATAATTCAAACCCGGGAGACAACGTCTTCTGCAGTGGATCATGAGTTTGAGAAGTTTTGGAGTCTATATCCGATGCGAGATGGAAAACGACTCGGTAAACCAGAGGCTTTACGCAAGTGGACTTGCGTAAAGGGTGACGATCGAGAAAAGATTCTCCTGGCTGTTCGCCACTATGCAGGCAGTAAACAGGCGGCCTCGGGCATCGGCATCAAAGACCCTCATCGCTGGCTGAGAACTGGCAAAGGTGATGAGCCGTGGCGGGAATGGATCGAGCCAGAGCAACCCGCTCCCCTTAACGGCCATGCTAAATTGCTGACCTGTACGAAACGCATTCAGCCGGCCGGTGATCGCTTCATGCGAGACTGCGGTAAACCAGCCAGCCCCGACAGCCGGCAAACTGAACCACGCTGCGTCGACCACCTCACCCTTGTCGCCCCTGCCGCGCTTCAAGGAGCCGCCACATGCTGACCGATATGCCAAGAACCCAACCGCACGACGCTGAGGCCGAACAGGCAATTCTCGGTGCAATCTTGCTCGACGCTGCCGCTCTGGCAACCGCTCAGGAGCAGCTGAACTCCGCAGACTTTTATGACAGTCGGCACCATCGCATCTTCAAGGTCATGACTGAGCTGGTCCGACGAGGCGAGCCAATAGACATGCTAACCGTGGGCGAAGCGCTTGAGAGAAGACAGGAACTCCAGACTATCGGTGGCCGCGCCGCTCTCGCTGAGCTGCTCACCGTCACGGCCTCGGCCTCCAACATCACGCATCACTGTCGCATTGTCCGAGATCACGCCGTTCGTCGAAGGCTCATCAAGGTCGGCTTCACGCTCCTCCAACGAGCCTATGAGCACGCCTCGACGGATGACCTCTTGCAGGAACTCGAACGGGGCCTTTCCGCTGTTTCTCCGAATCCGGATGCACGAAGTTGGTGCTCTTCATCAACCATGGCCGAAGAGACAGTGGAGTATGTGGATAGAGCTTCCAAGCGAACAACAGAAATAACAGGAGTTCCAACCGGATTTCAAACGCTGAATGAGTTGCTTGGCGGTTGGCAACGATCGGACTTGATCATCCTCGCAGCGCGCCCGTCCATGGGTAAGACTGCCTTGGCGCTTGGGGCTGCTCTAGCCGCTGCGGAACGGGGGCACAAGGTTGGCGTGGTCAGTCTCGAAATGTCCAGACGCCAGCTTGGGCAACGTATTCACGGGATGAAAGGCGACCTGGACATCCACGCCCTTCGAACCGGACGGATCACATCTGATGGCTGGCGGCAGCTGGCTCATGTGGCAGAACAAGTCGGTGCCCTTACGCTGTGGGTCGATGATTCGTCAGTCATGACGGTGGATCAACTATGTTCAAAGGCCAAACTATTACAGGCCCGGCACGGCCTCGATCTTCTGATCGTGGACTATCTGCAGCTGATGCATATGCCCACGAAGGAGAACCATCAGCTCGCCGTGGCTCATGCCTCACGCCGCTTAAAGCTTCTGGCCAAGGAGCTCGATATCCCGGTGATCGCGCTCAGCCAACTCTCCCGGGATTGCGAACGCCGAGACAACAAACGGCCGATGCTAGCAGACCTACGCGACTCCGGAGCCATTGAACAGGACGCTGATGTCGTCCTCTTTCTCTATCGACATGAAGTCTATGACCACGAAACGGAAGATAAGGGCGTGGCAGAAGTGCTAGTTCGGAAGCATCGCAACGGGCCAATTGGTGATCGACGGCTGAGATTTGTCGAGCGGTATGCGCGGTTCGAAGACATGTGTGAGGAGTTGGCTGTATGAGACCTCTCAGTCTGGCAGAGGCGGCACGATTCCTCCGGATGTCTCGATCTAGCTTGTATCAACGGAAGGATATTCCCCGGTACCGCCGCCCCGGCTCTCGAGTGATGTTGTTCGATCAAGATGAGCTGGAAATGTGGTTAAGGCAGGGACGGATAGAAGTGGTAGGTCAAAAGCAGGACGAGAATGAATGCCTGCAAGAACTACGAAGTCAGGGAGGGAGCCCTGCAAATGTCGTGGACATTGATACAGGACGAGTTTACCATCGCAACGCACGATACCGATAAGAACTAGACATGACGTACAAGATCACCATCCGACAGACGAAGGCCGGCACAGCCTTTGATCTATACGTCCGCTGGAAAGGCCAACGGTACCGCCCTCTCCTCGGATACAACCTCACTAAAGATCAAGCTGAAGAAGCCGCGATCGCGATGATTGCTAAGATTCAGCAGCAGGAGGAGCAGCGCTCTGTTCCTCCTCGCCCTGGGTCTGAAACCTTCAAAGCCTTCCTTCCCCTCTATTGGCAAACCATGCGAGTGAAGAAACGGTTTGATCTGGCCAGGCCAGAATCAATCATCGAGACCCATCTACTACCTCGCTTCGGAGAACGCCCGCTAAGATCCTTCACCGCCGAGGACGGTTTAGCCTACATTACGGCTCGACTCGCCGCCAAGGCCGCACCCTGGACCATTCGACGTGAATGGAATGTCCTGATGCGGATCCTGAACTTGGCCGTCGATTTCGACAAGCTGGATAAAAATCGGCTCAAGCGAGTGGAACTGCCCGACGTCGCTACTCGTGAACGTGTCGCCACGACAGAAGAGCTCAAGGCGATCATGCGGATCACGGAGGAGCGTCGCATTAAGATCACGCAGGCGAACCAATATGACCCCTCGGAACTGTGGCGGATCGTGACGGTTGCCCTCAACACCGGACTCCGGGAAGCCAAGATCCTAGAACTTGATCGGACCTGGTTACGAAAGCGGGATGATGGGTGGTGGTTGATCCTCCCCCCAGCTCGAAGTCGTCTGAAGCAGACACCAAGGGAGATTCCTCTCAATCCGGCTGCCTACCAAGCCCTACGCGTGGAGATCGCCCATGTAGACGGTAGAATCTTCAGGCGCTGGACTCCGGCCGCGTTTAGCATCTTCTGGCGACGATTAAGTGCAGCAGCCAAAGTGCCCGATCTCCACTTCCATGACTTGCGTCATACCTTTGCCACCTGGCTCCAGAACCTCGGTGTACCATTGGAAGTCCGCGCTACATTGCTTGGCCATCGATTGCGAGGAATTGGAAACGATCAGCTCGGTGGAGAATCGATGACTGCTGCCTATTCACACGGCGGATACGGCTGGAATCAGCAGCTCCGTGAGGCTGTGACTCGCCTTCACATCGCACTTTTGTCCTATGGATTGTCCGATGGAAATCCTGCTGAGGAATCTAAGGGAGTGGTGAAAGTCGCTAACTCAATGAGACATGAAGGAAATGTGTGGTGGTCCCAACGGGATTCGAACCCGTGTTTAAGCCTTGAGAGGGCTCCGTCCTAGGCCAGGCTAGACGATGGGACCATCCGGGACGGCCTGAAGGGTGGACCGTAGCACAAGCGGTTTTCCCTTTGCAACGAAGTGCCGTTCTTGTGAAAAAGAGCTCTTTGGAATCTTCCCGGTAGGCCGTTTGCATCGAGCCATAATACATGACGGTGTCCGCACCGGACACTCTTGACAGAACTGTGCAGAAAGCCTAGCCTTCCTCATCTTCTAACACAATTCCTGCGGAGGGTTTGTCAAACTCCACAGGACGTGGAACGACCGTGATTTGAGGCCCTTATGGATGATCCGGTGGCGTTCCGTAAGACCGAACCCGCTGGTCGTACGGCAACGACAGGAGTGCTTTCTAAATCAGGACTCGAACTTCGCATTGGATCCAATATTTATCGAAGCACGAACGGTGTCGTCAAGATTCATGGAAAAGAGCAGCTGGTCGTTGAGCGAACACCCGAACAGGGACTCCTTCTGGTTACGCTTGATCTCTACAACGAACGCGGCGTCCGCATCGCACACCTGCGCAGAAACGTTCTCACCTTGAATGAACGCGGGCAATTCACCGTCGATGTCTCGATCGGGCAAAACCTCTCATCAGTTGCTAGCCCCTCTGTACGGATAACAGATCTGCAGTCGGGTCAGATCGTGCTCGAAGCCCGAATGGCATCGGAGCACAGAATCGACCTCGCTTGCGGGAGCTTGTACTCGCATAAGGGCATGTTGGTGGAGATCACGTCCCACTACTGCCGGATCGGGCCACACACGACGCTGTTTGGGAACATCGTGGAAACTCGGGGCGGGCCGGTCGTGCTTGGTTGATGGCGATTGCTTTTAGGAATCCATCTATCCCTGAATTTTCCGTCGTTCCCCCTTGGCTGCCTCGTGGTATAGTGCACTCGCTTCATCACCGCCGAAAAGCGAGAACTGTTTTGCCGTTCATCTACCTTTCCCTAGAATAGGGAACATGGCCGAGATCCCCACACCGACGGTCCAAGCGTTTCTGGTCTGCGACCAAGTGATTGAGGACAGTCTCACCAAGAAGAAAAGCCTCATCGGCATTTTTACCCACCTCCAGACCGCCTCGTTTCCATTTCAGCATCAACACATGGGGCTCTACTTCTGCCTCACCGATGCCGAAGGCCTATATCATTTCGATATCGACTTGATGTACCTCAACTCCGAACACCTGATCTGCAAGGCCACACTCCCCAACATCGAGATCGGCGATCGCCTCCAAATTTCCGATTTCGGGATCAACATTCCCTTGTTGATTTTTCCCGCTCCGGGTCGATATGAATTCAGGCTGCGCATGGATGGCCATCTCATCGCTCAAAAAGATTTCAATGTCATGTCAACCTCGACATCAGCCCCGTCCGCCCCAGGACCTTCGGTCTAGTCACCCATTCCTCCCGTCGACCAGTCTATGATAGAACTTCATTCCAGACTCGGCTTTCAGACATACCGAGCCATACAGATATGAATACACAGGAATCTTCACCGTCTTCGAATTTCATTCGGGATCTCGTGGCGAGCGACCGTGCGGCAGGCAAGCATGGTGGGCGGGTCGTTACGCGATTCCCCTCCCGAGCCCAACGGGTATCTTCACATCGGTCACGCGAAATCCATCGTGCTCAATTTCGGGGTTGCACACGAGAGTCCCGGAGGCGTCTGCCACCTGAGATTCGACGACACGAATCCCACCACCGAGGACCCGGAATACGTTCAAGCCATACAGGAAGACGTGCGCTGGTTGGGATTTGATTGGCACGGAAAGATGTTCTATGCATCGGACTATTTCGAACGGCTCTATGCGTTCGCCATTGTGTTGATCAAGAATGGCACCGCTTACGTCGACAGCCTCACAGCCGATCACATCCGGGTCTACCGCGGCACTCTGACCGAACCGGGCCGCGAAAGTCCGTATCGAACCCGATCCGTCGACGAAAACTTGGATCTCTTCGCACGCATGCGAGGCGGAGAGTTTGCCGATGGCACCCATGTCCTCCGCGCCAAAATCGATATGGGTTCCCCAAACATCAATCTGCGGGATCCGATCCTCTATCGCATCCGGCACGCCACTCACTATCGGACCGGGACGGCCTGGTGCATCTATCCTTCGTATGACTTTGCACACCCCCTATCTGACGCCGTCGAGGGTATTACGCATTCGATCTGCACGCTAGAATTTGAGGATCACCGCCCTCTCTACGAGTGGGTCGTTGCCGAGGCCAACACTCCACATCATCCGCAGCAAGTCGAATTTGCGAGACTCAACCTGACCTCCACGGTCATGAGCAAGCGCAAGCTCCTCGAATTGGTCAGCAAAAACCTGGTGGCCGGCTGGGATGATCCGCGACTTCCCACCTTGAAAGGCCTCCGTCGCCGAGGAGTGACTCCCGAAGCGATCCGTGCCTTTTGCGAACACATCGGCGTCGCGAAGCGTGATGCAATCGTCGAGATGCAACTGCTCGAACACTTCATTCGGGAAGACTTGAACAAACGGTCCCCTCGCGTGATGGCGGTCCTTCGACCGCTGAAAATCGTACTCGACAACTATCCGGACGGTCTCGTCGAAGAACTTGACGCCGTGAATAATCCCGAGGACGTCGCCGCCGGAACGAGAAAGGTGCCCTTTTCGAAAATCCTGTACATCGAGCAGGATGATTTCAGGGAGGATCCGCCGAAACAGTTTTACCGCCTCGCGCCTGGCCGGGAGGTCCGGCTGCGCTATGGATACATCATCAAGTGTGTGCACGCGATCAAAGACCCTCAGACCGGTGCCCTCACCGAACTGCATTGCACTTACGACCCTGAGACCAGAAGCGGATCGTCACAAGAACAGCGCAAGGTGAAAGCCACCATTCACTGGGTATCGGCGCCGCATGCCGTCAACGCCCTCGTCCGTCTGTATCATCCGCTTCTCCTGGCAGGCCAGACCAAACTTCCGACTGAACAGGACTGGACGCAGTCGTTCAATCCTCAGTCATTGGAACTCCTCACCGGCTGCTTGGTAGAGCCAAGCCTTCGCTCAGCTACGCCTGGGTCTCGCTTCCAATTCGAACGACAGGGGTATTTTTGTGTCGACCCTGACTCATCATCCGAGACCCTCCTCTTCAATCGAACGGTGTCCCTCAAAGATACATGGGCTAAGGTTGAGAAAACCCAGCAAGCACACCAGCGGTGAATTCGTTTGGACTCGACGAGTCAGAGATCACTCATACGCTGTTTCTCGCTCACGCTGTACCAGAGAGGACAGCCGGGGCCGCCTCGACGCCATCGCGGCGGCGCGCGCGGAGATCATGGACCCGCAGCGGTCCGCCGCCGTCGCAAAACAGCGCGCCCGCGCCGAGCACACGGCGCGCGAGCGGATCGACATGCTGTGCGACCCCGGCAGCTTCACCGAGATCGGCGCGCTGGTGAGCGACCCCGAGTTCGGTCCCCGCGCGCCGGCCGACGGCATGGTGACGGGGGCGGCGCGGATCGAGGGCCGCTGGGCGATGGTGGCGGCGCAGGATTTCTCGGTGCTGGGCGGCTCCTCCGGCGTGCTGGGCAGCGAGAAGCTACGGCGGCTCGCCGGGCAGGCGATGCAGCAGGGCGTGCCGCTGGTGCTCCTGCTCGACGGCGGCGGCCACCGCATCCAGGATGGGCAGGATTCCCGCCACTTCGCGCGCGCCAACTCCACCTTCCACGACTTCGCCCGCATGTCGGGCTGGGTGCCGATGGTGGCGGCGATGCTCGGCGCCGGGTTCGCCGGGCCGACCAACTACGCCGGCATGGCGGATTTCGTGGTGATGGTGCGCGGCCAGTCCACCATGGGCCTGGCCGGGCCGGCGCTGGTGAAGGCGGGTACCGGCGAGACGGTGGACCAACTCGAGATCGGCGGCGCGGACGCGCAGGCGAAGAACGGCCTCGCGGACCTCGCCTGCGACAGCGAGGACGGAAGCGCTGGCGGCGGTGCGCCGCTTCCTCGCCTTCCTGCCCTCCAACGCCCGCGCGCCCGCGTCGCTGCGGCCGACCGGCGATCCGCCGGACCGCCGCCACGACAAGCTGCTCGACCTCGTGCCGGCCAACACGCGCAAGAGCTACGACGTGCGGCGCGTGATCGCCGCCATCGCCGACACGGGCAGCGGAATGGAGATCAAGCCCGCCTACGCGCCCAACGTGGTGACGACGATGGCGCGGCTCGACGGCCGGCCGGTCGGTTTCATCGCCAACCAGCCGCAGCGCCTTGGCGGCATGCTCGATTCGCCGGCCTGCGAGAAGGCGGCGCATTTCATCGCGCTGTGCGACGCATACGGCCTGCCGCTGATCTATCTCGTGGACATTCCCGGCTTCTCCATCGGCTCGCCGGCGGAACGCTCGATGCTCGGCCGGCGCAGCGCCAAGCTGCTGTACGAGCTGGGCCACGCGACGGTGCCGCGCATCTCCGTCATCCTGCGCAAGGGCTACGGGCTCGGCTATCGTCGCGATGTGCGGCGGCCGCAGCTTCGATGCCGACGCCTGCCTCGCCTGGCCCACGGCGGAAATCTGCGCCATGTCGATCGAGGGATCGGTGGACGTCGCGTATCGCAAGAACTACGTGAACGCACCCGACCCCGCCGCCGCGCCGGCAGGCGATCATCGACGACATCCGCACCCGCGTCGATCCGCTGCGCGCCGCCGAGGGTTTCGGCGTGGACGACGTGATCGACCCGCGCGACACCCGCCGCCGGCTGATCGACATCCTCGACCGCGTGCCGGCCCGCCGCGACAACCGGCTGCCGCCGAAGTTTCGTTCGATCGTTCCGGTATAATCGCATGACCGACACCCCGCTCGACCGCGCCCTCGCCGCCCGCGCGGCGATCCTCGACGACGCCCGCGCCGAGGCGGTCGCGAAGCAGCACGCGCGCGGGCGCTGGACGGTGCGCGAGGCGGCGGACGCGCTGCTCGATGACGGCAGCTTCGTCGAATACGGCGGCCTCGCCCGCCCCGCCGTGCGCGGCATGACCGGCGCCGCCGACGGCGTGGTGATGGGAACCGGCCGCGTCGACGGCCGGCCGATCGATTTCGTGGGGTACGATTACACCGTGTATGCCGGCACGCAGAGCGCCGTGAATCACGCCAAGACGTATCGCATGTTCGAGCACGCGGAGCGGCATCGGCTGCCGGTGATCTGCTGGCTCGACGGCGGCGGCGCGCGGCCGCACGACATGCGGGTCGAAGGCCGCGGCTCCTCCGGCACGTTCGTCGCCTTCGCGCGGCTGTCGGGCCTCGTGCCCACCATCGGCGTGCTGCCGGGCCGCGCCTTCGCCGGGCAGGCGAACCTTGCCGGCATGTGCGACGTGCTGATCGGCCTGCGCTCGTCCTCGATGGGAATGGCCGGCCCACCGCTGGTGGAGGCGGCGCTGGGCATGAAGCTGACGCCGGAGGAGATCGGCCCGGCATCGGTTCATGCGGCGGCGGGTGTCATCGACCTGCTGGTGGACGATTGCGCGCAGGCGGTCGAGCTGGCGAAGAAATATCTCGGCTATTTCGGCCCGGCCGCGCCGCCCGGCGAGGCGGCCGACCAGGCGTCGCTCCGCACGGTGGTGCCGGAGAACCCGCGCCGCGCCTACGACGTGCGGCGCGTCATCACCCTGCTTGCCGACACCGGCGGCGTGATGGAGCTGAAGCCCGCCTACGGCCGCGCCATGATAACGGCGTTCATCCGCATCGGCGGGCGCGCCGTCGGCGTCATCGCCAACCAGCCGATGTTTCTTGCCGGCGCGATCGACAGCCCGGCCTCCGACAAGGCGGCGCATTTCATCCAGGTCTGTGACGCGTTCGACATCCCGCTGCTGGTGCTGTGCGACACGCCCGGCCTGATGGTGGGGCCGGACGTGGAGAAGACCGGCCTCGTGCGGCGCTCGGCGCGCATCCTGACGGCGCTCGCCAACGCCGACATTCCGGTGATGACGGTGGTGCTGCGCAAGGCGTACGGGCTCGGCTACTACGTCATGGGCTCGCGCCCGCTGCATCCCTCGCTGCTGGTCGCCTGGCCGACCGCCGAGTTCGGCGGCATGGGGCTGGAAGGCGCGGTGAACATCATCTACCGGCGCGAGTTCGGATGCGGAAACCGATCCCGCCCGCGCGTGCCGCGCTGCATGCCGAGCTGACGGCGGAACTGAAGCGTGCGAATACCGCGACAGAGGCGGCGGCGCGGTCTTCAATACGACGACGTGATCGACCCAGCCGACACCCGCGCAGTGCCTGCTGAACACGCTCGCCACGGTGCCCCAGCCGCCCCTACGCACAACGCGCAAGCGGCTCATCGAGCCGTTCTGAGACGATGGACGTGCGGCCGTCACGCCCGCGAAAGCGGAAGTCCTGGCGGTTCACGCGACGGCAACGCGCCTGGATTCCCGCTTTCGCGAGAATGACGTAACGGAGGAACGATGGCCCTGTCAATCTCCCGCCGCACGCTGATGGGCGCTACCGGCGCCGCGCTGCTCGGTCCGGCGGCGCGGGCGGCGGGCGAGCCGTTCCGTCTCGGCTGGGTGCGGCCGACCACCGGCCGGCTCGCATCGTCCTTCGCGCCGCTCTACGTCGGCGGCCTGATCGCCATCGACGAGATCAACGCCGCCGGCGGCATCCTCGGCCGCGAGATCGTGCGCGACGAGCAGGACGACGAAGCCTCGCCCGCGAAAGAACCGGTCATCGTCCGCAAGCTCGCAGGCTCCGGCATCCGCTACGTGTGCGGGCCGACCGGCAGCTCGCAATCGCTCGCCGCCATCGCGAGCACGACGCCGGCGAAGATCATCAACACGACGTACGGCCTCGCAGCCGCGCTCGGGGACGGCCGGAAATATCCGTATCACTACCAGATGATCTTCAATTCCGATCAGCAGGCGATCGCGGTGGTCCGCCATCTGGTGGACGACCTGAAGCTGCGCCGCATCGGCATGCTGCAGGAGAACACCGCCTATGGCGAGGAGATCGCCGCCTCCACGCGGCGCGAGCTGAAGCAGCGCGGGCTGGAGCCAGTGGATGTGGAGGTGTTCCCGATCAACGCACCCGATCTCGCGGGCTATATCGGCAATCTGCAGAAATCCGGCGCCGAGGCGCTGTGCGTCTGGACCTCCAACATTCCCAACACCGGCATGGCGTTCAACGCGATGAATGCCCTCAACTGGCATCCCGTCATCGCCGGCCATACGGCGCTGTTCGACGAAACTCTGCTCAAGCTCGTTCCGCCCGAGGCGCTGAAGAACGTCTACGGCACGTCATACCGCGCCTTCACCTGGACCGGCGACCAGTCGCCGGCCGCGCGCCAGCAGGCGTTCGCCGCGAAGCTCGCGAACTACGCCGAGGCGCGCCCGGTCCTGGTGAACGCCGCCTTCAGCCCCCATTACGATTTCCTGCACCTGCTGGCACAGGTGATGAACGCCGAAAAGACCGACGACGTGGACCGCATCAAGGCGGCCATGGATTCGGTGAAGGGCTATGATGGAATGCTGGGCAAGGTCAGCTTCTCGCCCGAGAACCATTGCGCGATCGGCGCCGACGAGATGGTGATGGCGTCGGTGGCGTCGGGCCTGGACCCGCGCGCCCAGGGCGTGTTCCGGGCGCGGGCGTAAGGAGGACGAGGAGGGTGGTAGCGGCGGACGGATTTGAACCGCCGACCAAGGGATTATGATTCCCCTGCTCTACCGCTGAGCTACGCCGCCACCGGGAAGGCGCGCTCATAGCGCCCTCCTGCCGCCAGCGTCAACCGGCGCGCCGCCTCGACGTGCCCTGCGGTTCGTGCATCATCCGCGGCAAACAGGGGGAACGTCCATGATCCGGTCTCTGGCCCGCGCCTCTCTGGCCCGCGCCTCTCTGGCCCGCGCCGCGGCGGCGCTTGCCTTCGGCGCCATGTTATCGACCGCCGCCCTCGCGCAGCAGGCGGCAGAGCCGATCAAGCTCGGCGCCATTCTCGACATGGGCGGCACCTACGCCGACATCACCGGCGCCGGCAGCGAACTGGCCGGGCGCATGGCGATCGAGGACTTCGGCGGCAAGCTGCTCGGCCGGCCGATCCAGCTCGTGGTGGCCGACCACCAGAACAAGCCCGACATCGCCGCCGCCATCGCCACGCGCTGGTTCGACCAGGACGGCGTGACCGCCTTGCTCGACGTGGCTTCCACCTCGCCGGCGCTCGCGGTGATGAACATTGCCGACCAGCGCAAGAAGATCGTCATGCTCGCGAGCCCCGGCTCGCTCGTCATCACCGGCAAGGCCTGCACGCCCTACACGGTCCATTGGGCCTACAACACGTATGCCGACGCGCAGACCGTCGGCAACGCGGTGGTGCGGGCGGGCGGCAAGACCTGGTTCTTCATCGTTGCGGACTACACGTTCGGCCATTCGCTCGCGAACGACACGACGGCGGTGGTCAAGGCGGCCGGCGGCTCGGTGCTGGGCAGCGCGAAAGCACCGCTGGAGACGACCGACTTCTCCTCGCTGCTCGTGCAGGCGCAGGCGTCGGGCGCCGACGTGATCGGCATCGCCAACGGCGGCATGGACCTCGTCAACACCGTCAAGCAGGCATCGGAATTCGGCATCACACGGGGCAAGCAGCGGGTCGCGCTGCTGGCGGCGCAGATCAACGACGTGCATGCGATGGGCCTGCCGATCGCGCAGAACCTGCAGGTGGTCGACGCCTTCTACTGGGACACCGACGACGAGACCCGCGCCTTCGCCAAGCGGTTCTACGACAAGCTGCACAAGATGCCGAACATGCTGCAGACCGGCCTCTACTCGGCGGCGCTGCATTACCTCAAGGCGGCGCAGGCCGCGGGCACGCTGGACGCCGCGGCGGTGATGCAGAAGATGCGCGACATGCCGGTGAACGACCTGTTCGCCAAGAACGGCCATGTCCGCATCGACGGGATGATGGTGCACGACATGCACCTGTTCCAGGTGAAGACGCCGGCGGAATCCAAGGGCGAGTGGGACATCTACAAGAAGATCGCCACTGTCCCCGGCGACAAGGCGTATCTGCCGCTGTCGGAATCGCAGTGTCCGCTGGTGAAG
>JASGJV010000027.1:0-175197 GCA_049840695.1 Nitrospira sp.
GATGTGCAGTGTGTCACCTGCGGCCAGGCAGGCGAAGCAATTACTGATATGTTGTTCCTGGGCAAACTTGAAGCGGAGATCAAGGCGAAGGTCTGCAAGCCCTGCTGGAAGAAGTGGGAAGGCATGCGCGTGATGGTCATCAATGAGTACCAGGTCAATCTCGGTGATGAAAGCGGCCGCGAACTCGTCAAGAAGCAGATGAAGGCGTTCCTGAAGCTGGGCGAACAAACCGACACCTCAAAATTAGATCAGAATTATCGGCCGGCTGGCACATAGGGTTCCGAGAGATATTGCCCGTGACCTGCATGACCTGCGAGGTGCACGGGCGTCTCCGTTGCCCCCATCATTCCGGATTCCGCCACCAATAGACATATGCCCGCTTCTCACCTCCTCCACCCTTCCATTACCACTCCGAATTCATTGACACTCTGATTTCGGAAGTGATAGAGTGCCCTATTCTTGAGGTTTTTGGCCGACATCGGGAAGGATACTCCCGCCGTGATTACACAAATGCGGGTCAAGGGGCTCATCTTCGACCCCTATAACAACGCCTATATAGTGGTGTTGCGAGACGAAGAAAATTCAGACATGCTGCCGATCTGGGTGGGAAAATCTGAGGCGAGCTCTATCGGTCTAGCGCTTGAGAGCGTAACTGCGCCACGTCCCATGACCCACGATTTGATGAAATCATTTTTAGAAACGTTCGATGCCAAAATCATCAGCGTGGTGATTACAGATCTGAACGACAACACCTATTTCGCCACGATTCATTTAATGTACGAAGATTCTGAATACACCGTCGATTCTCGCCCCAGTGATGCGATTGCCCTAGCCCTGCGAACCAGCGCACCGATCTTTGCTAGCGAGAAGGTGATTAAAAAACAGTCGTCTGAAGAGCTTGAACAGTGGCTTGAAAATCTGAAGCCTGAAGACTTCGGCAAACTGGATACCTGATCATGGATACCGCAGCGCCACAGAATGATTCGTCGGGGTTGGTTGCACTGTCCGTCAAACAAGTGCTGGACGACGGGAATACGGATACCCGTATCGTCGTTCTCAAAAGTGAGGATGCGAGCGTGACCCTCCCGATCTGGGTGGGCTCGGCAGAAGGCAATGCCATTCGCCTCGCCATGGAGCATGTGGTGACGCCCAGGCCCATGAGCCACGACCTCATCAGAAGTTTTGCGGATCACCTCGGCGTTCGAATCGAGCGGGTCGTCATTACAGACGTGAAAAGCAGTACGTACTACGCGAGCATCGCGTTTGCGTCCAAGGGGCTTCATCGAACCTTGGATGCCAGACCGAGCGATGCCATTGCCCTCGCGCTTCGCGCCGGATGCCCGATTTATGCGACACAGGATGTCCTGAACCGGCGGACGGCCGTGCATTTAGACGCATGGATCAATAAACTGGACGCCAGCAATACTGAGACCCAACAGGCGTGAGGCCTGATCCCTCACATTAGAATCCTTTCGTGCAGGAGTAGATGGAGACCATGACAAAAACGTATCTCGAAAAGCCCGCTAACGTGCAACGAAAATGGTACCTCGTGGATGCCGAGGGCAAGACACTTGGCCGCCTTGCGGCGAAAGTCGCCACCTTGCTGCGAGGCAAACATAAGCCGACCTTTACGCCCCATGTTGATACCGGAGACCACGTCGTCATTGTGAATGCGGAAAAGGTCGTGCTCACCGGCAACAAAATGGAGAACAAGACCTACTCGACTCACAGCGGGTTTCCTGGCGGCTTGAAGACCCTCACTGCCGAGCATGTCCACAGGAAGGATCCGACCAAACTATTGACGAAAGCCATTGAGGGCATGTTGCCAAAGAATCCACTTGGCAACCACATGGCTAAAAAGTTGCGCGTGTATGCCGGCGCGACCCATCCGCACCAAGCACAAAAACTGGAATCACTCTCGTTGTGATTTTTATTCTTTGAATTCGATCAGTGAAGGAGACCGCCTGATATGGCCGCAATGACGCAGTACGCAACCGGAAAAAGAAAAAGCGCGATCGCGCGCGCATGGGTTACCGCAGCCGCTGGTGACATTGTCGTCAACGAGAAGCCGCTGGAAAAAGCGTTTCCTCGCCCAACGCTGCGGAATGTGATTCAATTTCCGTTCGAGTTGGCTGGAGTCGCGGGAAAATATTCCGTCCGCGCCACGGTCTATGGTGGTGGCCCCGCCGGACAGGCCGGAGCACTCCGCCACGCCATCTCGAAAGCGCTGGTCATCATGAGCGCGGCTTTCCGCGGTCCCATCAAGAAGGAAGGCCTCCTGACTCGCGATTCTCGCGTCAAGGAACGTAAGAAGTACGGTCAGAAGGGCGCCAGAAAGCGCTTCCAATACTCGAAGCGGTAACGAACGACTGGAGCAACAGGGTTCAAAAGGGAAGGCTCCGCAGCCTTCCCTTTTTTTATTGGCTCGATGCAGGCGGGCAACAATTTGTCATGGGCCGGGAGGAGAAGATGACGTCGGTACGAGTAGCAGTAGCAGGGGCGAGCGGGTATACGGGAGCGGAACTCGTGCGGCTCCTCTCTCAACATCCCCACGTACAACTCACAGCGGTCACCTCGGAAAAGTCAGCCGGTGCGGCTATTTCCACCGTGTATCCGCATTTGCAGGGAATTGTGCCGCTGTCATTTGAAGCGCTGGCACCTGAAGCCCTGGCGGAGCGAGCCGATGTTCTGTTTCTGGCGCTCCCACACACGAAATCTATGGGTCCCGTGGCAAGCTGCATGAAAGCCGGCAAGCGTGTCATCGATTTGAGCGCGGACTTCCGCTTGAAAAATTCCGCTACGTATGAAACCTGGTACCAGACCGCACATGCACAACCTCAATTGATCAAGGACGCCGTGTACGGCCTGCCGGAACTGCACCGGTCTGCCATTGCGCAGGCCCGGCTCGTGGCTTCACCGGGATGTTACCCGACGGCTGCCATCCTGCAACTCGCGCCCTTGGTCGCCCATGGATTGATCGCGGCTGACAGCATCGTGATCGACGCAAAATCCGGCATCTCCGGCGCGGGAAGAAGCCCAGCCCTGCCCTACCACTTTCCCGAAGCCCACGAGTCGCTGGAGCCTTACAAAATCGGCCAGCACCGTCACATCCCTGAAATCGAGCAGGAACTCACCGGATTAGCCGACACAAAGGGAGGAGTAGCAGGTCGTGAACAAAGTCCTATCACCGTGGCCTTCACCCCGCACCTCGTCCCCATGAATCGGGGCATCCTCAGCACTGCCTATGCGCGGATGAAAGGCCAGCCCGACGTCGCCGAGTTACGGAATCTCTATCGGGAGTTTTATAAGGGTGAACGATTTGTGCGACTCCTCGAAGGAGCCATGCCGAACCCCCGCCATGTGCGAGGCGCCAACTATTGCGACATCGCTGTGCACACCGACCGGCGGGCCGGCTGGGTCGTGACCGTTTCGGCCATTGATAACTTGATCAAGGGGGCAGCGGGGCAAGCGATCCAGGCGATGAACCTCATGCTCGGGTACCCGGAGGAAACCGGACTCGTCGCTCCTGGCATCTACCCCTAGCGCGCACAGGCATGAGCCTGTCGGGACGGATCAATTTCATCTCACATAGGAAAAGCGATGAAGACAATTTCTGGAGGCGTGACCGCGCCGATCGGGTTTCGGGCCGCCGGTGTCTACAGCGGCATCAAGAAGAAAAAAAAGCAGCAGCTCGACCTGGCCTTGCTCGTATCAGACCGTGAAGGTCCGGTCGCCGGAGTATTTACAACCAATCAAGTCGTGGCCGCACCGGTCATCCTTGATCGCCTGCATCTCAAGCAGGGCGTCGGACGCGCCTTCCTGGTCAATAGCGGAAACGCCAATGCCTGTACCGGGCCGGAAGGCATGGAGGCGGCCAAGGAGATGGCGAAGCTGGCGGCCACCGCCCTCCATTGCGCCCCACATACCATCTTCGTGGGTTCGACCGGAGTCATCGGGCAGCCCCTGCCGATTGCGTGCATTAGAAAGGCGCTTCCCGCACTGTCCGCACGCGTGACACGCCGGGGCGGAGCCGAAGCAGCCGCGGCGATCATGACCACCGACCTCAAACCCAAACAAGTCGCCGTCCGTGCGTTACTCGGCGGAAAAATGGTGACCGTCGGCGGCATGGCCAAGGGATCGGGCATGATTCATCCCAACATGGCCACGATGCTGGGCTATCTCACAACCGATGCAGTCATCGGGCAACGCGCCCTCCAATCGGCACTCCGGCAGGCGGTTGATCAATCGTTTAATTGCATCACGGTCGACGGCGACACCAGCACGAACGACACCGTGCTCTGCCTGGCCAACGGCATGGCCGAGAATCGCCCCGTCACACCGGGCTCGGCTGACTTCACGCGATTCTGCGCAATGCTCGAAACGGTGTGTCGCACCCTGGCGCTGAAAATCTGCTGGGACGGTGAGGGCGTCACCAAAGTCGTCAGAGTAGAAGTTTCAGGAGCGACGTCCACGAAAGCGGCCAAACAGGTCGCCCAAACGGTCGCGACTTCAAATCTGGTGAAAACGGCGCTTTTCGGCGGCGACGCCAATTGGGGCCGCGTCATGGCGGCGCTCGGACGTGCAGGAGTGTCCATCGATCCTTCCGGGATCAGCCTGAACTTTGGAGGAGTGCCGATGGTGCGCAAGGGCCAAGGACTCGGACGAGCAGCCGAACGGCAACTGACCAAGGTCTTCAAAGCCAAAGAGTTCACGATTCTCATCGATCTGGGTCAAGGGAAGGCCGGGGCGCACATGTGGACCACGGATTTGTCTTACGAATACGTGCGAATCAACGCGAGTTATCGCTCATAAGCAGCCTCATGCGGTTGCAAAATCGTGACCACTGTGCTAGCGTTCGGTCGTTTCGCGCCATGAACGGTCAGTCCCATCGTACACCGCGCGGCATCCAAAACCAGGGACATCTTATTTAAATCCACACCAGCGTGATGCGCACGCTGCGCAGCCTGAGAATAAGGGGGACATCCCCCCTCGCCGTCGCGTTCGCCACGGCGCTCTGCAGGCTTCGGAGGGAGGTGAAGGTATGGGAGTAGTTGCGATTAAGGAATTACTGGAAGCCGGCGTCCACTTCGGACACCAGACGAACCGCTGGAACCCGAAAATGAAGCGATTCCTGTTCGGGGAACGGAACGGCGTCTACATTATCGACCTTCAACAGACGGTCGAGCGCATGGAACAAGCCTATGCCTTCGCGCGCGACACCGTGGCAGCCGGTGACTCCGTCCTGTTCGTCGGCACGAAGCGCCAAGCGGCCGAAATTCTGGAAGAAGAAGCCAAGCGAGCCAACCAGTTTTACATCAACCAACGCTGGTTGGGCGGCATGCTGACGAACTTCCAGACCATCCGCCGCAGCATCGACAAAATGAAAAAAATGGAAGCGACCCTCGCTGATCCGACTCACCAGGGCCATACGAAAAAAGAGCTCGGACAGATGCAGAAGGAAGTCGTCAAACTGCAAAAGAACTTGTCTGGTATCCGCAACATGCGCGCCCTCCCCGGCGCGGTCTTTATTCTGGATACGCGCATCGAGCACATCGCCATCCTCGAGGCCAGCCGGCTGGAAATTCCGGTCATCGCGATCGTCGATTCGAACTGCGATCCGGATCACATTCAGTATCCCATTCCCGGCAACGACGACGCGATTCGTTCCATCAAGCTGATCATCTCCCGGGTTGCGGATGCCTGCCTCGAAGGCGCCCATCTCCGTACCCAGCAGGAAGAGACTGAGTTCGCATCGGCACCGGCCGGCGGCACAGGCAAACCGGCGGCAAAACTGGCCGGCGTGTCTGCCTCCTAAGGGCCGCAATTCGCAGATGACATTGTTCTATTCGACCAACTGAGGAAGCCATGGCAAGTTTGAGTGAGCTGGTGAAAGAGTTGCGTGAAAAAACCGGGGCCGGCATTCTGGATTGCCAGAAGGCCTTAACCGAAAACGGAAATAGCATCGACAAAGCCATCGACTATCTTCGCCAGAAGGGGTTGGCGGCAGCGCAGAAAAAGGCCGGACGGGAAACCAACCAGGGTCTGATTCACGCGTATATCCATGCCGGAGGAAAAATCGGTGTGCTCATCGAAGTGAATTGCGAAACCGATTTCGTGGCGCGTAATGAGCAGTTCAAGGCGTTCGTCAACGACCTCGCCCTTCAGGTGGCTGCTGCAAGCCCATCCTACGTGCGACGGGAAGAGATCGCGGCCGATGTGGTGGCCAAGGAACGGAGCATTTACGAAGGGCAAGCGAAGGAACTCGGGAAGCCGCCGGCCGCCTGGCCGAAGATTGTCGAAGGCAAACTCGAAAAGTTCTACCAAGAGAATTGCCTGCTCGAACAGGCATTCATCAAGGATCCCTCCGTCGTGATCAAGGATCTCCTGGCGCAACAAATCGCCACGATCGGCGAAAACATGAACATCCGCCGGTTTACACGATTCCAACTAGGCCAAGCATGAGTTCTGCCCACTACCGCCGCATCCTGCTGAAAGTCAGCGGAGAAATGCTGGCCGGTGAGCAGGGCTATGGCATCCAACCCTCGATTCTCGAAGGGCTGGCAGAAGAAATTGCCAACGTCGTCGCGATGGATGTCGAAGTCGCCGTCGTCATCGGCGGCGGCAATATCTTCCGCGGCCTGGCCGCCAGCGCCCGCGGTATGGAGCGGGCATCCGCCGATTACATGGGCATGCTTGCCACGGTGCTGAATGCGCTCGCGCTTCAAAACGCGCTCGAAGGCCGCGGCGTCAGTACCCGTGTCCAGTCGGCCATCGAGATGCGTCAATTGGCCGAAGGCTACATCAGGCGGCGCGCCATCCGCCATTTGGAAAAGAAGCGTGTCGTGATCTTTGCCGGAGGAACGGGCAACCCCTATTTCTCCACCGACACCGCCGCGTCGCTCAGGGCGATGGAAATCGGCGCGCAGGTCATCATGAAAGGCACCAAGGTCGACGGCATTTACGACAGCGATCCGGTCAAAAATCCGCAAGCCAAAAAGTACAATGAGATTCCCTTCCTCTCGATTCTCACCCAGAATCTCAAAGTCATGGATTCAACCGCCATCAGTCTGTGTATGGACAACCGATTGCCGTTGATCGTCTTCAACTTGAAAGAAAAGGGCAACTTCAAACGTGTGGTCCAGGGCGATCCGATCGGAACCCTGGTCACCGTGGAAAGCCGCTAAGGGAGAGACCGATGTCTACGGCGCAGGAAGTCAAACAGCGTGTCACTGAAAAAATGGACCATGCGATCGAGCATTTGAAACGCGACTTGGCCGGAATCCGCACCGGTCGCGCCTCAGTGGCATTGCTCGATGGCATCAAGGTCAACTATTACGGCACGCTGACGCCCTTGAAGCAGGTGGCAAACGTGGCTACCCCGGAAGCCCGCCTCATCACGATTCAGCCATGGGAACAGAACCTGATCCGGGAAGTCGAAAAGGCGATTCAAATGTCCGACCTTGGACTGAGCCCCGTCAAACGACGGCAAGATGATTCGCATTCCGCTTCCTCCGCTGACCGAAGAGCGCCGTAAGGATCTCATCAAGGTCTGCAAGAACACGGCGAAGAAATGAAGGTGCAGATTCGTGGCTTTCGTCGGGACGGAAATGAAGAGCTGAAGAAACTGCAGAAAGACGCCAAACTCACGGAAGATGAACTGCGAAAGTCGGAAACAGAGTCAAAAATTTACCGACCAGTATGTGCAGAAGATTGACGACATGATGAAGAAAAAAAGAAGGCGAAATCCTGGAAGTCTAGCGCCCCAATTCTGTTGTCAGACACTGCGTGTACCAGCCGTCGGAATCCTCCCCAACCTCTGCCTCCGTCGATCTGACCGCCCTTGCTCAGAATGTCGCCCACGTGCGGCGACTGGCTCCCCGTGCCGATGTGCTGGCCGTCGTCAAGGCGAACGCGTACGGACATGGCGCGGTCGAGATGACACGCGCCCTGCAACAACTGGCCGTCAGACGGTTCGGCGTGGCCACAGTGGATGAAGGAGTGGCACTCCGCCAGGCGGGCATCCGTGATGACGTCGTCGTCTTAGGCGCAACCATGCCGGCTCAATTTCCGGATGTGGCTGCCCACCGGCTCACTCCTGTACTCTATCGCGCCGACTTGGTCCAAGCCTTTGCCGCAGCGGTCGAGGCCGGTACCGCGCCCTATCCCATCCACATCAAGGTCGAAACCGGAATGGGTCGCTTGGGTGTGCTGCCGCGCGACCTGCCCGAACTCCTTTCCAGATCGGAACTACGCGGCCCTCTGCGCCTTGAAGGTCTCATGACCCATCTGGCCGACGCCGACAATCCGGATGCCGGACAGACGGAGGAACAACTCGCGCGATTTCAGCAGGTCCTCAACCAGGTACAGCAACGCGGCCTCGCGATTCCGCTGATTCACGTGGCCAATAGCGCAGGCATCATCAAATATCCCACCAGCCTGCACTCACTGGTGCGCCCCGGCATCATGCTCTATGGCTACCATACTCTGGCGAATGACATGCAGGGTCCTGAATTGCAACCGATCCTCACCTGGAAGACCACCATCGCTCATATGCATACAATTCCACCGGGAAGCAGTGTCAGTTACAACCGGACCTTCATCGCGTCGCGGCAGACGCGCGTGGCGGTACTGCCGGTGGGGTATGCCAGACGGCTACAACCGGTTGCTCTCGAATCGTGGACAGGTACTGATCGGCGGACAACGAGTGCCGGTGATCGGACGGGTTTGCATGGATATGACGATGGTCAACGTCACGGACGTGCAAGGCGTCCAAGTTGGACAGGAAGCAATCCTCATCGGACAACAGGGCGCTGGGCGGATCACCGCAGCCGACCTCGCCGCCTGGCAACAGACCATTCCCTACGAGATTCTCTGCGCCATCGGTCCCCGAGTACCGCGTCGATATCGCCCACTTGTTGCTTCGGGCGATAGCGCATCCTGAACCAGCTGACACCTTCGATACTGAGCACCGGTCTTTGCCGGGTGGCGGATCGCACCCGCTTGCCTTCCCTGCCCCGGGTTCCCTCATAGTCGATACGTAGCCGCATACGTGCAGTCTGATCACAAACCATCTCGCATATGGCATGAGGATATGAACATGACCTGCTGGATCCCGTTGAGGCAGCTTCACCTGATTCGATGGTGTACCCTCATCCTGCTTGCCGCCCCGATCACATCAGCTATGGCCGCAGGCACACAGGCATCGGCACCCGAAGGAACCAAATCCTCCGCCATGACCATCCACGTTCCGATTCCGGTCACACCGCTTGCAGAGCTGTACGGGAACGTCAATCAGCAACTGGCGGCCCATCGAACCCGCGGTCGTGAATGGGTCACATTGGGAGGTGGGAGCGGCTTTCTCAAGTACCGGCTATGGCCCGACGAACAGGGTTCGACCACCGCAGGAGATCGGCTGCTGTCGCAGCACCGTGCCATTCGGCGTGGAATACGCCAAGCAGATCGAAGGATCGATCACAAAAATCGCCGAGAGATGCGGGACTTGCGCGATGCAGCCACGGGAACGGGTCGGCTTTCGGTCAGCAGTGGCGACGATGTTTGAGACAGGGTCGTAGCTATACGGTGCTCCCCGCCAGTCAGTGAGCGCCATGCAGTGCTTGCTCGATTTCCTGTGTATTGTCCGAACAAGGCGTGGAACGCAAGCCCGTTGATGGTGCAGAGTACTGTCGAAGCGACTTGATGGAAGTCCTGCCGGCAATCGATCGTAAAGCGGCCGGCCTCGTCCCCGTAAAACCGGCAGTCACTAAAATCTGGAACGATCTTCGAGAGCCTTTGCTGCTGGATGAGACAGAGCAACTATGGCTCATGCTGAACCCTGACACCACCGCCGCGGCCGGAGTCGCGCGCGCTATCCGGAAGTCCCGGCACCGGGTATGGTGTCATCACAAGGCCCACGGTCGTGCGCGGCACCAAACCCACATCACGCCATCGGCCAGCTCCCTGAACCGCTGGATCACTTCCATGACGACGGGTTTCACGTCGATTTTCGCCCTGCAAGTGCCGATCGAAGAAGCGAATCAACGGCTGCGTGACGCCGTCATCGGTCAGGAATGGTCGCTGGGGGTCGGGACGATCAAGATCGTCGAACGCGACGCTCTATCCATTGGGCAACCAGGTGGGAGTCGAATTGGTCCTGCGAGGATTGTTGCCGCTGACCCTGCGCCTCAAGGGGACACCGGCTTATGACGAATCCGCAGGGCGCATCTTGTTCCGGGAGGTCAACTACACCATCAAGGAACGGACTCCCGCCACGGACCTGGCGGAAGAATGGCTGCACGAACCGCTACGGCAAGAGCTGACCGGCAGGCTGTCCCTGCCGATTCGTGAGGAATTGGATCTGATGCGGCAGGCGCTCGAAAAGGGGCTTAACCGCGAGCTCACAGGTGGGCGGTTGCGCGGGACTGTCCGGCACTTGTCGCTGGATGACCTGGCGGTGCAAACCGCAAGTCTTTCGGTCCGCTTCAAAACTGAAGGCACGCTCCGCTACGACGCCCGTCCCGACGTCACCGCGCCGTGAGAGGCATTAGATCTTCAGCTTCCGCTTCAGCTGCTTTTCGACACTGGACACTTTTCCAGCCAGCCGCCCCTTCGGCCCCTTACGATAGTCAATTTTGATGCTGCAGGACACGCGGTTACAATCCTTGCGCATGCGCATATAGCATTGCTTGACGACCGCCATCACCTCGTCCCATTCCCCTTCCAGCACCGTGCCCATCGGATTCAACCGGTAATCCACTCCGCTCTTGTCGATAATGTCCAGCGAGCGGGCGACATACTTACTGACACTTTCGCCCTTGCCCAGCGGCGACATGCTGAATTCCAATAACACCATGTCTCAATCCGTCCTTCCTATGACGTCGCCGGTGATGCGGCGGTCTGCTGTTTGGCACGATGCTCAGCCCAGACCTTCGGGTACTGCACCTTCCCCAACAGACGGAATCCATCCAACGCTTCCCGCAGAAGTGCGCGGCGCTTCTCGGCATCCGGCTCATTGGCCTTTGCCTGCTCGCGAAGTTGCGCGAGCCAATCGACGAAGGCGGCGAATTCGCTATCCAGTATCCGTTCCAGGTCTTCTTTCATGAATCCCGACAAGGCCGGCGCCTGCCCGCTCGAACTGATCGCCACACGAACGTGGCCAGAGCTGACAACGGCCGGCATGACGACATTCGAGACATCGGGCTGGTCGACGACCACAGCAGGAATTTCTGCTCGCGAGCCAATCGAATCAGCGACTGTGCGAGTGCGCGATCGTCGCGCAAGGTGTTCAAGACCAAAATCACGCTCTCCAGATCATTGGCGCGAAAATGTCTTCCACGATGAATGATTTTCGCTGATGCCGCGAGTTTGCGAAGTAGTTCGTGGAGCGTGGGACTAATGACCGTCACCTTGGCACCGGCATCCAACAGCCGCTGCACCTTGTCAGCCGCTTCCTCATTGCCGCCAATGACGAGGACCGGCCACCCGCGCACATCGAGTGAAATTTGAAACCCGGAATTTGCAGCCATGATTGATCTTCCTCCAACAAGCCGACAACACCGTGAACGCGTATCATACAACAGGGCATTTCGCAGGGTAAACCGTCCGCGCCATTCCCCTTTACGCGGTGAGCTGGGTATAATGCGCCCGCAGTTCACGACAGGAGCCTTCGGGCGCTCGCGTCAACAAAGGAGTGTATTGTGGCTGGATATACAGGACGGTCCCTGGCGATGGCCGGCGGGATCATTGGCATGGCGGCCGTGGCGGCCTATTTCGGTGTCGCCCACATCGGGGAACCGGATCAGGGCGGAGGAGCGATCGCCGGACAGGTGCAGATCGCGCCCAATCTGGCCGATCAGGTCAAACCGACGGATGTGCTGTTCGTCATCGTCCGCCGTCCAACCGGCCCTCCCCGCCCCATCGCCGCCAAACGATTCGACGGGCCAAAGTTTCCCGTGCAGTTCGAAATCACGAACGACGATGTGATGGTGAAAGGCAGCGAGTTGAAAGGAATGGTCGATGTGATCGCTCGCCTGGATCGCGATGGCCAAGCCGGCCAACCGCAACCGGGCGATATGGAAGGACGGTACGCGAAGAATCCGACCCTGCCCGGGGGCCGCGATCTCATGATTACGATCGATAAGGTGTACTGAGCACTGTACTCGTCAGGTGTCCGGAGAATCGGCGTCCAACTCGAGATTCCAATAGAGATAGTCCCGCCAGCTTTCCGGCGTGTTGCGAATCCCGATGGTAATGGTGACGGTGGGACTCCAGCGAGGCTTCACGGGCTTTTTGATCAGGCGCATGTTGGCTTCTTCCGGCGTCCGTCCACTCTTCCGGTTGTTGCATCGCCAACAGGCCGTCACGATGTTTTCCCAGGTCTTGCGCCCGCCTTTCGCAATGGGCACGACGTGATCGAACGTGAGTTCTTCCGTGCGGAATTTATGTTTGCAGTATTGGCAGCAGTAGCCGTCCCGCGTGAAAATGTTGATGCGGGAAAACTTCACGGCGCGATGACTGTCCTTGAGCTTGACCAGCTTCAAGAGCCGCATCACCGAGGGGAGTTTGATCGAGATCGAGATGCCGTGGATTTGACGGTCGTAGACTTCGAGGACTTCGACCTTTCCCTGCCAGAGCAAGGTAATGGCCTTTTGCCAATGCAGGACACGCAGCGGTTCATAGGTGGAGTTGAGCAACAAGGTCATTTCCATAGTGGCTCCGGCGGTCTCCTATGAGAACACTCTTTCAAGCTTAGCAAATGACGGCGTTGTGGTGACCCTTCCCTGAGTGATGCTTGCCTTCATCTATGCCATATGCCACTAATGAAATCAAGCGCTTAGGCTCTAACGCCCAGAATGTTACGCCGTAGTACGACAATCTCTATCATTCTGTAACCTACGCAGAGACCATATGGATTCTTACGCCGGTTATGTCACCGTGGCCCAGGTCGAGGACGTTCCACCGGGTACCTGTCGCACCGTGGAAGTTGACGGCATCTTCCTCGCCCTCTGCAATGTCGATGGAACGTTTCGCGCCGTGGACAACACCTGTCCCCACGCAGGCGGACCGCTGGGCGAAGGCTGCCTGGAAGGCGACCTGATCGAATGCCCCTGGCATGGATGGAGGTTCAATGTTCACACGGGCGAGCGGCCTGAGAATCCGGAAATCCGTGTCTCTTGCGTGGAAGTCCGTGTAGAAGAAACCAATGTGCAGGTGAAAGTGCCGCTTACATTGTAGGAGGGAGAGGAGGCGCACCGGGAGGCGTTCCTGCGCGTCCGCTATCCGGACCTTCGGGCATTAAACCATCTGCCGGCAGGGAGGCCGCATTCACGCGTTTCGTGCCCAGATCCACGTGCCAAATAAAATCACGCTCAAACCACTGCGTCGTCCCCTGCTCGCGCATGTAAATGCGAACTTCGTATCGCTGCTCATCCTGCTTGATCACTTGCCATTCCCCTAATCGCAGTCCCAATTTGCGGTCCGCTAAAATTCGCGCCCGTTCGTTGAACGCCTGAAGGATTGTTGGATAGCCGGCAGCGCGATGCGTCTGCACCAGCGCCAGCGCCTCGGCCGCACGCGGATCGGTGATCGGGTTGATGCCGGGCGGCTTCATCCACCAATAGACCAGCCCCCCGACGACGAGAAGCAGGAGCACCGCGTAATGAATGACTTTGCTCATAAGCTGTGACGATCACCGTCGATGCATGACGAAGGAACTGATCACTATATGTGGCAGGTGATTCTACTGTCAATCGGTCACGAACTCGTGGGACATGCATCCACTGAGACGCGCCGCACCCTCACCGCGCTTGACAAGGCCGCGCAGCGCTGTGGTACAAGTACCGGTCAACCTACAAGACACCATGGGAGCCTCACCGTTCAATGAAGTTCTTCTTTTACGCGGACAATTTGAACCCGTCCCAACTCAAGCGTCGTGCCCCGGAACATAAGTTTCTCTTCACGGCCTATCTGCCCGACCATAGCGTGCAATTCTGCCGCTGGTCGACGCAATGGCGCTGCGGCCTGGCGAGCGTCGTCCCGTCGCCGGGAGAGAAGGTCTGGGGAGCCGTCTTTGAAATCACCGATGAAGATCTCAAAATCCTCGACGAGTTCGAGGATGATGTCCCGCAGGGCGCCTATCGACACCTGCCGGTCACAGTGATCACCGAAGAGGGTGAAAAGTTATTGGTCACGACCCATGCGGCCAATCCCATCGGCAAGTTCAAGCCGAAGGAACATTACATCGACTGGGTGCTCAAGGGCGTCAAACAATGGAAGTTGCCCGAAGAATGCAGCGAGCAGTGGAAAGCCTATAAGCCGGCCTGACAGACGTCACAGATCGTTACTTACCCATACATTGAGGTCACGATGCCAAAACCAAAACATCATATCCTTGTCTGCACCAATGCCCGACCGCCGGGTCACCCGAAACCATCCTGCGGTGGCCAGGGTTCCGCGCAACTGCTCATGAACTTCAACATGGGACTCATGCAACGCGGTATCATGCCGGGCGAAGTGCTGGTCACGGGTTCTTCCTGCCTGGGCCCTTGCGAGCAGGGACCGACCGTGGTCGTCTATCCCGAGGGCACCTGGTATTCCAAAGTGACGGAAGCCGATGTCGCGACCATCCTTGATGAACACATCAAGGGCGGCAAGCCGGCAGAAAAACTCAATCCGGACAGCATCTGGAAGTAACTCGGATCATCCTCTTCTTTGAGGATGATCACAATGCCTTTCAAGCTAGGCCGCAGGTGACTCAAACTCGGAGGCGTACCCTCAGGGGTACGGTGAGGGGTTTGGAGCTGGGAACGATGCTGGAAGGCATTGCCATCATTCGATCGCGATGAGCACCCCAAGCCACAAAGAACACAAGCACCACGCACCCCGCTCCGTCGGTTGCATGGTGATCACCTGCAGCGATACCCGCACTGCCGACACCGATACCAGCGGCCAATTGATTCAAAAGCTCCTCACGGAGAAGGGTCACAAGATTGCCGCCTACCACCTCGTCAAGGACGAACCGTCTGAGATCAAGGCGCGGATTACGGAGGGGATCACCAACGATTCCGTCCAAGCCATTATCATCAATGGCGGAACGGGAATCTCCCGGCGAGACTCCACGTTTGAAGCGGTCGATGCGATGCTGGAAAAACGGCTGGATGGATTCGGTGAAGTGTTTCGCTACCTCACCTATCAAGAGATCGGCTCACCGGCTATCATGAGCCGGGCCACCGCCGGCATCATCAAAGGCCGCGTGCTCTTCTCCACTCCGGGCTCGGAAAACGCCGTGCGCCTGGCGATGGAAAAACTCATCCTTCCCGAACTCGGTCATCTGGTCAAAGAACTCGCGAAGTAGCACGTCGTCGAGCTTTCAGCCATCAGCTTTCAGCTTTTCGGATTTCTCAGAGGGCATTCTGTGAGCTGATGATTGTTGGTGCTCGCTACCGGCGTTCCACCGTTGACTTATCTGACGTAGCTGCACGACTGAGAACGTGACTGAAGACCGTGAGCATCAGCCGCGTGAAGGATGCTCAAAGCGGCTGTTCAGCAAGACCGCAGGCGAAGCAAAACCGGAGGCGTGCACTCAGGGGTACGGTGAGGATTTGATGAGCCGAAAACGCTGCCGGAGGCCAGGTGGAACGATGGCCGAGGATGCTCAAAACGGTGCTCCAACAAGGCCACAGGGAGCACGACGACTGAGGCGAACCCTTGCGGTACGTCGCAGGGAGATGTGCGACCGAGAACGCAGTTGGAGACCGTTTTCAGCATCCGCTTAGTCAAGGATGTTCAAAACGGGTTTCCAGCAAGGCCGCAGGCGAAGCAAAACCGGAGGCGTACCCTCAGGGGTACGGTGAGGATTTTGATGAGCCGAGAACGCTGCTGGAAGCCGTTTTCAACATCCTTTAATCTTGGCCGATTTTGGGTTCAGAGTACACCTGCTTATCCGCCAGTCTCGATTGCGCGTACCGCTTGTAGTGCATCAAGAGATCGCGGACCGACACGACGCCGACGATCGACCCGCCCTTGGTCACGGCCAGATGGCGCACCCCGAGATCGCCCATCATATCCTGGGCATCATCGACGGCCTGGCTGCTCTCGATGGTGCACAGCGGAGAGGTCATCACCTGTTCGACGGTCAGCTTGCCCACATCCTGATTGGTGGCCAATCCTTTCCGGACCAGATCGGTGTCGGTCACGATTCCGACATGATTCTTTCCCTTCTTGATCAGGAGGGAACTGACCCGCAGGGTGCGCATCTTCTTCGCCGCACCACGAAGGGACATCGTCGGACCAACGCTTTGAGGTTTCTTGTTCATGATCTGCGCAATATTCGCCATGTCACATACCTTTCTGCCCGTAGGGACAAGAGAGCTGATAATGAGGCCGATTACGAAACAGTCAGCACGATTTTACCAAAAAACTTCCGATTCAAAAGATATTCTTGCGCACCTTTCGCCTCGGACAGCGGAAAAGTTCGATCGATCACCGGCCGCAACTTGCCTTCGCCGAGGAGATGAGCGGCTTTCAACAACTCACTCTGCGAACCCATGTACGATCCCTTGATCGTGAGCTGCCGCGAATACACGTAGCGTAAATCGAGCTTGACCTCCGCGCCCGTCGTCGCGCCGCAGGTGACGAGCCGCCCACCCTTCGCCAACGAATCGATGCACTGCGTCCACACTTCCGGACCGATGTGCTCAATCACCACATCCACACCGCGGCGCTGCGTCAGTTCCCGCACCCGCTGATTGACCTGCTCCCGGCTGTGGAGGATGACTTCGTCAGCGCCCAGATCCTTCGCCTTCGCGACTTTCTCTTCGCTTCCGACGGTGGTCAAGACGCGAGCGCCAGCCAGCTTGGCCATTTGGATCGCCATGTGGCCCACCCCGCTGCCCGCGCCCATAACCAACACCTCTTCGCCGGGTTGTACCGCTGCCAATCCGAATAACATATGCCAGGCGGTGACGGAGACCAAAGGAAAGGCTGCAGCTTGCTCGAACGAGAGCGCGCCGGGAATCGGGCGCACATTGCGCGCCGGCACCTTGACGTAGTCAGCGTAGCCGCCATGGCACATCGCCCCGATCAATCCATACGAGCGGCACATGTTGTCGCGGCCGGCCAGACATGGCTCGCACTTTCCGCATCCCACACCGGGAGACACATACACGCGCTCCCCTTCGGCCACTCCATCTACGTGTGAGCCAATCTGGTGCACCACGCCGGCGATGTCCGAACCGAGGATATGCGGAAGCGGCATCGGATAGGCCGGACTCCCCTGCCGGATCCAGATATCCAGATGGTTCAACGCGCAGGCCTTCACCTGCACCAAGACTTCGTCGGCGCCGATCGTCGGCATCGGCATCTCCTGATACTGGAGCTTGCCCGGCCCGCCATGTTCGTGAAACACCACCGCGTTCATCTACTTCCTCTCATACAATTCCTCGCTACACTGGTTCCATACACTCCTCACGTCGCAGGGAGACGTATGACTGAGAACGCAGTGAGATGGCCTTTTCATCATCCTGTTAGAAAGTGAGCACTCCCTCCACTACCATCACCGCCTCACCCCCAACCATTACACCCTGAATTGCGTCATCGTCGGAATTCACCTGAATCAAAATGCGGGACGGACGGTCGATTTCGTAACCCTGTTCCGCGGTGATCTCGGTTTCCGGCCTGATGTCCACGACTCCGTGCTGCACCAGATAGGCACCCAATGCGCCGCTGGCGCTGCCGGTCGCCGGATCTTCCACGATGCCGATCAACGGCGCGAACATGCGGGTATGCACGGTGGAGGATTGCTCGACGGTCATCGTGCTGAAGACCATCATGCCGTTGGCGCCATACTGCTGCGACAACTCGGCGATGGCCGCGACATCAGGGACGATCGAACGCACCGCCGTGAGTGTCCGTACCGGCACGATGATGACCGGCAGCCCCGTTGACACCACCTGCACCGGAAAGCGGCTTTCCGTAATGGCAGCTTTAGTGATGCCTAGAGAGCGGGCAATGGCGAACAACGCCTCCGGCTCCTCAATCACATCCAAAAACTCCGGGCTCGGTTGCGCCATGACCACTCGCTCGATCACGCCGTCATGCGAATGGATATCGACGGGGAACAATCCCAGATTACATTCCTGCAGCACCCTGGTGACCGGTTCCCGAAGCGCGAGGCGATCTAATGTACCCAATACGAAAAAGGTCCCGATGACCGGATGGCCGGCGAAGGGAATTTCCTGCGTTGGGGTGAAAATGCGCATTTTGACGACGGCGGCCTGATCGGTGGGAGGAAACACAAACACGGTTTCGGAAAGATTCATTTCGCGGGCGATCTGCTGCAGCTCGACGTTGGTCAACCCATCGGCGTCCGGAAAGACCGCCACCGGGTTGCCGCCGAAGGGTTCATCGGTGAAGACGTCGGCTTGATAGAACTGCAATCGCCGTTGCCCGGGCATACACTCCTTACGAAGATGCTGGCGGCATGTTGCCCCGAGTCAGTATTTTTTGCAAGGGGGAGACAGAGTTATACAGACAGCAGGTGGGAATTCAGTGGGAAGGAAGGAGGACTACATTCAACTCTCTCCGGTTGATGCTGGCAGGCTGGTCAAAACGGCATGTCCCAAGGCCGCAGGGAGGGTTGCGACTGAGGCGTACCCTTGCGGTACGTCGCAGGGAACTGCCCGGCCGAGAACGCCGGGAGATGCCGTTTTCAGCAGCCTGCTTCGATTCCCGAAGGCTCGTCAAAACGGCCTCCAACGAGGCGCCGCAGGCAAGGACAACCGGAGGCGTTACCTTGGAGGTACGTTGAGTATTGTGGCGAGCCGAGAACGAAGTTGGAGGTCGTTTTCACGAGCCGACTAGACGGGCCGGGGAATGGCCTCATACGCTTCCCTCAACGGATTATTGAGGTATTGCTCGACATAATTCTGTAACGAGCCGTGCCGGTAGAGCTGTTGATTGGCGAAGCGGGTATCGATCTTGTGCAGCACTTTCACCCTCACGCCGGTCTTCTTGGTGAACTGCTCGAGGCTCACGCCGGTGATATCGGTATAGGGTCCCCGTCCCGACTGCATGATGCATTTCGGCACGTGGATGATTTTTTCCTTCGTCAGCCGCCGCGCGATATCATCGAAGGTCAACAGCACCGTGCAATCTGAGTCGCCGCTGAGCAAGGCATTGGGCACGTAGAGAAACTTCGCGCGATTCTTCCGGAACATGGTCAGGATCTTGTGGACGCTCCCCGCCATCACCACCGTATCCTTCTTTTCCAGTTCCAGCGAATCGAACAGGCTCACGATGCGGCGGCGGCTCAAGAACGCGGTGGTATAGGACTCGGTGTGAATGGTCTGCAGATTCGGCAATCCCAAGTGATAGACCCGCGTCGCTTCGTCAGGCAGGAACTTTCGCCCCTGTCGCATGAGGGAGGCTGTCTCTTCCTTCAATCCACGCACCGGGGTAAGCGTTCCCATCCACAGCACGCATTGCTGGTTGATCGCGGAAATCGTCGCCGCATCCTTCGACATCGTGTAGTGGTCGAACGCGTAGAAGTTGGCGGACGACACGGCGGGACCATCCAACACCTTCATGAGATGTTTGATGGACGGCGCATGCGGCATCAACCGCTGCCGGTAGTCGCTCAGCGTAATCACTGACAATTCAAAGTTGATCCGGCCCGGATACTGCGCCGCGAGTTGATGGATCTTGGGCACATGCACAAACCCGACGGTAAAGAACTGGATGCTCTTGTCGGTGTATTTCAGAAAGTCTTCGACCCACTCCATCGCCTTGGGGTGGAGGAAGAGATCGGTCCATTCCATGAACTCGTTGCCGCCGAGACACCAGAACTGCGTGGGATCGGTGGGCTTCCGGCTGATGTATTCGAGGATGAACTTCCAATCCTCGTCACTGGTCTTGGGCGGATCGAGCGTTTCGCGGTAGGAGTGGTCGAGCTCGTAGCAGAACTCGCATTTGACCGGGCAGTCCCGGCCGAGGCTCAGGGGAATTTTCCCCGCATCCATTTCCCTGATGAGCACTTGCCGATAATCGGTGCGATCTTTAAAGATGGGGGTCGGCTGAAAAATCGGAAGGGTTGTTGTGGCCACAGGTGATATCCCTTGCCTGTCGCCGCTCGGACGACGAAAGGCTTCATTGACAACATCAGGATCGAACCGGGAAACTTCCGCTATGACCGACGACCGGCTGGCACAGGCTCTGGCGCTCTTCGCACTCTCGCAACCCTATACCCTCGACCAACTCAATCAGCAGCGCGACGCCCTTCTCCACACCTGGACCCCTCAGCGCTTTGCCAACCTCACGAATAACCCGAAGAAGTACATGCAGGCTTATACAAAAGCCGAGGAGATGACCCGTAAGATCGAGGAGGCCTACCTACTGCTCACTGTCGCCCTCGGGCAGGAGAAGAGTTGATGGCGACAAGCGTCCGGCACATCACAAGAAGTCTACTTCCCTAGACTTTTCTTCCGCCTTTGTTATGGGCTTGCCTCCCCTCCCGGCTATCCCAAGCCGTGGGAGACGACACGGCTCATCCCTTCCTTGCCTTCATCCCCTTCACCCATTGCCACTGGCCATGTCACCAATCCTGACACACCTTCTGCTGCCGCTCCGTCTTTCGTCGCCGCATAAATCTGCGGCAGCTTGTTCGTGCCGAACTTGGAGATGTAGAGGAAGACGTGTTCGCGGCTATTGACCCGCACCGCCCAGGGCTGAAAGTCGTTTTTATAAAACTCTTCGCAGAGCTGCATCGCGTCGAGGCAGGAAATGCCCACCGGCTCGTTCAGCGTATAGTAGTAATCCAGCGGGAGGTCGTATTCCTCCTGCTTATGGATCGTAATGCCGAACTTGTCCGGATTACGTACCATCGGCGTGTGGCGGTAGGCCACGAAATAAAACAGCTCGACCGAATGTATCACCGGCTGGTTCTCGATGACGAACTGCCGCGTCTCCAGCGCCTCGTCGCGCGTCTCGCCCGGGAAGCCATAAAACGCCATTACATGGTTCCAGATTCCCGCCTTGGCCGCCTGATGCAGATTGTTCTGGATGACGCTCTTCCGCGCATGTTTGTCCATGAGATTGAGGACGCGCTCGTTCGCCGATTCCATGCCGTAGTACAACGTGCAGCAACCGGCCTTCGCCGCGAGGTCCCAAATCGCCTGATCCTGCAGGGTCTCCTCGAAACGGATCAACGTCGTCCACTTGATGCCGACATTCCGATCCACGAGTAGCTGCGACACCTTCTTGAACAACGCGGGAGGATAGGACTCATCGGAGAACAGGAAGTGGCGGCAGTGGTACTTATCCCGCAACGCCGTTACTTGATCCACGACATGCTGCGCGCTCATGCCGCGGTATTGATCGAAGTAACCCTGCCCGTGATCGCAGAACGTGCACCGGCCCCAGTAGCAGCCGCGTGTGGCCAGGTACGGAATGATCCGCTCGGGCACGAAATAATTATCGAGCGGCAACCCGTCAAAATCCGGCAGCGGCAGCGCGGTGGTTTTCTCTGTGTACACTTCCTTGCTCTGCTTCACGCCCTCCGCGTCGCGATACATAAGATTGGGCACCTGCTCCATCGCCCGCTGGCCATTCACGGCCTCCAGGTACCAGAGCAGCGCATGTTCGCCTTCATACAAAATAGCCGCATCGAATACGTCGGTGAAGAACCGCTCGTGGTGCGCCCATTCTTCCTGCAGCCGCGTGACGACATTGCCGCCGATCACGACGCGAATCTCCGGAAAGCTTTCCTTGATCATCTTGCAGAACGTCAGGCCGGCCATCAGCTGCATTTGCGTGCCGATGGAGATGCCGATCACCGCCGGCTTTTCTTTGCTCACACTGGGCAGCACCAATTGATTACAGATATCGCGATAGACGTTCACCTGTTCATCGTCGAGGCAGGCGAACACTTCCTTCGACACGCCGGGCCGGTAGCCGAGATTACTTTCCATCGGGTAAAACACGAGCGAGGCCGGATAATAGGCGGCAGAAATATACTGCATCGCCTCGCGAAACGTATTCAGAGCGCGCTCAAGTTTTTCGGCATCGTAGAATCGTTCACCGCGCACGACCAGCTTGGCATCTTCGGCCCGCTCCGCGAGATCGAACACGTTCACGGCATAGGCGTCTTCCAGCACCGCTTTCTGGCTGGCCTCCTGGTCGGTCAACGTGCCGGCCTTTTCCTTGTCCTGGAGCGGCTTGAGATGCATACCCAGACGGCCCTTCACCCAGATCAGAAACTCCATGCTGAAGAAGTGATCGTACATCTCGATGTTGATGTCGCGCTGCACCACGGTGTGCCCGGCTTCACGCAGCACCGCCGTCAACATCGGCAAGGCAAGGTACGGCGCCGTGGGCACCCATTCGGGCGGAAAGAGCAACATGACCTTCGACTGTTTCCGATCTTCTTTCTTGATCGGCGTCAGGCCATCGATTTGAACGAGACCATTACTACTGCTCATGGTAGGGCACCTGCTTCCTGACCATTACATTTTCCCCGCAAGCGTGGGCGACGCTCCAATGATTTTGGCCGACCGATATTGCAGATCCGGCAGCTTCTGCAACCCGAAGCGCGCAATGTAGAGGAAGATGTATTCGCGGATGAACAGCCGTAGATCCCAGCCGGGGTTGTGGTTCCGCTCGAATTCCTCGAAGACCCGCTCCGCCTCCTCGATGCTCAAGCCCTGTTTCACCGTGAAATAATAATCCAGCGCCAGATCCCACTCAGGATTCTTATACGCCGTGACACCGAACTTCTCCGGATGTTTCGCCACCGGATTGTGCCGGCCCAGGTCGAAGGTGCCAAAGCCCAGCGAATGGACATAGTCTTTGTTCTGCTCCAGGAACTGGACGGAGGACCAGGCCTCCTCACGCGTTTCACCGGGAAAGCCGAAGAACCCCATGCAGTGATTCCAGATACCGGCTTCGGCCGTGCGTTTGAGATGCTCGGTCATGATGGCCGTTGTCGTGGCCTTGTCCATGAGCTTCAGCACCCGCTCGTTGCCCGACTCGTAGCCAAAGTGGAGATACTTGCAGCCGGACTCCTTCGCATCCTGCCAGACCTGATCCTCCAGCAAGCTCTTTTCGAACCGCATGTGGGTCGTCCAGACGATCCCCATCTTGCTGTCGATCAAGCCGCGCGCGAGTTTCCGGAAGAGGGCCGGCGGATAGGATTCATCGGTGAAATGAAAATGCCGGGCCCCGTACTTGTCGCGCAGGAAAGTGATCTCTGCCAGCACGTCTTGAATCTTCTTCGATCGATAGCCCGCGGTGTAGCCTTCGCCGTGATCGCAGAATTCGCAGCGCCCCCAGTAACAGCCGCGCGTCGCCAGGTACGGGAGGATCTTGGTCGGGACGAAATATTTCTCCAGCGGCAATCCGTCGAAATCCGGCGGCGGCAGGGTCTGCATGTCTTCGGCGAAACTCGTCGCGGACACATGCACGCCGGCCGCGTCCTTATAGATCGCATTCGGCACGTCGGCCAGGCTTTGCTTCGCGCCCACCGCCGACACGAGTTGCACGAACGCCGTCTCCCCTTCATAGACCACGGCGCTGTCGAAGTACTGGAACAGCGGCGACTCCGGGAGCACGTCGCGCAAGCGCGTGACCGTGTTGCCGCCGATCGTCACATGAATGTGGGGAAAATGCTGCTTGATGAGCGCGCAAAACGTCATCGAGGAGAACATCTGCTGTTGCAACACGATGGAGATGCCGATCACATCCGGCTGCTCTGCCTCAATGGCCGGCTTCACCAGTTGCTCGAACACATCGCGATAGATGTTCACCTGGGTGTCATTGACTGCCTCGATCACCTCGCTGGACACGAATACCTTATAGGAGAGGTTGGTCTCCATGGGCGGCATGCAGATCCACCCGGCGCCGTAGACCAGGGAGATCACCAACGTGACTTCACGAAAAACTTGAATAGCCCATTCTAACTGATCGATTTCATAGAATATTTCTCCACGAATGATTGCCTTGGCATTTTCCCGCCTTCTTGATCAGCTCGTCGATCCGCTGGCGGCTCACCTCGCAGAGTTGAAGCTGCAGATCCTGCTCCCAATCTTCCAGTTCGCGCTTCTTCGCCAGCTTCCTGAGGCGGTCGAGCTGCTGCGGCACCTTGCGCAAGACCTTCTTGAGAAAGTCTTCGCTGAAATACCAATCCCACATCTCGAGATTGATGTCTTTTTGAACGACCTGATGCCCGGCTTGGCGGAGGACGGCGGTGAGCGACGGCAGACTCAGATAGGGCTCGGACGGAAACCAGTCGGGCGGAAAGATGAGCATGACCTTCATCTTCCGGCCGGCGGCGGCTTCGGACGACTGGCGCTGGAGCATGATCAGCTCGCGCGACGCCCGCTCGCCTTTTGTGTACTCGACCCGCATGTATCTATGGCTCAACCCCGAAGGCGGGGCCAAATATCCTGTTGAGATCGTGAATCACGCCCAGGAATCGCGTCATTGTACGGGCCTGGGAGAAACAGGGTCAAGAGGTTGAGGCGGGACACTCCTATGACTCCCTTGCTCCCGGAACGCGCGCCCTCAGAAGGACCTGGTTCGACGGGCGCAGTCGGAGTCACAGGAGTGCCCCGGCTGGGGAGGCGAGGAAAGAAACTGGAGCAAAAGATCGGTGAGCTGGCGCATATACCACAAGCTCTCGGCGCCTGATAATCCGGAGATCAAGCATCTCGCACCCTGCTCTCTACCATGGGTAGGGAACGGGACTTCCCTTTCTGGGTCATCAGCCGGTAGCTTTCAAGGACCGTCATCTGATCATCATCTCGGGCGACCTGTTCCCATACATCGCCCGGGCCGACCTCCCCTTCCTTGAGCACGCCGAGATAGAAGCCGCAGCGACCGCTGGCATGGAATCGCTTCACCGCATCGGACTTGCCGAGTCGGATGCCGAGTTTGAAACAAGGCATGCGCGGCTGGGTCACAACGACCAGGGCACCGCCGATCCGGAATTGATCGCCGATGCGAACCGTCCGTTCGTCCAATCCTTCGGTGGTGAAGTTCTCGCCGAACCATCCCGGTTGAAACAGCAGGTCGGGATATTCTGTCCGCCAGAACGGGTAATGCTCGGACGGATACACGTACACCGCCTTGTCTCTGCCGCCGTGTACAGTCAGGTCAGCCTGTTCGTCGCCCTTGAGGTTGAAGAGTTGCAGCAGCAAACGGCCCTCAATCGGCTCCTTGTAGATCCCGTGTCGACACGGACTTTGCCATGCCATCTGACGGTGCGGGGACGTCCCACCTGCATGGAAAGAAGTTTCATGGAACCCTCCTATGAATGGGAAGTCTGCCCCCTCCACTTGCACGCCCGCTTGTCGTAATGATCTCATACCGCAACCGCGGCTAGCCATCAAGCTGCCTTAGCTCGGGTATGTCGCATACAACGAGTGTCGTAGATTCGAACAAACCGTCGAGTTCGTACCAGAAGAAAACAACGGGAGAACCCATGCTCATCACACAATCAATCGCCTTGTTCGTGCTGGCGGGTCTATTCGAAATCGGCGGGGGATATTTGATCTGGCAATGGTGGCGGAACGGCAGCCACTGGAGCGTTGGCTTCCTGGGCGCCGTGATCCTGATCCTCTACGGCATCGTGCCGACCTACCAGCCTGCGCACTTCGGCCGAGTCTATGCCGCCTACGGCGGCTGGTTCATCATCCTGTCGATTCTCTGGGGTTGGCTGGTCGATCACGCGGAGCCGGATCGATTCGATGTGATCGGGGCGATGGTGTGCCTGGCGGGGGTGACGGTGATGATGTATTGGCCGAGGTAGCCTGCCGAGAAATGGTGTTAGGAATCATTTCTCCCCCCTTAGGTTTGATGACGCCATCGGGACACTATCGGAAGCTCCGCTCTTTTCAGCATAGTTTTCAGGCCAGAGATGCTTCACCATCACTAGTGCCGAGCCTGCACTGAGTTTATTCTCCAGACCATATGATGTAGACCATCAGCCATCTCATATTCGCTCTCTCGCTCAGAGTTCCTGACTAAGCAACGGCATACCAGCAGCAGTTCTAGAACCGTGGGTGATCGATTTCAGGAAACGCAACGGCTTGCTTTCTGGGCAATCTGTCGCGTCATGCTGATGGAAGCTTCGAAACGGCTGGGAGTGGAGCTGGAGCATCGAAAGAGATGCGACGTGCCCTGGTTCAGTACAGTGCGTGAGCTTCTTTACTTTCCCAAGTAGAGCTTATAGGCTCGGCTCCCACTTGGCCTGTCCTACCCCTGCCGAAAGGCCGCAGCGTGGAACATCCGGTGAACCTCTGGTTTCATTGCTTCGACAAAAGTACGAAGCCAAAGCGTGAGTCTCATCCCCTGGCTTTCGAACGAAGGGAGAACCCCATGTTGATTGGTCAACGCCGGCACGCCTCACTCGCGTTTGTCCTGGGGATTCTTTCTTCCCACTCCTCCTAATGCATGGTGCCTGGGCCGCCGACAGCGCAACCGTCATGAGCGTGGATAAGGCGACTGGGATGGTCACAGTCCGTAACGACCAAACAGGACGGACGGATCAGATCAAGATCGAAGGAGCGGGGAAACTTGAGTCCATGAAACCCGGTGATGTGCTGGCCAAACCGGAGGTGCTCGACGTTCAGCCCCGATCATCGCAGGGTCCACCCAAGATGTCGGGCAAGGAGGGAGGAGTAAGCTGCCTCCAGCGTTGTATGAGTGCGCCTGGGACGACGTACGCGCAATGTTTGTATTGGTGCACCCATCAATGAACAGGCAGTGAAAAGGCCCTCGAATCGTGGGAGCAAGCCACGGGTCTCGTCGCGTGAAAATTAATCCAAAGAATTGATGGTTACCGTTCGGTCGCTGGTGACTTGCCTATCGAGGTGACATGGCGCATCTGCCTGCCTAGCTCGTCGGCGACTTTTGGCAGGTCCGTTTTGATCTCGCCCATGATTTCCCCGGTTGTCTCTCTGACGAGCGGCAGCAAATCGTTGGTGGCATTGATGACCGTGCGCGTGAGAAACCTGGACGCCCTCTCGATCCTTGTCCCCAAGTCATTCCGGGATGTTGAGACCTTCTGGCCTCCTGTGCTGCAGGAAGAAACCAACATGAGCAGCACGAGGGATCCATATATCTTTCGTTGCATAAGCCGTCGTACTCCTTTCTCTTTGTTCACTATAACCGACGGATAGCCCCGTGAGAAGTGACCCAGCTTGAGAACCCGATCGACAGCCTATATACGGGTGCACCGAACAGTCCGGAGTTTCGGGAATCGTGATAGTTGACCCCGCTAGCCGCAATGAACGACGCCAGTAGCATACCGACCGGGGTGGTCACGGCCACGCGCAAGGGCCACCGCCTACCACTTCCTCCGGCCGTCAGAAATATAAAGAGAATCCCGCCTAACGGTATCGCAAGCGAAGGGTCTCAGCAGCATCATTGCCCGCCGCGCTCGAAGGCTGATTGCGATCCACAGCCGCCATCCATTTCCCCTCCGCACAATCAGATCTGCTACTATCCGCCACAACAAACTAGGCGACATCTGACCTGGTCTCAATAGCCAGCAGCGCATTCCCTGACGTACAGGAACAGATCGGAGTATTCGTTCGTGGACGACAATACTTTGGACAACCGCGCCATCGTCACTCCCAGCACGGGCCTGGTGGCACGATGGCAGCAGATCCCGCTCTATGGGCGCATCATCATCGGCGTGGTACTGGGCGTGGCGGCAGGACTCGCATTGGGAAGCCAGGCAGCTTTCCTGGCAACGCCCGGGAAGCTGGTGTTGCGCCTCTTGGGGGCGCTCGCACCGCCGCTGATCCTTGTCGCAATTGTGCACACATTCATGACGACCCATCTCGGCGGGCCGTTGGCCGCACGCCTCCCACGATTGCTGTTGATGAATACCTTGGTGGCAATCACCGTTGGACTCGCCGTCGCCAACGTCATCCAACCAGGGCGAGGTGCGGGGCTCGCTCCCTCAGAGCCCGCCGTCGAAACCGCGCATACGGCAAACCCTCTCGTGGCGTTTATTGAGAATGTGCCTAAGAGCCTGCTGGGGCCGCTGGGTGACGATGGTAAGGTGATCGGGGTCATTTTCGTCGCGGTGGCCTTCGGTATGGCTCTACGCAAGGAACGTCACCGCCCGCTTGGAACGGTCGAGCACCTGGTCAAACTTGTTCTGGACTCGTTGATCAAAATTTTGCACTGGATCATCGCGGTGGTGCCCCTGGCCGTCTTTGGTATCGTGGCAAGTATTGTGGGAACGGAAGGCTTCGCGCAGTTCCAGGCGCTGGGCATCTTTGTGCTTAGCGTCCTGCTCGCGCTCATGATCCAGGCTGCCTATTATCTCATCCGCATCCGCTTCGGCTCGTGGGTGCGTCCGGGTGAGTTGCTTCGCGGCGGACGCGACGCGCTGGTCATGGCGTTCTCCACGGCGAGCTCGACGGCCACAATGCCGGTGACCTACGCGGCCCTCAAAGATCGCATAGGCCTGCGCGAGCAGTCCGCCAGCATGGGCGCACTGGTCGGGGCGAATTTTAATAACGACGGCACCGCGCTCTACGAGGCCATGGCGGCGCTGTTTATCGCGCAAATGATCGGGATCGATCTGAGCATGCATCAACAATTGATGATCGTGCTGACGAGCATTATCGCCTCCGTCGGTGCAGCCGGCATTCCCGAAGCCGGTCTTGTCACGATGACGATGGTCTTTACGGCCGTCGGCCTCCCCTGTGCAGTTCATTCCCGTCCTGCTCACCGTGGATTGGTTTCTCGATCGCTGCCGGACGGCGATCAATGTCATGGGCGACATGAATGTGAGTTGCCTGCTGGATGGAAAGCAGAAGGGATGAATCTCGCCAATCCCCCGATAATCAACGCTGCTGTGCGCCCTCTGTGCGTTGCGTTCGTTCTGGGTGACTTTTCGAGGACCACAAGGATTTGAGCGCGAGTCCTGCCCCGACGAGGGCCGCCCCTGTCAGCATGGGGTGTAGGGATGCGGCGGTGTAGAGACTCGATTCCGACACATGGCCCTGATAGTCGCCTCGCTCCCGCAAATCCCCGGACGGGCGGTCCAAGGCGTTGTCCCGACGAGGCCTGGCAGGGGGACGATCCGACTGTTGTTGTCGAGCAAACAAGGTTTCCATCAGCAGGTCGGTCAGCCTGGGTGCGTAGTACCCCATCATGCCAATGCCTTTCCCTCCCGCCCCTACGTAAACGTGGCGTTCTCTGTTCTCGGCGCAGTAGAGAATGGTCTGGGCCGCCGTTTCTGGTGAATAGACGGGCGGCGGATTCGTGGGTTCCGTCTTCATATAATTCTTGGCATGCTGGGAATAGGGCGTGGCAATAGCCCCCGGTTGAATGAGGGTGACTGAAATCGGCATGTGATCCATCTCCGCTTCCATGCGGAGCGCATCGGTAAACGCTTTCACGGCATGCTTGGAGGCGGAATACATTCCCTGGAGCACCAGGGCGCGGTCCGACAAGGTGCTCCCGACGTTAATAATGGCCCCGGCTTGATCCTGCTCTTTCAAGTATCGGGCCGCCTCCAGTGATCCGTACACCAGCCCCCAGAAATTGGTCTCGAACAATCGCCGCATGTCTTCGATGGGTTCATCCAGGAGTCGCCCGTACATAGACACTCCCGCGTTGTTGATCCAGGTGTCGAATCCTCCGAACATCTGTCTCGCGACACGTGAAATCCGTTGCACATCGGCCGGTTTCCCGACGTCTGCCGTCACGGTCACGGCGCGATGCTGTCCGTGAGACAATTCCCGCTCGAGTTCAATCAGCGCTTCTTCAGTTCGACCAGCCAGCACGAGCCGCGCCCCTTGTCGAGCCGCCATCCGGGCGGTGGTCAGGCCGATGCCGGATGTCGCGCCGGTAATGACGATGATTTGGTGACGAAGTGGTTTGAGCGAGAAGGCCATGATGAGAGTTTCCTTTCTCTCGTTGTGTCGCTATGCCGTTGATGCGTCTGCGGCTATGCGGGGAGTGGAGTCTTGACGTATGGGATCGAAAACAGGTCGCAAGGTAGGCTGAACCCGCCATCGATCCGAGAACATTGTACGCAACTCTTCCGTAAGACCGACTGGTAATACCCCTGGAATCGCGAGAAACTGAGAAGCCGCCGTCGGTTTTGCTGAAGAGACCGTTCCAAGCTTCGTCCATCCGGAGTGATCGCCTCGAGATGGATCGCGGCTGCCTCGATCCCGGACTCAGCGCAGCTCAGGCCGATCTCCATTCATCGCATCTGGCGTGGTCGTCCCATTGACTCACTCGATACTCAGGAGTAGGGTTTCATCGCTCCCTCGACCCACCTCCCTCGCAGTTCACAGGCTTGAGAGATGCTCCGCATGCCGCTCGGCCAGCCGAGTATCTCGTTATTCAGGAGGAACAGACCTATGTGGAGATCACGTATAGCCACTGCCACGCTTGCCGTTGCCCTGATGGGGCCCTTTCCAGTCCTCGCTGAAGAACCTCCCGCTAATCCAAAATCCCTGGCGGAGCAACTCGTCGATGCCTTCAATGGGGTCTTCGGGGTACATCCAGGCATGCGTGCCAATCACCCGAAGGGCATCGTCTTGGAAGGCACATTCACGCCAACCGCTGCGGCCGCTTCGGTCAGCAAAGCGGCTCACTTGCACAAGAAGAAAACTCCCATCCCGGTAACCGTGCGGTTTTCTGCCGGCTCCGGGCAACCGATGGTGCCGGATACCAGCCAGATGCCTCGCGGAATGGCCGTCAAATTTTCCCTGCCCGACGGGTCCAAAACGGATCTCGTGGTACTCTCGTTCAACGGATTTCCTGTGGCCACGGCGGAAGAGTTCAGAGACTTTCTCCTCGCGGTCGGGGCCAGCGGGCCCGATGCCCCTAAGCCTTCTCCCATCGAGCAGTTCCTGGGCGCCCACCCCGCGGCAAAACATTTCGTGGAGAGCCCCAAGCCTCAGCCGGTCAGTTATGCCACCCTGCCCTATTTCGGAATCAACGCCTTCAAATTCACGAATGCGAAGGGGCACGTCACCTTCGGTCGTTACCAGCTTCGACCCGTGGCGGGCGAGCACTTTCTCACCCAGGAACAACTCGCCACGATGGAACCAAATTATCTGAGCACGGAGATTCGCGAACGATTGCGCCGTGGTCCGGCCAAGTTCAGACTTCTCCTCCAGGTGGCGGAAAAGGGCGACAAGATCGATGATCCCTCGATCCCATGGCCGGACAGCCGTAGGCAGATCGAGTTAGGCACGATCAGCATCACGAAGGCGGTGGCGGATAGTCAGGCTGCCGAGAAGAAATTACTCTTTATGCCGGGAGCCTTGGTGCCCGGTATCGAAGCGGCCGATCCGATGATCGCCGCCCGGTCGGCTTCCTACGTGGTCTCCCTCTCGCGGCGGGCCCGGCCGCAATGAGACTGGCGACACAATATGCATTGCGGCACTCATGTGACACGAAGAGCAACACACTGGATCGTGCTCTGACGTGATAATGGCGCGCTTGTTCCGGTTTTGGCTGGGTCCTGAAGGACTGTGGTCGGTGATCAGTCTGGCGGTGTACATTGCCGCCACGATGAATCAACCGTCGGCCCCGGCAGGGAACGACCTTCTAGAAGCAATCTGGATAGCCGTTCCGTTGGTCGGCGTTCCCCTCACCTTCCTGACGGCCTGGCTGCCGGTAGTCGCGGGCTGGTGGTGGCTGGCCCGTGTGGTCGTCGCCTCCTGCATCGGCGTGACGGTCGCCTCCTTTATCGCAGCAAGCGGAGTGGACTACCACGATTCCCGAAACTCTGGTCTGCTAGCTGCGCCCGCATATAGTCTCTCGATCGGGCTCCTGCTTCTGCTTCCCCTCACCGTTCTTGCCACCCTGTTGCTTTGGCAAAAACGCCGCACCGGCCGCGGCCGCTGACCTCTTTAGAATTATGGCTACATGCTGTTTGGTATAGGTGCGGCGAGGCGCTAGGGCTCCACCCAGTAGACCAAAGCTTTGCTGGCGGTAGCATTGCCGTCAGGAGACCTGTGCGACGAACTTACACTGATCACCCGATTGAGCAGACGGTCGGCGAGCTTGGGGAACGAACGGACCTGACTGTGAAGGGGATAGACAACTCGATGGGTCTCCCCAGGAAAACGATTCACGACAGCACAAGCCTGCTCGGAGAGCTGCTGGAGCAGTATCACCCCCGGAATTTTGACATCCGTTTGTGGGACGGAACAATCTGGCCTGCCGACCCTGGTGTGGCGCCTCAGTTCACACTTATCCTACGCAATCCATCCGTCTTGCGAGACATGCTGTGGAAGGCCAGCGAACTGGCGCTGGCGGAAGCGTTTATCTCCGGGGACTTGGAGATAGATGGAGATCTTGAGCAGGCCATTCCTCTTGCGGAACACCTCTCACGTCATCCGGTGACCTGGGGGAATTGGCTGCGATTGGGATTCAAATCATTGAGTTGGCCTTCTCACACCTCCTTCACCACTGGCGGCTTGGCCGCACGAGTCACCGGGCCCAACCATTCACTCATTCGAGACAAACAGGCCATCGCGCACCATTACGATCACCCCGCAGAATTTTATGCCGGCTGGCTGGATCCGCAGATGGTGTATTCATGCGCCTACTTCTCCTTCACCGACGACCTCGATGCCGCACAGGTACACAAACTCGATTATCTCTGCAGAAAACTCCGTCTCCGACGTGGCGACCGATTGCTTGATGTGGGGTGCGGCTGGGGCGCGCTCATCCTTCACGCGGCCCGGCACTATGGGGTTCAGGCCTGTGGCGTGACCTTGAGCGAAAAGCAGGCTGAATTTGCAGAGGCCTGTATTCAACAACATGGGCTCATGGATCGCTGCCGGGTCGAACTCCGTGACTATCGACAACTGAGCACTCCCAATCGGTATGACAAGATCGTCAGTGTCGGCATGGTCGAACATGTGGGGGCGGCTCAACTCTCAGGCTATTTTCGCCATATCTGGACCTTGCTGAAGCCGGGCGGGACCTTTCTCAATCATGGGATCGGGATCCGGCACGGCGAACGCTGCACCTTCGGACCATTTGTAAATACGTATGTGTTTCCGGATGCGGAATTGGTCACCATCTCGACCACCACCGGGTTAGCCGAGACAGCCGGTTTTGAAGTGAGAGACGTCGAATCTTTACGGGAGCATTATGTCTTGACGCTTCGACGGTGGAGACAGCGCCTGGAGAAGCACGTGGCACCCGGAATCTCGAGCATGGATGAATCCACATGGAGGCTGTGGCGTCTGTATCTCGCCAGCGCCGCCCATGGCTTTGCCACAGGTAAGCTCAACCTCTACCAAACCCTGCTTGCGAAAACGCAGGATGGGTCGGCCGGTCTGCCGTTAACGCGAGACGACTGGTATGAGGCCCCTTCCTCGATTGACTCACGCCGGTCGGCGGGACTCCATTACCCCATCCTCTGAAGAAGGCTTCCTTTTTCTCTTCGTGCACTCCTCCTCCTGGAAAGACGCCGCCTAGTTCGGATGCGCAAAAAACTTGCTGCGACTAGACAAGACCGCTAGCCTGACATTGGAACAACTTCACACGACTCATTCGCTTGGTTGGGAGAGGGACGTGATGACACGGGATACCTGGCTATTCGTGACTGCGGCGGCGGGCGGAATGGTCGTGTGGACGTTGGTGTCGGCTTTCTCTCACAAGAGCGAGGCGTGGGATTCAGATCTGTATTTCACACTGGGCATGCCGGCGGTCTGCCTGCTGTCTGCCCTGCTTGGCTACCTTGAACCGAACAACCCCTGGCGCTGGGGAGCGGCGCCTCTTGTCGGGCAAGCGCTCGTAATGTTGCTGACCCATAGCCCGGGTAATTTGATGCCGTTCGGGATCCTGATGTTCGGCATCCTTGCCCTGCCTTCGATCGTCGCCGCCAAGATAGGAGCCCTTGCGGCCAAGCGGGGCATCCCGGGATCAGCCGCCAGATAGATGATTTGAGACGATCACCATGCCGACTCCCGGCTCATCCTTTTTTTCCAATCCGCGCCGCGATGCGTGACTCGGCCGATGCCCAGCCGGCGTCGAAGGGATGGCCGGCCCGGTCCAGATCGATGACCAACGGAGCGTGATCCGAGGGCAACGGCTTTCCCTTCCTCGCTTCGCGATCGATTTCTGACCAGATCAGACGGTCTCTCACCGGCGCACTCACGAGCAAGTGATCGATGCGCATGCCGATGTTCTTGTGGAAATTGCCGGCCCGGTAGTCCCACCAGGTGTATCGTCCTGGTGCCGAGTGATGCACCCGGTAGGCATCGACGAATCCTTCGCTCACAATCCGTTCGAACGCGTCCCGCTCGCGTGGGGACACGTGCGTGCCGCCGTGGCAGGCGGCGGGGTCCCACACGTCGATGTCCTGAGGCGCCACGTTGAAATCGCCGCCGATGACGCTGGCTTTCTGCGGTGTACCAGTCTGCTTGAGCCATCGCGCCAGTTTGTCGAACCACAGCAGCTTCGCCTGATAAAAGGGCGAATCGACCTCGCGGCCATTCGGCGCGTACAGGCAGATGATATATACTCCTCCGCATTCGGCAGCCACCATTCGAGCTTCAGCGAGTGGTTCGTCGTCACCCGTGTCACTAGACCGCGCCGGCCGCAACGGTTCTCCGAAATTGCTGGTGACGTCGCCGAGCCCACAGCGGCTTGCGATTGCGACGCCGTTCCAGCGGCCTTCACCGTGGTGGGACAGCTCATATCCCGCCTGTGTGAACGCTTCGACCGGCGCATCGGCATCCGCCAGCTTCGTTTCCTGCATTAGCAACACGTTGGGCCTGGCCCGATCCAGCCACCACAGGACCTTCTCCAGGCGCGCTTTCAGTGAGTTGACGTTCCATGTCGCAATACGCATGCCTTACAGTACCCTATTTCGATGGATGAGTGTCGAAGGAAAAAAAACCGGCGGGTCGTGCGTCACTGCAGGCTGACGACAATCCCTTCATCGGGGCCGAGGTGAAACTCGTGTGCGTTCCAGCGCTCTTTCTCTCTCTGCGGGTCGGTGGAGAGAATCAACCTGCCGGTCCGCCCAAGCTCTGTAGTGACCGTCGGCAGGGAGATCTTCTGGGCCCGCGCACTGAAGTTGACGGCGATCAGGAGGGATTCCCTCCCGCCTTCTACATGGCTCTCGCGTCTGAATAACAGACAATCCGGCGGACCTCCCTCGACGGGATGATAAGTTCCGGCAGTGAGGGCCTTCGATTCTTTCTTCATCCGGATAAGCCGTTTATACAGCGACAAGATCGATCCGGGATCCCTCTGCTCTGAGGCGACATTGGTCGTTTGCCAGTCTTGTGAGAGTGGCAGCCAGGGGGTGCCGTTTGTGAAACCAGCCTGAGGACTGTCGTTCCACGGCATGGGAGTTCTGGCCGGATCGCGGCCGGTCTTCCACGGCCAGTAGCGGATGGTGTACGGATCGTGCAAGTCCCTTCGCCTGAGCCTGCCATCCCGAAGGCCCAATTCTTCACCGTAATAGACGAAGGGCGTCCCGCGGAGGGTAAACAGCAGCAAGGCTGTGGCCCTGGCGCGCCGGGTGGCATCGCCGCCCGTGCCGTAACGATCGATGTGCCGGGACTGGTCATGGTTGCTGAACACCACCGGCGGCCAGCCACCCTGTGGTACGGCGCGGTCGCTGTCCAGAATGAGTCGGCGAAAGACTTCAGGCTGCCAATTCGATCGAAGCAGGCGAAAATCGAACACCTCGTGCAGTTCGTTCGATCCATCCCCATAAAATGCCGCCGGGCCACCAGGGGTGTCCGATGACGTCTCCCCGACCAGCAGAATGTCCTCTCGATCCTTGAGGGAGGCCCGGAGTGCCCGCAGCGCCTCGTGGGTGTGCGGCTGATCCCGGTCATAGCGATGAACTTGTCGATAATAGCTGCGCCAAGCCAGGCGGCGCGGATTGTCCGGCCAGCTGGTGTCTTTCCCCAGCCAATTGATCGCGTCCAACCGGAATCCGTCGACGCCGCGGTCGAGCCAGAACCGCACGACATCGAAGACCGCTTCGCGCACAGAAGGATTCGTCCAGTTCAGGTCCGGCTGCTCCGGCAAAAACGAATGCAAGTAGTACTGATCGGTGTGCCGATCATGCGTCCACGCCGGTCCGCCGAATCGCGCGGCCCAATTATTGGGAGGACGCCGGCCGGCTTTGCCGTCAGCCCAGTAGTACCAGTCACGTTTTGCGGAGGTTCTGGACGAGCGCGATTCGATGAACCAGGGATGCTGGTTCGACGTGTGGTTCAGGACCAGATCCATGACGACTCGTATGCCCCGGCGATGAGCTTGTGAGATGAGGCGGTCGAAGTCGGCCAGGGTTCCGAAACGCGGATCGATCTCGCAATAGTCGCTGACGTCATAGCCGAAGTCATGCATGGGCGAAGGATAGATCGGAGACAGCCAGATCGCATCGACGCCGAGCGAGTCAGCTGACCCGTTGAGATAATCGAGCCGGCTGATGATGCCCGGGAGATCGCCGATTCCGTCCCCGTTGGAATCCTGAAAAGACCAAGGATAGATCTGGTAGACGATGGCCGATTGCCACCAGGGACTGTTTGGCTGCATCAAAGTCATGATCTGGCTTCGACCCTACCCCAGGTTGTTCATTCGCACAAGCAGGGGCTGAAATTATGGCAAAATTGTACAATGGGGTTCAGTGGGATGGAGATACAGGGCAAACATCGCAAGGGGGCCACAAAGTTCAAACTGTGACTTGGTGTGATCTGCCTCAACGCATACAGCCCTTGACCGAGCGCCTGAAGTGGCGAGGCATCCCGAGGGATGTTCCGAAGCCTTCAATCATCTTCCTCCCCATGTCCCCATCCACCGTGTTCAGGACTGGTGCTCAGTTTGCCTCGATAGTCTGAGTCCATGCGATCGATTTGCTCGCATGAATCCCGCCAGGACAAGAAGGGCACCTCCCAGGAGCAGGCCCGTTGAAGGCAGGGGCACGGCGGTCAGGGAGTCCAACGAGCCCGTGAGCGTATCGCCATTACCAAATGCAAGGCCCCAGCGCCTGACAATAAAGGCAGCAAGCTCGGGCGGCGCGGCTCCAGGCAGAGTGATGCTACTCAACGCGGTGCCCGTCTCGCCCACTAACTGCAGGCTGAAAAAGGATGGCGATTGTCCATCCACCAGATTGCCCGTCATGAGACCCGAGAACCCATATCCCGCTCGACTACCGGTTAAGACTGAGATAGACCCGTTTCCGATGACAGTCGGAGTATACGTCCCCACTGAGGGCGTGAGGGACGTTATCGCGCTTGCATAGTTGTACAATTGAAAGCCAAATGGCGGACCTGGCGGCGGGGGTGTCAACACTCCCGGCGTCGACGTATTGAATGTCATGGCTCCCGTCACTTTTAATCCTGTCTCAAAACCATTGGCTCCCTTTTCCCCTGTCGTATGGAGTGAGGCGGGCACGTCAGTGAGTGTCCCGCTGAACTGGTACGTAACCAGCGAGGCGTGCGCGTGGTGCCAAGCCTGCGGAATCATCCCCAGACCGATGCTGACGATCAGCAAGACATATTTCATCTCGGTGTCTCCTTTTTAGCCGGCCGCTTCATTGACAGTTGTAAGGAGGACAGTCGTTCGCACAGACGTCACGCATAGGTTGACATATTTCTGCGCCACCGCCTGACGGTTGGCACAACAAAGAAAGGCCTGTCTTTGATGAGCAGATGAAGGACACCACGGCCATGAGCGTAGCAGAGGAGACCAAGGGCAGTTAGAGCAGAACGGCCTCAGGGAAGAGCTTTAGGGAGAAAGCAAGATACGCTGAAAGGGCGGATCAATGTGGCCCACTGTCGCAGAATCGACGAGCAGAGCCGCGACCCCTGCCTGCTCTATATAATTGACCACGTGGTGGACTTGAAGAATGTCTCCTACGAGAGCGCATTCAGAGGAGAAGTCGATGCCCGATGTCTTCTATGCCGAAGAGGCATTACGAGATCAGGTCCAACCAAGTTGAGGATGGCAATTCCACCGGAGCACTGCGCACCGCTGCCAACATCCCCACGCAGCAGTATCTGCGGGAAGCATGAACCGGCCTCATTGCCATTCAATTGAACAGAGGGGATGTGAAGGCAATCAAAGACACGAATGCATCGTGCCCTAGTCCCGCACTCTTGAGGAATCTCTTTTCTTGGGATTTGACCATGCAGCCTGCGCGCAGGGGCCATACAGCTGTGGCCATGGAGGTCGCAAGAACGCCATAAGGCCGGCGAGACGGACGCACTTCACTATGCGTTGACTTCCTTTCACGTGCTGGAACAAGGCCATTATTCGAGTGCGAATGAAGTGGTGCGCGGCACCCCCCCGCCTTCATGTCTCAGCACGAAAGCCCTCACGCAACCTGCACAGGCATCCCTAAAACCGGGCCCTGCCCTGCCGTTTGGTCACTTTCCGCACCAGTTCCTGCTTTCCCCGTGGCAGATGGAACTCGCCTATCAAGCGGCTGAAGAAGTCTGCGCCTTTCAGCCGGGCGAGTTCAGCCGGGATCGCGACTTCCCTCAACGACTGCCCTTTCATCGGCTCCATCCGGATATGCACCGGTTTGCCCTTGTGATCTTTTCCAGGAGTCAGCAGGCCTCCCCCCACGATCGCGCCTTTGTTGTTCGTCAGCACATGCATGGTCTGTGTTGCTTTCACGTCTGGCCTCCTTCGGAACGCTTATACGTTTCCGCCGCCCTGTATCGTAAAATGCGCCAGCTCCTCGCCGATGTTAGTGACCGTCGCCGAATAGACGACAGGACCTGACGGACGGGGACGCCGGCGAAGGGCCTTTTTTTCTTTCGTGTGTTCGCTGACCATGAGACGGACCGGGTTGATCCCGATCCCGTCCGCCATGATCCACTGGGCGCCGAAGTCTTCCCCTCCCCACTCCTCATCAGGGACCAGCTTCCCACGCGCGATATGCACGCGGATGGATTCGCCGGGCGCAAGCCAGAAATCTCCCACCTGATTGAATGCCATGACGGACCTCCTCTTACACGTTCGGGCGCATTATAACGAACCGCCAAGCGCGAATGTAAACAATCGGTTGTATTCTCTGGTGGAAAACTTTCCTGCGGCGACTCACAATGCTCTTTATGGCATGGGCAACCGAGGGTGGTCGATGACGAAGATCGATCCAACTAAGCATGAATGGGCGGCGATCGAGCAACTGATTGTCTTCGACGGCATCTGCAACTGGTGTAACGCCTGGGTCGATTTTACGATGGCTCGCGACCATGGTTGCTTTCACTTCGCGACGCTGCAATCCGACAAGGGGCAGGAACTGCTCAAGCTGTTAGGATTGCCTGCCCGACATTTCGAGACGTTTCTGCTGCTGGAGCAGGGGCAGGTATTCACGAAGTCCACCGCGGCTTTAAGAATCGTTAGAAAACTGTCTGGCTGGTGGCCGCTGCTGTATGGCTTTATGCTCATACCTCGCGGGCTGCGGGACATCCTGTATGACTACGTAGCACGCCATCGATACCGGCTTATGGGGAAAGCTCAGACTTGCCGAATGCCCAGCGCAGCAGAGCGGGACCGGTTCGTCTAATCGGATCGGCCAGTAATTCTTCTGAGTGCGGTCCCTTTATGCATCGCCAGATGGCCAGTCTTGTCGCTTTTGACGAGATATTGCGGCTCCTTCTTGGAGGCTCCTGCGATATAGGTCTTGAACTTCGTGGGAGCGGTGATCTTTTTCTGAACCGTGCCTCGAATGCGGCCCGCTTCCGAGTTCCAACTGACGTGATCGCCCACTTTGAAATTCAGATCCATGGCAACCCCTCCGGATAGGATGAGTAGCATTGTGCCCATTCTTCGCCCGCTTCCATACTGGGATGGTGCCCAGGTACGCCTCCCGCCGACTAGCCCGGTATAATGAGCCAGTTGCCATGATCCCAGAAAGGGAGTCTCGACATGGATATTGTGTCCCACGGTTTGTGGGGAGCGTTGGCATTCGGTCGAAAAAATCGCACGAGCTTCTGGTTGGCTTTCGGAATCGGCCTGTCGCCGGACCTGTTTTCGTTTGGCATCTTGTGGCTGGCTGCGACGCTTGGCCTGTCGCCGAAGCCTGATTTCAGCCATGGCACGCCGCCGGAATCCACCATTCCACCCTACGTGCATCACCTGTACGATGTGACACATAGCTTCGTCGTCTTCCTCGCCATGTTTGCCATCTTGTGGCTTGTCATCAAACGACCGGTGTGGGAACTCGGCGCCTGGGGTTTACATGTTTTAGTCGACATCCCGACCCATTCATTTGCGTTTTTTCCGACCCCCTTTCTCTGGCCGCTCTCGGATTGGAAATTCGACGGCTGGCAGTGGAACCAATCGACCATTCTTATCCCGAACTTCACCGTCCTGCTGTTGCTATACGGCTGGTTTCTCTTACAGCAGGGACGTCCCGTTCTTAAGCCGGAGCGCGCGCGCGACTGAACGGTCGGTGATGCAACGGAGCCGTGACTCACCGACCCTCTGGACCAGAGCGAGCCATCGCCGTACACTGAGAGTGTGTATTCATCTCGACAGGTGAGAGGAAGGAGTCAGCTTATGGCCAACAGGAAACGCGAGCCGATGCCGACAACCAAGTCCATCGCGACGTATGTGAAACGGCATGCGACGAGGGTGAAACAAAGCCAGAAGCGGCATCATGCCGCCACTGAGACGATCCGCGAGGCAGACCACCGTGGACACCACATCGTGGTGAAGACCCGGTATGAGATCTCCGTGGACGGACGCAAGGTTCTGGGTCACCTTGGCGTCTCCAACGATGGGCACGTGCACTACCATCCCATCCCGAATTTGTCGTTCGCTTCGGCCCTGGACATGGTCAAAGCCATCATCGACGTGTTCCCACACCAGTTCGAGGCTCAGAAACGTCCGCACAAGGGGCCGGGACGGATTCGCCACGCGAACCGCACACACCACTGAGGTGAACTCATGGCCGTGACCAGACGAAACATACTCACCGACGCCACCGTTCGTGCTCAGTACGCCCGCGGGGTCAATCTACTGAAACGCGAATTCACCGGCCCCACGACGAGCAGCCTCGGCATCCCCGGTTCCTCGCGCCAGGTCAGCACCTATGATCTGTTCGTCGTCTGGCACCATACAGCCATGTCGACCATGACGCCTCCGTCACAGGGAGATCGCAACGCAGCCCATCGCGGTCCCGTGTTTTTTCCCTGGCACCGATTCATGTTGATCCAGCTCGAATTGAACCTCCAGCGAGTACTGGGCGATGATACGTTCGGGCTCCCGTACTGGGATTGGGCCGCTGACGGATCGAGGACGCCCAGTCAGCAGCGGCAGTCCGCACTCTGGCGGGCGTCGGGCGTTGGAGGGACGGGCTCGCCGGTCCGGACCGGACCCTTTCGGTTCATCGCCGACGATCCCGACAGTTTCCGCATTCGGATCGAGGCGGATGCGGACGGCCGACTGATCCAGAGCAATCGCGGGTTGCGGCGCGACCTGGGGGTGAATATTTCGACCCTCCCGACGCGCACAGATACGGCCGAGGCACTCGGGCTCACCCCGTACGATCAACCCAACTGGGATACGACGTCGGCCGGCTTTCGGAACCGGGCCGAAGGCTGGGCAGGCCCTGGCGCGCCTGCCCTGCATAACCGCGTGCACGTATGGGTCGGCGGAGACATGTTGCCCTCCAGTTCTCCGAACGATCCGGTCTTCTATCTGAATCATTGCAATGAAGATCGCCTGTGGGAAGCCTGGATGACCCAGCATACCCGCACCTACGTTCCTACGCAATCCGCGCCGGCGAATCTGCGGGGACATCGTATCAATGACCAGATGCTGGCGCTCGTCTCGGCATCAATGAGGCCCGCTGACGTGCTCGACGTGGGAAGCATCTACGGGTACGACTCCCTGGCTGTCTAAGCGGAATGGTCCTCGGGTTCAGGCGCCGGCTGGAGTACATCGGCACCTTGTTTATCTCGAGGCGAAGAAACGTGCGACATTCATCTTCTGGACCGAATCTTCCATCGCCACGCTTGCGGAGCGCCATCTGACCCATTCGTTCTCAAACCGTTTGTAGTCGTACGACCTGTTGTTCTCCCCTGGACCTCTTCCACTTGGAGCGGTACACTGTGCCTCATCCCCCCAAGCGTTGAGGCCGGCGCGGAAGGAGCTGGTCTGTGACGCACCATCGCATCATCGTGACCTCCTACGGCGGACCCGAGGCACTTCGGGTGATTGAAGAGGAGTGCCCGGAGCCGAAGCGGGGCGAAGTCCGAGTCAAGGTACTGGCCGCCGGTGTGTCCCTGCCGGACATCATGATGCGTGAGGGCATCCATCCCGAAACGCCCCGCCTGCCCTTTACGCCCGGTTGGGACCTGGTGGGTCTGGTGGACCGGCTGGGGGACGGAATTTCCGGGCTCGAACCAGGCCGACTCGTGGCCGCACTGCCGATCAGCGGCGCCTACGCGGAATTCATCTGTCTGCCGCAGCGTGAATGGGTACCGGTGCCCGCCGGCCTGGACCCTGCCGAAGCCGTCAGCCTCATACTGAACTACGTGACCGCCTATCAAATGCTGCATCGTTCCGCTAGGGTCAAACCAGGCCAACGGATATTGATACACGGCGCGGCCGGCGGAGTCGGCTCGGCACTCTTGCAGCTGGGGCGCCTCGCCGGACTGGAGATGTACGGGACCTGTTCAGCACGTGGCGCAGCGACGGTTTCCGACCTGGGCGCGATCCCGATTGACTACCAGCATCAGGACTTCGTGGCGGAAATTCACCGCCTGACGGGCGAGGGCGTGGATGTCGTCTTCGAAAGTATCGGCGGCACCCATACCTGGCGCTCCCGGAAGGCGCTCCGTCGGGGCGGGACGGTGGTAGCCTATGGATTGACCGGCGCGCTACGCGGAGGACGATTGGCTTCAGGCCGCGCCGGCGGTCGTCATCGGTTCCGCGCGATCGCCATCTTCGGCTTGTACATTGCTTGCGGTTGGCTTCTCCCGGGTCGCAAACGTGTGGTGCCCTACAGCATCCAATGGCTCAAACGATTCAAGCCGGCATTGTTTCGCCAGGATGTCATGGCCCTGTTCGATCTTCTTCAACAACACAAGATTAAGCCGCTCATCGCGAGGCGCTTCCCCCTCGCCGAGGCGAAACAGGCCCAGGAGTTGCTTGGGACGGGAGGCGTAGTCGGCAAGATCGTGCTGTTGCCCGCTGGGGCCTTACCTGCGTCAGGACCGGTCTCATGAGTCGGGACAGCAACAGCTGGTACCAGGGCATCAGGCAGAATAGATGGTCTCGGGAATCAGTTCGGCGCGGTTACCGACCACATTGGAGGCCGGGATCGAGTGACAGAAATATTACATTCGTATGGCTGGTAGAGCTGGACCGCGATTTGGACGATGAGCCGGGCCGCCCGGGAGCGAGCGGCCCGATGACAGAGAGATATATAACGGTTACTTCTTGTAGAACGAGACGATACGATCCACTCCCTGTCGCAGCACTTTACGCCAGTCACTCTCCAGTTCCGGGGTAAACCGTGAATCACACTCCTTCACGGCGCTGACGAGGGAATTGATCCAAAAGTCATAGAGGTTGGGATCGATATTCATCTTCTGCTTGCTGTGGCTTTCCCCGATGCGGTCGATGCCCGTGGTCCCCACGCTGTTGCCACCGAGATGCATAAACATCATCGAGACACCTTGCCGGAGCAACGATTTCTGCTTGGCCATGTCCGTCTTGGCGAACATCGGCGCAATAGAAGGGTGGCTGGTAAGGAACTTCTGATAGAACAGATCGAAAAACTTAGGATTGACGCAGCAGCGGCTATAACTCTCCTTCACCTCAGCTAAGGGCATAATTCCTCCTCCTGAAGAAGCAATTATTCTCCGGCTGCTCCCGTAAAATGCGACAGCCTCCCGGAGCAAGGCAGAGAGAACTGTCGTGGACGGGCCTCCATCTCCCTTATCGGATATCCAGGGGAAACCTTAACGTCCCTCTCTGAATACAGGTTGCTTGTGTCCGCACCCTCACGGGAGTCACGCGCCGTTGTCACGCACGTGACCACACGTCATTCCCCCTGAACCGGTTTCTCCAGCCTCTCGCAATTCCCGGAGGGATAGACCGAACCCAGGCAACCGGCTACAATGCACCGGTTTCTTCGCGTCGCTCTTCTCTTTATCTCGGAGTCCATCCATGGCAACGAGCCAGACCTATACCGTGACTGTTCTGCTGGACGTCAATGACACCCAAGACGTTGACGATCGGGCGGAAAGTCGCAGTTACATCGTAGCGGATCACGCATCGAGCCAGGCCGTGATCATCGATGCCGTCCTCGAGAACATCGAACGCGATGTCCGGATTCTGAAGGAACTAGGCCTGACCCTGCTATTTGCGGTCGAAACCCATGTGCATGCCGACCACATCACTGCCGCGTCGCTCCTCAAGGACCGCACTGGCGCGCAGATTGTCTATGGGGGTGGCGCAGCCGGAACAGTCATGGGTGCCGATCTGTTTCTTTCTGACGGGCAGGCACTCCGGTTCGGCGAGAGTGCATTGACGGCGCTGTTGACGCCCGGTCACACGGACGGTTGCACAAGTTATGTGTTGCCGACTGCGGTTTTTACAGGTGATGCGCTGTTCATTCGAGGGAATGGCCGAACCGATCTCCAAGGAGGTTCCGCGGCCAGGCTGTTCGACTCGGTGCGCCAGAAACTGTTCGCATTGCCGGACGACACGATCATGTATCCCGGGCACGACTATCAAGGCCGGGTCTCCTCCACCATCGGCGAAGAAAAACGTTTCAATGAACGGCTCAATCTTTCGATCGACAAAGACACCTTTATCGAGGTGATGAACAGGCGGAAGCAACCAAGGCCTGCCAAGATCGATATCGCCGTTCCTGCGAATCTGCGGGCCGGTCGCATCGAGCGATAAGCATGAGCACTGTGGCCGCCGGCAGACTCAGAGATGCAGATGATGCACCGGAGCCGTCTCTTGACTGAGAGGGCCCAAGCGAAGATAGTGGGGGTGCATGCGCCCTGACCGCACAACAGCCCGGAAACCTGTTCTTTCCATCTTGCTTGCGTCCATCGTCTGGAGCCTCACCTCCTGCGCCTCATCACTAGACATGTCACACGAACGGATCGCGGCACCTGGTCCTGAATGGGGAGTCGTCATCGGGTCAGTGTTGGTAAGGCCAGATCAAACAGCATCCGGTGCCGACAAGGCCGCACGTGATCAGTCCATGATGTTTGAGTTTGATGTGGTGCAGATTCACCCGGGCGATCCCAAGGGCGAAAGTTCCCATGCAGCCCGATACCAGGTGGACGCCACGGTCGGACAGGAACGGCCGTTCCTGTCGCGGTTGCGCCCCGGGCGGTACCTGATCAAAAATTTTTACCGCGCGGGCATGTCGGGCATGGGAGGCGACCTCAATCTCGTCTTCGAAAGCCAATCGGGGCGGGTGGTCTATATCGGACAATTGCTTGTCGAGCTTCCGCCGCACCTGACCCGCGGGGAGGACTATCGCTTTTCCGTGCAGGACGCCCATGAGACCGCCTTCTCCCAACTGGCTCCCCAACATCGCGATCTGGTGCAGCAGGCCATCACGGCCCCCATGCAGATTCGCCCGGACGACAGCCGCTGACAGATCAGAGCCGACCGCAGCATCCAGGAGACCGGTTCGACACTACTGAAGGATTCCCCTCTTCCGGGTGACCTTCATTTCCTTGTGAATTCAGAGCCCAGCGCCTACACTCTCCCCCATGGAGCACCTGCATATTCCGACAGACCACCGCATGACCAGGCTTTCACCCGAAAGAAAGTTGGAGCTATGTCGCCATTCCTGAAATTCTCCGTCTGCCTGAACCTCATCCTGCTCGGTATCTTTCTCACCGGCTACGTTGGCCCCAGTGTGAAGACGACATTCATGCCGGATGTCGAAGCGCCCGTTATCGGGACTCACACCAGGATTCATCCCCTCGGCATTGTCATCGGCTCAGTCACCCTCGGCGATCGCGTGTTCGTCGCGCCTGCCGCTTCTGTCCGGGGTGATGAAGGGCGGCACATCCATATCGGTAACGACAGCAATGTGCAGGACGGAGTCGTGGTCCACGGCCTTGAGACCTTCGAGGGTGATCACGAACTTCCTGAGAACGAAGTCGAGGTGGATGGCAAGCCCTACTCTGTATACATCGGAGATCGCGTGTCGCTGGCCCACCAATCGCAGGTCCACGGACCGGCCAAGGTCGGCAACGACACCTTTGTCGGGATGCAGGCGCTGGTGTTTCGCGCGGAGTTGGGCAATCGTGTCGTCGTCGAACCGGGGGCCAAGATTATCGGGGTCAAGGTGCCTTCAGGGCGGTACGTGCCGGCGCTCTCGGTTGTCACGACCCAGGAAGTGGCGGATAACCTGCCGCTGATCACGGATCGTTATCCCTATCGCAACCTGAATGACGGCGTGGTCCACGTCAATGTCCAACTGGCCGAAGCCAGGCAACCGCAAGCTATTGCCCGGTAGGAAGGGCTCTCCGTCAGTTGCGCGGTGATCGGGCAATCAGCGTATCTTCAGGCCTCCGCCTCGGCTATTCGATCACGCTGAATTCATAGCGGGAGCCGGTCAACGCCGCCAGTAACTCCGACGCATGGTCCCGGCCCCGCGTTTCCATGGTCACATCCAACGCCGCTTCGTTCAGTCCGACTCCATAATGGGCGCGGTTGTAGGACGTCTCCACGATATTGGCGCCGGCCTTGGCGATCACCGAGGTGAGGCCTTCCAGCGAGCCGGGATAGTCGGGCAGCCGCACGCGCAGCCGCAGCCGCCTTCCATCCCTGACCATCCCCCGTTCGATGATGCGGGCCAGCAGATTCACATCCAGATTCCCCCCGGACACGAGCACTGCGATGTTTCTTCCACGGTGCCCCGTCTTGCCCTGTAACAGGGCCGCCAAAGCCACCGCCCCTGCCCCCTCTGCGACGGTCTTTTCTCCTTCAAGCAGGGTCAGGATCGCGGCGGCGATCTCGTCTTCATCGACTGTGACCATCTGGTCGACGTAGCGTTGCACCAACGGCAGCGTCCGGGAGCCGGCTGTTCTCACCGCGATCCCGTCTGCCAGGGTCGGGCTGACCGGCAGTTCGACCGGAAGGCTTCTCCGCAGCGCGGCGGTCATCGATGGGAGCCGGGCCGTTTGCACACCCACGACTTCCACATTGCTCGCCCGTTCCTTCACCGCGCAGCCGACGCCGCCGATCAGTCCTCCGCCTCCTACCGGCACGACAATCACATCCAAGGTCGGATTCTGCCGTAACAGTTCCAAGCCGAGCGACCCCTGTCCGGAGATCACCTCATCGTCATCGAAGGGATGAATGAAGGTGGCGTGCCGCTCCTGACTTCGCTCCATGGCCGCCCGGCACGCCTCGTCGTAATTCTCTCCGTGCAACACGACATCCGCGCCGTGATTACGGGTCGCTGAAAGTTTCACCAGGGGCGTCGATCGCGGCATCCAAATCTGGACGGGAATGTGCCGTTGCACCGCGTGGTAGGCCACACCCTGCGCATGGTTGCCGGCCGAGGCCGCAATGACGCCGCGGCCTCGCTCCTCTTCGGTCATCATGAGAATCCGGTTGAGAGCCCCCCGTTCCTTGAACGACCCCGTCATCTGCAGGTTTTCGAGCTTGAGAAAGATCGTATTACCGGTGAGCCGGGACAAGGTCCTGGAATGAACCAAGGGGGATTCATAGATTGAAGGGGCGATGCGCGTGGCCGCGGCTGCTATCGACTGCACTGTCACCATGCCCTGGTCTCCTTTTTACTGCATCAGCTGATTGCGAGAAGAAAAAAAGCCCCTGACGGGAGTGAATCCGCCAGGGGCCTCTGCTGCATACGTATGCGTCCGGTGGCAGGCAGGCTCAGGCGGAGCTGGCGATCATCATCGCCGCCGCCATGCGAATACCGATGTCCTGCCGATTGATGGTCATGGTCGATTCGTCACGTATTCACACACCAAGGACTCGGATCATATCTCAGAGTCGTCCGGTGGATCAAGCATACTTGGCTCCACATGGCGAACGTTCCCGATGATGCCATGCGAACCAGCTCCAGCCGGGTCGGGTGCACGACTGGTCCGCGGCAGGATGTGCGCCAGCAATCGTGGACGAGTCTCGCGAGAAAAAGTAGAATGGCCCCTGTTCACCCGATTCTCGCTGGTAACGAGTCGCCGTCGCCTGGCTCATCGCCCGCGCATCGGCTGCGTTAATTGTGCCACTTCACCTCTCGCGGAGCACGCCATGCAAAAGACCCGGATCATCTGCACCATCGGACCTGCAACCGATTCCTACGAGATGCTGCAGAAGCTGTATGACGCCGGCATGAGCATCGCCCGTCTGAATATGTCTCACGGCGACCACGAGTCCCACGCCAAGGTGATCCAGCACATCAAGAGCCTGAACAGGAAAGTGAAGTTTCCCATCTCCATCCTTCTGGACACCCAAGGTCCCGAAATCCGCACGGGAGATCTCTCAAACGAATTGGATTTACGGCAAGGCGACATCGTCTCCGTCAGCACGCGCGGACCGCTGGACGTGGAAGAGAGCTCCATCCAGATCAACTATGCGGACTTGCTTGAGGCGGTCGACGTGGGAGACCGGATCACCGTGGACAACGGCCTGATCAATTTCGAGGTGCTGGAGAAGCATGAACGCCACATGCGCTGCCGTGTCCTGGACGGTGGGCTCTTAAAGAGCAAGCGTCACGTGAATCTCCCTGGCATCCGTGTCAATCTCCCGGCGATCACCCAAAAGGACACGAAGGATATTCTGTTCGGCCTGGAGCGGGATGTGGACTTCATCGCGTTGTCATTCGTGCGAGAGGCCGGAGATATTCAGCAGCTGAAAGCGCTCATGGGTGACAAGGTCGGGAGGGTGAAGATCATTGCGAAGATCGAGGATCAGGAAGGGGTCAAAAATCTCGAGTCCATCATCAAGGAGTCGGACGGCATCATGGTTGCGCGCGGCGATCTCGGCGTGGAGATCAATCTGGAAGATTTGCCCAATGTGCAACGCACGATCGTGCGACTCTGCGCCGAATATGGAAAACGGGTGATCGTGGCGACACATCTCCTCGAATCCATGATCCACCATCCGCATCCCACCCGCGCCGAAGTCACCGATGTCGCCAATGCCATTTATGAAGAAGCGGATGCCGTCATGCTGTCCGGGGAAACCACGGTGGGGAAGTATCCGGTGAGGTGTGTCGAATTCCTTCGCAGGATTGCGCTGAAATCTGAAACGATACCCGGATTGCAGTTTGCGAAACGGTTGCGGAATGCGGGAAATAAACAGCAACTGGCGGCGGCGGCCGTTCAACTCGCAGAGGGGGTCAAGGCCAAGGGCATCGTCGTGATCACCAGACGCGGGCTCATGGCCGATCTCGTCGCCAACTGCCGCCCGTTCGCCACCAACATCTACGCATTTACCAACATGAGCCAACCACGACGAACGATGATGCTCAACCGGGGGGTCTTTCCGTTCAAGATCGATTTCAGTTCGGATCCCGAAAAAACTCTGCAGACAGCGTTCCGAATCCTCAAGGAGCGTGAACAGTTTCAGGCCGGAGACAAGGTCGTTATTATCTCTGACGTCCTGGCGCAGCAACGGGTCGACTCGATTCAGATTCGCGACGTGCCGTCGGAGGACCTTCCGGTGGAAGCGTAATGCCCCTACCCGGGAATCTCCGCCTCGACCAGTTTCATGAGCAGGATCAGCGATTCCTGCCAGCCGAGATAACAGGATTCAAGTGGGAGGACCTCCGGAAGACCGTCCTGCACCACGGTCATCTCAGTCCCGCAGGACACTTTTTTCAATGTGATGGTCACTTGAATTTCGCCGGGAAGATTCGGGTCGTCGAATACATCGGTGTACCGCAGGCGCTCGTGAGGTACCAATTCGAGATACTTCCCGCCGAACGAATGGATTTGGCCCGTTGTGAAATTCGTGAACGACATCTTGTAGGTGCCGCCCACCTTGGCGTCCATCTGATGCACTTTGCCGGTGAAGCCGTTCGGTGGCAGCCATTTCGCCATGGCGTCCGCATCGAGGAAGGCCCGATAGATTCGTTCCGGGGTCGAGCGAAACACCCGGTGGAGACGAATTGTATTGGTCGGCATGGTCCTGGCTCCTTTCGAAGGCATGGCCTCCCGGTCGGCGAGAAGCGTCATCAACGATCGTTCTGTGCAGAATGCCAGGAGTCACGCCTGTGTGTCTAGACGACAACTCGTCACAAGGACGCATGGAACAAGCAGGAGCGGTCTGTTACAGTAATGGACGAGCCATCAGCCCGCCCCATGCCCATCGATGGGAGGAGACCCGTCAGGAATGACGGCACCGGGCGGCTGGGCCATCGCCAGAATGGACCGCTTGAATTGAAGAAGGATGGCATCATGAACGTTCCGCATCGTCCAATCGCTCACACGTTCGCCTCTCTCGCTCTGACCTGTGGACTCGTCTTCGTGAGCCTCACCGGCTCCGGCTGTCAAACCGCGTATTATGAAACGATGGAAAAGCTGGGCTATCACAAACGTGACCTGATGGTCAGCGATGTGAAAAAAGCCCGTGATGCCCAACAGGACGCGAAGGAACAATTCAAATCGGCGCTCGATCGCTTCACGAAAACGTTGAACATCCAGGGCGGCGAGTTGCAGGACAAGTACGAAGTGTTGAACGACGAATATCAGCAGAGCGAAAAACGCGCGCAAGCCGTTCGCAGCCGCATCGCTTCAGTGGAGGATGTGTCGGACGCCCTCTTCACGGAATGGGAGGGGGAATTGAAGCAGTATTCGAACACGTCGCTGCGTCAGAAAAGCCAGAAGCAGCTCACGCAGACACGAACCCAGTACGGCCAATTGATCAAGGCCATGAAACGCGCGGAGGCCAAGATGGATCCGGTGTTGGCCAAACTCAAGGATCATGTCTTGTTTTTGAAGCACAACCTCAATGCGCAGGCCATCGCCTCGCTCAAGAGTGAATTGACCACGGTGGAAGGCAACATTGACTCGCTGATCAAGGATCTCAACGCGTCGATTCACGAAGCGGATACCTTTATTGCCTCTATGGAAAAAGAGAACGCCTGATTGCCGGCCATCCCGCTTTCAAACGCTCACGACCTCACAGCCGAGCAGAGCTGGATCGTCAACCAGCAACCGGCGTCCTGGCCAGAGCCGGAGGGAGCCCGTAGCCGACAAACGGCCCGATGCTCCCTCCTTCTACCCAAACAAGCGCGATTGAACGTTATTTCACCGCATGCGTGCCGTGCGTGACGGCTCCGCCCGCCCGCAGAGCCGCGGCTACTAGCACGGCTTCGGCAATTTCGTTCTCCGACGTCCCTAAGTTTCGCGCGCTGTTCGCATGGATGTCGATGCAGTAGGGGCACTGGGTGGTGAACGCCACCGCGAGCGCCATCAGTTCTTTGTATTTTCTCGGGATCGCTCCGTCCGCCAGGGCAGCCTTATCAAAGGCAACGAACGCATTCATCGCCTCCGGCGCATTGGCGGCCAATGTTTTCATCTTGGCCAGATTGTTCAGGTCGTACATGACTACCTCCCTTGGTTGATCGTGTCGACGGCGCTCGGCGCATCCCGTCGCACAAGTGCCGGCGAAAAAGCCGGCCTGCAGACCGACAAGTACTCGGCGCCTTCGCTGTCCGGCGTCCGATAGCGCACCCACTCCCCTTTCTGCACGATGACAGCCTGGCCTGCCCGCACTTCATGGGTACCAGCGTGAGTATCCACGGCTAATACACCTCGCAACACCACCGTAAACTCATCGAATTCCGGCTGCTGACCTGGTTCGCTCCAGCCGCCGGGACTGACCATATGCGCAATACTGACGGCCTCGGTGGCGGAACTGCGACGCCCGACATATTCAGCAATCTGCTTGGGTGGCATGCCCGCCGCGGCGATGATGGTTGGGCGGTGAATGAGGGTCGCCATGTCGTTCCTCCTTTGCTTCCTTATTTCCTGGTTCCGATGACTTCCAGATATTCCGCCCGGACAATGGTGCAGCCGGCTTCCGCGCGATTGTGGGCCGTCCAGAGCGCCTCCAGGTCCCGGTGCAGTTGGGCTCCGCCTTCGGCATCGAGAGACGCGAACGCCCGATTGATGGGACCGTAATACAGCCGGAACAGGTCCACGACCTCTGCCGGTGGAAAGGGATAGTGGAGCGGATAGTCCCGCCGCTCGAGGCGAAGCTCCGACATTCCACTGCCGAGTCTCTCCTGCACCGTGGTCTCATCGCCCCAGAGAACCGGCGACGGCATTCCCGAAGGGGCAATGAATTTTGACACGGTCTTGAACATCTGCCCGATGAACCCTTGCGGAGTCCAATTCGCCATCGCCACCGTGCCGCCCGGCACGCAGACCCGTAGGAGTTCCTGAGCGACCAGGTCCGGTCGCGGGGCGAACATGGCACCGAGAACACTCACCACCAGATCGAATGACTTGTCGGCATAGGGCAAGGCCTCCGCGTCGCCTTCATCGAACGTGGCTTGCAGACACTCCGCCTCTGCCCGTGCTCGCGCCCGTTCGACCCAGTTGGACGCGATATCCACACCGGTCACCGCAAGCCCGTCTTTAGCCGCGATTAACGCGAGTTGGCCGGAGCCACACCCCACATCGAGCAGGGTGGCGCCGGGCGCGACGGGCAGCCGCTCATAAAACTCCCGCGCGCCGCTTTCGAGATAGCGTGAAAACCGGTCGTAATCCCCGGCCATCCATATGGTCTTGAGCCGGGCCTTCACACTGTCCATTTCTGCAATCGTGCTCGTCGCCATGATCAACCTCCTTGTGGTGATGGTGCGAAGTGGCATACCCGCTGTGACAGCCCTCACTATAGGGAAGCCCTGGAACGGCTGCTTATCCGCGCGTCTGGTTCTCTTAGCAGGAGCATGCTAAGCTCGCGATTCATCTTGCCGAGCGTCCGGACCGTTTAGCCGACGCGCTGTGCCTGACCGGTGGAACAACGATGGATGTACTCTCCGAGGTGCTGAAGACCGTCAAACTCGACGGCGCGGTGTTTTTCAATGGAGAATTCTCCGCCCCCTGGTGCATGCGCGAGCCAGACTCCTGCACCATGGCCGCCTACCTGTCTCCGCGGTCCGTTCATGTGATTATTTTCCATTTGATCCTCGAAGGCCGTGGACATGCCTGCATTGAACCGGACCATCGCCGCATCCCATTGGTGGCGGGTGACATCGTCATGTTTCCGCAAGGCGACTCGCACCTGATGGGGAACGGCCCTCCCGTCACGCCGGTCGACAGCAGGATCCAATTACAGGAGGTGATCGCTGAAGGGAGAATGCTGTCACAAACAGGCGGAGGAGGAGAACTGACCAAACTCGTCTGCGGGTATCTGACCTGCGATCCGCAATTGAGCCGCATCTTTCTCGCCGGCTTGCCTTCCATGATCAAGCTCAACATACGAGAAGATGCATCCGGAAAATGGTTGGAGGATACGTTTCGCTATTCGGTGGACCAGGCCGATGCGTCCCGACCCGGGGGAGCGACAGTCATCGCCAAATTGTCAGAAGTGCTGTTTGTGGAAACGCTGCGGCGGTATATCGCGCGGCTGCCTCCGGAACAAACCGGATGGCTCGCCGGAGTTCGCGACCCCGACGTGGGAAAGGCCCTCGCCGCACTTCATCGCGCCCCGGCCGAGCCATGGACCATCGCGTCCCTCGCCAGCGAAGTGGGCCTGTCGCGATCCGTGCTGGCCGAACGCTTCCGGCGTTATCTGTCTGAGACGCCCATCGCCTACCTGACCCGCTGGCGGCTGCAGCTCGGCGCGCGACTCCTCGCTTCCACCAACCATAGCGTGGCACAGATTGCAGCCGAAGTCGGTTATGAGTCGGAACCGGCGTTCAACCGCGCCTTCAAACGAGAGTTCGACCTGCCTCCCGCCAGATTCCGCAGCCAGTCAAAGGCCGGCCTGGATACCACCTCACGCGGCGATGGTGCGGCCAACGGAACCGGCAACAGCACAAGGTAATGCCACTCTCGTCTGTCACCGGCGACCGGGACCATGAGATGACGGCGTAGCGACCGATTTACCGATCAGCACCCTTAAGGTGAGCGTCCGGCCCTTCGAATCGGCCTTCCATTACCTTGCACTTTGTCCATGGGTGCGCCGCCGCGCCGGCGACCGCCCCCACCATGGCAAACGGCATCGCGACGACGAACAGCGGCACCCCGATTCCATATCCAAGCCATTGCATCGCGACGCTCTCCCGCTTCTGACCAGCCTCGACGACCTGTTCGGCTGGATACAATGGAAAGGTGCCATACTCACTTCCGAGACTGGCACTCTCGCCGATCGTCCGGCAACGGGCCTCGGTCAAGGCAGGCATCAATACCATCACGCAAAATAGTAGCATCGCAAAGATTTTCATACGCGTCTCCTTCGGCATCATCGTCTGCGGATTCCGGAATCTCGACATTCCTGACCATTTAGGATCCGTGCCGCAGCATGAGCAGAGAGCAGCACATAACGTGCCCAAGGTGGCCAGGCGGCCATGGCATGGCCTCTCCGGCCATTCATGAGCCACCATCCCGTCTTGAGCCGATCGCCTGATGGGCGTACACTCCTGTATCTCGCTGCCATGAGCCTGCAGCCGACTTTTCATACAGACCAAGGGGCAAAATCATGAACGGACGGATGCGTTTTTCATCGGTTGTCGTTTCGGGATTGGTTCTCTTCCTCTCACCACTCCTATCAGCGCAAACTCTTCCCCCGGTTGTGATCCAGAAAATCCGAGCGGCACAAAAGCAGGTCAAGACGATCGCCATGGAGGAATATCGAACGGTGATCGACAATCCCGGAGAAGCACTCATCATTGACGTGCGCGAACCACAGGAATACGCCACTGGTCATGTGCCTGGTGCCGTCAATATTCCCCGTGGCATCCTTGAATTCCAGATCTGGAAACATGTCGGATCGCCTGGCGCAGCGCAGATGGCCAGGCCCCTCTACCTCCAGTGCCAGAGCGGAAACCGCGCGTCGCTCGCCGCGCAGTCCCTCTCGGAATTGGGATTCACGCAGACGACGGCGGTGGTCATGAGCCTTGAGGAGTGGCAGACAACCGGCCAGCCATTCGTCAAGTAACCGGGAAGACTGCTGAGGAGCCACTCACTCCAGCCGCAGCCGCCGGGCTGAGTAACCCCGAGAATCGGGCATTTTCGCTCATTCCGCTCTGTGCGGAATCGATCTTCCGCACATCCCGTCCCTGTTGAACCTTCCTGCCTCAAGGGCCCGACGGTGCAATTGTGGGTCTAAATCCTCTTCGTTCATCCGACAGAAGCACTGCGGCCGCCGACACTTCGGCAAGGCACCAGCCTTGCTAATCGGTAAGACAGAAACGGCTTGTTGATCCCATGCTGACACGTTCAAGGCGTGAACACAGCAGGCCACGTCCGTTTTTTCTCATTCTCGTGTCGTGCTTCTTCACAGAATTCATGCCGACATCTCACCCACCGATAGCGTCTCGACTCGCCGCCACGCGATCATCCGGCCGCCCGCTCGTGAGCGTCATCGTTCCGACTTACCAACGGGCACCGTTACTCAAGACAGCTATCGCATCCGCATTAAACCAGGAGCGAGCCGGTGACCTCTTTGATGTCGAAGTCATCGTCGTGGATGACTGTTCACCCGAAGACATGAGCCCCATCGTGGCCAAGTTTCCCGGCGTGCGGTATATCCGGTTGCCGGAAAACCGCGGGGCATCAGGCGCCAGAAATGCCGGCATCAAAGAGGCCAGGGGTAAATATGTGGCACTCTTGGACGATGACGACGAATTCCTCACCCATAAACTCATGATCCAGGTGCCGGTCCTGGAGGCCGATCCGGATGTGGGCGTGGTCTACGGGCAAAGTGTCGTCACAGGCAGCGACAGGCCCCTCCTCTTGTGGCCGGAATGGGCACCCTCAGGACGGGTGTTTGAAGAGTTTCTTACCCGCACGGAAGACTTTCTTCACCCACCAACCTGGCTGGTACGCCGGGAGCTGTTCGAAGCGGCGGGATGGTTCAATGAGCAACATCGAACCATGGAACATTACGATATGGCGCTCCGCCTGTCGATGCTGACCTCCTGGACGTTTCTCAGCGGTGGGCCGGTCGCGCATGGTCGCTTTTCCAAGAACGGAAAGTGGTACAGCAATATCGTCAACGGCACCAACGAGGAACGGTTACCCCGGATCGTGGAGAGCGCCCTGTCTCGACTCCCCGCGACCGCTGAAGCCGAACGCATTCGCCGCAAAGCTCGCGCAGCGGTCTGTGCCACTATTGCCGGGCAACGATGGTGGACCGGCGGCGGACTGGAACCGACCAAACAGCACCTGCTGACGTCTCTCCGCACCTCCGCCTGGCTGCTCCACGAAGCACCGGTGATGGAATGGATTCAACGCATCGCAGGCACGCTGGCCGGAGGGTCTAATCAGCCTGTGCAGGCCGTACGAGCCTTCTGGGAAGAAATCAAACAGGCCACATCCGGCGCCCCGGACGCGCAGACCATTCCGATGCGCGGGGTGTTGGGAGACATGCTCTCGAGCGCGGCCATCACCATGAAGCAGGGTTCACCACGGCGGGCCTGGATGGTAGGACTCGGATCCATCGTCCATAATCCCACCTCGCTGAAACAGCCCGCACGCCTGTTCCACTTGTACCGTGCGCTCGCCACGACCTCCGCCGCATCGGAGACTCGGCTTCCCGCTTCCTCCCTCGTAAAATGAGAGCGGTCTTTGCTCGCCGGTTTACGTCCGGGGAGACTGACTGTACGACCTACGAGAAACTTCCTCAACGCGATGAGGGAATCAGCACGCCGGAATTCCGCGCTCTGCATGAGATCGAGCAGTCCAGTTGTAGACTCCACGACATGAGCCGCCAGGCGCCCGTCTCGCCCACACGGATTTCCTGTGTTTGCTCACACTTTTTACGAGTCTGGGATATCCTGGCGCTTCACAAGCTGTGCGAACACCGCCAGCCAGTCAACCAAAAGTGAGGCCCCATGCGATTCGTAAAAGTTAAAGACGAGGAACGTCCCGGTGAAGTCGCGATCAATCTCGATCTGGTTCGAGAAGCACATTTCGGAGGAGGCTTGCTGCATCTGTATTTCGAGCGCAGTTCTTCCGCGCAGGACGACATGACGTTCACCGGCGACAATGCCCAGAAAATCTGGGCCGCGATGGGCTCGTAACCGCAGTTGCCGGTAGACCTGCTCCGATCAGAAGGTGGAATCCAGGCCTGATACGCCACGACCAGAGTTCCGTCCCTTGCAGTCGTACATATCCACCTTAAGGCTTCCGGCGAATGCTCGCAGGAGCTGGCGTGCCCGCCGCAGGTCCGCCGTCATCAGCCCCGCCTTCGCACGAGAACGCTGGCTTGGGCTTGTCGTTTTTCACAAGAAGTTGTATGGTGCGCCCATCTCATCACCACGTGCTTCGCAACGAGCACGATCACTACAATACAAAGGAGGGCTCCGATGGCCAAACAACCCAGTGGGCGCGGGTCTGTGAAGTTGAGCGCAGCAGCAAGCACCATCAAGAAACGGCTAAAGGGCGTGAAAGTGATCGACTGGCACGAAGTCGGCACACCGAACCCCGAAGTCGTGTTCGGTACCGTGCAGACGGGCGTGGCCAACTTCAAGGCTAACCTCGCGACCCTGTCGAAATTGAAGGAATTACGAGACCTTCACATCCTCATCAACGGCATCCCGCGGCCGGATATCGCGCAAATCAAGTTCACGCTGCGGGGCTGATCACCTGCCATGCAAGGCCCAGCCGGACAATACCCGACGTTGCAGGTTCATCCAGGCAGACGCTGCAACCTGCAATGCTTGCATTGTTACTCGGATTCGGGACCGGCGGTGTTCGAACAGTTGGAGATCGACCTGCTGCGGACGGCAGCCACGGATGCGGCCTCCATCGGATACCGAGTCATGTCGGTGTCCGGCGGAGAGCCCCTGCTATATCCGGCGCTGGGCCAACTCCTGCGCACTGCCCATGGCGCGGGCCTCGTGACCACTGTCACGACGAACGGAATGCTCCTCGATCAACGCCAGTTGGATGTCTTACGGGCTGATTGCGACCTCGTCGCAATCAGCCTCGACGGCATTCCCGAATCCCACAACTTCATGCGCAATTCGTCGCGAGCCTTCGATGAGATGTGTAGCCGCCTCCCCGCGTTGCGCGCCTCTGGGATCCCCTTCGGCTTTATTTTTACCCTGACATTTCACAACGTGCACGAGTTGGACTGGGTTGCTGAATTTGCCGTGGAGCAGGGAGCGTCGCTCCTGCAACTCCATCCCCTGGAACCGGTCGGCCGAGCCACGTGCAGGCTGGGTGAGTCCTATCCGGACGGCGAAGAGAATGCGGCGGCCCTCTGCGAGGCAGGACGCATTCGCGAGTTGTACGAGGGAGAGCTCGACGTGCAGATCGACCTTGCCACGGTGCCGGCCATGCTGGAACATCCCACACGCGTGTTCGTGCGAGAGGCGACGTTAGGCGGCGCGCAAACGGTGGCCGATGTCGTCGCGCCCCTGGTCATCGAAACCAGCGGGCTCGTCTCACCCATGCAGTATGGATTCCCTCGCGCCTGGGCCTGGGGAAATATCAAGGAGCGGTCATTGCCGGATCTGGCCGCAGACTGGATCCGCCGCGACTATGCCGCGTTTCTCACGCTCTGCCGCCTCGTCTATGAACAGGTGGTCCGCAAAGACAACGAGCCGGTGTTGAATTGGTACGAACAGGTCTATGCCGCGGCCTCCCAATTTTCTCCCACACAGGTGCGCGAGCAGCTCATGCAGGCCTGCGCATCCGAGGGCAATCAGTAACCCTCCTGTCGCAGTTCGCACACACAGCATCCCGCGAGGCAGGTCGCCAAACCACCAGCAATCTGACCTGTCCCGCATACCAGCCAAGGTAACACTCGAGCCCATTCTGTTCGATCCTCATACCGATCCGCTTGATATTCAACTACCTCGGTGGAACGTTGAGGAGCCGACGTTGCTGACGCCGGCCACATAACGTCTATCCCTTTTGACGCAAAAGCTGAAATTCTTGTGCTCGCCGAATCGAGTCGTGTTCACCGTGACTGAGCCAACTGTCCTCTCACGTCGCGATCTGGCCGGCCATCTGCTGCAACTTGATGATCACGAACTCTGCGGGTTTGAGCGGAGCAAACCCGACGACGATGTTGACGATGCCGAGATTGATATCGTTCTGGGTGGTCGTCTCCTTGTCGCACTTGACGAAGTAGGCATCCCTTGGCGTGGTGCCCTGAAACGCTCCCTGACGAAACAGGTTGTGCAGGAAGGCGCCGAGGTTCAGCCGGATCTGCGACCAGAGGGGCTCATCATTCGGCTCGAACACCACCCACTGCGTCCCCCGATACAGACTTTCTTCCAGAAAGAGGGCCAGTCGGCGGACGGGGACGTATTTCCAATCGCTTGCTTCCGCATCAGATCCCACGAGGGTACGCGCCCCCCAAGCGACGGTGCCGTACACAGGAAAGGTGCGAAAACAATTCAGCCCCAGCAGGTTCAGCCTGCCGTTTTCTCCGTCCGTCAGGGTGTAGGCCAACCCTTGTACGCCACTGAGCTTGGCCTCCCTTCCTGCCGGAGCTTTCCAGACCCCGCGCGCAACGTTGGTGCGGGCATACAGTCCCGCGACAACTCCGCAGGGGGCGAATTGCCGCAGCTGGTCATTGTTCAAGGGATCGGTGAGTTTGAGGCGGGGAAAATAGGCGGCGCCGTTCAGGTCATGTATGGTCAGACCCGAGGAGATCCAATCGACGCCGGAGGAGACGTTGGCGACGTTCGGTGGACTATCGACGAGCAGAAACGCCCGCTTTTGCTTGCAGAACATCATGGCGGCACCGAAGATCGAATTTGGATCAACCGTGGAGTCGAGCGCCGCTGGATTGCCCGGTGCGGATCGAGTGGCATCGGGGATACAGAGGATGTTGAACAGGTCGACCTTGTCCAACGCGTAGAGGCCCGTAAAGAGGTTGGGGCTCCCGATCAAATCGGCTGTTACGGGCAGTTTCGTCCCGTCCACACCGAGCGCCGCACCGGTCTGCGCGAGCGTCGTTCGGCCCTGCCCCACCCAATAATGTGCCACATTGGCGACCCCGGCCGTGAGCTTGAGTGTCGCAGCGGCATCATCGGGAGCTCCCGTGCCGAACGTAAGCTTCGCATCAAGCGCCCCGGGAACAAGTTCAGGCGGAAACTGCGCGTTGATGCGCAAACCCTTTCCACTGGCACTCGGCACACATCGAATCGACGCGCCGGGCAATGTCGCCTGCAGCGTCAGATTCACCTTGCTTTCCAGGAGCCGGCACACCCCCGCAATCGAGGACGGTATCGGCTCTCCCGGTGCGATAAAGGTGCAGTCCACATGATTGATGGCGTTCGACGGCACGTCGCTGCTGATTGTGAGCGTATAGGGCTTATCGTTTTTGATCTGAGAGAGATCGATATCGCCCCCTACCGTTCCTGTTTCCATCGGCCGTCCCGCCGTCACGTCAGACACGGCCAGCGATACAAGTTGGGAGCCGTTGTCCGCGTCATTCACTACCGCCACGACATAGTTCGACTTGGTACTGTCCATCGTGACGTTGGAAAAGACCTCCGTCGTGTTGGTGGATCTGTCCGTGATGGTCAGATTAAACGCCTTCGCACCCAAGCCCACGGCACCATAATCCACATCGACGATGACGTTGTTCGCCCGGGCTCCTGTGCTGAGGGCGGCCACGGTGAGGGCTGGTTTACTGCCTGCCTGGGCACCATCCTTCAATGTAATTCTTCCTGCCACCGCATCGTTCTTCGGCACCCTCACAACATAGGCTTGCGAGCCGCCGTTGTTGAAGAACTGTTGGACGGCGTAACTGACTTCGCTGTCAGCGGCGAGCCCTCCAAATGCACGTTCAAAATCGGAAAAATTCAGCATGCGTCTTGCGCGATGATCCAAACCACGTGCGGTGTAGCCTACGAACGCCGCGACCGAGGTGGCGACTCCGGTGATAGTGCGCACCCCGCTCGGCAACTCTTCGATATACACACCCGGATAGGTTCGTTGCTCTGGCATACGGTCCTCCTTCTTCAAACGAGCTGGATGCTCAACCCCGTATTGGCTTAGCGATCGCCTGTTGATGGCCAATCTACCTTCACATTGCCGCAATGGTGCCTTTCACTACTGATCGCTTTACGAGGGACTACCGCAACATCGCGAACGTCCGGCACCGAGAATGGCGCGCGATATGCACGAGGTTGTTCGACGTATAGGTTTTTATGATTCCCCATACACAAGACGGTGAGATCAGGGTAGATGGCAAGGAGTTGACTGCACAGGCCCGGCTCATCCGCTCCGCGTGGCGCGAGATACAGTCCCGGGATTTCCCGGTACCATCGATCGTGATGCCCAATGCAGATCTCTTGCATAAGGAACTGACCATGAGTTGGTGATGCGCCTGCGAGGAAGTGAAATTGCCGGATTCACGGCAATACATCAACCATTTTACAAGCGTGCATTCAAGACATATGACTGGACGACGTGAAACCACTACGTAATCCACGGACTACTACTGGCTCGCGGCGGCAGTATTTCAAGACACGCCGGCGCAATGGTACAGCGCGCACTTCTAGCACAGTGCATCCCGCTCGACCATGCTGACAGCACGTGAGGCACGACCTACCGTGATGTGAGGCTCTACGCAACTTCACGCGTCACAAGCCAGCTCCGCGTTGCGACCGCATCCTATTTGGCTGAGACGCCGATGTGTTACATCAACCATGACAGCGAATCCTGCCGCGTACCATGCTTTCATCCGACCTCTAGGGTCCAACGAGTGACTCAGCATGAGACAACATGCGTCTGCTTCACAAAAAAATGCCCGTAAGGGTTGACAGAGCAATGTAGGATAAGGTGTACTCCAGGAGCGGTCACGACGTTCCACCCCATTGGGGCCCATGTGACCGGCAACACTAGGGCTCTCAGCGTGTACCAATTCCCGAAATCCCCCACCGGGACATTGGCAACCTGACAGTCACTTCAACGCATCGCAGGCCTTCCGGCTCCTACGCATCTCGACAGATGCGCGTGCTCGGCTTCGTCCGGGACGCTCGGGACCACCTGGCCGGTCAGAACACAAGCAACACTTTTCAGCGAGAAGGACCCTCGCGCGATGACCCGCAGTGCAACTCCGGTAATGTCTCTCTCCCCCAATCTCGACTTCCTGCGTACCGTCGCGGTCCTCCTCGTGTATTTCTTCCACTTGTTCATCACGACCGGTCCTCGCTTACCGGACTTCCTCGCCCAATTCGGCGTCATTCTCTTTTTTGTTCATACCAGCCTGGTCTTGATGTTCTCGCTGCAGCGGATCGACCTCAGAGGACAGAGACTGTTTGCGACGTTTTATCTACGTCGCCTGTTTCGGATCTACCCGCTCAGCATCGTGTGCGTCAGCGTCATCATCTTATTTCAGCTGCCCCGGGCCCCCTGGTGGCCTTGGACACAACCGGACACGTCAACCATTCTTGCCAATCTTCTGCTGTACACCGAATTCACCTATAAACCTGTCGTGACCTCGGTGCTCTGGAGTCTTCCCTATGAAGTCGCCATGTATGCCGTTCTCCCATTCTGTTACCTTGCCGGCAAGGCGTACGGAGTCAGGGGAATTCTGGCTCTTTGGGGACTCGCAGTGGTGGGCGGCATCGTCCAGCCGTACATCTCCTGGCGCCTCGGCCTGGCTCAATTTGCCCCCTGCTTCATTGCCGGAGTGGCTTGTTACTTTATGGGCTATGGAGTTCGCCGGCGCCCGCTCCCATTTTGGGGCTGGCCGCTGACCCTTCTTGCCGCCGGGGGAATTCAAGCGTTGGGGAGCTACTACGAATACGAGCAGGTCTCGCGATGGGTCCTGTGCCTCATGATCGGTCTCACCGCGCCATTCTTTGCCGAATTGAACCGGCCGAGGCTGAACAAGGCCACCGAATTGATCGCCCGCTACTCGTTTGGAATTTATCTGACCCATCTCCACGCGCAATGGGCGGCACTGGTCCTCTTAAAAGATCAACCGGCCGCCGTTCGCTATAGCGTCCTGGTCGTGCTCAGCATAGGCCTGCCCGTAGCCCTGTATCACCTCGTGGAAGCACCGATGATCCGGCTGGGCGCCCGCCTGGCAGCGGGTTTACCACCGAAATCCGCGCGGGTCGTCCGACCGGTTTCGTCGCAACGGGCGACCCCTCCAATCGCAGAAACAGCGCAGTACAGCAAGCCACCCCAGCCCGTACGGCCGAGACCGGGGCAAGCGCCGGCTTCCCGCGCGGGCAAAAGTGCTCCGGCTCCGGCTTCAGCGAGGTAATCCCGCTCCGCTTCCCCGTTGCCTTCTGTTCCTCCCGGAGAGAACACACACCACTGCGTTCCCTTCATCTGCGTGCTGCTCAGATTACTGTCGTGTCTTGTCCCGACCGCTGCGATTTGCCTCCGTTCACCGAATCATCATGAACTTGGACGAGCGCGAGATTGGGCCTATGAGGTCAAACGGGAGAAGACCGCATTCGCGCGGGGACGGAACAACGCGGCGATACCCCGCTGCTGAAGCAGCATCCGGCTTAAGCCACGACGGGCGCAAGAAGACCTTTCTCAACGTCCCCCTTGCCTGATCGTCCCCGTTATGGGATAAGCGCGGCGAACAATCCTCATCGTTCGTACGGCGTGAAGGGTCCTTCGTCGAATCGATCATAGATCAACGAGGTACCATCAGACGTCATCAGGCGGCACGAGACCAGCAGGAGCACATTATGGCGAAAAAACAATCCGGCACGGTGAGCTGGGCGACATCGGATGAGTGGGACGTTCGCACGCTGGAGCCTGCTCGCGGAAGACGACGAGGAGCGACCGAAACGCCGGATCCTTTTCTGGCGAATCTCACCGCAACGAAACGCTGGCAGGTCGAGCAGACTCTCACGGCGACGCCCAAAGCCAGGCGCGGCGAGACCGCCCCTGCGCCCCTCACATTAGATGTCGAAGGTGACCCGGACGACGTCTACATCGTCATGACACGTTATGCGTCAGGAGCCATCCGCTTCCATATGCCGAACGAACCGGCCCGGCGCGGAAGGCGCCGGAGCGCACGAACCCTCTACCGATTCTCGATTCCCGTTCCCGCCGCTCCCCTCGCTGAGCCAGGCGGCCGCCGGGGATTCATCAGTGCCGCCATCAAGGCGGTGGTCTTGAAGGTCGCCGGAAAAGTCGCCGACTATGCTCTGGCCAAACTCGCCTTGTTGTGGGAAACCGCCACGTGGAAATATAAAGGACGCCGGGAAGGATGGCTTTCAGTCACGGCCGACGGGCTTGGTGGCCAACGGATGTTACCCGCCGCCGACTTGTCATCCCTCAGCGCCACCGGCCGCAATCTGCTCTTCTTGCACGGCACTTTTTCCAGCACAACTGCCGCCTTCAATGGATTGGCCACAACCAGGGGGAGCCACGGCAAGACATTTTTCGACGAGTTGCAGGAGCTCTACGGCAACCGCCTCTATGGATTCGACCACTTCACCCTCAGCCGCACACCGGAAGAAAACGTGCGCATGTTGCTCGAAGCCCTGCCCGATCGCACCACCACCTTCGACGTGATCACCCATTCACGCGGGGGATTGGTCCTGCGCCACCTCGTGGAACGTCGTGAGCGGTTCGGGGCGCTTGCAGACCGCTTCGCCATCGGCCGGGCCGTGCTGGTCGCCAGCCCGAACGGCGGCACTCCGCTCGCATCACCGGACCATGTGACGCAATACACCAACTGGCTGTCCAACGTGCTGGAGCTGTTCCCTGACAACCCCTTCACGACCGGTGTGGAGTTCGTGAGCGAGGCCCTGTCCTGGATTGCCCGGCGACTGGTCGGCAGTTTGCCCGGTCTGGCCTCCATGGATAACAACGGCGAGATCATCCAGGCATTACAGGCCGCGCCGAACCCGCCAGGCCAAGCCTATTCCGCCCTCGTCGCGAATTTCGAACCGGATGCGGGCTTACTTCAACGGATCATCGATGCGGGCGCGGATCTGTTTTTTCCCACCGCCAACGATCTCGTCGTACCGACTGAAGGCGGATGGAGGGTGGATCCCGGAAACGGCGCCGCCCCCGCCATTCCTGGAGATCGCATCGGCTGTTTCGGGGTCGGAGGCAACCTGTCCCAGCAACAGCCGGTCAACCATGTGAACTTCTTTCAGGATCCCGGCACCGTGGATTTTCTCGTCCGCGCCTTGCGTGGCGAATCACAATTGGTGACACCGATCGATTGCAGTTCCGACCTGCCTACAGGACGGCGGCGAGGCGCAGTCCTTCAGAAAACAGCACCCGCCGCTGTGCCGACAGCACGGCGCGAGGAACAGCCGCCAACCAGGCCGGCGCTTCCAGCGGTGCAAGTGAATCCGCCAATCGTCGCGGTCGAGCCATACCCCGAACCGGACGATGTGTTTCATATTGCCCTAATCGCTCCGAAGGCAGGCTCGGAGGAAGCACAGCTCATCGCCACGTTCCGGAATGCTCGCGTCATGGAACAACTGCACACCGGCGGCAGCACGAAGACCACCGCTACAGGCCGCCGATCAAGCCACGACCATGGGCCGACGCAATGGGACCGGATCAAAGCCGGACAGGCGCACATTCACGGGTATATCAATGGCGACCCCGCCTACCCGCAACTCCCGGATGAGACCGCGCTCCAGCAGATGGGCAGCGCCCTGTTCATGGCCCTCTTTCCCGGACAGGTCCGCCGGTTGTATGACGCGGCGCGGTCCGAGCAGGTCAGCCAGCGGCTCAACTTGATTTTCACTTCCGACATCGGCTGGATTGCCGATCAGTCGTGGGAATTCATTTATGATCCGGACCGGCGCACCTTCCTCGCACTGGAAGAAGTCAATTTCACGCGCAACGTGCTGACGGCCATCCCTGCGGAACGCATTCCGGCCCGCCCCACCATGCGAATCCTCGTCGTGGTCGCCCAGCCCTTAGGACTCGGCGCCCTGTCAGTGGAAGAAGAGGCCGATGTGATCCGAAGCGGATTCCGGCGCCTGCTCGACGCGGGACTGGCCGAGGTTGAACTCCTGCTCGACGCCACGCCGGAATTGTTGCACCGGGCGTTGGAGTCTGCGGCCGCCCCGATCGACGTGCTCCACTTCATCGGCCACGGGGAATACAACGAGCAGACGGACTGTGGATACTTGATCTTCGAGAATCAAGACGGCGGTGAACAGCGATTGGACTCCTCGACGCTGCGTCAGATCGTCTGCCGACGCGGGATTCGTCTGGTCTGCCTGAACGCCTGCGAAACCGGCCGGGGTGGACGACAGGATTTCAGTCGCGGTGTGGCCCAAGCGCTGATCGCCGGCGGTGTCCCTGCCGTCGTCGCGAATCAATACCCGGTCCTCGATGTCTCCGCCACGGCCTTCTCCCGTCACTTCTACTGGGCCCTGGCCATGGGACATCCCATCGGCGATGCAGCCCGCGAGGCACGCGTGTCGGTCAATTATGCCATCTCGGGAGAAGCCATCGATTGGGCAGTACCCGTTGTCTTTGCGCGCAATCCCGCTCAACGGCTCTGTGTGCCGCGCACGGCAGCCGCGTATGAGCGGACCCGCAGGGCGGTGGTACGCCAGCGGCGGCACGCAGTGGAAGACCGCATCAAGATCGGCATCTGGAACGCCCATCGCATGATCCCCCACCTCCCTGAAATCTGCGATCGTCTCACCAAAACCCAGAATCAGTACGCCTTCGAAACCGTGTCGTTTCCGGCCCCGATCGGAATCTGGCGGCGGGAGCAGGAGAAGGATCAGGCGTTTGTCGTCGCCGAAACGCTGTACGACCGATTGAAGAGCAAACCGAAAGAATTGGGCGTGGACACGCTCATCTGCATGATCAACTTTCCGATGAAGGACGCGCGAACGAGATACCTGTACTACTGGCGGCGCGACCCACTCATCGTCACATCGACTTTCGGATTGCTGGAACAGTTGAACGAACGGGAATTCACCGTCGAGCGCATGATGGCTCATCTGGCGGCGGCGGTCGTCGCAGGGATTCCCCCGCATCCCCGGCGGGTAGGACCGGCTGACTGTCCCCTCTTCTACAATGAGCAGCGGCACATTCGTTTGATCGCAGGCCGGCTCGCGTTCTGTGCCAGCTGTCGGAAACAATTCAAAGACAAACCAGCACAGGAACGCCTGCGGGCCGCCGAGCGGATTCTTGCCGCCTATGCGTAGACGGGGCGGCTGATCATTCGGGCTGGTGGAACTCCCGAACGGCCTTGAGCAGATTCTCCGGCGTGCCGATGTCGAGGTAACGCTCGTTGGGGAACTTCACGGTCTGCATCCCGAATCCTGCTGCGAGCGCGGCTTGCAAGACAACGCCGACGGCTAAATCCCCGCCCGGATCGTGAGCCGTATTCGCAAGCCGGCTGAGGTTCCGCTTCGTCTCATCGGCTCGGACAAAATCGTGAAGGAAGGTCGAGAACCGTGGCGTCCACACCGCGCAGCACCAGCCATAGGTCAGAGTCGTCGAGGCTGGTTTCATGACGAGAGCACGAACGCGACCGTCCTCATCGCAATCCACCATATCCCAGACGGCCGGGTCTTCAATCAGATGTAACCCGAGCACGACGTCCGCCCCCGTTTCATCCTGCCGTTGGATCAACCTGGCATAGGCATCATCAGGCCCGAACAGAATATCCGGAAATCCAAACGCCACACGCTTCTGATCCAGGAACGGGTACGCACGATCGAGCGTATCCGGTGGTCCGAGCGACCCGGCGATCACGAGATAGGCCAACGACAGGCCGACGAGATTCCCCTCTCGAAAATAGTTGGGGATATCCCATTTGCCGTCTTTGATCACGAGAAAAGCCTTGGTGATTCCGGCCGCCTTGAATTTTTCCAGCAGATACTGTGCCGCCACTTTCGGACGCGGCAGCCCGTTCTTGTCATCCCGGGCAAAGCCGACCGGATAGACTTCCTTGCTGCAGGGGAACGGCTGCAGCCGTTTGGCCATTCCGGCAGCCGGCACGAGCCCCACGACTTCTAATGGCACCGGGAGAGCAGTGCCGGAGTGCTCACGCGGATCGTTCATCTCACCATCCTCTGTTGGCTCGTGGACTGCTCGCCGACAATTTCCTTGTAGTACGTTTCCACCATGGCCGCCCGCGCCCGGTTGACCACAACCAGTTGACGCTGATCGAACGTGTTGGCGCAATAGAGATAGGTGAATTCGCCTGCGCATCCCCACTCCACATGCAACTGCCGTCCATCGGCTTCTTTCCTGGTCACCTGATGCACGACCTGTTTCGCGGGAAGGTCTCGCCAGGCCTGCTGCGCGGACGCTTCATGGTTTTCGTATAACGGCTGCTCTGGATCTACTGGAACGGACCGCAACCGTTCCACATGAAGCGGAGGAGCGCCGTCCGGCTCGGGCACTTCACTCCACGGCAGAATAGGTGACGAGGACAGCACACCTGCCACATACAGAGGACCGTCGTTGGTGACCTCTTCGATGGAACGATAGCGAATCGGTTCAGGCGGGAGGAGCAGTGCAAGGCCACGGGCGGCCAACGCCCGTTGAAAGGGAACGCGCCGCGCGAGTTGCCTGGTCTTGTCAAACAGGATCAGTTGACCATTTTCAGCCAGCACGTTGCGAAGCCGATCCAACCTGAGGCCTATCCCGGTCCGCTGCTCAAAATCCGATTGGGCCTGATTTTCCAAGGCTCGCTTGAAATCCTGCCAGTCGTGGCTGGGAAGCCCCGGATCTTGTTCAGCCTGTAGCAGCGTGTGCGTAGCGACGATCAGATCATAGTGGCCGCTCGGCTCGTGCTGATCCAGATCCAGACATTCGAAGCGCAGATTGCTCAATCCCAATTCTTGCGCCTTCTGTCGCGCCAGGGTAATGGAAGCAGGCGAACGATCGATTCCCACTACCTTCGCATCCGGACAGCACTGCGAATAGAAGGTCGTCAGCAGGCCGATGCCACAACCGGCGTCCAGAATGGTCTTCGCGCCATCAAGTTGAGCGGCAATCCGTGAGCCGACTTCAAGATAATATTCGTAGCGTTGACTGTAGAGGGCGGGGATGAATCGGGGCTGCGCCGTCAAATCGTAGAAGGCGATTTCAGCGGAGGATCCCCCGGTCGCCGCGCGTTTGGCCTCAACGGACCGGTGCAGCGCGGCCAGTTCTTCGGAGGTGAACACCTCACGTTGCCAGGCAAAATACGCGGCATCCGATTCGATGTGCCGGAGGCCCCACCAGGCGAGATGCTTGCGCAGGGCTGTGTGGATCTCGTCGTTCCGGTCAGCAGGCACAACGCCCTCTTGCCGGAAGAGCCATCACGATCGGTCCGTTATGGCCGCTTGAGCATGATGGCATCTTCATAGGCCAGCGGAACGGGATGCGGATGCCGGAGTTGCCCGCTGCCGAACACGACATACTTTTCACAGGTCAGTTGGTTGAGCCCGATCGGTCCTCGCGCGTGGTGGCGCGCCGAACTCAAGCCGATATCGGCGCCGAATCCGAGACTGTCTCCGGCATTCAATCGGGATGAAGCATTGACCAGGACCGACCCCGCATCCACTTCTTTGCTGAACCGCATGGCGGACTCATATGACTTGGTCACGATCACGCAGGTGTGGCTGGGACCATGCTGCGCGATATGCGCCAACGCCTCGTCGAATGCCGGCACCATCTTGATGGCCATACTGGGCCCCTGAAATTGCTTGTTCCAATCCGTCTCCTGCGCCGGTTTGACCGCCTTATGACCCGTCATGAGCATCTGACCCATCAAAGAAACGGTTTTCGGGCAGCCGTAAATGTCGATTTTGAATTCATCCAGCAACCGAAGAATCAACGCCGACAACAAGGGGCGCGCGATTCCCTGATGCACCAGCAGCGTATCGACGGAGTTGGGCGCCGAGGGGTTCTGCACCTTGGAGTTCACGACAATATTCTGCGCAAGAGGAATCTCCACATCATCATCGATATAGACATGCGTCACCCCGCCGTCATGGCAGAGGATCGGCATCTTGGCCTGCTCCTGCACCACCTTCCTCAGCCCTGCGCCGCCGCGCGGGATGATGGCATCCAACGCCTTGCCGGACTTGATCAGTTCCAAGGCCGCCTCTTTCTCCTGTCGATCAATGATCGTACAGGCGCCCTTGGGGATACCGGCGTCATGCATGGCCTTCGTAAGACCGGTCGCAATCACCTGTTGTGTATGGGTCCAATCCGGTGAACCACGGAAGACGCAAACGTTGCCTGACTTCAGGCAGAGGGCCAGCGCATCGATTGTTTCCAGCGGTGACAGCTCGGACACGATGCCGATCACGCCGATGGGTACCCGTACCCGGCTCACTTGAAGACCGTTTGGTTCCTCATGACGCCCGAGCACTTCACCCAGCGGGTCCGGCAGATCCGCGATGTGATGCAATCGATCCACGAGCGCCTTGACGTCATCGGCCGTCATGCGGATCCGGGCCACGGCGTCCCGCACACGTTCCCGGTTTTCATATCCCGTCATCGACTTTCCAACCGCGTCCACATCCTTTTCGTTCGCCGCCAGGATGGGCTCTTCTGCTTCGGCGATGGCCGCCGCCATACCACGCAGTGCCTTCTCTCGTACGGGACCGGAGAGCAGCGAAGTTGGACGCACCGCTTCACGGGCCGTCTTCAATACTTTATCGAGGTAGAGCTTAACTGGAACTTCAACCATGATGTCCCCAATTGGTGAGCTGGTGAGTGGGCGTCCGGTGAATGGTCACAGGGTGCCGGGAATCGTCAGGACAGCATCATCATAGGCCCCCACCGATCCGCGCCGGACTATACCATGCGATTTTTTTGTGAGTCAAAGCGTCTCGAAGGCGGCCGAGCCTGACCGTCTACGAGTCGAAGTCTGAAGTAACAGTGGAATCAGAAGTATTCGCCTTGATCACATCGCGGGAGGAAGTATCAGCGTTTCGGTTCACTATTATTCAACTGCATCAATAATTGAAGACTCCTGTTAATCGCCCGCTCCGATTGGAGAAACAAGCGATCGGATTTGCGATCGAGCTGCACGAATCTTGTGTACAGCTTGGAAAAATCGGATTGTAAAAGTGCGATGGTCTTGAACATGGCTCTCGTCAACCAATCGTCCCGTTGTGCCATCGGGTCCCCCTCGTTAAGAGAATTCCAGTCAAAGGCTGCGACGGCAAATAGCTCTATAGCTCAATAACACCAGCATGATAAGGTACCCACATTGCCTCGTGTGAACCCAGCACAGAAGGCTGCCACACAGATCGGCCCCCTATCGAAACATATGTCCTCAAAAAAAGAAAGAACCACGAGCGACCGGCTCAGGCGCAAGCACCCGCCTACCAGACCGCGGTCTTTAGAGAAATTAGGTCCGGGTCCGGGTCCGGGTCCGGGTCCGGGTCCGGCACCGACTCATCTCATCGTGATCGGTTGTTCCGCTGGGGGCCATACCGCCGTAAAAGAGGTGATCAGAGGCCTGTCAGACGACCTACCTACTGCGGTCATCGTTATTCGCCACATGCCGGCATTGGCCCGATCCCAATATGGGACGACGCATGATGAAGATTGGCTCCGCGACGTCACGCGCGCGCGTGTCCGCCTCATTACGGAAGGCGATTATTTAGAAAGCGGCGTGATTTACTTGACGCCCGGTGGAATGTCGGCAACCATTGAACGCCAGCGATTCAAACTCGCCCCCTGCCCGCAAAAACCGGCCCCCTCGGTTGTCATCAACGCCCTCTTCGAGTCCGCAGCACGGGAATATGGCAACCGCATCATCGGCGTGATTTTGACCGGGATGCTGGTTGATGGCACGATTGGTCTACGGGCTGTGCATGAGGCGGGCGGGTTGACCGTCGTGCAGAATCCTCCGACGCGGAATATCCCAGTATGCCGAGCAGTGCAATGAAGGACCTTCCTGTCACATTCTGCCTGAATCTGGCCGAGATCGGTCCGGCATTGGACCTGTTGGTGCGCCGGACCATCGGACTCGAAACGGGGCTCGCTGTGTCTGCTCGCATACTGAAGGAACGGGTGGCGTTACTCGCCCGCCTCATGCAGCAATCGATGCGAAACGCACAGACCTTGGAATACCTGTCCGTTGAAATGCAGGAACTGGAACGCGAGTTGAAGGATATCCAGACACTCCTCCATCAGACATCGGCTCCTTGACATGGCGTGATGACCGCGCCGAGGGGGGTCGGCGATAGCGAAGGAGACGGACGAAGCCTACCACATGGAATCGGAACGGACGAGTTGTTTCGACGGCCTATGGCCAATCCTTTGCTCAGCTCTGACTCGGCCCTTAGGATCTGTTCTGGTGTGATAGAAGCGGATGAGACAGTTTCGCTTGAGTACCGTCTGCCGGGCTCATGAATGACAATCATACGATGGCCTCTCGACATGGCCGCCGAATTGGTAGCGCATCGCCGAGAGCACCTTTTCAGCAAAGGTATGGTCTTGACGTGAACGGAACCTGGTGTAGAGCGATGCAGACAGGACTTCTGCGGGTACTCCTTCTTCTACGGCAGCCATCACGGTCCAGCGCCCCTCTCCGGAATCCTGAACAGAACCGGTAAAGTTTGACAGGTCAGGATTTTCCGCCAGTGCGGCGGCGGTCAAATCGAGCAGCCACGATCCCACCACACTGCCCCGGCGCCACACTTCCGCAATGTCCGCCAGGTTCAGGTCATACCGCATACTATCGGGAAGGCTCTTGGAGTTGGCATGGCGAAAGATGTCGAACCCTTCGGCATAGGCTTGCATCAAACCGTACTCGATGCCGTTATGAATCATCTTGACGAAGTGCCCTGCTCCCGCAGGCCCGCAATACAGATACCCCTCTTCCGCCGTTCCCTCCATGCGGTCTCGTCCCTTCGTCCGATCAATGTCGCCCCGACCCGGCGCCAGGGTCTTAAAAATCGAATCAAGACGCGTCACCACCGGCCTGGGGCCGCCAATCATCAGGCAGTAGCCCCGGTCCAGTCCCCAGGTTCCTCCGCTCGTTCCGACATCCACATAGTGGAGCCCCCGCGCCGTCAGCGCTTCGGCACGCCGGACATCATCTTTAAAGTACGAGTTGCCTCCATCGATGAGGACGTCACCCAGATTCAGCCGTTGCGCGAGGGCCTCCACAGTAGCTTCGGTCGCGTCTCCTGCCGGGACCATCACCCACACAGCCCGCGGCGGCGTCAATCGGCTGATCAGATCGTCCAGTGAACCAGCTCCCACTGCGCCTTCAATGGTCAGCCGATGGATCTGTTCAGCGTCCCGGTCAAATACCACGCATTGGTGCCCCCCGCGCATCAACCGACGCACCATGTTGGCCCCCATTCGTCCCAGTCCGATCATGCCCACTTGCATGGATTATCCTCCCCTATTCATGCTCCTTCGGACTCTGCCATCCGCCGAACGGAGCCGTTAACGCATGGGACTCGCTTGGCCCCCACGTGCCCGGTTCATATGCATACACCGGTGTCGGTATGGTGAGAATCTGGTCCACCACACGCCAGGCAGCTTCGACCCCGTCCTGCCGCGCAAAGAGCGACGCGTCACCGATCATGGCGTCGCCGATCAGCCGTTCATAGGCTGCCATCTCCTCTCCCCGCTGATGGCTCACGAAGAGTTCCGTTTCACGCCCGGTCATCTTTTCACCAGGGACTTTGGCCCGCGCCCCGATCGCCACCGCCACCCGATCCGGGCCAAGCCGGAATCGGACATAGTTGCGTGGTTCCCCGACTGCCTCACCAAACACGTCCTGAGGCGGACGCTTCAAGGTGACAAAAACTTCCGTGGCTGTGACCGGGAGATGCTTCCCGGCGCGGATAAAGAACGGGACTCCCGCCCATCGCCAGGAATCAAGCTCGATCTTGAGTGACGCGAAGGTTTCTACTTGCGACCCGGATGCCACTCCGGCCTCGGTTCGGTATCCGCGAAACTGTCCACGGACCAGCGTGTGTTCTGTCAGCGGCCGCATACGCTTAAAGATCTTGATCCGTTCATCACGCAAGGCTTCACCGGTTCCGCTGATGGGAGGCTCCATCGCTAAATTGGCCACCAATTGAAGCAGATGGTTCTGGACCACATCGCGAAGCGCCCCGGTTTCCTCGTAAAAGCTGCCTCGACCGGACAGGCCGAACTGTTCCGCCATCGTGATCTGCACACTTTCGACGTACCCGCGATTCCAAATCGGCTCGAGGAAGGAATTGGCGAAACGAAAGTACAGCAGGTTTTGGATGGATTCTTTTCCTAAGTAGTGATCGATGCGAAAGATCGCCGCCTCGTCGAACACGCTGTGCAGGGTCCGGTTCAGTGCCTGCGCTGAGGCTAGATCCCGCCCAAATGGTTTTTCGACCACCACGCGTGCTCCCCTCGCACAGCCCGATTTGCCAAGCCCCTCAACCACCGTGCGAAACATACTGGGGGGGATGGCCAGGTAATAGAGCGGATGCCGCGCGCCGCCGAGTTTCTGGCGCAGGCGCATGAAGGTCTCATCTTCCCGATAGTCGCCGTTGACATAGTGCAGCAAATCCATGAGCTTCGCGAAGGCCGCTTCATCAATTCCACCGCCGGAGTGCAGGAGACTCTCGCGCGCTCGCTCCCGGAGGTCGCCAATGTTTCGATTCGACCTGCCCACGCCGATCACCGGCACTCTCAGATGATCCCGCTTGACCATGGCTTGCAAGGCGGGAAAGATCTTTTTGAATGCCAAATCTCCCGTGACGCCGAACAGCACGAGCGCATCCGAGCGTGTACCGTTCATCATGACCTCCATGTCAATCAACCTTCTCGCGCTCTACACTGTTTTGGCTCGACCTCACAAGACCACCAACCCTCCCAAGGTACAGAGAACCCGGTCAATGCGCTTTCATATGTAGACGCTACCGTGAAACGTCGATCACTTTGTTTTCTTCGTCCACCAACAGCACCGCGGCATCGCATTTACAGAGCGTTGCCAGTTTCGGCTGAATGAGAGAACGAACCTCGTATGAGTGCTCTTTGCCGCTCGCTGTTCGAATGACAATCCTATTGTCATCCAGAGGCTTGAAAACTACCCCGGCCACTCGGCTTAGTTGGCCACTGACGTGCTGAGCACCGCGCACGTCAGTCATGTAATCGTCCGACACTTCGTAAACGGAGCACTCGCGAAGAAGGATGCGCTGTTTCGTCTCTGTGAGTAGCTGATTCATCGCGGCCTCGATGGTTTGGCCTTTTGCCCATGCGTTGTATTTCGACGCGATGAGCATGTATTCGTTCTGTTTCGGTTTAATAATGCCCTTGACGGTGATAGCGTCATCCGTCTCGGGGCGAATCACATGACTGGGAATTGTTCGATTAAAGGTCGAAGCCTCGTTCATCATCCTTGTGCACCTAGGCGAGACGTTAGTGTTTGCCACAATGCGATGTCCGCCACTGGTTTTCTCCATCGAATACAAGCACCGCAGCACAGCCACTTGAAAACATCTTCACCCCCCATTTAACGGGCGGGCGGACTTCGTACTGGTTGGTCGTGGCCGTCTTCGGTCCGGATGGCAATCGTCCCGGTATCCACGGGTTTCTGAATCACGCTTGCGATTCGCCTCATTTGCCTTTGAGAGGAATCTTCTTTTTCCAGAGCTCTGCCGCGCGATGAACGGCTTCGAGGTTGCCATAGGTCACATCCGCGATCCTGCCTAGCTCATCAATGAGAAATACGGCATCAACCCCCACGGGAACGGAAGCCACTTTGCTTCGGGCCACCGGGCGTATGCCGTAAGGTTCCTCTGCCCCGTTCGTGGTCCGAATCACCGCTTTATCATGTCCGGTTTCCAAATGACCTACGAGTTGGCCTTGCACAACCTGGTGATGGCTTGACTCACCGGCCTTGTGAACGTTAACGAGTAAATTCTGTTCATTGACGGTGATCTCGACCCGGTCGCCTTGTGTTAAAGCCGGCAGCCCTTTTTCCTTTCGCACCCCCATGGGAACGAAGCGTGGTTGCAATTCTCCCGTGTTAACGCGTGCCTGATCACTTCTGACTTCTTCGACGGTGCCTACAAGTACCCGGTCGCCTGGAAGCAACTGCCCATGGGATGGTTCGAGATCGGTTGCTGAGCTTAGGAGGGGATCCCAAGCACTCCAACACAGTGCGAGGATCATGAATCCTTTGAGCTTCGCACCTCTCACCTTGTTTGCTTTGCCGTATGGCGCTTTGACGTCCATATTCACATCCTCCTTCCGGTCATGGCACATTACATGTGGAGACGACAGTCACTACAGATTCTTCCTCAGCCTGACGACCTTGCCCCACACCTCCTCCTGTTTCGTCAATGGAAGGTCTTCATACTTCCGGTTCAGCGGATGGAGCATACAGTGCGCGCCGATCGATTTGATCTGTCGGAGCAGCGCGCCATCGGGAAGCTCCCTCCTGAGCAGGGGCAATGACATAATCGCCAGGCACCCACTTGCTCTCCGGATTCACGAAAATGATCTCGCCTTTGCTGAATAAGGGCTCCATGGAAACATCCTGTACTTTCAAGGCGATCGTGCGCTCGCCCGACACGTCTGTCGCCTCGACCATCGCTTCGGGACCGATGACATCCAGGCTCAGTTTGCCAGCGACTAACCGGCTGAGATCATGCCAGTTCAGCAGCGGAATCTTTCTTATGTGTCCCGCGGCGGAATAATGACCACTTCCTTGCAAGCCATAAATGGTCCCGAGGTGAACCGGGTCACCGGTCCGCAGAACCTCCACATCCATTCGAAAATACTGCGCGAACTTTTCCCAGATGACCGGATCTTGGAGGATCCTTATCGGCCAGGATCTTAGACAGCGTTCGCACGGGGATGTGAATCAACGACGCCAATTCTTTCTCCGCTCATCCCTTTACTCAATTCTCTATAGGCAAGGCTTTTCAGGTTCATAACTGTGCCTCCATAAGATTCCGGTCTGGAACGTATGCCGATGAAGGGGAGCCCCCCGACGCGTCATTGTGCTGGCGGTGATGTTCCTCGGCCCGCAAACGTCTTTTCATTCCTATCAAAAGCAATCGTGGTGCCAGTGAGGCTGCGACGTACTTTCGAGAAGAATTATGCGCCATCATTGATGTTTCTCTTTTCGAATGTCTGAGTAGTCCGCCACACGGGCTGCTGTCGCCACGGTTTAATCGTGAATGGCAACTGATAACGTGACGGTTCACGATAAACCGTTCGACCCCGTTGGCTGATCGTGACGGACCGAATACATTTCCAACGATAGGGGGTGGAAAGAACACCTCTCGAAAGATCACTTGTCTTGCTCCGGTCTACGTTTTGGCCCAGACCACAGCCGAACCAGGCGCCCAAATAGAACGAGTGCAGCCGGCTGTGGCTCAGTCATGATCGTCTCCAGCGTGGATTGGATCGCTGCATCAAGGACATGTGTGTTGGGCCAGCACCTGCTCCACCACTGACCTCAGTTTCGCCAAGCCCGCATGGACGTCAATGCCCAGATGCACCCGCAAGAGTCGCCGGCCTCGTTCCGTTAACACGTGAAAATCTCCGCGTGCCTGCGCAGCTTTGACGAGTCCGAACGTATAACTCTGCCCAGGGATTCGGAGGTTGACGGCATCCTCGCAGGTGATCTGGAGAAAGAGACCGCTATTCGGCCCTCCTTTATAGGCCTGTCCCGTGGAATGGAGGAATCGCGGACCAAACCCGATGCAGGTGGCGACGTGTTTGACGTCCCGCACTCTCAGGCGTATGGCTTGGAGTTCCGCATCATGTGTGGGCTCCATTTCGAGATAGGCCAGCAACGCGAAATAATCGCCCGTTGCGAGCCGATTCAGATGGGCTGCGAGATACTGCCCAAGAGACGGGGTCGGGCCGGCCGCTGCCTGGAGCATTTGTGCATAGCCTGGGTCCGCAAACAGTTTGATCCCGCCCTCTTCGAACATCGGAGATTCCGGGGGAAGCGTCCCCGTGCGTTCATATTCCGCGGTCAATGCCTTTGGCCGCTGATTTGCTCGCCTCGACATCCGGCTGGTCGAATGGATTGAGGCCCATGATCGCCCCCGCCACTGCTGTCGCAAATTCCCAGCGGAAACTCCTGACCCAGGTCATAGAGATCGCTCACCGCAATGCGAACAATCGGGTGCCCCGCCTGCTCGAGCCGGTTGATGGCTACGTCTTGACTCTTCTCCGGCGCCGCCTGCAATCGGATATAGATGAACACACGATCTGCGCCATAGACCGCGGGATCGCCCACGGTCTCGCGATCGACCGGAATGATGCCCTTGCCCGCCTTGCCGGTTGATTCGGCCAGGAGTTGTTCGAGCCAGGCTCCAAACGAGGCCAGGCCCGATGAGGACACGATCGTCACCTTATCGCGGCCATGCTTGGCGAGCGCTCCGAGAGTCATACCCAGTATCAAGCCGGGATTCTCTTCGACAGGTGCAGAGGGAAAACAGGCTTCCACCATTTCTTCCGCACTTTCGAGAAATTGGGCGATATCGAGCCCCATGACCGCGGCCGGCACCATGCCGAAATTCGACAGCGCGGAATAGCGTCCTCCGATCGTAGGTACACCGAAGTAGAGATGCCGAAAATCATTGGCCTCAGCGATCTGTTGTAATGGTGAACCGGGGTCCGTGATGGCAATGAATTGCCGGACGGCGGCCTTGGCCCCGACAAGCCGCTGAACCCGTTCAAAGAAATAGTGCTTGAGAATCATGGGTTCCAGGGTGCTCCCCGATTTGCTCGACACGATGAAGAGCGTGCTGGCAATCCGGATGCGTTTCTCCACGGTCCTGATCTGGGCCGGATCGGTGGAATCGAGCACATGGAGTTCCGGATAGCCAGCTATCCGTCCAAACGTCATCCTGAGGACTTCCGGGCTAAAGCTCGACCCACCCATTCCCAACAAAAGTACGTGAGTGAACCCCCTTCGCCAGGTTTCCTGCGCCAAGTTGCTGAGCAAGGGAACATTGGCCAACTGTTGGTCCGTAATATCCAGCCACCCCAGCCACCGGTGCTCGTCACCATCCGTCCAGAGAGACGGGTCATGATTCCACAGGCGTTGGACCCTGTCGGTCTCGTTCCATTCCTTGAGTATTGATTGGACTTCAGCAGTCAGATCCGCCGGGAGCGAATACGAACAACTGTTGAGTGGCACAGGGTCGTTCCGCCTGACCTGCGATTCGACGGCAACAAGCAGGTGGTCAAAGGCGTCGCAGAACGACTGCAGCCCCTCATTCAAGAGCCGGTCGGTCACGGCGGTGAGTGAAATTCCAGCCTGCTCCGCCGCGATCAGGACGGCTTTGGCCTCATCAAGCTCCTGTGTCAATCGGCTCGCGGGATGGCCATGATCACGAAAGGCGTCCAGTGTCGCAGGGGGCACCGTGTTGACCGTCTCCGGACCGATCAGTTCCTCGACGTACCGCACGTCGCGATACCGGGAATTTTTGGTGCCCGTACTCGCCCAGAGCAGCCGCTGGCTCGTCGCTCCTTGCCTCGCGAGGGCGTCCCAGCGAGAGCCGGAGAAAAACCCCTGATACCGTTGATATGCCAACTTGGCATTCGCCACAGCGATCTTTCCTTGGAGGCCTTCTAGCTTGGCCCGTTCCTTTTCGTGAGTCGCCTTTTTGAGCAAGACCAAGATTCGGCATCCGCCGCCGTATCAATGCGGCTGACGAAAAAACTGGCCACACTGGCGACGCTGCTAAGGTCACCGCCCCGCCTCGCCAATTGCTCCAGGCCCGCGAGGTAGGCATCGGCGACCGACGCGTAGGTTTCCTGCGCGAAGAGAAGGGTGACGTTGACGTTGATGCCCATACCAATCAGTTGTTCGATCGCCGGGATTCCCGCAGGGGTGGCCGGCACTTTGATCATCAGGTTATCCCGCCCAACGGCTTTCCATAGCCGCATCGCTTCCTTGAGGGTTCCTTGTGTGTCATGAGCCACAAGGGGAGACACCTCCAGGCTCACATAGCCATCACGCCGCTTCGTGCGGGCATACACTGGTTGCAACAAGTCGGCCGCGGACTGAATATCCTCGATCGCCAGCCGTTCAAAGCATGCCTTCGCATCCAGGCGTGGCTCCTTCCGGAGCAGGCTCAGGGCATCGGCATAGTCCGAACTTCCGGTGATCGCCTTCTCGAAGATCGCAGGGTTTGAGGTCACGCCTGCGACACCATCTTGGATGATGAGCCGCTGGAGGGCTCCGCTTGTGATGAGAGTCCGCTGAATATAGTCCAGCCAGACTGATTGGCCGAATGCCTGAAGCGCACGAACGGGATTCGTGATCCTGACTTGCGTGGCGTGCATCATGGCGTCTCCTTGATTGTTTGTCGCTTGTTGTCCCGGCGTAGCGTCTCTTGCTTTCTCAATACCGACTGATGGCCAGGAGTTCTTCAGCCGAAAGCTCCTTCACTCCGTTCCCTGCTCTCTGTTCGACCTCGTCCGTGATGGACTGTGCCCTCCTTCAGGCATTAAAAAACCGGATCCCCGGCCGATGGTGGGAGAAAGAGGGGTCGTCGGCGTGCCGAGTTCAGGCCGTTGTGGCGGGATGTACGACTTCGGCCCCCTCTCAGCTGCTCCATGATTGAGCCAGGCTTCCCAGGATCCCCTGGGCAGGCTGGTCACATCCGACGATTCTGTTGGAACGGTAGGATGAACGCGCTCCGACCCAAGCGCCGGCTTCTCCGCTGCAGCAGAACCAGCCATCAGAAGAATGAACACGAGTGCACACAGCATGATATGAGGCATGGCTATTTCTTCTCCTTATGTGTCTTCTCAGAACAGGCTCCTACGGTCGGCTGGAGAACAGTGCCAGCACGAAGACATCCGCGCGATGGGGTGTCATCTTCGCCTCTACTTCTGTGACCGACAGGCGGCCAACTTGTTGAAGGCATTCAGGGCCGCGACCTTGTAGCATTCCGCCAGTGTCGGGTAATTGAAGACCGACCGCAGGAAGTATGGCAGTCCGCCCCTCAACTCCAGGACCGCCTGTCCGATATGGACCAGCTCCGTCGCGCCGGTTCCAACGGCATGGATGCCGAGCAGCCGCAGGTCCTCGCGATGGAAAAGCAACTTCAGAAACCCGCTATCATCGCCGAGAATCTGTCCTCGCGCGATTTCTCCATAGCGCGCAATGCCGGTTTCATAGGGCACCTTCTTCTGCGTCAGTTCATGTTCGGGCGGTCCAATCGCTGAGACCTCCGGCATAGAGTAGATCCCGATCGGCAGATGTTCGACCATCGGCCCCGGATCCACGCCGAAGGCATAGGAAGCCGCCAGCCGGCCCTGGAGAAATGAGGTTGACGCCAAGCTCGGGTAGCCGATGACGTCGCCGACGGCGAAGATATGCGGCACCGGCGTTCTGAACTGCCGGTCCACGGTCAGCCGCCCACGATCATCGGGTTTGAGGCCCACTGCGTCCAGATTCAGGCGGCCAGTGGCTCCGATTCGCCCGACCGAAAAGAGGATTTGATCGGCGGCGATCATTTTCCCCGACTCCAGATGAACAACCGCCTGCCGCGGGTTTCCGGTCGTCACATCCAGCCGCTCGACGGCTTCACCCAAGCGAAACGTGACCCGCTGCCTTCTCATCTGCTGCATGAGTTCGTCGACGCTCTCACGGTCCAAAAACTCTAAGAGCCGGTCGCGCTTGTCCACCAGGATCACCTGGATTTGGAGCGCCGCGAACATCGACGCATACTCAATGCCGATAATCCCGCCGCCGACGACGACAAGCTTCTTGGGTAACCTCTGCAACCGCACGAGATCATCGCTGGTGAGGATGACGTCACCATCCGCCGGCACACCGGGAGGCGAAGCCGGATAGGTGCCTACAGCAATCACGATGTTCTGCGCCGTGACCGTGCGCCGCCCCTCGCTGGAGGCCACCAGCAGAGTATGCGGATCGACGAACGAGGCTTCGCCTCTGATCATCTGCACCTCGTTCCGGAACAGCTGCTGTTCAATCACTTGCGATTCGTGACGTCCCACGCTCCCTACACGTTGGAGGAGCGCCTCTACCGAAGGGCGGCGCATATCCTCGCCGTCGAGACAAAGCGCCGAGGCCCGGTTCAATCCGCCGCTGCTCTGCGACAGGGACCAGACCGCCTCGCGAAACGTCTTGCTCGGGATCGTCCCCATATCCAAGCAAACGCCTCCCATTGAGGGGCGTTTCTCCACGACGGCGGCCCGCTTGCCGAGTTTGGCGGCCTGAATCGCAGCCCGTTGACCAGCCGGGCCGCTGCCGATGCACAAGAGATCAAAATCATAGTCTGTCGTCATGAAGTGCCTCTCCTCTCCCGCGAGCCGCCTGATTGCCTCCTGAGGCTGTCCACTCCCTGCAGAATCTCGGATCCGTTGCTGAGATGCTTTCCGTACCCGCCCCGATACGCTACCCGTCTGAGCCATTGGCGCTCCTTGTCACATCAAGTCGTCCGGAACGAGTCCTAGCGACGCACAGGTCCTATTCACGATGGGTGAATGCGCGACCGGTCTCCAAAGGGTGATAGGCGTAGACTCCTTCTCTTAGAGCCGCCAACACCACGGTGAACAATTCCACCGCCAGCTCAGGCCGGCCAACGAACTGCGCTACTTCACCGCCATGCTGCGCGCAGGCCACCATCATGGCGTGAGGGTCGGCGGCCAACCGTGATGGGGGGGGCATCACAAGTCCTCGCATCGAAGCAGGCAGGAAAATGGATGCCCGATTCTGCGTGGCCACCACATAGGCCATACGGCTCAAGTGCTGCAAATCCGTTCGGATTTCGTCCGGCTCCGTACTTGATCGACAGTGCAGATAGGTCGTCCACCCCTCCATAAATTGGCTGTTGTTGAGAAGAGACGCCGATCCCGAGACTGGCCAGGATCCATGACAGCCGCCTAGTCCCATGATGCCTGTGACGAATAACCATCCCGCCATTCCAAGTCCGCAACGCCATCCTGTCGGCCGCATACTTCAGTCTCCCACACTACGTATTGCGAATAAGTACATAGCAACCTGAATGCCACGAGTGATCGCAGGGCGCCTCACGGGGAAATACGTGCCATTTCCAGGATTTATGGGCAGTCCCTGTTCGAACGGACAAGAGCGTGGCCTCCGGCCACGAATAATCCGTCGCGATGCTTCACGGAAAATCGCGACTATTCACGATGTTCTGGGCAGATGAACAAGCGCTGCCATTCCCTACCGGCTCGAATTCCGCAGTGCGCTGACGAATGGGATGACTAGAGACATTGAGCACACAGCACAATTGGTCGAAGGGATTTCCAACTACGGCAGGTTGTCGAGGAGCAAGGGCTCCTAGGATTGAGGGAGCGAATCCAGAGAAGGGAGAGCTGTAGGCCGTGACAAGTCCATCTTCTTCATTCGGCTGCGTAGCGTACTGGGATTCATGCCCAGTCGAGTCGCCGCCCCAAGGGGACCATAAATGCGCCAGCCCGCTTGTTCCAATACGCGAAGGATGAGCCCGCGCTCAGCATCATACAGTGTTAGGGGACGATCAGCGTTCCGGGTGGGCTTTGATGAGGAGACGACGAGACGCTCGTCAATTTCGATGAGAGGAGTGGGCGCAAGAATCGCGGCCCGTTCGATGACGTTCTGTAGTTCCCGAATATTTCCAGGCCAATCATACCGAGCCAACCGCGCAGAGGCCGTTTCACTGAAGGCCAGGCCGGGACGATTGAGTTTAGCCTGGCAGATCTGGAGGTAATGCTGGGCCAGAAGCGGGATGTCTTCTTTCCGATCACGCAGCGGAGGCAGCCCGATCGGAAACACCTTCAGGCGATAGTAGAGATCGGCCCTGAACCGTCTTTGCTCAACGGCCTCCTCCAAATCCACATTGGTGGCTGCGATGAGCCGCACGTCAACAGAAACAGACCGCGCCCCTCCTACCCGATCGACCAGGTGATCTTCCAGGACCCGGAGAAGTTTGGCCTGTACATCCAGCGGCATCTCCCCAATTTCATCCAAAAACAGCGTGCCACCGTGAGCGAGTTCGAACCGGCCCTGATGCCGGTTGATGGCTCCCGTGAAAGCCCCTCGTTCATGCCCGAACAACTCGCTGTCCACGAGACCGCTTGGTAATGCTGCGCAATTGAGCCGTACGAACGGTTTCGTGCGTCGCAAACTGCTTTCATGGATGGCGCGGGCCACCAATTCTTTCCCGGTGCCGGTTTCCCCGGTAATCAATACGGTCGTGGACGTGGTCGCGACCGCCTGAATTTGCGCCAGCACCTTGCGCAGTGGCTCACTCTTGCCGACCAACAGGCCGAAGTTGCCGTCCTCTTTAATCTCCTGAGTCAGATACGCGTTGCGCTTCGCCAGTTGTCGACTCATCTGGTTCAGCTGCTCGTAGGCTTGAACATGTTCGATGGCCAGGGCAACCTGAGTCGCGATTTGGCGCAAAAACTCCAATACTTCAACTTCTGGTTGTCCTGACGCCACACTCCCGATATTGAGAGCCCCAAGGCAGCTTCCTCGTGCGAGCAACGGGAGGTTGACCATTCGACCGAGGCCTTCTTCGGCATACAAACGATCTTCGGAGAACACCTGCTGGTGTTGAAGATCGGGACGCACGTGAACTTCGCGATGATCATAAACCCATCCCACCGCACTACCCACACGGGGAATGAGCGTGCCTCGTTCCAGCAGGCGCTTTGGCACAGCAGTCTCCAGAGCATGAAACCGAAACCCATCGTCCTCTGGTACATAGAGAAGGACTCCGGCCCGTTCCCACGGCACGACATCCTTGATCCGGTCCATGCAGGCTTGCCACAGACTATCCATCTCACGCTGTGAGTTCAGCACATTGGACACTTCAAGGAGAGCGTGGTACCGACGATGGATCATCATCACCAGGGGCAATGTAAAAGGCGGTTCGCTGGGGCAGCAAGAGAGGCAAGTTTCCTGCCTGTAAGATTGCTGCCTGCGTTGCAAAGGAAAGCGTGCGAATTACCGCTTCCAACGAACGGCTGCGCCGAATTGATCTCTCGATGGAGACCATGAAGACGCGGTGGCCCCCTCCAACGGTCCTCTTCCGTGCAACATTTCAGTGAGCGAATGGTGCAGAATCGCACACAACGAGAAGGGCATCGGCGACGGATGTCACGCTCTCAAGATTTCGAGAGCGAGGTTATTCAGGCGCCTCATGCAGAAATCGAAGCGTAACCAACAGATTTTGAGGTAGCTGTCGGTTGGAATGCCGGCACTGAAAGGCGGACCTGGAGATATTCAGATAGTCCTTCATCAGGTAACGGCTCATTAATATGCCGTCGCGCCGGAGGCGAGAACCGTTGGAAGAGAACACGTTTGCAAGAGCTAGGATAGTGAGTTGTGAAATGAGAGGAATAGGATCGATCTACCAGGTGGGATCGGGAGGAAGAAGTCGCCCCGATGGTCCACAGCCGAGCCTTTGCTCAGCTCTGTGTTTCGCATAGAGCTCTCGCTCGCGGCGATGCTGTTTAAGTTGCTTCATCGTTCTCTCGAGAGCAATCAACGTCTCTCCCAACGACTCTTTGGACTCCGCAAGGCGTAGAATCGATTGCTGTTGCAACTGGCTGACTTCCCGGCGAGGCGAGGTATCCGTAGCCGCCTTGGAATTGTAGGCCTCGCGCCGCATTTGGAGACGAAGCAGCGCTTCCTCCGTTCGGTGGATTCTTGTTCGTATTTGCGACAGGAGCAACGCTTCCTGAACCGATTCGAGGGCCTCTTCAGGATCAAACGGGTCAAGGATGAAATCATAGACGCCCAAGTCGAGCCAGTTCTGAGCAACCTCGCGTTCGTCTGCCCTCAACGTCATAATCACAGGCACAGGAGGGGTCACCCGCTGACTCGACGTGAGGACTGACATCTCTCTCTGGATGATAAGGGTAGGGCTCACAATGATGGCCTGGCATGAAGATTCAGACAGCAGCCTCCTGGCTTCAGGCGCGCTGACACAGTGCTCGATGGTCAGTGGAGAAATTTTTGGTTGAAGCGCGGACGAGAGATGCCGGACGAATGCCGGGTCTGGATGCACGGTGAGGAGACGTGCTGGATAGGAGGCGGTATTGGGATCTGAATCCATCATCCCGGCTCGTCGCTCGCTTCTGCAGGGTGGGAAGAATAGCATGAATCACGAACGAGGTCCACGCCCTGGGATCGACCCTCCATCCACGGGCTTATGGAAAGGAATCGACAGTTGCACTCGCGGCCGCAGGCGACTTCAGTCCCAACGATTCAGCATACACGCGGCACGCGTCCAACAGGAAATCAGCGCCCCTTCCTGCTCTGCGCTGATACTCATCAACCAGAGCGGCGGCCCGAAGCCGTAAAGAATTAGCTTCCTGGTATACCAGTTGATCCCCGGCGGCCCATCGCGTGGTGCACAGTGCCGGCCACGACATGTTGCACGAGGTTGTAAAAGATAACCGGCACCATCACCCGAGGAAAGGAGGCCAGCGCGAGCGAAGCCAGAACCAACCCGGTCCCATTGTTGTTCATGCCAAGCCCATACATGAGCGACATCCGATCAGCCTGATCTGTCTGAACACAGAGCTGAGCCAATACGCGGCGGCAAATGTCGTCACACAAAGCGCCGCCGTGATGATTAAGGTGAGGACTAAAAAATCCAGATCGGGCCGTGCGATCGCCTGGGGGAGCGAGACGGAGGCATTCGAATAATTCAGCGCCAACAGAACAAGAGCATTGATGGTTTTGAGGTACGGCAGACCAGTGCTGAGCTGCCGTTCAGGAATGGCGAATCGGAGCCCCACACCTATGAGCGATGGCAGGACAACCCACAGACCGAGGAAGGCTCCGGAATCATGCTCGGCAAGATGGTGCAGAACATGCTCATATTCGGCCGAGGCCATCTCTCCGAACACGTAGAAGGCGAGCGGCGTCATGATCGGACTGAGAAGGGTCGAGAGCAGGACGAGTCCTAAACTCAGCACCAAATTCCCATTGGAGTTCTGGGCCCAGGCAGTGGACGCGCCGGCAATGGGCATCGCCGCGATTAATGCGAGACCGACGAGGATTTGTTGCGCCTCCTCCGGGTTATGCCAGAGAGGAAGCAGCATGCTGACGAAGAAAATAAACCCGAATGGGATGAGAAGGTTTGCGGCCAGCCCGGCGCCCAGGACGCCTACCTTCTGCGCTAATGAAGTCACATGCGCGGTCCGGATCCCTAACCCGGTATTTCAACATCAATATGGCCAGGAGCATCAGGACGAGAGACAAGTGAACCTTCGTCCCGAAGACGAACAGGTCACCGAACGAGAGGTTTCTCATCCAGAGGCCAGGGAGAGGAAACATCGCGGCAACCGCATAAGCGCCGATGAGGAACCAGAGCAAATGGTGGTGGATGAGCTGAGAGACATTCAGCAGCGTCACTCTGGGGAGCGCAAGAGCACTTCCTTGCATGGGCAAAGACTATCATGCAGTCGCAGGAGGGGCGACTAGGCCAGTCCCTGGAGGCGGCAGGCAAGTCATTTCGTTCTACCCGGGCCCAATCTGTTTGCCTTGTTGCGCAGCCAGCCATCGGCCTAACCAACCCCAGAGGACCATGAGAGGGACCAGGACCCAGGCGATCTGCGCCGTGGTGACGCTCAGCGCCTTGAGGCCGGAAACCAGCCAGCCGGTCGAAGCATCTCCGGCGCGCGAGATCGCCGTATCAATAAAGTTCTTCGCCTTATACTTTTCCTCGCGACTGACCACCGTGAATAAGACCTCACGCGCCGGTTTTGAGAGCGCATATTCCCCCACTCGACGCAGCACGGAAAAGCTGACGTACACGACCAATCCCGGCCAGAGGGCAATGCCGAGAAAACCAAGCAGGCTGACCGCCGGCAGGAACAGTAACGCTGCGGCCAGTCCGAACCGGGCGACCACACGGTTCGTGAGCAGCAGCTGCGTCACCCAGGTGAGGATGTTGGTAGCGAAGTCGAGCATGGAAAACAGACGCGTGCGGGCTTCCGGCGTATCGAACTGCTGCGCCACCAGACGCACCTGTTCGACATATAAGAAGGTCGCCGTCATCGTCAAAAAGGTCAGGTACCCGCAGATACCGAGCAGATACGGCGACGACCACACGAGGCGAACACCGGCCAGAAACCCCCCGCCCAAAGGTGCACCGCTGTTCTCTCGATGGAACGAGACCGGCTGCGGCTCCACATTTCTAATTGGTAGATGCATCCGAGGCAGGCTATGAGAAATACGGCCGAGGCCAACATCAGCACCGGCACCGGGAACAGATAGGTAAGGCCAGTCGTGATGAGCGGTCCGAACAAGGCGCCGGTGCTGCCGCCTGCTGCAATCATTCCGAAGAGGCGCGCCCCCTGCGCCGGTGTAAACAGATCGGCCATGAAACTCCAGAACACCGACACGACGCAACAGGTTAAACACCGAGAGCCAGACAAAAAACCCGCGCGCGACCCATTCGATGTACAGACCGCTCGTCATCAAAAGATACAGGCCGATGAGATTGGCAATAAAGAAGAGATAGACGGCCAGGAGCAATCGATAGCGGGAATACCGCGCAGACAACCACCCGAACAGCGGCGTGACAGCCAGCAGGGTGAGAAACGTGCCCGTCATCATCCAGGGAAGATTGTGTACCCCGCCCTGGATCGCCATTTCATCGCGCACGGGGCGAAGAATGTAATAACCGCAGAGAAGGCAGAAAAAATATCCGAAGGACCAGGCCAACGGCCGCAGTTCCTGCGGCTCAGCCTGCACAAACCGGATCACTGACCGATACCATGGCTCCATGGGGCTCCGAATTGGGGTCAGTGTCGCAGGCCCCGGCATACCGGCAAGAGAAATTTGTTAGAATGCCCCCGCGGTTCGTCCTGAAGAACCACACTCCATTCCTGATAGAGGCGCTTTCATGATCGACCTTCGAAGCGATACGGTCACCAAACCCTCCCCCGCGATGCGGGAAGCCATGGCCCGTGCAGAGGTTGGTGATGACATTTATGGAGAAGACCCCACTGTCAATCGCCTCCAGGCAGTCGGTGCCGCGCTCCTCGGGAAACGCGCCGCGCTGTTCGTGCCCTCGGGCACGCTGGGCAACCAACTGTCCATTCGAGCTCAGGCCGAACCAGGACGTGAAGTGATTGTTGAAGGTCAGTCACATATCATTCGTTACGAACAGGGCGCGGCGGCGGCATTGGCCGGAGTGCAACTGCATTGGGTGACCGGCACGCACGGGCTCATGACGGCCAAGCAGGTGCAGAGCGCCATCCGACCGAAAGATCCCTATAGCATCCAAAGCGCGCTCATTTGTCTTGAGAATACGCACAACGCCGGGGGAGGCCGGGTCTACCCGCTTTCAACCATTCAGGCCATTCGCACTGTCGCCGCTGCCCATGGAATACCGATGCATCTCGACGGGGCTCGTCTGTTCAATGCGGTCGTGGCATCGGGCGTGCCGGCCGCAGAATACGCGAAGCATTTCGAAACGGTGACCTTCTGCCTCTCCAAAGGGCTCGGGGCCCCGGCCGGATCGCTGATTGCGACGGATGACCTCGGGGTGATGGAGCGCCTTCGGCGATTTCGCCGCATGTACGGAGGCGCCATGCGCCAGTCCGGAATTCTCGCCGCGGCGGGCCTCTACGCCTTAGACCATCACATTGCGCGACTCAGTGAAGACCATGCCAACGCCAAACGGCTCGCGGCACGGCTGCAACAGATTCCGGCCGTCACCATCGATCCATCCCTGGTCGAGACGAACATTCTGTTCTTCGATGTGCACAGCACGAAATTTTCCATCCCGGCATTTGTGGCGGCTCTCAGGCAAGAAGGCGTGCTGATCAATGCCGTCGGCGGGTCAAGGTGTCGCGCGGTGACCCATCTCGACGTGTCGGCGGAGGCCATAGAGCAAGCCGCCGATCATATCGCACAATTACTCAAGGATTAGACCGAGCAGGCCCTGTGCCTCACGTTGACAGTCTCTGTCCCCCCCCCCCTACAATGCCAACACGAGTAGAGAGGACTGAGTGTCGCTTCACGCGGTGTCGTTTCAACAGATCAGTCGCATTCTCGACGTGACGGATGCGCTAGGGCTAAATCGCGAGTGGGTGGAAATTCCTCTCTCGCCGGAAACCCCCGGGATCGTCCGCAAACTTCCTAATGGAAAACTTGAGATTGTTGTCGATGCTGACCAGCCGTTCGACGCATCGCTCGGCACACTCGAGCAACAGATACGACGTGTGCAGGCCGCCTGACCGCGTCGAAGGATAGACATGGAATCACACCTTGCAGATACTACCCCTCAGTCTTCCCCGGTGCTCCCTTCCTCGGAAGAACTGAAGGCTGAGTTACTCGATATTCCCGAACCACCGGAGATGCCACCGGCGGTGACGCCGCCCGGCTACGATGATGCCCTCGCCGGCGCGGTGAAATACGTCCGCGCGAAACGGGGCGGAGATCTGGTAGGCATCATTCTGGTCGGGTCCGGCGCCCGGCGCGCCGTGACGGCACACAGCGATATCGATCTCATCGCCCTGGTCAAGGACAGGCCGATGGGCAGGAAATGATCCGTGTGGGAGACCGGCTGGTCGATATCCGCTACGGCGAACATAAAGCCGTGGCCGAAGATCTCACCTACTCTCCTCGTCTCGCCTCTCTGCTGCGCAAGGGACGCGTGCTGTACGACCATGAGGACATTGCGGCGCAGTTGATTGCCAAGGCGGTGCAACGTTTTCGCCAGGGCCCGCCGGCGGCGACCATTCACGAACGCATCCGCCTCAAGGCCGAGTGCCTGCACTGGCTCGGTAAGGCTGAAGACCTGCGCGATAAACCTAACACCGCGCAATATCTGCTGCAGCTGTTTTTCGAGGAGTGCCTTACCGCATTTTTTCGAACCAGAGGGCTCTGGTTCACGGCGCCTGTGGATACCCTCCGGTTCCTGGCTTCCCGCGAGCCGGCACTCGCAGAGGTGGCTGCCCCAGTTTCTGAGTGCGGCCACCCTTCACGACCGGTTGATGGCCGGCCAACGATTTGCCGAGACCCTGTTTCGCGATATTCCCCTTCCACCCCGCGTGGACTAACAGGGCTCCATCACCCCATGCCGAGGCGACATGGCTTGCATGGGCCTCCGACCGTGATAGCATCAGACCTTCGCCGGACCGATAGAGCGGCACTCCGTCATTGGCCGGCTCCGCACCAGTCATCACATACCGGTCTTCACCAGAGAGGGTGACCTATGGAACTTGGATTCGTCGGACTCGGCAAAATGGGCATGAACATGGTGACGCGCCTGCAGCAGGGCCATCACCGCGTCGTGGCATATGATCGTGCGACCGATATCGTGAAGCAGGCAGAAGGCAAGGGCTGCGTCGGCGCAACCTCCCTGAGCGACCTCGTCTCCAAACTCACCGCACCCCGCGCCGTGTGGATCATGGTTCCGTCGGGAGTCCCAACGGAAGACACGATTCAGGCCATCAGCGCGCTGCTGCAGCCGGGCGATACGATTATCGACGGCGGCAACACGCGCTTTCACGACGATACGCGCCGCGCCGCCGAGCTACAAAAAAGGGTATCCATTATGTCGATGTGGGCACCAGCGGCGGGATTTGGGGGTTGCAAGTCGGCTATTGCCTCATGATCGGCGGAGAGAAGGAACCGGTCCAGCGCCTGACTCCCATCTTCACAACGTTGGCGCCAGAACAGGGCTGGGCTCACATGGGCGGGCACGGGGCAGGCCACTACGTCAAGATGGTGCACAACGGCATCGAGTACAGCATGATGCAAGGGTACGCCGAGGGATTTGAACTCATGGCGAAAAGTGACTATCGTCTCGACCTGGGGAAAATTGCCGATGTCTGGATGCATGGCAGCGTAGTCCGCTCCTGGCTCCTGGAATTGGCGGTCGGTGCACTGAAACAGGATCCCAAGCTCGAACATTTAAAAGGCTATGTGCAGGATTCCGGCGAAGGTCGCTGGATGATACAAGACGCCATTGATAAGGATGTGCCCGTCCCGACCCTGACGGCGGCGCTGTTCACCCGCTTCCGGTCACGGCAGGAAGAATCGTTTGCTGAAAAAATGCTGGCCGCCTTGCGCAACGCCTTTGGCGGACACAGCGTCCGGCGCTGACCTTCACCCAAGGAATATCGCGACTATGTCCTCGCCCACGACTCCTCTTGCATGCAAGCCCGTTCCGGAATCCCTGCCCCCCGTCGAGCCCTGCACGCTCGTCATTTTCGGCGGTTCCGGCGACCTCGCCCGCCGCCGGCTTATCCCGGCCGTCTATAACCTGTTACTCGACGGGCTCCTGCCCGCCAAGTATGCGGTGATCGGCCTGGGCCGCAAGCCCATGACGGACGAGGAATTCCGGAATCTCGTCAAAGAAGGGGTCGCCAAACATTCGCGACAGGCTCTGGCGGAGGATACCTGGACCACTTTCAAAACTCACCTTTTTTACATCCAGGGAGAAAACGAGGATGCCCAGACCTACGCCACACTCCGCGCCAAGGCGGAGGAGGTGGAGCAGGCGATGCAGTTGCCCGGCAATCGCATTTTTTATCTGAGCATTCCGCCCAGCTCGTTCGCGTCGGTCTGTGAGGGATTGGCCCAGGCAGGTCTGGCCACCTCAGCGTCGGCCGCCTCGCCCTACTCGCGGATCATCGTCGAAAAGCCGGTGGGGCGCGACCTGGCCTCTGCGCAGCAGATCAATGAAGTGACCGGGAAGGTGTTCGATGAATCGCAGATTTTCCGGATCGATCACTATCTCGGAAAAGAGACGGTTCAGAATCTCATGGTGGTGCGGTTTGCCAACAGTATTTTTGAACCGATCTGGAACCACAAATATATCGATCACGTCCAAATTACCGTCAGTGAGTCGGAAGGCGTGGGAACGAGAGCCAGCTATTACGAAGAAGCGGGCGCGCTGAGGGACATGATTCAGAATCACTTGCTGCAACTCCTCTGCCTTGTCGCCATGGAGCCGCCCTATTCGCTCGACCCCAACGTGGTGCGCAATGCCAAAATGGAAGTGTTGCGTTGCCTTCGGCCTATCGTCGGCAAAGATGTCGAGCAATATACGGTGCGGGCGCAGTATGCCGAAGGTGTGGCGCATAACCAGCCGGTGCCGGGATATCGGCGGGAAAAAGGCGTCAATCCGAATTCGACGACGGAAACCTTTGTCGCGGTGAAAGCCTTCGTTGAAAATTGGCGCTGGTCTGGGGTGCCGTTCTATCTGCGCACCGGGAAAGCGCTCCCGAAACGGGCCAGCGAAATTGCCGTGCAATTCAAAGATATTCCGCAGATTCTCTTCAATGCCAACCCCGCCAATCCTCAACCGGCCAACGTCCTGACGTTGCGCATTCAACCGGATGAAGGCCTCTCGCTGCGTATCATCTCGCGAGTCCCCGGCACGCGGGCGCAGACGCATCCCGTGGAGATGGATTTTCAATATAGCGACGTGTTCGGCTGCCCGTCTCCGGAAGCCTATGAACGGTTGTTGTTGGACGTGATGGCAGGAGACGCCTCACGCTTCATGCGGCGAGACGCCGTCGAAGCCTCTTGGGACTGGGTGACAAAGATTCTCGATGGATGGGCGCAACAGAAGCTGCGCTGGTTACCCGATTACCAGGCAGGGACCTGGGGACCGGTGGAAGCCGAACGGATGATCGAACAAGACGGGCGGACCTGGCGAATACTGTAGCCAAACTCCGGACCATGCCCGGCGGCCTGTGCCGTGCCGAAAAATCTTACGTCGGATACTGAATGTTGATGGAGGTGAACAGCTGTTTTCGAATCTCGTCCTTCTTCCCGATCCCGCCGATAAACCGTACGAAGGCTCCCCGGTCAAATAAGGCGAGCGCGGGTAACGAACTGATCTCGAGTTCAGCAGGAATCTGAAAGTTCTCCTGCACGTTCATCTTCACGATCTTCACCGCTGTACCCACCTCATCCTGCAACAGTTGAAGCTGCGAGAGCAGTGCGAGACAGTGGCCACAGCCCGGCTGCCAGAACTCCACGAGCACCGGCATCGGGGCCTGCTCTACCGTACGCGCAAAGTTGTGATCCGTGACCTCGAAGATCATGGTCGGAACAGATTGGAAGGGGCCTCGCCGGAAACGGCGGGATCGGCGGCAAAGAGCTGCTCATACACCAGCCGGCCGAACAGGCGATAGCCGCTGCTCGTCAGATGCAGGCCGTCATTCGAGTACGGTTCCCCCAGCATGAGTGACTCCGGTTCGGCCGTCGCCGTGAACAAATCAACATGCCGCAGGTTTTTTCTGTCCGCATAGTCCACGATCATGGCATTCAATCGCTGACGCCGCTGAATATGCTCAGCCAGCCATGCGGCGGCATCGGGATTCTCCCCGGCCAGGTCGACTCGAATGGACGGGATGGTCACGGGCACAGGCACGATGGACGAGGCCCGCGCCAATTCATACATTTTGATCAGATTGCGCATGATCTCCGCAGGATCGGCATTCCATCCCAGATCATTCGTGCCCCCCAGAATAATCACCATCTGAGGCTGGCGTTCGAGGACGGCCCTGCGGAAACGCAGCACCATCTCTCCAGTCGTTTCACCGCAGATTCCACTCACCTCGACACGGCCTCGGGCGCCGAGATGTTCCTGCAGGACGTGACCATAGGGCGAGTCCTGTCCGGACGGATGCGCCGGACTGGGCGTTTGATATCCGGCCGTGAGACTATCCCCGAAGCAGAGAATGAGCGGAGGTGAAATGTCGGTGGTCACGGAAGAATTGTACTGGCTCGAGGGGGTCGGCGCAACGGCGGCGGGAGGCTTGCGCAGACCGGCTATTTTCTTGACGAATCATGTACCTCACGGTACGACTGACACTTATGGAACCTACAGCCCCGCTCGGAGAAGGTCTTCCACTTTCGCCTTGCGTGAAAGCCGGCTCTGATCCGCAAGTCATTGTCATCAAGCAGCTGCTGAAGCTGCTCGATAAGGCGGCCAAATCGGCGCGTACGTATGGCACGAAGAACCCGGTCGCCCAGCGATTCTTTCAACAATTTTACGATGAGCTGACGAATCATCTGCTGCAGCACACTCGACTCACTCTGCTCGTCCAACGCAATCAACTCCTGTTCCAAAACGCGGTGGTCTACGAACCGGAGCGCGACGCCACCGGAGATAGTTTTGCATTCAAGATGTACTCGGACGGGATCCGTGAGCTGAGCTTCCATCAAGGACTCACGCGTGAAGACCTCGCCTTTTTTCTGGAGGCGCTCTGGGCTATGCCCGCTGACGAGGCCAGTCCGGGCGACGCTGCCGTCGATCACGAAGAAGACGACGACATCGTCACGCGGTTGTGGGACAAGAATCTTGAGACGATTACCCTGGTGACCGCCGAAGAGCTCGTCCGCGCATCCGGCTTCGGGCTCGAGGAACTTGAACTGCAGACTCAAGGATACATGAGTCTGCCTGTCGGCTCGTTGCGCGAACTCCTCGACCGCGAACGCGCGGTCAAGGCCACTGACAAAGATGGTACGGGCGGCCCCGGGGAGCCGGCGAGCGGTAATACCACCGGAAGCACCGCGAGCCGCAACCGTCGCTTCCAGGCCAATGTCGTCGGGTATGACGTCTCCGATGAAGAGCACGAGGCACTGACGCAGGAAATTCAGCGTGAAACCGCTCGAGATGCCACGACGTACATCCTCGACATCCTGTCGGCTGTGCTGGCATCTGAACCATCCCCTCCTCTCTTAACCAAACTGTTCGACGTCTGGGATCACGTATTGGAAACGTTGATTCGGGGAGGACAATGGACGTTGCTCGAAACCGTGCTGACGATGTTGCAGGAAGCAGAGACGGTTCGGCCGGATCTATCGGAAAGCCACAAGCAGCAGGTCGCTGGATTATTCGACGGGCTGGGTCGCCCCGAACGATTGAAAGCCATTGGCGTCCATTTGAATCGTCATCCTCAAGCCAAGACGGAAGGCCTGACTACGCTCCTGCTCATGATGAAGCCTGATGCGATCCCGGGACTCTGCTCGGTGCTGGCGACGCTGGATACACCGGCCCATCAGGCGGTGGTGATGGAAGCCCTGCAGACCCTCGCGCGAGACCATGCCGAACCGATCATCCGCGGCTTGACTGACAAACGCCCTACCTACGTGCGCAACCTGCTCACCCTTATCTACCGATGGAATGATGCCCGTTTTGCCGACAGCGTCGAGAAAGCGCTGCGCCACCCCGAGCCCTCGGTTCGTCGTGAAGCCCTGCGCATTCTATCGACTCTTCGTCCCACGGGCAGCGGGGTAAAGCTGGTCGCGCTCTTGAGCGACAGCGATGAAACCGTTCGCCTCACCGCGATGAAAGTGCTGACCGGAGGCCAATACACAGCCGCCTTTTCCTCCTGGTCCCCGTTCGTCACGGCCGATGACTTCTACGAACGGTCACCCGCGGAAAAACGCGCGGTTTACCAAGCGCTCAAACAGACCGCTGCTGATGAAGCCGTACCTTACTGGCAAGGACTGCTGACGGAATGGTCCTGGACGAATCGAAAAAAGAAGGAAGAGCTCGCACTATTGGCCGCGGAGATCCTCGGCAAGTTGGCCACGCCGGCAGCAATGGCGGCGCTTGAGCTCGGACAGAAAAAAGGCGGCGCCGCCGTCCGTCAGGCCTGCAGCGCGGCCATTTCGGTCGCCAATCGCCAACACCGGCACACGATCCCCAGCGCAGCGAATTCCTAGAGACGAGGAACCCTGTGACCGACTCCCCTTCCCCTGTTAATCCCGTCCCGAGCAGCTCGGACCCCGCGCACCCGATCCTGACCCACGAACGGTCGCTCGCCAACAAGATCGCCAGGGGATCAGAGGCCGGCGACATTCTCGATCAACAGCTGGCCATGCTGGGCATTCAGCTGGTCACGCAGTTGAACGTCTTGATCAAGACTTCGCGCATTCACGGACGCACCAATGCGGCGCTGGACAAACCCGTCAACTCCATGTTGACGCTGGTGAAAACGCTGGCAGCAGATCACCCCGTCGCGCTTCGCTTGCAGAATGACTTTCTCTTTCTCGGAGACAGCCACCTCAAAATGAGCTCGCAGCAGATGGCCGTCTTTGCGAGCATCATCGAGGCATTGAACAAGTGGCATATCGGAGGAGTGACGTTCGCCTCAACGGCCGAGTCGAAGGACTATCGCGAGTTCGCCTATCTCTTTGTCAGTCTCGATCCGGAGAAACATACGCTGGCCGATCTACAGGAGGGTCTGCAAGCTGCGGGCGTCAAAGGTATCGAGCTGGAAGAACCTCGAGCGCTTCAGCTTCAGCAATCGAACGACGCCAACGCCACGGCCGGCGAGGCAGGGACGACGGCAGGATCCTCAGCCGGCGGGCAGGAACACTCGAAGGACAAGAGGAAAGCTATCGCGAAAGGCCGTTACGCGAAGGCAGCCTCGGCTCTCGGCGACCTGACGAAGAGTACGCGCGCCGGAGGGACGGTCAGCTTCAAACAGGCGAAACGCGCAATTCAGAACATCGTCGAACTGATGATGCAGGATGAATCCACACTCCTCGGACTGACCAATCTCCGCTGCCATGATCAATATACCCATAACCATTCCGTGAACGTATCGCTCCTGGCGATGGCCCTGGGCAATCGAGCCGGATACCCGAAGGTGGACCTGGCCGACCTCGGTTTGTCGGCGTTGTTTCACGACGTGGGGAAATGCGCCATCTCTCTGGATGTCTTGAACAAACCGGGCGAGTTTACGCAGGACGAATGGGCCATCATGCGCTCGCACCCGATTGAAGGCGTGTTTACCCTGGTGAAGGCTCGGGGCATCAATAACGTGCCCGCGCGTATGGCCTCGGCCTCGTTCGAACATCATATGAACTATGATTTTTCCGGCTATCCCAAACTCAAGGTACCTTGGAGTCAAACCGTCGCCAGTCGTATCATTACCATCGCCGACTGTTACGACGCGATGACCTCGTCGCGCGTGTACCGCCGCGAGCCGATGTCCCCCGCGAACGTGCTGAAATTTATGTTTGGGAAAAGCGGGCAATCCTTCGATCCCGTGCTGCTCAAGCTGTTCGTGAACTGCGTGGGCATCATTCCTATCGGCAGCCTCGTGCGTCTCGACTCCGGTCCCCTGGCGGTTGTGATCAAGCCCGCTCAGGACAAAGCCAATGCGGAACGTCCGATGGTGCGAGTGATTACGGATTCAGAGGGCACGCCGATCGAGGATGGTCCCGAGCTTGACCTGGCCACGCAGGATGACACCGGGACCTATACGCACAACATTCTGCAGCTCGTCGACAACGCCGAGTACCACTTCGACACCGGCCGCTACTTCGTCTAACTCACCGGCACCTCAATTCAGGCCTCGTGGCTACCGCTTGCTTTCAGGCGGAGGCCAATCCATTTCAATTTGTCGGCCACAATAAAAACACGCCACCCGGTACTTCGCCTTCCGGCGCGGATTCGGCATGGAGATAAACACGACCGGCGTGTCATCGTAGGGACATACGGGCTGTTGATGCATCAGATGTTCATCTGCCATCAGTTCCAGTGAGGCATTGTCCCAGAGCGGCATCAGCTGTTCGCGCCCTGTCACGCTGGTGTGCCACCCGCATTGTTCGCATGTCATATGGAAGGTCTTAACCCTATCGCGTGTCTGCGACTGGTCGAGGGTTTCCACCGGTCCCGGACATCCGGCGCGGCCGCAGCCAATCGACTCATGTTGTAGCGCCAGGATGAACAAGCGATGAGCCTGCTCTTGTTCGGAAGACATGATAGATTCCTTTCCCATCCGGCCATGGGACCTGCTCGGATGTCCAGACGATAAATGCCTGCGTTGGCTTATAGCCACCAGTTCAGCGCCTGTCAAATCACCCTCTCACCCGCCCCGCCCTCCTTGACACGATACGGGCAGGCAGCTATTCTCCCGAGGTTTGTAGCACGACATTATTCCCGCGAAAGGAGTCCCGAGATGGGTGTGAAGTGGCACGGAGCAGGCCGGCGCGCGGTCGTGGTCGGGGCGCTTGTCGCAGCGACCCTCGGCTTGTTTTCAACGAGTCCGGCGGCGGAGTTCAAGATGGGGGTCGTCGATCCCCAGGTGATTCTCGAAAAGAGTAAGGCTGGCAAGCGAGCACTGGACGGGCTGCGGGAGTATGTGGCAACCCGCCAGAAACTATTGTCCCGGGATGAAGAAGAGTTGCGCAATACGGAAAAGCAGCTCAAAGAGCAGGCCTCGAAGTTGACCGACGCCGAAAAGAAAGACAAAGAAACTTCGTTTCGGAGCAAGATCCAGGATTATCAAAAGCGCGCTCAGGAGTTTAACCAAGAACTGCAGGGCAAGCAAAAGGAACTCGTCGACGAGTACATGAAAAAAATTGCCGTAGCCACGCAGGCTGTTGCCGACAAGGGCGGGTATCAACTCGTGTTGGATAAGGGTAGCGAGCAAACGGTGAAAATCGTGATCTTCAATAAAGACACGATCGATTTAACCGAACAAGTCATCAAGGAATTCGACCGCACGAACAAGTAACGTCACGACTCCAGGAGTTCCTGCCGAATATGCTCCACCAGCCGAAGAAATGCTGGTGGAGCCGGGTCCACCGCTTCAGTGACAAGTTCAATCCCGCGTCCTGATCCAACGCCCAACCCCAAAGCCGCCGCGTGTCGGATCTGCCGTTGATCAGCGATTCGCTTCCCCTGCAATTTCGACGACCTCCCGAACGACCGTAGGAGCGCTAGGGCCGTCAGGTCTACCGCGACCCGGTCTCCACTGCAGATCAGCACGTCCGTCTTCCACGGGGTGCCTGATGTCGGACCGCCGTCGATCATGGCCGTGGTCCCATCGGCCACAGTCAGCGTGGGATGAACGGCAAGATTGATCTCAGCAATGCGCTCGTGCCAATCGCCGCTCCAGAATGTGACGGACGGACGGTAACGCGGGTGGACCGCCCCTACGAAATTTTTGAGACTACAGGAAAACTCTGCAAAACGATGCGTCTTGATGACCGGCATGTTGATCACCACATCCGCTTCATAGACCGGCCTCGAGAAATAGAAATGGCCGATGGCCTTGGCTTCTGGCGGTTCAAGCCGCACCCAAGGTTCATCCTCAAGCGCCAGCACCCTCGCCCCTACTGATTCCGCTGCCGCCCGCATACCGGTGCTGGTCAGATTGGCAGATGTGGGAAGTCGGATAATGCCCGACCCGTCGGCCACCACCACTTCCGCCGCGCCATTCGTCCTCACCATGTCAGCCATGGCCTTCACCACCAGCGGATTCGTCGTCAACGGCGGCGGCTGATCGTTCAGCACGTTGGGTTTGAGGAGGACACGGGCGCCGCGAAGGCCCATCCGATCGATTCCACCGAGAAGCTCAAGCGCACGCCCAAGCATTCGACCAGGGTCTGTGCCGTACACGATGCAGACGAGAGCGCGACCTGCCCGAATGAATGGATTGACGGGAATGGGTTTTGGTGACACCACCGGCCCCTCGGGATCGAAGAGCAGATGACGCAGGATAGTCTGTGGAGAACGTAGCAGCGCCGGAAGGAGCAGCAGACCAAACCCGGCATTGTTGAAGAATTCGCGTCGTGAAAACGGCATGCGTCAGGAGCGTTGCCCTTTCTCAATGGGATAACCGGCGGCGCGCCAGGCCTTGATGCCTCCATCCATTGAGATGACATTCGCGTACCCCATTTGCCGGAGACTGTCGGCAGCCAATACCGACCGGTAACCACCGCCACAATACAACACGATCGGCTGCTGCCTGTCCGGAATCGCTGTTTCAATATCCCGTTCGATCACACCCTTGCCGATATGGATCGCCCCTGCCGCATGATCCTGAGAAAATTCGTCATCCTCGCGGACATCCACGAAGTGGAAGCGTTCACCGCGGTCCAGTCTGGCCTTCACATCACCAACGGTACATGCGCGCACGCGGGCCCGCGCTTCCTCCACGACCTTTACGAATCCCGGATTATGCTTCACAGCGACTCCTCCTTTCAAAATAGCGACTGCTGCGCCGTCGGGCGCCGAAACGTCTGCGGAACGGCCACCTCATCCGGCTCGAAGCCGGCGCGCCGGCGCCCCAACTCAAACAGCTGCTCGATACAGCGCCAATAGGTCCCCGTGCCATGATGCCGACTGAAAAATTCCGCGTCGTTCAAGGCTCCCCCACGAACCTCCCGTATACGATGAAGAATTTTCGAGATCCGATCGGGAAAGGCCTCACGCATCCGCTCGACGAACACCTGCTCGACGTGTCCCGACAACCGAAGCAGACTTCCCGTTGCAGAGGTGGCCCCTGCTTGCTTGGCACGGGACAATATTTCAGGAATGGCCTCGTCATTCAACCCGGGGATGATCGGCGCCACGGAGATTCCGGTCTGAATGCCAGCTTCGGAGAGCGCACGCATCGCCTCAAACCGTGCGCTGATACTAGGAGCCTGCGGTTCCACCAGACGCGCGGTTTCATCGTCGGCAAAGGCGATACTGAAGTAGACGCGAATCCATGCCCCCTCGTGCAATTGCCTGAACAGATCCAGATCACGTACCGGTATGCCCCCTTTTGTGATGATGCCTACCGGATTCCGGTATTCGGCGCAGACCTCAAGACAGGCTCTCGTCAAGCCGAGCGTGGCCTCAATGGGTTGATAACAATCGGTATTGCCAGAAAACACCACCAACTCGCCTTTCCAGGACGGCTTCTCAAACGATTCTCGCAGCAAGGTTGCTGCACGGCGCTTGAGCACGATCTTCGACTCGAAATCTGTTCCGGCTCCGAATCCCCAATACTCATGGGATGGGCGCGCGTAACAGTAGGCGCAGGCATGAAAACAACCCCGGTAGGGATTCACGCTCCATTTGAACGGGAGGTCAGGACTGTCATTCCGGCTAAGAATCTGGTGTGTGTTGTCCTCGAACAGCTGGATACGGGCGCGCAACGATGGCTCAAGGGCATCGCGCTGGAGGGTTTCAAATCGATTGGGAGGATTCGAGATAGGTTTCACACGAACCATGGTGCCGCCCCAACTGCGCATTGTCAATCACGCCCAGGCGGCTTTCGATTTCAACGATGAGCGACCGGTTTCATTGACTACGCAGGCATCGGGTGTTAAATTTCTGGCCGCTTCAAAGGGAGAGGGTATGTACGATCTTCGGGTATTTCGAGACAATCTGGACGAACTCCGTGACCAGTTAGGGCCACGGGGAAAGGACGTTGCCTGGGAGGATTTGAGAAAACTCACCGAAGATCGCCGTGCCAAGACGATACAAGTTGAAGACCTTCGGCACCAGCTCAAAAAGGGCTCCGAGGAAGTCGCTCGCCTGAAACGAGAGAAACAGCCGGCTGAAGAGGCCATGGCGGCGATGAAAGCCGTAGGAGAAACCATCAAAGGCCATGAAGAACGGCTTCGGCTGATCGAAGAACAGCTCGCGCATATCGCCCTGCGTATTCCCAATCTTCCCCATGCCTCTGTGCCCGACGGTCATGACGCCGCAGATAATGTCGAAGTCCGTCGATGGGGAGCGCCCCCGCAACTCTCGACGCCGGCGCAGTCGCATTGGGATCTCGGGGAATCGTTAGGCATTCTCGATTTCGACCGCGCGGTGCGCATGGCCAAAGCTCGCTTTGCAGTTCTGACCGGGCTCGGAGCTCGCCTTGAGCGGGCACTCATCAACTATATGCTGGACATGCATACCACGCAGCATGGCTATCGCGAGGTCATGCCCCCGTTGATGGTCAATCGCGCGGCGATGACCGGCACGGGGCAATTACCTAAATTCGAGGAAGATTTGTTTCAGATGCGCGACGAGGAACTCTTCCTGATCCCTACGGCGGAAGTACCCGTTACCAACCTGCATCGAGAAGAGATATTAGCGGAAGAGACCTTGCCGATTCGGTACACCGCCTACACGCCTTGCTTCAGACGCGAAGCGGGCTCCTACGGCAAAGACACTCGTGGCCTCATTCGGCTTCACCAATTCAACAAAGTGGAACTCGTCGCCTTCGCGAAGGCCGAACACTCCTATGATGAACTGGAGCGCCTCACGTCACATGCTGAAGCGGTGCTTCAAGGCTTGGGCCTGCATTATCGAGTGATCACGCTTTGCAAAGGTGACATGGGATTTTCTTCAGCGAAGACCTATGACATTGAGGTATGGTTGCCGTCGCAGCAGACGTTTCGTGAAATCTCGTCCTGCAGCAATTTCGAAGCGTTTCAAGCACGGCGAGCAAACATTCGTTGCCGTCCAAAGGCAGGAAAAAAAGAATCCAAACCAGAATTCGTTCATACGTTAAACGGATCGGGCCTGGCCGTGGGCAGGACGCTGGTGGCTATTCTCGAGAATTACCAGCAGCCCGATGGCACGGTGGCTATTCCAGCAGTGTTACAACCCTATATGGGAGGGATTCAGACGATCTCGCGATCATAGTCGAAGTATCCCGGCCTGGCGTGGAGGGGTGACGGAGTGGCCGAACGTGCCGGTCTTGAAAACCGGAGATGGGGTAACCTATCCGCGAGTTCAAATCTCGCCCCCTCCGCCACAAATCAATAGGTTGCGCGTCCTTCATAGGGGGCTTCTCGACTCTTAGCCCCTCGACTGTAACCGGAATTGTAACCCTTTTTGTTTGAATATACTGATTGAGACGTTCAGCAGTCTGCTTAAGGTCTTTCTCACTGGTGATGTTATAGCGGTCGAAGACAGAGCAGGTTCTATGGCCGCTAATCTTCTCAAAATGACCGGCCAGGACGGACATACGCCAGTTGATGGCGTCATCCAGCTTCTCGAACACCGGCCCATCTTCCGGGTTCCGTATCCCAAGCGTTAAGCCTTGCCGAGCCGTCACCGCAGGAGCGTATCGTTTGAGATAGACTTCCCACCAAAGCTTTGTCTTCCTCAATCGCTCTTGTTCGGCCATACCGACTCCTTATGTCAAACCGATCATTGGCCAGACCAGTGTATCAAAACGGACCAAGCAGACTTCTACACTCTTTGGCAATGAAACTCGCTCCATGCGACGCGAAAGGTGGTGTATGGCATAAAGCGCAGTTTATACTTTTACCGTGAACACATGCGATCATCACGCTGTGGCCTGGCATGACCCCGCTGCGGTAAAGCGGGCGCGAAGAGTTACCCACGCGACGCCCGGCACCTTGCGAGCTTTGATAGGTTTACTGTTCGGCGCGCTTCTCCTGGCTTCATGTCAACCGCTGGAACAGGGGTACTGGATCAAGCAAGGCCTCACTGAGACATCGCGTGACGCGCAGTATCGTCGAGATTCTGGGGAATGCGCGAGTCACGGCGTTGAACAAGTGTCCATGAACCAAAGTCCTCAAGGTGATACGATTGTCGCCAGACATCCCTCAGCGTCCTATCGGGGTTCAAATCTCTACGGTAGATGCATGGTCTCACGTGGATACCAGTGGGTTAAACTACAGCCGTTGGTGCCCTCCTCGCCTCACCAGGTAAGTGCCAATCAAGGCCCCTGTCCGTCAGAACGAGTCGTAATAGATCCTTTCGGGTATCCGCATTGCGCATCCATCGATCCGCCCCCCCCTGCTGGCGCAGACACTGCCTCCCATGGGGCCCATGTGGCAGGTCCCCGATCATCTACGGCGACCTCCGCTCCGAGCGAGATTGTCCTGCCTAGGGAAAGCCTCCCTTCAGCCAATGTCCCCTTTAATCCCCCTTCGACTACTAGCCAGTTCGAGCCCCCCCACGAAAATCAGAATCATAACGGACCTTCGCCAACTGACCGGCGAGCGTTGGACAACAATCTCTGCATTCAGCAGTCTCGGAACTCTCTTTCCAGTCCTTACGCGACTTATCTGCAGTGCATGGAAGATAAGGGGTGGCCTGCATTGCGACGTTGAACGTATTCAAATTGGTTACGGCAGACTGACTGTTGGAAATGCTATGTCAGCAGCATTGAGACAGACTCCTAACCACATACCCCTCCCCGCCTTTTGTTTAATTCGCACATTTCCCGAGATGGTACCGAAGCCCAAGGGGGCGGCATGGTCTGCCGATTGGTGCGGGCTGGCAAACAGTAGACAGCGGGGAAATAGGACCCCATATAGAGCGTCACTGTGGCCTAATGGGATGACGATTGATTATGAAACGGCCACACTCGACACACTTATAACTGTATTCCAAGTATTGCGGATTGCACTCCTCTACAATTTTTGAGGTATCCACAGCTGCATCAGGCCACTCCATCTTGTATGCGCTTGGAGCGATTGCGAATCCACACGGGCACCGGAGAATATCTGGAAGTGTCATAGGCAGTTCCTCGACGGTCTGCATCCCGAGACGTTTAAGCGTCTGCCCCGCGTTGCTGATTTAGCAGTTCGATTTTCACCAAACGCTCGGCTTCGACCCAATCATCCACCTCAGTCAATGCCCGCCGTTTCTCGTAGATTTCAAAGGCTTTCCTAGCGACACGCGCTCTGTATTCTTCTAGTGTGAGCACTGGTTCCATCGAAGCGGATGTCGGCTCGGATGACAGAGTGACAAGCGCCGCTACCTTCACACGCTTTGAGCGGGACGACTCCTGAGCCTTCGAGCTAGCGGTCATTCTGGGTAAGACTCTTGACGTATTCGACTTCGATTTTCCACCTTCTCGCGATTGGCTCATCGTGTAACCCCCTATAGTGTGATGACTATGTATAACAATACGGCGAGGTGTGGTCAAAATCATGAGCTTGGGACTAGAGCAGGCATAGGCTATCGGGCTAGTCGTCTTTTGTTACACCGGCACATTTCCCAATATGGTACCGGACCCAAGGGTGGCTGGGGGGTCTGCCGATTGGTGGGGGGGCGGTCGAGAGAGATTGAACAGTAAATCGCACTTGACAAAGGATGCGCAATCCATTATTTTGATTTTGAGAATTAATATCACTACGCTCTCACCAATTTAGTTAAGTACTCAATGAGTCTCTCTCGCGTACATTTCCAAATCGATGACGAAACACTCCGTGGTGTCCGGCCTATGACACCGAAGACGCCGCAACCAATGGCGGCTCCAGCCACTAAGGAGGTATCCATGCCCTGTGTACATGCTCATGACTCGCCCGTATTGGAAATGTGCGGGTGCGGTCGATTCTATCTGACCTATGGCCCGGTAACAGTGGCTTTCAAATTGGAGGAATTTGTCAGTTTTGCCCGAAATGTGGCGAGATTGGCGGACACCGCCGTTGAGAAGATTGCAAAGACGACTATTGCCGAAACGCAACAGACGCACTGACTCAGAAGGAGGTGACCTTTGAAAATTCGAGCTTGTCCGCTGTGCCGTCAAGTCATCCTACTTCCCCGCGGTGCGACCGTAAATTGTGGGACATGCAGTTTTCCGCTGACAAGAAACACGTTGAGCATGATCAGTGATAGCGAAATAGAGAGGGCGGAAAGAACCACGGATTTCCAGCGGCGCTAAAACCTCGCGGGATTATGAAGCTTGCATGGGAGGAGCTGCTGGGATGAGGAAGGATCTATCGAATGCGATCAGTCTGTCAGTTTCCCTCGGAATTTCACTTCTCGCAGTCGTACACGAATGGCTGAGAGTGCCATGATCAGGAGGCTCCCTCAGCTGGACTGTCTTCTGCTCCCCGCAGTTCACAGAAAAGCATTATGGGCGATATACGAGATTGGATAGTGCTCCGGTCGCTCGATGGGATAGGGCCTTGACAGCGCTAGCTCAATACTGATATTGAGAACCATATTCAACTAACCTCTCTGCGGATGTGCAGCAGAGGCCCGAGGAATTCGATTCCCTGAGCCCACGGTCCTTTTTGATCGTGGGCTTTTTCTTTTTGGGAGGGACACATGCTTCGTAAAAAGACCACTTGCGTTGAGGACGAATATGCCAAGCCACACATGAATTCCCTGCTCCCTGATGTCCCTGACCATCGGGGGCAGACAAAATCTAAGGCATCTGGTGGTGGAGAAGAACGTGATGTCACAGGAGACCTCTCGGAGCATAAACCTTGTGTAAAGATGCTTGGCCACGATCCAGTGGCGGAGCGCCTCCGTACATTTCTTTCTGCTCGTGTGAGCGAACGGGTCACGCTGAAGGAACTGTCTCGTCTTCTCGGGTATTCAGAAAAATACGCCTCTGACGTATTCCGCCGGTACATGGGCTGCCCTTTCTCCACGCATCTGAAGCAGCTTCGGCTCAATAAAGCCACTTCGATGCTATTGGAAGAACGCCATACCCTTACCAAAATCGCTGAATCCGTTGGATTCAGTGACGCCTTTGCATTTAGTCATTTCTTCAAAAGAGCCGTTGGCTGCTCGCCAACCGAATATAGGAGACAACAACTCCACCAAGCGGATGTGGCATGAAATTGGGCGTTTCACTAACCACATTGTTCGCCTGGATGTTCTCCACGGTAGTCCACGCAATGGGACTTTGCGTCGCCATTCTGCTCGCTGCGGAGTTTTCTGTGGTGCCGCGAGTTGCTCCATTTCGCTGGGATGTCCACCTGGTTGCAGCCTCGCAGCCGACCCCGATCAGTTCCGATACGCCCACCCCTGCCCTGGCATCATCGACCCGGGAAATGCCCATCACCCAAGACGTGTTGGTGCAGCCCCTCCCCCCGGTGGTGCGTCCGACCTCAGAATCGTCTCGTGCCGTCATTAAACAGAGGGGTCTTGCCACAGATGGGCCAATGCTCGGGAGCACCGATAGTCCAACAGAAGCCTCTTCGCAGGTCACGGAATCCACGAAGGCTTTCCCGCAGTCTGCCGCCGACTCCCTTCAGGAACTTCGCCCTGAGCATCCCGTGCCAGCCGCAATGATGAGGCCGATGACAAGTTCGGCATACGTGGACATGCCACCGCCCGTCACAGAAATATCCGACGAATCAAACACGCCAATGAGGCCTTCGTTACCGGAGACTCACCAGGCCGTGAATTTACCGGTGCCGCAGCTCAGGCCAACTCCGATTTCACGCCAGGTACAGTCCGATTATGGTTGGCTGGCCAGCCTCGTCACGACCGAGGTCGAACAGATCAAACGATACCCGGCCCAAGCGAAATGGCACCGGTGGCAAGGCAATGTGATTGTACAAGCTGTCATCCATGAGGATGGCCGCATCAGTCATATTCAGGTGATCGATTCGTTGGGACATGGCACCCTCGACCATGACGCAGTCGCTTTGCTGGAGCGTATCTCTCCCGTGCAGTTACAGTATCCACTCAATCAATCATCCATTATCGTGCATATACCCATTGGCTACCGCCTGGAATAGGACCGTACCATGCAACATGAGCACACCATCCCCTGCCTCTCGGCTTTTGAGCAGCACCACAATGATCTCCTGAGGTTTTTTACCCATAAACTCGGTTGTCGCGATCTCGCGGCGGATTGTACGCAAGAAACATATGTGCATCTGGTCCGCATGCGATCGACCATCAATGTTCAGAATCCCCGCGCATTTCTCTTTCGTGTCGCCGCTAACCTTGCCGTAGATAATCTCCGTAAAATTCGCATTCGCCGGGAAGCATTGAGTGGTGAACCGCTGCCCGAGAATACCGCCAGCCCAGCGCCTTCCGCAGACGATGCATTGGACGCTAAGCAGCGGCTGATCCGGCTGGAACGCGCTATTGGGGAACTCTCTCACAAATCTAGAAAAGCCTTATTGATGAATCGATTAGAGGGGAAAACCCACCGAGAGATTGCGGAAGAGTTAGGAGTGTCTGAAAGTATGGTTGCCAAGTACGTTATCCAAGCGCTGAAGCATTGCCGTGCCCGCCTGGATGCGGAAGAGATGCCCGGTCGTTTCTGACTGTTGAAAGCTCGACTCCATCCGTCTTATACAGTAACTGTGCGCACAGGACGGGGCAAGAACCGCCTGGCCCGTGTGCGACGGATGGATGGATGTCCGAGGCGAATCACCCACAATCTCCTTCATCCCTTGAAGACGAGGCCCTTGCATGGGTCGTCCGCCTTCACTCCGGCCATGCTTCCGACCAGGATCGCCGTGCGTGTGAGGCATGGCAAAACGTCAGCCTCGCTCATCAACATGCTTTCCGTGACGCTGCCACATTGTGGGAAGAGCTCGGTCACGCACATTCCCCCCAGCGCTCCTCGTTGGGAAGCGTGCGACCTGCTGATTCTCATAGGCTTAGATGGCGGCCGCGACTAGGAAGATGGAGCCTCGTCGCCTGCTTCCTCCTGGTGATAGGCTGGTTCTCCTGGGGATCAATGCTCACCCACATTCATTTCCGGACGGCTGATCATCGGACTGCGGTGGGCCAGCAAGAGGAGGTCGTGCTTCAAGACGGAACACGCCTCATGCTGAATACCGACACCGTACTCAACGTAGCCTTTTCATCGCAACAGCGAGAAATCTACCTGCTGAGGGGAGAAGCTGCCTTCGCCGTGGCACCAGACGTCACACGGCCTTTCACCGTCAGAAGCCAGAACACCACCACCACCGCACTAGGCACGAAGTTTGTGGTACAGACGCGGAGTGACTCAGTGACAGTCACCGTTGCCGAACATGCCGTACGTGTGTCTTCTCCAACCCGCCCAACATCACCCTTGATCGTTCGAGCGGGACAGCAGATCTCCTACTCAGCCGACGGAGGCTGGAGCACGGCCCGCTCAGTGGACGCCAATCAAGTCTCCGCATGGCAGCGAGGCAAAATGATATTCGAAGCCCAACCATTGGGAACGGTCGTGGCAGATCTCAATCGATACCGTCGCGGCCATATCTTTATCCTGAATCCTTCCCTCCGCGCGCTTCCCGTGACCGGCGTCTTTGATATCGACGATCCAGACGCGGCCCTCCGCACCATTGAACAAACGCTTGGCATCCGCGACACCAACCTCAGTCCGTATTTTCTATTTCTGCACTGAACGCTCGCCGGTTCCTATCCGCCCCGAGACGCGCCTCCTGCGGGATTTTTTCACCTGACGTGTGAATTTCACTGCAGCCTCAACGGCTCCGTCCGTCTTTACCTATGGGCATCCCGGTGTCAGGGAGGCGGCCATGTCCGACCTCACTGCACTTCTTTGGACATCGAATGAGCAGAGGGGGAATCATGCAGCTCTCATGGCAGATCATCATATTCACACTTCTCTCGACCGCATCGTTTCATGCAGTCGCCGCTCCTGCGGAGGCGGCACCTGAAATCATTCCCATCGACCAACGGGGTGCCTTTTCTTTGGCGCAGGCCGGGTCAGGCGGCGAAGAGTCGGAGCCGACAGAGTTCAACATCCCGCCGCAACCGCTTGGATCGGCCATTACTACATTTGCGGATCAGGCGAATTATCGCCTGTTGGTTCCTTCCGACATGACAGACGGCAAGACCACCAGCGGCGTCACCGGCCTTCATGCACCAGAACATGCGCTGGCCCTCATGCTTGCAGGGACAGGACTCAGTTACCGGCTCACGGAACCGCGCACCATGACACTCGAGCCCGCCGCCACGCTCCCTCCGCCGCCAGCACCTCTGGCGCAATCGACCACGCCGGAGCCTCGAAATCCCAATACAGAGATCCCTCGAGCGGCGAAGCCGGTGAAGGTACCTGAGGTGGTAATCAAGGAAGTGGAGGATCGCGGATATACGGTCGAAGAGTCAGACTCCGCGACACGAATCCCGGTCTCTATTCAGGAAACACCGCGGTCGGTGGAGGTCGTGACTCGCAGAGTCATGGAGGATCAACGAGTGATCCGATTGGAAGACGCACTCAGGAATGTCAGCGGCGTCTCAGTAGCCAATACCAACGGCGGCAGAGCGGCGGACATCAACATTCGCGGCTTTCAAAGCGGCCTGAATACGTTCAAAAACGGGTTTCGTGATGACAGCACGTTTGGCTCACGAGCAGCTCGCGACGTGATTAATATCGAAAGCGTAGAGGTGGTAAAAGGCCCGCCCTCCTATCTCTTTGGACGTTCCGATCCCACCGGTATCGTCAACCAGATCACGAAGTCCCCGCTCAAAGATCCGTACTATTCGGCAGAGCTCATCGTTGGCAGTTATTCACTCTATCGCCCGACGATCGACCTAGGAGGACCGTTGAACGATAGCAAGAGCCTCACCTATCGCTTCAACGGTCTTTATGAATCGGCCGAAAGTTACCGGGAAGGGGTGAAGAGCGAGCGCATTTTTCTCACCCCGACGTTCGGATGGGAATTAAGTTCTCGAACCAACCTCCGCTTTGAAGGCGAATATCTCTACAATAAATCGCCCATCGATCGAGGGCTTGTCGCCTTCGGCAGCGGTGTCGCGCCGATTCCCATCGGTCGCTTCCTGGGAGATCCGACCAGGCGGGCCGAAACCCAACAGGGAAAGGCGACCTTAATCCTGACGCATGAAATCAACGACATGTTCAAATGGCGCAGCGCGTTTCGTGCGGCCGTGTCGAAAGAACGGTACTCCAGCCTGGAGTCTAACTTCTTGGACGAGACGACTGGACTACTAAATCTAGCTCGATATGAATTGCCCGGCCTGTTCCAAAGCCATTACCTTCAGAACGAATTGCACGGGATGTTCTCCACGGGGTCGATCAAACACAAGACTGTTTTGGGAATCGAGCTCGGACGGGAAGCATCCAGTCAGCGCGCATTCGGTGATTTCGGCGGATCGGGAAGCTTTATCGATATTTTTAATCCCGGCAATCGACTGTTCGTCGATGCCGCCCTGACCAAGTTCAGCGATACCAATCAGCACAACAACATCATCGGCGCCTACTTCGGAGATCAAATCGATCTATTGGACAATCTGCACATGCATTTTGGAGGTCGGTTTGACATCTTCGATCAAAACCTCACCACGAACCCCGACGACTTCAACGCACTCGGGTCGGAGAGCCACCGCACCGACAAATCATTCAGTCCGTCGGTGGGCATTACCTACCGTCCATGGGAGCCCATCGCGCTCTATGCAAATTACACCGAATCGTTTTCGCCTCAGCCCGCCGGTTCACGGAGCATCAATGGGGGCCTGTTTGCGCCGGAAAAAGGCAAGTCTTACGAGGGAGGCATTAAGTATCAGTCAGCAGACCGTAGAATTCGTTCGACAGTAGCGGTCTTTGACGTCAAAAAGCGAGACGTCCTCACAAGCGATCCGCTCAATGGCTTCTTCTTCTCCGTCGCAACGGGCGAACAGCGCAGCAAGGGCATTGAGTTCGACATTGCAGGGCAAATCCTGCCCGGATGGGACGTGATCGCGAACTATGCCTACATCGATACGCGAGTCACCAAAGATCTGCTCTTTGCTGTGGACAGTCGTGTCCCGAACAGCTCGCTCCATCAAGGTAGCCTCTGGACGACGTACTTTTTTCAAGAAGGAGTAGTGAAAGGGTTCGGGGCCGGCATCGGCATGTATGCGCAGGGCAAGCGAAACGGCATATTCCAATGTCAGGATCCGGCCAACTGCCAAGCCCCATTTGAGATGGCTGGATACGTGCGAATGGACGCAGCCTTGTACTACCGGAAGCAGGAGTTCTTCAAACGAACCAACCTGCTCGCCGCGATTAACTTCACCAATGTCCTGGATCAGCGATATTTCGTCGGCGCGCAGAATTTCCGTGAAATTGTTTATACGGGTGCGCCGTTCACCGCCATCGGCTCACTCAAGTTTGAGTTTCACTGATCTGCCGGTCGTCCACGTGGCCTGCCGAGGCAGTACCTCATATCGAGGACTGCCTCACCGGCTGCGTTGGCTTGAGCCAAAACACGAGAAGAACTGAGAATTTTGTCTCAAGCGGAGTCGCCCGGTTCAGGGCAGGCACTATTCCGGAGAAGGATTCTCTGGATGGCGATAGCAATCTGCAGGAAGATCGGCACGAGAAATGACGACGAATGCACCGCAGCGGTGGCATTTGATGACGACTCCCCGCTTTTCAAGCCGAGCGGTGAGTCGGCCACAGACGCAGCGTACATCGCGTGTTTCAGATGGTGTTTCTGGACGAGATGACATACGGCGAGGCCCCCCGTTGGACACTTCACTTCTATATAGGACGTATGAACCCGTCAAAACCCTACCTGGCCGGCCATTCGTTGTGATCACTCAGAGAAAATCTCGTCTTGAGGCAGGATTTCAGGAAATTGAACATTCAGCCTTCCGATTGCAATCTGGTAGGGTGATTCCGCAGTCGAGACCCCGGTGCAAGCCGGTGACCTTATTTGGGCAGACCGTTGAAACACCGCATGTCAGACTGGTCGGATCGTCCCCCCACAGGATCTATGGGCCTCTCCTGCACCACCGCCGAGGAGGACCGACACGCGCCTTTGGTCTCGCTCGAGACGTTGATTAACTTCGTTCGAGTAGAACAGGGACCCCTACTGCGCTTTCTGACCTGGAAAGTTCGATGTCCTTCGGCGGCGGCCGATTTAATCCAAGAATTGTATCTTCGCATCGTCACTCTGGCGAACCCTGAACGCGTGCGTAATCCCCGCTACTTCCTCTACACCACGGCTAAACACCTCGCGATCGACCATTTGCGACGGGAGGAGCGTGTCACTTCACGATCGACCCCGCTTGATCAAGCGGTATCTCTTCCAACCGCCATTCCGGACGCCGAGACAACCGTTGACGCAAAGCACCGCCTGGCAGCGGTGCTGCAGGCCATTGAAAGCATGCCCCCGAAGCGTCGTGCCGTGTTCTTGATGTTCAAATTCGAGCACAAAAGTTATCTGGACATCTCCAGAGAGCTCAACATTTCGATCAAGACCGTCGAGAACCATCTGACGAAAGCCATGAGCTATTGCCGCGCACGATTCGAGGCATTGGACGGCTCGCCAATTAAAGAATGAATCCGCTCTTGAGTCGTTCTGGCAAACTGATTATTCTCAGCATCGTATTCCAAGGGGAGTCCCGGCTGAGAAGGATGACACATGCCCGAGCCTGACAAGCGCATAACTCCACAACAACAGCTGGCCGGTCGTGCCGGGGATGAAGCCAATGCCTGGCTCTTGCGCGTACATTCAGGACTCATGTCGGAACAAGAACGCCGGGAATTCGCCGCTTGGCGTCGCCAGGATGTGGGGCACGACATTCAGTTCCGGCAGGCCGAGCAATTCTGGCAGGCGCTGAACGGCCTGGCCTCTGAGGTCCAGCGCATCCCCCGCCCCCATGAAGTTGAGGTTTCCTCGCGCCGAGCCGTGGCTCCCTGGTCTCGGCATACATGGCGCTGGAGCGTAGCAGCAGCCGCCCTCATAGTAGCAACGGCATTGGGGCCAAGCCTGTGGTCCATCATAGAGTTTTGGTCTGCCGATCATCGCACTCGCACCGGGGAGCATGCGACGGTTTCGTTGAGCGATGGTTCCCTCGTGCATCTCAACACCCGATCAGCCTTGTCCGTGACGCTGACGGATCACCGGCGCAACCTGTCGTTGAAGCAGGGTGAGGCACTATTCGAAGTCGCACACGATTCCGCCCGCCCCTTCGAAGTGGCGGTGAACGGGCGCGTGGTGCGGGCGATCGGAACCATATTCAATATCGAGCATGATGGCCACCGAACCATCGTCAGCGTCTTGGAGGGGGCGGTCCGTTTGTTGGATAAGGAGAACGCCCTCGAAATTCATGCTGGTGACAGGGTGGTCTTTGCAGACAAGCAGCGAACCTCTGCGCCGGAACCCTTCAGTGCACCTGCCGTCACGGCCTGGCGCCGCCAGGAACTGATGTTCGATCAGATGTCGCTCGCGGACATTGTGGCTCAAATGAACCGTTACCGGACGGATACGATCGTCGTCCTGGACTCCGCGCTTCGGACACAACAGCTAACAGGAAGTGTTGCCTTGGATAACCCGGAACATTCTCTGGAGTTGCTTCAGCATACCGTTCCATTTCACATCACCCACCTGACGCCGTTTCTCACAGTCCTGTCGCGCTAACCGTTCTACGAAAAATCAGACATCCGTGCTGGCCGATTCCTGCACCAGAGACCGACGAGTCTCGATTGCTGAAAAAATGCGAGACGGAGTAGGGAATCTTCGGTGTCCCCGTCGTCTTTTATGCGATGTGGCTCGTGTGAATTTCGCCCACCGCTAAAAGGAGACGATATGTATCGCATACTGTGGATTGCGCTGATCTGTTTCGGGATGGTCGGCGCTACCATCGGATTACACGGCATTGCGACAGCCGACCAACCTACGGCCCTACGGACAGACCCTGCCGTGTTCGACATTCCCCCACAACCGCTTGCCTCGGCGCTGCGCGCGTTTCGAGATCAGAGTGGAATTCGATTCATCCATCGCGCCGAACTCGTTCAATCGGTTGACAGCAACGGCGTTGTTGGACGTTATTCTCCGGACGACGCGCTCACGCTGCTGCTAAAAGACACGGGATTGACGCACTATGCCGCGGACGACGTGACCGTGATCTTGGAACGAGCAGCTTCTTCGCATTCACCCGATGTAGCCGACCGGTCAGCCGCCATCGGGCCTCCTGCAGACACCGATTCTCAACTGACTGCAGGTGAAGCAGAAATAAAAGTCCCACTGGTCGAAATCATCGGGACATCTGAGAATGCCCTTGATTACATTCCCGGATCCGGTCGCGTCATCACCAAAGAGAGCATCGAACAAAACCACCGCCTGACCATCAACGAAGCCCTTCGAGAGGTCCCGGGGGTTCATGTACGAGATGAAGACGGCCTGGGCATTCGGCCGAACATCGGCATCCGGGGATTAGACCCCACCAGAAGCCGCAAGGTCCACATCATGGAAGACGGCGTGCCGATCATGTTGATGCCGTACGCTGATCCCTCGTCCTACTATTTTCCCCCGATCTTTCGGTTCGATCGGATCGAGGTGCTGAAGGGAAGCGGTCAGTTGCTCTACGGTCCGCAAACGATCGGCGGCGTGATGAACTTCATCACGCGCATGCCGTTGGCCAAGCCGGAGGGGAACTTTCAACTGTGGGGCGGCAACAACAACTACTTCAACACCCACTTCGACTACGGAGGTACCTGGGGGAAAAGCGGCTACATGGTGGACTACACCCACTATCAGAGCGACACGCCGCGGTTTACGAATGTCAGGGCCAAGGTGGATGACATTACCTTCAAAACGGTCCAAGAGTTGAGCGACCGGACGCAAATCATGGCGAAGTTCAATTACTATCGCGAAGATTCCGGCATCGGCTACCAAGGGTTGACGGAATCGGAATGGGGCTCTCCTCGAGGCCAGGACAGGCAAACGCTATTTAAGAACGACAACTTCGATTTCCGCCGGATGGGCATGCATGTCGCAGTCAACCATATGTTCACCGCGAACCTGACATCGACGACCAACTTCTTCGGACATTACATCGCCCGTGACTGGAGTCGGCAAACCACGCAGGGGATCAACGCGGATGGAAGTCCGAACGGCGCGCTCCAGTTCGGCAACGCGATCCCCGCCACTGCTGCCGGGGCAGTACCCGGCAACGCGCGCTTTACCAATGAGCGTGAATACTGGGTCTATGGGGTCGAATCGCGGTTCAAGTACGATCACTCGCTCCTCGGAGTCAACGCCACGGCCGATTTCGGCGCACGGTACATGTACGAACAATCGGATCGGAAACAATTTCGCAACACCGGGTCTGGCGTGGGCGTGAGTTCAAGCTGTTTTCTGGCCGTGCCGGGTTCCACGTGTTTGGGCGAAAACAATTTGCGAACGACCAATGCCTACGCGCTGTTCTTTCAGGAACGGTTGACCTTTGGGCAATTTACACTCACACCCGGCGTACGGGTCGAACACATCAACTACGATCAGTACGACAGGCTGCAGAATAACGGGAACGGGGCCTTTGGGAAAGCCAGCTTCACGGAGGCACTCCCCGGAGTCGGGGTCACGTATGCGCCGTTCAAGAACCATACGTTCTTCTTCGGTGCGCATCGCGGCATGTCGCCACCGCAAATCTCCGACGCCATCACCGGTACAGGAGCGGTTGTTGATTTGGGACCGGAGCTAAGCTGGAACTACGAGTTAGGGGCCAGAGGCAATCTGACCCATTGGGCGGGATATGAGTTCACCCTTTTCCAGATGGATTTCGACAACCAGATCATTTCGCAGTCGGCCGCAGGCGGCTCTGGGGCAACCTTGACCAGCGCGGGGGAGACCAGGCATCGGGGCATCGAGTTCGCCACGAGCCTGGACTTGTGGGATGCGATCAAGGGCAAAGACAGGGACCAGGATGTGACGCTCGACTTGAACTATACCTGGGTCGCACAGGCGGAATTCGTTGGAACTCGAAACAGCTCCATTGCAGGCGCGGCCCTTCTGCCGACGGAAGCCGCAGTCGTCAGTATTAGCGGCAATCGGCTCCCCTACTCCCCCAAGCATCTCTTGACGGCAGGCATCGGATATACCAATCGAGCACTCAGCCTCGGCGCCTTCAATGCCAGGCTTGAAGCTCAGTGCGTCAGCGATCAGTTTGGCGACGACCGAAACATCGTGACGCCCACGCCGAACGGTCAGCGGGGCATTGTACGCGGATGGTGCATGATGAACGCATCGCTGAACCAGTACGTGAAGAAAATCAACACGACGTTCTTTTTCGTCGCGAAAAACATGCTGGACCAAACCACGATCATGGATCGGACACGTGGCATTTATCCGGGTTTGCCGGCACTCTGGCAGGTTGGCGCGAAGTGGACCTTTTAACCTCCACCATTTCGAAGGACTGATCGACAGATTGCCAAGTCTTTCTCCCTGTTTTGCCCCTCCCTGGGTCCCCTCGTCACTCTGTATAACGGCCGAGGGGACCCACAGACATAACGTGTCTAGCGTGAGGTGCGGTTTCTAGCCCGTCATACGTCTCCTATAACAAGGGCCGCATCGGACTCACGGGATGAGTGTGCCGATCGCGGGACCGAGAGGCGGATGATGATGCAAGGGCCAGAACCAAACAAGAGTTATGCCAGATTGCCGGGCCGCCCTATCGAGCGGAGCGTCTCGCCTGCCCTCGCGGTTCCGCGCAACGGCTCTACCCTGAAAAAATTCTGGCTGCAGGCCCATCTCTACATCGGTCTGTTTTGCGGAGCACTGTTCGTCCTGACCAGTCTCACGGGCAGCCTTCTGGTGTTTTATAAGACCATTGATGAATGGATGAATCCCGATCAGCTGATTCGTACCTTCGGAAATGAGCGACCCTTGAGCGAGATCCTGGCTGGCGCGCGGAACGCACATCCGGAGTGGTCCGCGCCGGACACCCTCATCTTTCCCCTACACGATCGCGACTCATACCACGCCTGGTTCAAAGATCCGGCAGCAGCTTCGGCCGAAGACCAATGGCATGTCGTGGCCGTCGATCCCTCGACAGGTCGCGCCTTGAGCGATCGTCGCTGGGGCGGCTTCTTTGTCTCAGTCATTTATGAGCTGCACCAGGAATTGCTGCTAGGAAAGGCCGGAGAAACCTTCCTCGGCATCATGGCCCTGTTTCTCTTCTTCTCCGTGGTCAGCGGCCTGTACCTCTGGTGGCCGAGGCCTGGAAAGGTCCGCCGAGCCCTGAGGTTTAACTCACGCGGCAGTCCCATCAGAAGACAATACGACGCGCACAAGCTCACCGGCTTGGCCGGTGCAGTCTTGCTCACGCTACTGGCCCTGACGGGATTTTATCTAGAATTCCCAACGGTCATAACGTCCGCCGTGAGGTGGTTCTCGTTGGTTCGCGATGTTTCGCCAGAAGGACATCCATTGTCCGAAGTACAGGCTGGGGTAACGACAATTCCACCGGAACAGGCGGTCACCATCGCCCGCGCAACCTTTCCCGAAGCTCAGCCGATGTGGATCGGCCTGCCTCAGCATGAACAAGACAGTTATTCAGTGGGGCTCAGACAACCTGGTGAAGTCCGTCAGGCGGGAGGTCAGACCGAAGTATGGATCGATCAATATAGCGGGACTGTGCGGCGCGTCACGGATTGGAATGGATTCACCGGAGGTGAGACATTTCTATCCTGGCTCTTTCCCCTGCACAATGGTGAAGCATTCGGCCTCACAGGACGATGGATAGTCTTTGCCACCGGGTTCACACCGCTTGTGCTGTACGGCACAGCACTGCGCATGTGGTGGTTGAAACGAGAGGCTCATCGCCGCCGCCGAGAGGGTTAGAGTTGACGCATCAGGGGTGCGCTGGCTGTGCGACAGCCGGCACACAACCCGTACAGTTCCAGATTTTGGGCGGTCAGGTGAAATCCGTTGGCCTCAGCGACCTGCTTCCGCAGCCGTTCGATGGTCGGATCTTCGAATTCGACGATGTGCCCACAGCCGGTGCAGATGAGATGATCGTGCTCGCCTTTGGCGAAGAGGTTATCGTACTGCGTTTCCTCTCCGAACCGCCGGGCCTGCGCAAAGCCCTTTTCGCACAAGACTCGCATGGTCCGATAAATCGTGTTCAACGGAGCACGATGGCCCTGCCGATTGAGCTGACTATACAACTCACGGATGGTGATATGCTCCCCTTGCAGAAATGCCTCGACAATCCGTTCACGTTGGAGGCTCCAATTCAGGCGGGTGCGGCCAAAACTCGATCGGATTCGTTCGATTCCCTCGTCCAGTCGCCGATCCTGCCGGTTAGCGCGAAAAGGCATCGTCACCGCTTTCATCAGCCGATTCTCCTGGGTTGTCGCTTGGAATAGACGTCCTCTCGGATCGCCTGTACTTAGTAAGACGTGCGAGCTGAGACTCTCTATACCAAGACAGATGCCTAGGGCCGAATAGGTCGGGAAGATGAACATTCCCATTCAGACGGCCTTCCACTTACTATCTGGCGCATACACCAGAGGGGCGTCAGAAACACGGCGTGACCATATGTCGGAAGTAACACCACACGACCTGTCGGCATTGGTCCGTGAGCATGCGCCGGATCTTCAGCAATTTCTTGCCCGCCGCTTAGGCTGCGTCGACACGGCAAAGGACCTGGTGCAGGACACCTTCCTTCGGGTGCTTCAGAACAAACCACGCCGCGTCCTCGGCAATCCACGCGCATTTCTGTTCCGGGTAGCCTCGAATCTACTCATCGATCATCACCGTCGTCAGCAACACCGGGACACGGTGACACTCGACGACCCTGAGCGCCCACTCGACCAGGCAGACCAGAGCCCCTCCATCGAAACCGTCGTCTGGTCGAAGCAGCAAGTCGCGCGCCTGACACGGGCTATAGAGGAACTGCCCCCGAAGTGCCGCCAGGTATTTCTGCTCATCAAATTTCACCACTTCACGCATGCGGAGGTCGCCACCAAACTTGGCATTTCACAAAGCACGGTCGTCAAACACATGATCAAAGCGGTCGACTATTGTCGCAGCCGGATCCAGGAGCCCTAAAGCTCATCGCCGCCGCCTCATGGATGTTCCCCAATCGTGACGCGTCTCCATTTCTTACTGATTCGGCGAGACGACGACGTGACAAGATTACAGCTGTGGCGCTACCATGACCCACGAGATGGGCACACAAGACCCCAATACCGTTCCTTCAACCGCATCCGCCTGGCTGGTCCGGATGGAAACCGGAACCATCACGGCTGACGAGCGTCGGCTCTTTGCGGAATGGTTGTCCGCCGATCCGGCCCACCGCGCCGCTTATCGCGAGGCCGAACAATTCTGGCACGCGTTGGACGGCTTAGGCGCGGACGAGATCCGTGAGTTGAATCGATTCCTTCCTCAGGACCCAGTCGGACTCACGACGCCTCCACTCCTATCCTGGCGGCGGCTTAGGGCTCTGGCTGCGTCCGTTCTCCTTGTCATGGCGATAGGCGCATGGGCCGCGTCGGCATGGCTCTCAGTCGGCGACTACCGCACGGCGGTGGGCGAGCAGCGCACAATTGCGCTCTCCGACGGTTCAACGGTGCAACTCAACACCGACACCGCGTTGTCGATCGCCATGACGGACGGATCGCGTCGCCTGACCCTCCATCGAGGTGAAGCGTTTTTTACGGTTGCACCCGATGCACGACGCCCGTTCGAAGTCCTGGCCGATCACGGGGTGATTCGTGCCTTGGGAACGACCTTCAACGTCCGCGCCGACCGTGATCTGACCACCGTCACCGTGGCTGAACATGGCGTCAAGGTGGTGCTGGATTCGGATGTCTCCGTAGACGTGCATGCGGGGGAGCGGATTCAGTATCGCCAGAACCGATGGCTCGGGCCGGTGGAACGAACGAACATGACTCGCACGTTGGCCTGGCAGCGGCACCGGCTCATGTTTGACCAAGAGCCATTACCTGAGGTCCTGGCTGAGTTATCACGCTATCGATCCGGTCGTCTCGTTCTTGTCCGAGATTCTTCCCTGAACGAGCTGCTGATCACCGGATCGTTCGACACAGACCACTTAGATCGATTCCTGCCGGCCTTACAAGAAAGTCTCCCACTTCGAATCGTCGCCATCGCCGACCGAGTTTTTCTTCTCTACCCATCCCGTTCTGCAAAATCTTAAACCACCGCCTCAGACAGTAGACCTTCGCTTTCATTCGTCCGTCGTAGTGAATGGACCGTCATCGGTCCCTGACATTCTGCACCACGACGAAAGGATGACACATGCTTGGTTTCGGTGTTGCCGTTTACCGGCGCTCTGTTCACGTGATCCAGCAGCGCCGTTGCGCCTGTATGTTCTTGTTCCTTAGCCTGACTATGTGTCACTCGGCATCAATGACCTCGGCACAAGAACTTGAAATCTCATCAGCCCCTTCACAGAGATTCGACATCGCTCCCCAGTCGCTGTCGTCCGCCCTGCTGCAGTTTTCCTCAGCGGCGCAGATTGAACTCTTGTTCGATGCTGCTATGACTCACGACGTCCGGACTCAAGGCGTCTCGGGCGACCTCGTGCCCACTGAGGCCTTGCACATCCTTTTGCAGAATACGGGTCTCCGCCCTCGCACCACATCTGCGGGCAGCATCACCCTGGAACGCATGCCTGCCCCGCAGCCCACGTCGGGAGCCGAGACGTCCGGCCTCGCGGCGACAGCAGCCCCCGAGGCCTCCCCTCGGCCCGCCGCACAAAAGTCAGTGAAAGTTCCTGAGATTGTCGTGAAAGATGTCCGCGAACGAGAGGACGACACCCAGACCTATGTGGCCGAAGAAGCCATTTCAGCAACCAGAACCGACACCCCGATTCGCGACGTCCCGCAATCGATTCAAGTCATCACTCGGAAGGTCATCGAGGAGCAGCGCACGTTCCGGTTGCAAAATACCTTAGAGAACATCTCCGGCATGAATGCGACCGAATCCTCGGCGTCGCTCTACGATTCGTTGATTATTCGAGGCTTCACGGCTACGGATCGCAGCTATTTCCGAAACGGCCTGCTCGATCCCTTTGCGCAGTTCACGGCATCGGATACGTACAACATCCGCCGGCTGGAAGTACTGAAAGGGCCGGCATCTGTCCTTTACGGACAGGGAGATCCGGGGGGCGTGATCAATATCGTGACGCATAAGGCCCTGCCAAACGCCGCTTATTCGGCGAATGCGACACTCGGAAATTTCCACTTCTACAGGTCGGAACTTGACGCCACCGGCCCGCTCAACGCCGATCAGACGGTTCTCTATCGATTGAATGTGGCGGGACAAAAGGCCGGCAGTTTTATGGACTACGCCAACCGAGACGTCGTCGCAATTGCACCGAGCATCACGTGGTTGATGAGTTCGCGCACCACCTTAACGGTCGACGCAGACTACCTTCGACGCTGGAGCAATGATCCCTATGGTCTACCGGCACAGGGCACGCTGGTTCCGAACATCAACGGTCCCATCGCACGGAATCGCTCCGTCACATTGGGGGAGTTCAGTACCTTCAACCGGACGTCCTACCGCGTCGGATACGACCTGACCCATCAGATCAACGACAAGTGGTCGATACGCAATGCGTTCCGGCATACGATTGTGGAAGACGACAAGAATAATCTCTATGCCTCTCCGACTTCCCTCGACCCCGACCAACGCACCCTCCAACGCTTCCAGGTGCTCCAACCGCAAATCGCGCGTCGGCATGCCAACTCGATGGTCACAAACGTTGTGGGGCACCTTCGCTTTCTGGAAATGGACCATACCTTGCTGACCGGTGTCGAACTTCGGCAGGAGAAAACCGATCGCTTCGCGTTTACGTTTGCCGGAGCGCCTTCAATTAACTTGTTTGCCCCCGATTATTCGCTGAGTCCCCTTCCGTTCACGGGTGACCTCGTCAGCTCACAGTCCGAGAACAGGACCGCGGGAGTGTACGTTCAGGATCAGGTGACGATCCTGCCCAACTTAAAATTCATGGGCGGACTGCGATTCGATCATGTCCATCAATCCTCCCAAGCCGTGGGAGCAAATGAACGGAGGTCGGATGATCACGCCGTCAGTCCCCGTTTGGGCCTCGTGTATCAGCCGATCGAACCCCTCTCGCTGTATACCTCGTGGACCAAAGGATTCCAGCCCAGTTCCCTGCTCAACGTGAATCCCAATGGAGGGTTGTTCAAGCCGGAACGCTCGACACAATACGAGGTCGGCATGAAAACCTTCTTCTTCGACAACCGCGTCTCGGCCACCTTGGCCTGGTTCCACCTGACTCGTGAAAATCTATTGACCCCCAATCCCGATCCCGGGCTCGCCGCCCTGGGCTACTCGGTTCAAACCGGTGAACAGCGCAGCCAAGGGATTGAATTGGATATCACGGCCCAGTTGACGCCGGGCTGGAATATTCTCACCGGCTATGCCTACACCGATGCCGAAGTCACGAAAGACAACGACACCTCGCTGGTCGCCAAACGGCTCGCCAATGTGCCGTACAACAAATTCACCCTTTGGTCAACCTACCATATCCAGGAAGGTCTCCTGCAGGGATTCGGCGTCGGTGGAGGCCTCTTCGCTTATACGAGCCGGAATGCCTCGATCTTCGGCGATCAGACCGAGATGCCGGGTTACATCCGCGCGGATGCGGCCGTTTACTACAACCACGACCTTCAGAAGGGCAACTGGCTGGGCGCGAAAAGTGTGCACCTCGCGCTCAATGTCAGAAATCTGTTGGACCAGCGATACGTCGCGACGTCTTACAATGGTTCGAGCCTGTTCTTTTTCGGCGAACCTCGAACGGTGCTAGGCACCGTTGGTGTGAGGTTCTAAGCCCATGCGACTGATCGTGATCGGGACAGGTCTTCTCCTCTCGCTCCTGTCCGCCTGTGCCGAAGGCCGATGGGTACATGCGGAGAGAACCAATGCTCAAATGCAGGACGATTGGAATCACTGCAAGGAGGAGGTGCTCTCGGGCCAGGAACATAACAAAGACACCATGGCGGGAGGCGTCAACTTGAGCGGTTGCATGCACTCGAAAGGATATCGCTACCTCGAAAACCGCCCGCCGGAACCGACCGGATCTCGGCAGTGATTGTGGCTTGGAGCCGGCACGATTCCCCAGCATGGCGATTGAGCATGGTGCGATTCGCACGGCATCGTACGTCTTCTGAAGTAGGGTCTTTGAAGCAGCAGGCATTTCGACAGAGTGCCCCGCCCCTTCAACAAGGCGCCGGGCAATGTGGAGGGAGCCGGACGTAATACTCCCGTTCGGCTCCCTTCCACTGTTGGCTGCTGTGATCGTGCCCGACAGCAGACGGGAAGCACCGAGAACAGAACCAGCCTCTCCGACTCGGGCGGCCATCGTCTTGAAAATGAGCATGGCCTTTTGCCACAGTCCCGGATTACAGTCACCCCATCTCGTGCGCTTTCAGGCGAAGAAAGGAGTCCGTCATGAAAGGCTATGTCGTTCAAATTGAACAGGCCACCCGTGACAATCAGCACTACCGTCGAGTGCTCTTTACTGCGCAACACTCGCAACTGGTCTTGATGAATCTCAAGCCCGGAGAAGAAATCGGGGAAGAGGTCCATGAGTTGGACCAATTTCTCCGGTTCGAAGCAGGTGAGGGAATCGTGGTCCTGGACGGAGAAGAACATGCGGTGAGCGACGGCTCTGCGGTCGTCATTCCCGCCGGCTCCAGGCACAATGTGGTCAATAAGGGGAAAATGGCGTCTCTTAAACTGTACAGCCTCTACAGTCCTCCGGAACATAAGGATGGAATCGTTCACCACACGAAGCAGGAAGCGGACGCAGATCACGACCATCATTTCGATGACAAGACTTCGTTGAAATAGTCCCGTGCCGAGCTCGTGCGATCGCCGCGCGCCTCCGAAGCTCCGCAGCCAGGCTGCAAGCCCGGTCATGTCGCGAGATCACGACATGGCCCAAACGGCAGCTCTGGCGGGGCTCTCGTTGTGAGTTGTTGCATCCCTCCCGACATAACAGCCGGCCGGGATGGTTGAATGGAGTCCTGATCGAATAGTGTGATGCTATGGCAGCGTCACCGGCTGCTGCGAAGTTCGTTTTCCGCGCGCGGCCCGTCGAGATGAACTTTCAGAAACCGCTCCATTTCACGAAAGAATGTGAGCCGGTCTTCCTGCCGGCTGAGATAATGATCGCCGTTCGGCAATTCAACATACCGCATGTGCTTGAAGCCTGCAGTTCTCAAGGCCTCGACCATCTCCCGAGATTGTTCGACAGGCACCACCCGATCTTCCGCCCCATGGACAATGAGCAAGGGCGTGCGTATCCTGTCGGCATGGCTGACCGGAGATGTGGCCTTCAGCCGATCGCGGTCGGACCACAAACTCCCCAACTGTCGTTCTGCTCCTAGCTCATACCCCAGAAACTGACGTCTCTCCTCTAGCAGTGATCGGAGATCCGATACTCCCGCAAAGCTCACTGCACAGCGAAAGAGTTCGGGGGTTTTGACGACTCCCATCAAGGCCGCGTACCCTCCGTAACTCCCGCCCACAATACAAATGCGTTCAGGGTCAGCAATTCCCTGGCCGATCGCATACCGAGCGGCGTCCGTCAGGTCGTCCTGCATTTCGAGTCCCCAACGTTTGAACCCCGCTTGCAGGAACTTCTCACCGTAGCCGCTCGATCCTCTGAAGTTCACTTGCAACACAGTCCATCCTCGGCTGGCGAAAAATTGAGTCCAGTAATTGAAATCCATGACATCTCTACTGGCCGGTCCACCGTGAGGCAACAAGATTAACTGTCCAGGCTGCAGAGCATGCGCCGGTTGAGTCAGGTATCCATGCAAGACCGTGCCGTCTCTGGCCTTGAGAGCGACAGGCAAGGGGGTGACCAACTCCTTGGAGGCCAGCTTCGGATATCCATCCGCCATCAAAATAAGTTGGCCGAGCTCGACATCGTACAGATACCATTGAGGAGGTTGCGTGGCATGGCTTGAGACGACGATATGCCTGCGACCATTCGCACTGCTGCTGTGTATGTCGTTCACTCGTCCGGGAAGCGCAAGGTCGATCCCCGTCTGGAGTTCCGTAGCCTCCGAATTCCAATACATCTTCTCTGATGCGTCTGCGTGATACTGAACGCCCACCACCTGTTTAAGCCACGGCGCATAAATCAGGGCCCCGTCGACATCGTACGCGGCATGTGATGCGCGCAGTGTTGGCGGTAGGTCGGGTGTAGACAAATTGATGCTGTATACTGCCGCTCTTCCGTCAAGATTCTGTTCGACAAAAAGCACATTCGGGTCCTCATCAAATCCCAAGGGCAGCATACCGCCCGGCTCGCGCAACGCATCATATTTCTTCAGCGTCAGCCAGCGGTTCTGCCCGACCGGTTTAACGAGTATGTGCACCATGGTCCCTTGAACGGCCATTCCCAATCGCACGACGCCCCGTCGATCGGCCATCCAATGCCGAATCCCATAGATGCTTCCCTCGATCAATTCCCGACGGCCGGTATACACATCCAATTTGTAGACTTCGGGATACGTCGTCGTCTTGAGATCGAGGGCGATCAGGACGGATCTGCTATCTCCCGGAATTGATCCGATGACTCTGTCCTGAAGCTGCGGAACATCTTCTTGTCTCAGATCGCGAATGTCGTTGGATGGCATTATCAGATCTGTCTTCAGTTCAGACCCGTCGCGATTCACGGCCAAAAGACGGGTTTGCAGCCATCTGAACGGCCCTCCTAAACCATACGCCGTATTCGCCACGGATGTTCCGATGATGAGCCTTTCGTCATTTACCCAACGACACCATCTGATCGAGTAGGTTTTATTGTCGGTCTCAACTAACTTGCGGCGCTCCTTCCCGTCATGCCTCGTCGTCACCACGTAGGTTTTGTCTTCAATATTTTGGATCAAGGCCAGGGAGGTTCCGGAAGGTGAGAGCGCCATGCCGCTGACCTCAGGGAGAGAAGCCACTGCCTTGAGGGCGATTCGTCCGGACTGGTCTTTCGTCACTTCTTCCGGCGGCTGCTCGATAATCCTTTGCTCGGGCGACCTACAGCCGGCGACAACCACCACCGTGACTAGCAACAATGTCAATCGTGCGATGTGACCGGCCGCCCGGAGACTGCTGCAGAGTCTCGGCATCAGTCGCTGTTGGAGAAGCGCGATCCCGGAGGAGAACGAACAAGCAGGCATGACGAATCCTGATCAAATTTGGTGCACACCACTGCACGCCAGGTACCATCCAGTGTAGAAAGAGACTGAAAAACGGTCAATGTATCGTTCAAATTCTCTCACCACCCGACGGTGAGGACCGCGACTGAGCTTTTTTTCATGGAGACCGGTGCCTGTTCCCGCAGTGATCCTGTCGCCGTCAGCCGCGTCCTGATCAACACGACCACGACCGCATCCAGGCCAAATCTGCGATCGCCTTTCTCTCAGGTTGCTGAGCTGTCACGATCCCGCGCTTCGACGTGCGGACTTGCCGGCCTGATACGTCTAGTTATGTGAGAATCCACTTGCAGCTCACTCAGCCGAGTAGATGTTCGTTGGCATGCTCTGCAGCTCATTCGGAGGAAACGTGAAAGCCTGGGGGCAGACCTCCTGTGTGGAGCCGGTCCCTCTTGGCGGCTCTTCGAGGATTCGACTGTGCCTTGAGCGATCGAGGCCTTGCCACCCACGTTGTACATTTACATGAAAGGAACAGGCGATGAATTGTCTCAAATGCGGCGGATACATGATCATTGAGCGAGTACTGGATTTTTATGCCAAAGAGGCCAAATGGCGCTGCATCAACTGCGGGGCGACCAAAGACACCCTCGCCTCGCTCATGAAGGCCCGCAATGCCTCGTCTTCGTCGAGCCCGCGGCGCTGACGCGGGTCTTCTTGCCGTTGTCACCTGATACAGATCTTCGACGTTCTCCGGAGGTTGACCTGGCTCGCGCAGCCATCCCTCGACTCCTGGGTTTGATGATGACACCAACCGCCACCCATCGCCCGCCGACTCCCGCCATCGCGTGAAGTGGATCGCGTGCGCGATCTCGACCGCGCATCTGGTGATTGCCGCACGCTGTTTCTTCGCCATCGGGAACTTGAGCATGGTATTTCCTCACCCGTCAGGTAATATCGCAAAATTTTCGCCCAGTCAGGCTGCGAGACCTCTTCTCGACATGACGCTTGCGGCGCACCCGTTCTTCGCCGATACGACTCACGAGATGTCTCTAGGAAGATAGATTCTATGCTGGAACTGATCGGACTCGGGTTAGCAGCCGGAGTGATACCGGTGTATCTCGGAATCGCGACCGCGATGTTGATTCGCCGTACTATCAGCCGGTCCTGGGAAAGCGCATTGATCGGCGTTGCGACGGGCGTCCTGGTGTTTCTGTTCTTCGATCTCATGCATGAGTCCGAGGAATTGACGGGCGCTCGCGATCCTCTCTCATGGGTCGTATTTCTGGGGAGTCTCTTTCTCGGATTCGTCGTACCCGCCTTGTTAGAAGAACAACAATTAGGCAAAAGCCGGCGCGCGGACCGCCTGCTGTCATTACCGTATGTGATTGCAGCCGGCATCGGCCTCCACAATTTCGGCGAGGGGCTTGCCATTGGCGCGAGTTATGCGCACGGAGAGTGGACGTTGAGCTGGCTACTCGTGGCGGGTTTTGCCTTGCACAACGGGACTGAAGGGTTCGGCATCGTCGGCGCCGCGGGACATGCGCCTATTTCGATGAAAGACGTTTTTGCCCTGGGTGCCATCGCCGCACTGCCGACCTGTCTTGGCACCCTGCTCAGCGGATTTACCCTGTCGCCTTACTTCACGATCCTTTGGTTTGCCCTGGCTGCCGGATCTCTTTTGTATGTCGTGTGCGCCTTGGTCGCGACGACTTATACGGCGACGCGCAAGATTTTTATGGTTTATGGGATATGGGCCGGAATTGCGCTCATGTTCTTAACCGCCAAGTTTCTGCTCGTTGTGGGCGGGCTGAAATCCTAGACCATCATGCGCGAGAGACAGCCGGCCGGTGTTTTCGAGACAGAGTAATGTCCGCCTGCCCCACACTTCTTCAACTACATGACGAGATATGATTCCTAACTAACTGATTTACATAAACTATATTTTTATTATCGGAGCAGTGCAGAACTTGCCGTCTCATACGTCATCTATATTAGCCGGGCTTTCGTCGTAAGCTCTGTCGCTACATTTATACAACTTTTCAAGCAGTAAGGATTTACGCACGTGGACAGTCTTAAGCACATCGTAGATTACGGAATTATCGGACTGCTGCTGGCCCTGAGCCTCTGGGCCATGGCAGTGGCCGCAGAGCGCTGGGTTTTCTATCGGCGTATCGATCTCAGGCGATACCGCTCCGAAGAAGAATTCGAAGTGGTCCTGACGAAGCGGTTGGTCGTGATCGGAACGGTGGCGGCAAATGCCCCTTACATCGGCCTGCTCGGAACGGTACTCGGCATCATGTTGACATTCCACACCATGGGGTCGTCCGGCACCATGGCGGTTCAGACCATCATGGTCGGCCTGAGTCTCGCGCTCAAAGCGACAGCGGTTGGCCTGTTGGTAGCCATTCCCTGCGTCGTACTGAACAACATCCTCCGGCGGCGGGTTACAGAGTTGATGACTCAATTCAAGGTTCAACATGGGACGTGATATCGACCAGATCAACGTCATTCCTCTGGTCGACGTGATGCTCGTCCTACTGGTCATTGTGTTGACCACGGCCACGTTCATCACGACAGGGCAAGTGCCTGTTCAGTTGGCAAAGGCTCAGGCTGCCTCGGACCGAAAGGACGTCCCTCTCGTCGTGACGCTCACCGCTGAGGGATCAGTCTTCATAAACGACCAGCCGGTTCCACCGGATGGATTGCGCACCATACTCAACCCCCACCCCAGAGAAACCTCAGTGCTGGTACGAGCTGATCGAGTAACCGTTCTCGACCGATTCGTGTCGATCGTCGATGAGATTCGCGGATTAGGATTTCAGCAGGTCAATTTGGAGGTCGTTCGCTCATGAGCCTGGCTCTGCCATTGGACTCGTCGCAACGCGGGCGAACTTCGGCCTGCTGGGCCTTCTCCATGTCGATCCACGGACTGCTCATCGGCATGGCCATCGTGCTCCTCACGGAAATGCCACCGCCGCCCCCGCCCACTTTCAAGTGGGACGTAGCGGTCGTTCAGCCAACGCCGCCTGCCGCAGAGCCGGCGCCACCGCCGCCCGTCGAGTCGAAGCCGCCGCCTACGCCTCAGCCAGTCACTCCGCCAAAACCTAAGCAGGTTCCGGTGGCCAAGGCCGAACCCGTCGTCCGGCAAGTCCAGACAGTGCAAGAGCGGCAGCCGGTCCAACAGGTTCAGCCGATTCAGGAAAGCGTCCCCGTGCAGACGGCCCAAGCCCTGCAGCAAGTCACCACCCAGCGGGTTGAAGCCGTCACTCAGACTGTTCACGAGACGGTCACTCCGACTCCTGAGGTGATCCAAACCGTGGTCGAAAGCACCGCCGCTGTCGAAGAACCGACGCCGATGGTGCAGCACGTGCCGGCGCCTCCCGTCGTCGCGTCAGCAGAACCGGTCACGGAGACAGCGGCGGTCGTGAACGCTGCTCCGGCAGTCGAATCAGTCCCTGCTCCGATTGACGAGCCGCAACAAGTTCAACAGGAAGTTATTCAACGCTCGGTTCAAACCGTACAGCAACGGGTCGTGCAACACCGGACCGTGCAAGCTCGCCCCGAAGCCCAAGCGGATTTTGGATGGCTCGGCCAGGAAATTTGGTCTTCAGTCGATCAGCGGAAACGCTACCCAGCCGAAGCCAAACGAAATCATTGGGAAGGTCGAGTCATCCTCCGCCTCACGATCGAGCAACATGGTGCGGCAGTGCATTTACTCGAGCTCTCGCTGGAGAAAAGCTCCGGCCATTCCGTTCTCGATCGCCACACGCTCGAGATGGTACGCAACGCATTTCCCTTGAAGGTCAAGTATCAAATGGCGAAGTCTAAGGTTCAATTAGACCTGCCCTTTGCCTACCACATGGAATAATCATCCTTTCTAGCTCGAATAACGGAGTATCCAATGTCCTTACGTCACTCTTTGATTCATTCGATATGCCTGATGACTGCCGCTTCCGTCGCCATGTTCCTTGGCACTGCAGGCCACGTGTCGGCACAACAGAATGGCGACAAACCGTTTCACGCCCTCCTGACCGACGCCAAGGACATGCAAACCGATCTGAAAAATGTCCTGTTCTATTGGGAAGAAAAAGTCAGCGAAACGTCTTTCATTCCGCACGAGTTAAAACACTTGCCGGTCAAACGGGGCACCGCAACGGTCAACATTAAGTTCGATGGCGTCAAACAGGTGGAGGTCACTCCTGGCGGGGACAAGTCCCCGCCCACACTTCACATTACCCTGACAAACGGGAAGACAGGGGATTTCCCGCTGGCGATTGATGGAAGTTTCAAAGGTGATTCCGATTTCGGGCAAGTTGAACTGCCTGTCCACGGACTCAAGAAGCTCGAGTTCAAATAGACGTCGCAGATTTTCTTCACGTATGCATTTTGCAAGCTACGTGTCCGGAGGATCAGGAAAACCGGTCTCATTTCATGACTCCTCGCCGCACCATATATCTGCTGCTCTTTTCCGTCGTCGCGATCCTGGCATTGTTTGCCATTCGATGGACCGGCCTGACATCCGTCCCGGCTTCTGAAGTACCAAACCAGTCTCCACCAGCAACGACCGTCGTGCTCGCGCCGGTGTCGATCGACCGGATCCGGCATACCATCCGAGCGGTCGGTACTCTACGCGCCAACGAAAGCATCATGATTCGCCCGGAGGTGGCCGGACGTATCCGGCAGATCTGGTTTGAGGAAGGCCAAGCGGTCGAGAAGGATCAGCTGCTCCTCGAACTCGATGACTCCGAGCTCCAGGCCGAACTGGCTCAGGCGGCAGCACAACTCAAAGTCTCCCGACTTACCTATGAACGATTGAAACAGTTGGACTTGGACGGCAAGCGCTACGTACCGAAACAGCAACTCGACGAAGTGGCTGGTGCGCTCCAGGTATCTCACGCAAACCACAGCCTGTCTGTGACGCGATTGGCACGGACCAAGATTCGCGCCCCGTTTTCCGGCATCACCGGCATCCGTCGAGTCTCACCGGGCGACTTCGTCGGCGCCGGGCTGGACCTCGTCAATTTGGAAGACCTCGCTCAGCTCAAGATCGATTTCAAAGTGCCGGAGACATTGCTGCGCCATCTGGCGCCCAGGCAGCCCATCGAACTGACGACCGATGCGTATACCGGAGAGATCTTTCGTGGCACAGTGTACGTCATTGATCCGCAGGTCGAGTTGACCACCAGATCCGTTCAACTGCGCGCCCGTATTCCGAACCCACAACAGCGTCTTCGCCCCGGCATGTTCGCACAGGTTCTTCTCACCTATGGGCAGGAAGAACGCGCCCTCTTGATTCCCGAGGAAGCGGTCATGCCCAAACAGGACAAGATCTACGTCTACCTGGCCAAAGACGGCACAGCACAGCAGCGTGAGATCACACTCGGCACACGCGTCAGAGGGCATGTGCAAGTGCTGAGCGGGCTCACGGAGCAGGACACGGTGATTCGCGTCGGCCACCATAAACTCCAGGAGGGCGATCCGATCGTCGCCCTGACCGAACCGATCCCCTGACCTTCGTCGGTATACCCTTATGAGACTGTCCGCACTGTCCATCGAGCGTCCGGTCCTCGCCACCGTCGCCACGCTCTTGCTAATGCTGTTCGGGACTCTGTCCTATTCACGGCTCCCGGTCCGCGAGTATCCGGACATTACCTTTCCCGTCGTGTCCGTCCTCACCGTGTACCAAAGCGCCGATGCCCAATTGGTGGAAACCGATATTACCTCAGTGCTGGAAGACGCACTCAGCGGCGTCGAGGGGCTGAGAACCTTGCGTTCGACCAGCCGTGAAGGGCTCTCCGCCATCAGTCTCGAATTCACTCTCACGCGCAATCTGGATGCCGCGGCCAACGACGTGCGCGATCGGGTGACCAGGGTGCAATCCCTGCTGCCTCAAGGCATTGAAGCGCCGCTGGTCATGAAAGAAGACAGCGAATCCGATGGCATCATGTGGCTGGCCTTGATCAGCGACCGGCACAGTGAGTTGGACATGACGGATTTCGCCCAGCGCCAACTCAAGGACCGGCTTGCTCCGTTGCCGGGCGTCTCGAACGTGATGCTCGACGGCGAACGCCGCTATGCCATGCGGATCTGGCTCGATCCGGATCGTCTCGCCTCGCGCCTCCTCACGGTGCAGGACGTGGAAACCGCGCTTCAGACGCAGAACGTCTCGATGCCTACGGGGCGCATCGAAAGCACGCAGCGTGAATTCAGTGTCCGGATGGGTGGCGGGCTGGAGCAACCTTCGCAGTTCAATCAGTTGATCCTGGCCTACCGCGACGGCTACCCCGTCCGCCTCCAGGATGTCGGGGTGGCGGAAATCGCCCCGGAAGACGACCGAAAACGCGTCCGCGTCAACAGCAAGCCTGCCATCGGTCTCGGGATCATGAAGCAGTCGAAAGCCAACACGTTGGAGACCGCCCGCGCCGTCAAACGCATCCTCCCGACACTCACATCTCTGCTGCCTGAGGGCATGGCACTCGTCACGGCCTTCGACAGTTCCATCTATATCGAACAATCGCTGCACGAGGTGTACCAAGCCGTGGGCGCCTCGGTGCTGCTGGTCGTGATGGTCGTGTTCCTCTTCCTGCGCAGCGCCAAGGCGACGCTCATTCCCACCGTGGCCATCCCCGGGTCGATCCTGGGCACCTTCGTCTTGATGCAGGTCACCGGCAGTTCAATCAACACCATTACCTTATTGGGATTCGTGCTGGCGATCGGGCTCGTCGTGGACGATGCGATCGTCGTGGTGGAGAACGTCTACCGCCGCATCGAACAGGGCATGGGCCCCAGAGAGGCTGCGCTCACCGGCAGTCGCGAAATCGGGTTCGCCGTCATTTCGACGACGTTGACGCTGGCCGCGGTCTTCCTCCCAATCATTTTTCTTCCCGGCATCGTGGGCCGCCTCTTCGCGGAATTGGGAATCGCCGTGGCAGGCTCGGTTCTGCTCTCCGGATTCATTGCCTTGACCCTCACGCCGGCGATGTGCGCGAGGCTCCTTGGGTCGGCGGTCACGGCCGGATCGCCCGCGCAGGGCTCTGCGTTGGATGCGTCCGCAGGGCTGCAATGGCTCACGCGGCACTATCGAACGACGTTGGAAACGGCGCTGCAACGGCCGTCGCTGGTCCTGCTTGCGGCCCTGGGCTCCCTTGCCGCAAGCGGCCTGCTGTTCTGGACGCTGTCCAGCGAACTCGCGCCGCTTGAAGATACCGGCTGGTTTGCGATTCATGTGACCGCACCGGAAGGAGCGACCCTCGACTATACGGATCGCTATGCGAAGGAGAGCGAGCAACAGGCCGCGAGCATTCCAGAGATGGATTCCTATTACACTGTGGTGGCGAGGGGCTGGCGTCCGACGTTGGTGAATCGAGCCGTCACATGGGTGACCCTCAAGGATTGGTCCGATCGCGACCGCACACAGCGCGACATCATCAATAGTGTAGAACCGAGCCTAGCAGCGATCCCCGGCGCGACCGTGTTCGCGCTGAATCCACCGCCGTTCAACCAGGAAGACAGCAAAACACCGGTGCAATTAGTGGTGCGAGGCCCGGCATATGATGTCTTGGATAGAATCGTGGCGAAAGTCCGCCAGGAGGCGGCAGGACATCCCGCATTGGTCAACGTTGAGAGCGATCTGGATTTGAACAAACCGGAGCTCCGCGTCAACATCAACCGCGACAAGGCGGCCGATCTCGGGATACCGGTTGAAACGATCGGCCGAACCTTGGAAGTGTTTTTGGGCGGCCGAAAGTCCTCCATGTTCATGCGCGAAGGCAAGGAGTATCCGGTCATTGTGCAGACCCGGCCGTATCACCGCGGAACCAAGTCCGATATCGACCATCTGCACGTCAGAGGCAAGCAGGGTGATCTGATTCCGCTGAGTAATCTGGTCTCGCTGAGTGAGACCGTCGCCCCGAAACAACTCAATCATTATGAAAAGCTACGGGCTGTCACGATCAGTGCGGGGGTGGGACATGGAGCCACGCTGAGCCAATCGATCGACGCGTTGGAGGCCATTATCCGGAAGCATCTGCCGGCAGGCGCGAGCATCAATTACGGAGGAGAAACCAAGGAGTTCAAGGAATCATCCGGGAATCTGCACTTCATCTTCTTGCTGGCCCTGCTGGTCGTGTATCTGATCCTGGCCGCGCAGTTCGAAAGCTTTCGCCATCCGATTACGGTGCTGTTGTCGGTTCCACCTGCAATGGCCGGCGCGTTGCTGGCGCTCTTGCTGTTCCGCGGCACGCTGAACATCTACAGCGAAATCGGGCTGATGATCCTGATCGGTCTCGTGACGAAAAATGCGATTCTCATCGTGGAATTTGCGAATCAGCTGCGGACTGACGGGCGCTCCGCGCGCCTGGCCATCGTCAACGCCGCAACCTTGCGTCTGCGGCCCATCATCATGACGACGATGGCGACGATCCTCGCGGCCCTTCCCCTGGCAATGGCCTCGGGCGCCGGCGCGGCAGGCCGATGGCACATCGGGCTGGTGGTCATCAACGGGCTCGTCCTCTCGACGCTGTTGACGCTGTTCCTGGTTCCCGTGATGTACCTGGTGCTGCCGGAATCCTGGGCGGCCAGACGCCCCGTGACGGCGGGAAAAAGTCTCCCCAGCGTCCTAACCCATCCTTCACATTCCCAAGGATAGTTGAAGGTCCCGCGGCAGGGCGGGCACCGCGACGGTGTGGGGGATGAACGGACAGGAAGACCGCTCACCGGAGGCTCCGGCGGCCTGCGCTTGCGACGGGCGAATCTCCGAGGCTCGAGAATTCCTTGCTCAGGTCACATTCCCAGCGTACGGATCAACCAGAGCTTCAGGTCGCCTCATGGACGCGGTCGGAATATCCGGGAACAGATCCGGCAAGCGACAGGCTCCTAAGTAGACAATCGAGCGTGTCATGGACCTCCGGGTCTCCAAGCAGATGCATGTGATCACTGGTCGCGGTATGAATGTCTATGCCTCCCGTCGTATAGACAGCCCAATCTATCGGAGCGCCGCCATACCGCTGTAACGTCTCGTCACACCACCAGCCCGTGATTGGCGCCATGATAGGCGTGCATCGGATAGCTTCCATAACGGCGCGCGTCCCCTGTGTGATCGCACAGCTACGCACGGCGACGTCCATGGGAAGATCTTGGGGTACATATCCGCGGCATGCAGCCCAACGAATGGCATGACGGAGACGGTGATGTTCCGGCAGTTCCTGTAACTCCTGCTGCAGCCTGTGCAATTCCCGGGCATCCAAGGCGAGGATCTCCCGTTGGTGCTCTTCCGGGAGACACAACAAATAAGGACTTAGACTTTCACGCGTCTCATCATCTTTGACCAGCATCTGGACATGAGTATCCATGATGCCTAAAAATTTTACCGTTCGCCCGCGTCGTTCCAGGGTCCGGGCAGCCGCAAGGGCAGTGACTCCACCTTTGGACCACCCAATCAAGTGAAACGCGCCCTCGGGTTGGAATTCAATGAGCAGGTCGGCATATTCCTCGGCACACTCGGTCAACGAGAGGCCCTCGCGTCCTAAATCCCACAAATCGCTCGCATCAACCCCGAACACGGGCTGCTCAGGAGAAAGTGCCGCCGCCAACGGGCGATAGGTCAAGACATGGCTGCCGGAAGGATCGAAGCAATACAAAGGGGGGCGAATGCCGGAGGGCCGAATCGGAATCAGCCGCGACGCAGTGGCCGGCCGTTGATGATATCGCTCAATAGCACCGGCGAGTTCCGCGATGGTGGGACATTCAAAAATGACCCGTAATGGAAGGTCAGCGTGCAACATCTTTCGCAGTCGTGACATGATTTGAGTCGCGAGCAGAGAATGGCCGCCGAGATCAAAGAAGTTATCAGAACGGCCGACGCGCGGGCAGCCTAACACCTCCATCCAGATACCGGCCAACTGGGCTTCCGTCGGCGTTTCGGGGGGACCATAGGTCGCGCGTTCATTCCCGGCTTGCGGCGCCGGCAATGCCTTCCGGTCGACCTTACCATTCGGTGTCAGCGGCAACGCGTCAAGCGACACCACCAGCGCCGGCACCATATAATCCGGCACGTGAGCGCGAAGAAACTCTTGAACCCCTCGGGCATCCGGCGCCGGCCCCCGGGGTACGAGATAGGCAGCCAGGCACGGTTCGGCCTGCTTCTCCTCCCATACGGTGACGACGGCATCCTGAACAGCCGGGTGCCCTCGCAGCACCGACTCGATTTCTCCAAGCTCGATCCGAAATCCTCTGATCTTCACTTGGTGGTCCACGCGACCTAGAAATTCGATCGATCCGTCCGGCAGTCGCCTGGTCCGATCGCCGGTTCGGTAGAGGCGGGAGCCGGGTTGAGACGCATGCGGGTCGGGGACAAATCGTTCGGCGGTACGGTCCGGCTGACTCCAGTAGCCACGTGCAACTCCAAGCCCGCCCACACAGAGTTCTCCCGCCACGCCGACCGGCACCGGTTCGAATCGTTCGTCGAGGATGTAGGCTTCCACATTGCCGAGGGGGCGACCGACGGGAACGCTGCGCGGAAGGCGCGGGCCGGCATCGCCTGTCACGGTCATGGTCGTCGCACCCACCGTCGTCTCCGTCGGCCCGTAATGGTTGATGACCTGGCAGGTTGCGTGCTGCATGACATGATCGGCCAGATCCCAAGGCAATGTCTCTCCGCCGAACACCAACACCTTGTTCGGCCAGACGACCTGGCCTTCGGCTGTTTTCAACAGCGCCTTGAAATGGGAGGGCACGATTTTCAGGACATCGATGGGATGTTGCGCGAGGTAGGAGGCAAAGGCACGCCCGTCGGTTGCGGTCTCGTACCCGATGACGTGCAGGCAACCGCCTGAAGTCAGCGCGGGAAACACGACCGTGTGGCCCAGGTCGGCGCTCAGTGTGGAGACGGTCGCAAACTGCCACTGGTCCTGTAAGTTCAATCGCCGTCTGATGGCCGACGTGTAATTGGCCAGATTCCTGTGGGAGACCGCAACTCCCTTGGGCTGGCCCGTCGAGCCGGACGTGTAGATGATATAGGCCAATTCCTCCGGCGAGAACGCCAGATCGAGATCGTGGTCCGGTTCGCCAGAGAAATCTTCCGACAGACTCAGGGTCACGCCGTCGAATGTCACATCTGGACGGCCTGAGGCCGTCTGGACCAAAAGGAACTTGGCACTGCACTGGGCCATCTGCGGCGCCAGGCGCACTGCGGCATGGGCGGGATCGACCGGGACGTACGCCGCGCCGGCTTTCAGGACGCCCAGCATCGCCACGATCATATCGGCCGAACGATCGAGGCAGAGGCCGACTCGGTCACCGATTGCGACGCCGCGCCGTCGGAGCCCCTCCGCCACACGATTCGCCTGCCGGTTCAGGTCGTCATAGGACAACCGGCGTGTGCCGGCGACGAGGGCCGTGTCCGAGGGACTTCGTTGAGCCTGGGCCTCGATCATGCTGTGCATCAAGAGCGGGGGCTCAAGGGGTCGAGCCGTCTGGTTCAGCCCTCTGGTCAATTTGATTCGTTCCGGATTGCCTACGATGTCCAGATCAGCGATGGCGCGGTCGAGGTCGGGAGGCAAATGGCGGAGCACTTCCAGATAGCGATCCGCCAGGTCTTCCATCATCTCGACCGGGACTCGTTGCCGGTCCGCATACCAGGTCAGTGCGAGACCTGACGCATCCTCGAGACAGGACAACCGGACCTTGAGCGGTTCCGTACACAATTGAGTGCCGGCAAGGGTGATGGCACCCTCTGGCGTCCTATAGGGCTGTGCGCCGCGCCCGTACTCAAATCCGATCGCTTCCCTCATGGTCTGCCACTCATCCTCAGCCTGCTCCGCGGGATAGTACTGTTGCCAGTCCTCCGCTTGCCCCTGTTCCCGCGAAAGCAGTGCGACGACATCCCGGAGCTTCATATTTCCCTCGATCCCCAGGTGGAGCGGCAGCCAGCGCTCGTAGAGGCCGATGCCGTCCGACAATTCCTCATAGGGACGCCCTTCGGATCGCCACCAGCAGACCAGGTCACGCCGCGCCGTGATCCGATGGAGCAGCGCCATCAAGCATGCGCAGAGCAAGACCGGGACGGCCACCTGCGCAGCAGCCGCTGCCTGGTGCAAGCGCTCCGCGTGGAAACGGGAAAGTTCGCGCCGGCTTGTCCGGCCGGGGGCGTCGGCGGATTCGGGAGAGGACGCACACTCAAACGGCAACACGATGTGGTGCTCGCTGGTCACCAGCCGGCGAGCCCACCAGGCTCGTCCCTGTGACGCTTCATCGCCCTCGAGCAACTCATACTGCCATTCTGAATAGTGGCCGTATTGAACCGGGTCCTCTGAGGACTCAGCTTCTCCTGTCAACAAACGCGCCAGTCCGTCCGCCACATTCGACAGGGATTTCGTATCGGCACAGATCGCCGGCACATGGAGGAACACACGGCTACGGGTCTCCGTCCAGCGGCAGAAGGTGGCTCGCACGAGGGGGCCTCGTTCCCAATTCAGGTCGCCATCTCGGTGTAACGCGTCCTCAGCAGCCCGTTCTTTTTCTACGTCGTGTACCAGCTCACGGAGATCGAAGGCGCGCCATTCGAATTCGGCAGCCTCACTCACGACTTGAAACGGCATCTTCGTGCCAGCCTGACGATAGAAGGTTGTACGAAGACTGTCGTGGCGGGCGATGACCTGGCGAAGCGATTCCTGAACCGCCTCACTGTCGAAGGATCCGTCGAGCATGAGCACGGCGCGCGCCTGCCAGGGGTGTCCCTGTTGCTGCCAGAGCCAGAGCCGCTTCTGCTGCCGCGAAAGTCGCAACCCTTGAACCTCGATCTCCTGTTGCATCTCTTCTCCTAGGATGAAACGGCCTGAACGGCGGACTGGGCGATCATCTCACCCATCGCGACCACGATCTTGCGAGGTCCGACGAAAGGATCGCGGGCATGGGCCACGAGCATGTTGTCCAACATGATCAGATCTCCCTGCTGCCAGGGAAACCGCACGGCGGTGCGTTCATACAGGCCCCCGATCTCGTCAACCACCTCGTCTTCGATCGGCGTGCCGTCACCGTAGTAGACATTTCTTGGCAGGCTGTCGACACCGAGCATCGAGATCAATGACTCGCGTACCGCCGGCTCCAAACAGGACACGTGATGGAGCTGGATCTGGTTAAAGAAGACCGCGTCACCCGTTTCGGGATGCTCGATGATCGCGGGACAGAGCTGCCTGGTGCGCAAGCCTTCCTTCTCCAGCCACTGCCATTCCAAGCCGCTGCCGGCGCAGATGGTTTCTACCGCCGCCCTGTCGGTCGTGCGGAAGAAATCCTGCCAGCTGACATCCACGCTCGGGTGAAAATTCCGGACGTACATCAGCTGTTTGGTCCGCAGACGCTCGCGCAAGTCCGGTCGAAGACGCTTGAGCATCAGGCGCCCGTCCACAATCGGCGTCTGGCCGCCTTCCTCTGCCGCCTGCACGCAGAAAAAGAATTGTTTCTGCGGCCACCGGTGCATGTGAGAGCTTTCATTATGAAACAGAATGGGTTTGTCCGGAGGATAGGGCGTCGAGCCATAGACATGGCGACCGCTCTTTTCCCGGGGCAGATCGCCGTATTCGCCGAAGAGCTCGCTGCAAAAAGCCTGCGCAACGGATTCAAAATCCTCCACGGTCTTGAGCGGAAATCCCCGAAACAGCAGGGCCCCATACTGCAACAGTTCGCGCTGCAACCGGGGACGTTGGTCCTTCACCCATCCGGCGAGATCGACATCGTCCACCGCCGGAGTATAGACCCACGGCATCGCCTGGCCTTCCAGAAGGGGCCGGCCGCTCACCAGGGTCCGCTGCCCCAACGCGATGGGTTTGGGTTTGATGGCCTTAAGCCGTCGAAGCCGCTGATCGTTCCGTTGCTGCTGATCCATTTTCTGCGCCTCCTGTGTCTCCGTATCATCGATCTCCAACGTCTCGATCCCGCGCTCGGGCGACTGGCCGATGTGGCGCAACAACCGCACGAATCGCTGCGTCCATCCTTCAATCGTCTCCAACTCAAACAGATCGCGGCTGAATTTCCAGAGGCCGGCGCAGCCATCTTCCGTTTCTTCCATGAAGAGGCCGACATCGAATCGCGAGACTTCGTGCTCACAGTCGATGGGCTCGACGCTCACGCCGGACAACTCCAAGGACGGCGGCCGTACGTTCTGGAGCACGAACAGCACCTGTACCAAGGGGTTGCGTCCGAGGTCTCGCTCCAACTTGAGCGAATCGACAATTTTCTCGAAGGGCACATCTTGATGAGCGTACGCGCCTAAAGCCGTGTCCCGCACGCGAGCCAAGAGTTGCACGAACGAAGGGTTGCCGCTGAGGTCCGTGCGCAGCGGGAGGAGATTCACGAAAAATCCGACCAGCTGCTCGGTTTCAGCGCGGTTGCGGTTGGCGACATCCGTGCCGACCAGGATGTCCGTCTGCCCTGCCAACCGGGACAACAACACCTTGAATGCGGCAAGGAGCGTCATAAAGAGTGTCACACCCTGACGCCGGCTCAGTCGCCGTAGCGGTTCGAGCAGTTCCGCCGGTAGATGGAACGTGATGCGCCCTCCGCGATAGCTCTGCTGCTCGGGACGGGGATGATCCGTGTGCAGGGCCAGCTGTGGAGGAGCAGACCCGAGGCGTTGCTTCCAATAGCCGACCTCTCGTTCCAGCACAGCCCCCTGGAGCCACTGCCGCTGCCACAAGGCGAAGTCGCGATATTGAATGGGCAGCGGTGGGAGGATGGCCGACGGCTCGGCATCCGGCTGACCGGCGGATACCGCTTTCTGTGACGCCAGGGCATTGTAGACGGTAGCGATCTCATGCGTGACGACGGCCAGAGACCAGGCATCCGCCGCGATGTGATGAATCGTCACCAGCAGGATGTGGGTCTCGGCATTGACCCTGAGCAGGAGCGCGCGGATCGGCACCTCACGATCGAGATAAAACGGCTGATGCGCTTGTGATTCCGCAGACCGGCGGATGGCGGCCGTCCGGTCGGACTCGGACAAGGCTGCCAGGTCCTCGACGGGGATCGAAAAGTCATCCGCCTCGACGATCGCCTGCCGTGGCTCCCCATCGACCGCAGGAAAGGTCGTGCGCAATGTTTCATGCCGGCGGATCAGTTCGAGAAAGCTGCGCTCGAGTACGCGCTGCTTGAGCATGCCTCCCAAACGAAGGGCGAACGGCAAATTAAAGGCGCCGCTCTCCGGATCCATTTGCGTCAGGAACCAGAGCCGCTGTTGGGCGAAGGACAAGGGCATCCCGTCGGTCTTCGGCGCCGGGACCAGCGGAGGAACGTGAACCTCGTCGCCTTGGGAGACCGCCCGATCGATGGCCGCGGCAAACGCCTCCACGGTCGGATAATCGAACAAGGTTCGTAATGGCAGTTCGACGTGAAAGGTGGCGCGCACGCGGGAGATAACCTGTGTGGCCAGAAGTGAATGCCCGCCCAGTTCAAAAAACTGATCTCCCCTCCCGATCCGGTCAACGCCGAGGATTTCCGACCAGATTCCCCCGACAAGGTCCTGCGTGGGCGTGGCCGGCGGTTCGAAATCATCAGCCACACGGTCCGCATCCGGCGTGGGGAGTGCCTTTCGATCGATCTTCCCGTTTGCCGTAAGCGGTAAAGCCGGAAGAAAGACAAAGGTGGCCGGCACCATATAGTCCGGGAGCGTGCGGCGCAGAAAGGCCCGCAATCGATCGGCAGGTAATGCGGCCTCCGTGGCGACGTAGGCCGTCAACTGCTTGTGTCCGGGTTGCCACTCGCCTACGACAACCACGCAGCGATCCACGTCGGGATGCTGAGCCAGCCGCGCTTCGATCTCCCCCAGTTCGATACGGAAGCCGCGCAGCTTGACCTGGTGATCCCGTCGCCCCACAAATTCCAGCACGCCGTCAGGCCGGTGACGAACCAGATCACCGGTGCGATAGAGCCTGCTCCCGGGCTCCGCCCCAAAGGGGTCCGGCACAAAGACTTCGGCGGTTCTTGCCGGATCATGCAAATAGCCGCGGCCCACCGCCACTCCGCCGACACAGAGTTCGCCGGCCACCCCAGGCGGCATCGGGTCTGTATGGCGGTCCAGCACATATAATCGGACGCCGGTGATCGGTCGGCCGATCGGCATGCTGGTCTCATTGCCGGCGGGGGATTCGCGAATGCACGCCAGTGCCACATCGTTGGAGCATTCGGCCGGACCGTAGGCATTCAGCAGAGGAATGGTCGGATAGCGAGCGAACCAGCGCCGGCAAAAGGCAGGCGGCAAGGCCTCGCCCGTGGGCAGCAACCAGCGCAGGTGCGGAAGCGGGAGCGAAGGACCGTCCAGGAGACCCTGCAGCAAGGACGGCACGAGTTGCAGTACCGACACGCGGCGCGCCGCGACTTCGGCCAACAGACGCTGGGGATCACGGACGATATCGTTGGGGATGATGTGCACGCGGGCACCGCAGAGGAGCGGGGTCAGGAATTGCCAGACCGAGATATCGAAACATTGTGAGGCAGTCTGGGCAACCAGGTCGGTAGACGTCAGGCCCAGCGTGGGGATTTTGCTGGTCAGGTGATTCATCATGCCCCGCGATGCCACCATGGCCCCTTTAGGCCTTCCCGTGGACCCGGAGGTGAATATGACATAAGCCAAGCGGCTGGAGTCCGCAGAGCGCAGGTCCGGTTCTGCTCCCCCGTCTGTATGCAAATCCTCCACGGAGAGGAGCACGGGTCTCACATCAGTCTCCACCATGCCCACCACGGCCGACGCCAGGGCGAGATGGCGCGGTCCAGCTACGAGGACCTTCACGCGAGCGGAGGAGATGATTTCCGACAGGCGCTCGGCGGGATGGTGAGGATCCAAGGGCAAATAGGCCCCTTGCGCCTTCAGCACTCCGACAATCATCGACAAGAGCTCCGGGCTTCGATCGTCCAACAACGCCACCAGGTCATCGGCGCCCACTCCCCGCTTGCGCAACCCATGAGCCACGCGATTGGCGTCGCCATTGAGGACCTCATACGTGAGACGGACCTCGCCATATTCCACCGCCACAGCGGTGGGCGTTCTCCGCACCTGTGCCTCGAACAGCCTGGGGAAATCTTCGGCCATCGAATCATCGGTCTCGCACGTCCGGCTCCACCGTGTCAGCAGGTTGGTGCGCTCGTGGTCATCCAGCATGGGGAGATCGCGGATGGCCTGATCCGGCGAAGCCGCCATGGATTCGAGCAGCCGCCTGAGATGCCCCACCATGCGTGCCACGTCCGTGGATTCGAAGAGACGCCGGTCATAGGAGAGGCGCACGCCCATGGATTCACCGGGATACCCCACAACGGTCATGGGATAGTTGGTGTGCACTCGATCCTGGTCGTAGGACAGCGATCGGTCATCCCGTTCTTCTCCAAGTCGCGCATCCTTCGGCGCGTTTTCGAAGACGAGCAGGCTGCGGAAGAGTGCCTGCCCGGAAGGAACGTCGCTCCATTGTTGAATGCGAACCAAAGGCGCGTACTCGTACTGCCTGATGCGATAGTTTTCCGATAGCAGATGCCGGAGCCATGTCATGACGGGGACATCCGGACGAACGGTGACACGAAGTGGCAATGTATTGATGAAGAGGCCCACGATGTCCTCAACGCCCGGGAGGTCGGTCGGTCTTCCTGCGACCGTGACGCCGAACAAGACGTGATCATCGCCGCTGTAACGCGACAACAGGATGGCCCAGGCCCCTTGCAGGAACGTGTTTGGCGTCACGTGGTGCTGCTGCGCCAATGTCCGCAGCCGCTCGGATATATCCGGTGACAGTTCCATGAACACGTCGCTCACGGCGGAGCCGGTGACTGAACCATCGGGGTCGAGCCGTTCAATTCCCAGCGGAGTCGGCGTAGAAAAGCCGGCCAATTCCTGTTTCCAGAACCGTTCCGCGGCAGGCTGATCCTGCCGTTGCAGCCAGGCAATGTAGTCGCGATATGGAGCAGGCTTTGGCAGGTCCGGGGTCCGACCCTGCAGGAAGGAATCGTAGTGAGTCAGAAAGTCCATCATGAGCAGGGAGAAACACCAATCGTCGGTGAGGATATGGTGAAAACTCCGTACGATAGCGTATCGGTCGGGACCTCGGCGGACGAGGCGGATCCGCATCAGGGGGGCGCGATCGAAGGCCAGGCCCTCTTTCAGCTCCTGCTCCAGCGATTCACCCATGCGAATCTGCTGCTCACTGTCGCTGACTCCGCCCCAGTCCAGATCCTGAATCACGTCTTCCGCCTTCACATTCCGGTGGACGACCTGAAGCGGAGCCGGCAGGTCTTTCCACATGAACGAGGTCCGAAGCATGGGATGCCGGTCGATCACGCATTGCCAAGCCCGACCGAAGGCCTCCCGGTCTAACGTTCCCTCCCAGGCGTAAAACTGCTGCATGAGATAGATGCCGGAACCGGGGTTCATCAACGAATGAAACAGCATGCCCTCCTGCATCGGCGACAAGGGATAACAATCCTCGATGGCAGCCCAGTCCCGACGATGGTGCAACAGATCCTGTGGTGCCAAGTCTGTGAGCGGGAAGTCCGGCAGGGCCGGATCCGGAGTTGCAGTCGAAACCGCCGGCGTTAACGGCTCAGTGGCTTCAGCGGAGCGGCGATGCGCGGCTTGCGGGTCTGCAATCACCGCAAGCGGCTGGTCCGAGGCAGCATCTTTCACCTGAGCGACGGCGGCCGCTGACGCGATCGTCTGGTGCTCGAACAATTGTTTGGGCGTCAGTTTCACACCTGCGCGGTTGGCGCGCGCGATCACCTGCAATGTGCGAATCGAATCGCCACCCAGCGCAAAAAAATTATCGTGTACGCCGACGCGCTCGACCTGCAGGACGAGCTGCCAGATACCGGCCAGAATCTCCTCCGCCTTCGTGCGGGGCGCGACGTAAGGCGACAAGGAAGCGGTCTGCTGCAGACCGGGATCCGGAAGGGCGGCCCGGTCGAGCTTGCCGTTGGCGGTCAGAGGGAAAGACTCGAGACACAGGAGGGCCGCCGGTACCATGTAATCAGGCAGGTGACGGGCCAATCCGGTTCGTATGCCCTCCGCATCCAATGAGGAGGGACCGGTCACATAGGCGATGAGTTGTTGTGAACCATCGGAGTGTGCGCGCACGATGGCAACCGCATCCGACACGCCGGGCTCCCTGCGCAACTGCGTCTCAATGTCGCCGAGCTCAATGCGGAATCCGCGAACCTTCACCTGGTGGTCGACACGCCCCAGAAATTCGATCGTGCCGTCAGGCCGCCGCACGGCCCGGTCGCCTGTACGGTACAGCCTGGATCCGGGTCGACGACTGAAGGGATCAGGGACGAATCGCGCGGCCGTCGCCTCCGGCCGATTGAGATAGCCGCGCGTGACCTGCGCTCCTCCGATATACAGTTCTCCCGGTACGCCGATTGGAGCCGGATACCCGACGCCGTCCAGTACATGGGCCTGCACGGAAGGGAACGGACGGCCGATCGGCACGCTGGTTCCAGACTGGTTCACCGATGGCTCGACCACATGGGCCAACACGCCGATCGTCGTTTCGGTGGGGCCATAGTGGTTGACGATGGCGCAGGCCGGAGCGAGCCGTTGAACCTCCCGGACCAGGTCCTGGCGCAAGGCCTCGCCGCCGAGCATCACGCAACGGGTCGGCAATACACGCTCCGGATGGGTCGCGTGCAGAAGACCGTTGAGGTGGCTCGGGACGATCTTAAGTACCTCGACCTGTCGATCATGCATGGCAGTCGCCATCGCATCCGGATCGAAGCCGTCTTCAATGGGCAGAAGATGGAGGGTGCGCCCGGAGCAGAGCGCGCCGAAGAGCGCGGTGTTGCCGAGATCGGCGGCCACCGTCGAGACGGCCGCCATGTTCGTTCCGGCCGCGACCGGAGCCAGTTGCAGGATCGCATTCACATAGGTCGTCACCTGACGATGCTCGGCCGCCACTCCCTTGGGGCGGCCGGTGGAGCCGGACGTATAGATCACATAGGCGAGGTTGCGGGGGACACTGACGCCGCGAGCGGCGGGTCATCGCAATCCGCGATGGCCGCGGCTTGGCGGTCCAACAGGATGGGCTCCGCGGTGCACTGCGCGAGAGCTTTCGATTGATCGCTTCGGCTGATGATGAGGCGGGCCTGGCTGTCGGCCACCATCGCGGCGAGCCGCTCGTGGGGATACGTTGGATCCAGAGGGACGTATGCGCCCCCGGCTTTGAGGACGGCCAGGATCCCGATGACCAGATCCAAGGACCGGTCGAGACACAGGCCGACCCGGGACTCCAATCCGATTCCCCGCGCCTGAAGATATCGGGCCAGCCGGTTTGCCCGATGGTTCAGCTCGCGAAAGGTGACCCGCTCGGTCTTGGTGACGACCGCGGGCCTCTCCGGGTGGATTTCCGCCTGAGCCGCAATCAGGTCATGAATGCAGCTCTCCACCGGCTGGCCGCTTGAGGTTGACCCGTTCCATTCCGCCAGTTGCCGTTGCTCCCCTGCCGTGGTCATGGCCAGCGTGCCGAGCGGTGCGTCCGCCGCCTCCGCCATGCTTGTCAGCAGTTGTCCCAAATGCCCGATCATCCGGGTGACTGCGGCATGTGAAAACCGCCGGTGCGCGTAACAGACGATGACCCTCAAATCGCTGTCCGGTTCCACCATAAGCGACAGGGGATAGTTGTTGCGTCCCTGCGTCAGGGTATAGGCGCCTTGGGATGAGGCCACCAGCGGTTCAACGACCAGCGACAGGGTGCTCCCGCCATCCTCACCCTCGGGATAACTTTCAAAGACCATGAGGCTGTCGAACAGTGCCGTTCCATTGGGAACATCGCACCACCGTTGGATGTCGCTGAGAGGCGTCCATTCGTATTGCCGCAACGTCGCATTGTGCTCCTGCACATGACGCAGCCAGTCCCCCAGCTTCTGATCCGGTCGGACCGTGATGCGGACCGGCAGGCTGTTGATGAAGAGACCCACCATGTCGTCTCCGCCGCTCAGTTCCGGTGTCCGTCCGGAGACGGTCGCCCCGAACAGCACGTCGTTGGCTCCGTTATAGCGGTGCAACAGCATGGCCCATGCGCCTTGCAGGACTGTGTTGAGGGTGACTTTGCTTCGTTTGGCGAAGGCCTGCAGGGCGTCGCTTTCTGCCGATGACAACCGCAACGACTGTTCGGCAAACGGCGGCGTCTCATGGGGCGTCTCTTCAGACGGAGCTTCGATGGGTATGGAGGTGGGCCGCGCGAATCCCGTCAATTCGTGACGCCAGTACGTTTCCGCCTGCTTCATGTCCTGGCGGGTAACCCACGAAATGTAGTCGCGATAGGGACGGGAGGGCTTGCATGCCGGTGCCTGCCCCTTGACAAGCGTTTCGTAAGCCCCCAGCACGTCGCGCAGTACGATGGCCATGCTCCATCCATCCAGAAGGATATGGTGATGGGTATTGACTAACACCCATTCGTCCTCGCCTTTGCGGATCACATGGAGACGCATCAGGGGTGGCTGCAGCAGATCGAGACCGGCGGCACGATCCTGCTGGAGCAGGCGTGTAAACCGCTGCCGTTGCTCTTCCTCCGGAACAGCGCGCCAATCATGTCGCTCGATCGGAAGCCGCACCTGCCGGCGGACGACTTGCAGCGGCTTCTCCACCCCTTCCCACACAAACGCCGTCCGCAGCACGGCATGGCGGTCCACGGCCAATTGCCATGCTCGTTCGAAGGCATCGAGCCGCAGTTGTCCTTGGAGGCGGTACGCATACTGATACAAGTATGGATCGGCCGCTTGGTCGGCCAGGCGATGAAAAAGAAGCCCCTGCTGAAGCGGGGACAAGTAGTACATGGCTTCGATCTGTTGCTTATCGGACATGGCTCCGCTCCATAGACTGCAGAATACCGTCGAGGGCATCCTGATTGAGGTCCACGTCCGGGAAATCGGACGGGGTATAGCCCCCTGCCTCCGGCGAACAACAATGGGCGATCAGCTCGCAAAGGGTGCGACGATACAACGCGGCGAGCTGATCCATCGTCGCCTGAACGATTCGGGCACGGCTGTAGGTCCAGCTCACGGTGAGGCATCCGTCCGCGATGTCCGCGTTGATGTTGAACTCATATCTCATGACGTTTGACGCCCCGTGCTCCCCACCCGTCGGCCCGGTGGCCAACTCAAACATCGTGTGGTCCGGTGTTCCGCGGTCGAGTTGTCCCAGGTAATTGAAGCAGACGTGCGGAATGGATTGATGTCTCAGGCGCTCGGCCTCGGAGCGCGCGGACACATATCGCAGCAGGCCGTAGCTGACTCCGCCCGAAGGGACGGCTCGGAGTTGCTCCTTCACGCCCTTCACAATGTCGCTGATCGGCCCATCCGGCAATCGCAAGAGAAGCGGATAGATGCTGGTGAACCACCCGACCGTGCGCGACAGATCGGTCCCGGGCACGAATGGCTCCCGGCCATGGCCTTCCAAGTCGACCAGCAGATGATCGCGCCCTGTCCACCGGTGGAAGGTTTGGGCCAAGGCCGCCAGCAGGAGGTCGCTGACCTGTGTGCGGTAGGCCGTGTGAGCCTCTCGCAACAGCGCGCCGGTTTCCTCTCGCGTGAGCGTCACCACACACGTCTCTGCCGACCCTTCGGTCCGATCTCCATCCGGATCATCAAGCGGGAATCCCGGCTCGAGTGACGAAGTCTGTTTCTCCCAGAATGCCACTTCACCGAGAAGGGTTTCGGAATCGGCCAGGGCCTGTGCGGCCTCCGTCCACTGGTTGATGGACGTCGTTTTGGGCCAGGCAGTAATCGAGGCGCCGCCCTCCAGCAGATACATCCGCTGAAGGTCCTCCAAGAGGACGCGCCACGACACTCCGTCCACCACGAGATGGTGGGCGATGAACAGCAGGCTGGCGCGTCGCCCTGGTCCCCGATCGAACAGCAGCGCCCGGAACAGCGGCCCGCATTCCACATCGAGACTGCGCTGGTACCGCTCGGCCTCGCGCGTCATGGCGGCCTGCAGCTCCCCGTCCGCGAGATGACCGAGCTCGATCACGACAAACGCCTCGTCAGACGACACGGCTGATTCGATCCGTGCGGTCGATGCATTGGTCAGATCGAATCGGCCACGCAAACCGTCATGCTGCTCGAGCAGCCATCGGATTGCACGCGCCAGCCTGACAGGGTCGGGAGATTCGGACATCGTGACCATGACTGACTGGTTCCAGTGATGCGGCTCAGGCAATCGTTGCTCGAACCACCACCGTTGAGCCGGGGTCATGAGGAATCTTCCCGATACCGTGCCCTGATCAGCTTGAATGACCGATGACGTGTCCACGTCCAGCTGCGCGGCTGCCGCGAGCGCCTCGATCGTTTGCTGTTGAAACAACTGCCGGGGCGTCAGTGCAAGCCCGATCGCTTTGGCCTGTGCAATGACTTGAAGTCCGAGGATCGAGTCGCCGCCGAGTTCGAAGAAGTTGTCCTGGCGGCCGACCTGGGCCAGGCCGAGCACCTGGGCCCAGATGGCGGCCAGCCGTTGCTCGGTGTCCGTGGCCGGCGCGGCATAGGCCGTCGTGCGCTGCGTCTCCCAGTCCGGGGCCGGCAAGGCCTGGCGATTGACCTTCCCGTTCGGGCTGAGCGGCAGCTGGTCCAGCCGCACGAGGGCCGCCGGCACGAGATACTCCGGCAGCGTCTGGGCGAGCGCCTGCTTGAGCGCGGGCATGTCCCCCGCGAGCCCCGCCTCGGTCGTCACATACCCGATGAGCCGGGCCCCGGCCGCCCCCTCGCGCCGGGCCACCACCACGGCCTCCCGGATCCCCGGCTGCTGGCGCAACGCCGCTTCCACTTCGCCCAGCTCGATCCGCACGCCCCGAATCTTCACCTGCTGATCCAACCGCCCGAGGTACTCCAGGGCGCCATCCGGCCGGTAGCGCACCAGATCGCCGGTGCGATAGAGCCGCTGCCCGGGCTGGGCACTGAAGGGATCCGGCACGAACCGCTCGGCGGTCAGCGCCGCGCGGCGATGGTAGCCCCGCCCCACGCCGATCCCGCCGAGGTAGCACTCGCCCGGCACGCCGACCGGCACCGGCTCACCCTGCGGATCCAGCACGTAGCACTGCAGATTGGCGATGGGCCGCCCGATCGGCACCGTGGGCGCCGGCGGTGTCGGACAGGTCCAGGCGGTGACATCGATGGCCGCTTCGGTCGGGCCATACAAATTATGCAGGGCCACCCCCGGCAGGAGCGCCTGCACGCGCGGCGGCAGGGTCGCCGGCAGGGCTTCGCCGCTACAGAGAATCTGCCGGAGGCTCCGGCAGGCCGCGACGCCGGGCTGGTCGACGAAGGCCTGCAGCAGGGGCGGCACAAAATGCAGGGTCGTAATGCCCGCCTGCTGGATGTGGGCGATGAGCCGGGCCGGGTCTTTCTGCGCCCCCGGCTCGGCCATGACCAGCTCCGCGCCGACGACCAGCGGCCAGAAGAATTCCCAGACGGACACGTCAAAGCTGATCGGGGTCTTCTGCAGCACGCGGTCGGCCGGTGTCAGCTGATACGCCTCTTGCATCCACTGGAGCCGGTTGCGCAACCCCGCGTGGGTGTTGCCGGCCCCTTTCGGCCGGCCGGTGGACCCGGAGGTATAGAGCACGTAGGCAAGCTGGGCGTCCGCCGTCGCTGGCCGCACCGGCGTTGCTGGAGCCGTCGCCAGCGCGGCCCGGTCCTGATCCAGACAGAGCGTGGGCCCCCGATGGGCCAGGCGCGCCGCCTGGCCCGCATCGGTCAGGAGCAGCGCCGCCGCGCTGTCGTCGAGCATATAGCGCCGCCGCTCGACGGGATACGTGGGATCGAGCGGCACGAAGGCCGCCCCGGCGTACCAGGTGCCGAGCAACGCCACGACCAGCTCGACGGACCGGTCGAGCGACACGGCCACCAGCGATTCCGGGCCGATCCCCCGCGCCCGGAGCGTATGGGCCAGCTGCCAGGCCTCCCGCATCAGCGCGGCATAGGTCCGGGTGGTCGCGCCCGCCCGCACGGCGACGGCGTCCGGGGTCCGCGCCGCCTGCGCCTCGATCAGCGCCGGCACCGCCGCCTCCGTCGGATACGCCCGCGCCGTCTGGTTCCACCCCCGCACCACCTGCGCCCGCTCCTCCGTCCCCATCAGGGGCAGGGCTGCGATCGTTTGTTGCGGGCCGGTGGCAATGTGTTCGAGGAGCGTCAGGAAGTGATCCGTCATGCGCTCGATCGTGGCTGGTTCGAACAGATCACGGTTGAATTCGAAGAAGCCGGTGAGCCCCTCCGGGGCTTGCGTCATTTCCAGGGACAGGTCGAATTTCGCGGTGCCGGGATCGACCTCCACCGGCTCGACGGTCACGTCCGGAATCTCTATCGGCTGCCGTCCCAGGGTCTGGAGTGCAAACATCACTTGAAAGAGCGGGGGATGACTCAAATCCCGGGCGGGGCTGAGTGCATCGACCACCTGTTCGAACGGCACGTCCTGATGGCTTTGCGCACCCAACACCACGTCTCGCACCCGTTCGAGGAGGTCGACGAACCGCGGGTTGCCGCTCAAGTCTGTCCTGAGCACCAGGGTGTTGACGAAGAAGCCGATGAGTTCTTCGGTCTCCAGGCTGGTACGGTTCGCAATCGGGGTGCCGATCGCCAGATCCGTCTCACCGCTGTAACGATGCAGCAGGACTTGAAACCCGGCGAGGAGAGTCATGAACAATGTGACACCCTGCCGACGGCAAAGCGTCTGCAACGCAGTGGAAAGCTCCGGCGCGACCGTGAAATTGTGCCGCGCGCCACGGAACGTTTGCACAGTGGGACGGGAATGGTCCGGCTGTAGACTCAGCATCGATGGCGCACCGGTGAGCATCCGTTTCCAATAATCCAATTCGCGTTCCAACACGTCGCCCGTCATCCATTCACGCTGCCATCGGGCAAAGTCGGCGTACCGCACCGTCAAAGCCGGCAGGGGTACGGGTTGCCCTGCACGGAACGCGCAGTAGGCCGACACCATATCGACCAACAGCACATTCAACGACCAGCCATCTGCGATGGCATGGTGCAACGTGACCAGCAGGAGATGATCCTGCTCTGCGAGTTGCACCAGCGTGGCACGCCACAGGAGACCCCCTTCCAGGGCAAACGGCCGACGGGCCTCCTCGCTGGCCAATGCCGAGACGTATTCGTTCAACGGCACGCCGGTTCCCGGTTCGGCCACCTGCCTGGTAAACGGCACGGCCGGAGCATCAAGGATCACCTGCACCGGGTGTCCTTCGTCGCGCAGGATCCACATACGTAGTTGATCGTGACGGGCTGCCACGATCTCGAAACTCGAGCGCAACGCGTCCACATCGAGCGGGCCCCGGAGCCGAAGCCCGAACGAGAGGTTGTACAGCCAACTGTCCGGCTCCAGTTGCGCCAGAAACCAGAGGCGTTGCTGAGCAAAGGACAAGGGCGCCGGTCCCTCGCGAGGCGAGGCCGTCAACGGAGGAACCCCGCGGCCGTGGCCCTCCGCACGAATCCGATCCACCGTCGCAGCCAGATCGGCAATGGTGGGACATTCGAACGCAGCCCTTAGTGGAAGCTCGATGTGAAACGCGTTCCGGATGCGCGATACGACCTGGGTGGCCAACAGGGAATGACCTCCCAACTCAAAAAAATGTTCTCGAACGCCGACCCGGTCCAGCCCAAGGATGTCTGCCCAGATACCGGCGAGCAGTTCTTCCGTGACGGTACGCGGCGCAACGTAGGACGCTCCATCAAGATCATCACGATCGGGAGCGGGTAACGCACGCCGGTTGACCTTGCCGTTCGTGGTGCGCGGTAACGACTGGAGAGAGAGGAACACAGAAGGAACCATATACTCGGGAAGGTGTGCCTGAATGGCCGATCGCACCCGTTCCGCATCAATCGTCCGGCCTTCCTGGGGTACGACGTAGGCAATCAGCCGTTTGTTCCCCGGACGGTCTTCTCGAACGATGACCGCGGCATCGCGGATCCCTTCCTGCCCGATGAGACACGTTTCGATTTCACCGAGTTCGATCCGGAACCCGCGGATCTTCACCTGATGGTCGGCCCGCCCCACATACTCAATGGTGCCATCAGGCCGGTAGCGGGCCAGATCGCCGGTCCGATACAGCCGTGTCCCCGGGTCGGTGGCAAAAGGATCGGGCATAAAGACATGCGCCGTGCGGCACGGATCCTTCAAGTAGCCGCGGCCGACACCGATTCCGCTGACACAGAGCTCGCCAGAGACGCCGACCGGAACCGGCTCCAGCCATCTGTTGACGATATAGAGGCGCACATGTTGAATCGCACGACCGATGGGCATACGGACGGTGTCCTCGGCCGGTGCGGCCATCAGGGGATGGACAGCCACATCGTCGGCACATTCGGCCGGCCCGTAGGCGTTCATGAGGGGAATGTCCGGATGCCGCTCGAACCAACGGCGGCAGAGGGCCGGCGGCAGCGCCTCTCCCGTTGGCAAGACCCAGCGCAGAGCGGCAAGGCCCGGTGCCGCGTCCGAGGAATCCTCTGCGTCGAGCAATGCCTGCAGCACGGGAGGCACCGCCTCGTAGATGGTCATCCCGGCGGTCTCCAAGCGCGTCAGCAGTCGTGACGGTTCGCGGACCACCTCATCGGTCACGATATGCGTGGTCGCGCCGCACAGCAATGCGGTCAAGAATTGCCAGACCGAAATATCGAAACATTGCGAGGCCGTCTGCGCGATGACATCCTTGGGCCCGATCTCTAAGACACTCAGCTTGCTTTCGATGTTGTTCAGCATACCTCCCATCGTCACCATGGCCCCCTTCGGCACGCCGGTCGAGCCCGATGTGTAGATGACGTAGGCCAGCTGGTCCGGTCGTGACTGGAGCGGCAGATCCTCGTCGCTCCCCTGTGCCGAGAGCAGATCATCCAGCACCACGACCACTGGTCGTCCTTGTGGCGGCATGGCCGACAGGGCCTGATCGAGAGGAGGCTTCAATCGAAACGACGTGACGACGGCGGGGACTCGGCTCAGTTCCAGCAGACGGGCTACACGGGCAACTGGATGGTTCGGGTCGAGCGGCAAATACGCGCCGCCGGCCTTGAAACACCCGACGATCATTGTCAGCAGGTCGGGGCCGCGTTCATCCAGGACGGCGACGATCGCATCCGGACCAACTCCTTCCGCGCGTAGCCGGTGAGCCAGACGATTGGCTCGACGATTCAACGTGTCATACGTCAGCGACTGGTCGCCACAGCAGACCGCCACGGCCCCCGGGGATCGCCGCACCTCCGCTTCGAATCGAGAGGCGAAGCAGCGGGCCTCCCCTGCCTTGTCCGCCTCCCCGGCTCCATACGACAAGAGTTGCGCGCGTTCTGTCCGGTCCAGCATGGGCAGGTCGCCGAGGCGGGCATCCGGGCGCGTGATGAGGCCCTCCAACAGGGTCTTCAAATGCCCGATCATCCGGAGCACGGTTTCCGCATCGAACAGACGCCGGTCATAGGACAGCTTGAGCCCCAGTTCCTTGCCCGGCCAGCCCATGACAGTCATGGGATAGTTCGTGTGGACCCGATACTGTTCCTCCTCCGCGCGGAACATGATGCGTCCCTCGCAGAGCGCCGGATCAACCGGCGCGTTCTCGAAGACGAACAGGCTGTGAAACAGGGCTTCCCCGCGCGAGATCTCGCTCGAGCGTTGAATGTGAATCAGGGGGGTATATTCATATTCGCGAAGGCGAACGTTCTCCGCTAACAAATCCTTCAGCCAGGCGAGGACCGGACGATCCGGCGAGACCGTCACACGCAATGGCAAGGTATTGATGAAGAGGCCCAGCACCGATTCCACCCCGACGAGCTGGGTCGGTCGCCCGGCCACGGTCACGCCGAATAACACGTCCTGCTCACCGCTGTACCTCGCGAGAAGGAGGGCCCAGGCTCCCTGTACGAAGGTGTTCGCCGTGACGCGATGTTGCTGTGCCAGGGCCGTGAGCCGCGCCGTGAGATCCGCGCTGAGGTGCACGCAATGATCCGCCGCGTCGTCATTTTGGTCGGCCAGTCCTTCCGGGGGTCGGTCGTAGGCAAGCGGAGTGGGAGTGGAGAATCCCTGCAGATACTCGCGCCAAAACCTGTTGGCTGCAGCCAGATCCCGCTGCTGCAGCCAGGCGATATAGTCCCGATAGGGCCGCGGCTTCTCCGCCTGACACACCCGCCCTTGGGCACAGGCTTCATAGTGGGCCAGGAAATCCATCAGCAACGGAGAGATGCACCATTCGTCGAGCAGGATATGGTGGAAACTATGCACGAACTGGTACCTGCGGTCGCTCAGGCGAATGAGCCGCAGGCGCATGAGAGGCGCTTTGGCGAAGTCGAAACCCCCGGCGAGTTCTTGCTGCAAGAGCGCATCCACATCCGCCGCCTGCGTGGCACGATCCTTCTCCCTCCAGTCCATCACGTCCAACGGCACCTCGACATTCTTGTGGACGGCTTGGAGGGGGCGCTTCTGACTTTTCCAGACAAACGACGTGCGCAGGATCGAGTGCCGGGCGATGACCTGTTCCCAGGCCCGGCGGAACACCGCCGGATCCAAATCCCCTTCCACGCAGTACCGGTTCTGCATCAGATAAATGCCGGTGCCGGGGTTCATCAGCGTATGGAACAGCATGCCCTCCTGCATGGGAGAGAGCGGATACACCGCCTCGATGTTCGTGAGTCCCCTGCCGGCCGCCCCATCGCCCGTTCGCTGTTCGACGCTGTTGACTTGCATCCCTATCCAAGCTCCTTCAAGAGGTGTTCCATCTCTTCGTCGCTCAACTCCACGTCCACGATTCGTCCGGGCTCTCGCTCATCGGCCGCCGGCGGGACCGCGTCAACGCTCCCGGTCACGGCGACCGCCGCCGCCAAGGCGACGGTCGGGTTCTCGAAAAGTTGTTTGGGAGTGAGCGTAAGGCCTTCGCGATGGGCCCTGGCGAGCACTTGGAGACTCGTGATCGAGTCGCCGCCGAGTTCGAAGAAGTTGTCCTGGCGGCCGACCTGGGCCAGGCCGAGCACCTGGGCCCAGATGGCGGCCAGCCGTTGCTCGGTGTCCGTGGCCGGCGCGGCATAGGCCGTCGTGCGCTGCGTCTCCCAGTCCGGGGCCGGCAAGGCCTGGCGATTCACCTTCCCGTTCGGGCTGAGCGGCAGCTGGTCCAGCCGCACGAGGGCCGCCGGCACGAGATACTCCGGCAGCGTCTGGGCGAGCGCCTGCTTGAGCGCGGGCATGTCCCCCGCGAGCCCCGCCTCGGTCGTCACATACCCGATGAGCCGGGCCCCGGCCGCCCCCTCGCGCCGGGCCACCACCACGGCCTCCCGGATCCCCGGCTGCTGGCGCAACGCCGCTTCCACTTCGCCCAGCTCGATCCGCACGCCCCGAATCTTCACCTGCTGATCCAACCGCCCGAGGTACTCCAGGGCGCCATCCGGCCGGTAGCGCACCAGATCGCCGGTGCGATAGAGCCGCTGCCCGGGCTGGGCACTGAAGGGATCCGGCACGAACCGCTCGGCGGTCAGCGCCGCGCGGCGATGGTAGCCCCGCCCCACGCCGATCCCGCCGAGGTAGCACTCGCCCGGCACGCCGACCGGCACCGGCTCGCCCTGCGGATCCAGCACGTAGCACTGCAGATTGGCGATGGGCCGCCCGATCGGCACCGTGGGCGCCGGCGGTGTCGGACAGGTCCAGGCGGTGACATCGATGGCCGCTTCGGTCGGGCCATACAAATTATGCAGGGCCACCCCCGGCAGGAGTGCCTGCACGCGCGGCGGCAGGGTCGTCGGCAGGGCTTCGCCGCTACAGAGAATCTGCCGGAGGCTCCGGCAGGCCGCGACGCCGGGCTGGTTGACGAAGGCCTGCAGCAGGGGCGGCACAAAATGCAGGGTCGTAATGCCCGCCTGCTGGATGTGGGCGATGAGCCGGGCCGGGTCTTTCTGCGCCCCCGGCTCGGCCATGACCAGCTCCGCGCCGACGACCAGCGGCCAGAAGAATTCCCAGACGGACACGTCAAAGCTGATCGGAGTCTTCTGCAGCACGCGGTCGGCCGGTGTCAGCTGATACGCCTCTTGCATCCACTGGAGCCGGTTGCGCAACCCCGCGTGGGTGTTGCCGGCCCCTTCGGCCGGCCGGTGGACCCGGAGGTATAGAGCACGTAGGCAAGCTGGGCGTCCGCCGTCGCTGGCCGCACCGGCGTTGCTGGAGCCGTCGCCAGCGCGGCCCGGTCCTGATCCAGACAGAGCGTGGGCCCCCGATGGGCCAGGCGCGCCGCCTGGCCCGCATCGGTCAGGAGCAGCGCCGCCGCGCTGTCGTCGAGCATATAGCGCCGCCGCTCGACGGGATACGTGGGATCGAGCGGCACGAAGGCCGCCCCGGCGTACCAGGTGCCGAGCAACGCCACGACCAGCTCGACGGACCGGTCGAGCGACACGGCCACCAGCGATTCCGGGCCGATCCCCCGCGCCCGGAGCGTATGGGCCAGCTGCCAGGCCTCCCGCATCAGCGCGGCATAGGTCCGGGTGGTCGCGCCCGCCCGCACGGCGACGGCGTCCGGGGTCCGCGCCGCCTGCGCCTCGATCAGCGCCGGCACCGCCGCCTCCGTCGGATACGCCCGCGCCGTCTGGTTCCACCCCCGCACCACCTGCGCCCGCTCCTCCGCCCCCATCAAGGGCAGCGAGCTCAAAGGCGCATGGGGATTTTCGACCATCGCCATGATTAGCGTTTCGAGTTGCTGGACCAACCGGTGTGCGGTCTCATCGCGGAACCGGCTCCGCTGATGCCAGAGGGAAAACGTGAGCGCTGCTCCAGGCAGCACGTTGAGGGTCAGGGGATAATTGGTCTGGCCGGACAGGGTGACCTGTCCAACTGAGAGGCCAGTGTCCCCTTCCAATCGTTCATCGGCGGGATGGTTGTCGAATACGACCAGGCTTTCAAACAGGGGCTGTCCGCGAGGCACATCGCTCCAGCCTTGAATCTGCGCGAGCGGGGTCTGCTCGAATTGCCGCAGTTCGCCGTTTCGCTCGAGCAGTGTTCGCAGCCACTCAGTGAGGACCGCTTCGGGAGACACTCGGACGCGCAGCGGGAGGGTATTGATGAAGAGTCCCACCATCGTCTCGATGCCGGGAAGGTCGGACGATCGGCCTGAAACGGTCGTACCGAACAAGACCTCCGATTCGCGGCTGTACCGGCTCAGCAGGATGGCCCAGGCTCCCTGCACCAGGGTATTGAGCGTCACGCGATGCCTCTGTGCGAAGGCGAGCAGCCGGGCACTGGCGCCAGGCGTGAGTGTGAGCGTGGCGGTTCCGAATGAGGAGGCCATGTCGGCGCCCTCCGTGGAAACTTCTTCCCCCAACGCGGTCGGCTGCGTCATGCCCTTCAACGCCGCGCGCCAAAAGCGCTCAGCCTCGGTGTGGTCTTGCGCGAGCAGCCTGGCGATATGGTGTCGATACGGCACGACCGGCGTGATCGGCGCCTGCTCGCCTCGTCCCAGCAGCTCGTACGCATGTAAGACTTCCCGCAGCAGTATCGGCAGACACCATCCATCCATCAGGATGTGATGATGGGTCCACAAGACGGCATAGGTCTCCGGGGCCAGGCGAATCACCGTGAGGCGCATCAGCGGCGGCCGTTCAAGATCAAAATCCGTCCGCCGGTCATCTTCCAGCAATTGGCTGAAGCGACTGTCCTGTTCGGCCGGTAAACGGTCCCGCCAGTCCAACTCCGTCCAAGGCAATTCCGCAGAGGGGAGCACGATTTGGATGGGCGACGATGTGTCCCGCCAGAGGAATCTCGTCCGCAATACCGGATGCCGACCCACGATCCGTTGCCAGGCCTCACGGAACTGCCGCAGCTGCAACGCGCCCTGCAGGCGCCAGCTCATCTGCTCGATGTAGACACCCGATGCCGGAGCATAGAGACTGTGAAACAGCAAGCCCTGTTGCAGCGGACTGAGCGGATATACATCCTCGAGGGCGGGGCAAGCGGCCTTGGCCTTGGCGTACGAGTCCTCATCGAGCAGCTGCGCGGAAAGATCGATTGCCCTGCTGTGCAGGCTGGTAGCTTGCGGGTCCGCTAAGGCGGCGGCAAGTGACGCGACGGTTTGGTGTTGAAACATATGCCTTGGGGTGAGAGGCAAACCCGCTTGCCTGGCAAGGGTGACCACCTGCAGGCTGGCAATCGAGTCGCCTCCAAGCTCGAAAAAATTATCGTGCATGCCGATCCGTTCTCGCTGCAGGACGTCAGCCCAGACTCGGGCGATCTCCGCTTCAACTCCCTCTCGGGGTGCGACATAGCCTGCCGTGCCCTCATCCGACGGGACCGGCAACGAGCCCCGATCCACCTTGCCGTTCGCCGTGCGCGGCAGGGCATCCAAGAGCACGAATTGCGAAGGAATCATGGCTTCCGGCAGCAACCGTCGCAGGAAACTGCGCCACTCCTCCGGAGCAGGCGGAGGTTCTGCCGCCGCCACCACATAGGCCACCAAGCGTTTCTGGCCGGGACGGTCCTCTCGCAAGACCGTGACGGCGTCACGAATGCCGGTGACCGTGCGCAACCGCGCATCGATTTCCCCGGGTTCGATCCGTACACCCCGCAGCTTGACCTGGTGATCCATTCGCCCCAAGAATTCGAGGTTGCCGTCACGGCGGAGGAGGACGCGGTCACCGGTCCGATACAGACGCGCACCAGGTTCCGATGCAAAGGGGTCCGGAACAAAGGACGCCGCGGTGCGCCCAGCATCATTGACATAGCCCCGCCCCACACCAATCCCGCCGACACACAATTCTCCGGCCACACCCTGCGGCACCGGGGCCAACCAACGATCGAGCACCAGGAGTCGTGCTCCCTGGATGGGACGACCGATCGGCATACAGACTTCTTCGGGTGCCGGGGGAGCAGCGATCGTGGCCGTGGCGACATCATCAGCACATTCAGCCGGGCCATAGGCATTGACGAGCGGGACGTGGGGATACCGCCCGAGCCACTCTCGGCAGAGTTGCGGCGGCAAGGCTTCGCCCGTGGGCAGGAGCCACCGCAACCGCTGAAGATCCGGGGCCTGCCCGCTGTCGAGCATGCCCTTGAGCAGCACCGGCACTGTCTGGGCTACGGTCACTCCCGCGCGGTCCAAATAATCCAGAAGCCGTGACGGATCACGGGCGACGTCGTCGAGGACAATGAGCGTCCGTCCCCCGCAGAGCAGCGCGGCCAGATGTTGCCAGACGGAGATATCGAAACAGGCGGAGGCCGTCTGCGCCACCACGTCGTCCGGTCCGAGAGCCAACGAGTCGCACTTGCTCCACAGGTGATTCATCAGGCCCCGCTGGGTGACCATAGCGCCCTTCGGCGTGCCGGTCGAACCGGAGGTATACATGAGGTAGGCCAGCTGATCGGGTGAGCCGCGGCGGCCAAGCGTGGGGGTCGCCTTGTCGCTGCCGACGTCATTGATGGCGAGCAGGGCAACCCTGCCCGAAGCCACCGACGGACAGGCCGTGACCGCGGAATCGCGATAGGCGTCGTTCGACATCACGACACGGGCTCCGCTCGTCTCAATCATCTCGCGCCACCGAGCCGCCGGATGAGCGGGATCCAACGGAAGATAGGCAGCGCCCGCCTTCATCACGCCGACAATGGCTGTAAGAAAGGCAATCCCCCGGTCGAGCAACAGAGCCACGATGTGGTCCGGCCCGGCGCCGGCAGCGACCAACGCGCGCGCGATCCCGTCCGCCTCCGCGTTCAGCTCCGCATAGGTCCGTCTCGATCCTGCGCATTCGACGGCGACGGCCTGGGGGCTACGGACCACCTGGGCCTCGAAGGCATCAGCGAAGTTACCCTGCGTCTTTACGAGAGGCGCCGTTTCCGGTCCGATCATCAACGCCCGGGCTTGTTCCTCCGGAGAAAGCAACGGAAACTCGTTCAGCCGGCCTTCCGGCTGCCCGCAGATACCGGCCAGGAGGGTTTGGAAATGCTGCGCCATGCGCGCGACGGTGGCCTCCTCGAAGAGGTCGGTGTTGTACTCGAAGGCTCCCTCCAGGCCCGCTTCCGTTTCGACCATGTCGAGAGAAAGGTCGAATTTCGCCGCGGCGGCATCGACTTCCGTGATGTCGATCTGCAAGCCGGGCAGAGAGATGGCCTCCGTCAGCTCCGTTTGGAGCACGAAGAGCACTTGGAACAAGGGAGAGTGGCTCAGCGCCCGCGCGGGTTTCAGCGCATCGACGAGTTCTTCGAACGGCAATTCCTGGTGCTCCTGGCCGCCGATGACGACTTCCCGGACGCGCTCCAGCAACTGCGGAAAGGTGGGGTTCTGCGAGAGGTCCGTCCGCAGGACCAGCGTGTTGGCGAAGAATCCGATGAGTTCCTCGGTCTCGCGTTTGGTTCGGCAGGTGATGGGCGTGCCGACACAAATGTCCTCCATGCCCGTATAGCGCATCAGCCAGGTCTGGAATGCGGCCAACAGGGTCATGAAGAGGGTCACGTTGTAGCGACGGCACAGGTCGCGGAGTCCGGTTGCGATGGAGCGCGGCGACGCAAAGACATACCGGCTGCCAGAGGAGGTGTGCACCGCTCCGCGCGGGCGGTCGGAAGGCAACTCCAGGATGGGCAACTCCCCAGCGAGTTGCCGTTTCCAATAGCCAAGCTGCTTGTCGAGCACGTCCCCTTGTAGCCAGCCCCGTTGCCATTCCGCATAGTCGGCATACTGGATCGGAAGGAGCGGCAAAGCGGCGTCGCGCCCCGTGAGCGTCCCGGCGTAGAGCTTCGCGAATTCCCGCGCAAGGATCTGGGCCGACCAGCCATCGCACACGATATGGTGCAACGTGACGACCAGGAGATGGTCGCTGTCAGCGACCTCGAACAGGCGCAGTCGAAGCAGCGGCCCCCGTTGCAAGTCGAAGGGCCGTTGTGCTTCCTCCGACGTGGCCCGGCGGAGGGCCTCCGGCCGGTTGTCCACCACGCCGGTTTCCACGGTCACCTGTCCGGAGGCGGCAATGATCTGAACAGGCTCGCCGTTATCGGTGGCAAAGGTGGTGCGCAGGATTTCGTGCCGTTCCACAATGCGGTTGAAGCAATCCAGGAGGATCCGAGCGTCCAGCTCTCCCTTCATGCGAACGGCAATCGCCGTGTTGTACGAGGCACTCTCTGGTTCCAGCTGGGAGAGAAACCACAGCCGCCGTTGCCCGAAACTCATGGGAAACAGGTATTGTTCCGTTTCCTGAGCCGGCTCCTCAGCCCGGACGTCCTGCGCCTGATCGTAGGGTTTCAGCATAGAGGCGCGGCTCCCCGCGGTTCCGCCATCGCCACCAGTATCTGCCGACGCCCGGTAAACGGCGTGCGGCCGTGGGCCGCCAACATGTTGTCGAGCATCATCACGTCACCCTGTTGCCAGGCGAATTGCACGGCGAGGCTTCGATACACTTCCCGAATGTCCTCCAGGAATTCCGGCTCGATCGGGCTCCCGTCCCCGTAACAGGCGTTTCGGGGAAGGTCTTCCTCGGAGACGGCTTCCAACAGGGTTTCGCGCAGCGCAGGCTCCAGATTCGAGACGTGGAACAGATGGGCTTGATTGAACCAGACCGTCTCCCCGGTTCGAGGATGGACTGCCGTGGCTTGGGCGACTTGCCTGGTGCGCAGCTCCCCGTCCTCTTTCCACTCGTACTCGATCCCGTGGGCGCGGCAATAGCGTTCCACGACGGCGGGATCCTGCGTGTTGAACACCTTCTGCCAGGCCACGTCCAAACCGTTCCCGTAGTTGCGGATGTACATGACGTGCTGTTGGACAAAGCGTGTTCGGACGCGAGCGGGAATGCGCCGATAGACCTCCCGGCTGTCGGCAATCGGGGTGTAGCCACCCTCCTCGGCCGGCTGCCCGCAATAAAACCAGATCTTCATGGGCCACTCGCGTGTGTAGGCCTGTTCGTTGTGCAGCGGAATGTGTTGGTGCGGCGGATACTCGGTCGAGGTATAAACCTGCCGCTGTACCTGCGAACGAGGGGTGGACCCGAATTCATACGACACCAGGGATGACGTGAACGCGCCGATGAACGATTCGAAATCGCCTGCCGTCCTGATCGGTAAGCCGCGAAACAGGAGGCCTCCGCAAGTCGGCAACAACGACTCCGCATAGTGACGGGCGGCGGCGAAGTAGTCGTGTAAGGGCCGCTGGTCCAGAGGACTCACCACATAGGGCAGGTGTCCCTCTGACGTGAGCGGCGAGGCCGTCAGGCTTTCCGGTTCATGCTCGCTGCTGGTCACACCGTTCAGGGGCAAGCAGGACGTCCCTTTCTCATAGTTCATGCCGTTCCTCCGCTTCGAGTTGAGCCAACAAGACCGCGCCATCGCCGTCAGCGCCGCATCTGCAAGTGAGGCTGCAGGATGGACGCCACGGCCTCCACGACGACCGATTGGGCGGTCCGGATAAAAAAGTGATCGCCTTGAAAGAGCCACAGCTGGAATCCCGCAGCCGTGTGGGAGCGCCAGTGCTCGAGTTGCTCCGTCCTCACCGCATCGTCCGCCATACCGCCGAACGCGGAGATCGGGCAGTTCAACGGCGGTTCGTCCTCATGGATATACGTATCCCGCAGCGAAAAGTCGGCCCGGAGCGTCGGCAACATCAATTCCATCAGTTCGGCGTGCTCGAGGATTTCGCGGGGCGTCCCGTTGAATCGCCGCATCCGCTCCAGGAAGTCTCCGTCCGGAAGATCGCACAGACGCTCCTGGTCACGCAGTTGTGGCGCGGGACAGCCGGATACGAACAAGTGGACAAGATTGATGCCGGATCGACGGCGCAGTTCACGCGCACACTCGAATGCCAGCAATCCGCCGATGCTATGGCCGAACAACGCCACGGGCCGATCACAGCCTGGCTCGATCGCTTCAGCCAACTCCGTCACCACGCGACGCAGGTCTCCGACCGGCGGCTCATTCATGCGAGACTCCCGGCCCGGCAGGTGGACCGCGCAGAGCTCGATGTCGTGTAACAGATCGCCGTTCCAGGTGCGGAAGAGAGACGGACCGCCTCCGGCATAGGAAAAGCCAATGAGGCGAAGACCAGTCCCAGGCCGGCACGTCACCAACCATGGGCGCCGATCGGCCGTGGTCAGCATGATGCCGCCTTGCTACCGGCCTCCTGCGACTGCTCCGCCATCCACTTGCGCAGACTCAACGGTCGCATATCCGTCCAGACCTCTTTGATGTAATTGAGGCATTCTTCCTTGAGCCCGGTCTTGCCGGCATCTTTCCATCCCAGCGGGTTTTCGCGGTAGGAAGGCCAGATCGAATACTGTTCTTCATGATTCACCACCACCTTGTAGATCGTGGTGTCTTCCTGTTCGTCCTGTCCCATGACGCCTCCTTGCTGTTGTGAATGAACTCGACGCTACAATCGAACTGCACCGCCCTCAGGCGTGAACGTGAGCGTGTGAACCGGTTTGGCCGGGAGCAGGCCGGTTAGACAGCCCCTGACTCCAGTTGCGCTGCTGATCACGGTAATGCGGTGAGAGGGGGTGTCCGGACTGCCCGCCCGGCATGTGAAACAGCGCATCCGTATGATGCGCGGGCGAGACCACCATCCGTTCGCTGGCGGTCAGGGTGCCGTTGGAGACTCGCACGCAGGGACCGCAACCGGAAACCGCGTCATCAGGCATGTTCAGCCACCGCCCTATGACCGGGAGAGCGTCACCCAGCGGATGGGCCATGCGGACGCGGTTCACCCGTCCCCACGTCAGATCATCAACCCGTGATACGGCGTACTTCATTTTTATCCCCGTGACCGTCTCCTCCAATTCCTGAAGTAGAAATGCCTTCCAATCGGCAAACCTCGCCGGATCGGGAAGCGTCTCGGGTGCCTGCTGTGAAAGGAGACTTCTGAGCGGGGTATCCAGGTCTCCGTCAAAGATAAATGCGCGATCTTTCTCCAGGCAGTCTTGCAGAAACGGAGCGAAGACCGAGGCGGCCAGGCTGCGACGATAGGCCACCAATAAGGCGAATCCTCGACTTTCGCTGTCGGCGCGACCGTTCCAGGCTTCGACAGCCTCGCGGATTCCAGCCAGGTCCGGATGCCGAGCCATGTCGGCGTCACTGAGCAGGTTCAGGACAAGGTCGCGATAAAAGTCATACAGCTGCGTCGTGGAATCCAATTGCAGGGCCAAGAGGTCCTGCTCGCGGATCCGGTCCAACGCGCTCAGCCGGTCGGTAATCCTGAACGCCCGGTAGCCATTGGCGAACGCATGGCCGATCACATGGGGATAGCTCTCATCCGTCATACGGTGGTTCGCGCTGACAAGGTACCCCGACGGTGGATCGACCGCGCGCGGGAGCTCATCAGGCGGAATGTATCCGTTCCACCCGGTCTGTCCGTCGGCCCATGAGAGGCTGACCGATCCGTCGAGCCCGCGGCGGACGGGAATCTTGCCCATGTAGGTCCAGGCAATGTGTCCCTCGGCATCCGCCAGAAGAACATTGCTCGGCGGAGCACCGGCACGTGTGGCGACGGCGATGCCCTCCCAGACCGAGCGTGCCTGATCCATCCTCAATAAGCCGAGATCCACTGCCTCGGGATCCAGGGCGGTCCAATGGAGCGCCACTGCTTGTCCCATCAAAGGCTCCGCTGTCAGCGGCCCCCAGCGCGTGCCTTTGATCTCCACCATTTGGCCGGCAGCGCCTTTGACCGCGATGTGTTCTGTTCGAACCGTAAAGCGCTCCCACCCCTGCGGCGTGGCGTATTCCTGTGGATTGTTCCGATTGATCTCGAGGCGCACAAGGTCCAGAAAATCGCCTTCGACGTTCGTCAGCCCCCAGGATACAGACCCATTGGAACCGGCAATGACGACCGGAATGCCCGGCACGACGACACCGACGCACTCGACCCCCTTGTAGCGCAACTGAACCCGGTACCAGATGTTGGGCACGCCAACGTCCAGATGCATGTCGTTCGCCAGAATGGCGCGGCCATCCGCAGTCTTTCCACGTCCGGCTACCCATGCGTTGGATCCGATCTCCCGCTTGCGAGTGGGAACCATGGACATCTGCAATGAGCGGCTTGGCGTCACCGGCCGGCGCAATGCCGCCAACGCCTGCACCGGGACAGGCGTCGCAGTCTGGTGACGCGTCGCTCCCGTCAGCACTTGAGCCGTATACATGTCGAGTGAGGGAAGGAGAAACGCGGTCACGTCCGCCGGCAACGTGGCCATCATCACCGTGCGCATCCGTTCGTCGTCTTCGGACCCGTTCAACATTTGAAACATCGCCAACACGACGAGCAGGCTGTCGGTCAGCTCCCAGCGCGCCGGCCGGTACCGCAGCAGAAGACATTCGAACGGCGGCACCGTCATCTGGTCCAGGAACGTATTCACCCCATCGGCGTAGGCCGCCAGAACGGAGGACTGATCCTCAGGAAGCCTGCGCAGCACCGCCTCCGCCACATGCGACAAACCCAACCGCCGCTGCCGCACATCCATCTCCACGGCCGGCTCGCCGAGAATCTCGGCCAATCGTCCGGCACTGGTGCGCCTGAGCAAATCCATTTGAAACAGCCGGTCTTGCGCCATGACATACCCGAGCACGCGAAACGCATCGAGCCGGGACCCGGCGGTGATCGTGGGGATGCCGTATTCGTCGAACTCAACGGATACCGGACTTTCCAATCCGGCAAACGGCAAGGCTCCATCCCGTACCGGCAAGGAGGCGGAGCACAGCAGCCATACAGCGGCCACGCCGGCGCCCAGAACCCCTGCCACCAGGCCGAAAAGGCGTCGGATCTTCATGCCTCGCTCTGTTGCTCCGCAGCTTTCACGGCCTCTCCGAAGAGGGCTGCGATGGTATCGATCTGCTCTTCCGTCACAATGAGCGGCGGCAGAAAACGAACGACGCTGTTATGGCGCCCGCCCAGTTCGAGGATCAGGCCTCGACGCAGAGCTTCATGCTGGATTTTTCCGGCGAGCGCAGGGGCGGAAGGGTGGCCGTTCGGCAGGTCTCCGGGCTCATCCCGGTCCACGATTTCGACGCCGAGCATCAATCCACGCCCCCGCACATCGCCGATGCTTCGTGAGTCGCGCTGGATCCGGCACAGCAGGCCGGAGAGGCGCTCACCCATGCGGGCTGCATGTTCGTCCATTCCTTCGGCCGTGATAAAGTCGATTGTCGCCTGACCTGTGGCCATCGCGAGCTGATTGCCGCGGAAGGTGCCGGCATGAGCTCCCGCAGTCCACTGATCCCACTCGGGGCCATACACCACGACGCTCAGCGGCAGCCCGCCACCGATGGCCTTGGACAGCACCACGACATCAGGCACGATGCCGGCATGTTCGAACGCAAACAGGCGGCCCGTTCGACCGAGACCTGTCTGGACCTCGTCAATGATTAATGGGATGCCCCGCGCCTTGGTCATCCGCCGGATCTCCTGGAGCCAGCCGGATGCCGCAGGAATCACGCCGCCTTCCCCCTGCACCACCTCGAGAATCATGGCCGCCGGTTCGACCACCCCGCTGTTGGGATCATCCAAGAGCCGCTCGATGTAGGCTGTACCGAGCCGCGCACCCTGTTCGCCCCCTACGCCAAAGGGGCACCGATAGTCATACGGAAACGGAAGAAAGTGTACGTTGGCCATCAAACCGCTCAGGGCTTGCTTGGGGCCGAGGTGGCCGGTCAATCCCAGCGTTCCATGCGTCATGCCATGGTAGGCGCCCTGAAAGGCCAGGACTGTGCGGCGTCCCGTCGCGATTTTGACCAGCTTGATCGCAGCCTCGACCGCATCCGCCCCGGACGGGCCGCAAAACTGGATCTTCGCCCCATCGGCAAACGAAGCCGGCAGGGAATCAAACAACGTGCTCACAAAACGGTCCTTGACGGGCGTTGTCAGGTCCAGTGTTTGGAACGGCAGGCCGTCGCGCAACATCCGGTGAATCGCGTTGACGACGACCGGGTGATTGTGCCCCAGCGCTAACGCCCCCGCGCAGGACAGGCAGTCGATGTAGGTGCGGCCATCGGTGTCTTGTACGTAGAGGCCTTTCCCCTTGCTCAAGGCCAAGGGCAATCGGCGGGGATAACTCCGGGCATTGGATTCCCGCGCCGCCTGGCGCTTCAGATACGCATTGTCGTGAGACAAGTCTCTCGGCGACAGACAGCCGGCCGGGAGCGCATCCCATACTTCATCGACGTGAACCGACATTACCTCACCTCCTCGCGACAAGAATCATCCGTTCTTGGTCTGCCGGCCCCATGAGATCGGGATGGCGGTGACCATGCTTGCTGCCCCGTTACCTCCGCCGAATCCGGCGTCTCGGCCAGCTGGCCCAGGTCCAACCGGATACAGCGGTCGGCCCATGAGAAATAGCGATCGTCATGCGTGATGACCAAGACCGACTTGCCACGCGCCTTCAGGTCGGGCAGCAATTCCGTGTAGAACACTTTGCGGAAGAGCGGATCCTGGTCGGCGGCCCACTCATCGAACAGGTAAAATGGCCGGTCCTCGACATAGGCCGTCAGGAGCGCGAGCCGTTTGCGCTGGCCCTGCGAGAGGGCCTGCGTCGAAAACAGGCCGTCCTCGATCTGGACTTTCGACTCCAATTGAAGCCGCTCCAGGTAGACCTGCGCGACTCCGTCGAGGTTCTCCTGTTCCAATCCGAGCAAAGAATCGAACAGATGAAAATCGCAGAACACCGTCGAAAAGAGTTGCCGGTAGGCCTCTCGATTCGAATCATCGATCGGGACACCATCGAGGAGAATCTGTCCGGAATCCGGCGGATAGAGTCCCAGCAGGAGCAGAGCGAGCGTCGTCTTGCCGCTGCCGTTGCCGCCGATCAAGAAAGTCACTTCGCCGGGTCTGAAGGTCAGGTCGATGGGACCGAGTCGGAACGGCCGTTCCTCTCCCTCCCGGGCGTAGTGATGCGTGAGGCCGACCAGATCGAGACGATGCCACCCGCGGACGTCCAGAACGCCAGCCGAAGTACCATGCCGACCATCCGCCTCAATTCCGTCGTTGACCGTTGCAGCGGACAAGGACAAACCCAAGGCGTCGATCTTCTTCAATGCCACATTGGCCCGGCCGATTCCCGGCAGCCATTCGACGATCTGCGAAAAGGGGCCCATCATGTAGAGCAACACCAAGGTCGCTCCGACAATGGTCTGCAGGGATATCGCTTGACCCGTGGGCCATAGGAACAACACCATACCGATGGCGGCATAAAACAGAAACAGTCCCCAACTGGATGCGAGGGAATAGACCGTCATGCCCGCGACGAAGTCCCGCTCATAGGCCTTGACCGTTGGCCGTAATTGCGTGGTGAGAAACGCTTGTCGTCGCCCGCGATGCAGCTTGAGTTCCTTGATCCCGCTCATAATGGAGCGAAAATGCCGGAACAAGGCATCGCTGGTCTCGCGGGAGCGGGTGAAGAAGGCGATGGCTTTGCGTTCCTGCCATTGAAACGTCACGGCGCCGATCACCATGATGCCCAGCACCAGGAGCAGCATGAGCCAGGACAACCACCCGAGGTACGCCAGGCAACCGGCAGTCGTCGCCAGATTGATGCCGATCAATGGTAATTGGACATAGGCCTGAGCAATCACATCGGTGTCTTCGCTGAGGGCAGCCAAGAGCCGGTGATGTCCCAGCCGATCGAGTTGCGCAAGGGGGGCATCAAGAATTCGCCGGCTCAATTGATAGCGAAGCTCGGAGATGGTCGCCTGCCCCAGGCGGGTGAGCAGAATTTCCGAGAGGGCCTTGCAGGCCGCGACCGCCACTGCCAACCCCAGGAAACTCCAGGCCAGTGACGACGACACCGGAAATTCGTTCATGGCTTGGTGAATGACGGCGAGCAGACCGGCGCCGGCAAGGCCGCTGATCACACCGGCCGCGACGGAACAGATGACCAGGCTGCATGACTTCTTGAGTAAAAATCGAATCAGATCCATCGCTCAGAACCTACGCTGAAACACCACGCAACCGTCTTGTGGCACGGGGCACGGGCACGATCGTCGTTCCATCACCTGTGCCCGATGCCCTCGCGGCGCGAATGGTGGAGGCCAATCCCGCGACAGTCGGTGCGGAGAAAAATTCACGCAACGACACCTCCAGTCGATACAGCTCCTGAACACGATTGAGAATTTGTAAGGCCGCGAGAGATTCTCCTCCGGCCTGGAAAAAATCCTGATCCAGGCCGACCTGTTCCAACCCCAACACCTGACGCCAGAGCCCTTCGAGTTGACGCTCCAGTTCATCTGGACCTTCAGGAATCACCGCCAGGGGCGCCCCTGCCCGCGTTGCCCGGTTCCGGTACAAGCGCGCCGCCTCGTTCAACGTCGTCTGTTGTGCGGATTTGGCGATCACGGCAGGCAGGTCCCGTATGGACTGCACCACCTGCGCCAGATCGGCACCCTGCAGGATGCACCGAAGGACCTCCTGGCTTTCCGCATCGTCCATGCCGTCCAACTCGGACTCTGTGGCGCCCAGCGTGCTCATGACGGCTTCCGCCTTGACGGCCATGCCCACATGACGCCAGCGATCGAAATTCACGGAGAGCATCCGCCGTCCTGCCCGTCGCCCCGCCTGCGCGAGCGCGTCGAGGTAGGCATTGGCCCCGCAATACGCGCTCTGCCCGATGCCGCCGACGACCGCGGTGAGGGATGAACAACAGAGGAACAGGTCCAGCGGTTCTTCCTTCAGGAGGGAATCGAGCACCGCTGAACCCTGGACCTTGGCGCGAAACTCCTCCCAGACGGAGCGTGAAGTTTTCAACGCCAACAGCCCGCCGCCCGGCACCCCGGCCGCATGGATGACCGCATGGATCGCACCGAACCGTGTGCGCGTTGACTCAATCACCGCCTGCATTTGCGCGACATCGGCCACATCGGCCGGGGAGACGATGATGTCGCCACCCAGTCGTTCTAACGCGGCCACCGCCTCACGTTGTGCCGGCGTTCGGGTGGGATCGTCCCACAAGCACGAGACGCGCTTGCCTGCTGCGCACGAGGTGTTCCGCTATGCGTAGCCCCACCCCGCCCAGGCCGCCGGTGATGAGACATACCGCCCGCTCCCGCAAGGCGGGAGATGCCTCCCCTGCTTTTGGGAGGCGCAGCGGCTCGAAGGTCCTCACCCATCGGTGGGCACCACGATAGGCCACGACCGGCTCAAAGGCGGGGCTTCCGTATTCCGCCACCAGGCGAGCGCCCCACCGCTCCGCGAAAGGAGTGGTACACGGCGTCTGATCCAGATCGATGATGCGGCAGAAGAGGCCTGGATACTCCTGGGACAACACCAATGTTGCGCCTAAGAGCGTCGCCCGTTCAGGCCATAACTGCTCCTCTCCGGTGATGTCATGGAGCCCCTGCGTCAGCACGAGCACGGCAGGGCGATTGTCGGGCTGCTCCTCAAAGACTTGCGCCAGCAACATCAGATGAAGAAATCCTCGTTCCTGTGCCGTGCGGATGCGCGAGGGTTCGGTGGCCTGAGACCACCTCCCGTCGAGCGTCCAGGCGTGGACCAGGCATTGTGGATTCAGTCCTCGGCTCGCCAAGTCGCATTGCAACGCCTCATGATCGTCGCGCGAATCGGGACGAAGGCAATAATGGCCGTCGGACAGGCGGGAAAAGCCTGGGCCCGGAGAGACGGTGGTCATCGACCTGACCAAAGGAGGCAGCTGCGACCGCAACAGGATTTCGATGTCCCCTTGATCGACAAACAGCAACCAGTTCACTCCCCGCGCCGTTGGCGCATGGGGGAGGAGCACCGATCGCTTCCAGGACGGCTGGTAGAACCATTGCGTTGGATCGGCTCGCCGCTCAACAGACGGCTGGGGTATGTCCTGCTTAGGCTCTAACCAATAGCGTTGCCGTTCAAACGGATAGGCCGGCAGTGGTACCCGTTGGCCAGAGCGCCCGGCGCGAAGGCCCTTCCAATTCACCTGCACGCCGGCGCCCCAAAGTCCGCCGAGCGCCATGAGCAAGCCGGGCATTTCTTCCTCGTCTCGCCCGCCCATCGAGGCCAAGACCGGAGTGTCCGACGTTTCGGGATGGCGTTGAGCCAATGCGTGCAGCGTCCGGCCCGGTCCAACTTCCAGCAGCACCGCGTTTCGTCGCTCCAGCAGGGTGCGTGCCCCGTCCGCGAATCGCACCGTCTCGCGAAGGTGTCTGACCCAATAGGAAGGATCGGCGGCCTGGTCACGGCGGATCCACGTCCCTGTCACGTTCGAGACCCAGGGAATGCTCATTTCATGGAACGTGATTCCCGATACGACAGCTGAGAACCGGTCCAGCATCGGCTCCATCATGGAGGAGTGATATGCATGGGACGTTGACAGGCGGCGCGCTTTGATGCCCCGCTGTGCCAGGTCGCTTTCAAAAGACTCGAGCAATCCGTACGGTCCGGACACCACGCATTGCGTAGGGGCATTCACCGCCGCGAGGTCCAACCCTGCACGGAGCAGAGGGCGCACTTCCCCTTCGGTCAAGGCAACGGCCGCCATGCCTCCGGGGGGCATGTCCTGCATGAGCCGTCCTCGCATCGCAACAAGCGCGAGCGCATCGTCCAAGGAGAACAGGCCAGACAGGCATGCCGCCACATATTCACCGACGCTGTGACCGATCATGGCGGCGGGGGAAATGCCCGAACTCATCCAGGTACGCGCGAGCGCATACTCAAGGACGAAAAGCGCAGGTCGCGCCTGTGCGGTGCGGTCAATGAGTCCGGTCTCGCCCGGCACGGTGGAAACAGAACGCTACGGATGTCCCGGCCCATGTGACGGGACAGCAGGACAGCGCACTGATCCACGGCTTGCCTGAATGCCGGCTCATGTTCGTACAGCGACTGTCCCATGTGTGGGTATTGCGAACCCTGTCCAGGAAACATGAAGCGACCTGACGATCCTCGGTGATCGGCCCTGACGCACCACACATGACACCGGAACGGGCCAGGCCTTCCCGGGCCTCTTCCAGCGTATTGGCAACCACCCACGACGATGCGGAAGTGAGCGGCGCCCTTCTTGGAGTGTGTGCGCCACGTCGTCCAGGTTGACTGCCGGCGTCGCGGCCAGCGACGAGCCCAGCCGTTCGGCGGCCCTGGCGAGGGCTTCCCTGGAACGGGCCGAGAGAATCAAGAGGTGATGGCGGACACCGAACGACGCCGGAGTTGCGGGCAGGGCCGGTGCCTGTTCAAGCACGACATGCGCATTGGTGCCGCCGAATCCGAATGAACTCACCCCTGCCCGCCGCGGGGAAGTTTCCCGACCATTCTCGCAACCTGTCGTTCACATAGAAGGGTGTCGTCTTGAAATCGATGGCCGGATTGGGGGAGGAATAGTGAAGGCTGGCAGGAATCTTCAGATGCACAAGCGCCAGGATCGTCTTGATGAGTCCCGCGATACCCGCTGCGGCATCGAGGTGACCGATGTTGGTTTTCACCGAGCCGATGGCGCAAAAGCCGCTACGGCTACTTGAGGCACGAAAGGCCTCCGTCAACCCTGCTACCTCGATCGGATCTCCCATCGGCGTACCGGTCCCATGCGCCTCGATATACGAAATCGTGTCAGCCTCAATGCCGGCCGCTGCATGTGCAGCTTCAATCACGCGCGCCTGCCCTTCGATTCCGGGCGCCGTATAGCCGACCTTCGACGCGCCGTCGTTGTTGACGGCCGACCCTTTGATGACCGCGAGGATGTGATCGCCCTCGGCGATGGCGTCTTGCAGACGCTTGAGGAGCACGAGCCCTACTCCACTTCCGCCGACTGTCCCTTCTGCCTTCACATCGAAGGCGCGACAGTGCCCGTCCGGTGATGCGATGCCCCCTTCCTGATACAGGTACCCGACCGTTTGGGGAACCGTCACGGACACCGCGCCGGCAAGCGCCATGTCACATTCCCCGGTCAGCAACGCCTGACAGGCCAAATGCACTGCCACCAGCGAGGTGGAGCAGGCGGTCTGAGCGCCGCAGGTGCTGTTCGGATTCTATCGTGTTTCCTGATTAACCTT
>JASGJV010000028.1:0-108448 GCA_049840695.1 Nitrospira sp.
ACGAGGCGTGTTCGTCGTTCTCAAAGGAGCCCGGACCGTCATCGCCAGACCGGACGGGGTCGCGGCAATCTGTCCGACAGGTAACCCGGGAATGGCCACCGCAGGAACCGGAGATGTCTTGACCGGCATGGTCGGCGGGTTGCTCGCCCAGGGTGTGGCCCCTTGGGACGCCGCCTGTGCCGCCACTTATTTTCATGGCCTTGCGGGGGATCTTGCCGCGCAACAACTCGGCCAGGCCGGCATGATTGCCCGCGATCTGATTCGCCATATCCCCTATGCCATCGCGCCAACCACGCATCTCTAAGCGGTTGCCCGCTTCACCTGCCAGCCGGAAGAAGGCAGGGTCTCCCATGGTCATCAAACCCTGGAAAACGGTACTTCGCCCCCGGCAACAGACTCACCGGCTGGGGCGATATCTGGGCCTCCTCCTCGAAGGGGGCGGAAGTCGTGGCCCTGTTCGGAGAAATGGGCGCTGGAAAGACGTCACTGGTTCGGGGGATTGCCGACGGACTTGGCGCCGAACCAATGGCCGTGAGTAGTCCCCGACCTTTACCTTGATCCATGAATATCGTGGGCGCCTTCCCTTGATCCATACTGATTTGTACCGGCTCGACTGCCGCCCAAACTCGACGAATACGGGTCTGGGTGATTACGTAGACGGCCGCGTGATCCTTGCTGTTGAATGGGCCGAGCGCTGGGGTGCAGGGCTACCGGCAGATCGTCTCGATATTCATTCACACATCACCCTCCGTCCGTGTGAGAGGTGATACTTATAGCCAGGGGGCCTGTCTGCGTCTCGCCTGCTCCTTGCCCTTCGCTCCCGCATGCCCGTGCGTCGTCCCACTAGAGTGGCTTCACAAACCCGTGTACAATGACCTCGGCCAGGGAGGGCCTCGCATTGATCCGCTTGATATTGGTAGGGACGGTACTGCTGCTTGCGCTGTCGTTCTTCCTTCAGAATCAAGAACAGGAGGTTACCCTCCGGTATTTCTTCGGCCTTCGATCGGCGTCGATTCTGATCTATAAGCCGATCCTGGCCTCCTTCGGTGTCGGCCTGCTGGTGTCCGGCATTCTGCTTTTTCCCGCCTGGGTCCGTGGGCGTATCGAGCTCCGACGAAAAACCAAGGCCTTGCAGGAGGCTGAGGTCGATCTGGAACGGTTACGCCAGGCGCTCGACAAGGCCGCCCGCCGCGTGGGAACTTCTTCAGACATCCCTGCTGAGGGAGAACCCGTCGATGGGTGACACTGACGGCACGCCGTTGATGCGGCAGTACCGCGAGATCAAACAAGCCTACCGCGATGCTATTCTGTTTTTCCGGGTTGGCGACTTCTATGAAATGTTTCAGGAAGATGCGATCGAAGCCTCCAAGCTTCTCTCCATCGCGCTGACATCCAGGGACAAATCCAGCGACACTCCGATCCCCCTGTGCGGCGTACCGTATCATGCCGCGACAAACTATATTGCCAAGCTCCTTCGTGCTGGCCGGACGGTCGCCCTTTGCGAACAAGTCGAAGACCCGAAACTTGCCAAGGGACTGGTCCGACGGGAGGTCGTCCGGCTCTACACTCCTGGCACACTGATTGACAGCGAATTCCTTCCTTCCTCGGAATCCAATGTCCTCGCAGCCGTGGCGACCCGCTTGCGCCCTGCGGGCCACGAACCTACAGCCTGTTCGTTCGGGCTCGCGACGCTTGAGGTCTCCACGGGAGAGTACTGGCTCTGCGAGTTTCATGGCTCCCAGGCGCAGATCGCGCTCATGGACGAACTCGCACGGCTTGACCCGAAAGAGTTGCTATATGCCGAAGGGAGTACACCAAGGGAACAACCCTGGACGGCGGAAATGACCGGACCTCGCTGTTGCGCACAACCGGCAACCTGGTTTGAGTTGGACACCGGTCGCGCCATGCTTCAAGAACATTTTCATGTGCATTCACTGGACGCCTTTGGATGCCACCAGCTTACAGTAGGCATCCAAGCCGGAGCGGCCGTGTTGCGCTATGTCAGGGAGACACAGCCTTCAGCTTCACTCGCCCATATTCGACACCTGCGGGTCAGGCAGTCCCACGACGCTATGCATCTGGACAGCGTGACCATCCGAAATTTGGAACTCGTTAAGCCTGCGGGCCGCTGGGACGAAGCACCGAATAGCCGCTTCCCGTATACACTGTTAGGCGTCCTGGACCGCACGGTCACCGCTATGGGCAGCCGGTTGCTCCGCGAGTGGCTGCTGCGCCCGTTGATCAGCTGTGCTCCTATAGAAGCGCGCCTCACCGCCGTTGACGAACTCCAACAGGGCATCGAGCCACGGGTTCGACTTCGAACGGCACTGCGAACCGTTCAGGATATTTCACGCCTCTGCAGCCGGATCTCTCTGGAGTCGCAAATCCACGCGACTTGTTGGCTTTGAAACTCTCGTTATCCTCCCTGCCTGCCATTCAAGCTGACCTCTCTTCGCTGCAGGCCCCCCTTCTCGCGGACCTCGCAGCTTCCTGGGATAACGCACAAGATCTGTATGAGCGCATAGAGCAATCCATACTTCCCGAGGCCCCCATTTCAATCCGCGATGGGGGGATTGTGAAGGATGGATATCACCCCGATATAGACGAGCTTCGTAAAGCCAGTCGTGAGGGGAAAGGCTGGATTGCGGGACTGGAGGCCAAGGAACGGGAGCGGACTGGCGCCGAGTCTCTGAAAATTCGCTACAACCAGGTCTTCGGATACTACATCGAACTGACGAAGGCCAATCTCGGCAAGGTTCCGCCTGACTATATTCGAAAGCAGACACTGGTCAATGCCGAGCGATTTATGACGGTCGAACTAAAGGAGCTGGAGGAACGGGTCACTGGTGCCGATGCCAAACTCATGGCGCTCGAGCAATCGCTTTTCGAACAGCTCAGAACAGGCCTCGCCGCCGATACCGCCCGCCTGCAAGACATCAGTCGCAGGCTTGCCGTTCTGGATGTCCTCACAGCACTCGCAGAAACTGCGGGATTGAACCGTTATGTGCGGCCGACCATCGACACGGGTGATGTGCTTCACATTAAGCAAGGCCGACACCCCGTTGTCGAGCGACTTGATCTGTCCGGAGGATTTATCCCCAACGACACGCACCTTGATCTGCAAACGAGCCGTCTTCACATTTTGACCGGCCCTAATATGGCAGGGAAAAGCACCTATCTTCGCCAGGTGGCACTCATCGCGTTAATGGCACAAATGGGAAGCTTCGTCCCGGCAGCGGAGGCCAGGATCGGATTGGTCGATCGTATCTTTACGCGGGTTGGTGCGTCCGACAATCTCGCCGGCGGCCAAAGCACCTTTATGGTGGAGATGACCGAATCAGCTCACATCCTCAACTGCGCGACCGCGCGCAGCTTGATTCTATTGGATGAAATCGGCCGGGGGACTAGTACCTACGACGGATTGAGCATTGCATGGGCCATTGCAGAATTCATCCAAGATCCCGAGCGACTCGGCGCCCGCACGCTCTTCGCGACTCACTATCATGAAATGACGCAATTGGAAGGGCTGAGAACAGGGATTACGAATTACTCTGTGGCGGTGAAGGAGCGCGAGGGGAAAGTGTTATTTCTTCGGAAGATCATCCAAGGGGGAGCTGATCGTAGCTACGGAATCCATGTCGCCCAACTGGCGGGGCTTCCCGGAACGGTCATACAGCGAGCCAAGGCAGTTCTAGCCCAACTGGAATCAACGACATCCCCGCGTCCCATTCTTGAAACTCAGCAAGCCCTTCAATTTGATTCCACTCTACCGGCACCCCATCCCATGCTGGAGGAAGTCAGGCAAATGGACCTCTTCTCCATGACACCTCTGGATGCGCTCAATCGGCTCGCTGCGTTCCAACAACGGCTTTTGAGCGAATAACAATTCCCCGTCGAACCCGCTTCGCCTCGTGCAGGCTACCGATAAAAGAAAAGGCGACACCCCTTTCGGAGTGCCGCCTTCTTACATGAGCGCAATATCCCTTTGGAACTTAGTGCTTGCTGCCCTGATTATACTTGGCGGTCCAAGGAATCAGATTGGCAATCGGCTTGCCATCAGGCAACAAGACATCATACTGCAGGGGCAAATTCGCTCCATCAGGGGTCTTCGGCGAGGTGTTCAACAACGTCTTCGCGGCATGGCAAGCAGCATCCACTTCCGTCTTGCCTTCACATTCCTTGAGGCGAAGGGATGAAATGCTCTTCGGCTTACCCATTTCGCCGGCGTTGTCATTGAGCTTTTTCACGGATGTGATCACCCGATGATTCTGCTCGGTCTCCTGGGCGACAAACTCCACCAAGGTCGTTGGGGATCCAGGAGGAACTTCCTTTGCCGCAGCCGGTCCGGAATGCGCACGGGCCATGGACTTCAGCTGTTCCCACACATTCTTGTCCGCCGGATAAAACTTAAGGTTCTTTCCAGGATGGACTCTCTGCCACCACAATCCGCTTTCGGCGTTTCCACCGAACACCGCGATGTTGAGCCAGACTGCCTCATCATACGGATCCAAAATGATCACTCGGCCCTGCAACGTGGTGGGCTTGCTCAAATCTCCCCACTCAAATCTCTCCTGGAACGCCTCGATGGCCAGCGCAGTGGAGGCAAAACTTACCACCAAAGCTGCGGCAGCCATGAAGGTCCACCCTTGCTTTTGAAGCTTCATCATCACATCCTCCTTAAAGAAGACAAAAGAGTCTCAAGAATGTCGCCTCGCGTATAAAAATCTACTTCAATACTTTGAAACCGGTAATAGTGCGACCGTCGAGGGTCACTTCCATCGCAACGAGCTCTTGGGAAGCCTTGATGATCTGATCCATCAAGCCCTTGTCCTTCACGGCCAACCGAACCGTGGTCTGAGCATGGTGCCAGCCCGCATACGGATTATTCTTGTCCGTACCACCAGTAAATCCCCAGGCGCAGCACACGAAGAGAGGATCCGGCGGCTTCACATCCATGGAGGTTGATGAACGACCACCACCCTCACCTGATGCTGGATCGCCCGTGTTCCAATATTGAATGCCGAACAAAATTTCACCGTTGGGATTGTCGGCCCACTGCGACCATACGCGACCCTTTAAGGTATTCGTGGGTTCGCCCTTGAAAAACTTACCACTGCCCGTGGTGACTTCGCTGGGTCCGCCCCCGGCTGGAGCATCGGCCGCCATCGAGACACCGGCGGTCAACAAGCCGACAACGGAGGAGACTGCAAGTGCGGCTAGAATTCCGACCCTATTCATAACCCTACCCTCCTTGGAAAAATGATGACCAGAGAACCGTTGAATCACAGTATCCAAAAAAAGAGTTCAAGAAAACAAAAAAATTCAGAGAACGCGCTAGCAGTAGGAAGTGCGACACACACCCCCTTTCTCTCTGCTTACCTTCCCCTGTAATGCAGTCGAAATGAATTCGAACGTATAGGATGAAAACGCGGCCATGGTACTTAAATCCACCAAACGTGTCAAGAAAATGTTTTTCGAAAATTCTACGGCGGTTGCCATGATAAAAGCTCTCACTGATCAATCAGTTAGCTGCCTTGAACCACCTCGATGGGCACTTCTTTGTCGCCTCCCATTGCCGCGCCGGCTGAAGAGATGCAAGCACGTGATCGATTATGACGCAAACGACTGAAGGCTATTCGCCGGGATGGGCCCGAGCGCCGTGATGGCAAGACACCGCTGATCTAACAAGGTTTGCGCCACACGATAGACCTGGTCGGTCGTGACACGGTCAATCTCCCCGATCATCTGTTCGAGCGAGACATGACTTCCTTGCGTCAACTCATCCTTCGCTAGTTTACTCATCCGGCTATGCGAGCTTTCCAGGCTGAGCATGAGACTGCCCTTCATTTGATTCTTCACGCGCGCGAGGTCTTTTGCATCGATACCCTTGCTGCGAAGCTTCTTGAGTTCCCGGCACACGACCTCAACCACTCGCTCTACCTCTTTCGGTCGCGTGCCGGCGTACACCGTCGTCATCCCGCCGTCCGAGTATGTGGATAGGAAGGAATAAATTGAATACACGAGACCTCGTTTCTCTCTGACTTCCTGAAACAAGCGGGAACTCACGCTTCCACCCAACACTCCATTGAGCGCATGGGCTGCATACCGATCCTTATGGCCGGCGCCCAATCCCTGCAACCCCAAACAGAGGTGGACCTGCTCAAGCGCTTTACGCCTCACCAGCACTCCTCCACAGACCTCAGGAGGTCGCCGACTCTGCTTGACCGCGACGCCTTTGTGAGGGGCGGAGAAGTAACGAGCCAGGAGTTGCTCAAGACGCTTCCAGGTGAAGTTTCCCGCCACTGCGACGACCGTTCGCTCAGGGTCGTAATGAGAACTGACATACGAAACCAGGTCATGACGACCCAACGCTTGGATTCTCGGAGCTTGCCCCAGGATAGGCCGGCCCAGCGGATGGGTGCCGAGCGTATGCTTCATGTGGAGTTCCTGAACGAGATCCTCCGGATCATCCTGAACCATCCGGATTTCTTCCAGCACCACTTGTTTTTCTTTTTCGACTTCTTTGGACTCGAACCGTGAGCAGTAGAACAGATCGGAGAGCAACTCCAGCGCTGCCTCCAATTGTTGATCGAGCACTTTCACATAAAAAGTCGTCGTCTCCCGAGTCGTGAAGGCATTCATCTCTCCGCCCAGTGCATCAATTTCACGGGAAATCTGCGTCGCCGATCGGCTCCGCGTCCCCTTGAAAAACATATGCTCCAGGAAGTGAGAAAGCCCCTCCTCGCCCGGCTGCTCATCGCGGGATCCGACATTGACCCAAATCCCGATCGTGACGGACTTCAACGTCGGCAGTAATTCGGCCACGACCCGCAACTTGTTGTCGAGAACGATCTTGCGATACACGATCGATTATCCTGCGGGAGTCGGTTCGGTTGCGGGAGATCCCGCCGGTGCCGGCATCGCTTCTTTCCGGCTCAAACGGATTTTGCCCTGTTTATCGATTTCCAACACTTTCACTTGAATCTGGTCCCCTTCCGACACCTCATCAGTCACCGCCTTCACGCGATGATGAGCCAGCTGAGAGATATGGACCAGGCCGTTCGGTGCCCGGAAGCACTTCGACGAAAGCGCCGAAATCCATAATCTTCCGAACAGTCCCCAGATAAATCTTGCCGACTTCGACTTCTTCGGTCAGACGCTTGATCATATCGATGGCTTTCTGTGCCGAGGCTTCATCTGAGGACGCGATCGTCACATCGCCCGTGTCTTCGACATTGATCTTCACACCGGTCTCCGCGATGATGCTGCGGATCATTTTTCCACCCGGTCCGATGACGTCCCGGATCTTGTCCTGCTTGATCTTCATCGGGAATATGCGTGGAGCGAAGGCGGACAACTTGGTCCTGGGAGCCGTCAACGCCTGCGCCATGCATCCCAGGATATGCAGTCTGCCAGCCTTGGCTTGCGCTAATGCTTCACGCATCAACGCGGCGTCGATGCCTCCGATCTTGATGTCCATCTGCAGCGCGGTGACCCCGTTTTTCGTCCCTGTCACCTTGAAATCCATATCGCCGAGATGATCTTCCAACCCGAGAATGTCTGAGAGGACCAATACCTGATCACCTTCCTTGATCAGGCCCATCGCGATGCCCGCCACCGGTTCCTTGATCGGCACACCCGCATCCAGCAAGGCCAACGTTCCGCCGCAGACTGTGGCCATGGAAGAGGAGCCGTTCGATTCAAGAATTTCAGACACGATCCGAACGGTGTAGGGGAACTTATCTTTACCAGGGATAATCGACTTCAATGCGCGCTCCGCCAGAGCCCCGTGCCCGACTTCGCGGCGCCCCGGAGATCGCAATGGCCTGGCCTCGCCGACACTGAAAGGCGGGAAATTGTAGTGCAACATGAAGGTGCGCATGTACTCGCCTTCCAGGGCGTCGATGCGCTGTTCATCGTCTGTCGTTCCCAACGTCACCACCGCCAAGCTTTGCGTTTCCCCGCGGGTAAACACCGCAGAGCCGTGCGCGCGTGGCAACACACTCACTTCGCACGTGATCGGGCGAATGTCCGACGGACCGCGCCCATCGGCACGCACTCGCTTCTCGAGAATCATGTTGCGAACTTCGGTGTACTCCAAGCCGTGGAAAATGATTTTGACATGCCGGTCGCGGTTGGGTTCATCCGACTTGAGCGCGACAAGCGTCTCGGCCAGGACCTGATCCAATCGCTCCTGCCGTGCGCTCTTATTGGGAATCAGAATGGCTTCACGAATCGGCCCCGCCACGAGCTTGCGGACTTGTTCGGACAAAGCAGCGTCGATCGGTTCTTGCGTCACCACCCGCTTCGGCTTACCGGCCAAACCGCGGAGCTCTTCGATCTTCGCGACGATTTTCTTGATCTCGCTGTGCGCCAACTCGATTGCCTCCAGCATGGTTGCTTCAGGCAATTCATTGGCCCCCGCTTCGACCATCATGACAGCATCGGCAGTTCCCGCCACCACGAGATGCAGATCACTCGTCTCGAGCGCTTCCAAGTCGGGATTCACCACAAACTGGCCGTTGACGCGACCGATCTTGACACCGGCGATGGGGCCCTTAAACGGAATGGACGAGATGGCCAACGCGGCGGATGCGGCGATGATCGCAATCACATCGGACACGCCGGTTTTATCGGCCGATAGCACCGAAGTGATGACTTGGGTTTCGAAATAGTAGCCTTCGGGAAAGAGGGGGCGCAGCGGACGATCGATCAACCGGCTCGTGAGCACTTCCCGCTCGGAGGGTCGCCCTTCCCGCTTAAAGTAGCCGCCGGGAATCTTGCCGGCCGCATAGGTTTTTTCCTGGTAATCCACCGTCAGGGGAAGAAAGTCTACGCCGGGCTTTGCGGTTTGTGAGGCAACAGCCGTGGCGAGCACCACGGTGTCCCCATACGTGGCCCAAATCGCACCGTCTGCCTGTTTCGCAATGCGGCCGGTCTCCAGCGTCAAGCGGCGACCTGCCAGCTCGATATCTACAACTTGTTTCATCTATGGTCTCCTCCGGTTAATTCCCACAGATGCCCACAGAGATAAGCTCAATTGGAATGCGGAACCTGTGCACTCCCATGCGTTTGAACTTGTTTCAGTGTTCACCTGCGGGGACAATAGGTCGGCCGCCACACCAGTGGCGGCCGATTCGATCACACGATTACTTACGGATCCCCAGACGTTCGATCACGGCGCGATATCGGCCCTCTTCGACGTGCCGGAGATAATCCAGCAAGCGACGACGGCGTCCCACCAACGTCAACAATCCACGCCGGGAATGGTGGTCCTTCTTGTGCATTTTAAAATGTTCGGTCAGATAGGTAATCCGGTTTGTCAGAATGGCGATTTGGACTTCCGGAGAACCGGTGTCCTTGTCATGCTGCTGAAAACTCTTCATCAACTCCGTCTTCACTTCTTTTACCAGTGCCATACGTCTCTACTCCTCTATTGAGTTCGCAATATTACTACCCTGGGATTCGTCCGTGACTAATACCTTTGACACCGCAATCGACAGATTACCCGGCATTCTCGCCTGATCGTCTAGTCCGGCGGGCATAGTGCCGATTGCTAACAATCGTCCAGCCGTGTCCTTGATACGGATGGCCCCTGCCGAAGCCTCCGAAAGACTTGTCGGCAGGCCCTGCCAATTCAACACATCGGCTGTCGGCACCGGCATACCATGAATGACCCTCCGTGCCGTCTCTTCGCCGATGATGCACACTGGAAGTCCTACCAGCGCCTCATCCAACGTGAGCATTGATCCGGCCAATGTCCCCTGAGCCAGCTGTGCCTCGACTTCGTTGACGGTCAAGGCCTGCTCTACCACCAGCGGCCCGACGCGTTCGCGGATCAACGTCGCCATATGCCCGCCAACCCCGAGCTTTTCTCCGATATCCGCACAGAGCGTCCTGATATACGTCCCCTTGGAGCAGACCACACGGAGCATCACATCAGGAAGCTGCAGGCTGACTACTTCCAAACGAAAGACCGTGACTTCACGAGCCTGGCGTGCCACATCCTTCCCTGCTCGCGCAGCCTTATACAGGGGTACGCCGCCCACTTTCACGGCTGAATACATGGGAGGAACCTGTTGGATACGGCCTTCAAAACCAGCAACAATTTCCCGGATACGAGCTTCGGTTAAGTCCGTAATAGGCGAGCGCTGGAGCACTGTTCCAGTGGCGTCTTGCGTATCGGTCGTTTCCCCTAATCGCAGTCCGGCCAGATAGGTTTTGTCCCATTCGAGCAGATATTCAGCGATGCGTGTGCCACGGCCGACTAGCAACGGCAGGACCCCGGTTGCGGCAGGATCGAGGGTACCAGCATGGCCCAATTTCATTCCGCGCAATTTTCCTCGAACACGGGCGACCACATCGTGTGACGTCCATCCGGCTTCTTTGCGGACATTCAGCACGCCATCCTGAAGCATGATAGCCGTATGGGATTCCGTCGATGCGATCATCATCGGCTAGACATCGTCGCGAGGGGATTCAGTGGGCCTGTCATCTTTGCTTTCATCCTGATGCAATCCGTCCAACAGCGCCAGAACCCGATCAGCCCTGGGCCCGCTGACGTCTTTCATAAAAATCAATTCCGGCAGATACCGTAACGCCAGACGCCGCCCAAGTTCCGCCCGGACAAAACCACTCGCCTTCGCCAGCCCGTCAAATACCAGCCGCTCGTCTTTGTTCTGCTCCATGGTGGTGACAAAGACACGCGCAATGCGCAAATCTTTGGTCAACTCCACATCGGTCACCGTCACGGAACGCACGCGCGGATCTTTGATCTTGCGCATTAAAATGTCGGCCACTTCCATGCGGATCTGATCGGCCACCCGTTCGGCCCGGCTATACGTCGATTTCGTCATGACGTGGCCTTACAACAACTCGATCCGAGAGCGGAGCAGCTGAATCGTGGGCACCCCCTGGATCAAATTCACGGCTTGGTCCAGCACCTGGTTGACGTGGGCAGACTCATTCGCCACGCAGGCCAATCCCAAAATCGCCTTCTGCCACAACTCCTGATCTCCCACTTCAGCCACTGACACGTTGAACTTATCCCGCAACCGACTTTTCAAACTTTGCAACACCTGCCGCTTGTCTTTCAAGGAATGTCCATCGGGGATGAACAACTCGACCGTACAAAGCCCGACGATCATGCCCGATGAGGTTGCGGGGAAGTGCCGCGGTGTGCCGATTCGAGCTTCGCTGCGACCTTGTCGATGGCAAAGGCCTCGATAATGTCTCCTGCTTTGAGGTCGTTGAAGTTTTCAACCGTGATACCGCATTCATAGCCTTGCTGGACTTCCCGCACATCGTCCTTGAAGCGCCTCAGCGAGCCCAGCTTCCCTTCGTAGACCACCACACTATCCCGAATCACACGCACACCGGCGCTGGCGCGTGAGATGGCGCCATCCACCACGTAACAACCGGCCACCAGCCCGGCCTTGGGAATCGTAAACATCTGCCGCACTTCCGCACGTCCGAGAATCCGCTCCTTGAGCGTGGGCTCGAGCAACCCTTCCATGGCCGCACGGATATCGTTCAGTGCGTCATAAATGATGCTGTACAGCCGAACATCCACACCCTCTCGCTCCGCCAACGCAGAGGCTTTCGGCTCAGGACGGATGTTGAATCCGATGACGATCGCCTTCGAAGCGGCCGCCAGCAGAATATCAGTTTCGGTAATGCCTCCGACCCCAGTGTGCATGACGCGCAATTTGACGGCGCCGGCCGGCATTTTTTCGACGGCAGCTGCCAAGGCTTCCGAGGAACCCTGCACATCAGCCTTGATCACGATGGGCAGCTCTTTGACATTGCCCTCTTGGATTTTGGCAAACAGATCATCCAGGCTGACTTTCGCCGGGCCGGCCAGATCAGCAGCCCGCTGCTTCATCGCTCGTTCCTGCGCGATCTCGCGGGCGACCCGCTCATCCTTTACGATCGTGAAGGCATCACCGGCAGACGGCACGCCCGGCAGCCCGATCACTTCGACCGGCACCGATGGTCCCGCCTCGGTGGTTTTCTTTCCCGTATCCGTGACCAACGCGCGGACGCGGCCGCTGAAATTACCGACGACAAACGCATCGCCTACATGCAAGGTCCCGCTTTGCACCAGAACCGTCGCGATGGGGCCTCGTCCGCGATCCAGCTTGGCCTCGATCACCAGGCCCTTCGCCATGCGTGTGGGGTCCGCCTTCAGCTCCAATACTTCCGCCTGCAAGAGGATCATTTCCAGAAGTTGATCCAGCCCGGTCCGCTGCTTCGCGGAGACTTCCACCATGATCGTGTCACCGCCCCACGATTCAGCCACCAGCCCGTGCTCGGTCAGGGCATTTTTCACACGATCGACATTGGCTCCCGGCTTATCGACTTTATTGATGGCGACGATCAGCGGCACTCCGGCAGCCTTGGCATGATGAATCGCCTCAACGGTCTGCGGCATGACGCCATCGTCTGCGGCAACGACCAAGATGACGATGTCCGTCGCCTTGGCTCCACGTGCACGCATCGCGGTGAATGCTTCGTGGCCGGGAGTATCGAGGAACGTAACCTGTTTGTCGTGAACCCCGACGATATAGGCCCCGATATGCTGGGTAATGCCTCCGGCTTCGCCTTCGGCCACCTTCGTTGAACGAATCGCATCCAGCAGGGACGTTTTTCCGTGATCGACATGGCCCATGATTGTGACGACGGGAGGCCGCGACACCGCGTGCTCTTCACCGGAGGAGTGTGCCGCCTCTTCCAGCAGGGCTTCGCCCACCTTCTCCGTTCGACACTTCCACCCTGGTGCCATACTCTTCGGCAATCAACGACGCCGCTTCGAGATTGATCGACTGGTTGAAAGTCACCATCTGCCCCATATCCATCAGCTTCCGGACCACGTCCGCCGGCCGCTGACCGATGAGTTCCGCAAACTCTTTGACGCTGACTCCTGCGGTTAATTTCACGCTTTTCTTTCTCGGCTTGGTGATTTCCGTTGGCGAGGCATGGTGAATATGTTTAGACCGGTCTTCACGCCGCTGCACCGGGATCGCCCGCAAATCTCCCCAACGAGTGGCGTCATTCTTAAACTTGGCTTCGTCTTCTTCCCGGGTCCGGGCGCCTTTTTCGCCTTTTTCAATTTCTCGCGCGCAGCGGCTTCGCTTTCCAGCACGTCCGGAACGAGGCTTTTCTTCTTGGCTGCGGCAAGGGGATCGGTAGGGGAAGTCGTGACGGCAGGAGCCTGAGATGGCTTGATTGTTAGATCCTCGGACGCGGCGACAACCGGCGGCTGAGGCTCGGGCTCTTCAGCGGAGGGAGGCCCAATCGGACCAGCCTCACTCACTTCAGAACCGGGAGAGGCCTGATCCACAACTCCGGCGTCTGGCGCTGCAGGAGCAACCGGTGCAAATACGGCCTCCGCTGCGGCGAGCGACGCCACAGCATCTTCTGCGCCCTCTTCACGTTTTTTCTTAATGAGAATGCGTTTCTTGTCGGGTTTCGGCGCCTCTTCATGCGCGACTGCGTGCGATCCAGCAGGCTCTTTCGGCGAGCGACCCATTTTTTTTGCCTCATGCCCGGAAGAAGACGCCTCACCGGCACGCGCCTTCGAGCCAAGCTTTTCAAGCGCCAAGCGGACCGAATCCTCATCCAACGCGCTGCTGTGGGACGCCACCGGAATCCCGAGCCGCTTCAGTTCAGGAATCAGCTCCCGATTTTCCATCCCCAGCTGCTTTGCTAATTCGTACACGCGCATACAGTACCGCTCAGCTCCACCCGCTTAGATAATTGCCATTCAGCTCGTGAGTTTCGAGCCCCTACTCCGCTTGCTGCGCCGCAGCTCGTGCCTCATCCTGCTGGCGCTGAGCTTCAGTTTCTTCGGCTAAGGCTGCTTTGATGTCCCGATCCCGCTCGGCCTTTTCCTTCTCGTATTCCGTCGCGCTGATGATATCGATCTTCCAGCCCGTCAGGCGAGCGGCCAGTCGGACATTTTGCCCGTTCTTCCCGATCGCCAGCGAGAGCTGGGAATCCGCCACGACCACCAGCGCCGACTTCTTTTCTTCATCGATGCCCACTTTTTCGATCGTCGCCGGATTTAAGGCTTCCGCGATAAACACGCGAGGATCCTGCGTCCACGTAATGATGTCGATCTTTTCTCCGCGCAACTCTCGGACCACAGCCTGCACGCGCGACCCCTTAATCCCGACACAAGCTCCGACCGGGTCCACCGCTTTGTCACGCGATGACACTGCAATCTTGGTGCGATCACCCGGCTCACGCACGATCGATTTGATCTCGACGATTTTCTCGCCGACTTCCGGAACTTCCAGCTCGAACATCTTCGCGACAAACTGGGGATGGCTACGGGAAAGGATAACCTGCACGTCCTTCGGTGTGCGGCGCACTTCCAGCAGCAAGGCCTTCACGCGATCTCCTCGCCGATAGGTTTCGCGTGGGATCTGTTCCTGAATCGGAAGGATCGCCTCCGTCTTGCCCAGATCGACCAGAAAGTTTCTCCGCTCCATACCGAGAATGATGCCGTTCACCAGGTCTCCCTGACGAGTCGAATACTCCTTCTGAACGGCCTCCCATTCTGCTTCCCGGACTTTCTGAAAAATCACCTGCTTGGCCGTTTGAGCGGCTATCCGCCCCAATTCGTCCATCTCGATGAGGGAGCCGATTTCGTCACCGACTTCCGCGCCCTCATCATATTCACGTGCCTCTTTCAGAGAAATCTCCGCCTTTGGGTTGGCCACCGTATCGACAATGGTTTTCTTCGATACGACCGAAATTTCACCGGTCTTGCTATCAATCTCGACCTGGATATTTTCGGCCTGGCCGAATCGTTTCTTCGCAGCGGTTTGCAGCGCCGACTCGATCGCGCCAATGACCCTGGCCTTATCGATTCCCTTTTGACGGCCGATTTCATCGATGACGGCGATCAACTCTCGGTTCATAGCTCACACCTCATGGTTAACACAGCAGCGGGCACCGTCTGCTACTTGGAAAACTCGACCTTCCGGCGCGCTAGGGCGATGTGATCAAACTCCACCCGGATCGTCTCTGTCGTTTTTTTCTGCTGGACAGCCAGCGTCACGGCGCCGTCCTCCACTTCCAGAACGATCCCCGCCAGCCGCCACTGCGACTGAATCGGCTCGCGCAATTTGAGCGTCACCGGCTGACCAATCAAACGGCGATAATCATGCGCGGTTCGCAGAGGACGATCCAGGCCGGGCGACGAAATTTCCAACGTATAGGCATGTGGAAACGGGTCAATAACATCCAGCGCCGGGCTCAGAGACCGATGCGCCTGCTCACAGTCGGTCAGCGAAATTCCACCGGGCTTGTCGATGAAAACCCGGATCACGGTCCGGGGACCTTGGCCGACACATACCGTCTCGACCAACTCAAGGCCGTGGGATTGCAGAATGGGAGCCGCAACTTCTTGCACGCGGAGGTTGAGCGCCTCAGCGCGTTTCACCGAAGGCTTCCCTGCCGACACTGCGCTCGCATCACTCATAGGCAAAAGTTGCTCAAACAAAAGTGGGCCCAGGCCCACTTACAGCGGAGGAACCTTACCATGCCATAGGAGTGAAAGCAAGGGACGCTAGCCGACCAGGGCCTCCCAACGACGAGACAAAAGTTGTGACAAAGGGCCTGGCACACCTTCACCGATGCGTTGCCCGTCAACGTGCACAACCGGCAACACTTCCACCGTCGTTCCCGTCAAAAACACCTCGGACGCAGCTAAGAGATCTTCCCGACCGACAAATGTCTCCACCACGGGAAGCCCTTCCTTCCTGGCCAGTTCCAACACAATCGCCCGCGTGACTCCCGAAAGAATGCGGTGCCCTTCGGGTGCAGTCTCAATCACACCGTTTCGCACAACCATGACATTGCTGACCGACCCCTCTGTGACAAGGCCATCTCGCATTAAAATGGCCTCAAACACACCGGCCTCCTTAGCTCGCTGCCGCGCCAGCACATTCGCCAAGAGATTGACGCTTTTGATATCGCATCGTCCCCAGCGAATGTCATCTACCGTCATGGCTGGAACCCCGGCCTTGCGGATTGAGACATCCAGCGGATGGAGTTCGCGAAAGGTCAGCACGGTCGTCGGCGCGATGGAGGGAGGAAAGGGATGATCCCGCGGAGCCTGCCCTCGCGTTACCTGCAGATAGACTTTGGTTTCAGGAAACCGGCTCAGCCGGAGGCCTTCCTGAACCAGCGACATCCACTGATCCCTGCTATGCCCCAGCGAGAGATGCAATGCCTGCGCGCTTCGCTCAAACCGGGACAGATGCTCCTCGAAGGCAAATGGTTTCCCGCGATAGGTGCGGATGACCTCATATACGCCGTCGCCAAACTGAAATCCCCGGTCCTCGATGCTGACCACGGCTTCCGCTACAGGACCGAAGCGACCGTTCACACAGGCAATGTCGGGCATGGTCTTTTCTCGCCGCCCTCTTATTTAGGACGCGGTGACATAAAAAATTTGCCGGTCTTCAGCCGTGAATTTCCACCCCAGTCGCTTCTCAAAGACCAGCCGATGAGTTCCAGCAATCGAGGGCTTGAACTCGAAGCTACGCTGCCCTTGATCGACCGCATTGTTGCTGGCAGTACGAAGAAAATCATCCTCCACCAAGGGCATGACCGCGGCATCATAGATCGGCACCCACAACTCTCCCCGCGTGCGATCCTCCCAAAGCCTGATATGAACCGGCAGTCCGACTCGCGCCTTCACAACCTTGGCCTCCGGCTCCTGCTCAGTCCCTGTAGGAACCGCTTTGCTAAGTGGACTCATGTTCCTAACGCTCCAACATCATCATTCTCTGCGGCTACACCTTGCGCCGCCCTCCGACGAATATCTGCCCGTCCTCCACACGCACGTCATAACTTCCGACGCAGTACCCTCCGCCGTCTGTGCCTTGCCCATTTCGCACATCAAATGCCAAGTCGTGCCAGGGACAGGAGACGACATGCCCCTTCACGCGACCCTTATTGAGAGGGCCACCTTCATGAGGGCACGAATTATAGATGGCGTGAAAATGCCCCTCGATATTAAAGACTGCAATGGCACGCTCGTTGACCTTGACGACCTTGACTTGGCCGGGAGGAATGTCTTCAACCTTGGCCACGCACTGAAACCCTTCCATAAACGATTCCGACTCCCCTTACTGTTACATTCGCAACGTAAACTTGAGTTCCATGCCGGTGGTAATTCCTGCGCGTTTTGCGTACCCTGCCTCTGCTTCGATTAAGTAACGAATCGGCTCGGGAGGAGGACCATAGAACGGACAAGGATCCTTGAGGCAGGGCTGGACCTGCTCGAGAATTTGTACCACATGATGACTCTCATCAATCCAAAACATATCAACAGGAATGCGGAATTGACGAGTCGCGACTCGGTGCAATCCGGTCGATTCAAAGATATAAAGCATCCCCGTATCGGCTGGCAATCCTTCACGGAAGGCCAACCCGAACAGGAGCTTTTCCGGCGTGCTGGCCACTTCCGTTTCCATCGTCTTCCCGTTCGGGAATTCCACAATGATGAGTTCGGATTCCTTTGGACCGCCTAGAAACAGACTCACACTGACCAGCAAGATCACTAAGAGCACGAACGTCACAATTTTCTTGCGACGCTGTTCCGATTGAGACCCGCTCGCGCGCGTCACCATAACCAAATGCTGTCGGACATGGATGCATCCTCATGTAGTCGTACCTGCGTAGAGCCGCATGTACATTGGGCCCAAAGCCCCATGACTTTCCGCGTGCTAGGCCTTCTTCCCAAGCCTCATTCTGTTGACTTGCCGAAGAAGGCCAGCATAGAATGCGGACCTGTTTCGCCGCGAACTATGGTCGCGGCGGCACGAAATTGTCAACATCTTATCCGTCATTAAAGGAACTGCGAAGGAGGCATAGGCCATGGCGCTTCTGATCACCGATGAGTGTATTTCCTGCGGGGCATGCCTGCCAGAATGTCCCAACGAAGCAATTTTCGAAACGCGAAGCGACGCTGAAGGCAAGGGCAATCATGTCGGAGACGGGCAGGGAGTCGGCGATAACATTTACGTCATTACCCACGATCGCTGCACTGAGTGCGTCGGACACTTTGACGAGCCGCAATGCGCAGCTGTCTGCCCGGTGGACAACTGCTGCATTGCCGACCCGGCCTATCCGGAGACGACCGACGTATTGCTGGAAGAAGCCAAAACGTTGAATCCGGACAAAGAAATTGATCCGGCCAAAGTTTGGAGCGGCGTTCGCAACTAATCAGGTTTTCACCACACATGCGCAGCACCACGAAGGCTCCTCCGGGAGCCTTCGCTATTTTCCGCCGAAGTAGCGTGCAGCTCCAGATACATACCTGGCTTTCCGCCATCGATCGCTGTAGACTTTAAGTAGATTGTGGAGCGCGCAGGCCACCTCCCCCTTACGTGGCCCCGCTGATCCATTCATTGACCACCCTCTCAACGGGAGGTACACATGAAACACTTCTCTCGCCTGGTCTGCTTTGCCATCCTCGCTATCGTACCGTTGCCTGCCTACGCGATGACGGATGTGGGGGATATCGGCACGATCATCGAAAGCTTCATCACAAAGCAATTTCCTGATGCGGCCAGTCATTTTTGGGTGGTAAACGACACTCAATGGGACGGCGACGAAATGATCGTGGACATGAATACCGTCGTGACGGACCGGCAACAGACACCGCCGACGGAGAGCCGATTTTTGCTGTTGATCGTGGAAGGACGCCTTCAAGGCATTCAAAACATTCCGCTGGATGCAGCTGCAGAATGCCAAAAGGAGCAGGAGGTCTAGGCGAGGACCGTTCGATCGCAGACTCTGCCCTTTGATACGACAACGCCCCATCTGCATCACTGCAGATGGGGCGTTGCAATTCGTACCGTTATATCGCGGATTACTTAATCATCACCAGCTTGCCACCGAGGTGAGCCGGGTGCAAATGGCAGCGGTAGGTCAAGGTGTTCCCCTGCGTCGCATTGAACATATCGCTGGTCGGCACACCGATATACTTGGTCTCTCCCGGCTTCAGCACCACTTCCGCCTTCATCACAAAGGGAGATGCTGCGTTGACCGGATCGGTCATCTGGAATCCATGCTCGCTCGAAGAACTATTCGTCACCTTGAGGACAACCGGCCGGCCGGGGCGAACTTTAAAATCAATCACTGTTACCGGGGGATACCAGGCCTTCAAGTTCCCGATTTCCACGGCATACAATTCCGCATCCACAATCAATTCTTTAAATGGCTGACCGACCACGGAGCCGGTATCCAGATCACCGATCTCGACACCGCCAGCTTGCAGCGCGTATGCGCCGGATGCCCCAGCCATTAACATGACCAGGCCAAAGAATACTGCTACCATCGTCTTGCCCATGACCTACCTCCTTAAAGAGATTAAGAAGAGATGCGATTAGGTTGGTGAATAATGACCACCGCGATCTGAACTTTCTGCTAGACACCGCGCCCCGGAGGCTAGCACGCACTGCTCGGAGATGTCCTAAATAAAAGGCTTATGAGGGTCACCTTATAGCATAGGGATTTGAAAGGAAGCAAGAACGTTCTTGGACGGTCAACAGGCAAGTCTTGGCAGGACATTTTCGCGGCACGCCAAGCATGAAGCAGAACTTCTTCATTATATTTTAAATACTTATGGTGACGAGCTCCCATCTGGCGACATTTCGACCGCATGAGACCCAATCAGCAGATCATACGGCGTGTAGTCGTCTGTGAGTGTCAGCCCCGGCGACCAGGGGGTGGTATGTCGCGAGGCCAACAAAGCTATCGCCTCGGGTGGTAAACGACGAGCTTCCACCTGCATGTGCACACGCTTCACGATCTCGTCGTACGACATCGTATCAATCGGGCCGCCGCCGAAGAAGATGAGATTCTCTGCCGTGGTCTGGTGAGCACGCCACGGCCCCTTCACGCCAAATGATTCAATAGACGGAAAAGAGCTTTTCAATGTCTGCACAACGGCATTCGCACGCTGCAGATCGCCACCTTCCCCAGAAGAAGCCAGATTGAGAGCCAACACGCCATGGGGATTGAGACGGCCACGCAGCTCTGAAAAGAACTCGACCGTAGTCAGATGGAAGGGAATAAGATGCCGGGCAAACGCGTCAACCCAGACAACATCATAGGTCGCCTTCGTGTCGCGTAGAAACACGCGGGCATCTTTCACCGAGACATGGTGATTGGCAGGAGGGCGATAATCGAAATACTGTTCCGCCATCCGCACCACGACGGGATCGAATTCGACGACATCCAACTCCAGCTCAGGCCACACTTGAGCGAGCCATTTGGCGAGCGAGCCGCCGCCGTGCCCTAAAATAAGTCCTCGTTTGGGTTCCGGAGCCAACGCGACCGCGGCCACCATGAGTTGGCTATAGGGCAAAAACAGAGCGGTCGGATCTGACCGCCACATGACCGCATGCCAGGTGCGGTCGAGCACGAGATAACGAAACAGATCATCGTCACGCACACGGACTTGCTGATAGGGACTATCTTCTTGATACACCAAACCTGCAACCGGGGGGGCCTGCCCAAACAATTGCCACCCCACTATGAGCGCACCGGTCATACACAACCCGGCCAACTTTGTGACCTTTCCGCTTCCTTGTTGTAACCAGAGCAATCCCAGCAGCAGTTGAATCACCCCCAGCGTGGCGACGAGGGTCTGGGTTCCCAACCAGGAAAGCAGAAAGAAGGCCGTCCCCCAGGTCCCCGCTAAGCTGCCGACCGTGGATAAGGCGATCATGCTGCCTGTATGGCGACCGAGATATCCCATATCGACCACGGCTAATCGGAGCAACGCGGGCATCACTCCGCTCAGCCCAAATGCCGGGGGAGCCAGTAACACACAGGCAGCAAGGCTGGGGCCCCATCGCGGATCCTCAACCAGTTTGGCCACTTGGAAAATGGCGCCCTGCCCCATCCAGGACATCAGCAACGTCCATGCGCCGGATCCCAGGAGAAGCCACGCCAACACCGCCGCCACGCGATACCGGTCGGAGGCCCAACCGCCGAACGCATAACCCGAGCTCATGGCCGCGAGAATGATCCCGATCAATGCGCCCCACACAAAGAGAGAATTTCCAAAGACGGGAGCGAGCAGCCGGCTGCCCAAAATTTCGAGCGCCATGACGATGGCGCCGGTCACGAGCGCGGTGAACAGTAAAAAGAGCCGGGGGATGGAAAGAGAGGCAGGTCTTTGTTCCATCATCGACAAAAGACCGCAGGACACAATGAGGGGAGACCACAACCGCGGGAGGACGACCACACCATGCTACAAGGTACCCCAATTTTTGAAATATCGAAGCAGATCGCGCACGGAGATCATTCCCACGACACGCCCTTCGTCGGTAATCACCAGATGCCGGATGCCTCGTTCGGCCATGACATCGCTCGCCTCGTGCGCGGATTGGGCGATATCGATCGTCATGAGGGGGGCACTCATGACCGAGCGAACCATGACGTGGTCGGACGCAGCCCCGCTGGCCATGGCTTTGCGAACGAGATCGGCTTCACTGACAATGCCCACATAGTCGCCATGATCGGCGACGAGCATCGCCCCGACCCGGGCATCACGTAATTGCTGCGCCACAACCAATAACGAATCATCGGGTCGCACGGTCTTCGTGATGGGACGCATCATCATGGCCAACGGTCGTTGGATGGGCCCGCCTGCAACCACCATGCGTATCTCTCCTGCGAAGAGGCCGAATTCTACTGAAGTACGCCACAATCTGCAATTCATCCTGCGATGCGCTATCCGGCTTGGACTGCAAAAACCTCCGAGATGATTGCTCGGTCTGGCAGGCGTTGCTATACTACTGACTCTACACGAAGCTCTCACCCACGATTCGCAGCTTTTCTTTAAGAGGAGATGCATCCATGCATATCAGCGTGATTGGAACGGGCTATGTCGGCTTAGTCACCGGGGCCTGCTTCGCAGAATTCGGCGTGAATGTCACGTGTATGGATACGGACGCGCGACGCATTGCCAAACTCGAAAAAGGTGAAGTGCCGTTTTTTGAGCCCGGCATTACCGAACTCGTCGCCAAAGGCATCAAGGAAGACCGGCTCCATTTCACCACTGATGTCGCCAAAGCCGTCGATAAAGCCCTGGTCATCTTCATTGCCGTCGGAACCCCTCCAAAATCCGACGGGTCAGCCGACTTATCCTACGTGGAAGAGGTGGGACGCGGGATTGCGAAGAACATGACCGGGTATAAGGTCATCGTCACCAAGTCCACCGTGCCGGTCGGTACCGGCGAAAAGCTGCGCGAAGTGATTAAGGCCAACCAAACCGGCCGGTTCCGGTTTGATATCGTGTCCAATCCGGAATTCCTGCGGGAAGGATCCGCCATTGAAGACTTTATGCGCCCCAACCGCGTGGTCATCGGCGCGGACAGCGAACAGGCCGTCGCGATCATGAAGGACCTCTACCGCCCCCTCTATCTGCTCGAAACGCCCATCGTAGTCACCGACATTCCAACCGCTGAGATGATCAAGTATGCTTCCAACGCATTTCTGGCCGTCAAAATTTCTTTTATTAACGAAATCGCGACGGTGTGCGAAAAGGTGGGAGCGGATGTCCAGCTGGTGTCCAAGGGCATGGGGCTTGACAACCGGATCGGCAACAAATTTCTGCATGCCGGGCCGGGGTTCGGCGGGTCCTGCTTTCCGAAAGACCTCGCGGCGCTGGTCCAGACCGGTGAGCGTGTGGGCTATCCCTTCCAGATTGCCGGCGCAGCGGCGAAAGTAAACTACGAACAGCATTTGCGAATGGTTCAGAAAGTGAAGGATGCCTGCGGAGAAGTAAAGGGGAAGACGCTCGGCGTATTAGGTCTTTCCTTCAAACCGAACACGAACGATATGCGGGAAGCCCCATCATTAACGATCTTGAGCGAGTTGATGAAGGAAGGGGCAAAGATCCGCGCGTACGATCCGGCGTCGATGGAAGAATCGATAAAACTGTTACCCGGCATGGTCCCCTGCCAGGACACCTACGAAGTGGCGGAAGGAGCCGACGGCCTCATCATCATGACCGAGTGGAATCAATTTCGAAATCTCGATTTCGAACGGCTCAAGAAAGCGATGCGGGAACCGCTATTGCTGGACTTGCGCAACACCTACGAGTCGGACCGGGTCGCCCCCTTCGGCTTCCGCCACGTGTCGGTCGGTCGTCCCACCAGGAATCCGGCCGCCTAACCGGCGGCCGGACGGGTCCCGCTAACTGAGCAACTTCGCCGGTTCGGGCTGGGCCCCTTCTTTCGCCTTCGGCTTGTAGCCCATCCGGTCAAGCACCTTCATAATCTTGGTCTTCAACCGGTCGTCAGCCTCCGCCAGCGCTGTGGCGAGGGGTTCGACGGCCGGCTTGCCGATCTTCCGGATGATTTCCGTCGCCGACTGGCGCACATCGTCTTCTTCGGACGCCAGCAAGGGCACGAGCGAAGGAACGGCCGACCCGCCGATCTTAATCAACGAATCATAGGCCCGTTGCCGCACATCGCCCACCTCGTCAGCGAGCGCCTCAACCAGCGGCACCACCGCGCGCGGATCTTTCAAGTCGCCCAGGACTTCCGCTGCATATTTCCGATTGAGCCAGTGCGAATCCTTCAAGTCGATCAGCATCGCGTCGGCTTTGGCGGCATTCGGATCTTTCGCGCGAATCCGGAAGCTCTTGGCCACTCGCTTGCCGCCTTCTTCAACAACACGAATCGTCGCACCGTCGCCAGGCTTGATCTTAAGGAAATCCTCAAGGGCTTCTTCTCCGACATCGAGCACGACGGTCTTTCCGTCATAGGCCAACAGCTCAACTTCCAGCTGCCTCGCTTCGGGATTGACGGCCACGACCCGCTCCGTCACCAGGTTGAATCCATCCTTCTTTGGGCCGCCTTTCGGGCCGATCTGAATCAGTTTTACCGGTGCTTCTTCTGCCATAGTAGAGTTCCTTTATCGGGTTATGACGACGTCGCCTGTTTCCATCCCAAACTTGCGAGCACACCTTCGACGGTCTCCTGCACCATCGTATTTTCATCTTCCAGGAGAGGAAGCAGCGGCTCGATGGCCTGCTTCGCCCCGAGTCGCGCCAAGGATTCAGCCGCATTCCGGCGGACGAGCCAGTCCTCATCCTGCAGTGATTGGATCAAGGCCTCGGCGCTGCGCGGGTCGCCGATCTTTCCGAGCGCTTCCGCCGCATGGCGCCGAACCATCCAATTGGGCCCCAAGAGGCCGCCGATCAACGCATCAACCGCCCTGGTGTCGCCGATTTTTTTCAACACCCGCGCAACGTCTTCGCGCACGGTGCCGTCGCCCAGCGCTTCAATCAATCCCGGTGTGGCCCGCGAGTCGCCGATACGCTCCAGCGCCCATACCGCCGCGGTCCGGACAGCTCCATCCTTGTCCTTGAGCGCCGCCATGAGGGGATCGACGGCGCGCGGATCGCGGAACCGTCCGAGCGCGTTGGCCGCCTGCTCGCGGACCGCCCATTCGTCGTCTCGCAAGGCCTCCAGCAACTGATCGAACGCAATGGGGCCGATGCGCACCACCGCCGTCGCAGCCGCCTCGCGAATGACCACATCCTCATCCGCCATCAGGCCGATCAATTGGGGCACGGCCTCAATTCCCATCTGTCCGAGACTCGCCATCGCATGGTCTCGCAACGCCTCATTATCGTCGCGCAGCGCAGCTATCAATTGTGCAATTCGCTCGGCATCACTCATGATCGTCCGATTCCTCCTGCCCGACCGGCTGTTCGCCCTCGAGTGCCGCAAGTTTATCCGCAATAAGGCCGGCGCTGTACGACACGATGCCATCCCGATCGCTTCGCAACCGGTTGAACAGCTCGTTATACGGACGCAAGACCTCGACATCTTTGATTTTCGCCAGCGCCTCGATGGCCATCACCCGCAAGGGCCGGATAGGGATCGCTTCGATATACAATTGGGCCGGACGCGGGTCGCCAATCAGCCCCAACGACTTCACCGCGTACTCCTTCACGCCGGTATCCTTATCCTTCTGGAGCCGCTTCATCAACGGTTCGACCGCCCGCACATCGCCGATTTTGCCAAGCAAATCCGCAGCAGCTTCACGGATGAGCCAATCGTCGTCCTCAAGATATTCGATTAGAATCTCAACCGCCGGCCGGCCGATTCCCAGCAGATCCATCACCGTGGCCATGCGGGCTTCTTCGCGTTCGCTGGCGCCTTCGACCTCGCGCAACGCGTTAAATGTCGCATCGATCCGTTCCCGGACGGCGCTCAGTTTCTTCAGCGTCCGCACAGCGATTTCGCGGACCGCGGGCGAGGCCATGGCATCGATCAATCCGTCGGCTGAACGCGGATCGAGCAGGTGCTCGAGAATCGTCGCCGCCGTCGTCTGCGCTTCCGCATCCGGATGCCTCAGCATCTCACACAAAGGCGTGGTCGCATTGGGAATCACCCCCAAAAGCTGCCGCACGCGTTGACGCACCTCCTCATCGGGCGACTCGTGGAGATTGCGCACCAGGCCTGCCGCCGTCTCATCGTCCAGATTGCCGGCCATCTGCTCAAGCGCGGCAAATGCGGCCTGCCGTACCGTCGCTTCAGGATCCCGAATCAATGTGACCAGCGCAACACCCGCGGCCGGATCTTTGATGCGCGACAACATCGAGGCCGCTTCAACACGAAGAGGCACGTCGCCCGTCTGCAAGGCCTGCGTCAAGGCATGGACGGCCCGGGGACCACCAGCCAGGCAAGCCGCGGTGGCTCGCATGCGCCGCCACTCCTCCTCATGCGTCAACTCGGAAACTAAGGTGTCGATGGACTCTTTGGACATCGTGAAAAGATTGCGCAGGCGGTTGTTGCTAATTTCTTAAAATGGAGTCTGTTTTCCCAACAGCGCGCTTACACGATCAGGACAGGGTTATGGTTAGACTCGCCCGGCGCGCCACCCGACCGCCGTGAGTGTTTCCCGAACGTGATACCGGATATTCTCATCCTGCTCTTTGGCCAACATCGGCAAAAGAGACGGGATCACCGCGGGACCGAATTTCGTCAGGGCCGCCGCTGCTTCCGACCTGGTGATGGTATTCCGCAAGGCTATGAGGAGCGAAGGGATCGCCACCGCATCAGCGATCATCCCTAGTGCGCGGGCCGCCATCCCCATGGTGGCCATCTCGTCCGTCCATCCGTTGGCACAAGGCGTGGCTGACTCTCTCGGCTCACCCAGCGCTACGCCTTCTACAACTCGCCGCAAAATCGGCACCACCCGTCGGTCTCCGATATGGCCGAGAGCTTCTATGGCCAAGAGCCGTAACCCCGGCTCCTTCATCACCGCCACCAGATAATCCACCGCGCGCCCGTCTCGAATCGCACCCAGCGTCCGGACCACATCTTCGCGAATCGCCGAGTCCCGTTCGTTGAACAAGGTCCGCAACAGAGGCTCGACAGAGTCCGACGACTTCAACTTGCCTAATGCTTCCACCGCATGGAGGCGAACAAGCCATTCATCATGTTGCAGCGCCTCGATCAACTCGGCCATCGCGGCAACGCCGATGGCGGCCAGCGCACTGGATGCTTCCTCGCGAACCGCCTTGACGTTATCCTGCAGCAGCGGCATCAACGCGGAAACCGCTTCCGGATCGCCGATCCGCCCAAGGCCCTTCGCCGCATGCATGCGCACGATCCAATCGCGACTACCCAGGGCCTGCATGAGGGGGCCTAATACCCGCGCATCGGCCAGTGAAGCCAGAATGGCCGAGGCCGCTTCTTGCACCTGCAAGGCGGGATCAGTCAAACAACCGGCCAAGGCCGGAACAGAGACCGACCCGAGGGATGAGAGGGCTCCAACTGCCGCTTCGCGGACAGCACGATCGGTATCGCGCAGCGCGTGAGTCAAAGGCAGTACGGCCCGCGCATCTTTTAAGACCCCCAGCAGGGTCGCCGCTTCCTCGCGAATGGCCCAATCTTCATCCGACAGGGCTGCGATCTGTTCACTGACGGTGTCGGCCATGGTACCTCGGCCTCAGCTGAGGCCATCGACCTTAACACAGCATTTTTTTAGGGGTCAACGCGGGTTGGCCCTACGACCTGACATCGCACCATCCCGCATGCTGGTCGAAACGGAGAAGAAACGCGGGGACGCCGGAAGCTCACCAGGCCAGATACCCCGTGGGAGAAGACCGAAAATTATCGCACCGATCCTTTCGCAAAATCTCCACTCGGACCGAAGCGACCGATATCTCCCAAGGGACGATCGACGCGAAGGTTGTCGGCCTGGCTGGAATCCACCGAGGTCTCTTCATCGGGAGGTGTCCATCCCAGGTGCTCCAGCGTTTCCACGACCAGTAATCGCAGAGAATCCTTCGCAGTCAATCGGACTGACGCGTAGGACAGCACCCGCTCGCCTTCGGCTTCAACTTCGGAGGCCTTCGGATCGTACAGGAACGAAATCAGCGGCTCGATGGCCGAATCGCCGATCAATACCAGCGCTGCCGCAGCCTTCTCGCGCAACACCCCGTCCTTCAACAGCATGATGAGGTCGGGGATCACACGGGGATCGCGGAAATGTCCGAGTGCGGTCGCTGCTGCTTCCTTGATAAAGGCATCTTCACTGACGATACATCCGGGAGTCGGCGTCCCATCCTGGCGAACGCCTTTCCCTTTGAGGGCAGCCAGCACCGCAGGAAGAGCCCGAGGATCACCGATCATCCCCAGCGAGGCAATGGCATGACGCTTCACAGCGCCATCTTTCATGGCTTCCAGCAGCCCATCGATCGCCCGGGGGTCACCGATCATGCCCAAGGCAATCGTGGCATCTTCGCGCACGGCCCGGTCCGGATCCTTGAGCGCTTCGATCAAGGCATCCACGACACGCGGTTCACGCACCCAGCTCCGGCCGATCTGATAGTCTGTCGTCATGCCACCCAATGCCCGGGCTGCATGGCAGCGCACCACAAAATCCTTGTCCTTCATCGTTTCAAGGAGCAGGTTGACGGATGGCTGTCCAATCGCGACCAGAGCAATGCCGGCGGTCTCACGCACAATCTTTGAGGAATCCCGGAACAGCTTGAGCAAGGCAGGAATGGCCTTGGCGTCGCCGATTTTCCCCAACGCTTCCGCCGCCGCGCTTTTCACCGCACCGTCGCGATCCCGACAGGCAAATATCAATGCGTTGACGGCGCGGGCATCGCGAAGATCGCCACACGCTTTGGCCGCATGCTCCCTGACACGCCACCGTTCATCCTTCATCGCCACAAGGAGCCGATCGATGTGACCCGCGCCCAAGGACACCACGGCCGCGACCGCCTCGTTGCGAACTTCCATGATAGGATCGTTGAACAAACCAATCAGTACTTCGATCGCCTTCGGCCCGCCGATCTTGGCGACACCCCAGCCGGCACGTGTGCGCACAGACCAGTACTCGTCGCCGCAGGCGCCGATCAACGCATCCAGCGTGGCCGGGTTCGCCAACTGCGCCAATGCCTTGGCCGCCTCTTCACGGGTCGCATCATCCGGATCTTCGAGGGAATCCAGCAGATCATCGAGTGCCTGTGCCATCACCCACCTCACTATTCCCATAATAGGCATCACGTTGACCGCCATGAGGATAGGTGCGCTTACACCGTACCACCAGGGTCTGAGTCCCGCGGCCCTCCACACATTGATCGAGTGACTTGGAGTATTCCAGTTTCCCGTCCAAACTCACCGTGAAGGGAAAGTCGAAGGTAAAACTGATGAACTTATATTGTCCCGCCTTGAGTTGTAACTCGCGCGTTTCGGTGGTCCGGTACGCATCCGACGTTTCCGGATCCAACACCCAGAGAGGTGGCGTAACACCTGGCACCTGCCACCAGGATTGCGGCACCAAGGGAGTCGGATCAATGGTGATCGTATGTTCCTTGGTATAGGCGGGCGGTGGACCGGCTGCCAGGAGCCGCTCCGCTTGTCCGGTCAGTCCGGCGCATGACAACGCGATCGTCCAGCAGATGAACGTCTGCCGCGCTGTGAACAATCTTTGCGACAAAATACGCATCGGTCCTCTATTGCAGGAGTGGATTGACAGGAGCAGCCGTAAATGCGGTTTTGAAAATTTCTTCGACCGGGTGACTCTCCCATTCGGTATAGGTCGTGAGTCCAAGCGCGCGCATGACGGTCGCGCCTGTATCGATAATCGACACCGGCTGACGAATCGCGTGACCGGCCTTAATGCCGACGCCTGACGCAATCCACGGCACCACCGGGACGGCGCTTGCTTGATCGGCGGACATCTCGCCTGAAGAAAATTGCGTCTCTCCAAAGGCGCTTAGCGACGTGGCAAACACTGTCGTCCGCTTCATCAAGCCGAGTTCACGGTAGAGATCCAACACCGTACCCATGGCCTTATCCACGGCTTTCAGCGCATCCTTATACGCGGCCGACTTCCAACCCTGCGCTTCGCCGACACGACCTGGTGCCGGGAGATGGACAACCAGAAGATGTGGCAACGAGGGGATAGCATGACCATATCCAGACCCGCTCGTGGCTTTCTTGAAATAGTCCCGCACATATCCGACCAAGCGGTCGGGATTGCACTCGGTCCTGAGCGGCCCGCACATCTGATAGTCGGTATAGGGTTCCGGTTTGGCGAGTTGATACAGAGATTCGTCCATATAGAAAATGGCGCTGTCCCGACCGCCGCTCAAATCGAGATAATCAAACACCGTTGGGGCGCGCGGGTACCCGCGGCTGAATTCAAAGACGTTCCAGGTGATGCCATGCTTAGCCACCGGCATCCCCGTGACCAATGATGCCATGGTTGGTAACCGGCGCGCAGGCGAGACCGCCGTCGCCGACCAGGTGACCGCCCCATCTTTCACCAGGGAGGAAAGGACCGGCATCACGCCGCTCTTTAACGATTCCTGGCCAAATCCTTCCAGGACAAACAGAATGACATGTTCCGTCATCCCGGCCGGTACCGAAGGCGGAATGTCTCCCGCACCCCGTGCAGCCAAGGCCACTGAGGAAGAGGACGAGGCTGCGACCGTCATACTTAGAACAACCGCCAGGCAAAACGCGAACGGGGCGGATGATAGATTGCGGATAAAACTCATGAGATTGCCTCACCAGACGATCGATTTATGAAGCGAAGAACAAGTACCTTAGCACGCTGTTTTCCGGGAAGGCAAGGCACGAACCTCGGCTCTCATAGCGCCTGAGTTGGTTCGATGGTATCCTGAGCGAATCGGGATGAGGCCTGCGATATCGAGCCCTCCAAAGCCCTTTTTGCAGCGGTGGACCACAATGCCCGACAACCGTTCTTCCAACGATTTCTTCTACCTGAACGTCGAGTGTTCAGGGAAGCGGCGCCTCGCGCCCCTGCTCAGTCTCATCATGATAAGCCTTCTCCTCTTCCTCGCCTGTCCCAACCCAGGTCTCGCCGACGTTCGTGTGGTGACGGCAACAGGCGAGCATCGGATGACGGACCGGGAAACCAGGCTCGATGCGATCCGGCTCGCCACGGAGCAGGCGAAACAACGGGCGCTGGAACAGGTCGCGTCATATCTGGAAAGCGTGACGGTGGTGCGGAATCTCGACGTCACCCATGATGAACTTCGCAGCTACACAGCCGGGATGGTGCTGGTGCTCGATCAACAGGTGGAGACCGCTCTCGATGGAGAGGTCGTGGTGATCCGTATCATCCTCAAAGCCCAAGTCGATAGCGAAGAGGCGGCGCAGGCCATTATCGCGATGAAGCAGAATGAGGACGTGCGGCAGGAATTAGTCGCCCTCAAGGAAAATGTCGATCTTCTGCATCAGCAGCTCGAAGACGCCAATCGGGCTCTCGCCCACGCGAATTCACCCGAACAGGCGCGACAACTGAATAAACGACGTAACGATCTGCTCAATCAAGCCGAATCGGATGCCATGGTGGCACAGGCCTGGACCGACTGGCTGTTGATTGCGCCCTTCGCGCAACCCTACCCTTCGGCAGGCCTGGCTCAGGTCCAAGCCCTGCTTGGCATCGCAGGGCGATTGAACCCGACTAATCCTCACCTGGCCATTGCACAACAGACCGTAGGAGCCACATCACCGCCCGCGCCGCCGCAACCTCGACAGCCACCCGTGCCGCATACTGTGCCATTTTTACCGGGATACTATGTCGTGCCGAAAGAACCGGCTCCAGACACGACTCCGCCTACTGATTCCAAGCAGCTCTCAAGTGTCTACCAGCTCAATCCTTTGTTGCCCAACCCATCAGGACAACCACCACAATCCGGCAACAGTACGACGATTATTCAAGTCCATCCCCGACCTGGAACTGCACCGTCCGTCTCGGACCGCAGCATGATGCCGACCTATCGACAGATCCCTGCGCCGAATAGCCAGCCAAGTCATCCGACGTTGCACACTTATCGCCCCGGAGGCAGCATCTCATCGACGCCGACACCAGCATCGCCTGATGAGGGCGCTCAAGGAGGGCACCCTCCAGTCATACATCAGACGCAACCGGTTTCGCCTTCGGAGTCCACTCCACAGCGCGGTTCCGCTACCTATCAGGGAGAAAAATAGCCATGCCGGTAACAGCGAGCCGCATTCGGATGGCAGTAGGGATCGCCGGGACTTTGCTTGCGGCCACTTCTACCATGGCGGGGGAATCCAGCTCCCAGGATGTTCGCACACATGCCGAACAACACTTTCAACAGCTTCGCGCGCGAGAACAAGGCCTCGAATCAATAACCAAAGACCGTCCGCGGCAGGAGCCTTCCCTCTCCTACCATCCCGACCAATTTTTCATCGGACAAGGCCAAGGCGATTTGAATAAAGGGAAACTGGTCTGCCAGCGAGTGTCCGAATTGGCCGCCCGGGCTGACATCGCCAAACAAATCCGAGTCCAGGTGAAGGAGCATGCCACCGATCGACTGCGGGAACGCACCGGCCGCGAACCGGAACAGGATATCGAAGTGGTACGCGAGGAAATCGTTCAGGAATATCTGCAGGGCGTGACGATCGTCGATCGTCACATCGACGACGACGCGAAGACGTGTACCGCGGTGGCAGTGATGCCGAAAGCCACTCTCCATATACCCCCGGCTGTCGAATCGCCCCCCCGTCACTGAGCGCCGCCACATTCCACACCTCTCCCTCCATTGAACTTCGGACTGCGTTTCGGGTAAGACAATCTTCCTATGCCGATCGAGAACAACTTCCAGCATGACGAACTCTCCAGGAAAAATCCTGGCGATCGTCTCACCTATGCGGATTGGACGCCGCCGCCTGACATGGATTCACCACCTTGGCAAACCGCGATGGGCCAGGCCGGCCAGAAGCTGTCGCAGGCCGGAGTGCGAGCAATCGTCTTTCTGCATGGCGCTATTCCCGGCACCGACATCTTCGGTTTAGGACGACTCGACGAAGTGGGCGGCCTCAAACGCGGATATTCGCGCGGCATCTCCGGATTGGATTCGCTCCTTTCGTTCATGCGGGAAGGCACCAACGGCATCACACCGCTTCCTGGCGGCATGAAACCGCCCCTGGCCAATGACGAGGCGACCAAAACGCTCCTCGACAGCCAGATCGGCGACGCAGGCAATTTCACCGCATCGATCGTAGAACGATGCCGTAAGGCCCTCAACCAGCAGGTTTCCAAACCCGTCGCCTGCGTGCGCGAACTCTGGTCGAGCGAACATCACCATCTCGGCCGCGCCTTGGCTGCCTGCCGGCTGTTGGATCGTCTGCGCGCCTTGGTGACCGAACAACATTTGGGATCAGGGGATCGAATCCTGATTCAAGCCCATGGGCAATCCGGACTCGTCCTCGCATTGGCGACGAACCTGCTTTGCCCTTCACCGATCACCGGCCGAAAAGCGTTCTTCGATCTGCTCCTCGCGGCAAACCCGCAGGGCCCGGATGTGCAGGCCATTCAGCGCATCGATCCCTTGTTGACCTCGGGCTCCTTACTCAACGGCGCGGCCCTCGATATCGTCACCTTCGGCACACCGGTGCGTTACGGATGGGATCCTTCCGGCATCGGAAAGCTGCTCCACATCGTGAACCATCGCAATCTGCGCACAGACGGGAAGACCTGGCTCTCCAAAATGGAGCTGCCGCAAATCTCCGTTGAAATGCCGATCGCGTGGGGAGGGGACTACGTGCAAGAACTGGCTGTGGCCGGAAGCGATGCCTTACCCGCTGAAAGCGCCAAAGCAGCCAATAAAGCCGTGTGGGAATTGTTGGAACCGTATGATGGCTTTGAACGCTGGGTGGAATGCGCGCGCCGCGCGACCCGCTTCCCCAGCGAAGGACAGTGCCTGCTCGTCGATTACAAAGACTGCACCAGCTCAACCAACGTCCGCGACCACTACTACGGCCACGCCGCCTACACCCGCGCGAACGCCATGCTGTTCAACTTCAACCAGATCGTCGCGAGACTGTACTGATAACGACTTTCTCACGCCTATCGCGCAGACACACCTGCCTCTCTAGCGCACGCCATCAAGCTGCTAGTTCTTCGTCGCGATGTCCGTATTGGTCAGGGGCTCAGCAAACCACTGGAATAGGCCGTTAAAGGAATCGTAGTGACGCCGTTTCCTCATCTGCTCAGTACGGCATCTCGTCGTCGTCAAACCCGAAATGATGCCCGATCTCGTGCACGACCGTATCGCGCACTTCCTGCACCACTTCCTGTTTAGTCCGGCACAGCCTAAGGATCGGTCCGCGATAGATGGAGATTTTGGCCGGCAGTTGCCCGCCCGCCTGGAAGAAAGACTCTTTATCGATGGGAAGGCCTTGATAGAGGCCGAGCAGATCCTCGTCTTCGTCCATTTCAAGATCGGCGAGGACTTCGGAGGAAGGTTCATCCTCCACCACCACGGCGACGTTGGTAATGCGTTTGGCGTATTCGTCCGGAAGGCCGTCCAGCGCCTGCTGGACCAAGGCCTGAAACTCCGGCTCGGGTATCGTCAATCTACGCTTTCGCGGCGACATAGGTTGAACTGGGCCGACTCACGCTCTGGGCACAGCCGCTTGGGTTCAGGATGGGCAAACAGGCTGTCCGGCAAGGCCGCAAGGAGCACGTTGACTGAGGAGGTACATACCAAACTTTGTTTGACCCGTTCGCCATCTAGATGGTTCTGGCGAACGGATAAAGCCCTTCTGTGCTTTCCTTTTGCATGCCTCTCATCAGCAGGGAGACGTGCGACTGAAGAACGCAGCCGGCAGCCTGTTTCAACATCCGGCTACGGATGGGCGGCGCGCCAGTTACACCCCACCCCCGCATCCACTTTGAGCGGCACTGATAATCCCAACGCCTCACCGGTCGCTTCCATTTCCGCTTTGACCAGTTGCTTCGCCTGTTCGAGTTCCTGATCCGGCACCTCGAAGATCAATTCGTCATGGACCTGGAGGATCATTTTGCAGCGCGGCAGTTCGTCTCGTAAGCGCCGATGGACCTTGATCATGGCCAGCTTAATCAGATCCGCGGCCGAGCCTTGAATCGGACTATTGACCGCCATGCGCTCGCCCACGCCGCGTTGAGAGGGATCGCCGCTCTGCAACTCCGGGATGGGACGACGACGGCCCAGAATAGTGGTCGTGTAGCCCTTGGTTTTGCCATCGCTGATGTTATGGTCCATCAGGGCGCGCACCGCCGCAAATTTTTCGAAGAAGGTCTCGATGTATTTTTTGGCCTCGGCTTGGGGCACACCGATGTTCGACGCGAGGCCGAACGGGCTGATGCCATAGACGATCCCGAACACGACGCTTTTTGCCGCGCGCCGCATTTCGCGCGTGACCTCGACGGCGGGCAGGTTAAAGATTTCCATGGCCGTCGCCATGTGAATGTCTTCCCCCTTCTCAAACACCTCCAATAATCGAGGGTCCTGGGAGAGGTGGGCCAGAATACGCGGCTCAACCTGGCTATAGTCGGCACAGAGCAGGTGATGGCCGGGCGGCGCAATGAAGGCTTCGCGAATCCGCAGGCCGTAGTCGCCTTTCACCGGAATGTTTTGCAGATTGGGATCGGTTGACGAGAGTCGTCCCGTAGCGGCGACCGTCTGATTGAGCGACGTATGAAGCCGCTTCGTGTCAGGATTGACCAGCTGCGGCAAAGCATCCACATAGGTCGATTTGAGCTTGGTTAGCGTGCGATAGCTCAGAATTTGCGCGGGAAGCTCGTGTTGATTTGCGAGTTGCGTGAGCGTGTCTTCATCGGTGGAAAACCCGGTCTTCGTTTTCCGTAGCGGCTTCAGGCCCAGCGTTTCGAACAACACCGTGGCCAACTGCTTCGGCGAGCCGATATTGAATTCGCCGCCGCCCAACCGGTAAATCGTTCCAACCATCTGCTCGAGTTCCCGCTCCAATTCTTTGCTCAACGCACGCAGCCCCTCGACATCGAGCAAAAATCCGTTGCGTTCGATGTCGGCTAACACCGGCACCAGTGGCATTTCCACTTGTTCAAATAGCGACAGACTGCCCTGCTCTTTTAGCCGGTCGCGCAACAGCGGCGCGACTTTGGCCGTCACTGCCGCCGCCTCGCCGGTTCTACGGACCACACGTTCATCAACATCAAACAGAGACTGCGTTCCTTTGTCCGCTTCATCGCTTGAGCCGGTCCCGAGCTGATAACTCAGCAGGTCCATGGCGATCGCTTCCAACGTATGCGCCCGTCGATTGGGATTGAGCAAATAATCTGCGACCATCGTGTCGAAGTACGGGCCTGGCATATCGATCCCCTGCCGCTGGAGCGCTAACAAGGTCGGCTTGAGATCCTGTACCGCTTTCGGCTTTCTCCCATCCCGCACATACGCAGTGAGGGGCTGCGGCCAGTCCTGCGCCTCGCCCTGCACGAATGCGGCAGTCCCGTCCGGCCAGCCTAAGGCACAGCCTTGGATATTCGCTCGCACGCCGGCTCCGCTCAACACACAAGCCAGCCCCATCATGGTATCCGGTTGTCGCAGTTTCAGAAACTCTTCCGCTCCGGCCGCATCGTGGATACGTTGAACTTCAGCCCCTAGCCGGTTCTGCTCCGGAGTGTCGCCCTGAAAGGCCTTGGCCAGCGTCATGAATTCCAGCTCACGCAGTAAGCTGACAAGCGTATCGGTTTGAGGCGCTTTCGCTTGAAAATGAGCCGGGGCCAATTCGATGGGACAATCCACCTGGATGGTCGCCAGCTGCCTGCTCATGCGGGCGTTCTCACCCTGTTCCAGCAAAAGGTTCTTGATTTTCGTCGGAGTCACTTCTTCCACGCGGCGCAACAGCTCCTCGATCGTGCCGAATTGAGTGATCAGCTTCACGGCTGTTTTCTCGCCGATCCCTTTGACACCGGGAATATTGTCGCTGGTATCACCCATGAGACCCATAATCTCGACGACACGCGCCGGCTCCACGCCGAACCGCACCTGTGAATCCGCCTCCCCGAACCACTTGTCTTTCACCGGATCGTAAATACGTGTTTTGGGAGTCAGCAGCTGAAACATGTCCTTGTCGCTGGTGACGATCACGACATCGAGGCCTTCGCTTTCCCCTTTTTTCGCCAGGGTGCCGATCAGGTCGTCAGCCTCATAGCCGGCCTGCCGGATCACCGGCAGAGACAGCGCTTCCACCACCCGATGAATATACGGAACCTGTGCGCTCATGCCTTGTGGCATAGGAGGCCGTTGCGCCTTGTATTCTTTAAAGGCCTCATGCCGGTGAGTCGGGCCTTTCTCATCGAAGACTACAGCAACATAGTCCGGACGATGGTCCCGCAGAACTTTCATCAACATGGTGGTGAAGCCGTAGACGGCATTGGTCTGCAGACCCTTCGAATTGCTTAAGGGCGGAAGGGCAAAAAACGCCCGGTAGATGTAGGCGCTGCCGTCAATCAGATAGAGCGTGGGCATGATGGAAGAATAGGCACACAGGTCATGGATAACTGGCGTGACGAATGTCTACGCCGACCGCTGTCGCTCGGGAGCAATGATCAGCGGTGGTTTGCCGAACCTGGCTCGCATCGCGTTGATCGTGCTCAGCACGGTAGACTGTCCGACAATTTTGGCTTCCACGCGCCGCTTACCAGGAAATTCAATCAATGACAGGCCAATCAACATGGTCAGCAGGCCCTGTCCCGGCAAGAAAAGCATGAGGAATCCCGCGAAAAGAAAGATCGCCCCGACGACATTTTTCACGATATGCCCCAGCAGCCGTAGCACCGGATGGTGGTTTTCCATCCAGGGGCGAGGAATACGGATATCAAAATAGTCCGCCGGCAACCGCATCAAGATGATGGGAATTGCGATCAAAGTTCCCACGAACATGACAACGGACGAGACGGCAAACCAAATCAGCACGCTTGCCGGCACGTAGGATTCGATCTGGGCCAACATGTCGCTCATTACCGGCGCATCCTAGCATGGGCTTTTACACGGCGGAAAGGGTGCCAAAACCAACCTGGTTTACGTTCCCTGCTCTGCCAGCTATAATTCCGCACCATGCTGCCACCGCGATCCAGCAGCCTCAGGCTAAGGACAGTCCGCTCCTCGGCTTGCCGCCTGGCTCTCCTTGGCCTGATCCTGGTGCTGAATCTCATCGGGGTGCTCGACCAACGGGCGCAGGCTGGCGATTCCGAGGCAGCCACAGAGCTACAGATTGACATCAGCAAGATCGGGCTTGGCAAAGAAGTCGTCATGACCCGGGGCAACAAAGAGTGGTTCATGCGCGTGGAGGTCACGCCGGAAAATTCTGTGATCGTGCGCCAAGAAAAACAGGGAGAGCGTTACCTGCTCGATGAAAGCGAAATGCACGATCGCGCCATGACTCCCGCTGAGGTGGATGCGGCCATCAGCGACTTTATCAATAGCGTCAAAACCAGACAGAAGGTCAAATAGCCCCCATGGCCGATAAGCCCAAGTTTGTCCTCTTCGCCCATAACGCCACGTATGACAAGTTGCACCAGGTCGCGACGCTCGGTCTCACGGCTTCGGCCATGGGGAAGGATGTCATCGTGGTGCTACTATTTTGGACGATCAAGAAACTGGCTGAGGGCAAGATTGACCATATCGACTTTCCTCCAGAATATGCCGCCTCGGCCAAGGAGGTCACACGCCTTTTGAAGGACAAAAAGGTCCCTACGATTTCTGAGATGTTTCATGAAGCCCGTCTCGTCGGACAATTTCGTCTGATCGCCTGTAGCGCGGGGCTCGAATATATGGGAGTCGAAGCGGGTGCGGTCGAACGAAACGTGGATGAAGTGCTCGGCCTTCCCGCCATTCTCTCTCTGACCGCGCAGGCGGAAACCAAACTCTTCATTTGATCAACGGATGGCGCCCTTTCCGGAAAAACTGATGGCGGGAATGGGCACCTTGCGCTAACGGCTTTTTATCACGCCGATTCGATCGCAATACTGCGCAATCTTGCACCGGCTGCAGAAAGGAGATACGGGCTGGCACAGGTTCTGCCCGAACGGCACGAGCAGATCATTGAAAGTGATCCAATACTTGCGCGGCAGTTTTCCGCGTAAGGCCTTTTCCGTTTCATCGGGAGTTTTGGTTTTCACATAGCCCCACCGGTTGCTGATCCGATGCACATGGATGTCGACGCAAATCCCCGGTTTCTCATACCCGACTGTCACCACCAGATTGGCCGTCTTACGACCCACGCCCGGCAACGTGAGTAAGTCGTCGATCTGGTCCGGGACCAGCCCCTGGTATCGATCAAGCAATTGCGTGCAAATCTGCTGGATCTGCTTGGCTTTGGTCCGGTAGAAGCCGACGGGATAGATGGCGGACTCGACCGCCGACTGGGGCAGCTGCTGCATCGTTGCGGGTGTTGAGGCCAAGGCAAAGAGCCGCGCACTGGCTTCAGCGGTGGTCTTGTCTTTGGTTCGAAGACTGAGCAAGCAGGAGATCAGTACGAGGAAGGGATCGCGGCCGGATTCCTTGGCCACGACACCGACAACCGGATCAGGCCAGCGGGCAATCTCCCGCTTGACCGTTCGGATGACGGCATGGATCTCGTGCGCCTGCATGGAGGTGCCGGAAATGGGAGTTGAACTTGAATGGTCTAGATGACTGGCGGAAGGAAAACGCCTGACGTCTATTCAGGACGTCTCTTGGCAAGCCATTTCTGGCGTCGGCGTTGAGCCTCTCGCTCTTTCGCCTTCTTGCGGACACTCGGCTTCTCATAGTACCGGCGGCGCTTCAGTTCGCGGAACAATCCTTCGCCCGCCAACTTCTTCTTGGCGACCTTCAGGGCTTTTTCAACGTTGTTATTGAAGACCTTAATTTCCATCGTCAGCTACCTTCGACTCTCTTTCAGCGAAGTTTCAGGATATTCAACATGTTTTGGGACCACGAATCGAAGGGCGGAGTGTAGCATAGCGATTTTGCATCCACAAGCATTTGTTCCGCACCGGCAAACCGTTCCCGAATGGATGCAACAAGTAGCTGATTTGGTTCAAGTTTCATGTTTTCTTGGACCATGGCGACACAACCATTGATCACCGCATCCGCAAGCTCAATCCCCATCTTCAGGTCGGGCTGCAGCTCCGGCTTCGCCTGTGCCATGAGGCCGCGCAGCAGCGGAATCACCTCGCAACAGAGTTTCACAATTTCCAGCGGCGTCTCGATGGCGCCCAATAAACCGGAGGCTAGTTGCACCGCGCGATCAGGGTGGTTAGATGGAAGCTGCCTCGCCTTGAGAACTTGAGCATAGGCATCCCGATCAGGCTGCACCAACTCGCGGAGGCGCGTACCAATCTCCGCCAGGCGTGTTTCGGCCATGCGTGCGCGGTTCAGTTTAGCCACCATGGTGCCTAATGCCGCCGCGAACGACGCCGCGAGGGCACCGACACTGCCCCCCGTCAATCCTTGCTCAGCGGCCACAGCGTCTGCAGGCGCAATGGGCTTCGCGGGCAACGACGTCGATTCCTTCGCCGGTTGCGACCCGGCCAGCCGCCCGATCGCTGCGCGCGATTCGGCACTGTCCAATCGCATTTCGAGGACCTGTCTCCCTTCAAATCGATCGAGACGAAGCGCCCGCTGCGCCGTATCAATAAGGCATTGTTCGGGTACCAGACCGATAATTTCCGTCCCGGCAACCTCCACTCCGCGGGCTGCCGCTTCTCGCTCCACAGCGGAGAACGCTACCTGCAACGAGGTCTCTTCATAGTTCGTCAGATTCATCGAGACCTGGACGAGCCCCTGGCTCCTGAGTTCAACGCCGATCGCTTTCACCGAAGGAAGACCTCCGCTCGACTGCCGGACGGCCTTCGCGATCGCCTTGGCAGCGAACAGGTCCCCGCTCTTCAAATTGACGTTAAAGGCGATGAGCGGCCACCGTGCGCCGACGACCGTGGCGCCGGCGGTGGGATGCAGCTGCCTCGGGCCGAAGTCCGGCACCCAAGCCGCATCCGTGCCCATCCGGTCCGCCAGTCCCTTCAGGCCTCCTTTCCGGATCCATTCCAGTTGGACGCGCTCGGCCCTCGCCGCCGCCTGCTCGTAGAGAAACACGGGGATTTTCAGTTCATTTCCGATGCGCTGGCCCACCATGCGAGCCAATTGCACACAATCCTGCATGCTGACTTCTCGAATCGGCACGAACGGCATCACATCCGTTGCGCCCACGCGCGGATGCTCACCGTGATGGCTCCGCAGATCGATCAGTTGAGAGGCCAGTCGCGCCATTTGAAATGCCACTTCGGCGACGGCATAGGGCCGCCCGGCGAAGGTGACCACCGAGCGATGATGATCCCTATCGTGTGACTCATCCAGCAAGGCGACGCCGGGGACGGATCGAACCAGGGCGACTAAGGCCTGGATGACGTCAGGGTTCCGACCCTCACTGAAATTCGGCACACATTCGATGACCTGATTCACGGCATTCCTTCTTCTGGCGTGCAGCCCTACCTCCGGCCAGGGGGGAATCTCAGACAAGAAAAAAGCCGGAGGCTGGCGACCATACCCTCCGGCTTGGCAAAAATATGACGGCTCCGCATCCGCGGCCCGGTCGCTGAGTGCTACTTGGCCTTTTTGACGAAGGCCTTGTAAATCCGTTTGGAGGAACTTTGCTCCTCTTCCAGCCCCACCATTTGATGACCGGTCGTCTCGCACCAGGCCGGCATATCTTTCTTGATGCCTTCATCGTCCGAGACGACTTCCAGCACCTGCCCCATGGTCAGTTCCTTGATCTTCTTCGAGGTCAAAATAATCGGCATCGGGCAGAAATACCCCAGCGTATCGAGCTTCACATCAGCCTGTATCATGCCTCTCCTCAGCCCTGCTTAGATGAACAGATTAACACTGCCCTGCTTGGCTTCCGCCAGGTAGGTGGTGACACCGGCGAATTGGTCGATTCCGTCGATCAATGTATCTTTCGTAATCCCCATCAGGCCCATCGTGGTGGTACAGGCAATAAAGCGCACGTCGAGGTCCATCGCCATCTGCATCAACTCCGGCACGCCGGGCATACGATTCTGCTTCATCACGACTTGCATCATCTTGGTACCCAGCCCCCAAAAGTGGAAGCGCGACAAAGGCAACGTATCAGCGCCACCTTTGTTGAGAAAGCCGAACATGCGACGAAGCCAATCCGACGCGGAACTGCTCGCCCCTTTTTTGCGAATCGTGTTGAGCCCCCAGAAGGTAAAAAATACCGTTACGCGCATCCCCATCGCAGCGGCGCCCGTCGCGATGATAAACGCGGCCATCGCTTTATCGAGATCTCCGCTGAGGAGCACGATCGTGACGCGGTCGGCCTTCGACTCCCGGAGTTCCGCCAAGGCGGCTGTCGGCTCGATTTGTGCGGTCGTCATGGATTACCTCGTATGTCTGAGCACACACGACTGAATTCGCATCAAAAATAACTATAGTCTCCACATCTTTTTTTTGTCAAGAAATGCGCAGCCGTGACGGCGCTCGCGCGCGCTTCTATCGCAGCACTGCGAACTTTTCCCCTCACGATCCATTGCTTGACCTGTTGCAGACCCGCCGTTATAGTCCAGTCGTCCGCTGAGCCTCATTCTCGTATTCCGGTTATCCATGAGCACCGACCTCATCACCGAACTCAAACCCACGAAAAGTGCGCCGCTATTCGGCTTCTGGTATCCAGCCGCCACCAGCAGTTCCTTGGCCATCGGCCGGATGCACACGCAGGTGATGTTGGGATTGCCCATCCTCATCTGCCGTGACCGCCAGGGTAAGGTCGCGGCCATGCGCGATATTTGTCCACATCGTGGGATGCCGCTGTCATTCGGCCATTTTGACGGAGAACGTGTCGAATGCGCCTACCATGGCTGGCAATTCGATACGGGTGGCCGCTGCCGCCATATCCCCGCTTTGGTCGAAGGTTCCGCACTTCAACCGGAGAAAATCGGCATCACGTGCTACCCCTGCCGGGATGAAGATGGATACGTGTGGGTCTTTCTCCCCGATCCGCAACAACCCAATCAACCGGTGCCGGACCTTCCGCGTCTGCCGTTGCCCTCCGCGCCTTATCGCATGGTGCAGATCTCTACCGTCCTCGATTGCACCATCGACGACGGCATCGTCGGTCTCATGGATCCGGCCCATGGCCCCTTCGTTCATCAAAGTTCCTGGTGGCGGACGCAAGCCAGCATGCACGACAAAGCCAAAACCTTCGAACCCATTCCCAACGGATTCCGTATGGTGCCTCACGCACCCTCAAAAAACAGCGGTCCCTACAAGTTGTTGAACAAACTCTACGGTGGCCCGCTGACCACCACCATCGACTTCGTGCTGCCCAATCAGCGGTTCGAATTCGTGCAATGCGGGTCGATGTTCGTCTCCTCGCGCGCGACCGTAACCCCCGTCGGTGAGCAGCAATGCCGGATCGATTTCACGGCCGCCTGGAACATCCTACCCTGGCTGCCCTTCGCCAAACCCCTGTTCCGGTATTTTGCGAATATCTTCATGAAGCAGGATAAACAGGCCATGGAGCGGCAGGCTGTTGGATTGAAGTACAAACCTGCGCTCATGCTGATCGATGACGCCGACACTCCGGCCAAGTGGTACTACAAGCTGAAGGCCGCCCACCTCGCATCCGTGCAAACCGGACGTCCGTTGGACCATCCGCTCAAAGGCCCCGTCACATTGCGATGGAGGAGTTAGCGGCAGGAATCATGTGAGTTGATGACTCGTACCATGGTTGGGTTCGTTCAACAGCACCATGGCGCGACGAATCTGCTCGCGGGATCCGAGCAACGTCACGACGTCGCCGGCTTGCAACCGAACGGTTTCGGACGGGTTAGACTGGGTGACCTGACTACGAGTCCAGGCAATCACGGAGGCGCCGGTCCGCGGACGAATCGATAATTCCGTCAGCGATTTCCCCACCGCGGGAGCGTCTTCATCAACGCGGCAGGTTTCCACTTCGACGTCGGTCAAGGTCCCCCCGCGCAAATGATGCGCTAACTCCGGCATTTCGCTGCGCCGCAGCAGAGCGTAGCCCTCCCGCCTGATTTGCTCGGCTTTTCGCGCCACGAATTCCTGAGGCAGACAATAGGTGCGCAGCACCAGGGCAAAAATTTCAATCGATGTCTCGAATTCCTCGGGCACCACGTCATCCGCGCCCAGTTGATGCAGTTCTTCCAGCTCCCGCAGGTATCGTGTCCGCACCACGATGTGCAGCTTCGGATTGAGTCCCTTCGCGACTTTCACCGTTCTTCGAGCCGTAAACGGATCAGATAGTGCGATGACGAGCACCTTCGCGTCTTCGATTTTCAGGTGGCGAAGGACATTCGCATTCGAACCATCGCCGTAATAGATCGGTACGCCATGGCGCGACTCGCGGCGCACTGTTTCTCCGTCCAAATCGAGCGCCACGTGAGGGATTTCAGTTTCGCTTAACACGCGGGCGAGATTGCGGCCGTTGAGCCCGTATCCCACGATGATTACATGGTCTTTGATTCGGACCTGTCCCCCCTCCAGTTGTTCCACATGCGCTACCGTGCGGGTGGGCATCCAGCCCCGGACTCGTTGCAGCGCTTCTATCCGCCGACCCAGGTGAGGCGACCATTGCATGAAAAACGGCGTCACCACCATCGTCAGCACGGACACCGCGAGAAACAGCTGATACTGATCTCCGGTGAACAGGCCGGCATCCTGTCCCTGCTGCGCGAGAATAAAACTGAATTCGCCGACCTGCGCGAGCGCCACCCCGACCAGCACCGCCGACCTGGGAGGCGCCCCTGATGCCATCATTGCTCCTGCCCCGGCAAGCAGTTTCCCCACAATCACGGCCACCAGCAGTCCCAGCACGATGAACGGGTGATCCAGCACCACCCGGAGATCCATCAACACTCCGATGGATACGAAAAACAAGCTATTGAAACTGTCACGAAACGGCAGCACCTCGGCCAGCGCCTGGTGGCTGTACTCCGATTCGGACATCACCAACCCGGCGATAAATGCGCCCAGGGCCAGCGACAGTCCTCCCAAAGAGGTCAGCCAGGCAATACCGAGACAGAGCACGATAATGGAAAGCAGGAACAGCTCGCGGCTTCGACTTCGCACGATATGTCGCAGCAATCGCGGCACAAGGTACCAGGCCGCTGCGACAATCAACACCACCACGATCGCGGCCTTGAGCAGGGTGAGCAACACCATTTCCATCGCGCTCCCGCTGGGAGTCGCCAGAACGGGGGTGATGAGCATCATCGGCACGACGGCAAGGTCCTGAAAAATCAAAATCGCCACGGTGGCGCGACCGTGAAACGAATCACTCTCGCCTCGCTCGAAAAGGGCTTTCAGTACGATGGCCGTGCTGCTGAGCGACAAGAGGAAACCCCAGAAAATTCCCTGCTGATACGAGAGCCCCACGACTAGCGCCCCGATTAAGGCCAGGATGAGCACGCCTCCGGTTTGGGCCGGCGCAGCCACCGCGAGAATGCGGCGGGCGGAAGCAAAGTGCGCAGAGGAAAACTCCATTCCGATCGTGAAGAGCAACAGGACAATGCCGATTTCGGCTAACACCTGCACTTGGGACACATCGGGAATGAGATGTAACCCATGCGGACCGATGAGGGCACCCGCCACCAGAAACCCGGCGATCGAAGGCAACCGAAACTGGTGAAATACGAAGACCACTGCGGTGGAGACCGCATAGATGACCAATAAATCGCCGAGAACCGCGTAATCACTCATAGAGTCACAAGATTGGGATTGTCAGTTCACATCGGAGGTTGGACGCATTCGTGACGCAGCATACCGTAGGGCTCTCAATGGAACAAGGAGATCTGTTTGTCCCGCAGCGGGAACTCGGCTAGGGTGATGCGCCGGCCGCACTCTCGAGAAGCTTTACGGAGGAATCTTTGCGCGCGATCATCTTCGACTTCAATGGCGTCATCGCCAACGATGAGAGGTCGCACCTGGAATGTGTTAACAGGCACTGAGTGAGGCAGGACTCGTCTTGACCAAGGATGAGTACTACGGCACGTACCTCGGCATGGATGAAGGGACCTGCGCCACCGCCCTGCTCGCACGGCGGGACGGAACTTGCGACCAGGCCACTCATACCCGAATCATCGAACGAAAAGCGGTTCTCTTTCGGGACCACACGGCGACGCAGAAAGCAGCAATGTTTCCATGGGTGACCGGCTTTGTGAAACAGGCGGCCGGGCAGTACCGGCTGGCAATCGCTTCGGGCGGCTGGAGCGAGCAAATCCGGTCAACTCTCGCTGGTGATCCCATTGAGGCTGCATTTGAATTGATTATCTCCGCTGATGACTGCGCGGTCGGCAAGCCCGACCCCGCGGTTTACGAATGTGCGCTTCGGCAACTCAATGCCAGGCGACCCAAACAACCCCTCCTACGGGCTAGCGAATGCCTGGTAATCGAGGATTCCGTGCGGGGATTCAGGCGGGATTAGGCGCAGGGATGCGAGTGCTCGCTCTCGCGACGACGTATCCGGCATCCCAGCTCACCGAAGCGCATCTTGTCCTGCCGAGCCTGGACCGAGTCGATCCGGCAGAGTTGGCTCGACGGCTTTTCTAGCCACTCTACCCAGAAGACCGCTCGCGAGAGAAAAAACCAATTGGCAGATTAGAAGGGAATGCGGATGCCCATTTGAAACTCATTCGGCATCATGCTCTTGCCCATAGACTCGCCGAAGAGATTTTGCTGCGGCAAGGGCGGCTGGGGAATCAAGGCTCGATCACGCTCCGTCACATAGCCTCCCCCAAACCCGGCACCGATGTAGGGAATTAACGTCTGTTCGCTGACACGTAACCGCCCGCTCAGCACAGGCGACTGGCGGAACAGGTCCGCGCGCTGTTCATTGAATGCGGGAACATACACGACCTCTCCTTGCGAGCGTAACTCAGCCAAAGGCGGCACAGGAGACGATGGCGAGTCAGCCGATGCCTGGCGCGCACCTGCGCTCAGCACACATCCGGCGGCCAGAAACAGAGCTACCATTCGAATGGTCTTTGGAAAGGTGGACCCCATGATTTATACCTTACTCCCTGCGTGAAGCCACAACAAGTGGCCGTCCCACCGCTCGAGGAGAAAGAGCGCGACCACTTCAAGAAGGCGGCCTACTGCAACTCGTCATGAGCGAGGGCGCGGAAGGCCGATCGGGAGATCAACCAATCGGCTCAAGAGAGAGGCTGGAGTCTGAATTCTGGCCTGAGTTCGTTCAGACCTTGTAGTACTCACGATACCACTCGACGAATCGGGCGATGCCGGTTTCAATCGAGGTGGCCGGCTTGAAGCCCGTGTCCCGCATGAGATCCTCCACATCGGCATAGGTCGCCGGCACGTCGCCGGGCTGGAGTGGGAGGAGATTTTTTTCGGCCTTCTTGCCGAGCGTCTGCTCGAGCACGTCGATGAACCGCAAGAGATCGACCGGCTGATTATTGCCGATGTTGTAAAGCCGATAGGGTGCTGAGCTGCTACCGGGATCAGGCTGATCACTCGACCACTGCGTATCAACCTGCGCAGGCCGGTCGAGCGTGCGCAAGACGCCTTCGGCGATATCGTCAACATAGGTGAAATCGCGCTGCATCTTTCCATAATTGAAGACGTCGATCGGTTTGCCTTCGAGAATCGCCTTGGTGAACAAAAACAGCGCCATGTCGGGACGGCCCCAAGGCCCGTAGACTGTGAAGAACCGCAATCCGGTGATCGGGAATCGATACAAATGCGCATAACAATGCGCCATCAACTCGTTGGCCTTTTTGGTGGCGGCATAGAGCGACACGGGATGATCGACATTGTCATGCACCGAAAACGGCATCTTGGTATGGCCGCCGTAGACTGAACTCGTGGACGCATAGACCAGATGCTCGGCCTTGTGGTGCCGGCAGCCTTCCAGAACATTCAGGAACCCTTCGATATTACTCGCGGTATAGGCATGGGGATTTACGAGCGAATAGCGCACGCCAGCCTGCGCCGCCAGATGCACCACCCGTCGAATGGAGTGCTGTTGGAAGAGGGCCGCCATGCCGGGCCGGTCTGATACGTCGAGCTTCACGAATTGAAACTGAGGCTGCGTCTGCAGGCGGGCCAGGCGGGCTTCCTTCAGGCGAACGTCGTAATAATCGTTCAAATTATCCAGTCCCAGAACGGAATCCCCGCGATCCAGTAACCGCTTGGCCACGTGAGACCCGATGAATCCCGCAGCGCCGGTGACGAGCACCAATCCCTTCACAGATCCCATAGCACTCTTTCCCTTCTGGAGATTATCTCGTCCGCTTCATGAATCCCGGTTCGCCATGATCGAGCCGGTAGAGCGGCATGGGCGATAGGGCCTGAACCGCAGACGAGACCTGGACCGATCCATCACCAGCCGTGCGGAACAGATCCAACGCATGAGCGCGATGATACCGGCAATCATGGGGCGACAGAAGATCTTTTAGTTTTTCCGGCGGCTCCCAATTGGCGGTCAGCAATGCGGTGCGTGCGGGATTGCGCTGACTGAACATGAACGACAAATGGTCCGGATACCAATCCGCGCCGCCCGTGGCGTAGGACACGAACAATTGCGCCTGCGCCGTGGCGCACAATTCACTCAGGTAACTATTGGTGAGATACCCGTTTTCACCGACCTCGAGCCAGAGACCGGGATGAGAGAGGGGCGCGTGGGCGGCATAACTGCGAATTTCTTGCAGCTGCTGCTGAGAGGCCAGCACGAGCGAGATGGGACCATACTTCTGAACCAGCTGCTGAATGATGCCTTCCTTGATCGCCGATCGTCCGCTGTTGGTCGGACCGCTATCGGCATGGACCAGCACGTTCTGTCCGCGATCGTTCACAAGGTAACAGTTTCTGGGCATCTCCAGATCACAGGGATCTTCGCCGTAAAACGGGACGGAGACCACCGCACCGCCCTCGAAGTTCCAGGTCTCGCCGTGCGCCAACTCAATGATATGGGTGAACCCCAGCTCCCGCAGTAGCGGAAGATAGTCGTAGAAAAATTTCTTGCGATTCCGCCGGCTCGGAATGACGATCGGAACATCCTTCGGCACATGCAGCAACGTCCGGGGATCGACGTGGTCATCATGATCATGCGTCAGAAAAATCGCCGCCGGCTTCGGTAACAAGGAGGTCCACAGGCTGGGCACATTCGATTCCGCAAACCAGGGGAGTAGCCAGGGATCAAACAGCAGGAACTGGTCACGCTGCCGGTACATGAGTGCCGCATGCCCGAGATGAATCGTGTGCCTATCCGCCGTATGCTGCAGCCAGTGATTGCGTATCGAGGTCTGTGGCGAGGTCGTCAGGCATTCATATTGAACAAACATCTCCATCAACTGGGTCATCAGCCGTTCGCCGTCCCGTCCGGCCGTGGCAACGATGGTTTGAATCGCGCCGGCCTGCTGTGTGCCGTCCAGCATGCCGAGCAATTTTCCGACCAACGGCCCCATCGGGCGTTCAAAGGGAACAGGAATGGCCTGGCGTTTCACCGCATTAAAAATTCGCAGACCGGTATTCACCACAGTGGCGGATTTCGTCGCATCGAATGGATGCGACCAGATAAATTGCCCGTCTGGTTGACGCCGTGCCGTAATGTGCTGGCTCAGCTGCCGGCGGGAATTCACCAGTTCGGCATAGGCATCCTCAAGGCGAATTCTGGTCTGGGGATCGCCGAGTGCCGCGCGGCGGGAAAACACATCACTAATTGCAGTTTCCACACAGGCGAGAAACAGGCTGTGCGCCTCATGCAGGCTGGCCACTACCTCTGGGGCCACTCCACCGATAAACGGAAACGGCCCCGGCGGTTGATTGCTCTCAAGCTGTACCCAGACCCAGGGGGCCAGGCCCACATACTGATCGCGTGACAGGGTGTTCCAGATTCCCATGATCGTAGAGGTTCGGGAGGCTTACGCTTTCAGTTCCATCCGGCTGATGGTCGGTTCGTACAAGGCTTGAATCACGTTGCCATCCGGATCAGTAAAATAGAATGAATAGCTCCCGTCACGATGTTGTTTGGGCGGCTTGGCGATAGCGGCTCCGTACTGAGCCGCATCCTGCTGCACGTGGCGAAACATTTCATCGACATGGGCGGGGCTCTCGAGAATGACGCCGAAGTGATCGAGTAGCTGCCCCCCCAGGGGCTGGTAGTGAGGCAACTCTCCGGCGCCGATTTGATGCAGTGCCAGGTTGTCGGGGCCCGAACTGAAGTAGACATTGTCCGGGTCCGGCTCCCAGACCACTGTCATCGCCAGAAAATGTTCATAGAAGGCGCGCGACCGGGCAAGATTCGTCACACGGAGCGCCAGATGTCGTAAGCCTCGATGAGTCGTCACACGGAAGTCTCCTCGAGCGTATAGTAGGTGGGGGGCTGTCACCCCGTCAATCCTCATTCTTTGGGTCTCGCGCGTCCACTACCGCATCTTTCCTCCACCAGTCATGGTTGAAAAATCCGGAGCTGTGGTACGATCGGCCATCGACTCTCTCGAACCAAAGGAGCTTGCAGCTATGTTGTCACGATCCGTCCTGGCATTAGTGGTAGCGCTTATCGGATTGAACGGCACGGGGCCTGCCGCATTTGCAGCGGAACAAACAGCCCTCCCGAAAGAAATCACCGGAAAAGACGGGGCGCCCTTGGTCTTGATCCCGGCAGGGCCCTATCCCATGGGAGTGCCGACCGGCGATCGTGACGGCGGACGCGATGAATATCCGCGCCACGTCATCGATATCGATCCGTTTTACATCGACAAGTATGAGGTCACCAACGCGCGCTACTTGGAATTCGTCAAGGCCACGAATCATCGCGTGCCGCAAAACCCCAAAAACCCCACTCGGAATCTCTGGGAAGGCGTCGGTATCCCTGCATCGCTGGCCGACCGCCCCGTGATCAATGTTGATTGGTCCGATGCCGACGCCTACTGCACGTGGGCCGGTCGACGGCTGCCGCGCGAAGCGGAGTGGGAAAAAGCCGCCAAGGGGAACAACGATTGGCGCTTTCCATGGGGTAACGTGGAGCCGACTGACGGACATTTGAATTTCAACCAGAAGTGGATCGGTGAAAAGACCTTGATGCCGGTGGGCAGTTACGAGAAGGGCAAAAGTCCCTATGGCGTCTATGACATGGCGGGCAACGTCTGGGAATGGGTCAATGACTGGTACGATCCAAAGTACTACGAAAAGAGTCCCGGCAAGAATCCTCCCGGGCCTGAGAGTGGCACGAAAAAAGTGATCCGCGGCGCCGGCTGGCAGAACGAAACGCCGACCGTCCGTATCTTCACCCGCGTAGATAGTGACCCAACGATTCGCAACGAATCAACCGGGTTTCGCTGCGCGGCAGATGCCAAGTAGCTGAGTCGGCGGAAGCCAGTGGGAGAAGCATAGAAGGCGATGGCCACGGCAGGATTTAAGGAGTTGACGGTCGTTTCATTCGAGTCGCGTATGGCGGCCGAAATGACACGCCTCATTGAGCGTCACGGCGGGAAACCGCTCGTGGCGCCGGCGTTGCGCGAAATCCCGCTGGAGGATAATTCAGCAGCGTTACAGTTTGGCGAAAAGCTGATGAGAGAAGGACTTGACGTGCTGGTGCTGATGACCGGCGCCGGCACCACCACCCTGTTTGAGGTTCTCGAGAGTCGCTACAGCAAAACCGACGTAGCCGCAGCGCTGAAGAATTCCGTCCTGATCGCCCGCGGTCCCAAACCGGTCGCCGCGCTCAAAGCGCTGGGATTTCAACCGACGTTAACCGTTCCCGAGCCCAATACCTGGATGGATGTCATCTCCACCCTGGACGCCTCTCGACCCCTAAGCGGATTACGCGTGGCGGTGCAGGAATATGGAGTATCGAATCATGAGCTTTTAAAGGCCCTGAAGCAGCGGGGAGCACAGGTCACTCCTGTGCCCGTCTATCGCTGGGCACTCCCGGAAGACACTGCGCCGATGAAGGAGGCCTTACGCCAGATACTTGCGGGACAAGTCCAGGTCATGCTGATCACCAATGCCGCCCAATTCGATCACATGATGCAGCTGGCAGAGCAGGAAGGCCAAGCCGCACCATTCAAGCAAGCCTGCGGGAGGTTGGTCGTCGCCTCCATCGGCCCTACTGCTAGCGAACGAATCCGTAGCCACGGGCTCTCAGTCGATTTCGAACCGTCGCACGGGAAAATGGGCATTCTCGTGAAAGAAACGAGCGAGCAGGCTCAGCGTCTTTTGGCTACGAAGCGAGCATCCTGAACGCACCGCCTGGCAATCAGACATCATTCCGACACCTGAAGGCCATCGCATCGGCCATTATTTGGTCTCGATCGTAGCGCCAGCCCCCTCCTTGGCATCCCGCGCGCAACGGAATCCCATCCAGTTCATCTTGGTATTCGGATCCGTCCCATTGCGCTGCGCGACGCGCACGCTGGGTGTGCTGTCGATCCAGCCGCCGCCGCGAAAGCTTCGCTGGCTGCCGGTTTCAGGACCTTTGGGATTTTTGTCCGGCGCGCTGGCGTAGTATTTCGGGTCATACCAATCATTGACCCATTCGGCCACGTTGCCGGCCATCTGAAACACGCCATAGGGGCTGATCGCATTATCATACTTATCCACCGAGATAATCGGTGGATAGAGCAGCAGCCGTTCCGGGCGATCCCGCACCGGCCCCGACAAGCCAGTCCGGCCGAAGTTCGCCCGCGAGAGTCCTGCCATTTGATTGCCCCAGGGATAAATGCGCCCGTCTTCTCCCCGGGCCGCCTTTTCCCATTCCGCTTCGGTGGGCAATCGTTTTCCCACCCACTTGCAGTACGCCTCCGCGTCGAACCAGGAGACATGCATTACCGGATGGCTGACCATGGTCTCCTGAAAATTCCCGCCGTCATACTGCCAATCAATCAACGGGCCGAGATCCTGAGCCAGCACATATTTGAGAAATTGCACGGTCGTCACTTCGTATTTATCGATGTCGTAAGCATCCAGGTACACTTTGCGTTGGGGGAACTCGGCCAGGTAGGAATTTTTGTCAACCTTCCTGTCGCTTCCCATAAGAAACTCGCCGGCCGGAATACGAATCATCTCATCGTGCGCCGGCAACTTGGCGCGTTCCATCGCCAGCTTCTTTCCTTCCGGCGTCCATTCGCGGACGACGTCCGCCACATCCAGCGCATACAACGATCCACTCGTCCCGCACAGCGCCGCGCAGAGTAACCATTTCACCATACCTTGTGTACGCCCCATGAAGCTCCTTTATCCGTTGATCATCTATCCGTTGGTCATCCTACATCGGCTGGTGATTCGGCTCTGCAGCAGCCGGCTGGTGATCAAATTCTTCCAATGGTTCGAAGTTGAGCGGTAACTGAAACAGGTAATCAATTAATGGCCGGAATTTGACATGTTGATACTCGACAATCCAACTGCCATCTTTTTTGGCGAGTTTCATGGGGAAATGGATGTCGGTGGCAAGCCACTGGTAGTACACCTCTGTCCGTTCGCCCTCCTTGACGGTGACTTCATACAGCGTTGTCGGATGTCCCTCGCGCGTTTCCGTCCCAATCTCTTCACGCGTAATTTCGCCCTCTAAATGCTCGAACACCTTGAGATCCTGCTCAGCCTTATAGGGTACGGTCTTAAAATGCTTCATACGCGACAACAGCAGCCACACGACCTGCTTATCTTTGCGCACGATGCTGATGTTGACGGGCCCCATCGTGTGATGTTCGATCCGCCACATGTTGTCGCGATAATAAATGTTGGATTTTTGGGTCCGGCCGTTGATCTTCGTGATCTGATCGGCCGTAAACTCCAACGCCCCGGCTTCCATGATTCCGAACGTCCACGTCAGTGCCAGCGCCGCCCCTGCCAGTTTCCAAGACCACATGCGGCGAATCTTACCGATGACTTGATCGAATTTTCCAGTGTGCTTGATACACATCGCCGTGCCCTCTGATTCCCTTCAAACACTGCTTTCTCTATCCAGGCCGTCTAACATCTCTGCGCGTCTCAAACCGGACCACCAGGCGTTGACAGCGAACAAGATGTCCGGGACATCCTCGCTACACTGCGACCAGCTGCTGTGTCTGCTGAAACCGGCGTCACGAGATGGGGACGGGCTGCATCCCTGGGGAGAGATACCCCGCCTGATGCGCGGTTGCTGGCTCAGCCTGCCCGGTACGGAACCGGGCAGGCGCGTGGCCCCTGAGAGAGGCAGTTTAGCCTACGATTTCGCCTTAATACATTCGATGTCCAATCTGATAAAGACGTCGTCTCCGACGACCAGACCGCCGCTATCGAGCGCCTTGTTCCATACCATCCCGAAGTCTTTCCGATTCAGTTTGCCTTCAGCCGTAAACCCGGCGCGCGTATTTCCCCACGGATCCTTCGCCACGCCGTTGAAACTGCCCGTCAGCGTGATCTCCTTGGTGACACCATGCAGGGTGAGATCGCCGACCGCCACATATCCGTCGCCGGCCTTCTTGTAACTTTTCATGGTGTAGGTCATCGTCGGATACTTTTCGGCATCGAAAAAGTCGGGATTGCGCAAATGCGCGTCGCGTTTTTCGTGATTGGTCGTGACCGACGCGGTTTTGATCGTCGCTTCAAGCGCTTTGACCGTGCCGGCATCGGGATCCATTTCGATGAAGCCGGTGTAGTCCTTGAAGTGGCCGGTCGTCTTCGACACCACCATGTGGGCAACCTTGAACTCCACGATTGAGTGCTCGAGATCCACGTCATACCGTGCCATTTCCGCTTGCGCGAAGGTTGCGCTGAACACCATCGCCGTCCCGAGACACCACATGGCTACCGCACGACCGGTCCATTTCGTCATAGTTACTCCTTTGCAGAACCGCCCGCCGCGGCTCCTTCTTTGGATGTTGGGGCCGAGGGTGGAGCAGATTTGGACGGTTTTTTATCAACTGTCATTTCCACGTCGCGCGTTGCGACTTTCGCCCCCGTTCGCATACGCACATGCACATCGACGACATCGCTGCCGAGATCCGGCGGGATCGGTGGAAAGGGCTGGGCATGGATGATCGTTTGAAGCCCGGCATCGTTCACGTCACGAGCCCCGGAACTTTTCTCCAGTTGAATCACCTGCGCAATCCCACTCGCATACATCTTGAATTGCACACGAACCGTTTCACTACTGGGGGCGCGACGAATGGATCGGATTTGGCGGCTCCAATTCCGGCTGATCAGATCACTCACCTGTTTCCAATAGGCTTTGGATTCGCCGGGCGGAGGAAGGGGCAGCAGATCCTCCTCAGCGATCGTCGCATTCACCGCCATCGCTTGCTCGGTCGCCTTTTGCACAGCTGCTGCATCGGCCTCCGGACTTTCGGCCACCGGCCCAGGCTGGACTTCGGTTTCGGTATCGGAAGGGGGCGGCTCTCCGAGCGTCACATACACATCCCGCTTCAAGAATTCTTCCAGCCCAGTGACCTTCGCGCGGGCGAACGACACCCGGACTCGCACGGCCTTCGGATGCACCGTGGTACGGCTTTTTAACGTGGAATTGGGTTCAAGAATCACCGTGCCCTGGTACACCGAAGCCGTCGGTTCCTCACTCAAGGACACCGTCTGGCTTTGAAATCCATTGGACTCAATCATGGCCATGACGGATTCCGTTCCGGCCGGTACGCCGCCCAACGTGATGCTCAACACTACATCCTTGCCGGCCTGCACCGACCCATCGGGTTCGGTACTGACCAGATCAAATTGGGCCCAGCGTTTCGGCGCTGCCGGAGCCTGATGAGCGGTCGGACCGGCCATGGCTGGAAGCGACAGGCTCATGCAGAACATCACTCCCAGTCCAAGCATGAGACCTGCGCATGTGGAATGTAACTCGTATTGCATGATCGCATCCTACCCAGGCTCCCCACCCAGTTCAACCCGTTTTTTGGGCGCCATCGGATACGAGCTGATCCAGTGCAAGAACCGCGGGCGGCAGATCTCTGGTTTCTGCTTCGGCTAGGCATTTCTGACGGTCTTGCTATAATGAGCCCATGCGTGCACTTGTGAAAACCTCCGCCCAGCCCGGCCTGACCTACACCGAACGTCCCGATCCCACCCCCGGCTCTAACGACGCGGTGATCCGGGTCAAAGCGACATCGCTCTGCGGAACCGATGCCCACATCTACAATTGGGACGCCTGGGCCCACAGTCGGATCCATCCTCCGCGAATCATCGGCCACGAAATGTGCGGCGAGGTCGTCGCGGTCGGGTCGGATGTGAGTCTGGTGAAGGTGGGCGACTATGTCGCGGCCGAATCACACTTGACTTGCGGCGCCTGTTTTCAATGCCGCACCGGGCAAGCGCATGTCTGCAAGAACTATCGCATCCTCGGCGTCGATCTGGATGGATCGTTTGCCGACTACATCGTGCTGCCGGAGACAGTCCTGTGGAAGACCTCGCCGGGCATTCCGCCGGAACTGGCTTCTCTGCAAGAACCCTTAGGCAATGCGGTCGATGCGGCGCTGGTCGAGGATCTGACCGGACACACCGTCTTAATTACCGGGTGCGGGCCGACCGGCCTCTTTGCCGCCGCCGTCGCCCGCACAGCAGGCGCCGCCACCATTATCGCCACCGATGTCAGTGACTACCGTCTCGGATTAGCCAAACAGGTAGGGGTTGACCACGTGCTGAACGCAAAAACCGACGGACCGGAAGCCATTGCCGCGGCCATTCTCGACATCACCAACGGTGAAGGTGTCGATGCCTCGTTGGAGATGTCGGGGCACCCCACCGCGTTGCACCATGCCTTTCGTTCCGTGAAAAACGGCGGCCGCGTCACACTCTTTGGAATTCCCAGCGGTCCCGTGACCTGCGATCTCGCCAATGAGGTCATTTTCAAAGGCATTCGTGTCCACGGCATCACCGGCCGCCGGCTGTTCAGCACCTGGTATCGTCTGGCGGGGCTCTTCAAAGCCGGGCTCAACATCCGCCCGGTCCTGACCCATACCTTCCCGCTCAAAGACTTTGCTCAAGGATTTGAATTGATCAAGTCCGGCCAGTGCGGCAAAGTGGTCTTGTTTCCATAATCCGGCGAAGCTGCGCTGAACCCATCGCGGAGCACAGCTCACCAACAGGTTTCACGGTTACATTTCACATCTCACGTTCATCACGAAGATGGCCTATACATCCCTGAAGCATGCCGCCGAACAGCAGTTGGCAGAGATCCGCGTTGCCGGCCTCTACAAACATGAGCGATACATTTTAAGTCCGCAGAGCAGCGAGATCCGCGTCGCCCAGGGTGAGGTCGTCAATCTCTGCGCGAACAATTATCTCGGGTTGGCCAATCATCCTGATGTGCGGCGAGCAGCGGAGCAGGCGCTCAAAGAATACGGGTACGGGATGGCCTCCGTGCGATTTATTTGCGGCACGCACGAGCTGCACAAGCGGCTCGAACGGGCCATTAGCGACTTCTTCGGCACCGCGGACACCATTCTCTACAGCTCTTGCTTCGACGCGAACGGCGGATTGTTCGAAACATTGCTGGATGAACGAGACACCATCATCAGCGACACCCTGAACCATGCCAGCCTGATCGACGGCATTCGTCTCTGCAAGGCCGCCCGGCTACGCTATGCCCATACCGACATGACGGAACTGGAAGCGCGGTTGGCGGAATCCGCTGCCAGCCGAGTGCGGATGATCGTCACGGACGGGGTGTTTTCAATGGACGGCGACCTGGCCAAACTTGACCGCATTGCTGATCTGGCTGACCGCTACGACGCAGCCGTGGTTGTGGACGACAGCCATGCGACCGGAGTCTTGGGGAAAGGCGGGCGCGGCACCCCTGATCATTTTGGCGTGGCTGAGCGAATCGACCTTGTCACCAGCACCTTAGGCAAGGCGCTGGGTGGCGCGACCGGCGGCTTTACCACCGGCAGAACAGAACTGATTGAGTTATTACGGCAACGGTCGCGGCCCTACCTGTTTTCCAACAGCCTGCCGCCGGTCATCGCCGCCGCCGCGCTGAAAGCTCTTGCCTTAGCCGAGCAAGGGGACCATTTGCGCAAGAATTTGATGGAGCAGGCCGGCCGGCTGCGAGGCGAGTTGGCCGCGCTTGGCTTCACCCTCATACCCGGTCAGCATCCCATCATTCCAGTCATGCTGGGAGACGCCTCGATCGCCACACGAATGGCCGACCGCCTGCTGCAGGAAGGGATCTATGTGGTGGGATTCAGTTATCCGGTCGTGCCGAAAGGACAGGCGCGTATTCGCCTACAACTATCCGCCGCCCACACCCGCGCCCAACTTGAACGGGCCGTCTCCGCATTCGGGAAAGTGGGCCGCGAACTCAACGTGATTCGATAAGGCATTATTCCCGGATCTGATTCCGCCGTTTCTGAATGTAGGCATTCTTCACAGCGGTATACAGATCGAGCGTGGCCTCCTCAACTCCCTGAAATTTTTCCAGGTTCAAGGAGCGATCGTTCACGATCTCCCCTACGCGCATACTGCTCTGAGCGATGGTCGAGGTGGTCCGATTGTAATGCGCCACCAGCGATGGAATACCGTTCACTTCGATAAGGGGAAAGACCATCCAGTTGATTGGACTGAGAGCAATGTCTCCGATATATCCAAAGAAATCTCTTACCGTGAATGGTGGAAGGAACGGTACCACCAGATAAGGTCCGGGCTTCACACCATAATAGCCGAGGGTCTGCCCCGTATCCTCTTCCGGCGTCGTAATATCCAGGTGCCTCGCCACGTCGACGAGCCCGCCCAACCCGAACGTGCTGTTCAAGAGGAACCGACCAACCTCCGTACCGGCACCAGATAATTTGCCCTGGGCGAGATTGTTAATCAGTCGCGAGGGAAAACGGATATTGTAAAAGACATTGCTGATGCCAATCTGTATGGGGTTCGGCACGACGGCGTTATAGCCTTGCGCAATCGGCTTGAGCACCCATCGGTCGACTTGCCGATTGAACTCAAAGATTTTCGTATTCACCGGTTCCCACGGATCATATTCTTCACCCCCTGCAGGCTCGTCGCTTCTAGCAAAGGGGTCGTAAAACGGATCCTCCTCAGGTGGGTCTGCCGGTTCCTTCTCGGCTGGAGGCGAAGCGGTCTTGCTGGCCACCAAGACAACCATGCTGGACGAGACCGCTGGAGAAGCGGCGACCTGAACAGGGTTCATACCCTCGGTTCGCAACTCTCCTTGGGCGACTGATTCAATTCCGCCACCGGTCTGTCGCGTGGTTTGAGACGCGCTACCGGCACATCCCACCATGGCCAAGACGGCCATTACAGATGCCAGTTTTATAAACCTTCTTGCAAGTACTCCTGTCCGATGCACCTTGCCTCCTCGCCGAGGGCTTCTCATACTGATTGAACGTCGCGGCTGCGCGTCTTCAGGGCGCGCAAGCGGACGCACTCTAGCAGAATATACGGACAGCTGCCAGATAAGGAAGCCCTCTACCGCCGATCCTCCGGTCTTGCGCGCAACCGCTCCATCGCATCTTACCAAGCGAGCCGGATCTGCCTAGGAAAAATACAGAAGATGCGGAACTTTCTTACGAGGTCATCGACCGATGGCGGCGTGAATGAAGGCCAACAGCTTGGCAAAATAGGCTCGCCCCCCGACCGACGGCACATCGTTGTGATCGGCTCCACGCACGACATACAACTCTTTCGGCGCTTTGGCGGCGGCGAAGGCCTGTTGGCCGAGTTGGAGCGGAATGATGTCGTCGCGGTCGCCATGCACAAATAACTTCGGCAACGAAAGATGCGGCAGACGGTCTTCCAATCGGAACGCGGCGCCCAGGAACCAATGCATGGGCAATCCCATATAGTGGTGTCGCGCCACTGCTTCGATCGAAGGAAAACAGGATTCCAACAAGAGCCCCATGCCCGCGCGTTGTGTCGCCAGTTCTCCGGCTACGGCCGCACCCAATGACCGGCCGAAGATGATCACCCGTTCCGCCCTGACTCGACGCACCTTCGTCAGGTAGTCATAGGCTCCCAGCGCATCCCGGTAGAGCCCTTCTTCCGACGGGCGGCCGTGGCTTTTTCCGTAGCCTCGATAGTCGAAGAGAAACACCGACAATCCCAGGCGATAGAGTGCGGCAAGATTCTCCAACCGGTGCGTCATATTGCCGGCATTGCCATGACACCATAGCAACACGGCAGAGGTGGCGGAATTCTCGGCATACCAGCCGAAGAGTTTCGTGCCATCGATGGCCTGAAACCAGATGTCCTCTAACGGCACCCCGCCGACGGCGGACCAGTCTCGTTCTACCCAGCTGTGCGGATGATAGACAAAAAATTGGTCGAGCAGGCTCATGACACGTTAGAAGCGCAGTCCGACGCCGAAGAGTCCGTAATGGGCGCGAAAATCCACGGCCAGAGCATCCCAATGATAATTAGCCGAAAAATAGCGATACTCTCCAAAGATGAAAACCTTGGGGCTCACCAGGATTTGCGCGCCGGCCAGATACTGGTATCCCAATGCGCGCGCTGAATCGAAATCCTTATCGGCCCGACCAGTGATATTGGGATTGAGCAGGATGCCGTGTGACCAGCCTCCGCCGATGCCGATGTAAGGCGTGATCACCTCATCGGGATAGCGCAGGATCAAGTTGAGCATCGTATTCATCACCAGAAGATCGGAGCGCCCGATGCCGTTGTTCTGACCGTTGGCCCTGTTGAGAAACGAGAGCGCGCCTCCATGGACGTATGAGTCGATCTCGATGCCGAGCATCCGGCGGGTCGCGTGAGGAAACAGGCCTATTTTCACACCCGCGCCGCCTCCCGGTTGAATGGACGCCGGCACCGTATCGTCCTGATTGAACACCTGCTGGTCGCGAGGCCAGCTTCCCAACAGGTACCCAGCCAAGTCTATTTCACCGAATTCAGCGCAATCTGCTGAGAGCGGGAACAACCACGAAACGGAGAAAATAATAACGAAGAGGGGAACCCGCATACGCCTCGTAGCGTACCATGGAGGAGACGGAGAAAGAAAAAGGGCCTTCGGGATTTATCCCGAAGGCCCTTTTTGTAAAAAGAGAGAAACAGGGATCAGCTGCCCTTCACGACCGTGCACCACTCACCGATGATACCGAGGATGTTTTTAGCCGTGTGATCGACAGAAGCCACCGTCGTAATTCCGCCGGCCGCTTTGGCTGCCGTCACGCTCGCATCACCAGTTGCTACCCAGCCCAATATGGACTGACCGCAAGCTTTGCCTTCCTTCGTGGAGGTGGCATGGTCTGTTGCCGTGTCACCATACTTCACTTCGGTGTAAATACCACCCAGCATCGGAGACGCTACGATCTGGCAGCCGGTGAGGCTGAGATATGCAGCACCAATCAAGGTCAAAGAACACAACGCGGTCAACTTCTTCATAAAGCCTCCCTCTCGAGGTTATGGTTAAATGACCCTCCCAACTATGCCCACAGCATTGGGAGTTCTGGTGTGGGCGGGAGTATAGGTAACCTCCACAGGCTTGTCAATCATTGACCAGCCAAGCGTCCGGCTCGTCACAAAAGACATCGTATTGAGCCCCAGCCCTTTTCTCAGGCCGAAGCCCTCACTTACTGGCTCGGAATGATATCTGAAGGCGACCTTCCCTTATTCCTCCTGCAAAGAGTTTCTATGTGAGGCAAAACCTTTCCGTTCGTAGGACATTCCCCACGACCGAACAGGAGGCGCAATTTTTTCTCCCATGAACGTCAGATGTCTAATGAGAGCCTGGGTGGTACAACGAGACCTCTCTCGGGAACTACTGCAAAATCCCATCAAGTTTCTATTGTCAGCAACCGAGGAGGTTCTAGGCACCATCCATATGAGCTTAGACGTCCAAATCGTCATGCCAACCAAAACCTTTAAAAGCGCTCAGATGAATGGCCATCGAGTTCTAGCCATGGATGGCGAGTCCGCTATTTCTCAAATCCTGCCTTTCCTCTCATTCCCTTCTTTCGTATATCCCAGCTTTCGTCAGTAGGATTGCTGCTGTACATGGATGAGCCCCATAACACCTAGCAGATTGCAGCGGAATGATGCCGCAAGGATGTTATTTCTGAAGTCGCACAACCAAGAGGGAGGGGAAATGAGAAGGATGTGGAGAACAATGGCAACCTTGACTCTCGTTGCCATGATGACGTCAGGCTGCTCGGTGATCATGGCAGCCAACCGCTCCAGTTATCGCGGCGATATTGAAGTCATCAAGGAAGGGACACCACGGCCTCAAATCATTGCGGAGCTTGGTCAACCTGACTCCTTCTATAAGACCGAGACCGGGGGCTTCGATGATCGCTACACACTCGACCCTGATGCTCATCGCACATGGGTTAAAGTTGGTACCGTGGTGCTCCACCTAGGTGCGGACCTGGTCACAGGCTTTCTCTGGGAACTTGTCGGTACACCCTACGAACTCGCCGTTCGAGACCGAACGTTTATTTACCATCTAGCATACAACTCGGAGGGGAAATTGGAATCGATAGAAAAGATCAAGCCTTAAGGGTGAATTGGCACCCATACTCCTTACCTGGAGCAAGGACGAAAGAATGAATCCTCCCTTCCAGGACACATTCCTTATCTAGGCTGATGCAATCTCGCCTCCTTCCATCACTCCATAGCTCAGCCGTGCAGGCATTCTAAAAAAATGCCTGCACGGTGAACAGCACGTCGTTGTCGTGATCACGATGATTATACTCGAGGCGAAGCGCCCAATTCTGCGCAAGTGTATAGCGTTGCCCCACGGACCAACGCACATCGTCGGATCGATCGCCGAGCGCATAACGGAGATACGTCGCTGTCGCCAAGACCCGCCAGTGCTCGGTCACGTTGGCATAAAAACCTGCCGATGCACCACCTCCCACACGGTGCCGTTCCTCATAGGCCCGACTGTAATTCCCTTCCACTTCCGCAAATGCAAAAAACACTTCACGGCGCAAGACATGCGTTTCCACTGACGCCCCGATCCCGCCGTTCATACTCCAGTTGCTGCACAGCTGGCACTCGCCATGCCTGATGGTCTGCATGCCGACATTCAATTTCCAGGACAGCGCACGAAACAGGCTGTCGATAGGCGACAGGGACATTACGTTCAACAAGGTTGCCCGCTCGATCCGGGTCTGATCGGCCCGGTTGTAATGACGGAGGCTGATCGAGCCGATCTCGATTTGAGCATCCGGCGTATATCCCGGCTCGGGATCGAGCAAATCATGGTACGCGGTCCGCACACTCAATTCTTCAAAGGTATCGTTATTGCGCCAGCCTCCCCCGAGACTTGCCCGCGAGGTCTTGTGCCCCAAATCTGGTTGCGTCGCAAACGGCAGTATCGAAAGATCCTCGGAGGGAATTCGCAAGAGGCTGCGCTCGGTCAGAAGTTTCCGATTGTGATCGCGGGCCGCTGTCGCCTGCGACTCATCGCGTTCACCTGTGTAACGCACATAGTCGGACGCCACATCCAGAACAAACGCTTGGCGCGATACAGGCAAGCTCCGCAGGTCATCCGACTGCACCACTGCCGCATCACCCACTAGTCGCTCGACTAACCCATGCTCAGCAGGGGTGAGCTGTTCTCGCTTGCGGCGAATGAGCGTCACGCGTGAGGGACGAAAAGCGGTGTCCGTCACCAGTCCCGGTTGATCGGCCAGCAGACGGACGGTGTCTGCAGGAATGGTCCAGAAGCGGAACTTGTCGGTCAAGCGTAACGACGGGTCGGCATATTCCAGCAACGACAACAGATGGTAGGAACAATTTTCCTTGAAGAAATAATAGTCGAATGACGCATTCCCGAGTTCCCAGGCATGCATGAGCAATCGCCGGATTTGCGGCTCGCCGAAATTGAGCCGATACTCCCAGATATCGCGATTCTCCATATCCCTGTACTCTTGCACTTTCAAGTAGTAGGGAATCGTGGAGAAATATCCGCGGTATCCTCCGAAGATTCCTCGCACCGGATAGGCCAATCCTTCATCCTTGGGAACATCCGCCGCAAAATTGATGGTGTAGGCCAAGATACGAGTGTGCGGCGTCTGTCCTTCCTGATCGATGCGCAACAGCGTATGGCCAAACATGGAGGCCGGGTTATTCATAAAGGCCGATGGGAATACCAGCGTGACGGATCGGGCGTGGAACTCTTCGAGCCATCGTTCAAACCGGTCGCAGCGCAGCACCGGAAGTTGTTCCCGATCAAAGCCAAGGCGCTCGCGGAGCCATGCATACCGGGCGACAAACGCGCATTGTGCTGGCTGTTTCGAACGGCCAATCAGGTCAGAGGAAAAAAATTGGGTCAGCGTCGCGTCAAGTTCAGCCTGCGGATCGGTCTTGCCGTCAGGAGACAAAAAGAAACCCAGCTCGTCCTGCTCGCTCGTATACCCGCCGAATAGATTCGCGCGATAGTGCAGCAAGAGATGCCATTCGCGCTCGTCTGCCAGCTTTGCCTGATGAGCCCGTTCAAGGAGTTGGGACAGGTACGGGGCCTGCCCCTCTTGCGCCTCGAGCGAGGTCGTCAGGAAAAGACCGGCCAGGAGGATAAACAGAATATGCACGATTGGAGACAGGAAATAGCGCAGGGCTCCGGCCAATGACCGAAGCCCTGCGATGACTCGATTAGCGGCTGACGGCTTGGGCGAGGACAGAGCTCTTGGAGACCGCGTCATTCAGCGTCTTCACCAAGGCCACGGAGGAGGTTTCACCATCCTGCACCAGTGCCGTGTAGCGTTCTTGGGTTAAGGCGAAGAAGGCCGCATGCTGCTCGCTCGGCACGCCCATCAGCGTCGCGAGGGACGCCAAGTGCTCGCCTTTTCCCTGGGCCATCTCCTGGGTCAGGTTTTCGAAGTTCAACAAGGCAAACATCGTAGTCTTCTGATCCGCCATGACCTGACCATCATTCGTACAGCCTGACGTTCCGGAGCTGATCCCGAAGGTCCCGCTGCCAAACGTGCCGTTCGTCGTGGCCATCATTACCTGCGGGGCGATGTTTTTCTGGTTCTTATAATCTGCCCAGGCCAACTTCCCCAAACCACAGCCGGGGCCTGTATCAGGATTGGCTGCTAGAGCCAACCCGGCTTGTGATGCCACCGCCACCACCCCCAACGCTACGATGAATTGTCTCAGCATAAGTCCTCCTCCTCGTAACAAGTGAATGACTCCGCCCGCCCGACTGTCCTCAATTCTCACTCATTATAGACAACCGCTACCATCATGTAGAGCAAAAAATCCGCGTATCGCGACTCTCGTCATTCCGCCCGATCGGCCAAGATGATGTGCCGGGCTTCAATTGATCCATTTTGAAACAGCAGGACTCCCACGGCGCGCGGGAGACGAAAGCGTTTCGGTCCGGCCGATCCCGGATTGAACAACAAGATTCCGCCCCGCCATTCGGCCTTCGGCTGATGGGTATGCCCATACACACACAGCGTTGGACGGATGCGCTCCAGCATATCCATCCCGTCCCGCGTCATCCGGCCCCCTTCATACAGGCGGTGGTACATCGCGATACGATGGCCCGCCAATTCAATCGTCTGCTCCACAGGAATGCCGCTGGCATCGAATCCATCCACGTTTCCGGACACGGCGGTGACCGGCGCGATCCGTTGCAGCTGCGCCAGGACCTCACTGGAGCCGATATCCCCGGCATGCAGAATGTGCTCCACACCTGCAAAGTGGCGGGTGATCGACCGATCAAACAGCCCATGCGTATCCGAGAGGACTCCGATGCGCATTCCGCTCCTTGCGTTACTTCTTAGGTTCAGATAGTGCCAATGAATCCTGAATGGTTTTCCATTGAAAGGTGAATGGCTCAGTGGTTCGCTTGGGTAATGCGGCCAACTCCGCCTTTAAGAGCGCCGCCCGTGCCGCGCTCATGGGATGAGTGGAAAATACTTCGACGCGTTCCTTGTCCTTTTCAGACAGCCGTTCAAAAAACCGGATCATCCCGTCCGGTGCAATGCGCGCGTCTGATAAGAGCCTGATGCCGGTGACGTCAGCTTCCGTTTCCTGGGCGCGTCCGAACTTCAACGTCACTAGCTCCATGCCCACCTGTTTGGCCAAGCCGGTTAGGCCCTGTTGGTCCCCCAGCAGAATACCCACCACGGCAGACAAACCCAGCATCTTGACCATGCGCTCCATGCCATGCCGTTGCAACACATGGTTCAATTCATGGCTCAATACGCCTGCCACTTCTTCACCGCTTTCCGCTTTGGTCATCAGCCCGGTGAAGACCACGACATACCCTCCCGGCAGCGCGAATGCATTGACCACGGGGCTCTGCACGACGGAGATCTGAAATTTGTATGGATTCTTGGGAATTTTTTCCGTCAACCGCCGCGTCATTTCCTGAACTGCGCTCACCGCCTGCCCTTCCTTCAGGACACTTTCCTTGGAGAGAAAATCCTGATACACGGTTTCGCCTAATTTTTGTTCCCACTCGATGGGAATTCTGGCGACCGCCCATTCGACCATGAGGTCCGTGCCGAACCACACCAGCAGTCCCAGGCCCAATACGACCCCCAACGCGCTGCCCCACAGGAGGCGATGGCTGTGGCGCGCTCGGCGAACCTGCTCGGCCGCACGCTCCAGGTGAGCCGTCAACTGAGGCGGAGCCGCGCGGCGAAAGGCGACGATCAAGGCGGGATCTTTGACATAGAGCGTCCAAGCCGATGAGCCGGTTCCCCATGACACCACCAGTTGATCGTGATCCAACCCTCCGGCTTGAACCGCCATGTCTGCAAAGGTCACGACCCGGTCCACGAGCGGCGACGCGCCCATAGGGCTGACGCGCAAACCTCCTCCATCCAGCATGACGACGCAGGGCACACCGGCTCCCGGCAGTCCATCACCGAAACAGAGCGCGTTGGGAGTAGCGTTCATCGTGAGTCAATGTTCCTTATTAAGAAGTATTGCCCCGGAACCGGGCGTTCAAAACGGCGGCCAACGCGGCCGCAGGCGAGAAAAAACCGGAGGCGTACCTTCGGGGGTACGTTGAGGATTTTTTCGAACCGAGAACAACGTTGGCCGGCGTTTTCAGCGCCCGCCATTCAGCCGCTACTCGGAAACGGGGATGAATTGTCTGATCCAATTCCCGAAACTGCCTGGATTACGGCTCTGAATATAGACAACACCCGGTCCGCGGAAGCGGCACACCAGACCTTCGCCCGAACGTCAAGCTGGCAATCCAGCCGGAAGAAGCCTTTTCAATATTGTAGGTCGTGGTGGAACTCCAAGCCACGAGATGGCTATTGTCCACAATGTACTCTTCGTTCGGTTTCAATTCGATTTTATGAATGGCTCCGAAGCTGTTGAGGACCAACTGCCCGGTCCCGCCGATCTTCAGAATGAAAAACCCTTCCCCGCCCAGCAATCCGCGTGTCAGACTTTGCATCTTGCTTTCAATCTTCACGCCTTCTGCGCCGGCGAGAAACCCGTCCTTCTGCACCATGTACTCATTGACGCCGTCCAACTCCAGCAGAACGATTTCGCCGGGCACCGTCGGCGCCAGCAACACTTCTCCCGCACCCCGGCTGGCCCGCAGCGTCTGGAAGAAGAATTTCTCCCCACTCAGCATCTTCCGCGAAAGCGCCCCCAGAAAGCCGCCTTCCATCTTGCTCTCGATATCGATGGTCGGCGAAGCGGCCACCATGGCGCCTGACTCGGCCTTCACCGTCTCACTGGCATCCAGATACACCCGCACCATTGGAAAGGCCCCCGGATACAAAATTTCACACTTCATTATGATGCTGCCTCCTTCACATAACAGGAACTAACTGCGCACCCAACCATACAACCGGTGGCTTGGTTCCGGCCCCTCTTCCAGGTAACTCATTCTAATTCGACCCACGTAGTCTGACGGCACTGCGCTTCGTCTCGCGCCCACATCCACCCCGAACAACTTCGCGGCGTTTAACCCGAAGATGTTTTCCTTGATCTGGCGCGTCAACGGTTGATAACGATAGCGCTCGATGAGTTCCGCAGGAATGGTAAACCGGCGAAAGGCCTCGATCTGCCATTGCGGCGAGCCGGACCAGATCGAATCCGTTCCCCACACGACATGGTCCGCCCCGAAGGCCTCGATGATCTGCCCGAGCAAGTGGGCGCACACCGCCGGATGTGCGGTGACGAGCTGTCCGAAGGTGGATCCCAATTCCATATGAATATTCTGAATGGACGGTTCAGCCTGTTTCATTCGACAGAACTCCGTCGTCCAAGGAATGGTGCCGGTCCTGGCAAACGTTTCATCAATCGAGGCCGATGTCAGCAAGCCGGAGTGGTACACGAGAAACTGCAGATCGGGGAAGTCCTTCGCAGCCTTGATGAGATCACGCGGGTGGTTGTACTCAGGAACCGGGCCGAGCGGGAGGCCTTTATGGACGCAGATGCGCGGGATCTTGAGCTTTCGCGCCTGCTCCAGCATCGGGTAGGCAATCCGCTCATCATCCATCCACCAACCTCGGTCGAAACCCGCAGGGCAGGGTCCGGTATAGCACTTCCAGGCATCCACCTTGAGCGTTTCAGCCTGCATGGCCATGAACTCCAGATCCTGGATTCCCAGCTGCGGCGTCGCCAATCCATGGGCCAGCATGCGTTGCGACCCAGCCACGCGATTAACTTCATCACGGATGTGCGCCATTTCCTCCGGAGGCACGGCAGCCTCCTGCGGATAGGGACCGGGCGGAGTACTGATCAATCCAATAGAGGTCTCGCTGTCCAGGAACACTTCTTTGATAAAGTTTCGCCAGGACAGATCATCGATCGTGCCTCCATCGGCGGACAATTTCGGATTCAGCCCCGCCTCCCGGATGCGTCGGCGCAAGGATAGCAAGGCTTGCTTGCTGACCGCCCCTTTTCGCCGCTCCTCGGCGTCATCCGGATCGTAGTGGGACCCGACATAATGCGTTTGCACATCGAAAATGAAATAGGGCTCGCCGCTGCGCTCCATGAAGGCAGCTGGTTCGGCTGCTTCGACTTCCAGAACATCGAAGAATTTGCCGAACACACTGTTCATAGCCAGCAACGCCGCCGCCATCCCGCCGCTCGTGCGTAGAAAATCGCGTCTGCTTATTCCGAGAGAAGCGGCGACCCGGTAGGCGGTTGTGCGCACCAGAAGTTCGACGCGGGCTTGGTCTGAGGTCTGAGGATGGGGAACAAACTCTTCGTTTGACACCACTCGGGTGGGAATGGGGGATGCTGACACCATCCCTTGCCTGAGACCCACACCGCCCATGCGCGTTGATCGTCCCATCGACTTGCACACTCCCGATAGTTGTCCGATTCTGTGGAATGTCCCTGGTCCTGTCAAGCAGACTGTGTATCCGGACCGTCCCTCCAGCCACAACACCTGCTTTCAGCTCAAGATCGATCACGTTTCAGCCGATACAGCCCAAAGAGCTATCTTCAGGTGCTGACGGGCAACTGATCTTGCCGGCCTTCCCGTTCAAGGACTCGAAGAGACACGAGAGCCAGGTATGAAACGCGTCGTGATCGAAGAGCTCACACCGGGAATGATCCTCGCCAAGCCCGTCACCAACAACGCGGGCCTGGTGGTCCTTCCTCTCGGCGCTGAACTGGACGAGGGGATCCTCTCGCGTCTCCACCGGCTTGGCCTCACGTCCGTCTACGTCGAAGGCGATGCCGGTGACGCCAGCGGAAAAACCCTTGTCGAATTAGAAGCCGAGCTGGACCACCGATTCCGACGTGTGATCGATGATCCGATTCAATGTCAGATTCGAGAAGCGATCCGCCTGCAGCTCAGGACAACACATGGGGCAGCCGACCATCAGGAGGCGCCTCCGGCCACATGAAGCCTTCGGCCAGCGTAGATCTCCGGCGACGCATCGAGCAGGTCGGCGAGTTGCCGACCCTGCCTCATGTCGTCCAGAAACTGGCGTCGATGATCGGCCGGTCCAACGTCTCGGCCGAGGAAATCGGGGCCCTGATCGAAAAAGACCAAGTGCTGTCCGCCAAGGTGTTGCGGTTGGCCAATTCGCCATTCTACGGATTTCCCTCCCGCATCGCTTCAGTCGCCCATGCAGTCGTCGTTCTGGGACTGAGTGTCGTTAAGGGGCTAACACTTTGCGCCACAGCGTTCGACATGATGAAGAACGCCGGGATGAACGATCTTTGGCGCCACTCGCTGGGGGTCGCTATCACCGCACATATCCTGGGCGCAAAAGCCGGGATGAAAAATCCTGAAGAGGTGTTTGTCGGCGGGCTGCTCCACGATATCGGCAAGGTGGTGCTCTACGTGAAATGGCCGGATGTCGGCCAGCAGATCACGTCCGCCACGAAAGACACCTCCCGATCGCTCATGGAAACGGAACAGGAATTATTTGCCGTCACCCATGCCGACGTCGGAGGATGGCTCGCCACCGCCTGGCATCTGCCGACCAGTCTGCGCGAACCGATTTTCCATCACCATATGCCCGCGGCGGCCCAAGACGCGAAGCTGCAAACCGCCATCGTGCATGTGGCCGATGTGCTAGTGAAGGGCCTCGCCTGCGGCAACCCCGGTGATGACCTGGTTCCTCCGCTCTCGCGTCAGGCCTGGGATCTCGTCGGCCTCGATGCTCAAAGTCTCGCGCAAAGCCTGGCTCAAGCCTCGGAAGAATTTCACACCATCGACGACTATCTATGACCGGGCCCCCTTCCAACCGGCGTATCCTGCTGCTGCACAATGACCCGCTAGAAATCGAGCGCCTGACGGCAGGCCTCACCCGTTCGGGATTCAGTGTCGTCGCAGCCGATGCGGGAGGGCTGGCGCTGCATGAATTGGTGCATGATCCCCCCTGTCTGGTGTTGGCGGCGGAAGGGACGAGTGGACGGTCGGCGGATACGCTCGCGCGAGAGTTGCGCGCGGATCCCTTTCTCGGCCGGCTGCCGGTGATCATTCTGATTCGGGATAGCCGGGTCAATGATGTGGATTGGGCGGCGCTCGGCGTCGACGACTATATTGCCGTGCCCTATCGGCCCGACGAAGTGCCACAACGGGTGCGCTTATGCCTCAGCCGCCTTGAACGGTCGCTGGATGCCAACCCTCTCACGCGGTTGCCGGGCAACAGTACGATTCTCCACGAAACTACGGCGCGCATTGAAAGCGGCGCTCCCTTCGCTCTGGCCTACCTGGATCTCGACAACTTCAAATCATTCAACGACCGCTATGGGTATGCTCGAGGCGATGAAGTCATCGTGGTGACCTGCCGGATCCTCACCACCGTCGTCAGTGAACTGGGGAGCACCGACGGATTCGTGGGTCATGTGGGTGGAGATGATTTTGTCTTCATGAGCGCGCCGGACACCATCGAAGCCATTTGTCAGACGCTGATCAAACGGTTCGATTTGGTGATCCCGGATTTCTACGATCCCGACGATCGCAGCAAGGGATGTATCGACTCCGTTCAACCGTCGCGGGAACCATGAACGGTTCCCTCTCATGAGCCTGTCCATTGCCGTGGTCACCAACGAACATCGGGTCATCACTCATCCGGGCGATGTCAGCAAGATTGCTTCCGAGCTCAAAAAAATCGCCAAGAGCCAGCCCGGCAGTGTGTATGTAACGGATCATCGAAAAGCCGAGACGACTACGCCCCGAGCACCCGAGGCCTCCCGACGTATGGAATCGCCGGAAGGTTACTGACCGGCGGTGCCACCAGGCGCCTGCCCGCCGCCACTGCCGCCATACTGGCGGCGAAGTTCCCGCCGATAGGCGCGCCGCTCCTCGGGGGACATAGTCTGGAACTTTTCCCGCAACTCTTTGCGCTGCTCGGGAGGGAGTGACCGGAACCATCGCCGGGCATTGCGCACCGATTCGCGCTGTTCAGGCGGCAGTTGGCGGAACTGCTGATACCGCTCACGTAATTGCTGTCGTTGCTCCGGTGGAAGCGACCGCCATTCTTTGAACCGCTGCTTGGCTTCCTGACGCTCCTCGGGCGTCATCGTGCCCCACTGCTGTGCCCCATTCCGCAAGCGTTGCTGTTTGCGCGGGGACAATTGATTCCAGTTGTCGCTGAACCGCTGTAACAATTGCTGTTCGCCTGAACTGAGCTGGTCCCATGAGACTCCGGCCTGGTCACCTTGCGCCCAGGCAGGCGACCACGCGATGAACACGATCATGATTCCTACCGCCAACAGGTTCATGGGCCGGTTTCATCCCTACGGGGTTGCGAGGGCGATCTTGAGCAGACGTTGACGGTGTCTCCCGCTCGGGCTTCCGATCGTCTGGAGACATCCGACTGCGATTCGGCTTTGATTCCGCAGAGGGCTGCGGGATTTGATTGTTGGTGATGGTAAAGGGATCGATCCACCGTCCCTCCTCATCCTGCCAGCTGCCCAGGAACTCGAGTAACTCGGGATCCGGCTCTTCTGCCGGTCGTGCCGGTACCGGCGCCGCCGCTGCTATTCCGACGGTCAGGCAGCACAGGAGCACCAGTCCAGCGCTACCCGGTCGTGGCGGTACCATCGGCCAGCCAATCGTAAAATTCGAGGTCCTCGGACAATTCCAGATTTTCCGGCGATTGCATCAGTTCGAGATCCTCCAACAACAGATGGGAATGGTTGGCCCCATTCGTCTGCCACAGCCACATCGTCACCGCCAGAGCGGCCATCGAGGCCAGGGCCAACCCACCGGCCCATTGAAGCCAGGGCCGCTGCGAAGCGGACCGGCCTACAGCATTCACCCGCGCGCGCTGTAGGGCCAGCACCGTCTTTCGATCGAGCTCCTGCACACGGTGATCAAGTAGACGCTTCGCCGCGGTTGCCAATGGATCCGGCTGTTCGTCCGATCGTTCGTTCATGGCCAATGTTCTCCCAATCGCTGGCGGAGCGCCTGCAGCGCCCGGAACAAATGGGTCTTTACGCTGCCTTCCGAACACCCCATCGCGTGAGCCGTTTGCGCCACATCCAACTCTTCCCAGATGCGCAGAAGGAATGCCTGTTGCTGACGAAGCGGTAAGGCGCGCAGAGCGACTTCCAGTTCCGCACAGGCCCGCTTACGCTGCACCTCGCCATCCGGCGCGGGAGTGGTTGAATCGGGAATCTGCTCCAGCGGATCTTCCGCGTCGTCACCATCCTGAGCCCCACGAAAAAAGTCGCGCAGGCGGTTTCGTACCCGCTCCCGCCGATACCAATCGCGAATGCGACTCTGGAGAATGCAGTGAAACAGCGCGCCCCATTCTTCTTCAGGCCGTCGGGCATACTTCTGTGCAAGCTTCAGCATGGCATCCTGGACAAGATCCAGGGCCTCGTCCTCATTCCCCGTGGCAATATGCGCCATGCGGAATGCGCGCCGCTCAATCCCGGCCAGAAACCGATCCAATGCCTGGGTTTGATCCAGAGATGCCACCCTTTCACCCAGGCACAGGTGGCCTGGCCGTCCAGGAACGGCGATGCGAGAATGGCAACCGCTCATCCCCATCCCCGTCTTTTATCTGCCCGGTCATCGACCGATGAGGACCCATAGGCGGCAGCCGCATGGGCCTGGTACCGGCCGAGATCGGCCCGATTCTCGACTTGAAACAGGGTGAAAGCAAGAGAGTCCAAGGGAAAACTCCGGTCGCGACGCATGTATGGGCCCTGAAACTGATGAGCCGGACTCGCAGCCCCCCGGCCTTCTTCACAATGAGGGTGCTTGCTCTTTCAGGTTATAACGCAGGAGAACAATCCCGGTTGACAGGACGCGGACATGACAGCGGCACGGTAATAGGAGCAGCGTAGGGACGTATCCGGTGAGGCGGAGCGAGGAATTGCAGACGGAACTACTTGGTTTTGCTCCCTTCGGCCGCTTTTTTGCCGCCGGCCCATGCAACCGACGGAATATGAGCCACGAGATCGAGGCGCTCGTGCGCTTCATTGTCTTTGAGATCCGGTCCGACACTATAGAGGGAGCCTTTTTTCATATTGACCAGCATAGGCAGTCCGGTAAAAGGATCGTAGAGCCCCTGGCCAGCCTTGGCTAACCGGGTCAGCAGGTCCTGCTCCGGCGGCGTCCGGCGCAACCAGGCCTGCAACGAGACTAAACGCAACCGCGCATCGGTTTCTAAGACCCGACCGGCGTAGGTTTCCCACGTGGGCATGGAGTCCACTCCGACCAGACTTTCGATCGGATTCATCACCATGTCGCTCGCGCTGTACGGAGCCACACGCACAAACTGGGAGAGCTTCGGCAGGTCGGCATACCGTCCGTCGGCCGCCGCCTTTTCCGCCGCATCATAATATTCGGCGTAGGCATTGAACCGACGCTGCTTCGGCAGCGGCAATGCCCCAGCGATGGCGCCATAGAACGGACGCGTGTCGGCCCGGTTCTGGCTAACTGCCTCATCCAGCGTCTTGATAGCCAGCACAAATTGGCTCTGCATCGGCCAACGGAGCGACTGTTCGGATTGCTCTAACGGCTTCGCCAATTTCGCCATTCGGCTGACATACCGTTCATCGAGATCCGGCCGCTGCAAGAGCCCGCTCATGATCATCATGTCGTCGTTCATCGCCGCACCGGCCAACATTTTCACCGGCAACGACTTCGCCTGTCCCAAGACGGTCCTCCAGGCCGTGAGATCGGTTTCCAGCCGTCCGAATCCCGCGTCCACATCCTGCGCAAATCCCTCGGCAAGATACAGCCGATGAGTGTGGAGAATCAGACCGCAGTTCGGACTGATCGATTGACCGTACCCCACATCTTCAAACGGCTTGTTCAACCATTGGCGGTAGCGGTTCAGGCTGACTTCGGCCTGCGACAGCCACGTTTTGGCGCCGCTCACCTCCATTTGCATCTGCAACGCCGGATCGGCAGCCTTCATCCACTTACCCGCCGCGTCGGCCGAGGCACTGTGCCCACCGTCAGGCGAATACCCTTCTCCGGTCAAGCAGGTATGCGTGAATGCCCGGTCGGCGCCTTCAACGCGACGATCCATTCCAACCTGCACGGGATCCTGATTCGCGGCAGCTCCGAGACCGAGCAAGAGGAGATAGCCGTTTTTACTGGAGTCTTGCAGAGTCTGTTGAGGCACGGACGTCATCGTGCGGTAGGCTGCGTTCGGCTGCTCCTCGAGTGTCAACCAGGTCAGGGCCAGCGCAGCGATGGTACCCCCAACTACAAACAGAACGAGGCCGACCAATGCCAGAACCAAGACAACCAATGATCGCGTCGTCGAGACCCCCGCCCCGACCAAAGACGCGGCCGCCTCCCCCACTCGACTCCATAATCCGACCCCGGCAGGTTGGACGCGTGCGGGACGATGAGGCGGCTCTTCCGCAACCGCCGCCTGAGCCTGCTCGATTGATTCATACGGCTGCTCCGTTACCAATGCAACGGGCACTGCTTCTTCAGCCGCCTGTGAGGCGGTCGGCGCGACAGGCTCTGCGGGAGCAGGAGTCGCCGGAGGAACGACGTTGACTTCAGGGGCGACAGGCTTCGCAGGTTTTTTGAGCCAGCGAGTCAGCATGTTTCCGGCGGAAGGCTTCGGTGTCGGTGCTGACGAGGCATCATCCCAGAGAATATGTAATCCGTCACTTGCAGGGATGTCAGCCGGAACGGATGCAGCCGCTGCAGACACCTCTACCTCCAGAGCGGGAGCCGGGGAGGGAGCTATGTCTGACGGCTGATCTGCCTGCACGGGCTCAAGAGCCTGGGGGATCTGAACAAACTCGCTCGAATCTTCTGTCGGAACTATGGCCGACAGCTCCGGAGGTGCCATCAGCAAGGATTCTTCGGCCGGAGCGGTTTGCACATCCGTCAACTCTGTGACCGACACGTCGGCTGCAGTTACCAGCGAATTCACAACCACCTGCTCGTCCGACTTTGCGGCCGGCTCCAGCGAAAGGACCGGTGCAGATTCACTCTCAACGGACAAAAGCTCCGTCGGCGGATCGTCCTGTGCCTCGAGAGCAATCGGTTCAGCGACGGAAATCGTCGGGTCTTCAACGGAAGATAATGCGATAGGCACGGCGACGATCTCGTCCACCGGTGCAGGCGCTGCAGGAGTCATCACCTCCGGCGCGCCGATCAACTCCAGCGCGTGCTCCACTCGGGGTACTGGCGCTGCGTCCTCCTCAACCGATTCATCGCGCATTTCGGCGAGAACGAATTCCGTGATCGGCTCCGCTTTGACAGGAGCGGGCTCAACTGCGGCTTGCGAGGGCAGGCTTTCGCTTTCGACCAGACGCAAGGGACTCGCGGCGCATTCTTCCTTCGGAAGTTCTACAGTCGGCTCAGGCTCGGATGGTGTGGGAGCCCTCTCCGCAAGAGTCGTCTCGTGCGATTCCGGCTGATGATGGAGCGGAACAGTGCCCGGCTCCTGCTCGTCCGAGGAGAGAAGATGGAACCCCCGTCCCGCTTCTTCGACATTGTCCGTCGAGGGCTCAGCAGCGACGTTCGGTGACTCCACTTGAGCGCGTGGGTCCGGCCCCTCCGGCGACGCAGGCAGGACGAGGGTGGAATCCAATGCCATCCCGCTGGAAATCCCGGTGTCTTCGACTGCGAAGGGCACTGAACCAAATTCCGGTTCCGGCTCTTGGCGTGGAATGGTGACGTCTTCGACTTCCACCTGTTCCCACGGCATGGGGGCGGACAACGTCGATGAAGCGCTGCCCGGATCCAGACAGGGTTCGAACGAGGGCGCGTCTGAGGTGACTGCTGCCATCTCAAGAGCATCCGAGGCCGCCGTGACTGCAGCAGCCGGCTCCTCCGCGACAGCGCACTCTCGTGGCTGGGCCGGATCCGCGTTCGGAAGAGACGGCGGCGGCGCAGGAGAGGATTGCATGGCGGCAACCGCTGCAAGTATTTCGTCCCACGACAGGCCGGATGAAGTGATTTCTGAGGAACTGGAGGCGGAGGAAACTGCTGGCTGCGCCTCTGCCTGCCCCGCGGAAGACTCTCTACCGGAGCAGCCCGCCTCGATGGCTGGCGGCAACGGCTTCTCTTCGCATAATGGCGGCGCAACCTCCTCCAAGCTGGATACGGAGGGCGCTGCCGCCGGGGGAATGAGAATGGGGTTCTCTTCGACCTGGTCCCAGGGCATGGACACTGGCGTCGTCGGTGTCGCAACGATGGGGTGACTGCCTGATTGCGACAGCACTTCGATTGCCCGAGGAGGGGGATCACTCGCAGAAGCCGATGGCCATCCTGTTTCAGGAGTCGGTGCCTTCGAAGATTCAGGCACAGCCGAGACCTGACTCGCAGCCGGCGGTATCGCGATAATCTCCTCTGCCACTTGCGTCCAAGGGATGGGAGTAGAAGGCGACGGCACAGGAGCAATGGTCTGGCTGCCGGTTTCTGCGAGGACCTCCATAGAGGGAACCACTGCTTCGACGCTGGCACTCGCTCCCATTTCAGGTTCAGGGGAAACCGGCCTCACCTCGCGGGCTGAAACCGTCGATTCCTGACTCGCAGATGCTGGAGGAATGATGACGGTAACCTCTTCTACCTGGTCCCATGGCATCGGCGCCGGGCTCGAAGGTACGTGAGCAATGGGATCAGGGCCGACCTCGATCAAAGCCACGTCCGGCGGAGGAGACTCCAGAGAGACCGTGGGAGAAGCCAACTCCGCCTCCCCGATCAAAGCAGTGAGTGGCTCAATGGCAGGCTGGTCACCTTCAGCTGCGGCATTCATCGGCTCTTCGGGGGCGCCAGCGAGGGGGAAGGACGGAGCAACAGGCTCCGCCGGCGTCAGAGTCGTATGCATCTCTGATGTTTCCGGCGTAGGGCTTTGATCGACCTCGGTCTTCTGAGGCTCAACCGTTGCCACGCCCTCGATCGGCAACGCAGAAGGCATAGCCGGCTCGATGACCTCCGTCGTCGGGGGCTCTTCCAATGGACTAGACGGGACTTGAGCGACAGGCACATCGGCCTGCTGGTGCTCCATCTGCTCCCAGGGCATGGGCGCGACACCATTGACGGGAGCCTCGGCCGCTTCAGGCTGAGGTGATTCCTGTTCCTGGGCGGGAACCGCAGGGTGAGGGCTGGTCTGCACTACCTGCCCCGTAACCGTATCGAACATGGCGGCAAGACGGAACGAGACCGGACTCCCGGGAGCGATCGAGCGAATCCGTGCGAAAAGATCGCTGGGATGGTTCGGCTTCTCCGAATCGGGATCCTCCAGCAAGACTTCAACCGCCTTCCCATACTCGGCCACCGCCGCCATGACGTCGCCTTTTTCCTCGTAGACACGTCCCAGCATTTCCAGAAAGGGCACGTACCGTGGCCCTGCGGTCAGATACTCCCTCAATAGCGACTCCGCAAGCCAATAATCCTGTCGTTCCATGGCTTCCCGGGCCAGGGATTCGAACGCCGTCCTCGCACTCATGAGGCTTCCGAGCCGCAGATGGAGGGTGGCGAAGAGACGCCTGGCTTCAGCGTTGAGGGGATCTAGCGCAAGCAGGTCCTTGAGGGCGGAGGACGCACGGCCGTACTTGCCGGCGTTCATTTGGGTAATTGCGTCCTCAAGCAGCGCGGACTTTTTGTTGTACCCGAGGCTGCCCTTCTTCTGGACCTTGGGAGGATTTTTTTTATCGGACTTGAGGGGAGGTTTTTTATCGGATCGCACTGTGTAACCCTATAACTTTACAAGCATCCTAGAATGACATGGGTCGGCGATGCGCCTGACGGATCTATGGGGAGCCTGACAGAGCCATGTGCCTTACCTATTCGGCATTCTTCCGTGCAATCTTGATCAGGGATTTTCCTGTGCCGGTTTTGACACAGCCTGAGATACGTTGACCTTAGACACCCCGGTTCTACCCGTGAGAGAAGTTCCGTATACTGAGGCAGGGAGAATCTGACCGATATGCGACGCATCCTCATTTTTTCTGACCTGGACGGAAGTCTGCTGGACTCCACAACGTACTCCTACAAAGACGCCTCCGATGCCTTGGCAGCTATAGAACATCGCGGAGCGACGCTCATTCTGGTCTCTAGCAAGACCCGTGCGGAAATGGAGCCGCTTCGCCACGGTCTGGGCAATCACCACCCGTTTATTGTCGAAAACGGGGGGGCCGTCTATGTCCCTCATGGCACGTTTCCCTTCCCTCTTGAGGAAGCACTCCCTCGCGACTCCTCCCAGGTCCTGCCGCTTGGAATTCCCTATGCCACACTTCGAGCGGCGCTGAAGGACATCCGTCAAGAAATTGGTTGTCGATTGCGGGGATTCGGAGATCTGACCCTAGCAGAAGTGGTGCAGTTAACCGGAATGCCGGCCGGAGAGGCACAGTTGGCCATGCAGCGGGAGTATGATGAGCCCTTCGTGATGGATGGCCAGGTCGTAGCGTGGCAGGATCTACTTGCAGCGGCGAACAGACGCGGTCTCACCTGTACGCGAGGAGGCCGGTTCTATCATTTGATGGGGGCAAATGATAAGGGAATCGCGAGCCGGCGGCTGATTGAATGGTATAGACGGCTCGTACAACAGGAGGGGCAGAGTCTCGTGACGGTGGGCCTTGGAGACAGCCTCAATGATCTGCCCATGCTGAAAGTCGTGGATTACCCTATTCTTATCCAGAAACCGAACGGCTCCTACGACCCGGACGTGCAGCTCTCCCGTCTGATCCGTGCCGGTGGAGTGGGACCGGTTGGATGGAATCGTAGCCTGCTTGATCTCCTGCCGACTCTCTGACGATCGAGCTTACGACATTTCCACTTAAGAGTTTGAGCGGCGCATCAATGCCCGCGCTGAGACGTATTGGTTCGCCGGCTCAACAGGCCGACCACCAGCCCTCCCGCAAATCCCGCCCCAATGGCGCAGCCAACAAGCCCAAGAAGCGAACGATTGAACACAAACCGGCTCGGTCGGCGGTGGGGATAACGTGGCACGGCTGCTTCCCCACCCAGCCAGCGGCGGGCCCTGGCCTCGCCGTCGATATCCGGAATCTTATTCGTCATACCATGTCCTTTATCAGTGACGAGCCAAGACCGCTCAGCCGTTAGAGATGCCGCAAGTCATCCGGTGCACCATCTCGCGTTCGAACCGACAGCCCGCGCTCGAGATAGTCTTTGGCCAGATCTTTCGCGCCCAAACCGAAGGCAATCGCTCCGGCCATGACGATCCCTCCGAGCGTAATTCCAAACCCGACGACCACGATATTTTGCGCAATGCCGAGTTGCTCCAGCGCCATAGCCACGGCCAGCAATTGAATCCCCCATCTCGAGCACGTCGCCACTAATCGAGCAGGAGGCAATCCTGCATTCACCGCGGCAATCAGCACAGCCTGGGACACAAAGTTGGACAACAACCAGCCCGCAACCAAAATGAGGCCTGCCGTGACCAAATGTGGCACATAGGCCAAAAACGACTTGGCGAAATCGTTGATCGGTTGAAGATTCAGTGCGCCCAGTGCTGCGACGGTCGCGAAAATCATGACCAACCAATAGGCCGCTTGCCCCACCAATCGAGACGGATCCGTTTTGACCCCGCCCCGCAACAACGCGCCGGTGACGCCCAGTCGGTCAAACAACCGGTCCAAGCCGACCACACGTAGCAGCCGCTCGAGCGCCTGGCTCGCCGTCCATGCGACCACCAAGCCGGCAAAGAAAATGATGGACATGGCCAGCAGGCTCGGCAACACCGCGAGGACCTGCCGTGCCATCAGTTCCAGGGGATCGAGCAGCCCCTTTTCGAAGAATTCCTTCATACTTCCCTCCTCCGGCCTCGACTGCAGCCTGCCTTCAGATGGATGAATTCATGACTCTCAATTGACATGCGGTTCGTTCCAGCGCGCCACCAAGTAGGACTTATCCTTTTCAAACGCCTGGCAGAGCGCTTCAATGCGGCCTTCGGCCTCACTCGATGTGAGCCCCTGGGTATCCAAGACAAACGAGGCGGTGCGGCCCAGATATAATGGCGTGAAGGCCTTCAACACATGATCGAGGGGAAGCACACGGTTCCGATATGCGACCGCCGCGTCGTAGACCACTCGCGCCCATAGACTGTCGGCAATCCGAAAATCTTGTAACGAACAGGTGCCCAGCGGCCGCAGACTTTGCCTCGTACCCGGAGCGAGAATCTGGTCCCAGATAGTACCAAGATCGGTCAGGCCTTGCCGAAAGGTGCTGATCATGCGATCGACGTTGACGTTGACCGGCTCTACACCGACTTCATACTGGAATCCGAACAATGGCACCGCGTTCGAACCATCTGTTTTGCCCCACACCGCATAATGATCTTCCATCAGCGCAAACACTGCGCCGAGCACTTGCACCAGCATAGCCGAAAGATCAGCCGCCGGGTCCTTGGGGTTGTGGATTTTGGCCCCGAGAAAGCTCTGGCAGACCCGCGCCCCGCTGGCGATGGCTTCCGTCGTCATCCAGATGTCGATGCCAAACTTCGCGACTTCCGACTCCCACACATGCTTGTCCAGGTAATGTTGCGCCAATTGGCCTGAAAATCCAAAATCTCCCCCGATGGGTTGCCTGATCCGATGCCCATAGAGGGTGCGGGTCAGCGGATACACGATGCTGTTCGTGATGGTCCCGTCATACTTGTGGCGGAGATAGTAGGGCGCCACGTAGTCGAACCCCTGCTCTAATACCGGACTCACCAGGAGCTCGATCCATTCCGGCGTAATGCTTCGCAAATCCGAATCCACCACGGCACAGGCTTTGGCTTTCAAGCGACGGGCAATCTCAAAAATGGTGCGAAATGCGCTGCCTTTTCCAGGGATACCGTGATAGGGCGTAATGATTTTATGAAGCGAACTCTGCTGGTCGCCGATAAAGAGGGTTTTGAGGTCAACAACCGCCTGTGATACCACCTGCTGCGTGCCATCCGTTGAGCCCCCATCCGAATTCACCAGAACGGCACGGGCTTCCGGGAAATATTTGGCGAGGCCGGCGCTGACAGCTTTAACGACGTGGCCGATCGTTTCTACATTGTTGAAGCTGGGGATACCGACCAGAATATCCGTATGGGCGAATTGGTCAACTTGCGCCTCGGTTTCAGGCGTCAGCGGGGTCGTATGGGTCGCGTCAGGAAGCTGGGGCCCAGGGGTCATACGTCAATCTCGCACGCCTCCGCCCTAGCAACACTATTAATGACATGACCAACGTGGACTGGCGAAAGGCTCGTGTGTGCCAATGTGTCTTGGCTAAGAGACACCATCTTACCCAACGATGTCAAGCAATTCGGCTTCCTGGCTGGCACCAGGGCCTCTTTATCAGAACGTGATCGATGCAGGGCGCCGCCTTCGGTGATCAGAGCGCACACTTCGCTCCCTGCCTTCAGCGGAATTTCGACACGATCAAGGAGGGAAGGAAATACTACTCGGAAAGGTGGACGGGAGACTGCTCACCTGGCATCAGAAATGACGATTTGTTCCTTTCGATCCGTACTGAACGACGGCACCGGGGAGTGGGCACTGACGAAATCGCTCAATCGCAGTTGATCGTCGGCATCCATAAGTATGGGATCGACCCCGAGCCGCGACTCACTCGCCCAGCGTATCGTAGCCAACCGAACCGACAGAGGCTTCGACTCTCCCGGAATATGCAGATGCAATTGAAGGAGGTCCCCGGCTTGCAGTCCTTTGAGTCCGGTTCGCGACCATCCCGGAATGGAAAGATCAAGCATCCGTCCGTTCCAGACCAGCAATCCATCCTCGGAACGTGAGCCGGTGCATTCGACGATAAACCTCGGACGATTCTGTGGTTCCATCATTCCTCCAGCTAAACGCCTCGGCAGAATATGAAAAACAACAGATGGTGGGATAGTCCCCGAAAGTGGGGGATCAACGGAACCGAGAGCGCAGTGGAGTGCGACGATGAGACACTAGGAAGGTGACCTACGGAATCTCCCATCCGAGCTGGACAGCGAGACCGACGACAAGCAAACAGCCGATTGATCTATGCCACGCGCGAGGAATCTGCTGATTTCAACACGCTTTCGACAAATTTGTGAATACGCGCTTCAGCGGGGGCACTCAACTTGAGGGTTTCAAGCCCGAACACACGGTCCTTCACCCACTTCACGGTGACGCCTTCCACATCAATCGCCTTCGGCTCATCGGGCAAAAAGACGCGCAACGTCAGTTTCATGCCGACCGTGACGGGTTTATCCCCTTCGATTCGCCAACCCCTGACGGAGAGATCGCATACTTTGCCGGTTCCGACCAGTCCCTCCCCCAGATAATAGAGGAAACAGCTGACAGGCACGCGAGAATGTGATCGGGACGTTGGTGACTTGGTCATGGTGTGAGCGAGGGGATGAGCACGATGCGGCATCAGCCTCGACAAGGGATCAGTGTACTCAACTCCCGGAAAATGACCAAGCAGATTTTCATTCCCGACCAGGCGAACACCTTCCATGTATCACGCACTGATCGAGACCATGAATGGGGGCTAGACTAGACTAACGCCGTCACGAACTGTTCCAGGCGGGCCTGCTCATCGGCTTTGATCGCATTCACTTCGACGCCGAATTCCTGGCCTCGGGACCAGCGAACAATCGCGCGGTCGACAAACACGGTCGGGTATTGGCCGGGAAGAAAGATACAGAGGGTGAGGATCGTCCCAGGGTCTACCGGATGTGTCCCATCGACGCGCCACCCATTGAGGGAGAGGTTCCACGCGATACCACTTCCCTGGAAGGCGACACAGGAATAGTACACCGAACATTGGACGGGAAAACGACGAAAGGATCGCACGTGGAATCGCACGCCAGTAGCAGGAAGACGATGTGGGACGGACGGTACGAGCTGCTCATTACCAGCAGGCATGGTATCCCCACTCGAACCCTGCTGTTCGACTACGTTGGGGTGAGTGACGGGTTTCGAATTACTTCTGACCCCCAACCCATTAAACAAAATCAATCACTTACGCCTGCAAAACAGGGCAAATCGACGCATATTGTACGCAAATCCGCAACCAGCCGCAACCAAGACGCTAGCCCCCAAGATGGCTCGAGAGAGGAGGCTGCATCCCAGGAAGAGCGTGAATTATGAGCCTCTGACTATATCCCCTTCATCGCGGTCGGTCCATCCCCCACAAGGTGAGGATGCCTGGCCCGACATCATGCAGTTCTATGACCACCGATCATGGATCGCACAAATTTACCACTGCATTGATGATCGAATGCACGGTCGAGACCAGTGCACTGGATGGTAACATATCTGCCAGAGAGACATACACGAATCGTGACAGTCAGTAACACGCTGCTGCGTTTGAATCGGGACTATTCGTCCCACGATAAGGAGGCTGGTTGGAATGCCTAGCGACACGACAGCCTTGCCACTATCCCTGAAACAGGAAGCATTCTGTTTGGCCGTGTTTGGCGGGCAGAATCCGTCGAAGGCTTATAGGAACGTCTTCAAACCCAAGCAGGCCAAGGCCAAAACGATTCATGAAATGGCTTCGCGCCTCATGGCAAAACGCAAGGTTCGCACAAGGTTGGCTGAACTCATGCAGCCGGTGATTCAGCGGGCTCGACTAACCCGAGAGCAGTGGCTGGAAGGTCTAGTTCGGATGATTATTGCCGACCCCCGCAAGATGTTCGATGCGCACGGGAACCCGCTCGAGATTACCGAGCTGGGGGAGAACGAGGCCGCAGCGATAGCAGGATTTGAGTTCTACGAGGACTTCGAGGGCAAAGGAGAGTCACGAAAAGCGGTCGGTTACACGAAGAAGTTTAAACTGATCGATCGATTGCGGGCCTTGGAGCTTTACGGCAAGGCGCAATGCTACTACGCCGACAAGATGGTGCTGACCGACCCGAACGGCAATCCTACCGAAATCAATAATCACATCACGGTTGAATTTGTCGAAGCGAGTCACCCTACGGCAGGCATATCTGAAGGGACTAACAGCCTTCGCGACCTACATGTTCCAGATCGGTAGCCGAACCGTCGAGGACTTCTTCGCCACGCGGCATCGTGATAGTCTGTCTTCGCGAGAATGGATGGCCCACGACATGGATTTGTCTAAATGGCCGACCATAAGTCCTTGCATCAGGAAGAGCGCTGGATTTCCAACGATTAGTTCGCACACCATGCCAAAAATTACCTTCGTGCCAATTCCGAAAGAGGTGACGGACGCCGACTTCCAGCGGCTGGGGCCGATCCCGCTGGGATTGACGTGCGTGAAGAGATTCTTGCCGATTTTGCCGGAGACGCCCTTGCCAACTCCAGCTTCCCCGAATGATTCGCAAGGAAGCGAACAGAGGGGAACGGATGAGTGGAAATGATTGCCCAACAGGACGGCCTCGACATTCCCGAAAGAGAAGGCCTTCCGCCTGGCTGTCATGGCTGGACAGAATTCGTCCGACCCGACCTTCCCCCCGAAAACTAGACCATTGGCATGGAAGTTTACCTATGCTGAGATAGGCCCCACAGGAGGGGCCATGACGCGAAAACGCCACACGGAGGAACAGATCATTGCGGTGCTCAAGGATGCCCAGGCGGGCATTGGGGTCCCAGAGCTCTGCCGCAAACACGGGATCTCGGATGCCACCTTTTATAAGTGGCGGGCGAAATATGCCGGGCTCGAAGTGAGTGATGTGAAGAAGCTCCGCCAACTGGAGGACGAAAACCGGCGGCTCAAACAGATGGTGGCAGACCAAGCGCTGGACATCCAAGCGTTGAAAGCGATCAACGCAAAAAACTGGTAGGGCCCAAGGCGAAGCGAGCGGCAGCTCAGTGGAGCGAGCGCTTTGGGCTCAGTCAGCGACGGGTATGCCGCCTCCTGGACCTCGATCGCCAGACGCTCCGGTATCGCCCCGTCGCCGCCAGGAGGATGAGCCGCTGCGGACGCGGATTCGGGAGATTGCCGAGAGCAAGCGGCGGTACGGTTGTCCCCGGATCTATGTGCGCTTACGGCGTGAGGGCTGGCGCGTGAATCATAAGAAGGTGGAACGGATCTATTATCGCGACGAGGGGCTGTCGTTACGGCGACGGCGGCGGAAGAAGCTGGCCGCGGTGCCGCGGGTCGCGCTCCCACGGCCAACGCAGCCGGGGCGCTGTTATGCGCTGGATTTCGTGCATGATCGGCTAGTCACGGGACGACGGTACAAATGTTTGACGATGACCGATCTGTGTTCCAAGGAAGTCCCGGTGATTGAGGTGGATGTGTCGATCGGCGGGGCACGGGTATGCCGGATTCTTGACCGGCTGTTTAATACACGGCCGTTCCCGGAGACGTTGATCCTGGACAACGGCCCAGAATTCGCCGGGACCGCCTTGGATGCCTGGGCCGTCCAGCACGGCGTGCACCTGCACTTCATTCAGCCGGGGAAGCCAGTGCAGAATGCGTTTATCGAGAGCTTCAACGGCAAGTTTCGCGATGAATGTCTCAACGAGCATTGGTTTCTGACCTTGCAGGACGCGCAGCTGGTCATCGAATCATGGCGGCGGGAATATAACGAGGAGCGGACGCACAGTGGAATTGGGGATCTGACACCCCAGGAGTTCATTCGTCACCATCAAGCCGGGGCTTATCGGGCACAGGACTCAACTACCTTGGCTGTGGTGTAATTAACGGGGGAAGGTCAATTAGAGCCCTTGCATCGACGGATCTTTTGAAACGCAGCCAGACAATAGAAAGAGTCGGGCGGTTGATCACCGCCCTGAATGCTTCTGGGTTCGGGAGGCAACTATCATGGATCATCAAGGGCTGTGAGCGGATCAAGTCACCGGCCAGGAATTTCAGCCAACATATGGTAAAGGAATCCGCTGCTTTTCATTTCACCAAGCATGAGCAGGTCTGCATTTAGTCTATTGGCCTCGGCGGGCCCGGTCGTCTTACTGGATCATCCGGTAAGGGTAATCCAGGAGGTGCTGGAAGCCATGGCACATAGGCGTGGGCTGTAGTTCTAGCTGTCGCAGTGGAGTGTCCGCTCATCAAAAAAGTTAAGGTGGTAACTATCAAAACAAGCAGTATTTGTTTCATGACAAGGCCCCTCGGTTTTTCAGCGCAAGCATTATGTCGGGATGATGTTCTGGGTCGAACTTGACCTTATAATCCTCGCTGATTAAGCGAAGCGCTTCGATCATTTCCTGTATAGCTTTTGATTGACCAGCGTTTATCTTTACCGCAAGAGCTATGGCCTTGTTATGGTTCAAGCTATCAACAGCGTTTATTCCGGCTATCCAATTTGCGAATTTACGATCCTTAGATTCGTTCATTGCCAATGAAATAAGTTTTGCACATTGTTCTATGTATTCAAGTGCATGTTCGGCATGTTCAGCACGCAACTTGTTACCAGTTTCAGCGGTAGCTGCGACTATATATCCCCAGGCAATTGACTGATATTTAATGATTTGCTGAGTAGTATCCAGTTGTTCATCGGAGGTCCTATGAAGTTCCTCGGCTAACCTCGGAACTTGATCTGCAAGAGACCTGTTAATTGGGACCCGAACTGTCGGTCCTAGTCCACTGGCAGCTTCTAAGCTACCCCCTAATTGAACGATTTTATCACGTAGCGAAAGAACCGTTTCTGCAGCCTCAGACATCCCCTTACTGGCATTGCCTAGCAATTTGTATTTGACCCACGGGTAGGGAATATCTCCCACGGTTGCTGGCTTAACAATCGTAATATGATTACTTAGCTATGGGATAAGCTGGAGGATCATCACACCTAGTGATGGATTCCATTTGTGTGACAATAGAGAGCCAGAATGTCTTTCTAGTTTCGTAGGCACAGTAGGATTTTGGGAAAAGCTTACGACGTTTATCGCGGTTATCAAGCAAGACTATCCACGAATTCTCCACTATCTTCATTCCGTCACTTTCTAAAGCGGTTTGCATAGCCCTTAGCTGAGGGTTTCCTATGAATCCGAACATTTTATACAAACCATTTACAGAAGCGCCTTGGGCTGGTGTTGCAATAAAGACAATCGAGCGGATCCGATCAAACTCGGTCTCCTGGTTCTCTACCAACTCTGTCATACGCTTTGCAATTAGGCCTCCCATACTGTGGGTTACAAAGTGTAACTGCTGATATTTGTTAAAGATCCCAGCTGACCTAAGATCATTCAACAGAGCGGTGGATGTCTGTTCAAGCGAACTTGTTTGAGCAAAAAGAGGCGAGTCATACCCAACGCTATAAATGTCGAACTCGTCGAAGTCTGGATCGTCAGCTATCATGGTCGGCCAATAGGCATTGCCGTCTTCACTTACCCATGTTGTCACGTGATCTCCAAAGATACCGTGAACAAAAAGTATCGCGTTCTTTTTATCCTCATGTCTAATGGTATAGATATTGGCATTTTGCTTTATATTTGCGAGGCGCTTTTCAAGAGTGGGAGCCAAATTTGGACCGCAGCCTACGTTTAACTGTATGAGCAGTAGAGCCGAAATGGCAGTTATTTTTAGAGTCATTTGAGAATGTCCTCGATTGATAACAGTCTAGTGAAAAGTAAATTGTTTCCAAGCACAGCTGCAACTTGGAATGATTGATTGTAATGACTGGTCTGCATCTTTTCGAAGCAGGAGGTCACGAGTTCTCCTTAGGGTTGCACTGACATACTGAATTCTACTTGACCATCGATCGCTAAACTATTACTGCCTGAAGATAACAGGAGATTGTATTTTCGATTATCACCCATTCCCGCCAAATCGGCCGCATTGTCACTAAGGGTCTTGCCATCAATAATAATTTCATGCGGGTAAAGTGATTTATCGTAGGTAACTTTGATGGTTTTTCTGGGATATTGCTCGGCCTTAAACAGGATTGATACTTCTTTAGGCTTGCCAGACTCTTGTGCCAGCTCAGGAAAGGCCTTATAGAACAGATCGTGCGACCCGCCATATGCGGGAACAACTACCTTAATAACATCCGTCGTAATGAAGCCGTCCGTTGGCCTTTTTTCATACCTGATGGTTGGTCGACTCACTAGCTGGGGAGCAAATTGTTTACTATCGATAAAATAGACGACTGTGGATGGCTCTTTAGGAAGTAAAGACACCCCGGTTTGATCTCCTTCATAAAGCAATGCCTTCAAATTTAATTGCACTTCAATCGGATGGCTGACGTCAGGATTACACTTGCACAGCCGGACGAATAAGTCATTTCCATCCTTGTCTCTTTCAAAGACGGTACTGATCGCAGAGCTTGTTGTGTCTGGCCTTATGTCACTATCTACTTCAGTCCAATCTTCTCCATTGAGCGATCGGGCATAAAGGATAATCTTGTGATAGTTCTGGGGCAATTTCGAAGTATCTAGTTTAAACTTCACCCTAGGAGTGTCGCTCTTGATGATGTAGCGTGTAACCAGCTGAGCTGTGGGAACATACGGCGGTGTGTCTACCGGTTCTATTATGATTGCACCGGGGGAAGTGACGGACCCAACACTCGTAATGACCGTTAGGTCAGCCCTTCGCTGCCCATTAGAGATTGCAAGTAGAGCGCTTTCCCTTGCCATCGACGTATCGGCAGAAGCTTTCTCTTGAAAATCGAAGATTGCATAAAGGCTTTCCATGTCCGGCAATATGTGAACCCTAGAGGCGCGCATATTACCCACCAACACCTGGGGGTTTCGCCATAACTGCTTACCTTGAATTAAAAACCCCTGACGGGCTGTTTCTGGTTTGTCCCTCTGAAAGGCCTTCAAAACAACCGGCCCTCGCTCGCGGCTCTTGTTGGCCACCGGATAACTTACAGTGGGTTTTGCTCGAAAAGGTTTTGCTGGCCCAAGCAGTGCTGCGGTAATGGCATCATAAGCGTCAGTACGAACAGGGAGTTCCACGATTAGAGAATTTTTTAGCCTGTCATCAAAAAGTGTTACGCTAAACCATGAGTCCAGGGTTGCGCCCACCTTTGCTTGAAGAGCAGGAGCCTGAGGAACAAAGTCCCCACAGGGGATCTCCTTACCGACCGAACCATCGGTTTTGACCCATCCGAAGGTGCATCTAAGACGAACGGCATCAAGCCATGCCGGAACAACGATTGCTGCTCTAAACGAGTGCCGAACAGGCTCATGAGAGAATCCCGCTTCAGAATTGCTTAACACGGTAAATTTTGGTCCTAGAATCCATCCAAAACTGTGATTGCCTTCCCCGAATCCGATCGCTAGTGGATGCCGCAATATTGTATGGATAAGTCGTTGAGTCCTCCTAGCGTACTCGATGTAATCGTCAAAGGATGTGCCGTACTGAGGAAGAGTGGCTTTGAGCGAGGCAACAAGATTGATAAAGTTTTGGCGAGCGGCAACATCGGAGATGTTTTGCGCATACTCCTTGGGTTCCACTGTGGCGGCGGCCATTCTTAACCCTTGTTGCTGTCGGCATAATTGATCTGCGAATCGCTGGTAAGCAGCAGAATCTCCCGCTTGAATATTAATGAGAGAAGAGGAAAAAGATTGTCTGGGCATGTGGAAATATTTGGTTATTTCGCTAGAACGTACATGTGGCGGGCTTATTTGCAGATAGGGCAGCAACGCAGTTTCAAAGTCCAGAAACACGCCCCAGGATATGGCGAGAAGAAAAACTGCCTTGTTATCTGATTTTCTATCTTTAATAGTCAAAGGAAGGCCCCCATTCCTGATGGCAGCCTCGATGTCCAGGGCACTCGCATTGGAAAAAACGTTTGTTAGCTCATTCAGGGCTTCGGGGTTGTCCTTTTCCAGCACGAGTCGATTCGGTAACTCAAAGTAGATCTTTCTAAGTAGCCATTCAGTTTCATCGGCTTCTAGTGTCTTTTCTAAAAACCGTCGTTGCATTTCGGTAGCGATTCCATTGATGTGATTCGCAACGCTAGGAAGCCATTTCTTGTATACGGATTGGAGAAGTTCTTTGCCGTAATTGGTGGCTCTCACCTCTACTGTGGCTAAGCCCCTGACATTGAGGGTTTGGGCGCTTACAACCGGTTCGCAATAACCAGGGTCACTAATTTCCATCTTAACCTGCGCGTAGTTACTGACATCGCTGCCCGGCCGCAATGTGATATCGAACTGAAGGTCATATAGCATGCTTCCATTGATATCATGCGAATCATCAAGCTGTTTTTCCCGCATGGCAGCACGTACGGCATTGCGATATGCCATCCGGTCATTAAAGAGATCAAGAAGGCCTGGAGCTGCTTTCGTCTGAGTTATTGCACTTGAATTGGGCAGTTGGGGGTCGAGATGACTTGATTCTTGGGGAAAGGATTTGCCGGGCTCGCCTTCCGGTTTCGCATTCCCAACTGATCCTTGAAGCGCATTATCAGAGGAGCTGGTCGAAGGTTGATCCTGCTTTGCACTTTTTTCTATCCGAAATTCGCGCAGTTCTCTCGTAGCCTGGTCTAGTTCTAACTGCTTCTTCATACTACCGATTTTGAGGTTGTAACTATCTTTGATGCCTGGAAAGGGATCAAAAGCCCCATTGAATCGATTGTAAAATCCCGCAAATTCGCTGAGGTCCCTGCCACCCTGGAAAGTCACGGTCTGCGGAACATTGTCAAGTTGGGACTGCAGCCATTGGTATTCGTCAAATCTCTCTTCTAGTAACCTTTCCCGTGTAAAAACTTGAGGGCTGCTAACCATCACTTTCCCCGAATTGCAGGATGGAAGTATTAAGACGACAAGTGCACATTCAAGGGTAGGTATAACAAAGTTTCTCAAGCGCGCCATTGATACTAGCTCCTTTCGTGCAACGGAGACTATTGGCATCAAAGCACAAAGGGTACCTGCTATCAGACAAGCGCTCTCTCCTTCGCACACCAGTCTTTTTGGGGAACAATGGAGCTCTAGGCTAAAGTTGCTCCTAGTAACTGATTAGCAGACGTGGCTAATCAATTCTCTGGCAGTGCGCTTGGCTTTGTTTCCTCTCCCGGTCGCAACAGTGTGTTAACGCAAGCTGTCTGAACCGAAGTCTTAATCGAGTTATTGGCTAAAGCGGCTTTACAGAGGTCAATGTAGCTGCGCGTATGCTCCAAATTAGATCGATCGGTCATTTTTCTTTCCATCAAGTATGTGATGCGGTGTAACCCATCCCCTCGACAAAACGACAGCAACGCCGTTCGATCCTGGACACCACCTTCCTCAATTATGTCGCGCTGAAGGTTATCTAGCTTGAGCGAGAGTATACTCATCTCCCCTACGACCGCACTTCGCTTCGAGTCATCAGCAGGTCGCTGCTGCGTTGCTGAAAATCGCTGTCGATCGTGTTCCTGATCGAGGACTTTGAGTTCATTCCTCTTTGTCTCAAGTTCGATCTGCTTAGCTCGAAACTCTTCTTTGAGCTTCTTTAACTTCTCGTCATTTATGGGCCTTGAAATAAATGCATTGTCTTCCATTGACGTCAGGCAAGCGTCCAGTAGAGTGCCTAAATCATCGTCATCGAGGTAAGCCCGATGGATGGATCGCAAGTCCAAAGGCTGAAGTGATGAAGCTGGCAGACTGGCAATCGACGAAGCGGTAGAGATGGCCGATAACCCACTTCCTCGTGTTTCGAGAGCCCATTTCTCAATCACGCGATCACTCACTTCCGCAAGGCGGTTCTGCACCGCTTCTTCGGCTTTAGCAACCTCTTCTTTTGCCGCCTTCTTTGCAGATTCGTCAGTGGCTTGTGAAAGCTTTGTGTTGGCCTTCTCTAAGTCTGCGTTTGCGCTCGAAAGGGCCTTAACGGCATTTTGTACACGATCTTCGGCTTCCTTGAGCTTTTGGTCGCTAACTTGCCCCCCCACCGTTGAAGCCCCATTTAGACTCACGAGGGCCCGGGAAAGTGCTCCCGCGCTCGCCTCGCTGACTAGAAGAGTGATCATCTTTTTGTCAAGTCTGCTCAAGCGCAAGGTGTAGGTGATGCTCGACACGGCGCCATTGGCATATGCACGACAGAGATCGGAGAGTTCGTCTCTAAGCAATTGAATGGTGGCCAATCGAGCGCCCAATTGTGCAATGCTTTCAGTGAAGCTTCTTTTCAAGGAGGCGTCCAAGGCCCCGCCCCCCTGTCCTGCCACATCCGCCTTAGCCTTCAAAGTTGTCTCGATTGCAGATGAGACGGCTGTGGCGATGTCAGGACTCGGCTCGGCGCACACGATCCGGTGAGGGAGGACTCTTCTATCGAGGCGGCTTGGCTCAACTTTCACCACCGTTAGAGCTCGTTTCGACGCGTCGGTGAGAACGATACGGTCGCTCCCCTCCTTGTCACCTAAGGAGTGCGAGATACAACCGCTCAAGGCTGTTAGCAAGGAGACGCCTATATAGAGACCTTTCTTCATACTGATAGACCTCCGTATGTCGAGGCGAGCTGTCAACACAGCCCACTACGCGCTGGGACACCTTTCACGCAGAACATTTTATTGAGGGCTTCTTCCGTGAGCGAAAGGCAGGAACTGTGCCGAACTGTACCTGTCGTCCTATTTCTGCGGTGAGAGTAGAGGGAAAAGCAGTAGTTCACTCTTGCGTGAGCCCTACGGACTTATCACTTCGGATACACTACGTATCGTTTCGGATACAAAGACGGCGCCACGATTGGCGACCGAACGCCCGCAACGCCTCACATCGCGCTTGCACGGCGAGCCGCAAGGCCACCTCCTTCCCATAGCGCTCGATGGAGAATTCGTGGGCTTCGCTTTCCCCGGACCAGCAGCCATTGCTCCTCCCAAGACCAGTTGAACGTACCCGCCGCCCTCTGGAGAGCTTCCAGGTGTCACCCGCGCCACCCCTGAGGCCTCCGATCGATTGTTCTTTTTTCGAATCGCCGAATAGGCTGGTTTGCTGAGGGGAGGATGGGTCTGAATCAGGGCGTCCCGGTACGACTGGGCCGCCTGGAGGGCTTGTTGTTTTCCCCCATGTCGCCCGTGGCTAAAGTGACGCATATAGATCCGCTTGCGGCGCTGGACGGTGACGCGCTAACAGTGGGTACATGAGGCCTCGTGATCAATACGGCAGATACCGGGCATACGACAGGTTAGCTGATATTCTTCGTGATGTACTGTTCCAATCGTGTGGCTTCATCGAGCCTCACCTTTTCAAAACAGAGACCGAACTCTTGGCCGCGAGTCCACCTCACCCTCGCCTCCTTCCCGAGGCAACGGTGCCGGGGTACTGAAAGTCGGAAACATCCTTGATCGAATACTTTACGAACCCTTACCGGCTGGTCGAATCGGGGTTCGCATTAATGATGATCAAGTTGTTGTGGGAAAAGATTTCTCGTGCTTTGCGCAAATGCTTGAAGAGTACATCGCCTATGGCGCAGTTTCGATAGCGTTGCCGTCGTCCGCTCCGGAAGTGACTTAGTTAAGCTCAAATGCCGCCACTTTTAAAAAAGCGCATAAAGATCGTAGATGACGGAAAGGAAATCGAAGTTGCGGAGCGGCTACTGTTTCATGTCCACAAAAGAACTGCAGATAAAGCAGGAGCATGGACATCCTGTTCTCCCGAAGGGCACGCCACGAGGGTTGCCCCGACTCCTCGTGGCTCTCTTTGTCACGCTGACGCAGGGAGATGAACAGCACCATAGTCGCGAGAACGGCAAGCAGGAGAATGAGGTGGAACCACTTAGGCTTGTTCATTTCACCCGGCATGATCCGTCCTTGATCGACTCAAGGCCCCGCCTCCCCTAGAGTGAATGACTCGACGCTTTAGTCCTTGTGGTCCAGGACTAACGAGATATTGAGCCCAATGCGTTCAGGCTTGCCATCATGCTGAACGTCGATCGTATCGCCATCAATGACGCCCACGACCTGTCCCACAAAATCTGCCAGCGCAATTGCGGGCAGCAGCGCGAACGCAAATACGAGTGCGAGTGCCGGCTGGCTTCTGACTGAAAGGGTAGGCATAGTTAGCGGGACAGGTTACCTGAGCGCCACTTTGAAGGCCAGTCGCTTACCCGGACAAACTGGTCCATGATACGCGATGAGATCCAGATTGGCCTGATGCTGCGGGTGATTACCAAGCGGTGGGACAAACCGATCGGCACCCTCGCGAAAGTTGATGCACTCGGATGGAATGCATTCACGAGAGAATGGTGGTTTACGGTCCTGTGGCTGGTCCCTGCTCATGGTCGTCTTACGTCGCACAGCCTGAACCTGTTCGAGGCCGACCTCCCGACCTTTGAAATCTATAGGGACCGGCTGCCGTTGGCTCAGCGGCCTCTAAAGCCAGCACGGATTAAAGGCACGAACGAGCAACAATCCTTGCCGTTTGGTGAGCCAGATGAATGAGACCACCGACACGTCCGCCACCTCGCTCGTCCGTTTTGGCACCTCGACCTGGACCTATGAGGGTTGGCAGGGGCAAGTCTATAGACGGAACTATACGAAGACCGCCTTTACCCGTGAATGCTTGGGGGAGTTTTGCCAATATCTCTATCGGGGTCAGCCGCTCTTTCGCACAGTGGGCAATGATGCGACCTTTTACCGCCCGCCATCCGCCAACCAGCTGACCCGCTACCTCAGTCAGATTCCCGAAGATTTCCACATGTGCTTCAAAGTGTGGGAAGAGCTCACCATACCCGCCTATGCCAAACATGCCCGCTATGGCCCCCGCGCCGGGCAAGTGAACCCCAACTTTCTAAACGCTGACGCTTTTAACAAACTGGTGCTGCAACCCTATCGAGACGCGCAATTCGGACCGCACACCGGGCCCTTTCTGTTTGAATTCCAGCGCCATGGGATGGCAGCTGAGGAGTTCATCGGAAAACTCGACCGCTTCTTTTCTCGCTTGCCGAACGATTTTCGGTACGCCGTGGAGATTCGCAACGCGGGGCTGCTCGGACAACGGTATCAGGATATGCTGAAGGCTCATGGCATTGCCCATGTATATAACCATTGGTGCTATATGCCCCCGCTGGCCGAACAACACGAACGCATGGGGGCCTTTACCGCGCCGTTCACCGTGCTGCGGCTCCTCACTCCATTAAAGATGACCTATGAGGCAGCAAAAAAACGGGCAGAGCCGTACGACAAGATTGTGGGAGAGCTACCAGAGATGCGACATGATGCGATCAGGATCATCCGACAATCCAGGAACGAAGGCCGATCTTCCTATGTCTTGGTGAATAATCGCGCAGAAGGCAATGCGCCGTTGACGATTCAGGCGCTGGTGGACAGTCTCTAAAAGGGCTCGTCATCCATGGTGGCTAAGCCATGCTCCCTGGCCTGAACGGCCTTGAGATAGGCTCCCCATTCTCCATATTTCGTAACGGAGAATCTCCGTTGTCTGATGGTCTTGCCTTCCCCCGGCCAGCGTGCGACCCAATAGGCTGGACCAAGGGTCTCCTGGCAGTCCTGATACCTAGGCTCCAACCGTGTCACACCGGACACACCCGAGCCGACCTCATTCTCACTGGACGCATCGACCAGTTCTTCGAACAGAACCAACGCAAAGCCTGGACCCTCATTCCTGGTGTGACCGACAAGGCTGCCAATTTATTTGGAGCCAACAAATTCAACGAAGACTACACGCCGAATAGCGAATGGCACCCCGGTGACCGACTCAACGGAGGATTGGCTCAAGCCGTTGCGCAGATTCGGGACAAGATGCTAGCCGACGGGAACTGCCTAAAACAAGGATATTGCCTCCCGGCCCTGATCGTTCGTCCTCTCGATAGCATTTTGCGCTAAGAGCCGCTTCTCGTTTTTACCTACCACGAAGAATCATCATCCAGTTCCTCGTCTTCAGTACCCCACACACAGCAGCGTTTCACCCCAGCTGGTACTCACTCGGAGCTGCGGTGTGTAACCGACTACGACGCGGAGACGCTCTTGATCTCCCGCCGACATCCGAATGAACTCGATGCCGGCCGTCTTGCCAGACACCCATCGAACGATGCCAAGTGTGACCCGCATGGGCCGAATTTGGTCGAGATACATAAGGAGTTGGACGTCTTGTCCGCGTTCCAGTGGCATGGTCGTCTGCAAGAGACACCCGGGAACTGTCATATCCAGGACCTGCCCTTCTCCCACTCGTGGTCCGGCTGACAGGGTGACTTTGGCTGACGTGGGCTTCCGTTCGCTGTAACGTGGGTTCACAGGGCCTCCTTCTAGTTGGTCATAGTCACGCGTTCGTCTCACCGGATCGGCATAACGCATGAACAGAGCATAGCGGTCGAGACGTGCCCTGGCATTACTCAGAGGGCGTACCACGAAGGAAGAGGCTGGCGGCAGTAACTCGAGACCGGTGCTCAGTGTGCGGGGTCTTCGATCAGATCCAACTGATTCATCGCACGATTGAAAGGCGTCTTGCCTAACTTCCCCCCCGGCTGAGGGGGGCGCCCCCAGGCAACCAGTACCAAGACCATTGCCAAGAGGATGCCGAGCAACAACGCGCTACCGAGGTGTCTCATAGCTCACTCCTTTCTCAGTCAAGGCGGCAGGGCTGTGGAGCCACTCCATCCCAAATTCTGACGCACGCGCCCAGATCACGAGTCCTTCCAGGCGCATTAATGCCACTCCAGGGATCTGCACCGATACCTTGATCACCATGCCTGGACTGGCGAGAAGCGCGCTTTGCACAAGCCCCCGAGCTGGTGACAACTCCCACAGCCATCCGGGGCCGATCACGCCCTGGTCAACTAAGCAGAGGGTGCAAGCGATGGGAAAATTGGAGAGACTCTGACGCAACAGCGATGTATGCATGTCGCGACTCTATGTCTGTGGCCGAGCGATGGGCTATTCCATAGAGGAATAAGAGAGCTATACGAGAGGGAGGTAGGCACCTAACACGAACAGACAGTCCGCAGGACGTGGTGGCGCCAGGAGAGTCGAAGCAGACCAGTTGTCACCGTCAGCAGTCAATAATCGTCTGGCCCAATCCCCTCAGCTTTGGCACACGACGGACAGTACACCATCTCCGGTGCCCAAATCGTCCACATAGCATCGTCGGCCGTGTTGGCGGCTTCCTTGCCACATCCAAAGCAGAACGCCCTCCGTTGCTTCCGAATCAACGCTGAGGCTCTCAGATGCTCAACGGGCATTGGCGCTCTCTCCTTGAACGTTCACCATCTGATGTCGCGCCTTTCTCTGATGTTCGAAATGACTGAAGGGGTCTGGGCCGCTGCTCACCTCTATCATCATCCTCTCCTCGTCCAATAGGGCCAAAACTCCAGACCCAACTGACCGTGTCGATCGCAGTGCACGACCCAAGATGACCATACTTGTGGGTTCACAGATTTAGGGGATATGTCTGTGGATATTGCTCACTTGAGGCTTAAATTGGGACTCGGCAAGCCTTGCCTACCAACCTGCCCATTTTATGAGCATTGGATTCGAAGACTATTCTGACACTATATTTTGGGGCTTGATTCTTGCGCGTTTCTATAGGCGATGCGCTGGTGTTCGTGATTGATCAAAGTATCCTATGGGCGACTACGTAACCAATGAACTCGGCAGCCTTTCTCACCGAAGCCAAGTTATGCACAGGACAGAGTAACGATGCGGTAATTTTAGACTCACCCTTCGCGACATCGGCAGCTGAGACGCGTCGTTATCCTACGCGATCCAATGCAACACAACGCGCCGTGATTTGTTGATGCGGATGCGAGGAAACAGCACGAGGCGGGTCAATCTTGAGGCAACGGATGGTGGGGGGTAGCTCATCCAGACAGGCCAGCCCGTGGCGTCGCGCCTCAACGGCCTTCAGAAAGGCCCCCCATTCGCCGAATCGTTTGACCGAAAACCTCCGTTGCGTGGGAATCCCGTTTGGCCCCGGCCATCGCGCCACCCAGTACACGGTGGGGCCAACGGCCTTTAGCCAACGATGCTTCACGACACTCCGCGTCACACCAGACACGCCGGAACGATTATTTTTCTTGAGGATCGAGCACTGTGCGCGTCGGGTCATGCCAGTATGTTGCGCAACAAGGCTATCTCGATAGGTTCGGGCAGCCTCAAAGGCCTCTGTGGTACCGCCATAGCGATGATCGGAGAATTTCCGCGTGTAGATGCGGTGTCAACGTTGGAGGGTCACCTGCCACCCGTGCCGCCCACGCTGATCAATGCGATAGATGCCGGTCGTGGAGCGAGCGCCTTCCCCGGGCGGAAGAATGGTGTCCTCAAGAGGCCGCGTGGTGGACATGGAGGAAGTGTATGGTGCGACTGGTGCGCCGGCTATCCCCCATAAGGTTAGACTTCTGCCCTCCGTCGGAGAAAGGCCGAAGGACGCGTGCGTGTGTGAATACCGGCGACACCTTAGTGAGACTCCCGTCTAGCGATCAGCTCACCTATGTCGATTAAGTGTCTCACGCGACTGAGGACGAGACGAGCTTGATGCGGCGTGAGCTGCTCATGATTGAACGCGTCGAGAATCCCTTGAATCAGACGGTCCGAGACTTCTGTGGTCAGGTACGGTTCAGGGAGCGGCAGGCCATCGCTATGCTCGAGTGGTTTCATAGATTCATCCCTCTTTGGTTATCGTCAAATCGCCGCCATTACTCTTTCCTGAGGCAATAGGAAACAACTTCCAATTCTTTCTAGGGATCTTTGCAAGGCCACCTGGGGACTGCACTAGTGCAGCCCCGAAGGGTCACCTTGCTATGTATACGCCCAACAAAGGGCACACAGATACACTCTCTTGAAAGGAGCTGGCAATGAACACAACCGTGAGCACTCGTCAGATCGCGAACAACCCGTCCCCTGCACAACAGTCAACCGGATGCGGCCGATGCGGGGGCATGTTGGTGAATGAGCAGTGTCTTGATCTAGCAGGGAGCGAAGGCGGATACCGATTCTGGGCCACTCGCTGCATCCAATGCGGTGACCTGCTAGACCCCGTCATCCTGCGCAATCGATTGATGCCGCCTCAGGCCGAGGAGCTGATCGAACAGCTCGAGGAAATGGTCGAGGAAGCCGCCTAACGTGAAGGGACGGGACGCGACTCGCGTCTAGATGGACCAGTGCGGCGCGGCATGCTTACTGGGTGAGAGGCGCAGCATGATTCTCGGTCGCTGAATCGATTGAGTCCTTACTCAAGGCCGTGTTGAGCAGACGCGCCAGCCTGACGCCAGCCCTGGCGAGTTGGCCTTCGATAACTGGAAGAGCCCGGTTGAGGTACTCCTCATCAAGGCGGTGGTCTGGGGCGAAGCTATAGGCATGATCTCTGGCTTGGTCGTGTGATTGCATTGCCCATTCGACGACTGAGCCGTTGGCCAACTCGGCTTCATTCTGTGCCATCAGAGATTGATCAATCTGTGTGACGGCCTGTTTCGCATCCGGCGCATAGTGGTCGAGTAACCCATTGTCCCAGACTTGATGAAGATTCCAGGGCTTCTTGGTAAAGGGATTCACCATCTGTCCTAAGAACTGCACCTTCACATCGTTTCCGCCTCGGTCATGGTTCTGCCCAGCATGAAGCGGCTGATGCAGATCCCCCACAAAATGCACGAGATACTTCAGCGCCTTCTGCCGCTTTTCAGGGTTGATTGAAGGATTCGCCAGCGTCTGTCGAAACCGTTCGATCTGCCCGACCACACATTGTCGATCTGGACAGTGCCGGTCCGGTTCATAGTGCGCTTCATCAATTTCGATATTCACATAGTGCCACGGCGCCGTCTGCTGATTCCGCACTTGATCTGGCCAAGAGGACACGTCCGCTATTGATTGACCGTCTAGCAACCTTGTGACGGCCGTGCGTGCCTCCGGGGTGAGTCGCTCATCGGCCAGCATGGCGACGATCGCATGGCCAGTGGCATCCCACGCGTGGAGGGGAGAGCATTGGAGCGCAAGTACAAGCGTGAAGACTGTTAGATGTCGCATAGCACCTCCACAGTGGTGGAATTTTTACCTGGATTCCGATTCAAATGACTCTTCGCCTTCAGACTCCCGTAACACTCTGAGGACATGATGGGCAGCCCAACTTACCACCACGATCCCCAGCCCCGCATGCCAGAGTAGCGCCCGCTGATCGAGCCGACTCCACGCCACGACCATGAAGGCGAAGAATCCATACATGACGGCGAGGCCAGCCAGGCCAAGAATGAGAAATGCGATCGCGTCGACGATCCGCTTAATCACACGGGACCTTTCATCTGTAGAGTCAACTGGCTCGGGTCATCATGCACTGGTCGCTCAGCACGATTCCGGTATACCGACACCCGCGCATATATGCAAACTTTACTTATTGCCGATACGGAGGAGGTTCGGCGCTTCTTTCGCGTGGTTTTGGAACAGGCTGGCTATGTGGTGCGTGAGGTTTCGTCAGGATTAGAAGGGATCCGATTGTTTCGTGAGAGTCCGTCCGAGATCGTAATCACCGACATGTACATGCCAGACGGAGACGGGTTTGATGTCATTCGCACATTGCGGGGTGAAGGGCAGGCACCGAAAAATAATTGTCCTCTCCGGACAATTGAGCAAGACGGAGATTCTGAGTGCAGCCAAGTTAATGGGAGCTGATCTAGTCATCCCCGAGCCAGTGGCCATTGAGACGTTGCTGCAGGCCGTGACGACCCTTGCGGAGTCATCTCGACCTTGAGCACTGTCTCGCTCCTACCAACACAATCCGGCTTGCTTTACTGATCAAGTTTGGTGGGCCAGCAGTTAGCTACCGCCAGGAAATCTATTGTCGGGGTGAGCGACATCGCTTCGGTCTCGTAGCTTGGCGCAGCGGAAATGGGGGGCATCGCCATGCAGATTGACGCGGGAAAGACAATGATATTCCTCTTTCCGTTCGGCTCTCTGCCTGACCGGTACAAAGAAGAAGCCACGCAGTTTGGTATGCAGCCGGAGAAGGCGGGTGTCGTATATGACCATGGCACGATTTGTCTGATTGAAGATTGCCTTCCCTCGATGGAGGAAGCGGAATAGGCCGTTACACATGAGCTGTATAATAACGGACCGCAGGGCATTTGGGAAAATCCGCCTGATCGGTGTTGCTCGAGCCTTTTCTTCCCCACTCCCCCGGGTGCGAGGATAGGCGACGCCCACCTGACCGACTTGTTCTGATCTACCAGTTCACTGGCATCGTGTAACGCCTCGTAGGCAACTGGGAGTCTTGAGAAAAACCAAGCTCGAGGGAAACCCACCCTGCTTGTAGTCTAGTGCTTTGGGTATTGGGATGGATTCCCTCCTCGTTTTTGAATGTTGGTAGCGATGCCTTCATACCCCGCAATGTTAACGCGTGTCGAGGCCAACACTGAAAAGCATTCGGGCAACAGGCGGGCAGAGCCACTGGATGTACGTGAAGGTTGGGGCTCAGAGAAAAGCATTTTGGTGGGCAATGACCGGACGGTCATTGCACAACCTGTATTTACTATTCAGACCACGGAAGGCCACCGCGGCCCACTCTCACCCGCCAAAATTGAATAGCGCTCGAATTTTACCATCCGTCCGACGAAAAGGCTCGATAGGCCGAATGACCAGATCTTTTAATGGATGAGCCAACCCCTCCCCTATGCATGAATACGTCATCCATACGGGTGAGATGATTTCTCGCAACGGAAAATGTATTCTTCCGTGCGATCGAGACTTAGACTACAGACGGCGGTCCTGAGGGATTTTTGATCATTGGAATCGCATGTTGTTTTCCGAAGCCAATGAAGAGTGGCAAGCGGTCCCCCCGTGGGTCCTTTTCCTGATCCGCTTAGGTTTCCAGTGGCCCAGTGATGGCTTGAAGCATCGCAGAATTGCCCTCGTCTCCATGCCCTGCGACTCAGCTGCAGCCGGCCTAATTGCACTCGGTGCTCTTATTAGAGACTTGGGAAATCCGAACGCCAACGATGTAGATGGGCATTATGATGCGCTGCTACGGTATGCACACCAGTACTTAGAAAGGTGCCGCGATTGTAACATGCGCTGCCGGCCTGAATTAAAAGGGTGTGGCTATGCTGGGGAGACCACCGGACTTGTGCGGAATCGGGAGAGAAAGCTTTATAAGATCGTCAAGATCTCTCAACGAAAGGATCGGGAGGCGGCCATTGTATGCCTTCGTCAATCAATAACAAGGTGGATATTTCGTCATTCGGCCACCGACTGGCATATCGATGGCGAACCGCCGTCTCAACTGTGTAGCAACGATCAGAAAGCTTTGCCGATTGAGACATACAATCGAATTATCGCGGAGGCACAAATCATCCGCGATAACCTCCGGAGATCATTTTCTGGCCTCTGCATAGCGGGACGTGTTGCCGGGAAACCTGCAAGTCGTGAGGCATACGCCTCTATCAGGTTCCTGTCTGAGCGGTGCGAGTACGGTCTTTCTGATCTTCTCACCGTTCATGAGTGGTTACCGTCCAACATGGTCTCCCGCCTGACATATTTTAATGCGCTAACTGGTACGCTTGACCGCCGCTCCTCTGCCCCGAACTTTGTTGTGGCGGATGGCTCCCAATGCTTCCTCAAGGTTCTCACAGATTTCCAACGATCCGATGTAATTGGTGTTATCCAACGAACCATGACGCGCAAGCAATTGGAGGATGTCGGCAACCGAATAGTGGGGTTGCGCCAATGGTATGTCGAGGATACTGAACTGCTTGGCGAACTCCGTGATGTACCGCGTGGGATTAGCGTCTTGATCCTAAGCAAGCGAATTTCATGATGCATATCGCTGCCTCAAAGGTCTTTGAGTTTCTTGAGCGACAGAAGGTTGGCACTATCGAACGACATGAGATCGCATTCGCTGTCTTCGGCACACTTCGTCGGTGCCTCCGACAAATTGCTTTGAAGCTTTGCGACTCTGAGGATCAAGAAGCTCTCTCTGTCTCGAACCAGCTCCGGGTCTTGCTGTGCGAGTGGCTCACGGTTCCAGTACCTTTCGACCACTTGATGCGCTCTGCCGTGGAGGATCTGCTCGGAAAGTCTGTGGCGGTCCACGCACGCTGGGGTCACGATACAGGGGCACTCTACGAGATGGCGCTTCGTGCGGCGGACGACCTTGCATCTCTTGAAAATCCTCTGAGCAAGAAGGTTCGCGCAGTTATCCGAGAGCTCCGCTCCCAGGAGAAAACCTTTAAGATTTATTGTCACCAACGTGCGCGTCCCCATTTTGAATCGCTTTTCGCCCTGCCTGAAGACACCCCGCTTTCGGTTAACGCGTTCCTACACTCGCTTCGCGAATACTGCGACGCTGTGCCGTTCGATGTACTGATAAAGATGGGGCCTCTCTGCAGTCGTGGATGGGGCTCTGCCCCCGATGCTCTCCTGACCGCGCCTCGCTTCGACAAACTGGTGCAAGTAGTCTGGTCCGGGTGCAGGGACGACCCCGACTTCGGTTATGATCCAGTCTCACTTTCCACCATTGCTTCAACGACTAATGAAGCCACTTGGGAACAGTCCACGAGAACTCGCCGCGGCCCCATGGAGTGGACTACTCTGGTAACGCACACTGGTCAAGCCCCTGACACAGTTACTGGTTTTGCACCTGAGGAAGATGAGTTGCGGGTCTTCAGGGGTAAAATGCAATCGCACGAGATTCGTGCCGCCACGCTTGTCCTGTTGGACGAGAAGTACGGAATTCTCTATCCGCGCCACTCTCAAGTCCTCAGTTTCGATCCTGACCCTGCTTCACCAAAACCGGTCGGTCGCCGTATACCCGGCGAAACGCTTGTTGAGGGAATGTTCGTGATCCAGTCCGCTGTTGAGGACGTGGATCTTGGGGGGGTGCGGGCTGAGCATGGTCATTATAGTCGGATCTGGAGAGCACGGTTGGAACAGGAATGGCGGCATGACGCCGCGAATCTGGTCGCTTCGCCTGCACGCTGCCGGCCTGACACTGGTTCACCTAAATGCTGCTATCCGGCATTGGTGTAATCCGCCGAGTACCGTCATCCATGCTCCGCAGCAATTGAAGCACTTCAAGGTCCTTCTACGAGTGTTGGGCGTCGGTGAGGATGAAATCAACGCTCGGGGTCAGAATCGAGGGCCGTCTTTCTGGCAGCTTGCGTGGGATGAAGTTCGCCGATCACGAGGTGAAGCTATACAGACCGGCGTTCAGGAACAGGAGCTAATTGAAGAGCAGCTCCTGGTGATTCTTAGGAAGCTCATGGCCGAGATTCGTGAGACAGCTCTAGCGGGCGAGAGTTTTGGCGTGGCTATTCCTACTGGCCATGACGTGAAAGGTCGTTTCTTGTTTCGAAAGGTGCGCGGAATCGAGGAGGGCTTTGCTGCTCCGGAATCCGAACTCAAGGTCATCCACCAACTCAGTCTCATTGACCAATGGCGCGACTGATTCCGGCCTTCATGGATGATCGCACGCCTCCAGGTGAGCGAGACGTCTTCAACCTAGTGGCCGCTGGACCGAACGATTGGGTGGCGTTGCATTCCCTCGACTTGTCTCCTTGGAATCGGGGCCTGCGGACCGAGATTGATTTCGTTGTGATTGCTCCCGACACCGGAATCATTTGCCTGGAAGTCAAATCCCACGAGAACATCATTTTCGATGGTTACAGGTGGAACCCCGAAACAATCAGCCGGTCACCCTTCAAGCAGGCGTCTGACGGCCGGCATACCTTTTACCGCCGCTTGGCAAAACTCGCACCAGACTTCAAGAGAGTTCCTGTCGTACATTGCTGTATCTTTCCGAGGTCACCCTTTAACTTGCTACCCAACCTCTCAGTTCAGCCATGGGAGCTCATGGATTTACGCGCATTCCGGGCCTTCGACAGCGGCTCCGCATTCTGTGCTGATCTAAAGGCAAGAATGAGGCTTAGCATAGCGGCGGATGGAAACCTATGTCACCTGGATCATAGGCTTTCTAAGGATCAAATTGACACAATCGTGAAGTGTTGCGTACCGATGCAGAGGTGTCGTCCTGATGCCCGCGAAGAAATCGTCCGCCGCGAAGCTGAGGTGGAGAAGGTCCTGCGGGAGCAGCAGAAGCCGGTGTTGCAGCTCGCTGCATTAAATGACCGTTTGATTGTTTCGGGCGCTGCTGGAACAGGTAAGACCCTCATCGCCATGGAAGTCGCCCGGCGTATGGCCCAGAAAGGTCGTCGAGTGGCGTTGCTTTGTTACAACCAGCTGGTTGGGAATTGGATGAAACAAAGGATCGAACAGACCGGTCCGGTGCTTCCAAATCTCGTCGTTGGTCGCGCAATCCGCATCATGGCGGAGATGACAGCGGTTCAGATACCCGCCAATCCTAAGGAGGATTTTTGGGAACGCGAGTTGCCTGAAAGGCTAGAAGAGCGCCTGACGGACCCGGATTTCAAGGCTGCTGCCGCGTTCGAGTACCTTGTCCTCGACGAGGCACAGGATATTCTAGCAAGACCTCGGATAAGGCAAATCATCTTTCAATTTCTGTCTGGTGGGATGGATAAGGGCGCCTTCGCACTCTTCGGTGATTTTGAGCACCAAGTTCTCGAAAAGCGTGGATCCATGGACCAAGCACTGGCAGCACTAGACGCTTCCAGCCGGCCTGTGCGCTGGAAGCTATCCGAGAACTGCCGTAACTATCGCATCGTAGGCGACACAGCAGTGCGGCTTGCCGGCCACTGTGATTCAACCTATTCAGGCTATCTGCGTGCCGGTGGTGGCGTGCATAACTACGACATTTATTTCTACGAGCACGAGAGTGCGCAGTTGGACATACTTAGTCGCTGGATCAAGGACTTCAAGGCGCAAGGCTACAAGTCGTCCGAGATCACACTGCTGTCATTCCGGGCTGACCCTTTGAGCGCCGCTGCACGACTGGCTATTACAGGATACAAGCTGCGTCCGGCTTGGCAAGCCGGGGATCTAATCGCTTACGCAAGTGTCCATGCCTTCAAGGGCATGGAGAACAAGGTTATCATCCTTACCGATGTGCTCCTCGACGACTTGGAGTTTGACCGGGACTTATTCTATACAGGCATGACTCGTGCCACCGAGTCCGTTCGTGTTCTATGCGACAAGCGCTCACAGGAGTGCTTCTGCAGATGGCTTGCTGGAAAGGTTGCTATATGAGCGAAAGAGCGGAGATGGTTGCATGGGTTCGGGGTGAACTTGTTGGTCCCTCAAGGCCGCTTTCGGAAGCGCATGTGGTTGAGTTTGTGAACGCCGTGTTCGTAGATCCCGTCCCGGTGCGTCGCGGTCCGCTTGCGTGGCGCCCCGCTCCTACTGCTGATCCGGAGGAGGTGCTGTATTACGACCGAGAATCTCCCCATCGCAAATACGGCGTTGGGCTTCTTCATCCCGTGGCGTCACCTGCAACCACTCCACCCCCAGACGAAGCTGCCCTTCAGGCCACTGACACAGTCGGTGCGGAACCGGGGATGGATGAGAGTCGTGCCGCTGTTCCAAATAATGCGGCCATGGACACTGATGACGATGTGGATGCCAGCGGTGCGGTAGAAGGGGGGACCGATCCCAACCCCGGGGACGACTTTGAGGTTACAAGTCCAGACATAAGACACCCTTCGACAATTGGAGTCTCCTTCTGCCTCCAACTCGATACAAATGGGGAGATAGTCATACGATTGCCTCAAATGCGATGTTTCTCCTGGCAATCCGACGGCGCCTCGCCATTTCCCTTGAACGGCCGCTACGAATTGTGCACCCGGCGCTGGACGGACGAGGATGGCCATGCCAAGGAGGCGCCTGTCTGGCGTCGGTCCCCAGCCATGCTACCAGACACAGGTGTGACAATTAGGCGTTCTGAATTGGTTTCGGGAAAGAAGATCTCCAAGCCTGTCAAAATGCCTGAAGGCTCTCCGTTGACCCTCCTCGTGGAGGTGTTCCCCCGCCAGCTTCAGAGCCATGATAAAGGTTGGCTACTGACCGTGGTTCTTCGCAATTCGACGGTCCTTTCTAATATAGCAAGGCAACACGAATCTGTACTTTATCAGACGTTCTTTGAGGTGCAGGTCTTCAGAGGCCGCTTCCAGAAGTATCCTGAGAGTCGGCGGCCGTTTGCGCAGCTCGATCGCGATGAACAATCCTTAGCGCTTCTCTATAGAGATTCCGCCACTTGGGGAATCGGCCATGGCTGTGCTGCCGGCTGGGATGCCGAACCTGGCGGCATACCCGCGACGCTTTACGCCGATGTGTTGCCCGCCGTTCAATTGCCGAGCATGACTCCCGACGTCACACTTGATGGGAATCCCGTCAAACTCTCAATGCGCGATCTGGCCACCCTCTCGGAGGAGGGCGATGACCCAGGTTGGCAGTCCCTTGAATCACTCGCCGCCGGATACGGCGCTTGGATTCAGCTCAGACGCAACGAGGCAACCAACCTTCCTCCACACCTCGCAACTGTCGCTAAACGTCACCTTGATGACTGCAATGCTTGCCTACTGCGGATCAATGCGGGCATTGCTCTGCTGCGAAAAAATGCGGGTGTTCGTTCGGGCCTTTCGCCTAGCCAATCTCGCGATGCTTCTCCAGCAGATCGCCACCAAACAGTTGGCCCGTCGTCCCCTGGGTTGGGATACAACCCGGCGCCATGTGAGACCCCACGGAGACCACCGGTCGCCATGGAGCATATATGAAAATCGTCTGGAGAACACTGAACGAGTTGGATCATGGCGCGCCTTTCAAATTGCCTTCCTATTGATGTCATTGGATGGACTCCGCCATGGCCACTCGGCTGACCGTGATCTCGTGGATGTCATATGGTTCCCCACTGGCGGCGGCAAGACCGAGGCCTATCTCGCAGTAATGGCGTTCTACATGTTCCATGAGCGCATATTAGTTGACAGCGGGAGTGCCGGCCCGAGGCGCGATGGGACCAACGTTATTATGCGCTATACGCTGAGAATGCTGACTACTCAGCAGTTTCAACGTGCTGCCAGCTTGATCTGCGCAATGGAATACATCCGGCGAAATGCTGCGAATACACGGGATGGGTAATATACCTGGCAAGCGTTTCTCACTTGGGTTGTGGATCGGCGGTGATGGATCGCCCAACAAAACCGACGAGGCGCGAGTCGAACACGCAGCGTTTCGACGCGGCGAACGTGAAGGCAACCCACTTGTGTTGACCGAATGCCCTTGGTGTCGTGCCGAGATTGGCCGATACGACGGAAACCGGCCCCAAGCCATGCCAGCCCATCAGTGGAATGCCGTGCGCACCAGAGGTATTACGGATGATCCCGTGGGAGGGCCTCTGTTGCACTGCCCTGATAGCGCATGCGAGTTTCATGAGCGTGCCCCGAGAATTGGCTTCCCGTCGAAGTCATAGACGAGCGGATCTATCGGCAACCGCCTTCTCTGATCATCGCCACGGCGGACAAGCTTGCCATGGCTGCATACCGGCCAGATGCCGGCACGCTATTTGGTCGCCGCTTTGTCAACGGTGACGTGCGTCAGGTGTGTATGCCGCCTGGGCTGATTATTCAGGACGAACTGCACCTCATTTCCGGACCGCTCAGGTGCTGTTCGGATTCTATCGTGTTTCCCTATTAACCTTAGCAATACA
>JASGJV010000029.1:0-100136 GCA_049840695.1 Nitrospira sp.
GGTATCGCTAAAGTTAGGGAGTCATAGAGAATCCGAACAGCACCTGCACCAACCCACCACCTTGCATGCCCGTCGCCCCGACCACCGCGATCACCTGCTTCTCTCCCATGTTCTCTTCTCCTTTTTGTCTCTCGCCGCTACGAGACCGGCACACACTCCCGCACCGTCTCTGTCAACCAAAGAGGCAGTCATCCGTTTCACTCTCTACGAGCCGGATCTGGTCTTCACCGGCATCGCCATGATAGGCTGTTTAAAGCTAGCCAGGGAGGAGCGTCATGGTACGTCTTACGACACACCGATTGGAATCCCCTCGGCAATGGTTAACCTCTCTTGCAATGGGATGCACTGTCCTATTGTTTGCACTTCCTGTATTTGGCGCGGAATCGTCCGGCCCCTGGGAATGCTCCAACTACACGGGTGATGCCCACACTCGATGCCTGCAAGCCTTCATTGAAATCCAGCGTGAGAAAATTTCCAAGCTGGAGGCGGAAGTCCAGCTTCAGCAAAGCACCGTTGGCCAGTTGAAAGACCAAGCCGACCGGCAAAACGCCATGACGGCTGAGTTGCAGCGGCAGATGGCTCAACAATCGTCCGCCCCGTCGACCTATACGTACGTGTCCCCCGGAATTGCGCCAGGATTGTTGTACGGTTACCCATCCGTTGGCTTCGGCCTGTATCTCGGGCGCCCTTGGATTTACGGTTCGCCGTTTTACTCACGCCCCTATGCCTGGGGACTGCGTTATTACCGTCCCTATTACGGACGGTGGCATCGTCGCTGGTAGGCTTCCTTCAAGCCCGCTCCTTCTCTCGACCAGCAATGTCGCGCGTGTGAGCTCTGTTCTATGCGCGGTCTCCTGAGTTTTATTCTTCCCTTCTGCCTTTTCGCCCCCCAACTGCTGGTGTTGCTAAGAACCATTTCCTCCACGGGAAACAAGCGCCTGCATGAATAGACAACCGGCGTCGAACTCTTCGCCCGCATTTCTGCCGGTAGGATCTCTCTGCGCCTGTCCAGTCTCAACATCCCGACCGCATGTACGCCGCCTACTACCGTGTCACCGAAGTTAATACTCTGCGGTTGACGTCCCTCGTAGAACCACACTAAGGTGGACCCTGCAAGGAGAATCAAGCCATGCCCCCACAGCCCCAGTTTCCAAACGAACAGACCGAGGCAGGCGAATTCCAACGCCAAGACGACGCCTTTCGCCAATGGGTGACCGACGACGGACGATCAGGATTTCCGGCGGCAGCCGGACGCTATCATCTCTATGTGTCCCTTGCCTGTCCCTGGGCCCATCGCACGATCATCGTCCGCACACTCAAACAGTTGGAGTCAGTCGTTGGCATGACTGTGGTGGATCCCATTCGCGACGAGCAGGGCTGGGCCTTTCGTGCCGGCCAAGGGCATTCCATCGATCCCATCAATGGATTTCACTTCCTCAGCGAGGCCTATCAGGCGACCGACCCCGGTTACAGAAGTCGCGTCACCGTCCCTGTCCTGTGGGATACCGTCACGAAGCAAATCGTGAGCAATTCTGACGACGATCTGATGCGGATGTTCAACGCGGAGTTCAACCGCTTCACCGCAAGTACACTGGATCTCTGCCCTGCGGCGCCGCGCGCAGACATCGATGAGATGAACCGGTTCCTGTATGAGCGGGTGACGGCGTCTACAAGGCGGGATTCGCAACCTCCAGACCAGCGCGGCTACGAACGGGCGGCGCAATCGCTTTTGCTGCGCTGGATCAATTGGACACCAGACTCGGCCAACACCGCTATCTCTGCTGCCCGCAATCCTCGAATCCGATTGGCGACTCTTCGTCACCCTCATCCGGTTCGACGCCGTCTATCACGGACACTTCAAGTGCAATGTCCGGCGCATCATCGACTATCCCAATCTGTCAGGCTACCTCAGAGACCTCTATCAGGTACCCGGCATCGCGGAAACAGTGAATGTGGACCACATTAAACGGCATTACTACGTCACGCATGATGACGTCAATCCGACCCGCATCGTGCCCATCGGACCGCAATCCGGATTTAGAGAGGCCCCACGAACGAGCCAGGCTTTCCTAATGGGCCGGACCTCACATTCGCAGGCATGCGACGGAAACAGACGACGTGGTTACCCATCCAGTGCAGCGGACAGACGTCATTAGGCATGGTCACAGACTAGCCCGCGATCTGAGCAGGCGGCCATTTTCCGCCGCGTCCCAAGAATTATCTTGAGCCGCATACGCTGCCTGTCATATGGTGAGTTCAGTCATGCTGTTTCAGCAGAAAGGATCGTCTATGCGTCATGTGACCAGTGCCGTTTCCGCAGTCGTGCTTCTGATTTCCTCGCTCAGTTGGGCCGCCGCCCCCGAACCGGCCAACGATGAACAAAAGACCTTGTATGCCTTGGGAGCAGCCATCAGCCAATCTCTTATGCCCTTCACCTTGAACGAATCCGAACTCGAATTCGTCAAGTCCGGTCTGGCCGATGGCGTGTTAAAGCGTCCACAGAAGGTGGACATGAATGTGTACGGACCGAAGATTCAACAGATGCAGCAGGTCCGGTCCAATGCCTTGGCCGATGTCGAGAAGAAAGCCGGGGCCGCATTCCTGACAAAGGCCGCAGCGGAACCGGGCGCCAAAAAGACAGAATCCGGCGCCATTGTGACCATGATCAAGGAAGGGAAAGGCGCGAACCCGAAAGCCACGGATACGGTCAAGGTCCATTACCATGGCACCCTCACCGATGGGACCGTCTTCGACAGCTCCGTCAAACGTGGAGAACCGGCCACATTTCCCCTCAACCAGGTCATCAAGTGTTGGACCGAAGCGGTACAGCTGATTAAGGTCGGCGGCAAGAGCAAGCTGGTCTGCCCGTCCGGCATCGCCTACGGCGACCGTGGGTCACCTCCGGTGATCAAGCCAGGGGCCACTCTGGTCTTTGAAGTAGAACTGCTTGATATCGTGAAGCAATAGCCCTACCTGAAGGACTCTGCCGGGCCTGGGCCCCGCGGAGTCCTTCGCGATATTCTTTCCTTCCTCACTTCAGCATTCTTCAGAGGCTTCCAATAGGCCTATCAGAGTCTTGCATTGCGATGTGAGGCCATACCCCTATGCCGTTTTCTTCGAACAACTTGGCCGACAAACGCAATGCTCCCTATTTCGATCTTCCCTCAACCGCAACTGTCACTCGTCGATGACTTGATTCCGAGGCCCAAACGCATCGGGTGACCATGGAAGGGCTGAAGGCCGGGTCTTACTATGAGCTGGTCAAGCCGTTCGACCAAGCGATGCTTTAAGCCATCGTTGAGCTAATCCTCGACCACATCGGCTACTGGACAGTCGCAGGATCTGCGCGACGTCGAAAGTCTATCGAACCTCCACGCGTGACACGGCGTACCAGCGGTCGGTTCGTTTGCCTTCAATCGCCAGCTCGACCATTGCAGACTGAGCATCCTCAGACAAAATTCCGACATCGAGCATATAGGCGCCTGCAGGAACGGTATTCGGCACGACCACCGTATCCTGAGCCAGGTGCGATGGCCCCGGCAACCACTGCTTCAGATCTGCAGCGCTGGTCCACTGTGCCACCACTTGATCCGTACCGGAACGCAAACGATACGCCAGAGGCCAGGCATGGTAGATCGGCGCCACGCCTCTGTTGTCCCACCGTGAGTGAATGCTGAGCGCTTCACCGGGTCCGATTGCAGCCGGATGAGTCAACTCACGCAGGACAAATCGGTATCCGATCCTTTTCAGAAACTCATTGAAGCGCGGGCGCCAGGCAGCGGGTACCGGCTTCGACTTGGCATTCAACACCGAGACATGCCATTCCAGCCCCTTTTCCAAGATGCGATCGAGATCGAACCCCCGTTCGTACCATTCATGGATATAGCCGCAGACCTCCATTTGCACCGGCCCGCGCTTCCAGGCATTCGCAATCTCCGGCTCCTCTAACACCGGGGCATAGGCATGCTCCATGTGATTCCAGTCGGGGGAGAAATAGCCGTAGTCCCCGAAACAATCTCCGCGCCAGCCGGCTCCTCGTGTCGTTGCATACTTCAGTTGCCCGCCATGGAGCATCACGAGCGGAATGCCGGCAAAGTATTTGAAGTACCAATCGGTAATGGCGAGCTGATTCGCCTGGCTCGGGAAATAGGCCTTACACTGCACTTCCACACCTTCACAGCAAACCGTATTCCATTCCCCCCAGCACCCGATGGATCCGATGTCCACATGATCGATATCGAGCGACCGGCCATACCGCTCACCGAACGCGCGGATGAGTCGTTCATGGTAGTCGAGGAAAATGGGATTGTTGTAGTCGGGGAAAATTCCGTCCGTTTCTTTGATGCTGCCGACGCCCTTATCCAGCAACCATTGCGGGGTACCGGTCTTATACTCGGAGACAATCCGGATGGCGAGTGTTTCACCCTTGGCCTTCGCCTGGGCGATCACTCCGTCCACCAACGCAAAATTGTACTGTCCCTCAGCCGGTTCCAGCTCCGCCCAGGGCCAGCGGAAATAGGCCACAGTCGTATGTGGATACTCATCAGGCTTAGGAGGATGGCCGAACCCGAAGTGAAAGTCGGCGAATCCCATCCCGGGATTGTCTAAGACGTCGTCGATTTCACGCGGCTGTACCGTCACGAGCTTTCCCTCGGCTGCGGCCCCCGCCCGGTCCATGCCCTCGCTCAGGGGAGACACGCATGCAGCTAAGCTCAGCCCCATCATGGCCAGCAGCGCTCGTTGCCAAACATCTCTTTGCATGTCTGCTCCTTTCATCGATCATACTCAGCCAGGCCCCGCGCTGAACACCTAGCGCTTCGGGACTTCCTCGGATACATCTGACTGTAGGGTCACACCGTAAAGTTATGGTAGGGTACGCAGCCGGACACAAGGACTGCGAGACATGCTCAACTGGTTCTCAGCCTCTTCTCCTTCGGACTCCGTGGTCATCACCGGCGCCTCATCGGGCATCGGAGCCGCCTGCGCCCTCGCGTTGGATGCACTCGGTTACCGCGTCTTCGCCGGTGTGCGTCATCCCGCGGACGGCGAACGGCTGCAGAGGCAAGCCGGTCCTCGCCTCATGCCCATTCGTCTCGATGTCACCGACTCTGCGTCGATCGCAGCCGCCAGCCATACGGTCGCCGCGATGGTAGGCGATCGCGGCCTTGCAGGCCTGGTGAACAATGCCGGCATCGGGGTGGCCGGTCCCATTGAACTACTGCCCCTTGCCGACTGGCGACGTCAATTCGACGTGAACGTGTTCGGCCTGATCGCCGTCACTCAGACTTTTTTGCCGTTGATCCGCAAAGGCCAAGGACGCATCATTAACATGGGCTCCATTGCCGGACGAGCCTCCATGCCGTTCATGGCACCCTACGCCGCCTCCAAACATGCGCTGGAAGCGATCACCGATGCGTTGCGCCTGGAACTGCAACCATGGGGCATCCGTGTCGCCCTGATTACGCCGGGCGCCATTGCCACGCCTATTTGGCGGAAGACCAGAAAAGAAGTCGATACCTGGGATGCGACCTGGAGTCGGGACCTCAAGGACATGTACCAGGAAGGGTTTAGCCGCATAAAAGAGACGGCCACCGCAGCAGGGGAACAGGCTCAGCCGGCGAAGGTGGTCGCTGACGCGGTGGCACATGCTTTGCGGTCCCGATGGCCGAACACACGATATCTCGTGGGTTCCGACGCCGCGATTCGTTCGTGGCTGGCTCTCCTTCTGCCCGATCGCCTCAACGATTGGATCATTACCCGTATCGTGAAACTTCCTCCCCGCCGCTGACCCGGGTCACCGGCGCGCCGTCCGTACCATATCGATCACCTGCCCTTGCCCGTCGAGATAAATCGACACGGTCTCATTAGGATTCAGCTGCTCGATGGCCGGCTGCAACAGGGGGCGCACAGGAAAGGATTGAATATCATCGATCTTCATCCTCAGTCGCATGCGGCCGTCACCGATCGTCACAAATGCACCTTCCACTCGACGCTGCGGCGCAGGTAGCGGAGACCCGACGCCTAAGTCGCGAGGCTTCCCCAGCGACAACACATCGACGAGCAGATAGGCGCGATCGACCGCGAAGTCAGCCGTTTCTCCGACCTCCAGCGCAGCAAGTTTATCCATCGCCACAGACCGCGCGTAGAACCCCACATCACGCCCGGTATCGAGGCGGATCGTGACGCGTTCCTTTTGCGGATTAAACACCTTGCCCAGCGATCCGCGAAACACCTTCGTTGGCGGCAACTCGGCCGGACGCTGGTACGCGACGATGTCATCATGGTCATTGACCATGATCTCCACCGCCCCGCCAACCTGCAATCGGCGGGCTTCGTCACCACCGGCTTCCAGCGACAAATAACGGGGAGCCCGTTCGCCGGTGTCCACTTCCACCCGATCGCCGGTGATGCTGCGGATCGTTCCTTTCAGAAGCCTGGCACTCGACAGAATACCCGGCACCGGTTTCAATTCTTCGATGCTCAGCCCGGATATGAGCTTTGCCGAACTGCCGCAGCCGGTGAGGCACAGCAGCGTCATCATCCCAACGCAAACGGAATGCCTCATGTGTCGGGCCCTCATTCTGTTCCTGGTTATCACGGTGTCCGATGATAAAACAAATTGCCGCGCCGAGGCGAGCATGCTCCGGCCGACAGGCCGCATGGACTCATCCATCCCCCTAGGCTTCCTGGGACAGGTATGCTAGAAACGCTGCCGGTAAACCCTTCACCATCAAAATTGATGCATACCTCGATCTCAACCTCATGGCTCGGCTGTTTGACCGGCCTCGTCATGATCCTGAACCTGGCCGGCTGCCTCTCGCCGCCGACGCTCACGCGCGCCGTCGTCTCCTACGACAACGCCATCACTGACTCCATTTCGAAACAACTGCTCTTGAATATCGCGCGCGCGCATCACCACCAGCCGGTTCACTTTACAGGCGTCTCAAATGTCGCCGCCACCTTCGATTTCCGGATCAATGCCGGAGCGACCCCTACCTTAACCGGAGAGGCCGGCAAAACGCTTTTACCGGTGTTCGGCGGCAGCGTGGCCGAAAATCCCACCATCAGCATTGCGCCGATTGACGGGGAAGAGTTCACCCGCCGCCTGCTCACACCGTTTCAAGAGAGCAAATTCACGCTCCTGCTGCGACAAGGCGGCGATATCGATCTCCTGCTCCGCCTGATGGCGAAAGAACTCCGCCTGAATGATCACGGTGAGGATGTCGCCTATCGGAACAACCCGACCGACAGGTCCGGCTATGAGATGTTCCGCAAGGTGGTATTGCATATCTCCGCCATTCAGGATGCGAATCGCCTCTATGCGGAATCGATGCTGTTCGAACGCACGTGGACCATTCCAGCCGAATCCGTGACGGCGGAGGGCTTCAAAGCGCTGGAGCAGGACTATTTCGTCAGCTACGACCCGCAACACAAAACCTACCGGCTGCGTAAGCCGGTGTCCGGAAGAATTCTCATCACGAACTACGATCCGAATACCCTTCCGCACGAAGAACGTGTCAGACTACACGAGGAGGCCGAACGGCGTCCCATGAACGATGTCTCCTTCGACATTCGTCCGGGACATTATGGAGGAGAGTGGCCGCTGAAAGGCGAGTTCAGGCTACGGAGCTTCAACACGATGCTTAATTTCCTGGCACAAGCGGTGGAGGAAGAGCCGGAGTATGCTGTCGAGAAAGACAGCCGCACGCCGCCCTTTATGGACAATCCAATCAGAACCATGGACCTCCTGGTACAGGATTCCAGCCCGTCCGAATCGGATCTCACCGTGCAGTCCCATGGCAAGTATTACTCCGTCAACGTCACCGGTCCACTGGCCCGGTGGAACCGTGAGGCTTTCAAGCTGCTATACCAACTGTTCCAGATGACCGTCACGGAAGTGTCGCGCAGCGGCGTGCCCAGCATCACCATCGCGAAATGATCTCCGCCGGCAGTGGAGCACCAGGTCACTTTCTCACGCGTGCACTTGAAACTTCCCATCCTCTCAATTAGGGTGGGGGCTGGTCTACAGATGGCAGCACCTCGCCTCGACTTCGAGCCGCCGCCCGTCTGAGTTCCGGTTCAGATCCATGCACCATCACCATGCCTTCAGTCTCTTGCTCTGGCAGCGGGCGTTGCTTCTTTTTAGTTTGTGGCTTGCCACGCCGGCTTCTGCCGATGAGGTCTATTTGTCCAACGGCGACCGGCTCACCGGCACGATCGTCAAGATGGAGGAAAATCTCCTGACGATTCAAACGGACTATGGCGGCGAGATCAAGGTCGATTGGAAAAAGGTCCAACGCCTCACAGCGACAAGCCCGATCAAAATCCTGATTCCCGGGGAATCGCGAGATGTCCTCCGGGATTTCGTCTACGGCACGCAGGGCCAACGTGAAGTCAACGAAGCGGGCCAGGACACCTCCACGCCCCTGTCGGACATCACCGCGATCAATCTTGAGCCCTTGCGGGTAGCGGGCACCGTTTCGGTAGGAGGGAACAATACCTCAGGCAACAGCAGTACCAAGGCCTTCAACAGCGCAGCACGCCTGACACTTTACGCACACCGGCAGCGACTCCTGGTGGAAGGCAAATACAACTACGGGCAGGCAAACGATCAAATCACCGCGCGAAACTCACTCGCGAGTTTGAAACATAATTATTTTATCAGCAAGCAGATCTTCATCGAAACGTTCGGCATGCTGGAAAAGGACACGCTGCAGGCGCTGCAACTTCGATCCACGATCGGTAGCGGCCTAGGTTATCAGTTCTTTGAGACCCCCACGACGTCCCTCTCATTATCGGCCGGTATCGCGCATGTGAATGAACATTTCACGAATAGTCCGAACACGCAAACCCCTTCCGGACGCTGGAGCCTGCGTTGGGAGCATAGCCTGTGGCCGGATCGCGTCAAAGTGTTCCATCGACACGAAGGATTTTGGGACATCAATGCCGGGAACGCCTTCCGGTTCAATGCCGACCAGGGCCTTCGGATCACGGTCTACAAGAATCTCTTTTTTAATGTCGAGTATGACCTCCGGCTCAACACGCAACCGGCGCCAGGACGCAAAAAGACCGACGAAGCCATGATTTTCGGCGTTGGGTACGAGTTCCGCTAAATACATCCCCCATTCATCCACCGATGTATGGGCCGAGACTCGCCGCAGCCGCACGGCCTGCCACCCGCCCGGTCGCCCAGGCCCACTGAAAATTAAATCCGCCTATCCGTCCATCACAGTCGAGCACTTCCCCCACCAGATACAAACCAGGCACGAGCTTCGATTCCATGGTGCGGAAATTGACCTCTTCCAACGGGATGCCACCGGCTGTCACTTCGGCGAAGTTCCAGCCGCGATCACGCACGACTGGAAAACGAAAACGGGTGAGCGCCGCCAGCAGCCGGTCCCGCACAGCCCGTGGCACCTGTGCGCAGGCCTGTTGCAGATCACCTTCGGAGTGACGACAAACTGCTTCGGCATACCGCTCCGGCAACGAATCCGCAAGCACCTTCAGCAATGACCGGCGAGGATGTTGGGCGGCTTGCGCGAGAAACCATGCTTTCGCCTGCTCTGCATTTCGGCCTGGCAGGAAATTGCCGATGACTTCCGCTGTTTCCCCTCGCGACCGGGCCAGACACCAGAAACGACTGGCGTCCATCACGACCGGCCCGCTGATGCCGAAATGCGTCCAGAGCAGACTGCCTGTCCGTCGATCGACAGATCGCCCTCCCACCAACGTCTGGATCTCCACCTCTTGTGATAGGCCTGAGAGTTCCGCGTGAAAACAGCGCTCATCCAGCATCAAGGCCACCAATGCCGGCACGGTCGGTGTGACGTGATGCCCCAGGTGCCGCGCCAATCCGTACCCCGCTCCGTCGCTTCCGGTGCGCGGCAACGACTGCCCGCCGGTGGCCAGAATGACGCGACGCGCATGCGTCTCACCGTGCTGATGGCGAATCACAAACCGGTGCAGATCTTCTGCGTCGGCCTCGTTGGATTCGTTCCTGCGCTCAATGCTCGCAACGCGATGCCCCGGCCGAAGAACCACGCCGAGTTCACCACTTCGCCTTATGAGCGCGTCGAGGACCGTCCTGGCCTTATCTGTCACCGGAAACAACTTACCGGTCTCTTCGCGCTTGAGGTTGACACCCAGCGAGGCAAACCATGCGACGGTATCCTTCACCGGAAACGCCGCGAGGACATTGCGCACGAGATGCCGGGTGCCGAAAAAATCTTCCGGCGTGACGACATCGTGCGTGACATTGCAGCGGCCCCCGCCTGAAACAAGAATTTTTGCGCCGACACTCCTGGCCCCGTCCAACAATTCAACCCGGTGGCCTGGCCGAAGCTCAGCCGCAAAAATCGCGGCCGCCAATCCGGCCGCGCCCGCCCCGATCACACACATATCTGCCACCGGCTCTGCCATCTGACCTCGTGCGCAAACGTACTCATTCCTGGCGCCGCATGATGCCCGTTGCGAACGGGGCGCGCAATCCAAAAACCCAGCATGGAAACCCGAGCCGCACTATGCCAAGATCCGGGACCATTTTCATGGAGACGCGATCCCTGCGACATCCCATGCGCCTATTCCACCGGTGGTTCCTATTCCTCTCGCTGCTGCTGTGCCCCTCCGCTGGTTGCCTGTGGACAGGCGCCTCCCCGTTGCCGGACCGTCCCAAAGATGCAGTGATTTCTACGAATGTCGAAGCGAAGCTCGCCGAAGATCAGCAAGGCGGACTATCCGGCATCATCGTGACCACCGATGAGGGAATCGTCACTCTGACCGGCACGGTGCATAAGGCCGAACGGAAGGCGAGAGCGGCTGAACTGGCCCGGCAGGTGAAGGGGGTACGGCGCGTGAAGAACGATCTGGACATTCGCGCCGACGTTGCGCCGTAATAATCTGTTGCTCGACCGGACGTCAGAAATCCTCCTCCTCTCTTCCGGTCACGCTTTCTTCCACAAGCGAGAAGGCTTTTTGCGGCAAGGTAATCGCATTCACCAGAATATCGAAAGCCAACTGCGCCGTCCCCTTCACGCCCGTCATGAGTGATTCCGCGGGGAGATAGCGCAACTGCGGCTTGTTCGCCGATCCCTTCAACTCGAACACGGCGGTATCAAACCCCTGGCGATCCCCTGACAGTAGGTGCCCGAACAGAGGAATGCGTTTTAAGATCGCCGAATAAGATCCGAGCGGACTTGTCGCCAGCACCATGTCGAATTCATCCGCCAGGATGTCGTAGCGACCCGTCCCGCTGATCTTGAGCACGGGACTATCGAGCAGGAATTCCTTCGTGTAGACCACGCCGTTGTTGATGGACCCCGCCAGCTTGAGCCGATCGAATGGCATGCCCTCTTTCTCGAGGTTCACCTGCCCCTGCAACACAGCCGGCAGGTTCAGCACGGACAGGAGGGTAGAGAGCACCGGGGTATGATACATGCGCCCTTCTTCGACGAGAATTTGAACCGGCTGACGACTTGTCAGCGCGGCAGGCAGAAGCACCCCTCGCTCAAACTCCGCCTGCACTTTTCCCGACGCCGTCAGCCACCCGGAGAGCGCGGGCTTCTCCTGGAATGGCGACAGGACACGCTCGACCGGAACGCCGCTGGCGCGAAAGGTACTGCGGGCCTGCTCCATCTGCCCGTTCTTCGTGCGAATCTTCGACTTGCCCCGCCAGCTGTCCCTCGTTCGTATCCCCGCTGATACGCTCAACCGTCAGCAGCCCATGATCCCAGGTAATTTTGGTCGAAAGGTCGGTGAGCAGGAACTTCTTGTAATAGACATGATCGGCAAACAGAAACGCGTTCAGGGTGGTCTCCGTCCAGAGATGGTCTGAAGATCGCTGGCGCGTGTCCGCCGATGAGCGTGGCCGATACTTTTCAAACGCGGCGAGATCAATTTGAGATGACTCCACGAGGATGCGGGCGTTCGGGTGGTCTGCCCATTGGGCGATCGAGCCGGATATGCGGAGATCACTCGCGCCCACGTGAAATGCCATGCGGCGAATATGAATCCGGTCTCGATCGAAGCGCAACGTCACGAAGGCGTCGCGGATCGGTTCATCAAGGTCCTCCATCTCAATCGTGCCGTCATCGACTGTAATCTGGCCCGATGCGCGCCAGGACGCACGATCCATCATCCGGCCTTCCATATCGAGGGTGGCATCCACTGTACCGGCTCGAACGGGTCCCAGAACAATGCCTTTCGGAAGTCTCGCGACGGCAATCCGGCCCGACGACACATGCGCTGAAAATCCCCGTTCCCCGTCCAACTCAATCGTCCCTGATGCCGTCACGGTAACCGGGGGGAACTTGATACCGACATGTCGGATGACCAGACGATTATCCCGGGAAAACCGCCCTTCGAAATCGATGGCGGCGGGAGCCTGCAGCGGCTTAGTCACCCAATTCCGCACACGGACCCCGGCCTGCGCGAGATCGATGCTGCCTTTGATTCGCGGATTCCCAATTCCCCCAGTCATAACCGCACGCAGGCGAATCGTGCCGTCCATCTCAGGGACAAATGTTTCCTCTGCCTGCTCCGTCCACCAGGATCGCAGATCCAACCCCTCCATGCTCATCGCCAGCGTTACATTGGAATAGGCTTTCCCATCAGCCATCGTGACGGAACCATGAATCCGGAATGCTGCCGGCCCGAACCACCCATCAAGATGGTCGATCGCCACCACGGTCGGCGTGACGGTGACGTGCGCCTCCACCTGTCGCACCGGCAACGGCAAGACAGCACTGCGCCCCCCGCCCCGCTGCAGCCGGAGATCGGCATCCATCAGCGCGAGCGGTTGCCCGCTGAGCGGTCGTCCCATCACATGGGCAATCATTTCGACATCCCCGCTTGGTTGCTCCACTTCGGTCACCAGATCGCGCAACAACGGAAAGTCATCCAGACGACGGACCGTCTCCACCAAACCGGCCACCGATGCAGTGCCTGTGATGTTCACATCGATATACGGATCCGTCGCCCACTGCGTGATCAGCAGATCCCGCCCTGCCAGACGAATGGGCCCGCACTGGGCGCGCACCTCCGTCATACGCAAATGATCTGCATCGAACGCCATACTGACAGTCAGCGCCTCGACGGGAGGGTATTGTGAACTGAGCGTGAATCGACCGTTTCGAATAGCCAGCAGGCCGTTGACGCGTGGCCGTGCTCCCGTGGCAATGTCTCCGGCGATTGACAACGATTGAAGTGTGATCAACCCCTCCACGGCATGGTCCACGAACTGTGCCCGTAACTCAGACGACATCCAGCCGGAAGGCACTTCATTCAAGAGCCGTGCGGCCGTCACCGGTGCTGCAGACAGAGTGGACGAAAATCGTGCCTGTGCCGTGCCGATATCCAGGATCGCCCCCGTTCCCTGCAAGGAGACATCCGCCAACTCGACTCTCACATCGTTGGCCAGCAGATCATACCCCGCCTCACCGGGCTTCCAACGCAGGTGCACTCTCAGTTGTGCGGGCTGCGACAAGCCATCGGTGATCCGGTCGTCCCCCATCCAGGAAGACAACACTTGACGCACGTTCAGTTGATGGAGCCGCAGATCCCCTTCTGCCTGCATGCCTTCTTCCTCGCCGCTTTGCGTAAGTGAACCGTCCCAGAGAAACGCCGCGCGCGGGCCGGCCTGCGGAAGCTCTCCTGAAAGATGCAGCTTCGCACGGCGGCCCAACATGTCACTCGATAATGCAGCCTGCGTCACGATGATGCTCAGAGAAGTGGAGGGGGAAGACGATTCATCGACCAGCGTCACCATCCCTTGAACCACCAGCAGATTCCTCACCGCCTGCAACAATCCAAACGGCGCAGTTGATTCTGAAGCAGCGGCGGGGGAATGCTCGTTTCCCAGAGCCCAATTCCCATCCGGCGACCGGCGAAGGGTTACGCGAGGCCGGGCGATGACCAGATCCCTGGCGACAAGGCGTCCCTCCAGAAGCGGCAGCCAATGCAGCACGATCTCCACCTGCTCCGCAAACATCAATGGCTCAGCAGAGGCGGCGGCGTGCAGCCGGGGCTGCATCAGTGTCACCCGGGGCGATGGAAAGATCTCGACATGCGATTGCTCGGTAGAAATCCGCTGCCCTGTCCGCGCTTCGAACTGCTGAAGCAGGGCCGCCATGCTCTCCGGACGATTCACCAGCCAAGGCAGAGCCAACATCATCCCCACGCAGAGGATCACCAGCACAAGCACCATTAGCACGAGCCACTGGCCTATCCGTTTTCGTGAGATCGAGGAGATGGGATGATTCATGCCGGAGCGCTCCTTCGTTCCACTGTACGCAGCGGAACGAGGCGGACACAAGTCACAGCCCTCGGGAGAGGCTGAATCGACCAGGCTATGGTACACTCCACGCCCGACAGTATTGGTACGGCCTCATGACGTGGGACCCGATGTCCGGATCTCTTCTTCGTATTGCCTGCTTGCACCTGGCCCCGATTCCTGGCGCGATCGCGGAGAACCGCCACCTCCTCACCCAGGCCATCACCAAGGCGGCCTGTTCAGGAGCCAGCTGGATCATCACCCCGGAACTGGCCGTCAGCGGCTATACCTTTGCCGATACGCTCGGGACGGACTGGATCGAGCCTCAGCCGGACCATTGGATGAACAGAATCTGCCGCCTCGCCGTCCGGCTCGGAGTCACGCTATTCCTGTCGCACCCGGAAAAAGATCCGCACTCCGGGCAGTTCTACAATACGGTCTTTGCGATCGGCCCACAGGGTCGCATTGCGGGCAGCCACAGGAAGATCAACGCATTGCGCGTTGGGTCCGAGGCCTGGTCCACCCCCGGCACAGACGCGACCGCGTTTCGTCTGGCGCCATTCGGCCGCGTTGGCCTGCTCATCTGCGCTGATGCCTATACCCCCGGTATTGCCAAGAGCCTGAAAGCGCAAGGGGCCACAGTTCTCGTGTCTTCAGCAGCCTGGGCACCGGGACTGCACGGTCCGAACGGCGAGTGGGAACGCTGCACGAAAGACACGGGACTACCGTTGTTCGTCTGCAATCGAACAGGGCTGGACCGCACCCTCGATTTTAGACGGGCGGAAAGCGTGGTGGCTCACCATGGAAAACGGCTCCTGTCGCTCTCGTGCGAACAATCCGCTATCTTCCTCTTTGATTGGAATCTCAGAACAGGGACGCTGGCCGATCAGGCCTCCCAGCGCATCCTGATCCAGCAGGGTTGACCGAGAAGACTTGTTAGGCGGTTGGGGCCATACACCTGTGGTGGATATGGCAGATCACGAGGACGCGAGCAACCGCTCGAGCAAGGCGAGACCGTCAGGCCATTCCCCAAGACCACTTTCGACATTGATATGACCGATCGCACCGGCCTCGGCGAATGCACTGCCCCAGGCAATCGCGCATCGCTTGGCATAGTCTACAGATCCGAACGGGTCGTTGGTGCTGGCAACCACGAGACTGGGAAAGGGCAGTTTGCCGGACGGCACCCTCTCAAACCCTCGCGCGGTCGCAGGGAACGCGGGGGACTCAGGATCAGGCGGCGCCACCAACATCGCCGCGCGCACGGGAACTGAGGCCTGCTGGGCCCAGTGCGTGACCAGCAGGCAGCCCATGCTATGGGCGATCAACAGAGCCGGAGGCGGAACGTCGGCGAGCGCCGACTCCAGCGCCGGCAGCCACTCCCTCAGCACAGGACGATCCCAATCGCGTTGCTGCACACGTTGCCAATGTGGATGTTGCCGTTCCCATAGTGTCTGCCAATGCTGGGGCCCTGAGTTGCTGATTCCCGGCACGATCAAGGCCGCCCCATCGATAGTCGAGTTATGCCTTGGCACGTTCTGTGCGCTCCGCGAGCCAGGCCAGGGCCCCCATACCGGCAATCCGTCCACTGGCAAAACAGGCCGTGAGCAGATACCCCCCGTCGGCGCTTCCCAATCCACCATTTCTCCCGCGCAGAATATTCCCGGGAGCGCTTTGAGCATCAGCCGCTTGTCCAGCGCCTCACAGGTCACTCCCCCGGCCGTGCTGATCGCCTCCTGCAAGGGACGCGCTGCTTTCAAAGTGAGCGGCAACGCTTTGATGGCAGAAGCCAAACGGATCGGGTCGGTAAAATCCTCCTTTGAAACGATCTCCCGCAGCAGGCCCGCCTTCACTCCATCGATATGCGCCCGGCGCTGCAAATGCGTCGCCATCGTCTTTTTTCCGCGAGGCTGGGAAAGGTCTTTGATGAGCCGTGGCAGTTCACGGTCCGGCGCAAGATCCAACCGCAACGTGCCTCGTCCGGTCGCCTCGATCTCATCGCGGAGAAACGGGGCCACGGCATAAATGACACCACCCTCGACACCGGTGTCAGTGATCACAAATTCTCCCATGCGTCGCATCACCCCGCCGGTCGGCGATTTTGATACCACGCCGACCGTTTTCACGGGATGCCCCGCGAACTTCGTTCTAAAGTGCTCCGTCCAGCCGACATCAAAGCCGCAGTTCGCAGGTCGCAAGGGAGCAATCGCAATAGACCGCCCCGCAAGCACCGGCACCCAGGCGCCATCCGACCCGAGTTGCGGCCAACTGCCCCCGCCCAGCGCCAGGATCACGGCATCCGCTCGTACGGCCGTTGCGCCCTGTGGCGTCTCGAATCGAAGCGCTTTCTGTTCATCCCATCCACACCAGCGGTGCCGTACGTGGATGGTCAGACCAGCTTGACGCAAACGGCGCAACCAGGCGCGCAACAACGGGGCGGCTTTCATATCCATGGGGAACACACGTCCTGATGAGCCGACGTAAGTTTCGATCCCGAGGCCACGTGCCCAAGCACGGAGGGCATCGGAACTAAACTCGGCCAACCAGGGAGCCACCTGGGCTCGACGTGCACCATATCTACTGAGAAAGAGATCGGACGGATCGGAGTGGGTCAGATTCAGCCCGCCCTTGCCGGCGAGCAAAAATTTCCGGCCCACCGACGGCATGGAGTCGTAGAGTGCGACCTGCGCGCCACCAGCCAGCGCCACTTCTGCCGCCATGAGCCCGGCTGGTCCGCCTCCGACAATGGCAATGTTCACTCGTTACCTCTTCAGCATCACAGACCACACCACACCGGCTCCATCAGCCCGTAGTCGGTCTGACGGAGAGCCTTCACTGTCGAGGTGGAATCTACCACGGGCGACCGCCCGTTCTCTCGCACGAATACCACCCGAGGCCAGAACCATCGTTTCTTTTCTCGAACAACAGGCCGGATCACAGAGACAGTTTCATCTTCCGTCCACCGGAGATGCTGAATCCCTGTCGCTCGTAAAACGCCAGGGTCCGATCGAACTGCGGGAGCGGAGGCGTGGTGACTTCCAGCCTGGCCCAGTTTTTCGAACGGGCAACACGTTTCGCTTCCGCCACCAACTCGCGCCCTACACCCTGCGACCGCCGGTCCGGGCGTACATACAACTCCGGGATGATCCCGAACAATCCACCGGCATAGAGCGCGCGGCATTCGGCGAGAGCCAGAAAGCCGCAGGGCAAGCCGCCCTCACAAGCAAGGAGGACGGTATAGGTTCCGTCGTTCAGCCAGGCCCGAACGCACGTCTCCGTATCCGCTTCCGAAGAATGAAACGCTCGTGTACCGATGACCGCCATGATTTCCTGAAGCAATTCACCCACCAGCCTGGCGATGTCCCCTGCATCGGAAGGTACCGCGTTTCTCATGAGAATCGGCATGCTAGATCCGTCCCCTTCCCGCCCGTCGCTCGCCGACGCCCTGATGCAGCGCAGCCACATCCAACTCCTGTTCGAGCTGATGCAGCACTTCGTCGCTGATCGTGCCGTCATCTCGAAGTCCGATCAGGGCGAGCCGCTCGGCCGTGAGCACTTCATGGTGCAGACGCTGGATAGTTTTGATCCCTCCGCCGGTACGGTCATCTTCATCCAAACCGCTCCGCGCGAGATTTTCCAAACGGCGAAGATATCGTAATCGCACTTTCTCCACTTGGTCGACAGCGACCCAATTCTCCGTCACGAGCTCATCCAATCGGCTCAAAGCCAACGTAGCCGCATGCTCTCGCGCCAGGCGTTCCTCTTCCTCCAATTTATTTTCTTCTTCGAGGCGCAACCACCGGATGATCGGCGGCAGCGAAAGCCCCTGCAGCACCAACGTGACGAGGATGACTGTAAAGCTGATCAGGACGATTTCAGACCGGAAGGGAAACGGCGCGCCGGAGCCGGTCGTCGCCGGAAGCGCCAGGGCCGCCGCCAAGGTCACGATACCCCGCATGCCGGTCCAGGAGATGAGAAACAGCCCCTTCCACGGAGGCATGGGATCACGCGCGCGCAGGGTCGCGCTGAGACATCGCGGGATAAGGGCCGCGAGAGGCACCCAGAGAAATCGCACGACGATCGCCGTCGCGCTCACCATGAGTGCCGCCAACAGAACAGGGCCATGCTGCCCGGCAGGCAGGGTATCCCGGAGAGCTCCCAGTTCCAGACCAATCAAAATAAAAATTACGCCGTTCAGAATGAAAATCAACAGTTCCCACACGGCGCGCGCCTGCAACCTGGTGGCCGGTGCGACTGCGCCGCTGAAATACTGCCGAAGCGTGACTCCGCCCGCCACACAAGCTAATACGGCGGAGGCATGGACTGACTCCGCAATGACCCAGGCGATATAGGGAACGAGCAATGTCACCCCGATTTGCGTGTACCCGTCTTCCGTCAGACAGAGGGCCCAGCGGGTGAGCCACGCTGCGGCGAGGCCGATCGCCACCGCCGCCAATGCCGCAAATAGAAAATTGAGGACCGTGCCCCCGAGCAGGAATGAGCCGCTCACCACCGCACCTACGGCGGCCCGGTATAACACGAGGGCGGTGGCGTCGTTGACCAGGCTTTCACCCTCCAGGATGGTGACAACACGGCGCGGGATGCGCAGGCGTTTTCCGATGGCAGTAGCCGACACCGCATCCGGCGGCGAGACGATGGCACCGAGCGCGATCGCTTCAGCCCATCCGATGCCGGGCAGCCACGCATGTGCCACCACGGCGACTCCGGCGGTCGTCGCGAGCACCAAGCCAATGGCCAGGAGGGAAATCGGCCTGATGTTCTGCCGGAACTCCCGCAACGAAGTGAAATAGGCGGCCGCCCAGAGAATCGGTGGAAGAAACACCAGAAACACGAGGTCCGGGTGCAGCGTGACCGTTGGTAAGCCCGGCACCAAGCCCAACACCAGCCCCCCCAGCACCAGAAAGATCGGGTACGGGATGCTGATCTTCTGCGCGATCGTGGTGAGGGCCAGCACCACCGCGAGCAGCAGGATAATGACTTCCAGTAGATGCAGGCTGTCCATGGATTCAGAACAGGGGGTGTGCCGGCATTCGGCTACATCCCGACCGTTTCAAGGCGCTGAAGGTCCTCTGGCGAAATGGTGAACTGATCGGACCGGAGATCCTCGGCCATATGTTGTTGGTTGGTCGTGCCGGTCAACGGCAGCATGCCGACCTGCATTGCGAACCGGAACACCAATTGCGCCAGGCCCGTGCCGTACTTGGCGGCCATGGCCCGGACTTCGGGATCGGCGAAGATATCGCGGTTGGCCGTGAGCAACGAGAACCCTTGATAGATGATCCCGTGCGCGCGGCACATCTCGCGTACGTCTCGATCCCAGCCCAGGGCGGCGTAACAACGATTTTGAACGACCATGGGTTTATGCCTGGCCCGTTCGCAGAGCAGCCGGAGCTGATCCGCCGACACGTTACTGATACCGATCATGCGCGTTGTTCCCGCCGCATAGAGACTTTCAATCGCCGCCCACACTTCCCAATCTGCATCACTCAGGCCCCGGCGGGCGTAGGGACCGTGTAACACGTAGGAGTCCAGATAGTCGGTGTGAAGATGCGCGAGGGAACTGTCGAACGATTGCTTCACCTGAGTGGTGAGATCAGCTTGCGCATCATAGGGCGTCCGATGGTCTTGTCCGTTAGCCGGAGTAAATTTCGTCTGGACGAACAGCCGTTCACGCGAGGTGCCCTGCTTCGCCAATGCCAACAAGGCCTCACCAACCAGGGCTTCCTGATAGTGAATGAGCTGGTTAGCCGTATCGATCGCCGTAAACCCCGCCGCCACGGCTTGCTGCACCAACCGTGTCGTGGCGTCTTTTTTCCACGCAGTCCCGTACATGAACGAGGGAACAGGCACCTGATTATAGGTAGTCAACATGACCAGAATCCTCCATGCCGTACCTTACACAGATCGTCGCGGCGGTCTCAATGTTTCCAGTTGACCCGGGTGGTGAAGAGTACGATGCTGGCGGCCGTTCCCAACAACCTGCTAGAGTGCCCTGTCACCACGAGGAGCGAAGCAGACATGGAAGCAGCACAGGCACATCAAGTCGTGGAACTGCGACTGACCTACCGATACATCAAAGACCATCCCTGGACCGTTCAAGCCATCAATGGATTTCTTTCCGCTTATTTCATGGAGAAACCGGACTTTTCGGTGCAGCGGCATTATGACGATCTCGAGTCGGGCATGCACGTCTGGATCTGCGACGTTCCCGCCAACATGAAGGTCACGGTGCTGTTACGGCGGCTGCAGGCCGACATTCCTCCCTGCCGCTATTTTCAACCAGCCGTCGAGCCACCAGCCAGGCCGCAGTACGTGATCGATCGCCCCGAATAGGCTCTCGCTTGCGCCGCTCCAGGCCTCATCGCTACACTGCGCGAAACACGAACTACGGAGGATTGCCATGCGAGTGATCGTCATCGGAGGAACGGGCACCATCGGATCGGCCGTCGTGAAGCGGCTGTCCACGCGGCATGAGGTGGTGGTGGTTGGCCACAAGAAAGGCACCTTTCAAGTGGACTTGGCCTCGCCGGAATCCATCACCAGCCTGTTTAAGGCGATCGGGACCTGTGATGCCGTGGTCAGCACTGCCGGAATCGCCAAATTCGCGAGCCTGGACGATCTGACCTATGACGACTACTTCATTGGCTTGAAAAATAAACTGATGGGGCAAGCGAATCTCGTGCGGATCGGCCGGTCCTTCGTGACCAACCATGGCTCTTTCACGCTCACCAGTGGAGTCCTGAGCCAGAATCCTATAAAGGGCAGCGCTTCCATCAGTATGGTCAATGCAGGATTGGAAGGATTTGTCCGCGCCGCGGCCATTGATCTGCCGCGCGGCCTGCGGGTGAACGTCGTCAGCCCGCCCTGGGTGACGGAAACCTTGATCGCCAGAGGCATGGATCCTTCCATCGGCATCCCTGCCGATCAGGTCGCGCAGGCGTATATGGCAAGCGTGGAAGGCACCATGACGGGACAGACACTGGATCCCAGACAGACCGCCGGCGTCTAATTCGAAGCACCGGTTACTCTGCCGTGACGTGAAACTCGCCTAGTGGATAGGCTTGGCCGTTCACTAACAGCTCGATACGATGCTTGCCGGGATAGTGGGTGCGAGTGGTGAGTTGCGCGAGGGCCAGCGACTTGCTGAAGCGTAGCGTCTCCCGCGCCGCCAGTTCGACGGCTTTGAATTTGAATACTTTCGGACTGTGCTTGCCATTCGCCTTGACGTAGTGGACGCGCAAATCCACCAGCACCCGTTGTAATCCCGAGGCTCGGTTAGCCACCTCCCAGGTGATGCCCACAGACGATCCGATCCGAGGCCGTGGCGGCGTGATACGGATCTTCCCCTACTGCGACCTTGGGTTTGTGGCCAAAGCCCAGGACATGCAGTGCCCCTGATTCTCCCCGTTTGACTGCCGACCGCAGTGCATGGCGAATGATCCAACGGCGCTCGTCCGTTGCGTTCTCCAGCCACCGCCTGGCCGTCTCGATCAGCACATCGGGATGGTCTTTCCCGATGTCATTCAGATTGTTGGCCACACTGCGACGCACATAGAGTGACGGATCGTCTTTCAATCGCTCCAACAGGGCCAGCACCGGCTGCGGATCAGCCTGAAACGCACGGAGTCTCGGCGCCCAGGGCAATCGCGGGCGCGTGCCTTCCGAGACCAGGCGTCGCACGTCTTCACTGGGATCAGCTGTCCATTCCGCCAGGCGAGCCAACGTGGCGGCCTGGTGCCGCTCGAGATACCGGCGGATGGAGAACTCAGCCGTGAATCGTTGTGTCAGCAGATATTGCGCGCGCATGGAGGCATCGAAATGGTCCAGCCCGTATTCAGCCACGAAAAACACATGCGGAAGAAACAAGAAGGCGCCCATGCCTGAGGCAGCCGTTCGCTTCCACTGCTGATCGAGTGAGGCCAGAAGAATCTCAAGCGCCCGTTCATAGTCATCCGGCAGACACTGCCGCAAGGCATGCGCGATCTTCCAGGCGCGGGGCATCAATGCTAGCTGGTCATATCCATCCAACGCCGACCGGACGAACGCCTTTTCGTCGAATTGAGAAGATACGGCGGCAATCATTCGCCCAATGGTCCGGGGCACATCGGGGCCGAAGCTATTCTTAAGCGGTTCCGCCATGGCATTTCACCCGCCGGCAAAGACCGGCCGGAAACCCGCCTTCGTCAACATGCGGGCGACGTCGTCTCGCCGGTCTCCTTGAATCTCGATGCGTCCTTCCTTTACCGTCCCTCCGACGCCACAGGCCTTCTGCATCTCCTTCGCCAGTTGCTCTTTCTCCGTCTGGCTGATGCCGACAAACCCCGTGATCACCGTGACCGTCTTGCCGCCGCGATGCGCCCTGTGCCTGATGATATCGACCCGGCCGCGATTCTTCGCCTGAGCCGGCTCTGCTGTACCAGGCTGATGGACCTGCTCTCGCGGCGGAGCCGAAGGCGGGACCACGTCTTTCAACGCCGCAAACGGACTCTTCCACGCAGCAGATTCTCCATCGGTAGGGATGCGCGTCTTCTCTTTCATACCGAACCTCTTCCTCGCTTACTGTTCACACGCCGGCTCTTTCCACATCGACAGATCCATCTGGGCGGCGTTTGACCCGTCTCCGATCAACACCTGCCCATCTTGAATGGTGCAGTGCAGATCCATACTCCGCTGCGCCAGACTCGTCAGCGCACGGCTTCCTTCCGAAGAAAGATTCACGATGGCGAGATTGTTCAACCGGTCGAGCGCCGCGACGTTCTGCTTCCACCATTGATCCGCCGCACGACCGCCATAGGTATAGACCCATACCTGCCTGGCGCGACCGCAGGCCCGGCGAATCGTCTTTTCGTCCGGCAACCCTACCTCGATCCATAACTCGATCAGACCGGTGGCATCCTTCCGCCACAACGCCGGTTCATCCTCGGTGCTCACGCCGCGGCCAAACGACAAGGCTTCATGCGCGTGACGTGCGAACGCGAGCAGACGAACCATCATACGCTCGTCGGTTTCCGAGGGATGCCGAGCCAGGGTGATGCTGTGGTCTTCGTAATACTGGCGATCCACATCGGCCATGTGGAGGACCGCCTTACAAATCGTCGCGTTGGGGGCCATGCGATTCCTTGGGAAAAGAGGAAGGAGCCCCATGACGCAGCCGGCTGCTATTTTCTCGCGATCTTCTCTTCAGCAAAGGTCCGTTCAATCATGAAGCGCAGATCGCTGGCGACCGTGGCCGCGTCGATGCCGGGGCTGATCTCGATCCAGTAATGGAGGACGAATACTAACGCGTGCTCGCTGAAGTCTTCAAATAAGACGTACGGCTCCGGCTCCTTGAGAATTTGCCCATGTTGGCCGGCCAACTCACGCAGCTTCTCTTTCACATGCCGCGCATCCGACCCGGTTGCCACCGCGATGCGCAGCGAATACCGTTTGCGAAAGCTTGAATAGGTCCAGTTCGTGAGGTTTTTCTCGAGCAGATTGCTGTTGGGAATCAAGGTTTCCACGCCGTTGATATCCCGGATCGTTGACGAGCGCAGGCCGATGGTCGTCACCATTCCTCTGATGCCGTTGACCTCGATCACATCGCCGACACGCAGGGGCCGTTCCATGAGCAGCAGCAATCCGCTGATGACGTTCTTCAGCAGATTTTGCGTGCCGAATCCCACCCCGATGGCCAAGGCGCCCCCGAGAAACGCGAAGGCGGTGATGGGAATTTTTACCGACATCAGGGTCACGATCACAAGGAGGAGGAAAAAACAGGCCAGGGCCCACTGACGAATGATGTTGGCTACGTTGGGATCAATCTGCAGCCTGGCGATGGCCTGGCGCTCCGCAAACCGGGCCATGATTCCCGCGACCCAATACCCGACGATCAATATCGCCAGCGCCGTCACAACCTTCCCGACCGTGACGCTCCGGCGACCGGTGATGTTCTTGCCATCCACTTCGATGGTGTCTTCGGCGGCAAACAGTTCCACGTGCCAGGCATTTCCCAGCATCACCAAGGAGGCTCGTCCCCACTCCTTCATACGCGCGAGCAGTGACCTGGCCTGCTCACGTTGGGCAAATTCCGCCTGTTTGTTGTCGATCAGCCCCAATAAGGAATCCGTCCGCTGGAGCGCGCGCCGGTACAAATCTTCACGGTGGCGAAAGAGACGGAGTTTATCCGTCAAGATTTGCGCCCTGGCCGACGACGGAGCCTCAGCAAGGCGGTCTTCCACATCACTGATGTGATTGCCGACCATGCTCAGTTGCTGATTCCCATACTCCTTCCAGCCTCGAATCTGTTTGGCGGCCGCGGAGATTTTCGCATTCGCCTCTCGCTCTTCGACGACGGAGAGCCTTTCCTGGGCAGTCGCAAAACGGATATCCCAGATATGTCGTTCCTGCTCGAGGCCGGTCAGCATCTCGCGCAGCAACTCCACGTGCAAATTGGCATTGTCGAATTGCAAACGCTTCACTTCGACTGACTCGGTGAGCTGCGTCAGGCGATCCGCCTTCGGCCGAGGGGTGGAACTCTTGGACGAAGAGTCTTTTGCATCAACGGCAGCCAATGCCGCCTCTCCGGCGGCGACCGCTTGGCGCTGCGTCGATTGTTCGACGACCGCTCGCTCGATTTCATCCGTCAACGACTGATGTTCGGCATCCAGCCGCTTTTTGATTTTGTCGTAATCCTGTTGCGTGAATGCAGGATCCTGTTCGGCAACGGTGAGCTGGCGGGTGAGCAACGCCAGACGGTGCCGCGCTTCCGCCACCTCTTCCTGGATCTGCTTCTTCTCCGCTTCCAACATGCCGGCTCGCGCACCTTCCACTCGCTCACGCAATCGAGCCAGATCGCGATCTCCTGTGAGCGTCTCCCGTTTGGCAGGCTCCTGGACCTCTTCGAGACGCTCCGACAATTGCCGGGCTTTCTCCTGCGAGGCTTTGAGATTGCGCTGCGTGCTCTCGGTCAGGCTTTCGGTCATGTTGAGTCTGGTTTGGGCGCCTTGTGAAGCGAGGGTCATCGATCGAACGGCATCACGCAGTTCATCAATTTTCAATACCGGATAGGGCGCGGGCGTGGAAAATCCATCCCATTCCTTTTCCTGGCGTTCAGCTTCCCGCACCCGTTGCCGCATCTGCTCGAGATTGCGCAAGGCATCGAGGTGTTGCTCATAGAGTTGCACCAACTGCTGCAGCAGGGAGCGCCGCTCCGCCAGGCGCCCATCAACCTGGCCCGCCGACGCCCCTTTGCGCCGGGCTTGCGGCGTGGGGGTTTCACTCAGTTCCTTTTCTGCCGCCGCACGTTTGTGCTGGAGATCCGCGGCGGCTGCATCCGGAGCGGGTCCATCGGCCGCCGGCGGATCGAGCTTGACCCCGACCGTTTCCAACGTGGAGCGAACCGCCTTATCGGTAGGCGAGGATGTCGCCTGAGCCGACGCAGCAGACATCTGCACCAGCGAGACCAGGAACCAGAGGGCTAGCGTGAGGGGAATCTGCACGAACGTGAACCTCCGCGATCGTGAGGGAGTCTCCTTCATATCTACAGAGGTGGGCGGGATTGATCAAGTCGCAGGCAATTGACAGGGCGAGACGCGTCTAGCTTAGCAGAGACCTGTGGGGCAAGTCGTGTCTCGTTCGGCTTGTGGGATCAACGAAGAACAGGTTCCCTGCGAAAGGCTGCGCCTCACTCCAGTTCCGCAATATACATGCCCTCAACCCGCTCACGCGCCCACTGCGTCTTGCGGAGAAACGTGAGGCTCGATTTGACGCTCGGGTTATTCAAGAAACAGCGCACCGGCAGGCGACGGCCGAGTTCAGCCCACCCATGCCGGTTGACAAGTGTGGTGACAATCGTCTCCAACGTGACGCCGTGCAAGGGATCGCGGGGATGTGACATGGGCGGGATGTTGACCATGCAGGAGCATACCGCGCCATCCACCAGAAAGTCATTTGACGAAAAGGAGAGGCGTGAAACGGGTGTGAATCAGAACAGGCTCAGGACTGGTTCGTACTCGAGCGAATCACAGGTAAAGGAGCCGGTGACGAGAATCGCCGCCGAAGGGTCGCGACGACTGCCTCATCGATCGCGCGGGAACAGGTCGTCTCAGCGACGGAATGCCCGGAACGAATAGCGAGATGTCCACAGGCCAGCATCACCGCGATGGCCGCCAGCCAATTCTGCCATGCATCCAACTCCCATCCATACGGCGTGTAATAGAGCGCGCTGCTGATCGGCCAGAAATATTGAACCGGCCAATCCGCTCCGCTCCCGAGCAAATCACAGACTAGATGGAGGTGGAAGGCCGCCAGCGCAAGCCACCAGACCTTCACGCGATCCTCTGCCCACTGGGAAAAGACCGTACTGACGACGATCGCGGCCAACAACCCGTGAGTGAGCACATGGTGCCACCGCCCGTAGGCATCCACTCCTGCCAGGATCGTGAGACCATCGAGGTCCGCCGCCACGCCTGCCCAGGCGACCAATCGCCGGTCACGCCGCGCCTCCAACCGATGGCCGACCACCCAGGACAGCATGAGATGAGTCGGAATATGCATGGCACGAATCTCCTGGCGACAGGTGTAGACAAAGTATAGCAGTCCGCCTGCTGCCCGCATGGGACGAGCACATTCTGGTCGTGCGCGCCATCCCCTATTTCATCTTCCCCTCCCAAGGTCGGGCAGCCTGCGTGGTCCCCAAACTGCGCGCGTCCAACGAGGGGAGTCCGCGACCGCGCGTTGCGCGAGCATGGGGACCACACAGGTTGCCCGACCTCCGCTCCCCCCTTCTTGCCGCCGCCCCGCTCCGACTGATAAAAGAAAGCGTTGTAAGCAAGCGACGCCAGGCGGCTACATCCCCCCTGTTCCGTCGATATCCCTAACCACGAAGAGCACGTTATGTCCCTGCCGGTTGAGAAGTCTGCCTCCGACGAGTTACGGCGAGAAGTGCTGCGTTGGCGCACGTTCGCCATTATTTCCCACCCGGACGCCGGGAAAACGACGTTGACGGAAAAATTGCTGCTCTATGCGGGCGCGGTCCACTTGGCCGGTGCCGTGCAGGCTCGCTCCACGCAGCGCCAGGCCAAATCCGACTGGATGGAATTGGAACAGGCACGAGGCATCTCGATTACCTCGACCATGCTGCAATTCGATTATCAAGGGGCGCGGGTCAATCTGCTCGACACGCCGGGCCACCAGGACTTCAGCGAAGATACCTATCGTACCCTTATGGCCGTGGATAGCGCGGTGATGGTGCTGGACGGCGCCAAGGGTATTGAACCGCAAACGAAGAAGCTGTTTGCCGTGTGCCGCAAACGCGGCATCCCGATCCTCACCTTCATCAACAAGATGGACCAGCCGGGCCGACACCCCTTCGATCTGCTCGATGAGATCGAGCGCACGTTGGGCATGACGGCCGTCCCGTTCAATTGGCCGATCGGCGAAGGATCCGGCTTTCAAGGCCTGTATGATTTTCAGAACCGCCAGGTCTTGTTCTTTCAGCGGACTTCGCACAACCAACGTCGCGCCCCGATGACGGTCGAGGCCTTCCCGAACCCGAAACTCGCGGAGACGCTGGGCGACGCCTATGGCCCGCTGCAGGAAGAAATCGGGCTCTTGACGGGCGCCGGCACCTCGTTCGATCGAGACCGCTTCCTGGCCGGTGAACTCACGCCGGTATTCTTCGGCAGCGCGCTCACCAACTTCGGCGTTGGGCCGTTTCTCGACGCCTTCACGAAACTCGCCCCGCCACCAGGCCCCCGACACAGTGCCCAGGGCCTGGTGCAACCGACGGACGAAACCTTTTCCGGTTTCGTGTTCAAGATCCAGGCGAACATGGACCCGCAACATCGCGACCGCATGGCGTTCCTGCGCATCTGCTCGGGCCGATTCGAAAAGGACATGATGGTCCATCATGCCAGGCTCGGTCGAAAAATCCGTATGACGCGCCCGCATCGTCTCTTCGGCCGCGACCGCGAAACGATCGATGAAGCCTATCCCGGTGATGTGGTGGGGCTGGTGAATCCAGGCCTCTTTACCATCGGCGATACGTTGACCTCCGATCCCTCACTGACCTTCGATCCCATTCCGCATTTTCCGCCGGAATGTTTCGGCCTGTTGCGGACGCAAGATATCTCCAAGCACAAGCAGTTTCAGAAGGGACTCAAGCAGCTGGAAGAAGAAGGGGTCATGCAGATTTTTTACTCCCCCGACCACGTGCGCCGAGAACCGGTATTGGCTGCGGTGGGTGAACTGCAGTTCGATGTGGTGATGTCCCGCCTGGAAAACGAATATGGCGTCAAAACCACGGTGGAGCGCATGCCCCATAGTCTGGCGCGTTGGATCGTTGGTGATCCGGCAACCATTTCGGCTATCTATTGGCCTTCCGATACCGTCCGCCTGGTGGATCAACAAGGCCGCGCCGTCATGTTGTTTACCACAGAGCACCTGCTGGCCTATTGCATCAAATCGAACCCCTCCATCAAGTTCTTCTTGCGGGAAGAAGTCGAGCAGGCAACCGCGCAGTAGACCATCCATGCCCGCCGGAACAAGCTCGCTGCACAGCCACATGAGGAAATGTGTTATAACGAGATAACCGCCCAGGAAAACCGGTCGGGGCTTCCTGGTAGGATGACCGCGAGCACGATCACACCTTTTGCTGTCCTTAGCGCCTCAGGCTAACTCGGCCTGGGTGACTTGCCCGCCTCCCGTCGTCAATTGAGACTCTGCCGTTCCCATGCCGATCCTGGAATGGGTGCGTCAGGACGCGACGCCGACCGCGACCGGCGCAGTCAGGCGATGATACGACCTGTGACCCGATACATGATGCGAGGAGAAGGACCATGCCCAAGGCAAGAAGCGCAAAAAACTGTTACTACTGCGAAGCCGAAGACCGGATTAAAATGACCTTTATGCTCTGCGGTCTCTGCCATCGGCACTTCTGCAGCGCCCATGGCGTGCCCGACCTCGAGCAATGCACGAAGTGCCTGGAAGCTAGCGAAGAAACGGAGTAGGTGCTTCGCATCTTGAACTCTCAATAGAGGAATACCCGCCTCCACATCACGGCGTGTGATCAAGGGAATAGAGCATCGGAAGGATGAATGTGGTCGGTAATGGCGGCTTCCGCATTAGGAACCGAAGAGGGGTGGCTTGTTTGATGGAAATGATGGCCGCTTGGTCCAGGATAGGGCTCCCTGAACTCTCCAGCACGTCGATCCGCCCGGCACTGCCGTCAGGCTGGAGCGCGACACGCAGCACTACCTTCCCTTGCAACTTTGCCTCGACGGCTTCAGACGGATAGGTTGACCTCTCCAATACCTGTTGCCATAGCCGATCGGCCATCAATTGCTGAAGAAAGCCTGTTTTTTCTGGAGAGTAATTAATCGAAACGTGCATGCGCACGTGCGCTTGACTCAGAAGGTGGGAAAGCTCAACGCTGCGTACAGATCGACTTGTCCTGAGTGCCTCCTCGTCTAAAACCTGGATGCCGGAACCGGCGTACAGGCTCACATCTTCGATCATAGCGGATTGAGATACATCGACACAGAGCTGGACTCGGCCTTGCCATCGGTTGATTCGGGCTATTTCGGGGTAGGCCGCTTGGGAGATGATGCGGGTCCACACTTTCGCAAGCTCTTCAAAATCATTCTTCAACAGCTCTTCGCCCAGATCCATTTTACAAGGATGATAAGGACGGGCCGGATATGATCCAGATGGAGTGACGGTTACAAGACTCGTCGGAACGGGTGCACCCGTAACAAGAGGAATGTATGGATGTTCACTAGCACACCCCGGCATCCATGTGATGCACAGGAGACCTAAGAAACAGATACACCACCGCATGAAGCAGTTCGCCTATTTTTTTCGCTTCTTTTCGATGCCCACCATCACCGATACCTGCGCCTGCTTCGACAAGGCTTGATCGATCCGGCTTTTGCCGTTGGTCGTCAGAATCACCAGGCCCTTGTGGTCCTCGATGCGCTGCAGCAAATGAGCCGCTCCCGCATTGGCATAATGGCTCTCGCCGTCCTTGGCGGGTCGGTGTTTGCCGAACAAGGCATCGGCCCCGTCGAAAAACAAAATCGACCCGCTGCGTTCAGCGTCGTCGAAGACCCGGTTGATGTTTTTCTCGGTTTCGCCGACCCGCTGACTCACGACGGAGGACAGGTTTACCTTCGATAAATCAAGTTGCAGTTCTTCCGCGACCAGTTCCGCCGCCTTGTTCCTGCGCAAGGGCGTGGAACCGGATAAGACAACGACCGCCACCGATGATTTTCCAGTCCGAGTGGCCTTGGCGCGGCGCGCGGGAGCCGCCCTCTTGGTCACGGTCTTCTTTCCCATCTTCGGCACAACCTTCTTCTTGGCTGTTGTTGTTGTCTTCGCTGCCGCGCTCGCGGGTCGCTTCCTTTTATGTCCAACCATGGTCCTCTTCCTCTCCAGTGAGTCCTTCGTCATGTCTGTGTCGCTGAATCGCGCAGGCTATGCTTACCACACTTCGACCGCTCAACGCTTTTTGTCGAAACCGGAATCCCGCCACTTCTCGAGCAGAGCAATCCGCCGTTCCAATTGAGGAATGGTCGCCTGATCCACACGGCCGCCGGTCCGCTTGATGAGTTCCGCGTTAAGCTGCCGATGATCCATGCCGCACTTTCTCGCCACGGCTCCCACGAGGAGCCGGTGTTTGTCCCGCAACAGGTTTTTCTGGTCATGCAGCGCCACTGCCGGTTCCGGTTGGCCCTTCCCGGCCGCGGAAGGCTCGCCCTCATCCGCGCCGATCAAGGCATCAAGCCGGGCCACACCATTGAGTGGAATGTATTCTTTCAGCGACGTCGCGGCTGTCCCAAACAGCGTCCGCTGCACAGCCGGCATGATGTCCTCGAGCACGTGATCGCGCTCCACCTTGATCCGCTTGGCATAATGCACCAGCGTCGCATCCTTCGGCAGGTAGAGCCAGGCGCGTTGCGGCTTCGGCACTTTATCCTGCATTCGCACAAAGCGCCCGACGACCTGGCGAAAGTACATTTCCGTCAACACGTTGGTCGCGTACACTCCGACCCGGAGGCGCGGGATATCGACGCCTTCGCTCACCATGTTCACCGCCACCAGCCATTGCTGCGTTTTGTGGTGGGCAAACGTTTCGATGGTCTTCGAGGCGGAAGGATCGTCTGAGACGGCGACCAGCGCACGCGTGCCCGTCAGTCGATGCACCAGATCAGCCACCTGCCGCGCATGATCCTGATTCATGGCCACGATCAGGCCGCCCGCGTCCGCCTGTTCCTGTTTCCGCAAGCGTTGCAATTCGGCATGGGCGTCACTCAACACCGGCCCCAGCCAGGTCTCCTGGAGTAAGGCGGTTTTGAGCCGCTCGCGCTGGCGCTCGAAGGTCAACCCGTCTTCAAATGTGGCCCGGTGCTCCCGCCCGTCGGATAACCAGGTCAGTTCTCCCTCATAACTCGGAAACAGAATCGGACGGCAGACCCCGTCCCGTATCGAGTGCGAATAACCGTACGTAAAATCCGCCTGGCTTTCACCTTGTTCATACCGCACATAGGGAATGGGATTATTATCGGACCGGAAGGGCGTACCAGACAGGGCCAGGCGAAACACGGCCTCGCCGAATGATTCACGCAGCGCCTTGCCCCAGTCCTTGCCGTCCCCGGCATGGTGCAACTCGTCGAGAATCACCAAAGTCTTGCGATTGCGGCAGGCGCGCCGGAACACGTCAGGCGCCAGGCAGACCTGCTGATAGGTCACCACCGCGCCGTGATAATCGCGTGCCTCGCAGGCCTGTTCATTGGACAAGGCCGGATCCAATTGAATACCGGCCTGCCCTGCTGCCGACGCCCACTGGGTTCGCAGATGATTGGTCGGACAGACCACCAGCACACGGCCAGCGGCGCGCTCCGCCAGATAATGATGGGCGATCCGCAGCGCGAAGCGCGTTTTTCCCGCAGCAGGCGTCGCCGTCACGAGATAATCTTCGCGTTTCTGCGCCAACACATCGGCCACCGCCCGCGCCTGCCAGTCGCGCAACGCGGCCGTCCACGGACGAACGTTCACTCGCGCCTCATTTCACCTTGATCGTTGTGCCTACACATGAACGTATTCGCCACTCGTCCCGCCGCCGTGACACATTCCGTATCATCAAGCCCGCGGTCAGATTACTCGTGCATCCTATGGGGATGGCTGTCAGACGTGCGGCGCATGACTCGAGACAGGTTGGGCGGAAAGCGGCATCGCGATGTGTTCGAGTGATTGCCCTTCGGCCTTCACCCCTAACCACAACTCCACGATTGCACCGATCAACATCATCCCGGCTCCCAGCAGATATCCATACAAGACACTCTCGGCTGATGTTTCGATCAGCTTGCCGTACAACCAAGGAGCCGCGATACCCGCTCCCTGCGCCACGACGAAGAAAAACGCAATGGCCATCGCGCGGATCTCCATCGGAAAGATCTCGCTGACGGTCAGATAGGCGGCACTGGCCCCGGCCGAAGCAAAAAAGAAAATGGCCGACCAGGCTATAGTTTGCGTGACAGAGGTAAAGGCCCCCTGAAAAAACAGATAGCCGGTGGACGCCAGCAAACAACCAGCGACCGCATAGGTGAGGCTGATCATTTGCTTGCGGCCGATGGTATCGAAAAAGCGTCCCAGCAACAAGGGGCCCAAAAAGTTGCCGATCGCAAACGGCACGATATACAAACCGATGCTGTGGCTGGGCACGGCGTAAAATTTTGTCAGCACAAACGGATAGGTGAATGAAATCGCATTGTACATGAACGATTGCGTCACCATGAGCACAATTCCCAAGGAGGTGCGACGGGGATAGGCGGTAAACAGCTCCCGGGCCACGGTAGCAAGGGTGGCATGTGTGCGTCCGTGGATGGTAATCGAGCCTTCGGCCGACGGAAGCGACCGCAGTTGTTCGTCGCGCATGATCTGCGCTTCAATACCGGAGACGATCTGCTCCGCCTCCTGCACACTGCCATGCGTCATGAGCCATCGCGGACTCTCCGGAACGACCCGTCTCACAAGCAGGATACTCACGCCGAGTACGGCTCCTAAGGCGAAACAGAGGCGCCAGCCCAGATATTCCGGAATCAGCAGGGGGTTCAGGAGCACAATGGTCAACAGCGCGCCGGCCGCGCTGCCCAGCCACCAGCTTCCATTGATGGCGAGATCCGTATGACCGCGACTGCGTGCCGGAATGAGTTCATCGATGGCGGAGTTGATCGCCGCATATTCGCCGCCGATCCCGGCACCGGTCAAGAAACGAAAGAACATAAAGCTCCAAAGATCCCAGGAGAACGCCGTCATCACGGTCGCGGCCAGATAGAGCATGAGGGTGAACATGAACCACTTCTTCCGCCCCTGCCGGTCGGTCAGGTAGGAGAACACCACGGCACCCACCACTGATCCGGCCAAATAGGCGGAAGCGGTGAGGCCGACGTCAGAAGCCGTCAAATGTAAGGTGGTGGCATGCGTCAGGACCGGCCCTAGCGCAGCCACGATTGACACTTCCAGTCCATCCAGAATCCAGGTGACGCCCAGAGCCGTCACCACCAACCAATGCCAGCGCGACCATGGCAGGCGGTCCATCCGTTGGGGGATACTGGTTGTCACAGGAGTACCGGAGGCAGGCATTTGTTATCGTACCATTAACGGGCGGCAGCAAGGATAGGATGTCATCCGCTGCCGATGGAACGGTCTGCCGCATAGCAGGGCGAGCTTGTGATCGATCACCGGCTCGCAGGAATGCTCCACTCTTGAAACAGCTTTCCGGCCAGTCCATACTCATGACACCTCCATCATGACCGCCCCCCACGACGAGAGCCTCCTTCCGCTCCACGGCTTGGAAGCCGATGCGGCTCTACGCGCCATTCTCCAGGGCACCGCAGCAGAAACGGGCCAGGGATTTTTCTCCGCGTTGGTGCAGAACCTCGCCGGCGCCTTACGCACGCACGGAGCCTGGGTGACGGAATACTTCCCCGAGAAGCGGCGCCTGCGGGCGCTCGCCTTCTGGCTCGACGGGCAGTGGGTGAACGATTATGAAGTTGACATCACCGGCACTCCCTGCGAGCAAGTGATCGATACCGCCAGGCTTGTCCACATCCCGGACCGCATTCTGGAGATTTATCCCGAGGAAGAAGAACTCCGGCAGACCGGGGCTGTCAGCTACATGGGCGTGCCGCTCCAGGACACGTCGGGCAAAGTTCTGGGGCACATGGCGGTCATTGATCGACGGCCGATTCCGGAAGAACCACGTGTTCTCGCAATTTTTCAGATTTTTGCCGCGCGGGCGGCGGCGGAACTTCGACGGCTACGGGCGGAGGCCGACGTACGCGAACGGGAGCAGACTGTGAGCCAACTCCTTGGCAGTGCCATGGATGCAATCATCGAACTGGATGAACAACTCCGGATCACGCGCGTGAATCCTGCTACAGAGAAGGTCTTTCGCTGCCAGGGTTCCAAGATGGTCGGCCACAATTTCCGGCAGTTCATCAGCCAGGACGATGCCGTTCGCCTGGCCCGCCTCATCGCCGACGTCGATGCCCGCCCGGAGGGGCACCGATCCATCTGGATTCCCGGCGGGCTCACCGCCTGCTCCCCTGAAGGGTCGTCATTTCCGGCCGAGGCCACGCTCTCGCGATTCGACTTACATCGCCGGACCTTCACGACCGTGATTCTTCGCAACGTGCGCGATCGTGTCGAGGCGGAACAGAAAATTGAATCGCTGACCGCCGAAACTGAGCTGCTGCGGAATGAACTCCAGGCCTTGCATCACGAGAGCGCCTTGATCGGTGAAAGTCCGGCCTTGCGGCGGGTGTTACAGGACATCGCCCAGGTCGCCCCCACAGATGCCACGGTCTTGATCGTGGGCGAGACGGGCACGGGGAAAGAACTGGCAGCCCGCGCCATTCACCAAGCCAGCAATCGGCGCGAGCGACCGTTGGTCACCGTGAACTGTGCGGCCATTCCCCCCACGTTAATTGAAAGCGAATTTTTCGGCCATGAATCGGGAGCCTTCACCGGCGCGACGAAAAAACGCGAGGGCCGGTTTTCGCTCGCCGACAAGGGCACGATCTTTCTCGATGAGATCGGCGAACTCCCCCTCGACTTACAAGGAAAACTGCTTCGGGTCTTGCAGGAAGGCGAGTTCGACCCGGTGGGCAGCTCTCGCACAAAAAAAGTCGATGTGCGCGTGTTGGCCGCGACGAACCGGGACCTGGGAAAAGCCATACAGGAAAGGCGATTCCGTGAGGATCTGTTCTACCGATTACACGTGTTTCCCCTGCGACTGCCGCCCTTACGCGAACGCGGGGAAGACGTGGGCCGACTGGCTTCCGCCTTCACCCAGCGGTTTGCCTCCCGGATGGGCCGCACAATCGCCCCCTTGACCGCCGATGACGCGCGCCGGTTGACCGCATACCACTGGCCGGGAAATGTGCGGGAGCTCCGCAATGTGATCGAACGGGCCGTGATTACTGCCATCGATGGCAAGCTGAATCTGGATCAGGCCCTGCCCGACGCGCCATCGCCGGCCAAGCCCGAACGGTTGACGGAAATCCCTCCAGGAACCATTCGCACCGCCCGGGAGTTCGAAGCCCTGGAACGGGACAATATCCTCCGGGCCCTTGAGGTCGCGAAATGGACCGTGTCGGGCGAAAAAGGTGCCGCCAAACTGCTCGGTCTCAATCCCTCGACGCTCTCCTCGCGCATGAAGACGTTACATATTCAGAAGCCCCGCTGATACTGACACCGCTCGTGCTGTACCAGAAACAGGTACGAGTCGCCGCAATTCACGATATTTCGAGATTCGTCTCATGAGATTTCGTCACCCCTGAAATCTCATCACGCGCTGCTTACCGCCTCTCCACGCCTAACCTGCTGAATATTCTTAATCTCACGGGCCGCGCAGTCGTGGCATCGAATCTGCTGTCGTGCTCTACATGAATTTATTCACCATTACCGGGAGCAAGGCCATGAATACGATTCACGACTTAGGGTGGTGGTACTGGGCCTTGACGGCAGCCCTGCTCGGCGCGGGTCTCTTCGGGTGGCCTGCGGGAATCTGGCTGACGGCGGCGCTCTGTCTCGTCCAGATCGGTCACGTACTTCGGCTTACAGGCGATGTCACCGCCTTTCCCGTGCAAGTACGTGCGGCCTATCTGGGTTTGCTACTGACCGGACTGTGGGGGCCGCTCCTCTGGATTCACTGGATGCAATTCGCGGGAACGACGGCGCGTATCCTGGCGGGTTATTGCCTACTGGCGAGAATCCTCTCGCTCGCGCCTTGGAACCGGCGGCAGCCATTGACCTCCGGTCTCTTGCAGCGGACGTTCCTTTCATTGCACAGCACGGTGCCGCCCTGCGGAGCATTGTTCGGCAAGGTCTCGCTCGAACGGGTGCAGGGATGAAGTGGGAATCGTTCTGCCGGAATGCCGACCGGCTCTTATTTCGGCAACTCACAACTCACCAACAAGGAGCGTGCATCATGTCACAGACCACCATAAGCGGAGTCATCAACGGAGTCGATGTGGATCGGTTGGGACAAACGATCCAAGCCATCCAACAAAACCCCGGCTTAGGGACCTCGCAGTTCCGGGCCGTGAACCGCTGGATCAGTGGCGCACACAATCGCTCGACGATTCAGGGCTTTTATGGCGCAGGGCAGGAGGATAGGACCCGCGCGAAACCGTTCGTACTCGATGCCGACAAACCGCCCCTGCTGCTCGGCAAGGATCAGGGAGCCAATCCGGTTGAATTCGTCCTCCATGCGTTGGCCGCCGACCTGACCACTTCGATCGTGTACCATGCCGCAGCGCAGGGTATTCGAATCGACTCGGTCGAATCGCAACTGGAAGGGGATCTCGATCTACAGGGCTTCTTGGGACTCTCAGATCAAGTCCGGCGCGGCTACAAAGACATTCGCGTGCATTTGACCATCAAGTCGGATGCTTCCGCTGAACAGTTGAAAGAGTTCACGAGGTTTTCGCCGGTCCACGACATCCTGGCGAATCCGGTCCCGGTCTCCATCTCAATCACCGCACAACCGGCTGCTTGACTCCGGTCCGCATCCGGAGATGGTCCGGATGCGGCACCCACACACAGAAGGAGGACCTCGTCATGAATCGAATCATGGCATTCAGCTATGGCACTCTCTCGTATCTCGTGTTTCTTGCCACCTTTCTCTACGCCGTTGCCTTCATCGGGAACATCGGCCCGGTCCGGACCATCGACGGCGAGGCGACTGCGCCGTTCTGGCTCGCCTTGCTCATCAATACCCTGCTCCTGGGGGTATTTGCCGTGCAACATAGCGTGATGGCCCGCCCGGGATTCAAACGGTGGTGGACCAGCTTTGTTCCGAAACCTGTCGAACGGAGCACCTATGTGCTCTTCTCAAGCCTGGCCCTGCTGCTGCTCTTTCAGGCCTGGCAACCGATGGGGGGCACGGTGTGGGACGTCCGCGATCCCATCCTCCGCGGAACGCTCTACGGCCTCTTTGCCGGCGGTTGGCTCCTGATCCTCGTGGCCACGTTCTTGATCAATCACTTCGATCTGTTCGGCATGCGGCAGGTGTGGCTCTATCTGAAGGGGCAGCCTTACACACAGCTGGAATTCAAGACTCCAGGCCTCTACCGCTACGTGCGTCATCCGCTGTATGTCGGCTGGCTGTTGACCTTCTGGGTCACCCCGACGATGACGGCAGCCCATCTGATCTTCGCGATTGCGACGACGGCCTATATCCTGATTGCGATCCGGTTCGAGGAAAAGGATCTGGCAGGGGTACACGGGCCCGTCTATGAGGCCTACCGAAGAGAGGTACCTATGCTCGTGCCAGCTCTTCGTCCCTATAGCACGGGGAATCTACGTGAGAGGACCGTGAGAGGAGTGGCGTAATACAACGGACCAGGTGTGCGGTTTCGGCCGCACACCTGTCACGCTTCTATGAAAAGAGGTGAGACCCATGCGACTGTCAATCATCGCCAACCATCATCGCGCAGCACAACCGTCGACCTGGTGGTCTCGTGTCGGCCTCGCCGGCTTCCTGTTTTTTCTCTTGAAGGGCATCCTGTGGGTTCTCGCTCCTGTTTTGTTCGTCCTCGGGCAATAGGCCGCACATACCGGCATACCATCATCCCTGACGTCGGGTGACGCCGCCGCGATGCGAACAGGCCCCCTCAGGTTGCCCTCAGTCTCTAAACAATCGCACTGCGACCTTTTGTCCCTTGATGCGCGTCCGGCCCAAGGCCTCGATGATCTGCCGAGCCGCTTCCTCCTGCACATCCACGAGGGAAAATCGTTCTTCGACTTCGATCGCCCCAATCATCCGCGACGGCACGCCGGCTTCATTGGCAATCGCGCCGACCAGATCGCCCGGTCTGATGCCTGCCGCCCGTCCCGCGCCGACGTACACGCGCACGGTGCCGGCCGCTCGACCGCCACGGCTCGCACCACCCCGAGGCGCTCGCCCGCGATCCCCTTGCGGAGCCGAGCCATACGGTGGCCGTGATGACCGGTAGGGCTCCGGCGCTCGCATCTGAACGGCGGGAATCTCTTCTTCCTCCCGGTCGCCACCGTGCGATCGATAGACCAACTTGATGGCCGCCGCCGCAATATCGGCCGGGTCGGCCGATGTGGACAACGCGTCCACGACACGGCGAAAATCTTCGAGCCCTCCCCCTTCCAGAGTGTCTTGAATCGAGGACTTCGTGCGCTCCAACCGCTTGGCCAGAAGATCCCCGAGCGACGGCACGGGCGCAATGGTAATGCGCGCCTTGGTGTGCTGTTCGACCGCGCGTAATAACCGTTGCTCACGCGGCTCGACAATCGTCATGGCCGCACCTTCGCGTCCGGCCCGGCCTGTGCGGCCGATACGATGTACGTAGACTTCCAGCGATGAAGGCAGATCGTAATTGATCACGTGCGAGACGGACGGAATATCCAACCCGCGAGCCGCCACGTCGGTCGCCACCAGCAGTTCGGTCTGCCCGGTGCGGAAGGCCTGCATGACACGATCCCGCTGAACCTGGCTCATGCCGCCATGAATCGCCTCAGATCGGTACCCGCGGCTGTTCAACGCCGCCGTCACTTCATCCACCTCCAAGCGGGTGCGACAAAACACCAGGGCCGACTTCGGCATGGCAATGTCCAGCACACGCGCAAGCGCCGACACCTTGTGCTGACGGGCCACCACATAGGCGGTCTGTTGCACGCGCGGAGCAGCGCCGGCTTTCACCGGCTCCCGCGCGATCGTGACTTCGATCGGATTCTTCAAATGCCGGCGGGCGATAGAGGCAATCCGGGGCGGCATGGTCGCCGAAAACAACGCCGTCTGTTTTGTCGCCGGGGTTTCCTCGAGGATGGCGTCGAGGTCGTCGGCGAAGCCCATATCGAGCATTTCGTCCGCCTCATCCAACACCACGACCTGCAGTTCAGCCAGTTTCAAGGTCTTGCGGCGAAGGTGGTCCAGCGCCCGACCAGGCGTCGCAACAATGACTTCCACTCCGCGCCTCAGGGCTTGCAGTTGCGGGCCCATCGCCTGGCCACCGTACAAGGCCAGCACGGAGATCCGCAGCTCTTTGCCGTACCGCTGCACCGCTTCGCTGACCTGCACGGCCAGTTCACGGGTCGGCACCAACACCAGCGCCGTCGGCCGTTGCCGTGGACCATGCGCGATCCGCTGCAGGAGCGGCAACGCAAACGCCGCCGTTTTTCCGGTTCCGGTGGCAGCCTGTCCCAGCAAATCCCGCCCCTCCAGCAAGGGAGGAATGGCCTCACGTTGAATCGGGGTGGGCTCCTCGTAGCCCAGCGCCTCCAGGGTGGTCAAGAGCGAGGCTTCTAATCCGAGCGCGGCAAACCCCGGGGAAAATCCCTTGGCGGCCGGCTCTGTCGGCAATGGCGTCGTGGTGTGTTTCATGAGGAGGGGCTAAACCTTTCTTGGTGATCCTAGCTGTTCATGCTGGCGGGCCACATAAATTCCAACTCGGGAAATTTGGCTTTGTAATCGTCGTGGCTGGCGTGGATGACTTTGATGGCTTCGTCGCGGCCATACATGCTCGTAATCTCCACCTTGTTGTGTGCCGTGGAGCCGGGCGCCTGTTTATAGGTCAGGAAATAATGCTGCAACCGGTCGAGGAGGGTCATAGGACACTCTTTGAGATCAGTCAACGTCCCATAGACGGCATCGTCCCGCATCACCGCGATGATCTTGTCGTCTGCCTCGCCGCCGTCTGCCATGCTGAATCCGCCGATCGGCCGGGCGGTCAACAAAATATCGCTGTGGGGAATCGCCTTCTCGGTGAGCACGCAGATGTCCAGGGGATCCCCATCGCCGATCATGTCCGGACGACCGGCGCGCGCGGCGAACAGCTTCGCGACTCGCTCACCGCAATAGGTTTGAGGGATCAGCCCGTAATACACGGGGCAGAAGTTTGAGAACCGCTGCGGCCGGTCGACTTTGAGAAAACCTGTGGCCTTATCCACCTCATATTTCACCGTATCGCTGGGTACGATTTCGATATAGGCCGTCACGAGATCCGGAGCCTGGTCACCCATGGACACCCCGTGCCAGGGATGCGCTTTGAACATCAGGCTCATCAGTCGCCGCGCCGCATCGATTTCCTTCTTGCTCATCCTGCTAAAGTCCCCCTTGTGAACGCCTGCGGAAGTGACGGTCTCACGATCGTACGATCCGGCAAGGTCTGGATTAATTCGACGACACACCCGCAATAGGGCAGGAGTATCAGGCTAGAGAAACAGACAGCTTATAACACATTGGGGGGCTTATGAAACAGGAGGACGCAAAAAGTCGCGCGTGGCGATGGCGCAGAGCCGACCGGATACGTCTGGGGTGATGTGCTGAATAGAGGCGAGGGGGCCGGGCCGTCAGCGAAAGGTCCGTCACTGACCGCCCAGCAGGTGGTTCAGAGGAATACCTGAGCATTAAAACGTATGGCGCACTCCGAAAAGCAGGCCCATCGAAGAACCGTCCCCATCAGCGGAATTGCGCTTCCAGGCCGTTTCCATATTCAACATCAGGCCTTTGGGCGCGCCCTGGAAGAGACTCGTCATGGGATAGTCCAACCCCGCGCCGAATCTCCAGGCGAACGAATCCGCCTGATCCTTCGTGTTGATGTTCACACCGATACCGCTAGTAAAATAGGGAATCAGGGAGCCGAAATGGCCCGGCCGATATTCGAGATTGACCGGCAGCAGGGTGATCGTGTTGAGCGATCCGTTCCGGGGCCCATCAATGCTATGGTTTTCCCATTCGAGCATCATCCCGAAGCGGAACCACTTATTGATGCCATACATGCCCTGAAAGTTGAGGGCCGGACCGGTCGTAGACAGGCCGGAACTTTGCGTCATGAAACTGGGGCCCGCCCGAAATCCGAACGTCATCTTCCCTTCGTCCGCCATCCCCTCATGCACCCATTCAGCCGCGTGAGAAATGGCGGGAGCCAGGCTCAATACCAGGGCCAACAGTACCACCTTGCCCGACACTGCGCAGTGACGAATCCTCCCCATACGATCCTCCTGTGATGATATTGGACGGATATTTCGACTGCGCACTCTAGGCAAGTGGCTTCCAGATTTTCAATATGCACTGCACCAGGACGAGAAATTAAATGGTTTCAATGATTGTCGCATCGTACGACGAAAACCGTCGTCGAGGGGATGCAGCAGACCCCGAGAACTACGTGGCGACAGATAGCGGATTGGCAACGGTGCGAGACAGCAGCATGAATAGTCGAGAGGGTGACATAGGCCGCATGCAACGCGCCGTCCATCAGGCGGCCCGCGCGGATCAGCCGCTGCGGGCCGCCTGAGCCCAGCCTCCGAAAGAGCACTAGGCCCGAATGAGCAGAGCGTGCGCCGTATCGCTCTCCGGTGATGCGTTAAAACTTGGCAGGAAATTGCGCGGCCAAGGCCTGCGTCAGCGCATCAGCCACAACATCGATATGCTGCTTCATGCCTTTCCAGGTTTCTGCCTCACGCGTATACTCCCCATCCTTCAGCTGCTGAAATTGCGTGAGATGATGGGCAGCATGGGCCATGAGCAGTCCCATCACCGTGTCCTTCGGCAGATTCGGGTTGGCACCGCTGAGGAAGGTGGCAATTTCAGCCGCATTGGCGGTCAGTGCCTTGACTGCCGCGTCCTGCTGGCTGGCCGATCCGGCGACGGTGGCATCCAAATGTTCCCGAATGCCCTGGTAATGCCCGGCCAATAATGTAAAGAGTTGATCCGCTGCCGGCTTGCCATAGAACGGTTCGATCGACCGGGCAATCTGCTGGGCGTTCGCCACCACATCGGCTTCAGCCGCGCTCCGCGCTGCGGCGTTTTTATCCATGGTTGCGACGGCCACGTTCCGGATAGACAGGATATGGCCCAACCAAAGATCACGAAGCGCCGCCTTCGTTTCCGCCACCTTGCCCTCGTGGCCTGCTGGTTGAGAGGCCGCAGGCGCCGGGGCATCCGTCGTATGGGCACAGGCCACGGTGGCCACACTGAGCATGAGCACTGAACAGGCATGAATCACCTTACGCATGTCTTCTCTCCTTGAAAAATAGTGAGGCAGCGCCGGACAGCCGACATTGGCTGTCGCGATCGCTGGCAAGGATAGAGAACCGGCGCGGCCCTGTAAGTTAGCGCGATAACAGTGGAGGGAAAAATGAGCGGCGTTAGAAGCCGGAATCCGCGAGACGGGCAGATGATTGGGCGGTGGAACCCAAGAAGCGGTCGAGTTCGGCTCGGCGAAGGAGCAACCCGTCTTTCCGCGCATAGGTGATCAGCCCCTGCTCGCGGAGCTGGTTCAGGAGGGTCGATACCACCTCGCGGCGTGCGCCGATCATTTGGGCCAGATCGTCCTGCCGGAAATAGTGCGTGAGCCGAATCCACTCGCCGTCCGGTTCGCCGAATTCGTCGGCCAACCGTCCCAGCGTGCGCACCAGGCGTTCCATCGTGCTATTGAAGGACAGGGTCTGAATCTGATCGTACGCCGCCGACAGCTGTTGGGCGACATTGGACAGAAACAGAAGGAAGGCCGGACGATTGCTTTGCAAATGGGCAATAAATTCATCGAAGCTCAGTTCGACGATCTCACTGTCTTCCATCGCAATGGCTTGTTCGCGGCGCTCTCCCGTGCAATGGCAGAGTTCGCCGAACACTTCGCCCGTCTGGTGCAGGCGTAGGATCAATTCACGCCCGTCCTCAGTGAGAGATGTCAACTTCACGAATCCCCAACGAAGATAGAACACGCTCTGCGCCGGATCACCCGGCCCATAGACGCGACTCCCTTTCGACACCTGCTGCCCCGGGCGGTTCATCAATTGTTCGCAGAGTTTGCCCCGGAAACAACCGGACAAGGCCAGGCAGTGGCGGTGGTCGGCCATATTCATCGCCGTATGGATCATGTTTCTCATCGAGGGGCATTGTACCGGGATCACCAGGCGCCTGGCCAGCCCCCAAAGGGCCCGCCACGTTTCGGCCATCGGTTCTAGCACTGCACCATGACCTTCAATTATGATGGAGAACGTAGGGCTCGAAGACCACATCATCGGGACATCGACCATGCCGGCGTTCTTGACAGCAGCGGCTCGCTCAGGCCGCCCTGGAATTGTCTGTATGGGGAGCCTCTGTCTCGCGATCTCATTGATGGCCGGTCCGCTGCTGTGGGCTGGCTCTTCGTCTCCAGCCCAACCGGGCCACCCGCCGCAGGATACGGAGCAAGGCCGGGAGATCTTCAATGGTAAGGGCCTCTGCTCCACCTGCCATGGTGTCGATGGACACAAGGGGCGACTGCCGCCACACCTGACCCCAAACATCCGGGACAATATTGCACACCTTGATCCCGCCCCTGCCGACCTGAGGCAGGCCACAGCGCTCACCCTCACCACCGACAAGCAACGATTCGAGATCATCCGGCGCGGGCATCTGCGCACCGCCATGTATCCACTCTCAAAGGACACCCTCTCCAACGAAGAGATACTCGCGTTACTACCCTATCTCGCTTCCATCCGCGGCACAGTACCGCCACCCGCGTCCGCGCCCGCGTCTTCCTGGTCCTTGAGAGGCGATGCGAACAACGGCCGGCAGCTGTATCACGAACTCGGCGGTTGCGCCATCTGCCACGGCATCGATGGACAGCTGCATTCACGGCCTCCGATGTCCGCCGATTTGGTCGCCCGACTGAATGCGCTTCCCCGCCCCCCGGCCGACCTGCGTCATCCGGCCAACCAGACGTCTCAGAGTGACGAAGATCTCTATCGATCCATCAAACTCGGCCATCCAGGGACGGCGATGTATCCGAAGACACTGCTGCGGGACGAAGATATCCGGGACTTGATCGCCTATCTTGCCGTCCTTCGTGAAGGAGGCCGATAGGCTAACGAACGAATCGCGGAAGAAGGCGGGAGCGGTTCAACAAGGGAAGTGGGAGCGACACAGTCGCTTAGGCACGGCTCGCGGAGGCAGCGACCACCTTTACGCACCACTCACTGGCGGTCACCGCCCCCATGCCCGAAATTATCCGGCATATGACAGTTAGCTTGGCCCGGGAGGATCTTCGTGGTCCTCTCCCGTCAGCGCTTCGGCCTCCTCCGCTTCAAGGCCCTGCAGGTCGGTCAGTATGCTTTGCAGCACCTGACGGCGCTGTTGCAGGCCCTTCTTTGGGGTATCGCGTGTCAGAGGCTCCTGCGCTGATTCCGGCAAATTGACGATCGCTTCGGCCTCTCCCAAGGTCGCGTATTTATAGGACTCGACGTAGGTATGAGAGCCGCCGAATAATCTGGTGAGGATCGCTTCGGTCTCGTCATCAAAGGCGTCAAAGGTGGGATGGACAGCGGTTACATGCGCCAACCCCTCAAGCTTGTCGATTTGCGCCTTGATGTCATCGTTCCTCATTCGAGGTTGATACATGGAATTGACTTCGACCATGGCATGTCTCCTCTCGTATGATGGTTTTGGTATATCGCCTCCAGAACGGAATGCCACCTAGGAATTCCCCGAGAATCAACGCTGGAATACGCAAGTCCCGATCGCTCGCATCAGCGCAACGTCTCTTCCGCCAGCCTGCGCACCAGGTATCCCACGATGGCGATGTTTACAGCCAACACCGCCAGCCCCGCCGTCGACCACTCACGCACGACGGCGTGAAATTCTCCGGGCAACAGGACACAGGTGGACACGACCGTCAGATAGGCAGCCCACGAGGTTTCGCTCCAAAGGCCGAACCCTTCGGCAAACAAGAGGGCCGCATAGCCGAGACTGACGAGACTCATCAACAACAGACTGTGTCGAGGCAACGAATCCACGGTGATGGCGAGTGCATGCAGCAGCCGCGTGTGGATGTTCAAGTGCAGCGCGTCCAGAACGGGTGAGAGACCGGAATCGATCTCAGGATCGATCCACCGGAGAAAGCCTGATCCCGCCAGCAGAACCAGCAACCCTTTCAAGAGCTTGAAGAGGGCGATGGGAGCCAGGCTCGTCTGCTGCGATATCGGCGCGCTCACAAGCATAGCGCCACTTCTTCCAGCCGCCTGACGAGGATGGGCCCTTGCTCATCAAGTAGCCGTTCCCCTAGGCTAGTCGCCACCAGAAGCTCTCAATGAAAGGTTCACGGTGTATGAACGAACAGTGTGCACGACGCCTGGCCGAGGTGTGGATCGACGCCTGGAACCGGCACGACCTCGAGGCTATTCTCCATCATTATGCACCAGATGTGGAGTTTACCAGTCCGTTTGTGCCGGCGCTATCCGGAGATCCGTCCGGCACGCTCCGGGGCCGCGAACGGTTGGCCGCCTATTTCCGAAAGGGACTTCAAACCTATCCCGATCTGCATTTCGACCTGTTACGCGTTCTGACAGGAGTCGACAGCCTGTTGCTCTATTACCGCAGCGTCAACGGACTGCTGGCAGCCGAAATGATGACGGTGAACGCGGAGGGATTAATTCACACCGTACGGGTCCATTACGTCAAAGAATAGAGGCCTGCCGGGAGCAGCTGACGGCTCTTGCCTCGCTAGATCGACAGGCTTCGCCTGATCTGGAGGACGATTTCGTCTGGAGGCAGGGCGGCATCGACCACCAGCGCATCGGCCGGCTCCTCTAGGATCGCCAGCTGACTGTCCAGAAGTTCCGGCGGCATGAAATGCTCCCGGCGACCCTCAAGCCTCGCACGCAATAGGTCAGTTGTGCCTTTCAAATAGACCAGTCGCAAGGCATGGCCAGATCCCTCCTCCACCATGGCCCGATACGTCCTCTTCAACACCGAGCAGGCCATCACAGCCGGCTGATTCAACCGAACCTGATCGGCAATGGCCGCATGCAGCCGCTCAAGCCAGGGATGCCGATCGGCATCGGTCAAGGGATGTCCGTTCCGCATCTTCTCGATGTTCGCTGTCGGATGGAGATCATCACCCTCCACAAACCGCCAGCCTAAACCTTCGGCAAGGCGACGCCCGATCGTCGTCTTGCCTGCCCCCGAGACGCCCATGATCAGGATGATCAGAATAGCAGGCCGGCCGATCGTTCCTGCGGATCCACTCTCTGGAGTGCCCACTTGCCACGAGGTGGCGCCGGAAGAATGTCCTTCAGTCGATGTCCCGACCGTAAGATGCGCGATGATCAACGAGGCGTCGCTGATCGGATCGGTGGTAAACGGCGCGTCGTGGCGCCTCGTGACTGCGGTCGTGAGGCGTTCCGCCGCCTGCCTGACAGAAGAGGGAAAGGTGTCCTGCTGCTGAATGCGATGCAAATGGGCCATCACATCCACCCGTGTTATCGGTTCACCACGACTAGCCGACCAGGCTTCGGCAGCGGCAGCCACCGCCCGCCGTGCACAGACTCGCGCCTTCCCGTCATTGCCCTCTTTCCAGGCTTGCTTCGCGGCCGAGAGTTCCTGAGCGATGCGTGATGGCGGCAACATGGCCGTTACGCTACGTGGCTTACGTTGAGGCTGTCAATGCGGCCGATGTGACGATGCCACACATCTCCACCATGGGCTGGAGCCGGGCTGGAGCGAAGACGGAGCATGGCGTTAAAACGGACCATGCACTGGCCCCCCCGTCACAATGATAATTTCTCCTACTTTCAGGGAAACCCCTATTCCCCTCAGGAGGCCGGGCAGGCATACTAGCTGCGCACTGACGAGGACGGGACGGCAGCACATGCCGCCAAGATTACCGGTCAGGCCTGAACACAGCATGACGACTCATCGTTTGCGCAAATCCAGCACGTACCGTTTTCATGATTCGGTGCGCCATGATCGAAAGTATCTGATCGTGGCACTGGCTGCAGCGCTCATTCTCGCCGCCATCCTCGCAAGCCTCGGATTGACGGTCTTCCCCACCTTTCCCAAATAGTCGCCTCTTCCAGACGTTTCGGCTATGATCGGGTGAATCCGGCACGCCTCTGTGCATCGGAACCGCATACACACCGAGCCTCGCCACTCATGACGTGGATCGTCTACATTTTGGAATGCGCCGACGGCAGCCTCTACACCGGCATCACCAACGACTTGGAGCGTCGCATCCGGTCGCATGCGAGCGGAAACGGGGCGAAATATACGAGGCACCGGGGACCGTTTACGGTGCGGTATACCGAATCCCTGGAGAGCAAGGGCGCCGCGCTGCAACGCGAGGCCGCCATCAAATCGCTGGATCGAGCGGCCAAAGTGGCGCTGCTGACGACGCCGTAATCTCACCCTTCCTTCTTCTTCGCCACCTTCTTCGTGGATTTCACTCCCGATGTGGCTTGCTTCTTCGGAATCTGTTTCTTCGCGGTCCCACCCAACACAATGACGGGCTTTTCCGGAGAGAAGGCCTCCTCGATACGACGCTTCCCATTGGTTGCCAGAATGACGAGTCCCTGGTGCTTTTCGATGGACTGCAGGAGATAGGAGACCTCACTGTTCGCATATCGATCGTGCGAGTCATTGACCTGGGTCCGTTTTCCGAACAAGGCATCGGCCTCGTCAAAGAACAGAATCGACCCGTGGCGATTGGCCATATCGAATACACGCGTCACGTTTTTTTCCGTCTCGCGGGCATGGGCACTCACGACCGCCGACAAATCCACCGCGGCAAGGTGCAACTGCAGCTCCTGCGCCAGGACCTCGGCCGCTTTTTGTTAACGGAGCGGGGTGGCTCCGGACAAGACGATCACCGCACCGGATGGTTGGCCGGCACGTGCGCTCCTGGTCTTCTTCACAGGCCTGGTCTTTTTGTGTTGCGGGGCCTGCTTCTTTTGCCGGGTTCCTGTTGCACCTGCCATGGTCATTATCCCTTTCCGCGTCGAGGTTGCCCTTGTCACACTCCATCACCGAAAAACAGGCGCTGAGTATAACCGGTTCTTGGATTTATCGCTGCATTTCTTCGTCGTCGATCAGAACGGGGCCCATCCACGCAGACGGGAGGGAAGCCGGAACGACCTCAGCATACTTGCTTGACCTTACCGGGACGTCGATGCAAAGTACGCGGCAGATCACTTGCGCATAGGCCACCATTCTGCGGCTTGATGGAGAGGCAGTATGATCGGCTTCTGGTTCCTCTTGCTCTGGTGCCTGCCGGCTTACGCCGGGGCCGTTTCTCCGCGAGAGGTCACGCCTACCGCCTCGTCGAATCAGCTTTCAGGCCATGAACTGCTTCGCATCGGCGAAGTCCACGACAAACAGGAACATTGGCCCGAAACCTTGACCTATTATCACCTCGCCTTGTCGAAGTTCCGGGAGAAGAAGCAACAGCAGGGCGTCGCCACGACCCTCATGAAGATTGCGCGCGTGCATGAGCGGCAAGGCAAACTGCAAGACGCCCACACCGCCTTGCAGGAGGCTGAGCAACTATTCGCCCAGGCTGCTGATCGATCCGCCCATGCTGAAGCCCTGCTGGCGATGGGCCGCGTGGCCGCACAACTCGGGCAACGTGATGAGTCACGCGACGCGCTGATGAGAGCCGCCGCCCTCTTTACCCGCATAAGGAATGCCAGAGGATGGAACGAGACGATGGTGCAGTTGGGACTGCTACAAGTCGTCGAAGGCTCCGCCGACGCCGGACTTGCGTCCTTGCAGCAGGCGGCGGAGGAAGCGCGCACTCGACGCCATGTGGATCAGCAGTTCACCGCGACCGTCGCGCTCGGAGACGCCCATTGGCTGCTGGGAAGACTCGAAGAGGCACGCACACACTACCTGGACGCGCTGGCACTGGCCCAGGCGGAGCATCATCTGCCGTTCGAAGGCATGCTGCACCTGCGGCTCGCCCGGCTCGATCAAGGGAAAGACACGCTGAATGATCGCGTGGCGCTGGGGAAACGCGCCATTCAAATTGCTCAGGCGATACACGATACCGCCGCCGAGGCGGAAGCCTGGTCACTCCTCGCAGACCTTCACCGGCAATCAGGCCAGCAAGCGGAAGCGGACGCGGCGGAGACGCGGGCACTGGCGCTCTATCGCAGCCGGGAACTCTTCGTGCACGGCGTGCAATAGCCGAAGGCCGACAGTTCGTACCCTGCCCAACCCTGATCGCTTTCGAGGCCACCCAGATCCCTCACGCCGGCCTGGTGGCGCGCCAGGCCGTACCCGCGCTAACCAGCAATAGCATCGTCGAGAGGAGATAGGGCGCACCGGGCATATGCCAACCGGCCTGTGGGCCGATGAAGAGGGCAAAGGTCTGCGTGAACAATGTCGGGCCGATCAATCCGGCAATGCCCGTAAGGCTGGCAATCGCCCCTTGCAGTTGTCCCTGTTCGGACGCGCTGACCCGGCGCGTCATAAACACCTGCGCGGAGGGACCGGCGAGCCCCCAAAACGCCATCACCGGAATACCCAGGCAATACACAAACGGCGTGGGCGCAAGGCCGTAGATAGCAAAGCCGGTTGCGCCGCACAGGAGCCCCGTGAGCAATGTGCGGCGTTCGCCCAGCTTCGCCGTGATAGGCCGCACCAATGTGCCTTGGACGATCATGGCGCATATTCCGACCGCCGCCAGCGTGAAGCCGACCGCCAACGGACCCCAGCCGTACCGGTACCCCAGATACAACACGGCCACGCTGGGCAACACCCCGTGCGCCAGATTCATGAGAAAGTTCGCCGTCGCCAAACCGAACAGTTCGTGATGGGAACGCAAGAGGATCAACGCGCCAGCCGGGTTAGCGCGCTGCCAACGAAACAGCGCCCGCTTCTCCAGGGGAAGCGATTCCGGCAACACGAAGAATCCATAACAGGCATTGAGCAGGCTCGTCGCGGCAGCTCCCCAGAAGGGCCAACGCGGATCCATGGCGCCCAGCAGACCACCCACGGCCGGGCCCAGCACAAAGCCCAATCCGAAGGATGCGCCCATCAGGCCGAACGCAGCAGCGCGTTTCTCCGGCGCAGTCACATCGGCGATGTACGCGCCGGCAGTGCTGAAACTCGATGACGCGATGCCGGAGATGACTCGACCGGCAAACAGCCATGACAGGCTGGGAGCCAGCGCCATGAGGATGAAATCGAGGCCGAGACCGAGATTGGACAGGAGCACGACCGGACGACGCCCGAACCGATCCGATAACGCGCCCTGAATGGGTGAGCAGACAAACTGCATCAGCGCCCAGGACGTGCCCATGAGACCATACATTTCCGCCGCCTGCGCCGTGTCGCCACCCAGAAACTCTTCGACCAGCTTCGGCAGCACGGGAATGATGATCCCGAACGACAACATGTCGAGCACGACGGTGACGAGGATAAAAAAGACCGCAGCTTGCCGCGGTTGTACTGAGGGCTGCGCCTGATTCATGAAGTGCGCCATCGTACCAGGCTCGCGCCGCCGCCGCACAGAAAAAGGCGCGGTGCTTCATGACGGGTCATGCCTCCTCATGCCAACAGTTTTCTGTTAGGCTGCCTCCGATGCCCGCCACGCTCCAAGCCTTCGTCGCCATTTTTGTTCTCGGCGCGTTGCTCCGTGTATCCGGCTTGCTCGGGAAAATGCATGCGGAACGGCTCGCATCCTTCGTCTTCTCCATCAGCCTGCCGGCGACCATTCTTGTGTCCCTGGATCATGTCACGTTCACCGCGACGGCCTGGAGATTGCCTCTCGCGGCCTGCCTGGTTACCGTCTCCATGCTGCTCTGTGCCTGGCAACTTGCGCGCCGGTTGCATTTGCCGCGTCCGACGCAGGGGGGTTTGTTACTCGGCACCGGCTGCATTAATTCCGTGTACTTCGCCTACCCCGTCGTCCTAGCCACATTCGGCGATCAAGGATTGGCGCGCGCCATCCTGTTCGACCTGGGTCAAACCACCCTGACCCTCACTCTGATTTATGCCCTGGCGGTCGGACACGGTACCAAAAGCACCACGGCTCGCTCAGCAATCATCCGATTCCTGTCATCGCCGCCCTTGTGGGCGCTCTGCGGAAGCCTCCTGCTCTCACTCTTCGGGGTCCATCTTCACGATTGGCTTCGCCAGATCCTCATACCCCTTCATCTCACGACGTCGCCTTTGGCGAGCCTCGTGCTGGGACTCTCGATCAGCTTCGCCGTCACGCATCGCACCTTTGCCTTGGCCACGCTAGGCGTAGCCATGCGCATGGCGGGCGGGCTGCTCCTCGGATTGGGTGCCGCCTTTGTGCTGAACCTCACCGGGATCGAACGGGCCATCGTCGTGCTCATTGCGGCAATGCCCTCCGCGGTCACCGCCGTGATCTTCGCCGCAGATACAGGGGCCGACGAAGACCTGGTTACCTCCATCGTGGCGCTCTCGATTTGCGTGGGCATCGCGGCGCTTCCATGGCTCCCGCAACTGATCCGGTTGTTGGAATAAGACTCACAGCCATTCCAGCAGCTGTGGGAACGGCATCACGCCTTGTGAGCTTTTTGCGACGGCAAAATTTGCCGGGCGCCTCGTGCAACGAAGCGCCCCGCCGCTGCAGGCACCGATCCTGGCAAATTTCCTCAAGTTTTGCAGAACGAGGGCTCGCCTCTCAGGAAAACGGTCTACGGTATGGTGCTTGCTTTCTCCATCGGCACACAGACTGGAGGATACATCATGCATGACGCCGCACTCTGTATCAGTTGGTATGTATGGCTGCTCGCCGTTCCCGTTCTGGTTATCGGCACGCTCATTCGAGACTGGTTACACCGACGTCATCCGGTGCGATTGCGGAAGCGATCGTCGTAAAGAACCATCGACTTCGATCCTGCTGGTTTTACTCAGGACGATCAGGCTCCAGGCAACACTCCACACTCCATCAGCCGCATTTCATTCCGATAGGCAGCACCCATCCAGTGCAGACTACGTAGTCGTATCGAATGGGATACGGCTCTGTATCGGATGGGATACCCGCGCCTGCACTCTACGGCACGGTTCATCGAGCTGACTCACCAAAGCACTTGTTATTACGTACGAAGGGGCGACCTCTGACGTCATGGCCCAAAGGTTGCCTTTCCTGTTTGCAGAAAGAGCGACCCAGAACAGGCAGTTGCCTTACCAGAGAAATACCGACCTGAGCCGGACACGTTGCGGGACATACGCAAGACTGTGAAGAGGAGGTCGTCATGAGTAGCGTTTCATATCGATCACTCATCGCGCTCGTCATCCCATATGTGATCGTCCTACCTGTGACGATCCTGTCCGGCTGTGTCCCTCCACCACCCCATCAGTTTGTGCCGGGAGGCCCGGTCGGGGAAGCAGGAGAACCCGTGGCAGGTCCCCGGCAGGCCAGCAGCGATGAGGTGCGCGCCATGCTGGAAGAATCTTCGCGGCATCACCAAGATCCTTCCGGGCGAGTCGATCTGAGCGGACTGCTCACACAGATTTCTCAAGCCACCACCTTCCGGCAGAAGCAGCATTTGGTGGATCAGTACCACCATGCGGCCCTTCTTCTGCCGGAAGCCGAGCGTAATCAAGCCTTTCAACGGTTACGAGAGCTGGGAGATCAGCACAGAATGACACAGTGACGGCGCGTATAAGCCGATTCACAAAATAGATCCAGGCGAGAAAGGATACCGCCATGAAGCCACTACGAAGCTTCACACCGCTGATGCTCGGCCTGATAGTCATCATGGGCGCACAACTCCTCACTGCCGAGCCGGCCTCAGCCCACAACTGGCTCGGAGACTGCATCGTGGATTTCGACAATACGTTCGCCTTGACCTACATCTACGGGCAGGCGAGGGGCAACTTCGGTGTCCCCACGGGCATCGATCATTCAGGCGAATTGCAACCATGCAATGCGACCCATCAGGCCTGTTGGACCTATCGCCATCGCTGCTTCGGCAATTACATCAACGTCGAAGATATGACCTATGGACATATCCATCTGACGTTCGATAGCCCGAGTCTCCTCACGCCTTGTTTCGTTGATCCGGGGGATGGCCCGGGCGCGGGCTATGGTCGCACGGTTGGTGATGATTGCGTGGCAGCCGACTGGATGCATGAACCACGAACACTCGGCACACATGGAAAAGATCACTGGATCAAAATCTGGATGGAAGATCGGGTGAGCCACCAGCCGCGCGTCTTCGACATGCCGGTCATCAGGGTGACGGGGACCGAGCCGATTCAATTTTGGTTCAAGAAGAGCAACGGCACGTGGTGGTATTGGTCCAGTCTCGCACCCAATCCCTGGCTGGTCGGCGGATGGGTGCAGGATGTGATTGAAGTGCGGATTCGAGGAGCTCAGACTGCGAAAGGCCCGTACTTTATCGGCGCCTTCTCGATCCTGGATTAACGGCTAATGATACCGCCTCCCAGCAGCGCTCCGCTTCGTTGAGAGGCTCACCGTACGGCATGTGAGCGATTGGTCTCTTCTCTCCCTGCGGCGGGCGGGCCTTGTGAAGGGGAAGGCTCGACCGTCATTCAGGAATGTGCACTTTAATGCTGAGCGCCTTACGATCGTCGGTGATCTGGGCCACGATCTTGTCTCCGGTTTTTAATCGTCCGCCCACCACGCCTTCGATTTTCGTCTCAGGCGTTACCTTCAAGCGTTCTTCGTGACCGGAAAACTCTTTGACGACCAGTTCGCCCTCTTCCCAATAGAGCACATCGGCCTTGATCACCACGGCGGCAGTGGTCTGCGTGCTATCAGCAGCTGATGCGGGAATGACTACGGAAAAGAAGAGAAAGACTGCGAGAAGAAGTGCCATCACAAACCCTCCCACTTATTTGAGAGTACCGATTGCTACGAGCCACTGTCAAATAGGTCTGTCGCTGACGATATAGATTCCTCTGCCTTAAAAGCAGTCTGGCCTGCTATCCTTCATACAACATTCAGCGCACGGTTAGGGCGAAACCGTTCGGAGTGCAGCGCGAGTCTCGACTCACCTCGCACCCATCCGTTTATCCTTTTTCTTCAATACCAACTCACCTACTTGTTCCCGGCCTTCCGCGCGCGGGCCGGAGAGATCCTCGCCTGTCGAGTTCGTGAAACCAACGTGGTGAGTCCCTCTGCTCGTAGCTGCTCGATATTCCGAGACGACTCTCATTGTACAGGCCCGCTCCTACTGCAGCCTTTTCTTCATGAAACACTGATCCCAGTATGGGATGTCATGGTGGTCAATCCCTTTGATCGTGATCAATACATCTACACTCCACATCCATCCCGCCTGCCCTGCGGGTTGACAGCATTTGCGTCAAGGCCGCTTCCGCTCGCCTTTTACCGGCTGCTTCCGAAGAGCCACCTGAATCATTACCTCCCGGATCAACAGTTCCAACTCACGGTTCATGAGCACTATCGTCGCCCGCAGCATGTCTAACATCTGGCCCCGGACAACCAGGTCACTGCTGCGATATGTGCCGCCCTCGGCAAACAAGAGCTGAATCCGTCGATGCTCTTCTTCGGAACCAGCCGCGCCCAGGCGGCCCTCCTGCCTCCAGCCGTTGACCAGTTCCTGGCGGAAGGTCAGCTGTTTTTCGTCTTGTTCGTTGATCGGGCGGTTGAGAAATTCCCACACGGAAGGCGGAATGTATTGCGCCTTCGTCGGTTCTGCCCAGACCTCGCGCAAGACATTGTCCGGATGCTCGAAGTGTTGTTCGCTTTCCTGATAGAGCGCGGAAATGCCGAGCGCCGCGGCGGCCGTTCCCCCGATGATACCCGCAATGCCTTCACCGATCGATTCAGCGAGACTGAGCCCCCCGCTCGCAACGGCGGCCGCCCCACCGATGATCACCGCCCAGAGGGTCTGCTGCTTGATGCGCGCCTGCTCGGAATTTTTGAGTCGGTCTGCCACCTGATACGTCCGCTCGATCTCGCAGCTGACGTGGGCAGCGGTGCTGGAAACGGCAATCATCGCCAGGAGCACACGGCCCAGGACCTCTTGGCGTAATGCCAGGAGCTTGACCTGTCGAGACGAATCCAGCAGCGGCAATTCCTCAGTCAGCTCCAGCTGGTTGATAAGGGGCAACACGTCGATGGCATGGGCGGTTTGGATGGCGCGCCAGGAGAATGATGTCGGCAGTCGACCTTGCGAGGCGCGAACAAGAGGGTCTTCTTCCGCTTGGTCTAGGACATCGAGCGCTACCCGTCTGAGTTGCTGATCCACCTCGGCCGGCGCGCAGCGACGCTCGTTGGTCTCCGTCGTCCGTTGTTCCGACAACCCGGTCGTGAGCGCGCAGCCGGTGCAGACCATGATGAGGGCCACAAACACCAAGCACGACGAGAGGACAGATCGACGTCCCGGCCGCACCTTACTGCGGAACTGGGAGGAGAGGCACCTCCGGGCCGCACCACTGAGCTCACGTTTCGGCATTCACACCTCATGGTTTGACTGACAATCAGAACGACGGGAACCGTTCCGCACACCAGACACAAGCCGGTTTGCCCAAAGAGGACGCGAGTTTTTCTGTGGGATCTTGCTTCGCGCGTCAGTCTTCCTTGTCTTCCACGCCCCAACTGGTCACCAATACCTCACGACCCTTCGCAGAGCGGAGATGTTCCGCAACCTGCAGGCCGATCAATGCCGTTCCCAGCTCTTCAGGCGGATATTCGTCCAGAAGTTCGGTCGAAACCACTGCATCACGCGACACGTCGGCATCCTCGGTTTCGATCCGAAACTCTTGTGCCATTCTGCCGGCATCGTACGAATCACGAATCAAGGCAGCGGGAAACTCCTGCTGAAAGTACCCCCGCACGGCCGTAAGCTTTTCTAATTCGCCCTCTGTATTCGCATCAGGTCCCCAAGCCATTGGCTACTACCCTCCTGACCTACAGAATTGCGTGAGGAACGGCCTCCTATGGCAATCCCCACGCCCGCTCGCGTTCCGCCTTTGTGATCGACTCGCCCCCTTTCTAATTCCAGGGAATCAAGGGTGCATTGTATTGTTCTATACGACTCGCGTCCATTGCCTGAGCTGCCCTGCGACAACGATTTGCCATCTACCTCGTTGACCACCTCTTCTTAAAGTATGAGCGGCCGCGGTACGTGGCGGGTCATCCTATTGCGCGTCGTCCGAGGAAGGCCTTCCGTGGCCGCGCGTTGAACTCTAGTGATCCCTCCGCTTGACCCCACTCCCTCTCAAGGGGTGACGTGACTCCGTTCACAACTGCGCGCGTCGAACGAGGCCCTTCTGGGGGCTCGCGTCCCGCGAGGTGGGGGAGGCGACGAAGAAGTAGCGTCACGTTTGCGCACGGGCGCGAGACGGTGAACGCCCCGTGTCTTAGGGAAAACCTCAGGCCACGCCACCCCTCCTAACACTTCGATCCATCCACCCGGCATGCTTCCGCGCGGTCGTTGAACCCTGAATTGCGTAAGCTTTCGTAGACATTCTGCTGCCGTTCCATTTCCCGATCGTAGGGAGTCCTTTCCCGCACATCCGGCTGATACCCGCCGCCGTGATTCCGCCTTGGCTGCCGCGCCGCAAGCACCTTGAGCACTTCGGTCTCATAATAGCCGCGCGTTTTGGGGTCGGGATCCTTCTGGTAGCAAGTGGTCAAGAGCTTGCGCCCTTCGGCGTCATGTCCCACGGCGTAATGGGCGAATCCGACATTGCAGTACGCGTTCGGCGTGGCCGGGTCGAGTTTCAGGACGATTTCAGAATCCTGCAGGGCATTCTGAAACTGTTCGTGGCGGCTGTAGATTTCGGCACGAGCTTTGTAGGCGCCGACATGTTTGGGGTCGAAACGGATCGCGGCAGTGAAATCGTCGAGGGCTTCGCGGTCCTTTCCTTGATACTCCCGCACGTAGGTCAATCCGCGGCCGTAGTGAGCTTCGGCACTGGGACGAAGACGAATCGATGTCGAATAGTCGTCCAGGGCCTGTGGAATCTCACCCAGCATCTTGGCGGCCTTGGCGCGAATGAGATAGGCGTCAGCTTTGTTCGGCAGGCGGCGAATGACTTCCGACGCATCCTGCAGCGCCTGCGCGTACGACCCAAGAAAGTAATAACAGCGGGCCCGCGCGAGATAAATACCGGTCTGATTACGTTTTTGTTCGAGTACATGGGTAAGGAGGTCGAGGGTGTCTTGGTTGCCCTTGCCGTTGGCTTCGCAGTAGGCATCCACTGAGGCATCGCCACAGGCCACCGCCAGGAGAAGGCCGCACAGCGCCACCATACTGCCTACCCAACGAACGGCTTGTCCCATGCCCGCCTCCGGAGACGGGCGCATTATCCGATCGTAGAACAAACCACGTCAAGGCTGTCATTCGAACACCGAAGCCATATGGCCTTGCTTCCAACAACCAGTGGTGGGCGCCGGTCCCAGTTTCGCCCCCAGGAGCCTGCTCAACAGACCGATCACTCTAAAACCCCAACGACACACCGACGGTTCCCAGCAAGGCCGCCCGATCGGCAGGCCCGAGGAATTCAGTTCCCAGCCCTCCATCCAACACAACCCTCGAGGTGAGTTGGTGGCGCAAGCCGATTTCCACACCGGTATGGTTTCGCTGTCCTTGCAAGTCAGACTGTCGGGTGTACAGGCTGGCAATCAAGGTGTCGCGAAAACTCCCGGGATATCCGAGCGGATAACTCATCGCAGCCACGGCACGGTAGGTGCCGGGCCGCTCCTGCCCTTGCGGAGAGCCGAGCACGATATAACCGCCATTGAGATGCACCCGCAGCCGCCCGAACGACCGGGTCAGAATCCCGGTCACTTGTGTATCGACGCCCTTCGAATTCACGCCGGTCGGCAGATCTGCTTCCACTCGCAGGGCCATGGCAGGCAGACTCAACGTTTCCGTGTTGAAGTTGTAGAGCAGGCCGAGATGGAGATCTCCGGACTTGTTGGCTCCCACAATCGAGTGAGGGTCGGTGAACAGATCGCCCTGAATTTCAATCTGCGTATTGGCGAACGCGCCATAAATGATTTGCGGTTGAAACGTGACGTTGGTACGCCCCTGGCGCCGGTCGTTGAATCGCACCCCGCCTTCCAGGCCGATTTCGCCTTTGGGAATGGCATAGGCATCCTCCATTCCGATGGGACGGTTCGGGTCGAGGTTGTCATGGTCCAACGCCAGAGCGGGCAGGGCCAACCCTGCCAGCCATGCGCAGAGCAGCCACCGCACCGTTCCTGTGCCCGCTGTCCTCAATGGTGATGCTCCCCTGCTGTTTGGACGATCATGGGATTCGTCGCATCCGCCGCCGACAGATAATAGGTATTTACGACACGATAGATTTCGGCCCGTTTCGCCTCCCAGGTTGGCACCTGTTCGCTCGTGAGGATATCGCTGATATTGTCATGCAGCATGTGCAGGTTGTCGAAAATATGTGCGACTTCCGGATACCGCGCGGCAAACTGCGGGCTCAACTCGGCCGTCAGCGGCATGAATGTCCACTCCACGGGCGGCTGGTCGAGATACCGGCGATAGGTCGTGAGAATGGGCCGCACCGCTTGGGTTTTCGCTGCCAGGTCGCCAGCGGCCAGCAACGGATCGTATACCGCGACCTGCAGATAGTGGTACGACCAGATAGTGGCGTTGAAGAGAGGGAACCGCTGCCGGAAGGCTTTGGAATAGGGAAACGAGTCCAGGCGGCGGTGGTCGAGTTGTTTGGACGTGATGGCGTACGCACTCTCTTTGTAATAGGCCAATACGTTCCGGATCGCGCGATCCTTGTCCGGCTCATCCGACACCGCAATGTCATAGGTGGCGCGGTGCAGGGCATGCGCTTCGTCGAACGCGTTCTGCGCACGCCAGGCCAGCTTCATGTAGGTGGGGGCGATGGCTTCTTCGTTGGGATTGAGCCGCGGTTTAGTCGCAATGAATGCGAGGGTTTCCTTGCGCGCCCGATCCTCGATGGCCGCGACATCCTGGCCGCCGGTCAGCAACAGATTCTCATACAAATTGGAATGGCCGAAGTCAACGCCGTTAAACTCGCTGTCCAGTTCGGCCAGATCCTCTCGCAACGAAAAATTCCACAAGGCGCGGTAATAGAAGCGCTTGTCGCGCGGTTCGAACTGGTTGCATCCAGCCAGCGCGAGGGCGACCGTGGCTGTCGCCACGATCGCCATGCTCCGAAGTACGCTACCGGCACGTATCATGTTCGTCACTCCAACTCCATGAGTCTCAGTGGCAATGATGTCAATGCACCAGCGCATGGCCCTTGCCCCGCGCGATCAACCAACGGTTGACGGGGAAGGCCGCGACTCCGGCCACAAGCAGGGAGAAGACTAGGCTGCTCCAGAACAGCAGATCAAACACCCCAGCGTCCATGGCGCCGGGAATGATCATCATGACGGCATTGTCCGCCAGTTCCATGGTCATCATCGACAGGGTATCTGATGCCAGGGCCAATCCGAGCGCCGCTCCCCAGGCCATACCCGTCTTCCGCAAGGGATACAGGGTCATGGCATAGCCGAAGAAAAACGCCAACGCAATAGCGAGGCCGACCGTAGGCCAATTGCCCCAGCCCGACGCCGTGCCGATTGCCATCCCGAGCAGTTCGCCGATCGTGCAACCGCTGAGGCAATGCAGGGTCGCCATGAGCGCCGTGCGGTCGAGCGACGGTGTCGGATGCCTCTCTACACGATGCTCCTGATGTTGTGCATGGCCATGAGCCTGTGGGCTTGTATGACCATGGTGGTGAGCGTGTCTGTCCGACTCTACCTGGCGTGCTACGGTTGCCGCGGCGGAATGATGATGGCTCATGAGCGTCCTCCCTGTCAGTGGGTGATCTGTGCCGTTCACCACTACAGACGGAAGGAGGCGGAAATCATTACAGTAGCAGAAGGAAAGCCAACTCACGCTGGTTGTGGAATCAGGTCACTCATCTCGTCGCTCCCTCTGGATTGTTCGAATACGTGCAATCCGGAATCACGCAAGCCTTCCCTCCTGTTCGGTTTTGCGACAACGCCGGAAAAAGTCTTGATCTCACCCTTGGAGACATGCTTGACTGAACGCTGTTCCGCATTCTTCTCAGTTTACTGGAGGGTTTGCATGCCGAGTGGAATCCATCGCACTCTCTATACGCTCTTCTTTCTCCTCCTCGTTGCTACCACTCAAGCCGCCGACCTCCCTGATACCAGCCTCACGCCTCTCAAATTCCTCGTCGGAGAATGGAAAGGGGCGGATGCAGACGGCAAGGCGCACAAGATCGCCTTTACCCTTAGCTCCGGCGGCACGACCCTCACCGAAATCCTCACCCCTCCTGATAGTCCCCCGATGACGACCATGTACTACAGCGACGGCGACCAACTGATGCTGACGCACTATTGCTCCCTCGATAACCAACCGCGCATGCGCGCCGCCGCGGTCAAGGACGGGGACAAAATGATCACGTTTTCTTTCGTGGATGCGACGAATCTCAAGAATCCGACCGATGTGCACATGCATCAGCTTTCCATCGAGGTCAAAGACCACGACCACTTCACCCAAACCTGGACTTTGAGCAAGGCCGGAAAGGACGTGCCGAAGGTGTTCACTTTTGAGCGCGTCAAATAATTTCCCCCTCGTCGCCCAACAAGGAGCCTGCCGATGCCGTCACAAACACCAGCAGCTGTGATCGAAGCCCAACGCGAGGATTGGAACCGCGTCGCCGCGGGCTGGGATAAATGGGATCAGTTTTTTAATCGCACCATGGCCTTCATCAACCACCGTCTGGTGGCGGATGCGCGTATTCGTCCAGGGCTTCAGGTATTGGACTTGGGATCAGGGACCGGGTATCCGGCGATCTTGGCCGGTGAGGTGGTGGGGTCTGACGGAACGGTGGTTGGAATTGATCTCGCCGAATCTATGCTGGCCGTGGCGACACGCAAGGCAAAGACGCTGGGCCTGCAACAGGTCAGCTTCCGAACCGGGGACGTGACGTCATTGCCGTTCGACTCCGGCTCGATCGACTCGATCATCAGTCGATTCTGTTTGATGTTCCTGCCGGAGATTCCCAAGGCCACCGCGGAAATCTCCCGCGTGCTGAAGCCGGGAGGATATGTCGCGGCCGCCGTCTGGTCGAGCCCCGACAAAAATCCTTTCATTCGTATTCCTATGGACGTGATCAAAACCATCACGCCACTGCCACCGCCGGATCCTGAGGCGCCGGGGATTTTCCGTCTTGCGCGTCCCGGCGACCTGGCCGGCATGTTCGAACGCGCCGGTCTCACGGTGCTGGACGATGAGGAGTTTACGGCAGAAGTGACCTATACCACTGCCGAGGAATTTTTTCGCGGCCTCATGGATATCGCCGCACCGATCCAAAACCTGTTCGCAAAACTCACCCCGCCCCAACAAGCAGAAGCAGAACGCGGGATCATCAAGACCGTGAATGACTATAGCCGGCCGGAAGGGGTATCGTTGCCGATCGCGGTACGCATCGTCAGCGCCCGAAAACCCCAGTAGGACGCCGAATGGACCTGTGCCCGGCGGTGGTTTGCGCCGCCGGGCACAGGCTGGCCCACCGGACGTTAGTCCGTGGCTTTTCCTTTAATTGCTTCATCTTTCCCTTCGCCCGCTCCTTGGCCCCCTTCATTTTTCCCTTGGCCCGCTCTACTTCGGCCTTCGTATCATTCCCCTTCAATTCTTCTTTCATGGCCTTGGTTTCGCCCTTCATCTCTTCCACATCACCCTTCATCTCACCCTTGGCCTTTTCCATCTTGGCTTTGGTCTCACTCGCGTCTGCCGAGAACACCAATGCCGTCGAGAAACACAGAGCTAACGCCGCGACTGTCATGAATGTACGCATATCCGTCCTCCGAGTGTAGGTGAACCGCTGTGACTAATCTGCGCGATCGGACTGCATCCCCCCACTAGAGAATCCCCTAGTATCGGTGTGGACCTGGCCCTTCTACTGTCCAGGGTTCCCCCCAGTTGAACCGCTTCACATGCAACGACACACTCGTGCCGACAGCCTGTGTCTTCATGTCTTAGAAAGGAGCCTGCTCATGCGACAACTCATGCTCACCGGACTCCTGGTCTTCCTGGTCCTCACGACCGGCGGATGCAGCTACCTGTTCTATCCTCACGCCAAGGAGTTCACCGAGAAGGCGAAGGGTGGAAACACGGTTGAGACCTTAATCAATCTCACGAATATGATGGAGGCAAGCGCCAAGGCCGGACAGCAAGGCAGAGGGAAAGATCAGGCGTTTGATGATCTGCACAATCAGCTGCACGCGTTTAACAACACGATTTGCTGCGTCAACAAGAACAAGCAAGAGTTGCCGGCCTATGCGTTGGCAGTCACGCACAACAAGGAACTGTGGGCGATTTTCAAGCGGGTCTGGAAATTCAAAGAGGATCAACCACAACGCAGCCAGCATCTGGAGTTGTTTGCCACTGAAGTGCGGGAACTTCGGGACTCGCTCCAGGCATTGAAATGAGGGCCGGAATGCTGCACAGTGCGCCACGGCGGAGAGCCAGACTTTCTGACTCTCCGCCGGTGCAACGTTCAAAACGCTCGGACCGGACCGCAGGTCAGCCCCTGTCGAGTCAACAGCTGACGCCGGTCAACGTGCCGGAAGCGAGCGTCGAAAGGGTCTCTGGCGCATGCGTGCCGACAGTTTCAAAGACTTTGTCGTGGACCAACTCGGCCGAGTCCCACGGTTGATGTCTAAGGCCATGTTCGGCGGGCATGGCCTCTATCAAGGGGAGACGTTCTTTGGCATCATTCACAAAGGCCGGCTCTACATGAAGACCAACGGGATGACACAATCGGCATATACCACGCGAGGCATGCAACCGTTTCGGCCCAACGGCAAGCAGCTCCTGAAACATTATTACGAAGTACCGGTGGATATTCTGGAAGATGCCGAGCAGTTGACGGATTGGGCTCTCCGGGCGATTGCCCCACCGAGCGCGCAGTTGATTCTTCCGTTCCACGATGCTTCCTCGATCAAGGACGTGCTCACGCACATGTGATGAACCAACAACTCCCCACGCCTTTTCGACGCCTCTGGACCATCGGGCACTCGACCCGGTCAAGCGACGAGTTTCTCGGCATCCTTCACATCCACGGCATCCAACGACTCATCGATATCCGTCGCTACGCCGGTTCTCGGCGATACCCCCACTTTCATTCAGATGCGTTGGCACAGAGTTGCCCGCCGGCAGGACTCTGGTACGAAGCCATGCCGGCGCTAGGCGGTCGTCGAACGGCTCGATCCGATTCCCCTAACGGAGGCTGGAAGAACGCCAGTTTTCGAGGGTATGCCGATTACATGCAAACGGAACAGTTTGACAAAGCGCTCGAGGAGCTGATGGCCCAGGGCGAGAATGGCCGGACAGCCGTCATGTGCGCAGAAGCTGTCCCTTGGCGTTGTCATCGCTCCCTGGTCGCTGATGCCCTTGTCGCCCGCGGTTGGGAAGTCATCCATATTCTGGGCCCGGGCCAAGGGAAGCCGCACCAGCTCACAACCTTTGCAATGATCCAGTCCGGCCGTGTCATCTATCCCGCACCCTCTGACCAGTGCTCCACCCTGCGGATGTTCTAGACATGTCGCCGCTCATTGTGTTCATCCCAACGTTACTGCACACTCTGGGCAATGTGGTACCGAACCGGCGCTGACTTCGTCCTGCTCGTGCATCTGGGTTTTGTCTTGTTCGTGATGGCTGGCGGACTCCTGTTGTTAAAATGGCGAGGCTTGGTCTGGATCCATCTGCCGGCCGTGGCCTGGGGCGCGTTGGTTGAATTCAGCGGATGGATCTGCCCATTGACGCCGCTGGAGAATCACTTGCGAAGCCTGGCCGGGGAATCGTCGGAGGAGGCAGACTTCATCGGCCGCTACCTTCCGGCCCTGTTGTATCCGGCGGGACTGACGCGCGAGATTCAGCTCCTGCTGGGCATGGTCGTGGTGCTGGTCAACCTGGGCTTGTACTGGTGGGTGTTGTTCAGACCGTCAGCTGAGAAAGCCTAGCGATCAAATCGCTCCCGAATCAGTTCGTTCTGTAACGAGTTCATCACCAGCGCCAGGCAACCCTGTTCGCTTGACATGACGGAATGGACGATGCCCGCCTCCGCCCGGTGGTAATCCTCGACTTGCAGGGACTCCTCCCTTCCAGGGCCTGGTGAGGAAGGCTCCGGTTCATGTTGCTGCGTACTCGTTACACGTTCTGCATCAATTCTTACATGATGTCTCGATTGAACGTCACATACGAATTGACCACACCCTTAATTCCTACAACCTGAACCCCTCCTGATAGCCGGCAACCCACCGGATTGACCTCGGATACGAAGGGTTGATAGATAGAGACATCTCTATAGTTACGCCGACCTTGGAAGGAGCCCTTGCCGATGGACGACATCACCCAAAAAGTCAGCGATCGCTACGCCCGCGCCGCCTCGACCGGCGAGCAGATGTGCTGTCCGAACGGGTTACAACTTTGAGGATCTGCGCTCGTTCATTCCGGACGCCGTTCTGAAGATTTCCTATGGCTGCGGCACTCCGGCAGGATTAGACACGGTGCAGTCCGGTGAAACCGTGCTGGATATCGGGTCTGGCGGAGGAATCGATTGCTTCGAAGCCGCGCGCCGCGTGGGCCCTACCGGCCGGGTCATTGGAATCGATATGACCGATACCATGCTGGAGATCGCTCGCCATCATGCTCCTATCGTCGCCGCAAATCTCGGGTTTCCCCAACCGAACACCGAGTTTCGCAAGGGCATGGCAGATGCCATGCCGGTGGAGAGCGCCAGCATCGACCTCATTATCTCCAACTGCGTGATCAACCTGGCCCCTGATAAGCGCAAGGTCTTTCGCGAGATGTACCGGGTCTTGAAGCCGGGCGGGCGCTTCACGATCTCCGATATCGTGTCCGACCAAGTCGTTCCGCAATACATGGTCCACGATGCCGCCAAGTGGGGCGATTGCCTATCCGGATCCTTACAGGTCCAGGACTACATCGGCGGGATCGTCGATGCAGGCTTTCGGGCCGTACACCAGATCAAGTCCGGCGCTTGGCAATCGATTGACGGCGTGCATTTTCTTTCCGTCACCCTGACCGGATTCAAACTCCCCGAGGCAGTCACAAAAGAGGCTCCGCTGTATGCAACCCTCTGCGGACCGTTTTCCACAGTGACGGACGAACTGGGCCAACAGTACCAACGCGGCGTGCCGCAGCCCCTTGATGCACAGTCTGCACAACTGTTGCGAAGTGCGCCGTTGCGCTCGCTGTTCTTGATCGATCCGGCCCCGATCACCCTCACGGCAGGCGACTCGCGCTGGTGCGCCATCCTTCCGGAGCAGGCACCCTGCGTGTGGCAGGGCGCCTACGCCATTCTGACAGGGCCCATCATCGCCGCCGAGGACGACGATCATCATCAGTACTATCGAGGAGTACCGCTGGAAATCTGCTCCAAAACCCAGCATGTTCTATCGCAGGACGCCTATCGATCTCACTTCACCATCTACCACCGAAGCTCGCATGTCGTAGAGGGCGAAGCGGTCAGTTGTTCGCCTGAAGGGAATTGCTGCTGATGCCACGCCACGGCGTCGCCAACCTCACGACCCCCCGTCAGTGTGCCGCAGTTTTAAAGGCTATGGGTGATGAAACGCGTCTGCGCATTCTGGAAATACTTTTGCTTGGCGAAAAGTGCGTGACCGATCTCACGGAAATCCTCCACTGCTCGCAACCGCATGTCTCCCATCACCTCCGAATCCTTCGGGATGCCGGATTGGTGGAGGGACATCGCCATGGCAAGCAAGTCTGTTACCGGGTGGAGCCGACCGTGCAGCGCGCCCTGAAAAATCGGGGTGAGCAGGTACTGGACTTCGGATGTTGCGAATTGCGATTTCCCACCTCGACCTTACTCACGGTGCAGCACAAACATTGAAGCCGGAATGCAGGCGATGAACGCGCTCCGTAATACTTGGGATGGCTCTCGATGGCACTGACACTCGTCGGCCAACACAAACCGCTCGCTTCCTCTGCCGAGCAGCTGAAGGTGCTGGCAGAAATCGGGTCCTGTTTGCCATTTGAGGAACAGCTCCGGCGAAGTGGCTTGTCGCCGCTCCAGGCGACCGGCATCACGGTGCTCCAAATCAACGTGGGAAAGCTCTGCAATCAAACCTGCCGCCACTGCCACGTAGACGCGGGGCCCGACCGGACTGAGCGCATGTCCCGGGAGACAGCCGAACACTGCATCGCGGCCTTGGCAAAAACTGACATTCCGACCGTCAACATCACCGGCGGGGCACCAGAACTCAACCCTCACTTCCGCTGGCTGGTCGAGCAGGCCCGTGCTCTCAACCGGCACGTGATGGATCGCTGCAATCTCTCGGTGCTGCTGTTGCCTTCACAAGCAGGCCTGGCGGCCTTTCTCGCGGCGCACCAGGTGGAGATCGTCGCCTCACTGCCTTATTACCGTGCCGCGCAAACTGACGCGCAACGCGGCGAAGGCATTTTCGACAAGTCCGTTGAAGCCCTGCGGCTTCTCAATGGCCTCGGCTATGGACGCGAAGGCAGCGGATTGTTCTTGAATCTCGTACACAATCCAGTCGGTGCCTTCCTGCCCGCCAAACAAGATGCCATCGAGGCGCAATTCCGGAAGGAACTCCGCACCAAACATGGCGTGGAATTCAACCACCTCTATACCATCACCAACATGCCGGTGAGCCGCTTCCTCGAATTCCTGGTGGAGAGCGGCAACTATCAGGGGTACATGGAGCGGCTTGCGAATGCGTACAATCCCGCCGCCGCCGGCAGCGTCATGTGCCGCTCTACACTCTCGGTCGGCTGGGACGGCACACTCTACGATTGCGATTTCAACCAGATGCTAGACCTTCTGGTAAAGCCCGATGCCCCGGCGCACATCCGGGACTTTGATCCTGCCCGACTTCATCACCGGGAGATCACCACTCGCAATCATTGTTACGGCTGCACGGCCGGTGCGGGATCGTCGTGCGGTGGGGCAGTGACCTAATCAGATGCTGAACCCGCCACCCAGGTTCGCGCGCAGTTATTTTCCCGCCTCACGATACGTGGCCGGTACGTTTCGGTGAACTCACATCACTGCGGCCTGCCGGATCAACGGTTTGAGCAGTTTGCATAGGAGCCCATGGATATCTCGTTTTCTGACCTTTGCGCTGGTGTTGGCGTTAGCCTACGCCAATGGGACCAATGACGTCTCGAAAGCCATCGCCACGCTGGTCGGCAGTGGAGTCACGAACTACCGCACGGCGATCGTGTGGGGAACGGCCTGGACCGTTGCGGGAGCCGGATTCGCAACCCTGGTCGCCGGAGCGATGGTGAAGACCTTCAGCAACGGTCTGTTGCAAACTGGCACCGTTCTTTCACCCACCATCGCCCTCGCCATTCTGTTTGGCGCGATGGCCTGGGTGCTCGTGGCATCGAGAACGGGGCTCCCAGTTTCGACCACCCATGCGCTCACGGGCGCCATCGTGGGCACCGGCCTGGCGGCATTTTCTGGCGAGGGGTTGTTGTGGACCGCCATCGGCAAAAAAATCGCGTTGCCCTTGTTGCTCAGTCCCTTTCTGGCTTTTGGTCTTTCACTCATCCTACATCCTGCCACGCGACGAGCGGCGACAAAATGGGGCGGATCCTGCCTGTGCCTGATGCCGGCCTCCCGAGCGCTCTTTACCGTGGACGAGCGGGGCAGTACACGAACTGTTTTTCAGAGCAGGGGGTTTGGCCAGCCCATCGTGGCGGTGCCGGCGCAATGTGACCGTGCCGGACTGCGGGGCCTGACCGTGGGCCTCGATACGGTTCATTGGCTGTCCAGCGGGCTCGCCTCCTTTGCCCGCGGCGCCAACGACGCACCCAAAATCGTCGCGATGCTCCTGCTCGGGAGCACGACCGCGACGTGGCCCAGCGTGTGGTTTCAGTTCGCGGCCTTCGGCGGCGTGGCATTCGCCATGGGCCTAGGAAGTTACCTGGGCGGCGTCCGAGTCACCGAAGTGTTGGCCGAAAAGGTCACGCGGATGGACCATGCGGAAGGTTTATCGGCGAACCTCACAACCTCCACGCTTGTCCTGTGTTCCGGCTGGTTAGGATTGCCGGTTTCAACCACACACGTCAGCAGTTCAGCCATTATCGGTATCGGTCTCCTCAAGGGCCTCACCGCTGTCCGCTGGACCACCGTTCGCGGCATGGTCTTGGCCTGGGTCATCACCTTGCCTGCTGCAGGATGTTTCGCCGCTCTGGCCTACGTACTCCTCACGCACTCGTCCTAACCGCCCTGCTCCATTCTCGAATCGCTCATAGCGTTCCGCCTCCTGAATAAACATATAGACACATCTACATGCATTGATGTATCAGTACCCTTCAGCGCGACCATGACCTCTCACATAAAGGAGCCTTGCCTGCTCATGCCTCGTCTTCGGCTATCCGCGCCCACAGTATCTTCGCACGTCTTATTGCTCGGCACACTGATCCTATCCACGGTTCTCCCTGCGCTGGCAGATAATCTGCCGTTTCCCGAACCGGCAAATGAGAATGCCTATGCCGTCCCGGTGGAAAATCTCAGGCTGCGCGTCTGGGCACAATATCGCGTGATGTACAATGCCAGCAACATTCCCAGCGGCATCAATAACGGTAGCCTGCCGACAGCAGGAAGCGGTACCGGCAAACTGAATTATGGGGACACCACCGGCTACGACTTCTTTCGCCAACGTATGCGTCTCGCGTTCGACCTCCAACACAAGGATTCCAATAACGTCGGCGCGTATATGCAGATGGAGTATCGGGGTGGATTCGGTGGATCGAGTCCGGTGGTCAGCGACCCTCGTGGAGAAAGCGGGGCCAATGCTGACGGGACGCCCAATGCGTTTAATCGCCTGCAGGCTCGCGGCATCCGGTATGGCTACGTCTACGTCACTCCCATTGAAAACCACACCCTGGTGGTCGGCATTCTTCCAACCATCGATCAGGTCGGCCGTGTCCTCTGGGACGGTGAGTGGGACTTTTTCGTCGGCGGCGCCTCGCTCGGCGGGAAAGTCGGCGACGGGGACTACCGACTCGGCTTTTACCGGATTGCCTCAGACCTGAAAGCCGGCACCATTGGAACTGGGTTCGGCAAAGACAGCGATATGTGGGTGGCTGATTACAACCGGCCCATCAAGGTCGGCGCATATGACCTGAAAGTCGGTGGACACTTCTACAGCCTAAATTTGGGCAAGACCGAAAACATTTCCATCGGCGATACGCATGAGAACTGGGCCGCACTGACGGCGTCGGGTGGACTTTTTGGCGGCGCCTGGAACGCGTATCTCATGCTCAACAGCGGACGCATCGGCACAGGTCTCACGGGCAACAACCACACGGGGTATTCAAGCAAGTTCGAAGGATCAATTCCAATCGGGCCGACCACCTTCAATCTGTTCGCGCTCTATGCGTCCGGCGACAAGGCGGGACAGACGTCGAACCAGTTCACCACGCCGGAGGCGATTTTAGGCACCAACGGCTATTGGGGCTACTCACACATTTTCAATGCGAATGCACCGGGCGATGTGAATGATTTTGGTGTGAACCTGAATAACGGCGGAGCCGGCCTGATGACGGTGCAGGCCCAACTGAAATTCCCCATCATGCCACGATTGACCGGCACCTTGGAGAGCGCCTACTTTGCTGCGGCTCGATCCCGCGAATTTGGATCCCGCGGAGGGACCAACTACATGGGCACGGAAACAGGCGGCATGGTGACGTATAACATCGCGAAGAATCTCAATCTCGACATCGGAGCGGCCTATGCTTCCATGGGTGGGTTTCTCGCAAACCGGACGCAGGCGACCGGCGTTGAACGTTCGATCTACGAAATCTTTACACGCTTCCAATATGCCCTGTAGCCTCAGCATTGAAGGAATCACCAGGAGGACACGATGACTGACGTCTCACGAAGACATTTTCTGAAACTGGGGGCTTGCGTCGTGGGCGGGACTTGCGCGGCAGAGGCCCTCCCGTCCCTCACTCACGCTGCCGAAGAAGGCGAACTCACCACGCTGAGGACGACCCTCCCCTACCCTCGCCTGAAGCTGGCATCGGTGGCACAACTCACCACCGGGCGTGAACAGCTGACCACCTATCCGGATCAGGCCTCACCGGTCGTGCTCGTGAAACTGGGACGGCCGGCAATCAATGGAGTCGGCCCGGACCGCGACATCGTCGCGTTCAGCCGACATTGCTCGCACATGGGGGGCACGCTAAGCTTTCGACCGGGCACTGGAACATTCCACTGCCCGCTCCATTACGCCATGTTCGATGCCCGGAAGGGCGGCCTGTTAGTGATCGGACAAGCCACGGATAACCTGCCCCAACTCGAGCTGGAAGTCGATGCAGCAGGCGACGTGTTTGCAGTAGGAATCCGTGGTTTGCTCTACGGACGACAAGCCAACGTCCTGGCCTAACGGGAGCCTGCACGAAGAGGAGATCTCGCATATGAGTTCAATCTATCACGGCGAAGACCGAGTACCCGTTCCTCCCGCCGATGCCCAACAGTTTACGACCGTCTGCTCCTACTGTATCGTCGGCTGCGGCTACAAGGTCTACAAGTGGCCCCTGGGGAAAGAAGGCGGCCCGCTCCCACACCAGAATGCCTTGCGAGCCGACTATAGGCACCAGCAGCCTGAGCAAGCCGGAACGTGGATCTCACCGGCGATGCATAGTGTCGTGACGGAGCGAAATGGCCAGCGCTTTAACATCGTGGTGTTGCCGGACAAAGATTGCGTCGTGAACAAAGGGAACCATTCTATCCGCGGCGGCACGCATGGCGACGTGCTCTATGCGCCAGACCGTCCCACAGCAGATCGGTTGACGCATCCACTGATGTATCGCGGTCACAGCCGCCTGCCCACGACGTGGGACGATGCGACGGAATTGGGTGCCCGGGTGATTAAAGCGAATCTGGACACATGGGGGCCGGATGCCATTGCCATGAAGTGTTTTGACCATGGCGGTGGAGGCGGAGGATTCGAGAATAACTGGGCCGTTGGGTCGTTCTTTTTCACCGGCATCGGCACGAAGATGGCTTCCATACACAACCGTCCGGCGTACAACAGCGAAGTGTTTGCCTCGGGTGATGCCGGAATCGCCCCTCTTCCTTCTGCCTATCTCGACGCCGAGTTGGCCGATACGATCATGCTGATCGGGGCGAACTCTTATGAGACTCAATCGATTTATTTTCTTGAACATATGCTACCCAACCTGGGCGGGGCCACGTTGTCGCTCAAACAGCAGCTGTTGCCGGGAGAACCACATGCGCGCGGCAGAATGATCATTGTGGACCCGCGGCGAACGTCAACTGTCGCTGTGGCAGAAGCACATGCGGGGAAGGACCATGTCCTCCATTTGCAGATCAACAATGGCACCGACATTGCCCTATTGAATGCGCTCTCCCGCTTGATACACGAACAGGGCTGGCACGATCAGGAGTTCATCAACCGGCGGACGAACAACTTTTCAGCGTTCCAACAGGCCAATCTCGCACAGTGCCTCCACGAGGCGGTGCGGCTGACCGGCATCTCGAAAGCTCAGATGATGCAGGCGGCCGAGTGGATCGCCAAACCCAAAGCCTCGGCGGCGCGACGCCGCACCCTGTTCCTCTACGAGAAGGGATTAATCTGGGGGCTCAAGAACTATGAAAACGTAGGCTCGGTGGTCAACCTTGCGTTGCTCACCGGCAACCTTGGTAAAGCAGGCACCGGCTGTGGTCGATTAGGCGGGCACCAGGAAGGCTACAGCCGGCCACCGTATCCGGGGCAACGCCCTCCCGTCAATGTCGATGAAGTGGCGGTGAAAGGCGGTGCGTCAAAGGTCTTCTGGGTCGCCGGCTGTAATCCTGTGGGGGGAACCTTGAATGCGCAACCATTCCGCGCCGCCCTCGCCCAGCGCACGGCGCTCGTGAATCAGGCGCTCGATGCAACGCACAGTGGCAGCCTTGATGACAAGCTTGCCGCCGTCATGGCCGCGCTCGACAAAGGTGGCTTGTTCCTCATCGTGCAGGACATCTACCCGACCGAGACCGCCCAGTATGCCCATCTCGTCTTACCCGCTGCTCAATGGGGCGAGATGAATCTCACGTCCATCAACGGCGAACGGCGACTCCGGCTCTACCAGAAATTCATGGATGCGCCAGGAATCGCCGAACCGGACTGGAAAATCATGGCACGTATGGCACAGCGCTTGGAGTCCCTCTACCGTGCCGAAGGCAAGACGGAGATGGCCGCTCACTTTTCAGGATTCGACTGGACCAGCGATGAAGAAGTCTTTCGCGCCGCGTCTGCTGGTGTGAAGGGCGCGCAGGAAGATTATGGACACACGACCTACGCCATGCTGAAAGCGCTCGGCACCAACGGCGTGCAAACACCTGTGCGAGAGATGAAGAATGGCATGCCGGTCGGGACTACACGCCTCTACATGGACGAGAAGCGATTTACGTTCATCCCTGCGGCCTGGCCGGGATTCCCGCCGCAAATTCAGGCGCTCATGAATGACCCCCGATACCCATTTTGGGTGAACAATGGTCGAGCCAATCACGGCTGGCAAACACTCTATGACGACGCCCGGAAACCCTATGTGATGGGCCGTGAGCCTTTCCCACACGTGGAGATTCATCCGCAGGATGCCCAACGTCTCGACATCGTCGATGGCGATCTGATCGAATTGTTTAATCCTTATGGATCAGTATCAGCAATGGCGGTCGTGACGGACTCGAATGCACCAGGACATGTGTTTATGTTGTTCGAACACCCGAAAGGTTGGCTGAACAGTCTGACGACTGATTATGTCGATCCGGCGACCACAATCCCATATTACAAGGGAACCAAGGCAGGCATTAGAAAAATTGGAACCCTGTCCGGGGTGAACGAACAATTGACCTTTATCTCGACGAATCAGGCGTGACGTGTCGCCCTCTGCATGGTCTCATGCCCACATGGTAAAGAACCGCACGGTCCAGATTGCCGGTGCCATCGTTCTCGCTGTCCTAATCTGCGGCTGCGTCACGACGGGCCCGGCACCAAGAGTAATCCAGGACGTGGATGAACTCCTCATTCGGCTGGACACGTTGGAGGCCTGTGCAGGCAGCACGGAAGGAACGCCGTCCTCCCACCCAATCCAACTCAGTGGGCCGCAGATACGAACGCTCCTAGGCTCGTTGCTCGCCCGCGAAAAGGTCGGGCTCTTAAGCTCGTTTGTACAAGCTCCCGGAACGCCACGACTTTTTGATGACGCTGAGCTCGACCAGCTGATTCCGCCTATTCAGCAGGCATTTGCACAGTCTGCGCCCGAAGAGTCTGTGGTATTTCTGCTCACCAAACCGGCATCCGAGGCGCGAAGTACAGTGACTTCCGGCGCATTGTCCATACGGGGCGCAGTGTTGTCGGTTGCCCTGTTCAATTTCAGACTTCCCGTGCGTACAACCCTATCCGATGTCGGCGCCACCGACCGCCTGAGCGACGTGAGAGAAACCTTGCGATACGTGCGGCAATCCCCTTGCGTGTCAATTGGCGAGCAGGATTTCGCGCTGTTCTTTCAGGAGCCGACCTACCAAACTCAATCTCGATCAGGGAGTCTTACCCGATACCCGGAACGAGCTTTGTCGATCGCTTACCAGGACTTTCTCGCGACGCCTACTCATGTGACAGGAGAGAAACAGGGTGTCTTGAGCTCTCATCCCAATGCTACGAACAATCAGACCGACCTCCAGGCCATTGCGGATCTCAAGCGCCGTATTGCCGAACTCGAGCGCATGAATCAGGCGCTTACTGATCGCACAGGCAGCGGCTCATTGCCTGAAGCCTCCAGCAAGACGCTCTCATCAGCCACCGACGACGTACCCCCTTCAACCGTTGACACACACACACGCCTCATGGAGATCATGAAACGCTTGGAAACGCGCGTCTCGGAGCTGGAACGTCGTGTCGGTCCAGACTCCAGACGCTGACTCCGTGTTTACCCTTTCGTTGCAACGAGAAACTCGCGAACCGCAGCAGCGATTTCGTCGCGCACGCGTCGGAACGATGCTCGCCGTTCGCTTGCATCAGCAACTGCGGCCGGATCGTCGAAACTCCAATGCAGCAGATGGGTAGGTGCCGGCCAAGTCGGGCAGGACTCTTTGGCTCGATCACAGACTGTGATGACATGGTCAATCGGTTGCGTCATGAATGCGCCCACGGTTTTAGATCGATGATGTGAGATATCGATACCAACTTCAGCCATCGCTTCGACTGATCCTGGATTCAAGCCGACCGGATGAGTGCCCGCACTGAACACCTCAAACTGATCACCTGCCAGATGCCGCAACCATCCCTCCGCCATCTGACTGCGCGCGGAGTTGCCGGCACAGAGGAATAACACGCGAGCCTTCATAGGCCGAACTCCTTAGAACCGATGTCCCCAGTGGGTGCACACCCTGCAGCCCGGCGTGTCGTGTTGTCCATCACATAGAAGTTAGATCGTGTTTATCGGCTTCCTTGCCCGAATAAACGCGCTCATAAACTTGCCCTCTGCCTGCGCCACGAGCTGGTCGCTGGAAAGGTCCGCGCCGACCAGCAGGTCCTTCACGTCTGCAGCCTGATAGATGCGCGTTGGTTCAATTCCGATCTCGGTAAAACCTGCTAGGCGCAACAAATCCCGATACTGCGTCTCTTCTAATGCCCCCGCGACACAACCAGCCCACAATTCCAGATTCTTTCGGATCTCCGATGGTATCGCCCCTCGCACAACAATGTCCGACAATGCCAGACGTCCTCCCGGGCGCAGAACGCGAAACGCCTCGGCCAACACACGTTCTTTTTCCCCGGACAAGTTCACCACGCAGTTGCTGATGATCACATCCACGGAACGGTCGGGCAGCGGGATGTTTTCGATTTCGCCCTTCAGAAACTCGACATTCTCCACGCCGGCCGTACGCTGATTTTCCCTGGCCAACGCCAACATCTCGTCGGTCATATCGAGCCCATAGGCTTTGCCTTCCGGCCCGACTCGCTTGGCGGAGAGCAACACGTCGATGCCACCGCCAGAGCCCAGATCCAACACCGTTTCACCGGCCTGAAGCTCAGCCAGGGCCGTGGGATTCCCACAACCCAGTGATGCTGCGACGGCGTCCGCTGGCACCCCTTCGCATTCCTGGTCTGAATACAGATTGGAGGTAATCGGATCGACATTCATCAGCGCAGGTGAAGCCCCGCAGCAGGAACTGCCTCCAGTCTTCGCGCGTGCCGCCGCTTCACCGTACTTTTCCTTGACCAATTCACGAATCGCTTGTGGGTCCATGCTCAAGCCTCCTCTTATTAATCAATTGTTATTGATATGTTGGGCGCAAAAAAATCAGCAGCGCGCGGTCGTGCGACGTGACCGTTTGGTTTGCTTAAAAGAATCGACGAGCTCATCAAGTTCGGCGAAGGCCTCGGTATTCACGGCATAGTACATCCATCGGCCCTCACGTCGATCCGTGATTATTCCCGCGTCCTTCAAGACCTTCAAATGAAAGGAGAGCCGTGATTGCGCGGCTTCGAGACAATCCATGAGCTCACAGACACATCGCTCGCCGGCTTTCAGTTCGTCCAGAATCTGCAACCTGGTCTGATCCGCCAGCGCGTGAAACAACTCGACCGTTCGGGCCGGATTCATCAGCGTGTTCTCTTTCATGACCGCACTATACATCAATAACTTTTGATGCGTCAAACAGGCACTGTTTGACGCCGTTATAGGTGTTGCTCACGGAGACTCACTTTGCTATGGTGGCCCGCGAGCGTCATTGCCACCACTTACAGAATTGAGCTGCACGATGGTCTGGGACCCCAAAGATCCTTGGAGTAAAAAGGGCGACGATTTGGATCAGGCTTTCAAGCAAGCTCAAGGCCAACTCCGCAACCTGCTCCCCACCGGCGGATTTCGCAATCTCCTTCTCGTCGCCTTCACCGTCTTCCTCATCTGGCAAAGCGCGTTCATTGTGGCCCCCGATGAAGAAGGGGTCGTCAAACGGTTCGGTATTCCGGTTCGAGTCGTTGAGCCAGGCCCGCACATGAAGATTCCGGTGGTCGAAAGCGTGCTGCAACCCAAAGTGGCGAAATTGCACCGGGTGGAAATAGGGTTTCGTACCGACCGGCAGGGTCGTCAGCAGATGATTCCGCAGGAAGCCTTGATGCTGACCGGCGATATGAACATCCTGGCCATCGAGTTCATCGTTCAATATAAGATCAAAAGTTCACGCGAGTATCTGTTCAATGTCGCCGACATCGACGATACGATCGGCAAGGCGGCTGAGGCCTCCATGCGTGAGGTCATCGGGAAGAGCAAAATCGACGAAGCCCTGACCACCGGCAAAGCACAGATTCAACATGACACCCAGGAGCTGCTCCAGCACATTCTGGATGAGTACAAGACCGGCGTGCAGGTGGCCGCCGTCCAATTGCAGGACGTCGATCCCCCCGAAGCCGTCGCCGCGGCGTTTAAAGACGTGACCAATGCCAAGGAAGATCGTGAAAAATTGATCAACCAGGCGCAGGGGTATCGAAACGACATCACCCCAAAAGCAAAGGGAGAGGCGGCGCAATTGGTGAATCAAGCCAAGGGGTATGCGCAGGCGAGATTGAATCGCGCCCAGGGAGAAACCAATCGCTTCCTTGCCACCCTCAAAGAGTACAACCAGTCGAAAGACATCATCAGCAAGCGAATCTACATCGAGACGCTTGAAGACGTACTTCCTCACATCGACAAGTTCGTGCTGGATGGCAAAGGGGGAGAGCGAACCCTGCCATACCTCCCGTTAGACCGTTTCAACAAATCAGCCGCCACCGGTGCGACGCAGGAGCGTACGCCATGAGCAAGCAGGGATTTGGGGTCGCATTTGTCGGAATCGTCATTGGCTTGCTGATTCTTGGCGCTTCCCCCTTCTACATTGTCGACGTCACCCAAAATGCCATCGTGGTCCAGCTCGGCAAGCCGGTCCGCAATGTCACCGAAGGCGGGCTGTACCTGAAAGTGCCGTTCATCGAAGAAGTCACCTATTTCGATAAGCGACTGCTGGATTATGATTCCAACGCCCAGGACGTGATCACGCAGGATAAAAAGACCCTCCTGCTGGACAACTTTGCGAAATGGCGCATCACGGATCCGCTCAAGGTCTACCAAGCGTTCCAAAGCCAGCGTGGCGCGCTGCAGCGCTTGCATGACATCATCTATTCGGAATTGCGTGTCGAGCTGGGCCGTCATGAATTGGCGGAAATTGTGTCGTCGGCCCGGGCACAACTGATGGCCGTGGTCACACAACGCGCGAATGAAAAGGCTTCGGCGTACGGCATTGAGATTCAGGATGTGCGGATCAAGCGGGCAGACCTGCCCGAACAAAACGAGAAAGCCGTCTTTTCACGCATGCAGGCCGAACGAGAACGGCAAGCCAAGCAATATCGAGCTGAAGGCGCGGAAGAGGCGCAGAAGATCAAATCGGATGCCGAAAAGGATCGGGAAATTATCCTTGCCGAAGCCTATCGCGAATCAGAGGAACTTCGTGGCGGCGGCGATGCTAAAGCGTTCAAAATCTACGCAGACGCTTACCGCCAGGACCCACATTTTTTTGAGTTTACCCGGACGATGGAAGCCTATCGCAAAACCCTCAAAGACAAGACCACGATCCTCGTCAGTCCCGACTCTGAATACTTCCGGTTTCTCAAGCAACGCTAAGCGACATCACGCCAGCCCGACGATCTCACCAGACCGGGGATCGATATCGATGCGCTCGCCGGCCGGCCTTTTCGGCAGCCCGGGCATGAGTTGAATGCCCGAACATACCGCTGTGAGAAAGCCCGCACCGGACAGGATTCGCAGTTCTTGAATAGGCACCGTAAACCCGGATGGCCGCCCTTTGAGGGCCGGGTCGTGAGAGAGCGACAGGGGCGTCTTGGCCATACAGATAGGCAGCTGCTCGAAACCCAATCGCGCCGCCAATTCGATATCCTTCTCCGCCTGAGGCGAATATGACACACCGGCCGAGCCGTATATCCTGGTCGCAATGGTCTCGATTTTCTTCTTGATGGGCCAGGTCACATCATAGAGAGGCGTGAACTGTGATCCCTGCGCCGCCACCTTGACGACTGCCCGGGCCAGTTCCTCCGCTCCTTTCCCACCCTCGGCCCAATGAGTCGACACAGCGGCCGCGGCGGCGCCTGCAGCCAACGCGTGCTCGCAGACCCACTCCAACTCCTTGGGCGAATCATCTGTGAACGCATTGACGGCCACCACCACCGGCACTCCGTGCGAGCGCACATTGGCAATGTGTTGTTCGAGATTGGCAAATCCTTTTTCGAGCGCGGACGGGTTCACTTCCGTCAGCCCTGGCGGCAACGGTGTCCCTGATTTTACGATGCCTCCTCCTCCATGGAGCTTAAGGGCGCGCAACGTTGCCACAACCACTCCGGCGTCTGGCCGCAGACCCGATGCGCGACATTTGATGTTGAAGAACTTTTCGGCACCTAAATCGCTGCCGAAACCCGCTTCCGTAATGACGTAATCCGCGCATCGCAATGCCAACTGATCCGAGACGACGGAGCAATTCCCATGAGCGATGTTGCCGAAGGGACCGGCATGCACAAACGCGGGTGTACCTTCCAAGGTCTGCACAAGATTCGGTAAGAGGGCATCCTTCAGCAATACGGCCATTGAACCGGCGCAACCGAATGCCTCGGCAGTGGTCATGGCACCGCTCTCCGTCAGACCGACCATGATTCTGCCGAGGCGTTGGCGCAGCTCGCTCTGATCCCTAGCCAAAGCCAATACCGCCATGATCTCCGATGCCTCGGTGATGACAAACTGCCCAGGTCGCGGCCCTGCATCCGCATTTAATACGATGTGACGGAGCGCTCGGTCACTCACCCCCAGGGTGCGGGGCCATCTGATTCGTTGCGGATCCAATTTGAGCGCATTGCCCTGGAAGAGATGGTTATCCACAAAGGCCGAGAGCAGATTATGGCTTGCAGAGACGGCATGCGCATCGCCGGTGAAATGCAGATTGATATCCTCCATGGGCCAGACCTGGGCGCGCCCTCCACCAGTCCCGCCACCCTTGATACCAAAGACCGGCCCGAGGGAAGGTTGCCGTAACGTCACCGCAGCGTTGTGCCCCAATCGGCACAACCCCATGCTTAATCCCACAGAAGTTGTCGTCTTGCCTTCGCCAAGCGGAGTGGGATTAATGGCCGTCACGAGGATATACCGCCCGAGCGGTCGACTCTTCGCCCGCGCCGCAAAGTTGGCGGCGATCTTGGCTTTGTACCGGCCGTAAGGGACGAGGTCTTCGGAAGGGATGCCTAATGTCTGGGCGACCTCGAAAATATGTTTGTGAGAGACAGAACGGGCGATTTCCAAGTCGGTCATATCATACATATCTCCCCAGCGTGAACATCCTCAGAGGACGCGCAGTATACCACGCGTCCTCGCGGATTAGAGAAGCACAACATGGAGGGATGCGGTGGAGCGAAGAACCAACCCCGCGGCGGAGAAGATGCAGTAGAGAAGTGTGGAACCTACAAGGAGAAGCGCTAAGTGAAGCAGAGACTTGGTGCAGAATGTCTAATCAAGGATAAACTTTGTCGGATCAAGCGCCTGGCCGTTCTTCTTCACCATGTAGTGGAGATGTGGCCCGGTCGAAAGGCCGGTGGTCCCTACGAGAGCCACTACGTCTCCGCGCTTCACGCGCTGCCCCTCTTTCACGAGGGACTTGGCAAGATGCCCGTACACGGTCTCAATGCCATACCCGTGATCCAGCTTCACCATATTGCCCATTTTGGAATCAAATGCCACAGTGACTACGCGACCAAGGGCCGGAGCCTGAACCGGGGAGTTCGCCTGTGCACCGATATCGAGCCCATCATGCCAGGCCGGCTTCTCGGTGAACGGCGAGACCCTAGGGCCAAAACCTGAAGTGACCCAACCGCGAACCGGCCAGATCGATGGCGTAGATGCCCATTGGGTCGAACGCTGCTCGGCAACCTGGGTTAGGTTTTGAAGCGCCTCTTCTTGCTGTGTGGCTTCCCGGACGAGGGCTTCCAGGCTTTCACGAACCTGCTGGGTCACCTCTTCGATGCTCTCTGTAGAGAAATCCGGGTCGGACTGGTTACTCTCCCGCAGCTCCGATACCTGCTGCCGAGACTCCAGTCCTGAGGCAGCCTGCCCATTCCCTGGTACATTACTCTTTCCATCCGGCAACGGACCATCCTCACCACCCCGCCCATTAGCAAGGTCACCGGCAGGCTTGGTCGTATCGATTCCCAGCATCACTCGAAGCCGTTGATTGACCTCTCCCATGGCCGAAAGTCTCTTTTTCAAATCATCGATGGCGGAAGAAAAGGCTGCAGTTTGCTCTCGGGCACCCATAGCCTCAGCCCGAAAAGCCGATAATTGCCAGACTTCTCCGGTTCGAATTACATAATGGGATACAACGAGCAGATCGGCCACAATCAAAATTGCAGCGAGGATCAAGAGCTTGCGGACGAATTTCCGTGGGAAACTAAACCGTAGCGGCTTGGAGGAAGACCCTCGAAACACCACGACAGTGTAGGCATCACTTGTTTCAGCCGTTTGTTGGCTCATAGGCTGCTCTCCCCTTCACGGATTCAACTTCAGAACTGCAACCACCGACTTCCGCAGTGTACCCATCTCAAGCCCGGTGGTCAACCCTTGTTTTCAAAAATTAACATATTAGAATCCACTACTTAGAAGTTTCATCCCTAATCCAGTTCAGGTAGGAAACTGAGCCCGCAACGACCGGCAACGCGATGATTTCGGGGACCGAATAGCTATGGTGCTGCCGAATTAAGGCTTCCAGCTCTGAATAACGCTGCATGGTCGTTTTAATGATCATCAGACATTCATTCTCGACACTGATCTGGTTGTCCCATCGAAAAATTGAGCGAATCCCGCTCACGACGTTCGCGCAGGCGGCAAATCTGGATTCGACGATCATTCGTCCAAGTTTTTCTGCTTCTTGATTTGACGAGGCAGTGACGAATACGACGATCTCAGAACCTTGCGCGTCCACGTCCCTCCCCTGCTTAAGCAATTTGCGTGCCCATACCCACCACCAAACACCAACGCACTTATGCAAATCAACGGCTTACAGGCTGTTTATCCACATTTTCTCGTACAATCTCTCCACCAACCCCAGCAGGAATTGCACAGAAGAACAAAAAACGGCCATCCTACGATGCAGGATTTTCCGTGCCCCTACGCCTTGAACATGAAGGCCTGCTACGCTGAGGTCACTCCTCTAGTTCGGACTGAAACCTTCTAACCTTGAGAGGCAATCCTCATCAATGCCAGACCAGGGTTGACACCCCTTTTTCTGCCTCCTTATGATCCGAATCAACTAGTCCAGATGGAGGTATGTTGATGAGCTTTACTATTACACCCACAGAACTCAAGTCGAGGCTGGATAAAGGCGACAAACTGGTGCTCGTCGATGTTCGCGAACCCTGGGAATACGCCATTGCCAAGCTGGAAGGGTCTGTCCTCGTGCCGCTGGCCACGCTCCAACAGTCCCTAGGAAAATTAGATCGCAACTCAGAGATAGTCGCTGTCTGCCACCACGGGATGAGAAGCGCGGATGCGACGGGCTTTCTCTTACAGCAAGGATTTGGAAACGTAAAAAATCTAATCGGGGGGATCGACGCCTGGTCTGTCCAGGTAGATTCGTCCGTTCCTCGGTACTAGCTCGAGAGGCTAGCCGAGGCCATCTCGGAAATACTCCACCGTTCGTCGCAACCCTTCTCGCAGATCGACCTTCGGCTCCCACCCGAGTGTGCGCTGGAGTTTTGCGCAGTCAATGACGCTTCTCGCCTGCTCACCCCGTTTGGCCGGACCATGCACTTCCTTAAATTCCACTTTGGTCAGGTCGACGACGATTCGGAACAGGTCACTAACCGAGGTCTCAATGCCGGTCCCCACATTGTACACGCCCTCCACCTGAGGACCCATCGCCATTAGATTTGCCTCCACGACATCTTCCACGAAGACAAAGTCACGAGTCTGACGACCATTCCCATTCACCACTGCCTGCTCCCCGCGTAGCATTTTCTGAATGAAAATAGCCACGACGCCCGCTTCCCCTTCAGGATCCTGGCGAGGTCCATACACATTGGCATACCGTAAACTCACCACCTGAATGCCGCTCATACGGTGATAGTAGGACAGATAATGTTCGCCACAGAGTTTACTGATCCCATAGGGAGACAGTGGTTGCGTCACATGCGTTTCCGGCGCAGGAAAGGCCAGTTGCTCTCCGTAAATTGCTCCCCCGGATGACGAAAAGATGACCTTTCGCGCACCGTGCTTGGATGCTTGCTCCAGGACGTTCAGCGTCCCCAGCACATTGACCTGGGCATCGAACAGAGGATCTTCGACCGACCGTCGAACGTTCATCTGGGCCGCCAGATGAAAGACCACCGAGGGCCGCTCATTGCGGAATACCCGCTCCAGTTTGGGATTCTCGATGTCGAGTTTGTAGAACTGCGCCGCCTTGGGAACGTTTTTGCGCTTGCCCGTTATGAGATTATCGACCACCACAACGTCGTGCCCCTCTTGAAGCAACCGATCCACAACGTGTGATCCGATAAATCCAGCCCCTCCGGTAACCAAGACTTTCATACGTCTCTTCGCCTCTCCTTCATCTGCCGCACCAACAGCACCCGCACTGCATCATGGAACTCAGCCTACACCTTCTGCCAGATTCCTCAAAGTATTTTCGTCCTGCCCCCAAGTTGAAGTCACCTGGCGGGGCTCCCACCGCGATGGCCCATGGGCCGAATTCATATTTTCCGCTGAAACCAGGCAAGGAATTCGCGATTACCTTTGCGACCTTGGATCGGAGAGTCCATGCGGCCCGCCAACTGCAAGCCGAGTTGCACCGCGCAACACAGCACTTTTTCCACCGTCGACTCCCGCAATCCATCATCCCGTACAATCCCTCCACGGCCAACGAGTCCCTTCCCCACCTCAAATTGCGGCTTGATCAGCGTGATAATGGAACCGGACGCGGCAAGATGGGAGACGACCGCAGGCAACACCAGCGTGAGTGAAATGAAGGAGACGTCGATCACGATCAGATCGATCGGTTCCACAATCGCACCCGGCTTGAGATACCGCACGTTGGTCCGCTCCATAAGAACAACGCGCGGATCCTGCCGAAGCCGCCACTCAAACTGACCGTACCCTACATCGACTGCATACACACGCGTGGCACCTCGCTGCAAAAGACAGTCGGTAAAACCTCCGGTAGAACACCCCACATCGAAACATACCATTCCACTCGGATCGATCTGAAACTGATCCAAGGCGCCGGCCAGCTTTTCTCCCCCGCGGCCCACGTAGGGAGATCCAGGCCCGGTCACCTCGACCAGCGCACCGGGCATTGTCGGTTTTGCCGCCTTGTCGACGACGACGCCATCCACACGGACAAGGCCAGCCAGGATTAGTCTAGCCGCATCCTCCCGACTGGGCACAAGCCCTCGGCTGACCAAGGCACGATCAAGCCGTTCCCGTTCTGGGCGAAGTTTGTGGGTCATACGTGTGAAGGGACGTTCGACGATGATGGGCAAGCCACAGCGTGGCCCGCGTAGAGCAAGACGACTACTGTGGGTTCTCCAACTCATCCTCACCGGGACAAAACGCTTGAATGCGCTTTTTGCCGTCTTTCTCTTGCACCAGAATCTCCACCTTCCGTTCGGCGTCCTCCAGCATCTTGAGGCAGGTCTTGGACAACCGAATCCCTTCCTCGAAAATCTTCAGCGAATCGTCGAGAGGAAGGTCTCCCTTTTCAAGTTCGGCGACGATCGTCTCCAATCTCGCCATTGCGTATTCGAATTTCACGGCAGCCACGACAACTCCCTTTGCTCATCCACCAATGGAAACATTATTGCTTGCGCTCCGGGTCGGGTCAAGATATCGACGAGGGCACGACCTTCTCGACCTGACAGACCAATTGTCCTTCGGCGAGTGTCACCTGAACGGCCTCCCCGACTGCCACATCGGAGGCCCGTCGCAAGACCTTCCGATCAGACAGGGTGTGAACGATACTGAACCCGCGCTGCAAAATGGCTAGCGGGCTCAGGGCATCGAGTGCTGTCATCTGCATCGCCAACGACTGCCGTCTGGAGATGAGCCCCCGGCGAGCCTCCTGCTCTAAGCGCTTACAAAGCTGGGGAATGACCACCAAGAACCGTTCAATCCGGTTGTGCGGTCCCTGCGCAAGCAGAACATGCCGGCGCTCCATCAATTCACGCTGAAGTACCGTCAGTTGCTCGGTCAAGATGCGAGTTAATCCATCTTGCAATTCATCGAGCCGTTGGGCCTGCGCCTGTATCCGATAGCGTGTCTCTCCCAACACGCTGAGCGATCGCTCAAACCGGTGCCGCTGCATCAGGAGCATGGTGTCCACAATACGGCGTAACCGCCGGATCAATTCATCCAGCCGTTCCATGATCTCGGCCAACACGGGCACCACCGCCTCAGCCGCCGCCGAAGGCGTGGGGGCACGATGGTCCGCTGCAAAATCCGAGAGCGTCACATCGATTTCATGCCCCACAGCCGAGACCACGGGGACCCTGGATCGAGCGATGGCGCGAACCACCGCCTCTTCGTTGAACGCCCACAAATCTTCCGAACGCCCCGCCGCCCCGTCCGACAATCAGCACGTCCACCTGCGGCATTTCACTCAACGCGCAAATTGCCTCGGCGATAGACGTCCCGGCGCCATCGCCCTGAACCGGAACCGGGGCAATGAGAATATTGACCGTGGGACAACGGCGGCGAAGCACGGCCACAATATCGCGAATCGCCGCCCCGGTCAGCGAGGTGACCACGCCGACCGTCGCGGGAAACGACGGCAACCTCCGTTTGCGCGCCTCATCGAACAACCCCTCCCGGGACAACCGCTCCTTGAGTTGCTCGAATGCCAGTTGAAACGCACCGACACCCTTGGGGTCGAGCGAGTCAACAATCAATTGATACTCGCCACGGGGCTCGTACACCGAGATGCGCCCGCGGGCGATGACGGCCAAGCCTTCCTGCAGGGCAAACCGGAGCCGCAAGGCTCCGGACCGAAACAGCACGCCGCGAAGTTGGCTTTGACTGTCTTTCAACGTGAAGTAGAGGTGACCGGAAGAGGGCGCACGAAGATTCGAGATTTCGCCCTCGATCCAGACATCCTGAAATTGCTCTTCCAGAGAATCCCGGATCAGTCGGGTCACATCGGACACGGACAGCAGCAATGGCAGCGCAAGGTTGTGCCCGGTCATGGCTCACCGAGCGGAGGGGAATGCTTCAGGAGGCAGATCAATCCATCACTCGGATACGTTCGATGGACACCGCTTTGCCGAGTGTGGCATCCAGGTCAATGAGCACGGCGCAGAACACTGTCGGTCCCGACGCCACCTCAAACCGGCGCGGCATCCCCGTGAGAAACTTCTCAATCGCGAGCTCTTTTTTAATGCCGATCACCGAATGCAATGGACCGGTCATGCCAATGTCGGTGATGTAGGCCGTTCCCTTGGGAAGAATTTGCTCGTCCGCCGTTTGCACATGCGTATGAGTTCCCGCCACTACCGTCACCAGGCCATCAAGGTAGTGCCCCATCGCCATCTTCTCAGACGAGGCCTCGGCATGCATATCAACCACGATGGCTGATACTTGCGACTTGAGTCGCTCGACCTCTCGCTTTGCGACTTGAAACGGGCAATCGATAGTCGGCATAAACGCCCGCCCCATAAGATGAAGAACCCCCAGCGACTCCCCCCCAGGCGTCGTGAAGATGTAACTGCCCCGCCCGGGCACCCCTGCCGGATAGTTAGCCGGTCGGAGAAGACGAGGCTCGCGAGGAAACACGTCCAGAATCTCCTTCTTATCCCAGGCATGGTTCCCTGTGGTGATGACCGAGACCCCGAGGTCAAAGAGATCATCCACCAGATCAGGCGTAATGCCGAATCCACCGGCCACATTCTCACCGTTGCCGACCACCACATCGATCGAGTGGTTGGCAATGAGTTTCGCCAGGAGACGAGCCACGGACCGTCGTCCGGGCTCGCCCATGATATCTCCGATCATCAGTACTTTCATACGCTGTCGCTCACTTCGCAAAATCGACGAACCGGCTCTCCCGGATCACCGTGACCTTGATTTGTCCCGGGTAGGTCAGCTCCTGTTCGATCTTCTTGGCCAGATCCCGGGAAAGCTGAAAACATTCTGGGTCCGAGAGATCTTCCTGCTTGACGATCACGCGAATTTCCCGTCCAGCCTGAATGGCATACGCCTTCTGTACGCCCTTGTGAACGGTCGCCAGCGACTCCAGTTTTTCTAACCGCTTCACGTAGGATTCCAACGCTTCACGACGAGCGCCGGGCCGCGCTGCCGAGAGCGCTTCTGCCGCCGCGACCAGCACGGTCTCGGGGCAAATAGGCTCCACCTGCTCATGGTGCGCTGCAATGGCATTGACCACCTTGGCGTTTTCGCCGTATTTCTTGGCGATCTCCGCGCCCAACATGGCATGCGGGCCCTCTTCTTCGTGACTCACCGCTTTGCCGATATCGTGCAAGAGCGCCCCTCGCTTGGCGAGTTTCACATCGAGCTTCAGTTCGGAGGCCATGATCCCGCAAATGTAGGCCGCCTCCCGCGCATGGTACAAATTGTTCTGTCCATAGCTCGTTCGATATTTGAGCCGCCCCAGCACCTTGACCAACTCGGGATGAAAATCAGACAAGCCGACCTCGAAGATGACCTTTTCCGCCTCTTCGATCATGAGCTTCTCGATATCGACCTTTACCTTTTCGACGATTTCCTCAATGCGGGTCGGATGAATCCGGCCATCGTGCATGAGCCGCTCGAGCGACACCTTGGCAATCTCGCGGCGCAGGGGGTCGAAGCCTGAGATAATCACGGCTTCCGGCGTTTCATCGATAATGAGATCGATGCCGGTGGCCGCCTCGATAGCGCGAATGTTCCGCCCTTCACGGCCGATAATCCGGCCCTTCATGGCATCATTGGCAATCGGCACCACCGAAATAGTGGCCTCGTTCACATAATCACGCGTGACGCGCTGGATTGAAGAGGCAATGATCTCCCGCGCTTCACGGTCGGCGTTTTCTTTCGCCTCCTCGAGCAGACGCTTCGCTAAACCGGCAGCTTCCAAACGGGCCTGACTATCCATCTCCTGAATCAGCTGCCGCTTGGCTTCTTCGGCAGTGAGTCCGGCCACCCGCTCCAACGCTTCGCGATGCTGCTTAAGCGCCTGTGCGCAGGCCGCATCCTTCTGCACAAGCCCCTCTTCCCGCTTGAGCAGCTCTTGCTCCCGCTTGAGCACATCCTGATCCCGCTTCTCAAGCAGGCTGATCTTCCTATCCAGCCCCTCTTCACGTTGGGACACCCGCCGCTCCACATTCGAGACTTCAGCGAGCTTCGCTTTCTGTTCTTTTTCCAGCTCGATTCGCGCTTGAAAGACGAGGTCTTTGGCTTCAAGCTTGGCCTCTTTCACGAGGTTTTCCGCTTCACGCTGGGCAGACTGCACGATCTGTGCTGACTGGTCCTCAGCCTCGGCCCGACGCGCGACGGCAGACCGGCGACGTAGCACTTCATACAGACCGGCGCCCAGGACCGCTCCAACTAACCCGATAATAATGTACGCAACAACGCTGAGAGAAATGGGAACCACCTCCCTTACGGCAGTGGGACAGGCATACTGTCACCCTGCAAATGATCGCAGCCAGTGGTAAAGGAGAGCAGGAAGCGAAGGAATAGCTGGACAGGAAGGAACCTGACTACTTGAGCCAGTAGAAAATGAAGTGCGGAATCGCCGTCGCTAGTCCAAATAGAGGCGTGGTCGGCCTCGACCTAGATCGTTTCTTAAGTCAGCTCGCACGCGAGCAGACCTAACCCGCCTTGTTCGAACTGTTGCATATTCAAGCCACGGGGAGTGCCCCCAGATCCTGGTGAGCCTCTGGTCCTCCAACATCGGTGTTGGTTGATGACGCACCTGTTGCACGGGCACACAGGGCCGAGCCCCCTGACTCATCCATGCAATCACGACCACACTGAACAACAGAACAAAAACCAGCGATTCCATATGTTTAGAGCTCAAAAACCGTCGTCAGATTTTCCGTCCTTATTCGAAGCGTCCTTTCCTCTCCTGCTCTTGTTGACGCTCAGGTCAACACAACGAAGAAACGATAACAAAGGAGTGCAGTGAAAGCAAGGTGAAACTCACCGCGATAAGATGGACGGCATCTGCTGATCGATCGACTCCATGAGAGAGGCCACGCGGCGGTCGGCATCGGCTTCATCCTGCCGAAACCTCCGCTCCGATTCCATTAATTCATGGGCCAGATTAAAGGCGGCAAGAACGGCCAATTTGGCCGGGGTGGCCGACCGCATACCGGCCGCCACCTGTTTCATTTGTTTATCAACAATGTCAGCGAGTTGCTTCACGTAGGATTCGTCGGCCTCGCCGTTCACGGCATACCGTTGGCCATAGATCTCCACGTCAATGGTTTTAGTCAAACGCCACCTCCTTGGGTTCATCCAGGCACTCCAACAGATCAATTTCGCCAAGCACTTTTTCGATCCGGGACCTGATATCCAGACGCTCCTGCTCCCAGCGCCGATTTTCGTCATCGCGCACCGCAACCCGTTCACGCGCGAGACGAAGCTCATCCTCCAACGACGTGTTCTTCCGCTTGAGATCCTGCACCAGCTTCACGAGATCACGAATCCGAATTTCCAGCGCATCGAGACGATCTAAAGTCATGGTATGTCCTCATTATTCAAAGTGATGGTCGCACATGGTGGTTAATGGGGGCGAAATATAGAAAGTTCATGCCCCCTTGTCAAGAAAACCGGTCCCCGTCATGACGCGCCGTGGAGCCGGCGATATTCTCCGTAACTGCGTAAGACCCGCTTCACATATAGTCGCGTTTCCTGGTAGGGAATGAGCTCCACGAACTCGTCTTGATCACGTCCCCGATGTACAGCGATCCAATTGTTCACGGCAATCGGCCCGGCATTGTAGGCCGCAACCGCATGCGCAAGATTGCCGCCGAACTGCTCGATCAATTGCCCCAGATAGCGCACCCCAAGGCGGATATTCGTCTCTTGGTCAAACAAGTCCTCCCTCCCGACCGAGGGGAATCCGTGCCGTTGCGCGACCGCATTGGCTGTCACCGGCATGAGCTGCATCAAGCCAACGGCCCCCACCACTGACACCGCCTTTTCATCGTATTGGCTTTCCTCACGGATGATAGCGGCGGCCAGATAGGGATCGACGCCGGTCACCCCCTGGGCGGCAATCGTCGGAACGAGGCCAGTGGGATAGGCCACCGTCCATAAGGCCGGTGCCGTTCGGCAACCCGCTTCGCTCGAGCTTCTCGCGAAAATGAACTTTCGCAACCCGTAAGGCCGGATGGTAGGCCCCCACTTCACTGAGCATTGTTGAGAAGGCGAGCAGCACATCCTGGTCGCGGCTGTACTGCTCCGTCAGCGCGCCAAGTTCACGCGCCGCATCTTGCGCAAACCCCAGCATTTTCAGCTCGATTCCACGCTGATACACCGGGTGTTTTTCGATTTCTGGACGCCGGTTCTCCGGCAACCGTTCGATGTCTTCCGCCGCGGGTCGTACAACCGACACCACTGCCGGCTGGTTCGCCGGTATCGATGTTTGTCGTGCAGCGAGCTGGCAATAATAGCTATAGGCATGGCGCTGGCATACCCGCGCATACTGCTCTCCGACGTTCGCGTTCTTCCCGTGCTCCTCGGCTCTCGCGGCCCAATACATCGCCTGAGGTTCAAAACCATTGACGTGCAGCTCAACAACGGCGCGAAAGGTCTCAGCGGCATCCTTGTATCGCGCAGTCCGATATTGCGCCCAGCCGGCCCGCCAGAGGCCCTCAGCCCGTTGACTGGCTGAATCACCCAGCTTCGCGACCTGCCGGAACATGCCGATCGCGTCATCGAACTTGCCCTGATCCTCCAACCACACACCGGCAAACAGGTGCACCATCGCCCGTTGGTCACCGGCCAGGGGGCCCTGGGCTGCCGATCGCGCCAATTCGATGAGCTTGTCACCAAGACTTTGCCGCAAATAGACCCGGGCCAACCATACCGTAGCTTCCGCTGATTCCTGCACCCGGTCGGCCACCAAGCCGCGGAACGTTTCGCGAGCCTGGTCATATTGTTTGAGGCGGACATAGGCGACCCCTAACTTGAGGCGAGCCTCAGGTCGGCGGGTATGCCCGGGAGCCAGCGAGAGAAACCGCCGCAATTCCTCCACTGCCTCGGCTTGCATCGAGAGTCCAAGAAACGCCTGGGCTCGAATCAAATACTCCTCGGCAGTCGGCAGCCAAGACTCGCCCGCCAGACCGCCCTCCAATCGCGTTTTCGCCTCACGAGCTTCCGGTGATTGTGGATACCGGAGCCAGAGCTGCTTCAGTGCGGTGCGGGCCTCCGGCAGCCGGTTCTCGCGAAGGTGACAGTCGGCCTGATGGGACAAGGCTGTCGGCGCAGCCTGATCCTTGTCCGCGAGCGCCACAGCGCGCTCCAACCAGTCCACGGCGCGGAAACACACATTCGCGCTGTACCAGGCCTCTCCTGTGCGATAGGCGGCCTTTGCGATCAGATTGGAATCCGGCACGATCTTGGGAATTGTCTCCAGCAGTTCAGCGGCTTGGATCGGTTCGTTTTGCTTCGACAACGACTCCGCGATCCAGAGACGCAAATAATCGTCGATCACGGGCAATTCCGGCTGAGCGGCCCGCAGGAGTTTGGTGGCCTCACCCGGTTCTCGTTCAATGAGAAGGACGCCCAATAGGACCCGAGCTCGCTGAGCCCATGGGGTTGACGGAAACAAGTCCATCACGGATCGAAGCTGGTCGATTTTGAGCGCCGTCGCCTGCTCCCGCTGGGCAGGGGAACCGGTTCGATCATTGACGGCAAGGGCCGCACGAAAGCAATCTTCGGGAGAAACACAGACAGGAAGAAGAGCGGGCAACGGGCGAGGGGACTCAGCTGTAGCCGTCAAGAACACACTCGACAGAAAAAGACACACGGCTAATGCTGCGACGCTGGTCCGCCAAGGAAGTCCGCGCACGATGCCCCTGAGCAGAAGGTGAACCGACACCATTATAGCGTAACGCCGTATAAACGCGACCAGGTTCGCCTTGCTTGTCACAAGTTTTTTCCCTGTGCTAGGCTCCGTCATGGTCTCGCACACTGCGACACGTCATAACCTGCTGGCATTGACCGAACCGGCCATGGCCGCATTCGTGGCCTCGCTGGGCTGGCCGGCCTATCGCGCCGCTCAAATCCTTCGCTGGCTCTACCAGGAACGGGTCCGCAACTTTGCCGAGATGAGCAACCTCTCGCAGAGGGATCGCGAGTACCTCACCTCTACCTGCAGTATCGAGCGAGCCACGGATGTCCAGATCTTTGCCTCGCAGGACGGCACGAAAAAATTTGTGCTGACGCTGACTGACGGCAAGCAGATTGAGTGCGTCCTCATTCCCGATGAAGACCGCCTCACTCTGTGCCTATCCACGCAGGTCGGCTGCACACTCGATTGCGGATTCTGCCTGACTGGCACGATGGGGCTCGCGCGTAATTTGCGCGCCCATGAAATCCTCGACCAGGTCCTGATAACGCAGGACCATTTGGAAGCCAACCAACGCTTGACGAACCTGGTGTTCATGGGAATGGGCGAGCCGCTGGCGAACCTCGAGGCCGTGGCCGACGCGGTGACACGCCTGACCAACCAAAAGTGGGGTCTCGGGTTTTCGGGTCGCCGGATCACCATTTCTACCGCAGGACTCGCGTCGCGAATCAAAGAGGTGGCTCCGTTAAAGGTCAACCTGGCCATTTCATTAAATGCCACCACCGATGAACTGCGCCATCAGATCATGCCGGCCGCCAACCGGCTCCATTCGCTCCAGGCCCTGCTCGCCGCCTGCCGCGACTATCCCCTTGCTGAGCGCGATCGCCTCACCTTTGAATATGTGCTGCTGGCGGACGTGAATGATCGGCCCGAGGATGCGATCCGATTGATCAAACTGCTTCGCGGCCTTCGCTGCAAGGTCAACTTGATCGCCTTCAATCCCTTTCCCGGCAGTCCCTACCGACGCCCGTTGGATGCCGCCATCGACATGTTCCAGCACACCCTGCGCCGGGGCCACGTGGATGCGTATCTGCGTCGCAGTCGCGGTCGCGATGTCCTGGGCGCCTGCGGCCAATTGGGACGAATCGAGATGCAGCCGGTCCCGGTTGCCTTGACACAGATTCAGACCCGTTGTTAGCATGATCTTCGTACATGCCTAAGCCGAGCACACCCCACAGTTCATCGCCTCTCCGCCGTTCAATTCTCCCCTGTTCGCTTCTGACGATGCTCTGGTTCGCGAGCCAGGGTTCCGCCGTCCATGCTGTCGAGCCCAAAGAGTTCACGCTTTCCAACGACATGAAGGTGATCCTCGTAGAGGTCCCGAAGGCGCCCGTGGCAACTGTGCAAGTCTGGTACAAGGTCGGTTCCCGCAATGAGGTGATGGGCCGCGCGGGACTCTCGCATATGCTCGAACATATGATGTTCAAAGGCACCGCGAAATATCCCAAAGGAACCTTTTCCCGTCTCATCCGCAAAAACGGCGGCATGGACAACGCCTTCACCAGCCAGGATTTCACCGCGTACTTTGAAAACCTGGCGGCCGATCGCGTGACCCTGGCCCTCGAACTCGAAGCAGACCGGATGCAAGGGCTGATTTTCGATGCCAGTGAATTAAAAACCGAGCGGGAAGTCGTCAAGGAGGAACGGCGGCTTCGCAATGAAGATGATCCTCAAGGCGCGCTCGTCGAGACGCTCTTCGCGCAAGCCTTCATGAGCCATCCTTATCATTGGCCGGTCATCGGGTGGTTCTCAGACCTCGACGCCATGAGCCTGGACGATCTCCAACGCCACTATGACACGTACTATTCACCGAATAATGCCACACTGCTCGTCGTCGGCGACATTAAGGCAGACCAGCTTCTGCCGGTGATCACCAGACTCTTTGAGCCGATTCCGAAAGGTCCTTCGCCCAAAGCCCTGACCGTCACCGAAGGTCCGCAACGCGGCGAGCGACGGTTTCTGCTGAAACGCGAAGCCCAAGTGCCTTTTGTCATGATGGGGTACCGGGTGCCGAACTACACCAGCGATGATTCCTACGCCTTGAACGTGCTCGAATCGATTTTGTCCCACGGAAAGAGTGCGCGTCTGTACCAAAGTCTCGTCTATGAACAGAAGACCGCCCTGGCTGTGGGCGCAGACTATGGCTTGATGCAGGCAGACCCCGGCTTGTTTTATTTTTATGCAGTGGTGAAACCAGGCGAGAAGGTGGAGGCCGTGGAAGACGCCGTGCTAAAGGAAATTCAGCGGCTCCAGACCGAACCGCCCAGCGAACTCGAGCTCCAACGCGCAAAAAATCAAATCGAAGCGGCCCACATTTTCGAACAGGATTCCAACTTTCGCCAGGCCATGCTGCTGGGAGAAGCTGAAACGATCGGGGCTGGATGGCGCAAAGTCAGTCAGTTCGTCGAACGCACCCGTGCCGTCACACCACAGGACGTCCAGCGTGTTGCCTCGCAATATCTCGCCGCCGATATGCGCACAACCGGAACATTGATTCCGCTCCCCCCACAACCTCAAGCGGCGTCACCGGCCCAACCGCACCAGTGAGCAGACAGATGACGCGACGACAACCCTCACCTGCATCCCAACGCCATCACTCACGAGGGCGGCTCTTACTCGGACTCTTCTTGCTGGTTGCCTCCATGCCAGTCGCACAGGGGCAAGCCGCCGACATCGTACCGACCCGCTCAGTGACGGCCAACGGCATGACCGTCTTGTTCCTTGAACAACACTTTCTTCCAACGGTGGAGATCCATGCCTTGGTTAAGGTGGGATCAGCTCAAGACCCGCCGGACAAAGCGGGTTTGGCCAATCTCACGGCCAGTCTCCTGGATGAAGGTACGCAGACCAGAACGTCCCGCCAGATCGCTGAGCAGATCGATTTCGTGGGAGGGTCTCTTGAAGCCCATGCGGCAGAAGACTTCACCACCGCATCTGCGCGCGTGCTGAAGAAAGACGCGGACCTTGGCTTTGCCCTCCTCGCCGATGTGTTGCAACATCCCGCCTTCCATAAACAGGAGTTCGAACGGGTTCGCACCCAGATCCTCGGTGAAATTCTCAGTGACGACGACGATCCCGGCAATGTGGCCATGAAAGCCTTTCATCAACTCATTTTTCACGGCCATCCGTATAGCTGGCCGGCGCACGGCGCCGAGGACACGTTGAACAAAATCACCGTGGCCGATGTCCAGCAGTTCCACGCGCGGGAGTATTTGCCGAATCAGACCATTCTGGTCATTGTCGGAGACCTCACGCAGGAACAAGCAGCCGCGTTGGTTCAGACCCACTTTGGCTCATGGAAGAAGGGCTCGCCCTCGCCCTACCAGCTCAAAAAGCCGACGCCGATCGACAGGAAAATGGTGCAGTTGATTGAGAAGGATCTCACGCAATCGACCATTGTGCTGGGGCATACCGGCATCAGCCGGACGAATCCGGACTACTACGCCGTCACGGTCATGAACTACATTTTGGGCGCCGGCGGGTTCTCCTCGCGCCTGATGGAATCCATTCGAGACAAACAGGGGCTGGCCTACGGTATCATGAGCCAGTTCGATTCCCGCTTACTGCCGGGCGCGTTCTACATCAGTCTGCAGACGAGAACCGAGGTCACGAATCAGGCCATCACCGGGGTTCTGACCGAGATCAAAGGGATACGCGACGCCCCGGTCACGGATCAGGAGCTCAATGAAGCGAAGTCCTTCATCGTCGGCAGCTTCCCTCTGCGGGTCGACTCAAGCGCCAAACTCGCAAACGTCCTCGCACAGGTGGAGTTCTACAATCTGGGATTGGATTATTTTACGAACTATCCGAAAGCCATCGAAAAGGTCACGAAGGACGATGTCCTTCGCGTGGCTAAACAGTATCTCGACCCTCAACATTACGCCTTGGTCGTCGTCGGTTCGATTGCGAAGGCCAAAGTGAAGCAATAGCTCCTTCCTTGCCCGACTCGACGACCGCGCAACACGTCGGACTCCTAATGGTCTCAACCACCCCACTGATCACAAAGATTTCCCGGGCACGGCACCTCCTTCGAGAGATGAGCTCGGTGATCGTGGCCTTCTCCGGAGGGATCGATAGCACGTTGGTCCTCAAACTGGCCCATGATGAACTGCATGGTCAGGCCATCGCCGTGACCGCCGTCTCTCCGACGCTCCCTGACTCTGAACTGGAAGACACCCAGCATATTGCGGCAGAAATCGGCGCTGCTCATCGCATCGTCGAAACGGATCAGCTGCAGATTCCCGAGTTTGTCCGCAATGATGCTACCCGCTGCTACCATTGCAAGGCCGACTTATACTCGCTCTTGGGAAAACTTAGAGCCGAATATCAGACCGCGTGTATCGTTGACGGCACCAACCTCGACGATCTGGGAGATGATCGCCCCGGCCTGAAAGCGGCCCGGGAGTGGGGCGTGCGCAGCCCCCTATTGGAGGCCGGATTCACAAAAGCCGACATTCGCGAAGCTGCGCGTGAACTGCGCCTCTCCAACTGGGATAAGCCTGCAGCTGCCTGCCTCTCCTCTCGCGTCCCCCGAGGCATCAGGATCACCAGAACCACGCTCTCGCGCGTGGAGCAGGCTGAAGCGGCCTTGATTCATGAAGGCTTTCGCCACTGCCGGGTACGCGACTACGGCGAACTGGCGAGGATTGAATTGGCGGTGGAAGACTTGCCGAAATTATTGGAAGCGGGGTGCCGGGAACGGCTCGTCGAGAGTCTGAAACGGGTAGGCTATCGCTTCGTGACGTTGGACCTGGAAGGATATCGCCAGGGGCGGTGAAGTCTCCCCCCCCGGCGTCAAACACTTAGTTCCGGCTCTGGTAGGTCTTCGCAAGTGCGTCCAGGGCTTCATCCGCCAGACGGCGATGATCCCCATCGGTCAATGCTCGCCCGACCACTTTCTCCGCAACCATCATCGCCAAATCCGTCGTTTGCGAGCGGATGTCCTGAATGGCCTTGCGGCGTTCAGTCTCGATCTCTCGAGTCGCGTCGCCCTTGATCCGCTCTGCATCCGCGGTCATACGCTGTTCGTTCTCTTCCATCAACCGTGCCGCGCGCTCTTTGGCCTGAGCCAAGAGTGCCTCCGCGTCTTTGGCTGCGGTCGCCAGCTTGGCTTCATATTCTTTGAGCTTGCGCTCGGCCTCCGAACGGTGGCGTTCGGCCTGATCGAGACTGTCCTTGATCTTTTTCTCACGCTCTTCCAGCATGCCCAGCAAGCTCGGAAACGCATACTTGTAGAGCAGGAAGAAGAGAATGCCGAAGGAGAGAATCTCCCAGAAGATCAACGACGAAAAGAAATGCGATTCAAATTGAGGCATAGTCTGTTACCCAAGTGAGTTGAGGGTTCTGAGCCGGGCATGGCCCCAGCATCAGGGCTCGACCGTCGATGCGCTTACTTGCGCAAGCCCATGATGATGAACGCAATGACCAGCCCGTACAGGGCGATGGCTTCGACCAACGCGAAGCCGATCCACATGTACTTCCCGACGCGACCTTCGGCTTCCGGCTGTGGCGGCCACGGCCTCAATCATTTTTCCGAAGATGTACCCGATTCCCACGCCGGCTCCGGCAAAACCTGCCGCCGCCAACCCCATGCCCACCAACGCTGCTGCTGCTGCATCCATTGTGTGTCCTCTCCTCCGTTTATAGACCACTCGACCTAGTGTGCGTGCTCGCTATGACCGTGCAAGGTCACGGCATCCCCTAAATAGACACAGCTCAGCACGGTGAAGATATAGGCTTGAATAAACGCAATGCCGACTTCGAGACCATTCATCGCAATCGTGAAAGCAAACGGCAACCATCCGATCAGCAGCCCACCACTGATTGCCAATCCGAACAGCACGCCTAAAATCACGTGGCCGGCCGTCATATTTGCGAACAATCGCACCGCCAGTGAAATGGGCCGCGCCAGTTGGCTGATCAACTCAATCGGAATCATGAGCGGCAGCAACCAACCCGGTGTGCCAGGCGGCACGAGAATACCCAGGAATTTCATTCCATGCAGCGAAAATCCCAGGACCAGGCTCAATCCATAAATACCCACCGCAAATACCGCGGTGACGATGATCTGGCTCGTGACGGTGTCAGGAACCCGGAATCAACCCGAGCAGATTCGCGAAGAGAATAAAGAGAAACAGCGTGGCGATCAGGGGGAAATATTTCATGCCCGCTTCACCCATGGTGTCCAAAATAATCCCGCGAATGAACTCGACGATCAATTCGGCCATGTTCTGCAATTTGCCGGGCACCAGCTTACGCGCAGCGGCGGCAGAGATCATGAGAAGCGCCACCAGCCCGACCACCACCCACATGAGGATGACCGCTTTGTTGATGGAGATATCGACGCCGACGGGCACGAGCGGAATCAGATCGTGCAATTCAAACGCATGTAACGGACTTTCTTCCACGATGATCCTTCTTGAGTCATACGATTCAGGTTAACTCTGCCATCGTTGGGCCGATCGATAGGCATTGCGGATACCCGCAGCGGTCCCAAGCCCAATCCTGCGACCAATCCCCAGGGATTGGAATCCAGCAGATACGTATCGACCACCCAGCCCAATCCGCCCCCGACAATCAACGCAGCGAGCAGTTCCGTCCCGATCCGGACAGCTTGCCCGAGCCCCGCATATAACGGATCCTGAGAGGGGGGCATCACGTGCTCACGCGCGGCACTCCTCAGCACAGTCGGAGAGAGTGCACCCATCGGCGGGCGCGCCATTCAAGCAAGTTCCGGCTGGGGGCTTGTCAAGAAGTTGGCCAGCTATGACCAAGCTCGACGATGCGGTATAGTCTTTTCCTGGGGCAACATCAGTAACTGACACATCATGACTGCCGTACCGTACAGGGCATTTCGAACGGCCCCCCGCAACCATTAGTCGTGGTTCGACCGTTACCGAAGGCGGACGCCTTCGAGCTCTATCAACGCCTTGGCATCACGGATGGTCCGTCCTTTCTCCTGGAAAGCGGGGAATGGTAATGCGCCACCGCGCGCTATTCGTTCTTCGGCAGCCATCCGTATTCCTGACCGTGACCGGCCCAGGGCAGGACTATTCTGTGAAGGCGGAACGGGCATATCACAACCGCCCATGGCGCTGTGTTCGATACGTTCCGGCAGGCCTTCACCGATGTCAGCCATGATCCCGCAGCCGGATGGTCTGCCGCCATTTTTCGGTGGCGCCGTCGGGTACCTGAGTTACGATCTCGTCCGATCGTTTGAATCGCTGCCCACCTTGGCCTCTGACGATCTCGGCCTGCCGGACCTGCATATGGCCTTCTTCGATGCCGTGGTTGCGGTCGATCACCACACAGATCAGCTCTATCTCATGTACTGTCCTCCGCTGTCACGATTCCGGGCTGAGCCCCGGGAAAAATTGTTCCGGGAAGGCAGTGACCGATTGGCCGAGTTGGAAGCTCGTCTGACGAACATATCCTCGCTCAACCTGCGCTGACCAGACCGACACAGACCAGCTTTGTCCCGAGTCAGTCGCGTCGACGCCTATACGGCCCGTGTCCGCCGCTGCCAGGACTACATTGCAGCCGGCGACATTTATCAGGCCAACCTTTCTAGATCGCTTCACCCTTGATCTCGATGCAACCTGGTCGGCCTCGGATCGCAATCGATACGCCGGCGACCTCTACCGCCGCCTCCGTCGCGTGAACCCCTCTCCCTTTGCGGGACTCGTGCGATTTCCGGAGGTCACCCTCGTCAGCAGCTCCCCCGAACGACTCGTGCGATTATCCGGCTCGCAGGCCAGCACCAGACCCATCGCCGGCACCAGACCCAGGGGAAACGGACAGTCACAAGATGTCACGTTGCGCGCGGAACTCTTGGCCAGCCCCAAGGAACGAGCGGAACATGTCATGCTGGTGGATTTAGAACGGAACGATCTGGGGAAGGTCTGCCGATACGGATCGGTCCGGGTGGACGAGTTCATGACCATCGAGCAATACTCGCATGTCAGCCGATCTGGTCTCGGAGGTGGTCGGCACTCTTCAACCGGGCACCTCGCCGTTCGACCTCATCAAGGCTGTGTTTCCGGGCGGCACGATCACCGGCGTGCCGAAACTCCCGCTGCATGGAGATCATCGAAGAATTGGATACCGGTGCGTCAGCGGCCTCTACACGGGAGCGCTCGGGCTATTTCAGTTGGAGTGGGGATGTGGATCTGAACATTCTCATTCGCACGCTGGTCGTGACTAAAAGAGCGAGGCTATCTGCAGGTAGGGGCCGGCATTGTGGCCGATTCGGATCCCGATCGCGAATTTATGACGAAACGTTCGCCAAGGCGGCGCCTTTTTTGACATCCTGGAGGGTGACCGCTGATGTGGGTGTTCCTCAATGATCGATTCGTGCCAAAGGAACAAGCCGTTGTAGGTGCTGTTCGGATTCTATCGTGTTTCCCTATTAACCTT
>JASGJV010000030.1:0-172331 GCA_049840695.1 Nitrospira sp.
GTCGATTGAGAAAGTGTTTGTGACAAGCGGGACAATGCAGCGATTGAGGTGAACATGCTTCGAATTCATCAAAATGGACAATTTCGGCGAGATGCGATGCGCGAGTTATGGCTCCGCCTTTGTGTAGTCATCGGTGTGGTTCTGGCGATCGGCATCTGGACATCCCAGGAAGCGTCGGCGGTGACGGCGAATCCTGCCGGCCTGACATTCCAAGCCGTTAAAGGGAAGCAATCCGCCGAGTCAGACCGTCTACCTATCAAGATCCGGTTATCGTCAGCGCACCTGGACCGCGACAGAATACAGGGCGTGGATCACGATATTTCCCGCTTTTCCGGGACCATTACCAACGATCTCAAGTTTTCGGTGGCAGTAAATATTGCCGGCTTGGCAGCAGGCACCTATACCGCAACAGTGACGGTCAGGTTAGATAATGGGGAAGGACATCTGTTCCCGTGACACTCAAGGTGGCTTCGGCTCCCGTTTCTCCCCCGCCGCCTCCTCCGCCTCCGCCACCGACCTCGACTCCACCGCCGCCACCACCGGCTTCGCCCCCGCCACCACCGCCGCCGACGTCTAGCACTCAGGCGTTGCTCAGTTGGGGTGCCGTTACCGATACGAAGCTGGCCGGATATAAAGTGTATGTAGGGACACGCTCGGGAGTATATGGAACGCCCGTGGATGTTGGCAATGTGACCTCCTATACGGTGAGCAATCTCCTCGTGGGGACGACTTACTACTTTGTTGTGACTAGCTATAGCAGTAGTGGCAGTGAAAGCCCTTACTCAAACGAAGTGAGCAAGAGCATTTATTGATAGGAGCCAATGTAGAGAAACAGCTGGAGAGGAGAAAGAGGACCTCTTTCTTATTGAGAGGCACAAACCTGACGCCGTCGGAAGTTTACCGCTCACTTCTGACGGCGTTCCGCTAAAATCCCAGTTCACCAACTTGCCCTTATTCCGGCTCGGCTTTCCTCGGAACATCCGTTCCGCGAGATGTTGGATAAAAGCGCGAAACCGCATCACGGGGAGGGCGGGACACAAACAACAGCGTCGTGGGTCCGTTCCGGGTGCAGATTGCATCCGGTCCTATGTCCCTCCCCGGACTGTGACTATTTCTCTTGAACAATTTCCGCCTTCCGTGACTTGTTCAGCCTACACCGCCAACAGTTGTACCGCCGTTTAACGGTTTCTCGCAGGGTTCCTTTGGACCCAATCCCTTCACCGTCAATGACTTTCACTCGCTGTCTTCTAATGGCATCGCTGTTGCTTATCAGGTGAATCGAAGCCGGATAGTAAGGATGAACGATTGATGCGTTTTACCACCACGCCTTTTCTTGTAATAACCGGCACACAACGATTGAGGTGAATATGCATGACATCCATCAAGAGTCGCCTTTTCGACGAAGAGCGCTCAGTGCGGCATTACTCCATCATTGGTCGGCCGTTGGCTTAGCTTTGGCGACGGTGATTGTAGTATCTCCTGAAGCATGGGCGTTGACCGTGAGTCCCACGGCCTTGAACTTTCAAGCCGTTCAGGGTGCGGCCAACCCATCCAGCCAGGCGGTCAGCGTATCCAAATCAACCAAGCGTCAGGCCAACTGGAAAGCAGTCGATAATGCGACCTGGCTCACCGTATCACCCGGTACAGGGACGATTACAAATGTCGCGCAAGTTGCATTGGCTGTGAACACAGCTGGCCTGGCAGCCGGCACCTATACCGCCACAGTGACAATCACTGCAACTAAAGGTGGAAGTGCCTCGATTCCTGTGACCTTGACCGTGGCTCCGGCGACGTCCTCTGGTACACCAACGACTCCTCCCGGGACCGGGACGGGTACCATGGCTTCACTCACGTGGGGCGCCGTGACCGATACCAGCCTGGCCGGATATAAACTGTACATGGGGACGGCTTCGGGGCGTTACGGAACGCCCCTGGATGTGGGGAATCTGACATCCTACACGGCGAGCAATCTCACCTTGGGCACGACCTACTACTTTGTCGTAACCAGCTATAACAGTAGCGGCAGCGAGAGCCCTTACTCAAACGAGGTGAGCAAGAGCATTTATTGATGTACTGGTAGGACATTGCTGAAATAGGCGCAAGGGATAGGATCTGAATCCGGAAAGGGGCTCGTACGATATCGACTCCGGATTTCTCAAACGAATTATGGCTTGGCCTGGTCCGATCCCGGAATACATTCCGTCGGCATGAGTTCGCCGCCGTGGAAATGTGAGACCTGCCTCCATTTTTTCAGCACGGCTGAGCCGTCGAACGTCAGCAGATATTCTTCACACCAGATGCCGGGCGCGGTATACCGGTTTCCGGCTTGTTGTTCTCGAATCTCATAGACCCACACCGTATCGCCTTCTTCGCTCTTCCGAACCGCTTTGGGAGCACCCAGCTCCTGTCTCACCTCGGCTTGTGTCGCCCGCCCTTTGACTGAATCCAGATACGCCGCTTCTCTATTTTGGAAATGGCTGCATGCGGTGACCCCGATGCAAATGGCCATCAGGCTGAAGGTCCAAGAGCGTTTCATCATTGTGCCTCCCGATTCGATGGTTTTCCGTCCCTGTGCGGTTTACGGTACCCTGCGGAATTGTACACCGATGGAACGAATCCGTCTTCTTCGTGCATCATTCTGCCGCTCGCGCTGAGGCAGCGTGGCTGGAACTTGGCACAGGAAGTAAGGAAGCGAGAGTCTCGTCTGGAACCGCCAGGCGCAGTGGTCAGGGTTGTGCGTCTTTTAGGAACCGAGCGGACGCACCCCGAGTGTGGAATGGCATGATCTGGTGAATGATGGAAGGGAAAGCGCGGGGAGAATCAGACCGCTTTTTTAACCAGACCCGACCGCAGGCAGCGCGTGCACACGCGAATACGCAAGGCCGACCCGTTGACGAGTGCTTTCACGCGTTGCAAATTGGGATTGAAGACGCGCTTTGTCTTATTATTTGCGTGGCTGACGTTGTTACCGGTCTGATGCTTTTTCCCACAGAGATCACAGGCAAATGCCACGGCCCTACTCCTTTGTTGCGGCGTCTTTCAACGACTGGTCCTTGAATGGGAAGGGATGCTACCATAGCGCCAGGGGACAAGACAAGCTGCCGGGGTGAATTCTCCCTTCAGGATACCCTCTTCCGCTCGCGTCGCGCTTCATTCAATCTTGGGACATGGTTATGGATCAGATCACGCTTATCGGTTTGCTCGCGGGCACTCTGACGACGATTGCGTTCATCCCTCAACTCCAGCAGACCTGGCGCACGCGGTCCGCGCAGGATGTGTCGTTGGGCATGTTGCTGACGTTCATCATCGGGGTGTTTCTGTGGTTGGTGTATGGACTGCTCCTCGGAGCCCTGCCGATCATCCTGGCGAATCTTGTGACGTTGGTCCTGACGCTGGCCATCCTCATTCTGAAGTTACGCTATCGCGCTTAATGTCCTGACCGGACCGGGCAGGTTCCCCTTGACAAGTTTGGTCATGCTCTCCTAAAGTTTGCTTCGTTTTCAGACACCTTGGGTGAAGGGAAGAGGGTGCAAAACCCTCGCGGTCCCGCCGCTGTAAATGGGGACGAAACCCGTATGTGCCACTGTTCGCATTGTCGAACGGGAAGGCGCGGGGAGTAGGGTGAACCATGAGCCAGAAGACCTGCCCAGGGAGAGACCCTTTATTCCCTCGTGGGCTGGGGAATAGGCGAGGATGAGTGTGCGGGTGCAATCCTCAGGGTTCCATGTTGGCCCTGGGGATTTTTTTATTTGCAAGCTGTTCGCATAAGTGCTCTTGGTCGGTTCGTTGTTGGATGTCTCGGAATCCTCTGGTATGTGGTACTGCCTTGCCTCGCACTTGCATTGGGAGATTCTCCTGAAGAGGACAATGTGATGAAACGTCGCCAACAGGGCATTCTAACCGGCATGCCGTTCATGGCCAACATCACGCCGCGCACGTTCATCGACGACGCGGGGCGAAAACTCTATGTCGCCAAGGCTCCCACGAGGGTTGTCTCGTTGGCGCCGAGTATCACTGAGATGCTGTTCTCGCTCGGGTTGGATGAACAGGTCGTTGGCGTCACTGACTTCTGTAATTTTCCGGCGGCCGCCGCCGCCAAACCCAAAGTCGGGTATAGCAATCCCAATCTGGAATCTCTCATCGCTCTCCGGCCCGAATTGATCGTGGCGCCGCTGGAATTTCATCGCGCCAATGTGCTGGCTAAGCTGGAGGAACTGAAGATCCCAGTCCTCCTGCTCGAAGCCACGTCGTTAGAACAGGTGTTTGCGCACATTCATACGTTGGGACGGATCTTCGATCGCTCGACCGCCGCGCATGCGATGACAGCGGAGATGCGCCAACAGATGGCGGAAATCAGTCGCCGAACAGAAGGCCTCTCGCGCATGCGGGTGTTGTACGTCATCAACAGCCAGCCGCTCATCACGGTAGGGCCGGGCAGTTACATTCATCAGATGATCGGGTTGGCCGGAGGCACCAATGTCGCTTCCGAAGCGGCCACGGCCTATCCGCGTCTGACTATGGAAACGGTGTTGAAGGAAGATCCCGAGATTCTGATCTTTCCCAGAGGCTCGGTGGAGACGGTGCCGCGAAGCGAGCAGGAAGCCTGGCGGCGCTGGACCACGCTGACAGCGGTGCAGCAGAACCGCCTTCGCGAAGTGTCGGCGGATGCGCTCAATCGCCCCGGTCCCCGTGTCATGCAAGGGTTGGAAGCACTCGCCAGAGTCATCCATCCGGAAGCGTTCGATGCTGAACCGATGACCACCAAGCCATGATGCCATCCGCCGGTCACCCCACGTCACCTCCTCCTGCGCTGACCTCGCCATCCCTCTCGCCGAATCTCATGCAGCCGGGCACCAAGGCTGTCGAGACTGACCGACCTTTCGAGGGCGCGATCCTGACTCGCTCACGCTGGTTCACCGTCATGAGTGCGTTGCTGCTGCTGTCCGTGATTCTCGCGATGCTCTGCTTGCAGCTGGGGACCCAGTATATCGGTGTAGGACAGATCGTTGGGCTGTTGTCGTCCGCGCTGTTCGGGACGTCGAACGAACCAGATACGCTCCGGACGACGGGGATTATTCTCCTACAGGTCCGGTTACCGCGTGTGTTTCTCGGATTTTTAGTCGGAAGTTGCCTGGCAGCTGTCGGGGTGGCACTGCAGGCGCTATTGAGGAATCCCCTGGCCGATCCCTATGTGCTGGGAGTGTCGAGCGGCGCGGCGCTGGGCGTCGCTCTCGCTGTCCTGTTCGGGATCGGCACGACGGTCCTCGCCTTGTCGCTGTTACCTGTCTGCGGGTTTGCGGGCAGCCTGGTTGCGCTGTTGGTCATCTATCGCATGGCGGCGTCCTACGAACGACTGCCTATCCACTCCGTCCTTCTGGCAGGCGTCATCCTCAATGCGATCTTTTCCGCGCTCATTATGTTCATCACCTCCATCATGGAGCCGAACCGCTCATTCGGAATGATGGCCTGGTTGATGGGATCGCTGACGGCACCCGCCTATCCGGTCCTGAGCGCGCTGTCTGTCTACTTGCTCATCGGCCTCCTTCTGCTTGTGAAGCAAGTCCGGGTACTCAACGTTCTCGCCTTGGGTGAAGAGCCGGCCCGATCGTTGGGTATCAATACAGAACGCACCAAGCGCGTCATCTTCCTGTTGTCAGCGCTCATGATCGGAGCTGTGGTGTCTTTCAGCGGCATGATCGGGTTCATCGGCATGATCATTCCGCATGCGGTGCGACTCGTGGTGGGGGCGGATCATCGGTTACTCCTGCCGGCCTCCACGTTGGTCGGAGGGATGTTCCTGATGGTGGCGGATACCATGGCACGTACCCTGTTTGTGCCGTTGGAAGTTCCGGTCGGCGTCATTACGGCGTTGGCTGGCGGTCCCTTCTTCGTGTATCTGCTGGTGTGGCGAAAGGATCGGCTGGCGTGAGCAGACATCACGGAAATGACACGCGTCTCGATAACATCGGAGATGATGCCGGCAGGTGTGCCGCCCATGCCTATGACCTGTGCGGGGTACATTTCTGCTACGGCAGACCGCGCGGGTTGGATGTCAGGTGGGTGCTTCGGGATGTGACGTTTCAGGTCGAGCCGGGAGAAATCCTCGGCATCGTTGGTCCTAACGGATCGGGGAAAACCTCTCTGCTGAAACTGTTGGCGAAGCTCGCAGTGCCTCACACAGGGGACATCGGATTGTTCGACCGCAGTCTGGCCAGCCTGTCTCAGGAAGAAACGGCGCAACGCGTTGCCTTTGTGCCGCAGGAAAACGCGCAGTTGTTTCCGTTTACGGTGGCGGAAACGGTGTTGATGGGACGATTTCCGCATCGGCAGCGATCCCGCTGGAGTCTGGGTTTCGGGTGGGAGGATCAGGATGATTGCCGGGCAGCTGAGCAGGCCATGGAGACGATGGATATTGCGCATCTCGCAACACGGCTGGTGACCGATCTCTCCGGCGGCGAACGCCAGCGAACCATGATTGCACGTGCCTTGGCCCAGATGCCTCGTGTGTTGCTGTTGGATGAGCCGACGGCGTTCCTCGATCTCCAGCATCAGCTCGATATTTGTTCCGTTGTGCGCCGATTGCGCGATGAGCGTGGGTTGACGGTGGTGATCGTGTCCCACGATTTGAATCTAGCCAGTCAATACTGTGATCGCATTGCCATGTTGAAGGACGGGAGGTTGGCCGCGATGGGGACTCCGTTGGAAGTCCTATCGGTCGAAAAGGTACGGGAGGTCTACGGCTGCACGGTGCTGATCGATGCACATCCCGAGTCGGGATTGCCGCGCATCACGCTGCCCGGGCCCTCTCTGCCGGTTCACGTGTAGCAAGGATGATGCGGGAGGGGTTCGTGCCCGGCCCACCCGTGTGACCAGAAAGGGCATGTCATCAATTGGAGAACGGAGTATCAGGAAGACGCCGTCAGCGTTGGGGAAGATGGTGCAAAACCATCACGGTGCCGCCACTGTAAGCGGGGAGTGACCCTGCAGCAAGCCACTGATTGGCGCGTGAAGCGTGAATCGTGACATGGACTCTGTAGGACCGTAAGGTCCGCGAGAGACGCGTCGCGAGATACGTGCCACGAGCCGGTCGGGAAGGCGCAGGGGAGTGATGATCCGCAAGTCAGGAGACCCAACTGACGGGTGTTACGACTGAACCCTTCGAGCGAAAGGGAACGTCAGCATGTTGAAGATTGTCAGGGAATGGTCTGTCTGTTGTGTGTTGCTGCTGATCGCGCTTACCCCGCCTGTTTGGACGGCGGCCGTCTATGCCGAAGAATCGGATGAGCCTGAACCGGTCGTGCAGGCCGAGGAAGTCGTCGTCTCGGCCACTAAAACACCGGTGCCCGTCACGCAGGTGACCAGCGCTGTGGAAGTGATCACGGCGCAAGACATGAAGAAACAAAATATCCGGCAGGTGGCGGATGCCCTACGGTTGGCCCAGGGGCTGGCCGTCTTTTCGAGCGGAGGACCGGGTACCGAGGTCAATGCAAGAATTCGCGGAGGCGGTCCCAGCCAGACGCTGGTGCTGATCGACGGCGCCATCGTCAACAGCGGAACGCTCGGCAGTTATGATTTTTCCAACCTGACCACCGATAACATCGAGCGTGTTGAGATCCTGCGCGGGGCGCAAAGCATGTTGTGGGGATCAGACGCGATGGGTGGCGTCATCAATATCGTCACGAAGCGAGGCGAAGGGCCGCTGTCCGCGAGCGGTTTCATGGAATATGGGTCATTCGCGACTCTACGCGAGGGAGGCACCGTCTCGGGCAAGCAGGGCGTTGTTGACTACAGTCTCTCGCTGTCCCGGTGGGATACCTCGAGCTTTTCCGCCGTCAATTACCGCCGCGGCGCCACCGAGCGGGATTCCTTCCGCAACTGGCAGGGCTCGGGTCGCATCGGGGTGGATCTTCCGCGTGACGGCCGGCTCGATTTCACCATGCGTTGGATGAATTCCGATACCCAACTGGACAGCGTCTCGGCCACCTTTCCGGCGGATGTCTACGGGTCGAAGATGCGCAGTCAGCAGTATGTGTTCAGCGGGAGCTACGAGCAACCGATTACCGGCTGGTGGTCGCAGAAGCTGACGCTCGCACGATCGCAGGAAGCCTCCTTGTTTCTCCCCGGGACGTTACAGCGCGACCTGTCCTCGGGCTTCCTCAGCACTCCTTTTGGAGTCCCGAATGAAACCCGCGTGCTATCAAATCGACTGGAGTGGCAGCACAATTTTCAAATTACGAAGCTGCTCTTGCTAAGCGCTGGGTATCAATTCCGGGACCAACAGGGGGAAAACGACACGGGGCTGATCAATCGCATCCTGAGTTCTCACGCCGGATTCGCGCAGGCGCAATTCAATTTGTGGGATCGGGTCTTTGCGACGGCCGGTGTGCGACACGACAGTTATAACGTCTTCGGCGATGCCACCACCTATCGTCTCACCGGCGGGTATTACCATAAGGAAACCGATACGAAACTTCGCGTTCGGCTATTCGACCGGTTTCCGGGCACCCAGCATGAATGAACTGTACTTTCCGAATTTCGGCAATCCCAATTTGGGACCGGAGAAGAACCAAAGTATGGATGCGGGGATCGATCAGTATTTTCTCTCGAAGCAGTTGAAGTTCAGCGGAGGCTTTTTCTGGAATCACTATCGCAATCTCATCGTCACGACATTTGATCCGGGTTTTTGCGCGCCGTTCAGTACGTTTGGATTCTGTCCACAGCAACTGGGAGAGGCATCTACGAAGGGGTGGGAGGCCAGCCTAACCTACACCTATTCCAGCGATCGGCCGTTTCTGAAAGGCGTGGTGGTCCAGGCGCAGTATACGAATACGATCACGCGCGATCTGGACACGCAAACGCGTTTGCCGCGATGGCCGACTGACCAGTGGAGCGCGTCCGTGAGTTATCAACCCATCGACCCCTTGTGGATCACGGTGATCGGGCGTTATGTCGGGTCGCGATTCAATACGACTGGTGATCGGCAAGCCATGCCGGCATTCGATGTGTGGTCCCTCGCCGTGACCTATGATGTGACGAAGCAGATGCAAGCCTATCTGCGAGCCGAGAACCTGTTCAATGAGAAGTATGAAGAAATCGCCAGCGCAGGCACGCCGATCCGGTCGATTTTCGGCGGCGTCCGGGTCTCTTTTGGCGGAAAATCGTAAATCACGCATGAGAATCGCATCGTGACCCAACGTCCTCGTCTGGTCATCGCCGGCACCCACAGCGGTGTCGGCAAAACCACTGTCACCCTGGCACTGATGGCCACTTTGAAGGCCAGAGGACTGGTGGTTCAACCGTTCAAGGCCGGTCCCGATTTTATCGATCCCGGTCATCATCAGCTGGTGACCGGTCGGCCCTCGCGTAATCTGGATGGGTGGATGTTGAACGAGACTGTCAATCGGTCCATTTTTTCCCAGGCCTCGGTCGATGCGGATCTGTCGATCATCGAAGGGATGATGGGGCTCTTTGACGGGAGTTCCCCGATACATGAACAGGGCAGCACGGCCGAATTGGCCAAACAGCTCCAAGCGCCGGTTCTGTTGGTGATTGACGGCAGTGCCATGGCGCGCTCGGCGGCGGCGATGGCATCTGGGTATGCGCGATTTGATCCGGGACTGCATGTGCAGGGAGTCCTGTTCAATCGTGTGCGAAGCGAGGGGCACTACCGCCTGCTGCAGGAGGCGGTGGAAGCTGAGACGGGGCTCGCCGTCGTCGGGTACCTCCGGCCCGATGCCTCGGTCACAATTCCGGACCGGCATCTCGGTCTCCGGACGGCCATTGAGGCTGGGTCCTGTGACCTCTACGATCGGCTGGCGCAATCGGCCGGGGAGACGATTGATCTGGATCGGGTGGAAGCGATCGCCCGATCGGCCGAAGCATGGTTTGAAGAAGGTCAGGCCAGCCCGGCGGCCGGGCGACAAGAAACGGTCCGCATCGGTGTGGCCTATGACGGTGCCTTTTGCTTTTATTATCAGGACAACCTGGAGTTACTCGAAGCGGCCGGGGCTGAGATCGTAAAGTTCTCACCCTTGCATGATGCCCATCTGCCGGATGCGGATCTGTTGTATTTCGGCGGCGGCTATCCTGAACTCTATGGTGAGATTCTGGCCGCCAATGTGAGCATGCGGGCAGCCGTGAAGGATTTCAGCGACCGCGGTGGAGTGATCTACGCGGAATGCGGCGGCTTGATGTATTTGACGCAAGCCATTCGTGATGGAGCGGGCGGTCGATATGAGATGGTCGGTGTTTTTCCCGCCGAGGCGGTCATGCGGACATCCGGAATGACCTTGGGCTACCGGATCGTCGAAACGATACAGGTCTGCCTGCTCGGTCCGGCCGGCACGTCAGTGCGCGGGCATGAGTTTCATTATTCCCTCCTGGAGCCGAAGGGGGAGCTGGAGTATGCCTGCACCCTGTCAGATGCAGCGGGCAAGACGGTTGGTCAGGATGGCGTGATGGTCAGAAACACGCTGGCATTGTATAGTCACCAGCATTTCCGGAGCCGTCCCGAGGTGGTGGTCAATCTGCTCCAGACTGTGCGACAAGAGAAAGCCTTTCGCCAAGCCATGAGGAAGCAGTGAGATGACCGAGCGAGATGAACATACCGCCAAAATGCAGCGCCTGAAAGCCTCCGTCGATCGACGCATCGAAGCAGCCCAGGAGGAAAAGGGGCTGCTCATGGTCTACACCGGCGCAGGCAAGGGCAAAACGACCGCTGCGCTCGGCATGGCGCTTCGCTGCCTTGGTCACGGCATGAAGGTGGCTATCGTGCAATTCATCAAGGGGGCTCGCGATACGGCGGAGGAACGCATCCTCACGTCTTTCGGTGATCGTGTGACGTTTCTGCGAATGGGCGAAGGGTATACGTGGGAGACGCAGGATCGGGAACGAGACACGAAATTCGCGCAGGAGGCCTGGAGAAAAGCGTCTGAGTTCATGGCAGATCCTTCCTATGCGATGGTGATTCTCGACGAGTTCAATATTGCCCTGCATCACCACTACGTAGAGGTGGCAGACATGTTGCCCCGGCTGCAGGTTCGTCCACGGATGCAACATGTGGTCATTACCGGTCGAGGCGCTCCGGCCGAGCTGATCGAGGCGGCTGATCTGGTGACCGAAATGAAACAGGTGAAACATCCCTTTCGCAAAGGGATCAAGGCACAAGCGGGGGTGGAGTTTTGAGAGGACCGGTGAGCAAGACCTGCGAACATTGCCGGCAGCTGTTCGAGTGTGTCGGATACCAATGTTGGTGCGGAAAAATCGGTATTACTGAAGCCCAGATGGATTGGATCGCCGCGCGTTATCAGGATTGCCTCTGTCCCGCCTGCCTGCTACAGGTGGCGGATGGAAAGCTTGGACCGGGAGTGCCGTCTCAGGCTGCTCAAGAAGGATAACGTGTTGAACACCGGGACCCGTCCCTCATGAGTCGAGGGCCGAAGCCGGGAGTGAAAGGACAGGGCATGCGAATCACCAAGGTCTATACAAGAACCGGCGATGCCGGCCAAACGAGGCTTGCGGGAGGACAGCAGGTGTGGAAGGACTGCCTGCGCGTCGAAGCCTATGGCACCGTCGATGAGTTGAATGCCTCTGTGGGATTAGTGCGAGCGATGAATGCTGAAGGCGGAAACACGTCTCCCGCCTCAACACAACTCGAGGCCGATCTGCGCTGGATTCAAAACAAATTGTTCGATGTCGGGAGTCTGCTTGCCACCGCGCCGGGCCAGAGTTTTCCCAACATGCCGAAAGTGACCGAGGCGGATGTGACCAGGCTCGAGCAGACGATCGATCGCTGTCAGGAAGATCTGGCACTGCTCAAGGAATTTATTCTGCCTGGCGGCGGGAAAGTGTCGGCGACGCTGCATCAGGCCCGTACGATCTGCCGGCGGGCCGAGCGTGACTGCATCCGGCTGAGCCGGGAAGAAGACGTGTCCACCGTACTCAATAAGTATTTGAACCGGTTGAGCGATGCCCTGTTTGTCATGGCGCGATGGGTGGCCAAGACCCAAGGTGAGCCGGAGTTTTTGTGGCAACGTGAATCTGATGCCTCGACCAAATAAACCGACGAAAAGGGCCTGGCGTTCAGAATCACGTCTGATCCTCGTGCTGGGGGGAGCCTCATCAGGGAAAAGCCAGGCGGCATTGGAACAGGCAGGCGGCCACACACCGAAGGCGTTCGTTGCAACAGGGCAAGGACTGGATAAGGAAATGCAGGAGCGTATTGCGCGGCACCGCGCAACACGTTCCGCCGATTGGGTGACGGCTGAAGTGCCGCGTGATCTACCGGGTTGGTTTCGATCGGAGGCATCGGGCTATCGCACCATCGTTGTCGATTGCCTGACGCTCTGGCTGAGCAATGTCTGCGGCCGTCGTATAGCTGGCGAGGACGTGAGTGCTCGGGTCGATGAACTCGTGCACGCGATTCGACGCAGTCCGGCGCGTGTCGTGCTGGTCAGCAACGAACTGGGATTCGGCCTGGTGCCGACGAGTCGTAGCGCGCGGGCCTTTCGCGATGTGGCCGGGCGGGTCAATCAGCAAATCGCCGCCTCGGCTGACGAGGTCTATTTTGTGATATGTGGTCAGCCGCTCAGGCTCAAATAGAGAGGAGATACGATGACGCTCGATGAGGTGGTGGGCCTGATTCAGCCGGTGAACGGTGAGAGTGCGGTGAGAGCGCAGGGGCGTCTCGATCGACTCACCAAGCCCTTGGGAAGTCTGGGGCGCCTGGAGGAGCTGGCCGTGCACTACGCCAGGATCACGGGCGACGTGAAGCCGAACATACCGCGGGGCGTCGTGTTTACCTTTGCGGCTGATCACGGCGTGGCGATGGAAGGTGTCAGCGCGTATCCCCGTGAAGTCACACCCCAGATGGTGCTGAATTTCCTCCGGGGCGGTGCCGGGGTGAATGTACTGGCTCGACATACCGGAGTCGAAGTGCGGGTCGTGGATATCGGGGTCGCCTACGACTTCGGGGCAGTCCCGGGACTCATTCAGAAAAAGATCATGCAGGGGACGAACAATCTGTTGCGCGAACCGGCCATGACCAGGACACAGGCGACAGAGGCGCTGCAGGTGGGAATCGATCTGGCAACGGACGCGGCGCGTGAAGGCGTTGGGCTGATCGGCACCGGTGAAATGGGCATCGGCAACACGACTCCGAGCGCGGCTATTACGGCCGTCATGACCGGTTGACCAGTGGCTGAAGTCACCGGTCGCGGAACCGGTATCGATGAAGCCGGCCACACCCGCAAGGTGTCGATCATCGAGCAGGCGCTGGATCGACATCGCCCGGATAGAGCCGATGCGCTTGATGTGCTGGCCAAGGTGGGCGGGTTGGAAATCGCCGGGCTGGCCGGGCTCATGCTTGGTGCGGCGGCGGCACGCGTGCCGGTGGTGTTGGATGGATTTATTGCAGGCGCCGCCGCATTGATGGCCGGTTCGTTGCAGCCGTTGTGTCGTGACTACCTGATTGCGTCGCACCGCTCGGTTGAACGGGGGCATCAGGCGATTCTGGAATGGTTGGCCCTCAAACCACTGCTCGATCTGGATCTTCGCCTGGGCGAGGGGACGGGGGCTTGCCTGGGGATGGGACTCGTGCAGGCCTCGATCAAAATCCTCACCGAGATGGCGACGTTCGATGAAGCGGGTGTGACCGAACGTGACTGAAATTTCGGCCATGACCAGACCGTTTGTGTTCGCCTGGCATTTTTTGACCGCGATCCCGATCAGCCGGACGCATCACGCGCCGACGGCTCAGGAGTTGGCGTCATCGATGGCCTGGTATTCCACCGTCGGTCTCCTAATCGGTGGGTTGGTGGCGTTGGCCGACGTTGGCTTGCACTTGTGGCTGGCAGCGGAGGTCGGCAATGCCTTGCTGATCGTGCTGCTCGTGCTGCTGACGCGAGGGTTGCATCAGGATGGCCTGGCGGATACGGTCGATGGATTGGCCGGCGGCCGAACCGTTGAGGACCGTTTACGCATCATGCGCGATCCGCGAGTGGGTGCGTTCGGCGCAACCGCCTTGTGTCTTTCTCTGTTGCTTCGATATGCAGGGTTACTGGCGCTGCCTGCCGCGCTGCGGCTGCCGGTGCTGCTCTGCATGCCGGCACTGGGTCGCTGGGCGATGGTCAGCCTGGCCTGGGCCTCTCCTTCAGCGAGACGTGATGGCGGATTGGCTGCCTCTTTTCTCATTCATCTCTCCTGGCAACATGTCATTCTTTCAAGCCTCGTATTGGCTGTGGCCTTGACGATGGCCTTGGGCGGAAGTATAGCGGTCGCCACCATGGGCATGGGCATCTTGTTGCTGGTTCTGGTCCGGCAGCGGTGCCTGACCTTGCTTGGAGGCGTGACGGGGGATGTGCTCGGGGCCACGAACGAATTGGTCGAGATTCTCTTTCTCCTATTGATTCCGGCGTTGGTGATGGCTTCATGACCGGGGTGGAATTGGCAGTCGCCGCGGCGCTCGATGTCGCGGCGGGGGATCCTCGCTGGTTGCCCCATCCGGTGAAGGGCATAGGGGCCGTTATCGCCTGGGTGGATCATCGTATTCGCCGCATCTGTCAGAGCGAGCAGGCCCTTCAGATTGCGGGCGCTTGCCTGGCGCTCGGCTTACCGGCCGCAGTGTATGCCGCTGCCAGTTGGATGATTGCGCAAGCCACAGCAATCGCTCCTCTGTTGGGACAGGTGGTCGGCGTTGGATTGGCGTACACGACGCTGGCAGGGCGCGACTTGTTTGATCACGTCCAGGCGGTGCTCCGTGCGTTGGCGGCAGGTAATCTGGCTGGTGCCCGTCAAGCCGTGGCGATGATCGTGGGCCGTGATAGTGCGACGTTGACCGAGTCTGGCGTGGCCCGGGCCACGGTGGAAACCATCGCGGAAAGTACGTCCGACGGGATCATTGCGCCGCTGGTCTATCTGTCCCTGGGCGGGGCGCCGCTGGCGTTGGCCTATAAGGCGGTCAATACGCTCGACTCCATGATCGGTCATCTGGACGCCCGTTATGAACACTTCGGCTGGGCCTCCGCCAGACTCGACGATGTGCTGAATTGGGTGCCGGCACGATTGGCCGGCGGTTTCATTGCACTGGCTGCAGGCCTCTCAACGGGCCAATGGCATCGGATTCATGAAAGTTGGTATATGCTCCATAGAGACGGAGATAAACACGCCAGTCCGAACAGTGGACAGCCGGAAGCAGCCATGGCCGGCGCCTTGGGCGTGCAACTCGGTGGAACCAATTATTATGATGGCGTGGCGCATGAAGGTCCAGCCATCGGTGACGGAACCGCCGACATCACTCCAGAGCATATCGGCCAGGCGTCTCGCATCATGATCGTCACCTATGGTCTGGGTCTGTTTTTCGCCTTGCTCTCCCTATGGGTATCATGAAACGCCCGGTTCACGGGGGGATGTCTACGCGGCGGCTCGCGAATTGAGGCGAGATGTCCGGCACCTGCTGGATTTTAGCGCCAGCATCAATCCCTTGGGGCCGTCCCCTGCGGCGTGGCGGGCGATCAGCCAGGGGAGTGAACTGCTCCGCCATTATCCGGATCCGGCCTGTCGGGATCTGCGGCAGGCGCTGGCGACGTTTTGGGACCGTTCACCGGAAGAGTTTCTGATCGGCAATGGATCGACGGAATTGATTCACCTGCTTCCCGGGGCCCTGCAGATCAGGCATCTCCTCGTTATTGGTCCGACCTTCTCTGAATATGCTGCAGCCATGGCCCGGGTTGGTGGGCAGATCAGCAGCATTATGGCGACACGTGACGACGGATACCGCCCTCCCCTGGAGCAGGTCCTGCAGGATCTGGTGACATTCCGGAACACAAGAAACAACATGCCCCCTGTAGATGCGGTGATGATCTGTAACCCCAATAGCCCGACAGGCCGGGCCTGCGATCCGTCCATGGTCCGGAAGGTGGCCCGCCGGGCCGCTCGACTTGGACAATGGTGCCTCGTGGATGAAACCTTTGCCGAATATTGCGAGCAGGTCTCGATCTTGCCGGAGGACCTGCCTGCGCGGAGCCTCGTATTGCGAAGCTTCACCAAGTTTTACGGATTGCCGGGCCTCCGTGTGGGTTACGTGGTGGGGAATCCCAAGGTCATGACACAATTGAGCGCGCATCAACCTCCCTGGTCGGTCAATATGCTGGCTCTGCGAGCCGCCCAGCTGGCCTTGCAGGACAGGCGACACAGCCGGCGAAGTCTCCGGTTCATGGAACAAGAGCGACCGCGGTTTGTGCAAGGATTGGCGCGGTTACCGGATTGTTCGACGGTCCCTTCCGCGGCTAATTTTTTGCTGGTGGAGTTGCCGGCAAAACTGAAGGCGACGAATGTTGTATCGGCTCTTCGGCGGCAAGGGATTCTGGTTCGAGATTGTTCCCAGGTGCCGGGGCTCAATGACCGTTCGATACGTCTGGCCGTCCGCTCGCCCGCCGACAATGATCGCCTCCTGAGATCCTTATCGAAAATTGTCGGGAATAATTGCGCATGACCGAGCCTCGTGCAAACCGCGTCTCGACGAAACATTGGGTCGCCGACGATACGTTAATCGTAGACCTGGGCGCACGCATGCGCGTCTTGTCCTCGGCCCCACGAGGGGGAGGGCTTCGCACGACGCGATATATCTTGAATCATCAAGTGCCGTCGCATCCACCGGCGTCAGACTCAATCGGAAACTTGGCACATCCTTCCCACTACCTCAGACGGCTCGCGGAGATGCACGGGGTGGAACTCGACTGTGTCGGACTCATGACGGCGGTTCCCATGACGCAGCTCGTGACCCATCGAGAGGAACGAGACGGAACGTGGGTGGAGGGGTTTGCCACCGTGGGAGTCACGAATGCCGTGCGGGCCGGGGAGCCAGTTCGTCAGGCGCAAGGCGAACGGATTGGTGCGACAGCGGGAACGATCAATCTCATCCTGGTGACGAACGGCTGTCTTGCGGTTCCTGCCATGGTCGGCGCGGTGCAGGTTGCGACGGAAAGCAAAACCGGCCTGTTGCGCGATCATGCCGTTCCCAGCTGGACCGGAATTTCCGGTGCGACTGGAACGGGAACGGACGCGGTGGTGGTCGCCTCGGCTCTTCGAGGTCATGGTCCCTGGCACCCCTATGCGGGGACCCATACGGAGATGGGTTCGATGATCGGCCGCGTCGTGGCTGAATGTCTCCTCCAAGGCTTGGCTCTCGCAGCTCAGTGGTCCGATAAGCATCGGACCTGAACGCCGAGCATCCCATGTCTCATCTTTCTCGCGCCAAAGCCATTGCGATTCTCGGGACCGGCTCCGATGTCGGGAAAAGCCTGGTGGCGGCAGGCCTCTGCCGTTTGCTGCATCGTGCCGGAATTCGCGTGGCCCCCTTCAAGGCGCAGAACATGTCGCTCAATTCATTCGCCACACCGGAAGGCGGCGAGATTGGGCGTGCCCAGGCCTTACAAGCCGAGGCCTGCGGCATTGCTCCCCACGTTGACATGAATCCCATCCTGCTCAAGCCTGAATCTAACGCCAGATCACAAGTGGTGGTGCAGGGGAAGGTCTTTGCGACATTGGATGCGCGCGCCTATTTCACGCGCGGGCGGGATTCGCACTTATGGCGCGCGGTCCGGGAACGTTATGAACGGCTCGCGGCTCAGTATGAGGTGATCGTGATCGAGGGGGCCGGCAGCGCCGCTGAGGTGAACTTGCGCGATCGTGATCTCGTCAACTGGGCCTCGGTGGAGCTGGCGGATGCCCGGGTGGTGCTGGTAGGCGACATTGACCGCGGCGGCGTCTTCGCCCAAATCGTTGGGACTCTCGACCTGATTGCAGCGGAGGAACGGGCTCGCGTTTGCGGGATCGTGATCAACAAATTTCGAGGGGACAGGACACTGTTTGACGATGGCATTAAGTTTCTCACAGCACGCACAGGAATACCCGTACTTGGAGTGTTGCCGTATCTCCGCGATCTTGCACTGGACCAGGAAGACAGTCTCGACGTAGGTGCCCAAGCTCAGATTCCCTTCACAGCAGATCGAGTCAATGTTGCCGTGCTGCTCGTCCCCCACATGAGCAACTTCACTGATTTTAATTCGCTGTCGGAAGAAGCGGATGTGGCCCTGCGGTATGTCGCCACACCCGAACAAGCAGCCGGCGCGGACGTCATGATCCTTCCCGGTTCAAAGACGACGCTGTCTGATCTGGCCTATTTGCGCGGGGGAGGATTCGAGCGGTTGTTGCAGGACCATGTGCGGCAAGGAGGGGAATTGGTGGGCGTTGCGGGGGGTATCAAATGCTGGGCCAATCAATTGCCGATCCCGATGGAGTGGAGACCGGCGGTCACGATAACGGCTTCGGATTGTTACCCGTCACCACCGTGTTAACGAGAGACAAAATTACGGAGCAGGTTGAGGCGCAGGCTCTGCACATTGAAGGATCGACGGCACTGCCGGTTCGAGGATATCTCATCCACATGGGCAGAACGGATCGCGCAGGACTTCGGCCTTGCTTCCAGCTCCTGCGACGAGAGGCAAATCTGGCAGACGGCAGCAAAGAAATGTTTCGCGATGACGAATGTCTGGATGGTGCGGTGCGGCATGATGGGTTGGTGTGGGGCACCTATGTCCATGGTCTTTTCGATCAACCAGATTTTCGGCGTGCGTGGCTGAACCGATTGCGCAGCCGCAAGGGGTTGTTAGCGGTTTCTCTCGAAGACTCTCAACGCGTCAATGAGACGCGTCTGAGAGCGATGGACCGCTGGGCCGATCACGTCGATCGGCACCTTGATCTTGCTCCTGTTTTGACATGGCTTCGATAGCCTGACAGGACTTCGTCGTACACTCACCGCGTCCCAGGCCCATGTAATTTTGACGCTTCTAACCGTCAACCGACCAAACTTTGGCACTTCGCTCCAAACGTTGAACAATTGAGCACCCTGCTCAGACTTCCCGATCATAGTGGGTATAGTTGATCGTCCACATCTAATCATCCGCAAAATCGCCGACTTCATTCCGTTCGAATCCTTTCTGTTCGAAGATTCTAAGTAATTGTTTTGTTTGGCACCGAACCTGCACGAGGCAGGCCGGGGCTGCAGTGGCTGACGGAACTGTCACGAGGCCCAAAATTGTCAATCGCTAATTTTGCGCTATCTTTGACAGAGGTTTGGCGTAGTTAGTGCGAGCGAATTCCTCACGAGCGACATCGGGACCGGCAAGAGGAGGGGGCATGGCAGATCATTTTTTCAACAGAATCGTGGTGGCTGTCCTGGCGGTGGCCTGTGTGGGCGCGCCCGTTGCGGCGTTGGCGAATACCGAAGTGGAAACGGCCGAATTGCTGATTAAATTATTGCAGGTCGGCCGCGGGGTTCTATCGGAAAACCAGGCGACGATCAATGACGCCAGTAAGGGCGATAAAGGGTTTACCGGGGACTACGTTGCCAACCAGGTCATCGACCGATTCCGAAAGGCGACGAAGATCGATCTGAGCCGCCCGGCCACTGTGCCGCAGGCGCCGCTGTTCCTCGCCATGGTCGAATCGGAGAAAGAAGTCATCGATGAGGCGCAGCCCGTGATCAACAAGCAGGGCGTCGGCTTCAAAGGCATTATTCCCGCCGTGTTTGCGCGTAAATCCGGGGAGCGGTTCTACAGGAAGACCGGTATTCGGCGTGAAGCTCACGAGCATCGATTATCGTTTTCCTGGAAACCGCCCGGATGATTTCGAATCCGAAGTGTTGCGGATTTTTTCCGACTCTCGCCATCCCAAGGGACAGCCGTACAGCAAGGCTACCATGATGGATGGAAGGCCGGTGCTGCGCATGATGGATCCGGAATATGCCGCGACCACCTGTCTCAGCTGCCATGGAAATCCGAAAGGCGAGCGTGATGTCACGGGCGCGAAGAAAGAAGGCTGGCATGAGGGCGATCTGGCCGGCGCCATCAGCATTGTCATTCCTATGAAGTAGGCACGACGGCGCATGTGACACGGGCGTCGCAAACCTTTGGATAGTTTTAAAAGGGGGATGGGTTCATGAGCAAAATTGTTGTGGTCGATGATTCGTACGCCGAACTGCAGTTGATCGAAGGGTATCTCAAGTCTGCCAATCACACGGTGGTGTCCTACCCCAATACCGACAAACTCGAGGATAAGTTGGCGCTGGATAAACCCGATTTGATCGTGTTGGACGTGGTCATGCCCGGGCGAAACGGTTTCCAAGCCTGCCGGGACTTGAAGAGTGATGACCGGTTCAAAGGCATTCCGATCGTGTTGTGCACCTCCAAGGGTCAGGAAAGCGATAAGTTTTGGGGGCAGCAACAGGGTGCGAACGGGTATGTGGTCAAGCCGTTCAAGGCCGAAGATTTGGTCGCAGCCGTGAAACGGGCTCTGAACTAACTCATGAGCGACGTTCCAATCATCCAGTCTCAACCGTCCATTTCCTCTCCGACCCAGGGATCCTCCGGTTCATCGAGGTTCTCCGCCGCATCGACCGAAGGGGCGTTGCGCATGTGCGTGTTGACGCTGGGAGGAGAACTCTTCGCCATCGATCTCCGCCATGTCAGTGAAGTCTTCGAAGTCGAAGCGGTGACGGCCGTGCCCAGCATGCCCGGTTACCTGACGGGAGTGACCAATCTCCGGGGTACGGTGATCACACTGGTCGATTTGCGCGGGAGCCTTGGCTTGTCAATGAGCAACACGGCGCTGCCCTTCGCGGTGGTGATACGCCACGGCGCCAGGCACCTGGGAGTCCTCGTCGATCACGTTCCGGAAATTCATACGGTGACCCGCGAGCATCTGTTGCCTGCCACGCAGGGGGGACCAGCTGGCGCGAGGCCCTGTGTGTCGGCCGTGCTTCGTCTCGATCAGCGCCTGGGAGGCGTCCTGGAAGTGCCGCAGGTCTTCGCGCAAGTGGATGGAGGGAGTGGGGCATTGTCTGTCGTGTAGTGAACAACGCTATGACAGTTCGCGGGCCAGCGCGAGCAGGGATTGAGCGATCGGCCATCGAACATTGGAAAGCAGTAACAAGGAGGAGCGCACCATGATCGGGCAAGGCGTCACGAATCGATTCCAGGATATGAAGACACGATCGAAGCTGCTCCTCAGTTTCGGTCTGGTGAGTTTCATCATCATGATCATGGCCAGCGTCGGTGTATTCACCCTGCGTCAGCTCAGCGCCCAGTCGCAAACCGTGTACGTGGATTACACCGTGCCGCTGGCCGAATTTGCGCAGATGGGAACCGCGCTCACCAAGCATCACCAGATCCTGCTGGACGTCGCCTCTGCCACGAAACAAAGCGACTTCGCCCAGGAAATTACCAAACTCCCTCCATTGAAGGCCGAAATCGAAAAAGTCGTCAACAACTACAAGGGTACGCATTTACGGGTGTCTCGATCGGGCCGCGACGAAACGAAGGACCTCACGCTGTTCGAGCCGGCGCTTAAAAAATATTTTCAGGAAGCGGATGGCGCTCTCAGTGCCATGGCTGACAGTTTCGATCGCAATACATTGACCGGGGCCCAGGCCGAGCAAATGCGAGCGCTCGGTGTCTTGGCCTTGACGGTGAACTTGACGCCTGCATTCGAAAATGCCGTGAAGCGCCACAATGAGCAGGTCACGAGCATTGAAGCCGTGGCGAAGGATCTGAACGACGACGCCCAATCGCTGGCCGCCAACGGTACCTTTATTCTCGTGGCCGGCGGTCTGGTTGCCGTGGCCTTGGGTTTGTTCGTTCGGATATCTCCTGGCGACCTTCTTGTCCCGAAACATTACCCACATTGCCAATGTCGCGACGCAGGCCGCCGGCGGCAACCTCCAGGCGCGCGCGAAAATTGAATCCCATGATGAGTTGGGACAGATGGCCACGGCGTTCAACTCCATGCTCGATCGCATTACGGCTCTGGTGTTGACGGAGGAAGAGCGGGACTTGATGCAGAAACGACTGATGCAATTCCTCGTACTTGTATCCGAAGTGGGTAAAGGAGACTTGACCCGTCGAGGCGAGGTGACGGCCGACATGTTCGGAAACCTGGCCGACGGTTTCAATCTCATGATCGCGCGATTCGGCCAGTTGTTGAAACAGGTGCGTGAAGCCGCCGACCGTGTGAACAAGTCGGCCGGCACGCTTCGCGATTCTGCCGGACAGATGTCCGGCACGGCGCGCTCGCAGGCAGAGGAATCAGTGCGGACGCTGGGCGCGGTCGAACAGCTCGCAGCCGGTATGCGTCAGGTCGCCAGCACAGCAGGCGCCTCGTCAGATTCCGCGAAGCAAGTGTTGTCAGCGACGGAACGCGGAAACGTCGCCGTGCAGGAAACGGTGCGCGACATGCAAAGTATTCGTTCGGCAGTGCAACGCATGTCCAAGCAGGTGAAGGGCCTTGGTGACCGTTCGCTGGAAATTTCCCAGATCGTGTTGACCATTCGCGATATCGCCAATCAGACGAACCTGCTCGCGCTCAACGCCGCCATCGAGGCGGCAGGCGCCGGTGAAGCCGGTGCGCGATTCGCCGTCGTCGCCGACCAGGTCAGAAAGCTGGCGGAAAGTTCCACGCAAGCGACGCGTGAAATTGCGGATCTCGTCAAAGTGATTCAAACGGAAACGCAGGATGCGGTAGTCGCGATGGAACATGAAACACAGGCCGTGGAAGCCGGATCTGCCTCGGCTCTCCGGACCGGTGACGTGTTCGCAGAAATTTCAGACATTGCGAAACGGTCTTCCGAGCTGGCCCAGAATATCGCCAGCGCGGCGTCAGAGCAGACCTCGTCGACGGAAAAAGTCGGTCGCGCAATTAAGGAGTTTACTGGCGGCGCTGTGGCGACCCAGAAACAGACCGACTCCACGCGACTCACGATCGAGGATATGGCCAAGCTGGCCGAAGGCCTCAACTCGTCGGTCGCTCAGTTCAAGCTGGCATAGCAGAATTCTAGAAGAGCGGTGCCCAGTCACCGCTCGGATATGAAGTAGGGCCATGAGCGCTGATTTTGATCGCGACCAGCTGTTGGACATTTTCGTAGCCGAAGCCGGCGACGATATGGAACGGTTCTGGAAAGCCTTACACCCGGAAAGAAAGGTGCGTCCCGAACCGAGAGACGTAGTCGAATTCCATGCCGTCGGCCATAAACTCAAAGGCGCAGCCCTTTTGTACGGCTTTCCAGGTCTGGGACAGCTCGGCGCGTTACTCGAAGAGACGCTGGAACATGTTCAAGAGATGTCTCCGACTCAGTGGGGGGCGGCCTTTGATGTGATCCGGGATATCGTCGCCTCTTTCCGCCATCAGGTGGCACGGATCGGGCAGGGCGAAGGCGAAGATGCGTCTCTCGTAGAAGGGTTCGTGCAACGGTGCGCGCAATTCCTGCCGGTAGCTTCTGATGACAACCCAGCACAATCCCTGACTACCTCGACGGAACCGGCTGATGACTATCTTTTACCGGTGATGGACGAAGAGGTTCTGGCCTACTTCGCCCCTGAAGCCGAAGAGTATCTCAATACAATTCAGACGCTTCTCCAGCATCTGGAGCTCGACCTGTCCGACGCTGAGACGATTCACCAGCTGTATCGTGTCGCCCATACACTCAAAGGTTCCGCCTATACGGTCGGATTCCAGGTAATGGGTGATGTGGCGTTGCCGATTGAAACGTGCATGATCGCGGTTCGCGAGGGAACGGCTGTCATCAGACCTCAGTGGATTGCCACGATCCGGTATGCGGTAGACCTGATGCGCTCATTGATGGCACGTGACGCGCAGCAGTTGCCCCGGTTGCGACAGGACGTGCCCTGTATGACGACGATGCTTCGCGAACTGGAGCAAGGCATGCCTCAGTCCCAACAGGCGGAGGCGTGCGCCGCCCCAAGCAGAAGTGCTGCCGCCGAGGGACCGCTTCCTCCCGCGACGATATCTCTGCAACCGGCAGCCCAGTCCCCAGAGCCGGATCATCCGGCCGAACTGTCGGACGCGTATCTCATTCCGGTGCTGGATGCCGAAGTCATCTCCTATTTCGCTCCTGAGGCGCAGGAATATCTCGAAAGTCTGGAGACCGACCTATTGCACGTGGACAAGGATTCGGCCAACCCTGACGTCATTCATCAATTGTTTCGCACGGCCCATACGTTAAAGGGATCAGCCTATACCGTGGGGTTCCAATCAATCGGCGACCTCACACACCATATCGAAGATTTCATGGGCGCGGTTCGCGAGGGCCGTTCGAAGTTTTTTCCCGGCCATACGGATATCCTCCTGCGAGCCATCGACGTCATTCGAGCCCTCATGCGGCGCGACCCGTCGATGCTCAACCGGACGCGGCAGCGGTTTGCCGCGTCGCTTCAAGAACTCAAGGGATTGGGAGAAGCTCCAACGGCTGGAGCCCATGAGCCCGCCATGTCTTCGAAGACCGAAGCGCTGGTTCCGCTTGATGTGCATGAGGCTGAGCCGGTTAATGCCGGTGAGGGGAAAGCCGGCGAAGAGCGTGAGGTCATCCGGGTCAGCCGTGATCGCTTGGAACGTCTCCTCAATCTGGTCGGCGAATTGGTGATTGATCGCGGGCGTCTCGAACAGCGGTTGCGCACGCTGGATCAACTCGCTACTCAAGTATTGGTCAATAAGAATCGACTCACCGATGCCGTACGCACGTTCGAAGACAAGCATACGTTCTCCTTTCAGCCGTCTCCCATGACCCAGGGCGAAACGATGCCGCAAGGCTTTCTGGGTGTCAGCGATTTCGGCAGCTTGGAATTCGATAAGTACGATGACTTCAATATTCTGGCCCGTCGCATCAGCGAGGTCACCGCAGACATCAACGAATCCATGTCGCAGCTGTCAGGATCAATCCATCGCGCCCAGGACGATATGGGATCCCTTCAGCAATTGACGCTAGGGATGCGCGATGAAATCGCTCGCGCCCGTATGGTGCCCATCGGCACTCCGTTCACGCGCTTCCGTCGTGCCGCCCGCGAAATGGCCAGGGCCACGGGAAAAGACGTGAACCTGGTCACTTCCGGTGAACATACCGAAATCGACACAGGCGTCGTCGAGCGTTTGGTGGACCCGTTGGTACATTTGGTCAGAAATGCCGTGTACCACGGCATTGAACCGGCCGCAGTCCGCCGAGTACAAGGCAAGCCGCCTACCGGCACGATTTACCTGCACGCTGCGCATCGCGGCAACTCGGTGCTGATTGAGGTCGAAGACGACGGCGCGGGGCTCGACATCACCAAGATCAAGGCGAAGGCCGTCAAGTTAGGACTCGTCAGGCAGGATGTTGCTGAAACCCTTCCCGAGAGTGAAGTCACCAAGTTTATCTTCTTGCCCGGATTCTCGACCGCTGATGCCGTCGGTGACCAAGCAGGACGTGGCGTCGGGATGGATGTGGTCAAGCGTGTGATTGAGACGATAAACGGCCATATCGAGGTGGAATCGGTGCGCGGGCAGGGCACCAAGTTCACCATGCATTTGCCTCTCACGCTGTTGATCGCCACGGCATTGCTCGTGCGGGTGGGAAAAGAACGTTATGCGATTCCGCTGCCGAGTGTGCGCGAAGTCACCATGTTCGAACGGCGTCAACACTTCAACAAATGGGTGATCGGCAGGTGGTTCAAATCGGGGACGAGGCCATTGAAGTCTATCCGCTTGGCAGCCTCATTCGACGCGAGGCGGGGATAACAGACGGAGCGTCCCCCGTGGTGATCGTGCGAACGTCAACCGGCGCGCTTGGTTGTGCAGTGGACGAGTTGCTGGGCCGGCAGGAAATCGTCATTAAGTCACTGGGTGGACTGAAGCCGTATGAACGCTCCGTGTTCGGTGGCGCGACGATCGATCCTGAGGGACGTGTGGTGCTGGTGTTGGACGTCAGCCGCCTGACCACACGTGAGTATCATGAAACCATGTCGATCGGGCAGGTTTCTGCCGCCGCGGCGATTGAGAATACGTCAGGGCATGGCGAGGTAACAGCGAGTTCTACCGCGACCTTACCGTTGCTGCTGATCGACGATTCACTCAGCATTAGAAAGTTCGTGGGCCGCATGCTCGAAGCCGCGGGGTATAGCGTGGAAACCGCGACGGACGGAGAAGAGGGATGCCGCAAAGCGATGGTGCAAGCCTACCAACTGATCATCACAGATCTCGAGATGCCTAAGCTGAACGGCTATGAGGTCATCCAAGCACTCCGGGCGCGGCCTCAAACTCATGCCACTCCGATTCTCGTGATGACGACGCGGGCAGGTGAGAAACATCGCCAGATGGCGGTTAGTGTCGGCGCATCGGGTTACATTGCCAAACCGGTCGAAGAACGGGCGTTGATTCAGGAAGTGCGCAAGTGGACCGGAGCCGAGACGCGGGCTGAAAAATAGCAAGGTTTTGCCGAGTTCCTGCCGTTGCTGGCAGAATGAAGGACACCCATGGGTCTTCGAGGACAACGGGCAGCGACTACTTCGAGTGGGCAAGCGGTGAGGTTTCTTGTCACGCTGATCGGTAGCTCCTTCCTTGCCTTTCCCTCTCAGTGGGTTCGCGGCATCGTGATGCCTGACTCCGCCGGCCCTGACGGGCTCGTCACCTGGGCCGGCATGGACTACGAACGAACCGATCTGTCCGCTCGACTCAAGGTTAGCTCCAAAGGTCTATCGTCCGACACCAGGCTGATTCTGTATGGCAATGACGAACGGTCGCGATCTTTCGCGGTTGATACAGTTCTGGGGTTGATGGACGTCGAGCGAGCATTGATTCATCCGTTGCCCCCTCAGTTCCGAGGCAAGGAACGGGACCGATTGGTGGGATTTTTTGTTAACGCCTCGCTTGTTGCGCTCATTGCCAATCCGTTTTGGGTGCTCGAGCTTCCGCTCAGGACGCAAGCGCTAGAGATGTTTGCGATCCGGCTTTCGGAAAGCAGGCCTGGAGAGAGTGACTCCATGCTGCATGTGCCGGTGGTGACTCTTGGTGAGACGATGTCGATGTCAACGAGCCCTGTGAGTTAAGCATCGAAGGTCATCATGCTACGTGGCCAATTACGCGGGCAGTCACACACGACGGCGTCGGGCGCGACCCACGCGCGAGTGCAAAATATGGTGGTGTTTTCAGTCGCGGGAAAACGGCTGGCTGCCAGGACCGAAGAGATCGGGGGTGTCCTGCCTTGGCCTGGAACCACAGCGGTTCCCAGTGATACGCCGCTTGTCACCTCATTGGTCCGCCATGAGGAATCGTGCCTTCCGGTCTTCGATCTTGCGGCAAAATTCAACCGTACGGTGCGCGAAGAGGAGTCGCTGTGTCTGATCGTCAAACATGTTGACGGACCTCTTGCCATTTGTATCGATTCTCAGGTGCCATCGCTGCATGTGGTGCCGCGCTCAAGTGTACAGTACCAAAGCGGCCTTGATCCGGACATCGCCGGGTCCTGTGTCGCAGGGGACGAACAACTGCCTCTCATCAACCTGGCAACTCTAGGGGTCGCATCACAGCGTCCTGCTTGATGCATCCGACATCGCGTAGGGGAATGACATGCCAAAGATCTTGATTGCGGATGACAGCATTGCGGTTCGCAAGGTGGCCGAACGACTTTTGACTGAGGCCGGAATGGGCGTCACGCTGGCGGCCAACGGATCCGAGGCCCTGGCGATGTTGGCAAAGGATCGTCCGGATCTGATCGTTTCCGACGTCATCATGCCCGACAAGAGTGGCTACGAAGTCTGCGCGTTCATTCGCGGGCAAGCCAGTCTGGCCGATCTCCCTGTGCTCACCGATCAGCGGCATTGTGAACGATGAAGTGTCTAAACAGGCGGAGTCCTGCAAGGCCGATGGCGTGCTGAAGAAGCCGTTTCAGGGATCTTCCCTAAAGGATCGTGTACTGGATTTGCTCACCAAGCGTCCGCACAAACCAGCGACGGTTGCTGAGCCGATTCATACTCCGATCGCTGAGCCCCCGGTTATGGCCGAAGTCGCGGCAACGCCTGTCTCAACCATGCCGGAAGAGCTCCCGCCAATCCCGTTGGTCCAGCATGAGTGGCAGCAGCCGGCTGAACCGGTGGCAATCGTTCTGGACCAGACGCCGGTCGTATCGGTAGGGAGCGAAGAAAGTCACATGGAGAGCATTCCAACCCACCAGCATGCTGAGCCAAGCCCTGTGATGCAGGCTGATGACCGGCACCAGTCAATGCTGGCCGAGCGAGATGCCAGGATTGCCGACCTGGAAGCGCAGCTGGGAGCGGAGCGCCGGCATAGTCAAGAGGAGCGAGAGCAGCATCAGTTGACGGTCTCAGAGCAACGTGAACAGATAGCGGACTTGTCCTCCCGCATGGAGGCGCTCGAGCATGTCCTTGCAAAAGAGCGAGCCCATGGGGATCTGATGACGCAACAGTTGGAAGACTTGGCCAAGCAGGCGCACCGGGTGAGCGAGGTGGAGGCCGCCTTGGTCGAAGAACGGCACCGTGCCGAGCAGCTATCGCAGCGAGTTGCGGAGAGCGTTCGTCTGGGGGCGCGGATTGTGGAATTGGAAGCTCATCTCGAAGCCGAGCGTGAAGCGGCCAACCAACTGGTCAACCAGATTACCGGCCTAGAGCACGTGGAAGCCCGCTTGCGAGAGCTCGAGCAGGTGCTGGCAAGCGAGCGGGAAGAAGCGATGACTCTGCGGAACGAACGGGCACATTTGGAGAAGAGTGCGGCCATGGTGCCGGTACTGGAAGAGGCGGGCGAGAAAGCTCGCGCTCAGGTTGCAGAACTCGAAGGGACACTCACCGCTGAGCGTGAGGCTGCGGCTGCGCTTCTGGCGCAATACCAGCAGATGGAAGAGAAGGCTCAGTTGGTGCCCGAATTGGAACAGGAGCTGGGCGCTGAGCGAGACCACTCCATGCAACTCACGAAACGGGTCGCTGACGCTGAGATGATCGCCGAACAGTCTACGCGACGATTTGAAGATCTGGCGCGAAAGCTGGGGAAATCGCAGGACTGGCTTCCCAACTCGGAAACACCAAACGGTAAGAAGCCGTCACTCGTCCAGTAGCAGACGGGTGCATGCGTCATAGGCAGGATGCCGCTGTGTTAACGGAATCAGAGCAAACGCAAGACGATTTCCAGAAAGAGCTCATCGAGCTGTTCGGGCAGGAAGCGCAGGAGTGGCTCCTGCAGATCCACGCGGCTTTGGTTGAACTCGAAAGCCTTCCGGATCCGGATCGACATGCCCAATTGATCGATGCGGTCGTGCGGGGCATTACCAGCCTGGGCGGCTCCGCAGCCACGGTGAGTTTACCCGACGTCGAACGCGCCACGTTCGCACTTCTTCCGTTCATCGAGACGATCAAAGATCGGACTACCGCAACCAAACAGGACTTCAGCACGGTCCGACATCATTTTAGGACCGTCATCGCGTCCGTGAAAGTGGCTACCGGAATCACTCTCGACATCGATCCGTTGCCGGGGGCGACGCCGGCACCTGAACCAATGCTGGATTTTCTTCCCCTGTTGAATGCACTGCATCAGCTGCAAGATGAACTGGCTGCGCAAGGGAATATGTCTCGCAGTTTCATTCCGCAGGTGCTGCAACGTTTGGAACACGAAGCGCGGATAGGGGCTGCCCAGATTACCGCTGCAAAGTTTCAGGAAATACTACTGACGATTCATAGCACGGATGCACAATATCTCGGCTCGCTACGACAGGACTTGCCTGGCATTGCGCTGCACCTCAGCCGGCTTCGGGCCGGTGGACTAGTGATCCTGAGCGCCGACGCCGCTTTCGAGGCTCCAATACAAGTGATTGCACGTCTTCAAGATATGGCCAAGCAGACGAATGCCACGCCGCTCGTCACCTTCCTGACCGGCCTGCAGAATTTCCTCACGTTGGTCGTCCAACGCCGCATCGACATTGCGGCTCATCGACTCCAATCCGTCGAGACCCGCATTCTGTCCGTCGCCAGCATGGTCGAACAGTGGATTGCGGACGAGCAGAAGGAGTTGGACATGATGAGCCGGCTCGCCCCCTCAACCTAAGGTGTATAGCGCCATCGGCAGGCTAGCGCAGAGCTTCCGTCGAGGCCCAGCTGCTCACCTGAGGTCCGAGCCGCAATGGCCATGAATCTGCTCGAGTGTGATCCGTCGCGGTTGCTGATAAGGACAGATGCATCAGCACAGACTCGGCGGGGGAGTGGAAGATAGAAAGCATGGAACAGAATCACTACCGGCAAGCAGAGGCGATACTGGCGAAGCTGGCTGCCTGCGTCCAACGGCAGGAAGCAGTAGATCTTACCGAGCCCACGCATCTCGCAGACGCCATCGTCGAATCGTTACAGGGCAGCGACCAGTTGGTCGTTGAAGCGCTCTCCAGTCCCAGCGGGCCCCCGCTCGTCACCAACCTCATCAATGTCGGCATCCTGGCGACAAAGGTAGGGATCGGTCTTGGATACTACGGTGTCGAATTGCACCGGCTCGCCTTAGCCGGATTGCTGCACGACATCGGAATTTTTGCCGTCCCCCAACAACTCCTCACGAAAACGGGCCGCCTGTCATCCGAAGAACGGGCCTTGGTCGAACAACATCCACGTCTCGGTTCCGAAGTCATCACGCGCGTGGGGACGGAATATGCGTGGTTGGCAGAAGTGGTACTGCAAGCGCATGAGCGGGGGAAAGGGCAGGGGTATCCCCATCGCCTGCAAGGACGAGAGATCAACGAGCTCGCACAAATCATCGGCTTGGTAGACATCTTTGATGCTCTGGTGAGCCCGCGTCCCTATCGGCGACGGTTGTTGCCGCATGAGGCCGTGCGCGAATTGCTGACGACGGAACGCACCGCGTTTCCCCGGGAAATCATGAAAGCGTTGGTCGAACAGTTGTCGGTGTATCCACTCGGCACGAGGGTGCGGCTCAGTAGCGGAGAAGAAGGGGTAGTGGTACGTATCACCGCCCGGTACCCATCGCGCCCTGTCTTGCGCATCACGAGCACAGAGAATGCGGCGGCGGCCTCAGAACCCCTGCATCTACTTGATTTGAGTCTCTTGCCCCACGTGTCGGTGGTGGACACTGTCGAGCCACCGGCGTTGGATCGTGTCACATTCGAACCTGCTGAGGCTGCACCAACAGCACCTGCTGCACCAACAAACGCTTCCGACCAATTTGCAGCCCTACTGGAAAGTCTCGACGCTATTGCCGGGGTCATCCAGGCTGCCGTGGATCAGCCGGCCGTAGCACGGGGATCTGCCCAGGTGCCGGCTGAAGCGGAGGCAGCTGAACCGTTGATTCCCGTACGCCGGGAGATTTTAGGCCTGTTCGTGCTGGAAGCGCGGGAATGGCTCAATCAGATTCAAACGGCGTTGGAACGTCTGGATGCTACCAGTGAGCAGTCGCGCCGCGCGCAATTGGCCTCAATTTTATGGCAAAGCGTTAACAACCTTGCCCGTTCCGCTGCCACGGTTGGATTGACGGCGGTGGAAACGATGGCCACCAGGCTGTTTCCGCTCCTGCAAGCAGCAGCCAGACATGAACGGACCGTTGCCGCGCACCATGTGGCGTCCCTTCGAGAAGGGTTGTTGGAGATCAGCAAGACGGTTCAAGAGCTTCGACCGGTCGAAGAAAATCCTGCGCGAAGCGGGGAGACGATTGAGCGAGAGCAGCCGACCCTTGAACAACCGACGCGGCCGGAATCTCAGGACCTGCAGCTCATCAGGGAGTCCGCCCCTGATATCGCCTTGCCCAGGGACAGTCCCCCGCGCCCCATGCCGGCGTCATCCATCCTCGATGCCTTACGGCAACTGCATATTGCGCGTGGACGCTCCCTTGAGCCCGTGCGTGATGTGTTGGAGACGGTCATTCAACGGGCCGAACGGGAAGTGGCGGCGGGCGCTACGGTAGTGGACGCGCGGACCATCGGGCGCCTGCTGCAGGAGTTGGATGAGTTGGATGAACGGTTTCTCGGCCACATGCAGGCTCGGGTTCCGTTCGGTCGTCGCGACGCTCGGCCGTATTGCTCGGGCGAGCGAAGAACGCGTCTTGCCCCCTCAGGCTCTCGAACCGATTTTTGAGGAGATTGATGTGTTGTTCGAGGCGTCCGAGAAGGTCTGCGCAGAGAATATCAGTGTCTTTCTGCAAGGCCTGCGAACATTTCTCCGTGTGACCGCGCAACATAAGCCGGCCGTTATTCGCGAGCGGCTGGCTGCGGTGGAAGAGCGCCTGGCGACGCTGATTCCATTGGCCCAGCAATGGGTGGATGTCGGCCGAGTCGAACGGGCGGCCATTTTCGATATTCTGCCGATGGCCTAGCGTCATTGGTCCATTCAAGGATCCTGTCTCTTTGATCACCGATAGTTCCCGCCTAATCCTTAGGCAGTTGATCTGTTCCCCCTCGTAGTCCGTGTAAAAGCGTTCCATCCACATGGTTGCGCACAGCCCGTCCACAGTTCTTGTGGACAGGCAGCGTGACTCCGCTCACGTGGGCAGCACAAACCAAACATATCTCGTCGATCTGTACAATTTCGCTTGCGGTTGAGGCGGGGATTATACGACCATCACGGCCATGCCAAAACTCATCTCAGTCAAACAGCAGGAAGGGCACGACGCGCGCGCGACAGCCTATATCAAAGCCTATATGCTCTTTCCGGCCGGCATTCTCGGCCTGATTTCCATGCTCGGCGGCGTTGGCGGGTTGGGGTACCAACTCATCGCGACCGACACCTATTCGTGGGCCACCTTTGTCGAAAGCTCCGGGTTGCTGCTGCTGGGCGGGCTACTGGGATGGGTACAGACCACGTACCATCGCTGGATCCTCGCCAATCGCCCTGAAGTATTCGCCGAGCGCATGCGGCAACCAGCGCTCACGAAAAGCGGAAAACCGAAACGGGAAAGCGGGAAGAATCGGAGTCATCCGCCGGATCCCCATGGGCTCCGGGTGCGTATATGGTTGGCCTGGCCTTGTTGTTGTTCGGATCGACCGTCGCGGTGCTGTACGGTGCAGTCCATCCCATCCCGGCCTGCTTCCTGCCTTGGGCAGGGTTTTTCTGGGCCAAGCTGTTCTTCTGGAAGACGCTGCTGAAACCGTGACAAATCAGCGAGTCAGTTACTTGCGGCGAGGCTGGCGAGATTTTGCGACAGGCTTCGCGGTTTGCTCCAGGCTTGCGAGACGTTCTTCCAACTCGCGGACGCGTTGGCGAAGCTCAGGCAGCTGAGGAATCACCGCCTGGGCTTTCAGAAACGTGGCATGCGCCATCACCGGCGCGCCGGAGACGACTTGATTCGGCTCCAGGCTTCTGGTGACGCCGGACTTTGCCGCGATCATCACCTGATCGCCGATCTGCAAATGATCCGCTAAACCAGCCTGGCCTCCCACCATCACGTAGCGTCCAAGGGTAGTGCTTCCCGCAATGCCGACCTGTGCCACCAAAATATTGTGTTCGCCGACGATCACGTTGTGAGCGATCTGTACGAGATTATCGATCTTGGTGCCGCGCTTGATGATGGTGTCTCCAAATGTCGCGCGATCCACCGAGACGTTGGCACCCACTTCCACGTCGTCTTCGATCAGCACGCCGCCCAGCTGAGGGATTTTCTGGTGCCGGCCCTGGTGTTGCACATACCCGAAGCCGTCGCTGCCGATCACCGTCCCGCTGTGGATGATGACGCGGGCTCCGATCCGGCATCCTTCCCGTACGACCACATTCGGGTAGAGGAGGCTGTCGTCGCCGATGATGCTGTCGTCTCCAATGAAGACTCCAGGATACAGGGTCACTCGCGCGCCGATGACCACCCGGTCGCCCAAGGTCACGCCAGGCCAAATGGAGACATCGGTCCCGATCGTGACGCCGTCACCGCGTGTGATGCCCTCCGCGATGCCGCGCACTCGGGTCGGTCGCGCGAAAAACTGTTGAGCCGCGCGCGCAAAGGCATAGGCGGGGTTCTCCACGACAATTTGCGGGGAGGGACAGTCCGGGATGCGCCGTCCGACAAGCAGCGCGCCGATGGTGGCCGTCTGTGGAGACTTGAGATGGCGCTCGGACGCGACAAAGGCGAGATCGCCTGGGCCCGCCTGCTCCAGGCTGGCCACGGCGGTGACGGTCGCCTCCGGGGAACCTATCAGTTCGCCCTCCACATATTTGTGCAATTCCCGAAGTGTCAGAGGGGTGCGCCTGGGTGCCGTACTCATCCTGTTAGGCCTTCTTGCTTTTGGCCGAACGTTTCGCGGCGGGCTTCTTGGCAGCGGGCTTGGCTGGGGTCTTTGCAGGGGGCTTCGCAGCGCTTTTTGAGATGGTCTTAGTCGAGGCCGGCGCAACCCGCCCTTGCACGTAGTCGATGACATGGCCGACGGTGGTGAGACCGATCAGATCCTCGTTGGGGATCTGCAGGTTGAACACCTCCTCGATGCGATACAACATTTCGATGACCGCCATCGAATCCAATCCAAGATCTTCCCGGAGGTGATGCGTCGGCTGAATCGAGGCCGTGTCCCGCTTCAGATACTCCGCCAACGCCTGAATGATCTTGATGGAAACGTCCGTGCTAGTGGCCATGCCCTGGTTCCTTCATGTCTTATCTGGTTCGCCGACCGGCAATGCTGTTCCTTCGGACAGGCGTCAGGAGGAGACTACTTTTAACACGACGGCCGCGTTGTTGCTGCCGAATCCAAATGCGTTGATCAGCGCCACCTTCGCCTTCCGCGTTTGCTGGTCCTTGGACAGGCCAGCCAGTGCGCACGCCGGGTCGGGATCGTCCAGATTGAGCGTGGGATGAACCTGCCCGCTCGTGAGCGTGAGGGCGGAGACCACTCCGGCCAGCGATCCGGCCGCGCCGAGTGTATGGCCCACCAGTGACTTGGTCGCGTTCACGGCGAGCTTGTCCGCGCGTGACTTGAATACCAAGCGAATAGCCTTCACCTCTACCGCGTCGCCGACCGTGGTTCGACGTGGCGTGAGCGTTGATGTAATCCACCTGCGCCGCCGTCACGCCCGCATCCTTGAGGGCCAGCTTCATGGTCGTGGCGACTTCCTCGCCGTCCTCCCTGGGGATGACCATGTGATGGGCCTCGCTCGTGGCGGCATACCCTGCCACTTCCGCGTACATCCGGGCCTTGCGTTTCTTCGCATGGGCCAATGATTCGAGGATCAGGGCGCCTGCGCCTTCCCCCATCACGAACCCGTCCCGCCCACGGTCAAAGGGGCGTGAGGCTTTCTCCGGGGCATCGTTATACTTCGTGGAGAGGGCCCGAAGCGAGCAAAATCCTGCGAAGACGAGGGGAGTGATGCTGGCATCGGCACCGACGACGATGACGGCATCGGCGGTGCCGGCACGAATGGCGTGCATGGCTTGTCCCAATGCATGGGCGCTCGAGGAGCAGGCGGTGGAAATCGTAAGGTTGGGGCCCTTGGCTCCATAGGCCATGGCCACGATCCCGGAGGCGGAATTCAACGTAATCACCGGGATAAAGTTCGGATGCACCCGATGCGGACGTTTCTGCTCATACAGTTGGGTGATCTCGCGTTCGCCCATCACCATTCCGCCCATGCCGGCGCCGACGATCACGCCCACCCGGTGCGGGTCTTCGCGTTCCATCTTGAAATCGGCATCAGCCAGCGCTTCCTTGGCGGCCACGAGCGCAAACTGGGCATATCGATCCACACGATCGCCCTGCCCGGCGGGGAGATAGTGGTCCGGAGAGAAGTTGACGATGCGCCCCGCGATGCGCGACCGATAGCCCTCAAGAGGAAAGGGAGCAAAGGAGGGAATGGCGGAAATCCCGGACCGGCCTTCCAGCGCCGCTTTCCAGAACTGCGGCACGCCGATGCCGATGGGGGAGACGACACCGAGACCTGTAATGACGACCCTCGTTGACATAAAACCCTTTCGCTGCCGCATGATGGTGAGGTGTGCGGCCTGTCTACTTACCGCACGGGGGCGTCACAGTCAATGCTGAAGGACCGCCCACTCGTTCGGTCGCGGCCCGCTATGCAACGTCAGGCACTCAGGAACCTGCGAAAAAATATTGTGATTGCGAAGGTGCGTAGGGGAGGTTTTTTCGCAGAATGCTCAAAACGACCGTCCAGCAAGGCCGCAGCGAGTGAAGGTCCGGAGGCGTACCCTCAGGGTACGTTGAGGACCTGAATGATGCGAGAACGCCGCTGGCGGACTTTTTCAACATCCTGCTAGTAGCGCACCTTCATGAGCAGGTACAACCCGAACGTCAGAAACACCATATTGGCCATCCACCCGGCCAGCATCGGAGACAGCGCGCCGCCGCGCCCCAGCGCAATGGCCACGGAGTGCGTGGACCAATAAAAAAAACCTACCGCCATCGCTTGCCCGATACCCATGGCCATGCCGCTCCCACGGACGCCCGTGCGCCGAAGGCTCAAGGCGATACCGACGATCACCATGATCAGCGTGACGCAGGGGAAGGCGATCCGGCCATAATAATCCGTCAGCAACCGGGGGAGCATGGTGCCGCCCAGATGGAGGCGATCGACATAGGCGCGAATCTCCCGCAGGGTCATCGTTTCCGAGTCCAATTCGGCCCAGGTGGTAAAGTCGTTCGGGAATGTGGGGGAGCGCCAGCGGCTGCGTCTGGAAGCTGCTCACCAACACCGTGCCGTCCTGGCGGAACGAACGGGTTATGCCTTCGTGCAACGCCCAACCCTGAGGGGAGTAGACGGCGCGTTTGGCCTCCGCGATCTCCTCTAATTGAAAAGCCGGGCTCAATCGATAGAGCCGGATGTTGCGCAACACCGCGCCTCCCGGATCAATCGTGTCGATGTTCAACAGGGTCTGGCCTCCGAGGCTGACCCACGGCTGTGCCGCTTTCAACGAGACCGGCGTCACGCGTTTCTCGATCTGGGTCGTTTTGATCTGTTCGGCCTTCGCCAGGGCCAGTGGAATGATAGTGGAACTGAACAGGAACAGTACCATCGCCAGCACCGTTCCAAGAAAGATAAATGGTGAGGTAATCCAATAGAGACTGATGCCGCAGCTCCGCATGGCCGTAATTTCATGGCTGCGCGAGAGCAGACCGATGGTCAACAAGGTCGCCATCAAGACCGCCAGCGGGGCGATCTGATAGGAAATGGCCGGCATCTTTAGCACGAAGTAGGCCAGCACATCGAGCGCATGCGCGTCATACCGGAGGAATCGGCGGACCTTTTCAAAGAAATCGATGACGAGGTAAATCGTCATGAGCCCGGAAAAGCACATGCCGAAAATCTTCGCATACTCGCGCAGCATGTAGCGAAAGAGAATAGTCATGGAATTACTGCCGGCTCACGCGATAAAACCACAGAATCGTCACGATCGTGAAGATGACATTGGGCAACCAGGCACCGGCGAAGGGGGAGATCCAGAGTGTGGTCACCAGAAACTCGCAGGCGACATTGATGACATAGTAAGCGATCACGACAAGCACGCCGACGGCAAACCCGCCGATGCTGCCCGAGCGTTTCGACACGATCCCGACCGGCACGCCGAGGATGCAGAACACCAGCGACGCGGCCGGAAACGCGAGGTCTTTATAATATTCCATGAGCCGCCGCAAGGCGTTGGTATCCGTCCAGTTAGAACTTTCCAGTTTCGCGCGTATCACTTCCATCGGCGTGCGTTCTTCGGCTCCGTACAGGCTGGCATTGATGCTCAATTTGAGATCGTAGGCCGTAAACGAAATCTTCTGGTACTCCTCGGGATTTTGAGGGCGGCTGTGGATGACGCCATCCATGAGCCGCAGCGCCACCTGGCTGCTCGCTGAGTCGGTCATCACCTGGTACTGCTGCGCCACGATGATGCGCGGGTCGGCCGGGTTCCGTTCATCCGCCACAAAAATGCCCCGGTTGTCCTGCCCCTCCTGAGCATCCGGTACGTAGATCACCATCTTGGGAATGGCTTCGTTGAATACGCCACGGTCGAGTTCCAGGACCAGTTCGTCCCGTAACAGGTTCAGCGCCACTTTCTTGAGATTCACATTGCTCCAGGGCTGCCCGTATTGCGCCATCATCAGCGTGAGACCGCAGACGAGCGCCGCAAACAAAAACACCGATTGGGACAGCCGTAAGAGGCTGAAACCGGCGGCGCGCATGGCGACCAGCTCCTTATCCAGCGAGAGCCGGCCGAACGCGGTAATCGACGCAATGATGCCGGCGATGGGCAACGTCAGCACAAGGAACGAGGGGAGCAAGTGGGCGAAAACTTTCAAGACCGAAAGGAAGCCGATGCCCTTCGTCACCAGCAGCTCCACCAGGCGAAGCAATTCTTTCGTGAGCATGACGAAGCACAAGGCTCCTAAGCTGATGCAAAAGGGCGAGAGCAATTCGCGGAAGATGTAGCGATCGAGGATGGTGTGCAGCACGAGAGCGGTCGGGGTCCTACATCGGAGAATTGGATGCTGCACTATAGAAGAGTCTGCGTGGGTTGTAAACAGATCAGATAGGCCAGGGCCAAAAGACAGCTTGACAAGTATTCCACCTCATGGTACATCGCTGCGCACTTTTCTGTAGGTCTAGATGGTTCGGGTTGAATGTTGTCTGATCGCCCCCGCAAGAGTTGCCGCGCTCGTCGCTGTTGTTTCTCCTTTTTATCGTCATCATTCCATGCCATGCGACTCGGCCATCGAGCTGATGCGCTCTCTTTATGTTCGTGCGTTGAGAAAAGGAGGACCGTATGAAAACTAAGGGCACCGTGAAGTGGTTCAACGATCGTAAGGGATTCGGATTTATCCGGCTCGATGGCGGAGACGACGTCTTCGTGCATTACTCTGCACTGCAGGGCGATGGATTCAAGACCTTGAAAGAGGGCGAGAACGTGGAGTTCGACATCGTTCAGGGCGCCAAGGGACCGCAGGCGGCGAACGTGTTGAAGGATCTCGCGCCGGCAAACTAATTCGGCCGGAGTCATACGTGAATCTGCGGCCCCTCTGCCTCATCGAGGGGCCGCCGGTTTGCTCCATAAACACCCGCTCTAGACGCCGCGTTCGCGGTGTCTGCCTTTTATCCATTTGTTTGACAATACATAGGTTGACTGTTAGCGTGGACTCTCAACTGGGGTGAGGGGTCTCCTTGGCTGTCGACCGCCGTACAGTGCTTCAGAACGCGCAGCTCTTTGCGTCCAAAGGGCAATACGATGCCGCCATTGCCGAATGGCGGAAACTGACCACCGACACGCCTAACGACGGCACTGTCTTTAACTCCATCGGTGATCTTCAGCTCAAACGCAACGCGACCGCCGAGGCCGTCACGGCGTTTCTCCAGGCCGCCAGCGCATTCCGCTCCGAAGGATCCGTCCTCAAAGCCATCGCGGCCTATAAGAAAATACTCAAGGTCGATCCGGCCCGGACCGAAATCTATCGCCATCTCGGTGATCTGAACGCCGAACGGGGATTGCTGAGCAGCGCCGTTCAGGACTATCTCACGCTCGGTAAATATTACTTTAAGGACGGCCGGACTAAAGAAGCGCTCGAGATCTACCGCAAGATCGTCTCCCAGGACCCGTCGAACCTGGACGCCCAGTTGCGCGTCGCGGAACTCTGCGTGCAAGAAGGGCTCGTCGACGAAGGCGTTCGGATGTATCTCCAACTTGGCCGCGAGCAGTCCGCCGCGCAACAGTACGAGCAGGCGAAAGCGATGTATACGGCGGTGCTTCGCCTGGACCCGGACAATGCCGAAGCCAAAGAAATCACCTCCATGATTGAGACAGGGGGTGGTGCGCCCCTTAATACGGCTCGCTCCCCCAAACCGGCCGCCGCAGCAGCCAAGCCCGGTGATGGGAGCGATCTCATGGCGGAAGCCACGCGCCGTATCGAAGAAGGGCAGTATGCCGGCGCCGAGGCCATGTTGACGCAGTTGCTGAGCCGCGAGCCCGGCAATCCGGAGATCTGCCAATTGCTGGCCCGGATGCATCTCTTACAGGGCAATCTGGTTGTGGCTCTGGGCGAATACCGGTTTCTGGCCGGTGCGGCCCTCCGCGCGCAGGACTATGGCATGGCCGAGTCGTTGATCGCGGACTATCTCAAAGTGGAACCGGCGTCCGTCCCCATGTTGGAATTGTTGGGGGAGCTCTATCAGGAAAAGGGTGACCCTGCCACGGCCGCGCAGCATTTCGGCCGGGCCGTAGAGATATTGTTGGAGCAGCCGGAACCAGGCATGCCGACGTTGCCGGCTGAGCTCTTTGAAAAGGTGCAGGCGCTGGCGCCGGGCAGCCCGATTGCCCGCAAGCTCGCGCCTTCGTTCGATCCCAATGCCGGGTCGATGCCCGAACCAGAGACGATCGCGCCGACAGCGGAGAGTGTACAAGCGCCAACCCCGGAGCCGGAACCGGCTTCGGTGGCCATGGCTCCCGAGCCGGCAGCGGAGACGCCTTTCAGACTCGTGGGTGCCACGGCGCTTCCCGTCGAGGCTGCAGTCGTCAACCCGCCAGTGGTCGAACCGGTGGTCGAGCCGATCGTTGGACAAGCTGCTCCGCCGCCTGTGATGCCTCCCGCACCGGTCGTCGAAGTGGAACCCGCGTTTGCCGCCGCGCCGCCCCAGGCACCACCGCCGGTGGCGCCGCCGGCTCCCAACGCGGCGGTGGATGCGGAAACCCGCTACGCGTTGGGCATGGCCTACAAGGACATGGGACTCTGCGAGGAAGCGAAGGAAGAGTTCATCCTGTCGATGAAGGATTCCGGGTTCTTCGTGGACTCCTGCCTCATGATGGCCCTCTGCTGTAAGGAACAGGATCGCCCGGACCAGGCCATCCAGCTGTTGGAGAGATTGATCTCTGACTCGCGCTGCCGGGGAGGCAACGCGCAATTGGTCCGGTACGAACTCGCGTTACTCTACGAAATGACGGGCGCTGGCGATCGGGCGCTCACCATGTATCAGTCCATTCCGTCTTTTCACGACGTGCCTCGCCGGGTTGAAGCGCTGCGGCTGCAGTCGGCCAATGGTGTCGCCCATACGGAACTTCCCGCCGCTGTTCCGAACAGTCCTCTTCCCATAGCCGGCCACTAAGGCCGGTCCTGTACAGTCTTTCACAGTGCTTCACCGGCTCTGAGCGGTGTTGCGTTGCACTCGTGTTATGCGGCGTGGACCTGGTTCGGCGCCGGCTTTCCCGCAACCACCGCCGCAATGTTTTCCAGGCAGATCATGCCCATGCGAACCCTCGTCGCCAGCGTGGCAGAGCCCAAATGGGGCAGCAGCACGACGTGCCTGAGTTCGCGCAAGCTCGGATGGAAGGCCGGTTCATGTTCGAAGACATCGAGCCCCGCGCCGGCCAGCCTGCGCTGAAGGAGCGCATCGACCAGCGCGGTCTCCTCGACGACCGGGCCTCGCGAGGTGTTGATCAGGAAGCTGGTCGGTTTCATCATCGCTAGCTGGCGAGCACCGATCAGGTGATGAGTGGCGGGTGTCAGCGGCACATGCATACTCACAAAATCGGCTTCCTTCAACAGATCCGGCAGGGCACGTGATTCCCATTGAGAGGGCAACCGTTCAAGAGACGCGGGAGTGCGCGAGGTATAGAGGATCCGCATGTTGAAACCGTTGGCCCGTTGCGCCACGGCCTGTCCGATGCGGCCGATTCCAACAATACCCAAAGTTTTTCCCGACACATCGGTTCCCAACATCTGCGTCGGCGCCCAGCCGGACCAGTCTCCGGATCGTACGTAGGCATCCCCCTCCGCCACCCGTCGAGTGACTGCTAAGAGCAGCGCCCAGGTCAGATCCGCCGTAGAGTCGGTCAACACATCCGGCGTATTGGTGACCACAATGCCGCGTGCTTTGGCGGCAGCGAGATCGATGTTGTTGTAGCCCACGGCATAATTCGCAAGGATTTTGAGACGGGTCGCCTCGGCCAGCATGGAGGCATCCACGCGGTCGGTCAGCGTGCAGATCGCGGCCTCGGCCTCGCGCAGGCCTGTTTTCACATTGTCCCAAGAAGGCGAGGCATCACGAGGATCGTTCACCAGCTGGAATTGACGCCGGGCTGCGGTCATCACCGGATCCGGGAGCAGACGGGAGATATATAAGGTAGGAGCAGCCATGAACGCCTCGCCGGACTGAGGAGCATCTTAGCGGATCGCGCGGGAGTCAACAACCGCTTGTCCTGGTAGCCCCCTAGCGGCGAATCGTACTCGCGCGGCGCGTCTGTCAACGCCGCCGAGACGGCGAGGCGGCCCTGTCTTGCGAGAACGACGCTGGCAGACGTTTTCCCTATCCTGCTAGAATGCGGCAGCGTATACATAAGCATGACCCTCATCCTGCCCAACACCTCATCCGCCGTCGCGAGCGATCTGCGACATCTTCTCGGACATGCAAAAGTCCAGGACGATGTTCCCACGCTGACGGCCTATGCCGTCGATGCCAGCATCTACCGCATGACGCCGAAGGCCGTGGTGTTGGCCGAGCACGAGGCGGATATCGACGCGGTGGTCCGGTTTGCCGTCGAACGTGGCATTCCCATCACACCGCGTGCCGCCGGGACCAATCTCACCGGCTCGGCGGTCGGTTCGGGCATCATCCTCGATGTCTCCAAGCTGAACCGCATCCTCCAATTGAACGAAGAAGAACGGTGGGCGCGGGTGCAGCCTGGCATCGTCCTGGCGGAGTTGAACAAGCAACTCGCGCGACGCAATCTCCTGTTCGGCCCGGATCCGTCCAGCGGCGACATGTGCAAGCTTGGCGGCATGGTCGCCAACAATTCGTCCGGCCCCCACACGCTGATCTACGGTTCAGTGAAAGACAATGTGCAGGCGTTGCGGGTCTGTCTGCCGTCCGGAGCTTGGCTTTCTGCCGCGCCGATGGGATTGGACGATCCCGCGCTCACGCAGCTGGTGACCGCTCATCCCACCTTGAAGCCGATTCTCGACCTCGTGCAACGGCAGCGCATCTTGATCGACAGCAAGAAGCCGACCGTCAGCAAGAACAGTTGCGGCTACAATTTATTCGGATTGGCCGACGGGCTTAGCCGGGGCCTATTCGATCTTCCTAAGTTGTTTGTGGGCAGCGAAGGCACGCTGGGTATCGTCAGCGAGGCGACGCTCAGGCTTGTGCCCAAGCCGCAAGGGACCCTCACGGCGCTGATCCACTTCCGTCGGCTGGAAGAAGTCGGGGAGGCGGTACCGCATCTGCTGAAGCTCCGCCCGAGTGCACTCGAGGTCATGGACGCGAACACGTTGAATCTGATCGGCCGGTCGGCACACGGCATTCCCGCCGATGCCGCCGCCACCCTGCTGGCCGAACTCGACAGTAGCGAGGGCGAAGACGACCTGCGCGAACGTGCCGACCGCATGGCGGCGATCTGCCGCCGCTACCAGCTGTGCGGCGACCTGACCATCGCCTACGACAAGGACCATCGAGATCAGCTGTGGAAAGCCAGGAAAGCGCTCTATCCCACACTCTACCGGTTCGATCCGCGCAAGAAGCCGATCAACTTCGTGGATGACGTGGTGGTCCGCGCCGAGCGCATCAGCGAGCTCATCCGCTATCTGGAAACCTTCTTTGAAGGCCAGCATGTGCCTGTCGCGATTTTCGGTCATATCGGCAACGGTAACGCCCACATCACGCCGCTGCTCGACGTCAATGACCGGCAGGACTTCGACAAGATGGTGCAGGCGTACCATGAAATCCATCAGGCCGTCCTGTCACGTTTTGGCGGGTCGATCTGCGGTGAGCATGGTGATGGGCGGGTCCGCGCCGAGTATGTCCTGCAAGATGTTCGGGGAGGAGCTCTATCAACTGTTCGTGGAGGTGAAGCGCACCATCGATCCCGCGAACGTGATGAACCCGGGCATCAAAATCAGTGACGCGCCGTTCACCGAGCATATCGACTACCAGCGGTTGTCCAAATCCTGCGCGACCTGCGCGAAGTGTAATTCTGTGTGCCCGGTCTACGATGTGTTTCAGTCCGAAGACATGAGTTCGCGTGGCTGGTACGAGATTGTCACGGCGAAAGACTACTCCTATCTCAACTCGAAGCGGGTGGTGGAGGCTTGTTTGAACTGCAAATCCTGCCGCACGATTTGTCCGGCCGGTGTCGATGTGTCCGAGCTTATTCTGCAGAGGCGCGCGGAGCATCCGAATCAAGGAAGCCGCTGGCTGTTCGCCCTTCAATCCAAGCTGCCGATATTTGAAGCGATACTTAAGATTCTGGCGAAGACGCAACGTCTCTGGGATCGCCCCGGCCCTCGCGCCCTGCTGGAACGGCTGGCAGCCCCCTTGTTGAAACGCATTGCCCACACGGCCAAACTTCCGGCCGACATGGTCTTGCCGAAGTTGGCTCCGCAGCATCTCCGCGACCGGTATCCCGAGCTGACGCACCCGAACCCGACCGCAGCCGGTCCGCGCGTGGCCTACTTCCATGGTTGCGCGGCGAACTATTTTAATGACGGGGTGGGGGATGCGGTGATCGGCGTCTTGCAAAAACATCATGTGACACCTGAACTTCCACCGCAACGCTGTTCCGGGACGCCGATTGAAACGTATGGCCATGTGGATCTCGTGAAGGACAATGCGCGATTCAATCTGCGGTCGCTAGCTGGATATGATCAGGTCGTCACGGGCTGCGCCTCCTGCACCCTCATGCTGAAGGAATACAAAAAGTTTTTCGAGGTCGGGCCGGAGCGGCAGGCGGCCGATGCGCTGGCGAAGAAGGTGGTACACATCACGGAATTTGTGGCGCGCTCGGAGCAGCGGCCGCCCATGGGCGCGGCGGAAGGCTCAGGCCATCGGGTGACGTACCATTCCTCCTGCCACCTGCGGGCGGCTGGCGTGACGAAGGAGCCGCGCCAATTGCTCAAGCAGGTCCCGGGAGCGGATTATGTCGAAATGACCGATGCGGACCGCTGCGCCGGTGGGGCCGGCACGTACCTCCTGAAGGACTACGACACCTCACAGAAGGTGTTCGAGCGCAAGCGGCGGAACATCGAGGAGAGCGGCGCCGACACGGTGGCCACCAGTTGCCCTGCCTGCATGATCCAACTCAACAACGGCCTGCGCGGGCGCGCGGCGGTGAAGCATGTGGCGCAGGTGTTGAACGAAGCCTATGAAGCGGGCGCGCATCAGCAAACGGGCGCGCAACAGACTGCAAGACGACCGGGAGCCGGCCAATGACCTTTCGCAAAGTGGACCTGATTTTTGTGGTGCTGGCGCTGCTCGTCGTCGGGGGCGTGGCGTTGCTGCCTTCCCCGCGTGACCGGAACCCGAGAGTGCCGGCCAACAGCACGCACCGGGCGATCACGGAGGAGAGCCAGTGTACGACCTGTCACGCGCCTCAAGGTGTGCGGCCTTTGCCGGCGCAACATCCCAAGCGGCAGGATTGCCTGCATTGCCACGCGCGCTCGAACGGTCAAACCCCAGACGTGAAGGTACAACGTGAAACGAACGCGCGAACATCGTTCGCTGTCAGCCCTCACGTTTCACGCACCGCATAGCAACTGAATAGGAGGATTCATCGAACATGGTGAAGGTACTGATTCTTGGGCCGACCCTGCTGCAGCGTGTGACCGAACCCGAATTGGATGTGGACGTGGAGGGGCCGACGGCGGTCAAGATGTTGATCGAAGGCAATGCGGATTTGATGGACGCACTGGCGCCGTTCGTCGTGCGCGGAGAGTTGCTCGTGACCGTCAATCGCAAAGTCGGCTCGCTCGACTCCCTGGTCAAAGACGGCGACACGCTGAAGATCGCGCATCAATCCCGCGCCTCCTACGACGGCACGACCGACATCCCCACCTGATTCGTCAGCCTAAGCGAGGGCGATAATGGCGCGTAACGATCAGGCCGTGCGTCTCTTGGTGGTGTTGAAGCAACTGGAAGGGGCGCGGTACGGCCTCACGCTGGAGCAGCTGGCGGAATCGCTGGCGCCGGGTTCCACCCGCCATCCCCGCACCCTGAGGCGTGACCTCGCGGCGTTGGAAGAAGCCGGCTATCCGCTGGTGACTGAGCGGATCAATGGGCAGACCTGCTGGCGGTTGCTAGAGGGATTCCGCAATATCCCGGGCCTGCGCTTCTCGCCATCGGAATTGATGGCGCTCACGTTCAGCCGCCGTCTCATCTCTCCGCTCGAAGGCACCGAACTCCATACCTCGCTCCAATCCGCCCTGGGCAAGGCGGCGGCCGCGCTGCCTCCGCAAGGGGTGGCGCTCGTGCAACAACTCGACGGCACGTTCAGTGTCGGGCTTGGTCCGCACAAGCGGTACCGGCAACATCGCGAAACCATAGACCGGCTCACCCGCGCGATCGCCGACGCCACCACCGTCCAGATCCGGTATGACTCCGCCTCGCGCGGCCGCACGACCAGGCGCGAAGTCGATCCCTATCGGCTCTGGTACGCCACGGGCGGCCTCTATCTCATCGCCTATTGCCACCTGCGGCGCGAACCACGCATGTTCGCCGTGGAGCGGATCAAGTCCGTCACGCCGACCGACCATCCCTACCAGATGCCGCTGCATTTTGATCTCGATGCCTTCGTGCAGGACGCGCTCACGGTCATGCGTGGGCCACGTATCGAGGTGGAACTGGAATTCAACAAGGCCACGGCAGCCTGGGTAAAGGATCGCGTCTGGCACGCCACGCAAGGGACCAAACGGACCAAAGGCGGAGGCCTGCGCATGATGCTCTCCGTGGCCGATACCAGGGAATTGGTCGGGTGGGTGTTGAGCTTCGGCAGCGGCGTGAAAGTCCTCAAGCCGGAGAGTCTTCGTCAGGCGGTGGTCGAGGAAGCCCTCCGCATCAGCAGGGCGTAACCTCCTTCCTCAATTCGCTCCAGACGTCTCATGGTTCATCCTCCACGTCTCGCATGGTGCTTTCTGCGGGGGAAACGGGTATTCTCGGCAATTCGGTTCTGTATGAGCAAGACCAGCGCCACATCCAACTGCCTCCAGATGCCCCTGTATACCCAGGTGCTCATCGCCGTCATGTTCGGCGGTCTGCTTGGGATAATCTTCGGCCAGGAGCCGTACCTGGGCGGAGTCACGAACGCGCAGCTGGGCAAACTGGGCATGGTCGTCGTGCAGTTGCTCAAGACGCTGGCTATTCCGTTGATCTTCTTTGCCATTCTCGATGCGCTCATCCGTACCAGCCTGCCGTTGAGCCAGGGCACGAGGTTGCTGGTCATCTGTCTGGTCAACGTGTCCGTCGCCATGACGATCGGCCTGGTCATCATGAACACCTGGCAGCCTGGCCTGTCGTGGCAAGGGCATGTCGATCAACTGCTGCAACTCGTGCCCGGGTCCAAGGCTCCGGCGAAAGTGGCGACCTCACAAACACCCATCGAAGATCTGGCCGCTTATATTCCCCGCACCGTCCTCGCGCCGTTTTCCACGAACAACATCATCGGCGTTGTGCTCCTGGCCCTGGTCATCGGCGCACTGCTCAGGAGGCTGCACATCAGATCCGCCCGGAAGGGTGAGGACGATCTGGCCATCGTGCGGTTCGTCGAATGGGTCTACGAATGGCTGGTGCGTATTCTTGGCTGGATTATTCACCTGGTGCCGCTGGCGGTGTTTGGGGTGGTGGCGCAGGTGGTAGGCAAGTCTGGCGTGGGCGTCTTCTCGGTGCTCTGGATTTTTCTCGTGGCCATGCTCGCAGGGCTGACGATCCATGCCTTTATCTACTATCCGCTGGTCGCCTGGTTCGTGGGGAAAAAATCGCCGAAGGTCTATGTGGGGGAAGGGGCCGATGCGATCATGACGGCCATGTCCTGCAACAGCAGTCTGGCCACTGTGCCGGTTACGCTTCGGTGCCTGCATCGAATGAACGTGTCCGCGCAATCGGCGCGACTGGCGGCCTGTGTCGGCACAAACCTCAACAACGACGGCATCACCCTCTACGAAGCGATGGCTGCGTTATTTCTCGCCCAGGCTCTGGGGTATGACTTGTCCTTGACCAGCCAGTTCCTGATCGTGGCAGCCTCGATTATCGCCGGGGCCGGCGTGGCCGGGATTCCCGAGGCCGGCCTGATCGTCTTGCCGCTCGTGTTGTCGGCGGCCGGCCTGCCCGATACGGTGATTGCCGCCGCCATTCCCCTCATCATGACGGTGGATTGGATCATCGCCCGCGCGCGCTCCGGCGTGAACGTGATGAGCGACATGCTCGTGGCGATTCTTCTGGATGCGGGGCTGACGAAACCTGAGGCCCAACCGGGTGCGGCACGGTATCAGCCGAAGACCGTCCAGCGTTCCGAGTCACCTCTCTCCTAGCCCGCCCTATTCACGCAGGCTTCTCCTGCAAGCGCGGATTCGCTCCGACAAGCCTTTCGGCGAGTATGCTCGCCGCTCGGTCCCTCGACGTACTGCAATGAGTACGCCTCGGCACCTCGCGGTTGGGCGTCCTCGTCTCGCAACGCCACTCCACGCTGTCGTGACAACGCGCCATGAATAGTGCGGGCTATCGCGCTCACCGCTCACGAGGCGGCCGTTTCTCTCACACCTTCACGGCCGCAACTGGGCGCGTAACGACTCCCCGCGAAAATGGTTTGGCAGCAGCATGATGCAGTTCGGATTGAAACCCTGCGCTTTCAACGTGTCGATACTGCCCATCACCGCGCCCCCCCTCTTCAAGTCGATCACCGTGATGGATCCATCGGAAATTCCGTCCAGATTGAGCAGGCTGTTCTGGACGAACAGATACCGTTCATCCGGCGACAGCACCGTATGGTGAGCGCCCGCGGCGGCGGGGATGGCCTGGAGAAATTTGGGCCGGCGGGGATCGCTATTGTCATAGATATTCACGAAGCCGGGCTTGGCCGTGGTGACAAACAGGCGGTCGCCTTTGGCGTTGTAGAGCATCTCCAGGGGCATGCCTTGCTGCCGTGGCCCGAAATCATCAACCTGATCGAAGGAAAACGATTTGGTCGTCGGATCCCACACACCGGCCCAGAGCGTCCCTTCCATCATATTCGTGACATGGACCACGGGCGGGATCGAGTTTGGGGCAAACATCACCTCGACCGGCGCGGATTTCGCAGGGGAGGGCTTCAATGACACTTTATGCGTCGAGAGCACCGAGCCGGTACTGGCCTCGATGACCGTGATCGAATCGCCCGCCTCGGACATGTCCGGCTTGACCGTGCTCGTAATCAGCACGCGATCGATCCCGTTGTGAATCGCGATGCCATGGGGATACATCACCGAGACCGGGGCGCCACTGGCCGTGCGAACGGTTTTTGTCGGCCGATCGTTGACTGCATCACCCATGATGACGGCACTGGAGCCCATGCAGGTGAGATACCAGGTCCGGTTATCTTCGGACACGACGAGATCTTCAAGGACCTGACAGTCCGGCACGGCAATGGCGCGCAGCCGGTAAGGGAAATGCGTCAGGTCTATCACGTGCAGCTCACTCTTGCCCAACGCCGTGATGTAGGCCTTGGTCCGATCGCGATTGAAGAAAATGTGGTGGGCGACGAGGTCCGGCGGCAACGGAATGTCCATCAGGATCTTCCCGAAATCCGAAGAGTCGGGATCGATTTCCATAATGGCGATTCCTTCGCGCCGCACCGGCTGGTTGGGTTTGCTCTCGTAGTTCAAGAGGGCGAGCAGTTCGGCAGAGGCGGAAGACAGCGAACAGAACAGAAGCATGAGCGACAAGCAGCAGAGCCGGATGGTGTTCATGGTGCCTCCTCTGGCAGTGGGAAAGGATGGGTTGTAAAACGTTACACTTCTTTGAGGAAGCAGGCAAGCGAGGAACCGGCCGGGCGGATCGAGGCCGTGGGAAATACGTGCATTGTTACCAGGGGATCGCCTTGCGGTCTTTGATGAATTGCCCGGTCAGGGAGCGGGGCGCTTCGGTGGCCAGCCAGACAATGCTGTCCGCACCTTCCTCGACCGACCGCGTCGCGTCGTTGCCCCCCATGTCGGTGCGGACCCAGCCGGGGCACAGGGCATTGACGGCGATGCCCTCGCGCTTCAACGCCGATGCGAATTGGCCCGTCACGCCGTTCAGCGCCGTTTTTGAAATACTGTAGGCCGGGGCCCAGGTCCCCATGTCGGTGAGCTGGCCGGCCCCGCTGGAGACATTGATGATGCGAGCATCGGAACTCTTGCGGAGCAGCGGAAGGAACGCTTGCGTCACGAGCAGGGGACCGATCGTATTGGTGTCGAACATCCGGCGAAGCAACTCGGGGGGAAGGTCGAAGATCGTGCCGTCGTCATCGTCCAGAATCCCCGCGTTGTTGATTAGCGCGTCCAGATGGTCGGTCTGCTGCGACACCTGGTTGACGGCGGCTGCGAGACTCTTCGCGCTGGTCACGTCCAGCGTGACCGGAACGACGGTCCCGCCGATCTGGCTCGCGGCTTGTGTAACCGCCACCGGCGAACGGCCGGTGAGAAACACCCGCCAGTGTTTGGCGGCCAACTGGCGGACGACCTCCAACCCGATGCCTTTCGTCGCCCCTGTCACCAGTGCAATGCCCGCCATGACGTCCTCCTTTCGAACAGACTCCCTCCTAGACATTGAACCCGCTCCGGCGTAGATTTTCAATTGTGGCCGCCATGCCTTCCCGACATTTCTCCATGATCCGCGAGTTCCACCTGGCCGACGTGCTGACCCTGGGCAACGCCGCCAGCGGCTTCGCGGCCATTCTGTTCAGTATGCGTTATATGGAAAGCCGGTCGCCGGGCTCTTTTCTCGCCGCGGCCGCCTTTACGCCGGTGGCCTTGCTTTTCGACTGGCTCGACGGGCGCGTGGCACGGTGGCGGCGGCAGCATTCAGCCCTGGGGCGTGAGCTGGATTCGCTGGCAGACATCATCTCGTTCGGCGTGGCGCCGGCGGTGCTGGGGTTCGCGGCGGGACTGCAGGGCGGGTGGGATGTGATGGCGCTCATCTATTTCCTCTGCTGCGGCGTCAGCCGATTGGCCCGGTACAACGTCACGGCCGAGTCGCTCTCGGCCGGCGCGGACAAAGTCGCGTACTTTGAAGGCACGCCCATTCCGACGACCTTTCTGCTGACCGTGATACTGGCCTCGGCCGCCTGGCAGGATCGCCTCGGCGATGCGCTCTGGTGGGGCAGCTGGCAGGTCGGACCGGCTATCCTCCATCCTCTGTCGCTCCTGTTCGTGCTGTCGGGCAGCCTGATGATCAGCAAGACGCTCCGCATCCCGAAGATCTAACGGCATCAGCTTGTGCCCTCGCGGCCTGATGAAGGCGAGGGCCCCGGCTCCCGGCCCGTCCGCTCGTGAAGAGCCCTGAGGCAATCAGCCATCCGCGCTGCCGGCCAACAGTCCAGCGGCGATCCGGCGTCCCATTCGCCCGCGATGGCCCGCTTCAGTTCCTCCGGCGAGACCGCCATCGTTCGCAAGAATCTCTCATGCGGCCGGCCCTCGCGGTAATCCGGTTGCCGTGCCGGTTGTTTCAGATACCGCGCGATGAGATCGGCCTGCATGGCATGGAGGATCGTGCCATGAAAGAGCAGGGCATTCCGTTTCCGGCGCTGAGCGTTTCCCGAGATCTTCATCCCGTCGATCGCCAGGTCGCTGACGCCGCGAAAGGAAATGGCCGGTTCCCAGCGATGGAGCGCGCGCGCCATCCGCTCGAGAACAAATCGATTGGTCGTTCTGATGTCTTTCAAGTCAGGATGGAAGGTGAAGGGCAGGATCAGGGCATAGGACAGACAGCCTGGTCCCTGCAGCACCGTCCCGCCGCCGCTGGATCGCCTGAACACTCCGATACCGTCCCGTTTGCAGGCGTTGGTATCCACGTCGTCGAGGAGCCGGCAGCTGGGGCCCAGCACCACAAAGTAGCGTTCGCTTTCCCAGAAACGAAGAACCGGATCGCCGCCCCGCTCGTCCAGTTCATCCAGCAAGGCATCGTCCAGGGCGAGATTTTCTTCTGGGGAGGGCAGGGTCAGGTCGAGCAGGCGGAACAGGCCCACGCCGCTACCGTTTCGCTTGATAGATGTGCGTGGCCTGTCCCTCGAAGGATTCGGCCGCTTCCATCACCGTCTCGCTGAGCGTCGGGTGCGGGTGAATCGATGCGGCCACGTCTTCGGCCACCGAACCCATTTCGATCGCCAGCACGCCCTCGGCAATCAGCTCGCCCGCGCCCACTCCGCAGACACCCATCCCGAGCAGGCGGCCGGATTCCGAGTCGATCATCAATTTCGTGAGGCCGTCGTTCCGTCCGACCGTCGTGGCGCGGCCTGAAGCAGCCCAGGGAAACCGGACCACCTTCACCGCCTGTCCGGAGGCCTTGGCCGCCTCTTCGGTCACGCCGCACCAGGCGATTTCGGGATCGGTGAAGACCACGGCGGGAATGGTCGCGTCGAACGAGGCCGCTCGTCCGGCGATCACGCGGGCCGCGACCAGCGCCTCATGCGACGCCTTGTGCGCGAGCATCGGCTCGCCGACCAGGTCGCCGATGGCGAAGATCGTGGGTTCGGCGGTCCTCATCTGCCGGTCGACCTCGACGAAGCCCTTGGAGGAGACGGCGACCTTCGTCTGATCGAGACCCAACTGCCCGCTGTTGGGTGTACGTCCGACTGCGACGAGCACGCGGTCGAAGACATCCGTCGTACTGCCGTCCGGCCCCTTGCAGGTTGCCGCGATGCCGTCCTTGCGGGATTCGAGCCGTTCGACGCTGGTGTCAAGCCTGATGGCCTTGAAGCGTTTCTGCAGCCGCAATTGCAAAGGGCGCACGAGATCGGGATCCGCGCCGTTGAGCAGGCGAGGCAGGGCCTCCACCACCGTCACTTCTGATCCCAACGCCTGGTACACGGTACCGAGTTCGAGGCCGATGTAGCCGCCACCCACGACGAGGAGACGCTGTGGCACATCGGGCAGATCCAAGGCGCCGGTCGAATCCATCACGCGCGGGTCGTCGATCTTGAGAGCGGCAGGAAGGGCCGGCCGCGAGCCGGTCGCAAGGATGGTGTGGGCGAAGGAGAGTTCGCGATGTTCTTCGTGACCGGATGCGCCGGATGAACCGGACGAACCAGACAGAATCAGCGTCGTCGCGTTCTTCAAGGTGGCCCTGGCCTGGATCACGTTGACCTTGCGGGCGCCGGCCAAGTTCCGGACGCCTTTGGTGAGTTTCTCCACGATGGCCTGCTTGCGGCGGCGTAGCGCGTCCAGGTCAAGGCGGGGTTTGTCGAAGCGGATGCCCCAGCCTTCTGCTTCTTCCGCCTCGGTGATCAGCCTGGCCGCATGCAGCAGCGCCTTCGACGGAATACAGCCGCGCAGGAGACAGACGCCGCCCAATTGCGGTTCTTGATCGATCAGCACCGTGCGTAAACCGAGGTCCGCTGCCTGGAAGGCGGCGGCATATCCGCCTGGTCCGGCGCCGATGACGGCCACATCGTAAGAGTCCTGCATCACGTTCCTCCTCAGCTGTTGGCATTGCGATGACGGTCAGGATGTTCACCATGGCTGGCGGCGCGGCCGCAGGGCGAGAAAGCGCCGGAGGCGAACTCTCCAGGGCACGTTGAGGATGGTGTCCGGCCGGGAACAACGTGGGCGGGCTTGTTCAACATCCTGCTACAAGCCAAGAAACATCGCCTGGAAATCCTCCAGGACCTTGACGATCTCGTTGGTGAATCGCGCGCCGTCGGCGCCGTCGATCAGCCGATGGTCGTAGGCCACGCAGAGCGGCAGCATGACGCGGGGCACGAACTGGCCGTCGCGATAGACCGCCGTCCGTTTGCCCTTGCCGACCCCCAGGATCGCCACCTGCGGCGGCATGATGATGGGCGTGAAGGGACCGGCGTTGAGCCCGCCCATGTTGCTGACCGTGAAGGTGCCGCCGCGCAGTTCCTCCAGCTTGATCTCGCGGCTCCTGGTCCGTTCGGCGAGGTCGGCCAGCTCCAGCGAGATTTGAAGCAGGTCTTTCCGGTCCACATGATGAACCACCGGCACGATCAAACCGGCCGGCGTGTCCACCGCCACGCCGATGTTGTAATAGTCCTTGTAGATCACTTCGCCGTTCGTGAGATCGAGCGTCGCGTTGAATTGCGGATAGAGCTTGAGGGCGTGTGTCACGGCCTTGAGGAACAGGCTGGTCAGCGTCAGCGTGGCGCCCTTGCGTTTGAATTGGGGCGCATACCGTTTGTGAAGAGCCAGCAGATCGGTGATGTCGGCCTCCTGGAACTGGTGGACGTGCGGGATCGTCGTCCAGGCCTGCGTCACCGTGGCGGCGATTTTCCTGCGGAGCGAGGAGATCGCCTCCCTGCGCTCGTGGCCATACTGCGTCGTAAAGACGTTTCCCTTGTCCTGTCCATCCTCGGCCTTGCCGGAGGGAGCGCCGCTGCGCCTCGTGCGCTCGCGGACGAAGGTTTTCACGTCTTCCGCTGTAATCCTCCCGCCTGCCTCCGAGCCCTTGACCTGCGCGAGATCCACGCCCAACTCGCGCGCCAGCCGGCGGACCGAGGGAGGGGCGGCGATCCCGGCTCCGGCGGAAACCTCGCGGCCCTTCTGCTCGGGATGGGCCGGTTCCTGATCGGGCCTGTCGGTGTCCGCCGATCCAGTGGCGCGAGGTTGTGATGTAGACGCGGATTGAACCGGCGGCCGTTCTTTTTTTTCGACTGCTTTCGCATGGGCCGCTTCGACGGCGGGCGCCGGCTGCGGGGAGGGTGCGGACGCGTTGTCCGGCCCGGAGGCGTTGTCCGGCTTGGCGTCTCTTCCCTCAGCGGATGGTTTGGTCTGCGACGCGGGTTTTGCGGCGGCGGATGGCTGATCCGCGGCAGCGGCGGGTTTCTGAGCCGCTGTGCCGTTGCCGTCCAGTTCCACCAGCGCTTGCCCCACCTTGAGGTGGTCACCCTTGCGGACGAGAATCTTGGAGATTGTCCCCGCCGCCGGCGCAGGGACCGGCACGGTCGCCTTGTCAGTCTCCAGTTCCAGCAGTGACTGGCCTTCCGTTACTTGATCGCCCTCGTGGACGAACACCTGCACGACGTCGCCGCCTTCGATCCCTTCCGCGAGAAACGGCAGTTCGACTTTCATGATTTGTTGTCCTTCGCCAATGTCACGATCATCTTCAGGCCTCGACCGCAGGCGGCTCAGAATCTTTTCCAACCCGGCTGCAGCTCAGAAAGAGGCGAATCGCTAGCGCTGCCAGGGCGCCTGATCGTCTCCGCTGATGCCGAAATCCTGCGCCGCCTGCCGGACCTGCTTCGCGTCGATCTGTCCATCGCGCCGATGCAGGGCATACAAGGTCGTGACCGCGAGATGTTCGGCGTCGATCTCGAAAAATTTCCGCAAGGCTTTGCGGTTGTCGCTCCGGCCGAACCCGTTGGTTCCGAGCGTCATCAGTCCGCCGGGAATCCAGGGGGCAATCTGCTGGCTGACCAGGCGGACATAATCGCTCACCGCCACGCAGGGGCCGTCCAGCGCTCGCGCGGTTTTCTGCAGGTAGCTCACGCGCGGCGGTTCGTCCGGATGCCACAGGTTCCATCGCTCCGTCTCCAGCGTCTTCATGCGCAGGGTCTTGTAGCTGGTCACGCTCCACACGTTGGCCGCCACGCCGTACCACTGCAGCAGCTCCTGCGCCCGCAGCGCTTCATTGACGAGCGGACCGCTCGCCAGCAGATGGGCGCGGTGCCGGCCGTCTTCCGGCGCGGCTTTGAAACGATACATCCCTTCACGGATGCCCTCTTCCGCCCCCGGAGGCATGGCCGGCATCGGGTAGGACTCGTTGTAGAGCGTGATGTAATAGGACAGCTCCTCTTGATCCTGATACATGCGCTTCATCCCGTCCTGCAGAATAACCGCCAGCTCGAACATGAAAGCCGGATCGTACGCGGCCATCGTGGGCACCGTACTCGCCAGCAAATGACTGTGCCCGTCCTGGTGCTGCAACCCTTCTCCTTCCAAGGTCGTGCGCCCCGCCGTGGCACCCAGGAGAAAGCCTCTGGCCCGCATGTCGGAGGAAGCCCAGATCAGATCGCCGACCCGCTGGAAGCCGAACATCGAATAGAAAATGTAGAAGGGGATCGTATTGAGCCCATGCGTCGCATAGGCCGATCCGGCGGCGATGAAGGAGGACATCGCGCCCGCCTCGGTAATGCCTTCTTCCAGGATCTGCCCGTTGGTGGCTTCGAAGTAGTAGAGCAGGGAGCTCTTGTTGACCGGTTCATAGAGCTGGCCGAGGTGCGAATAGATTCCGTACTGCCGGAAGAGCGCTTCGAGCCCGAACGTGCGCGCTTCGTCGGGGATGATCGGCACGAGGTGTTTTCCGAAATCCTTGAGGCCGAGCAGGCGTCCCAGCATGCGGGCGAATCCCATCGTCGTCGAGACCGGCCGCTCGCCGGATCCGTCGAGGAATTCCTTGAACTGCTCGAGCGAGGGTGTCTCGAGGGATTCGACCTTCACGCGGCGTTCCGGGATCGGCCCGCCCATGGCTTTGGTCCGTTCGACCAGATAGGCGGCTTCCGGGCTGCCGGCCGGCGGCCGGAAGAACGGCGTCGAGCCGAGCTGATCATCAGGGACCGGCACCCCGAAGCGCGTGCGGAATTCGCGCAGCTCATGCTCGTTCATCTTTTTCTGCTGGTGGGTGATGTTGCGCCCTTCGCCTGCTTCTCCCAGTCCATAACCCTTGATCGTCTTGGCGAGGATCACGGTCGGCTGGCCCCTGTGCTCCACGGCGGCTTGATAGGCGGCATGGACCTTCCGCGGATCGTGGCCGCCGCGCAGCATCTTGTGGAGCTGTTCGTCCGAATAGGTTTCCACCATCTTGAGCAGGCGCGGGTCGGCGCCGAAGAAATGTTGCCGCGCGAAGGCCCCGCCTTCCACCGTGTACTTCTGGTACCAGCCGTTGACGACCTCGCCCATCCGCTTGACCAGCAGCCCTTCGTCGTCCTTCGCCAGCAACGGATCCCAGTCGCTGCCCCAGATCACCTTGATCACGTTCCAGCCGGCGCCGCGGAAGATCGCTTCCAGCTCTTGAATGATTTTGCCGTTGCCGCGCACCGGCCCGTCGAGCCGCTGGAGATTGCAATTGACGACCCAGATGAGATTGTCCAGCTTCTCGCGGGAGGCCAGCGTGAGCGCCCCGAGACTTTCCGGTTCGTCGGTTTCGCCGTCGCCGACGAAGGCCCACACGCGTTGCTTGCTCGTATCCTTGAGGCCCCGGTCGTGCAGATAGCGGTTGTAGCGCGCCTGGTAGATCGACATGATCGGCCCCAGTCCCATCGATACGGTGGGAAATTCCCAGTAGTCGGGCAGGAGCCAGGGATGGGGATAGGAGGAAAGGCCCGGCTGCTGCCGTTCAACTCGCGGCGGAAATGGTGCAGCGCTTCCGCCGGCAGCCGGCCTTCCACGTAGCTGCGCGCATAGATGCCCGGCGCCGCGTGCCCTTGAAAATAGACGAGGTCTCCGCCCTGCGGCGCGTTTTTGCCGTGCAGAAAATGGTGGAAGGCGACCTCATACAAGGTGGCAGCCGAGGCGTAGGTCGAAATGTGGCCGCCGATTCCCGGACGCTCCTTGTTGGCTTTGACCACCATCGCCATCGCGTTCCACCGGATGAAGCTCCGGATCCGCCGTTCGATCTCCAGATTGCCCGGATAGGCCGGTTCACGGGAAGCGGGAATGGTGTTGATGTAGGGTGTGTTGACGGGAGCCGTGACCTTGGCGCCGCGCGAGCCGAGCCGGTCGCGGAGCCGGTCGAACAGGTAGGCGGCCCGTTCCGGACCCTTGGCTTCGAGGACGTACTCGAGAGAGTCCAGCCACTCCTGGGTTTCCTGCGGATCATCGTCGGCCTGCGTTCGCGAAACAGAATCGTCGTCGCTCATGTCGGCCCCCGTTGGATTGGTCCCATCTTACCGAGTGAGGCGACGGAGAGCAAAAAAAAGATTCGAGGTGCCGGGAGCAGGTCGCTGTTCGATGGCTCCGACTTGACCCTTCGTGAGAAACCTGTATGCTGCCAACGCGGATGGGACCACCTTGAGGCGCCACCGGGAGAAGCCGCCATGACGGACGAGGCACGCATCCGGATTTTCGATAGCCAGGGGCAGGATTATAAGCAGGCGTTTCAGATCTTCCTCGACCATACGGACCAGAAGCGCAACGCGCGCAAGTGGCTCGAGCGGGTGGTGAACGGCCTTCCGAACCGGCGGGCCTTCATCGACGCGGGGGCGGGGAACGGGGAAATGGCGAAAACCTTTGCCGGCTCTTTCAAACAGACCATCGCAATCGAGCCGAATACCTATCTGCTCAGCCAGCTCAGTCAGGCGATCCCGGCGGTCGAGGCGATCGACCGGCCGATCATGGAGGCCCAGCCGACCGCCCAGGGCGATTTCGTGCTCTGCTCGCACACCCTCTATTACATTCCAGCCAAGGACTGGCTGGCCCATATCGAGCGGCTCGTCACCTGGATGGCGCCCGGCGGCGTCACGGTGCTCGTCCTTCAGCACCGCGAGAGCGGCTGCATGAACATGCTCCATCACTTCTTCGGCCACCGCTTCGAGCTTCGGCAGACGATGGAAACGTTTCACGCCAAACATGGCGACCGGTATGCAATCACCATGACGATGGACCCGGCTCACGTCGAGACGCCGGACCTCGCCAAGACCAACGCGGTGGCGGAATTCATGCTGAACCTTCTCGACCTGAACAACCCGCCGACCAAGCGCGACGTCGAGACCTATCTCAAAACCCACTTCGCCCAGCCGGCGGGAAGATTCAAGATCCCCGTGCACCAGGACTTCGTGGAGATCAGGCATAAGGCGGCCGGCGCCGCGTAAGAGAGCGCAGGGCATGAGGCGTGCGGCAGCGCGAGGCTGATGAAGCAACTCAGTTCGGGTCAATTGTTATTCTCGCCGAGCGACCTCGTCCGGTATCTCGCGTCACCCTTCGCCTCCTGGATGGATCGGTACCATCTGGAGCAGCCGTCGGCAGTGGTGCCGGACGAAGCCACAGAAGAGGCAGCCCTCATCGCGCAAACCGGCGAGCGGCATGAACAGGTGGTGCTGCAGGAATTCCGATCATCCGGCTCCGCGATGATCGAGATCCCGACGCAGGACCAGGTAGCCGCCCGCAGCGCGACTCGCTCCGCCATCAGCGCAAAAGTCCCCGTCATCTATCAAGCCGCGCTGGAGCATGAGGCATTTTCGGGTTTCGCCGACTTCCTCCTGCTCGACGACTCAGGCCGGTATCAGGTATGGGACACCAAGCTCGCCCGTTCGCCGCGTCCCTACTATGCCATTCAACTCTGTTGCTACTCGGAGATGCTCGCGGCCATGAGCGGCGAGGCCCTGCCGGAAACATTCGGCGTCATCCTCGGGACGAAGGAACGGGTATCGTTCCGCATCGAGGATTTCATCCATTACTATCGCCACATCAAAACCAGTTTTCTGTCGATGCAGCAGGCCTTCACCGGAAACGTGAGTGATCGTCCGGAGCCGCTGCCGCGAGCGGATCACGGCCGCTGGTCGTCCCAGGCGGAGGCGTTTTTCGAGGAGACGGACCACCTCGTGCAGGTCGCAGGCATCACGGTCGGCCAGATCAAGAAGCTGAAGCGGGCCGGCATCACCACGGTGACCGGCCTTGCCGGGGCGGCGGACAGAACGGTTCCAAAACTCGACCAGACCTCCCTAGGCAAACTCGCCGCGCAGGCTCGCTTGCAATGTCAGACCCGCGCCGACCGCATCGGGCAACCGGAGGCCCCTCCGCGTTATGAGACATTGCCCTGCACCGGCATGAACGGCGAGCCGGTGGGCCTGGCCACACTGCCGCCCGACCATCCGGCCGATGTGTTTTTCGACATGGAAGGGTATCCGTTGGCGACAGGCGGATTGGAATACCTCTTCGGCTGCTGCACCAGAACAGATCGACCGGACGCATGGGACTTCAGGGACTGGTGGGCGCACGATCGTGAAGGGGAAAAGTCGGCGTTCGAGGGCTTTGTGGATTGGGCCTATGCCAGGTGGAGGCAGAACCGGGGCCTGCACATCTTCCACTATGCCGCTTATGAAGTCAGCGCCGTGCGACGGTTGAGCACGCAGCACGATACCCGCCAGGACGAAGTCGATGAGCTGCTTCGCCACAGTGTATTCGTGGATCTTTATCAGGTCGTCCGCCACGGTCTGCGCATTGGCGAAGACAGCTATTCCATCAAGTCGGTGGAACGGCTCTATCGACCCAAACGAGCGACGACGGTGGCCACGGCGGGGGACTCCATCGTGCAATATGCCCGCTGGATCGAAAGCGGCGAGCCTCGTGACTGGAACGACAGCCCCATCTTGAAGGGCATTCGGGATTACAACGAGGACGATTGCCGATCCACCGCGCAGTTGCTCCAATGGTTGAGGCAGGCCGCGCGGGACCGGCACATTCCTCTGGAAACATCGTCAACGGAAGTGGAAGCACCGGCGCGGCGCGAGGTGCCGCCTGAGATCGTCGCGCGGCTGGAGACAGCCGCGAAGCTGCGCAAGGGAAGCGACGCGGTCTCAGCGCTGCTGGCCGACGTGATCGACTTTCACCGCCGGGAGAAAAACCCATGTGGTGGCGCATGTTCGACCGCGCCGGGGCCACGCCGGACGCGCTGCGCGACGATCCAGGCTGCATCGAAGGCGTGGAAGCGGTAGGCCCGCCGGTGCCGGACAAACAGTTCCTCGTGCAGACCTATCGCTTCGATCCCGCGCAGGAATGCAAACTGGCCGCCGGGGACAACAGCAAAGTGATGTTCACGCACAATCTCGAGGTGAAGCTCACGCTGTCGTCGCTCGATACGGCGAGGGGCAGGCTGGAGCTCAGGCTCGGCACGAAAAGTGTCGCCGACAAATTCGGCGGATCGTTCCCTCGACAGGGTTCGCTGCTTCCCCATGAACATGTCTCCGCGGCGGTCATTCAGGCGGCGCTGGCCGAGGTGGCCGCGCGGCACCTGACCAACCAACTCCCTGCGCCGGTGGCCGCGCTGCTCAACCGTCAGCCGCCAGCGGGCCTGTTGCGCCAAGCAGGCGAATCGCCGACCGATTGCGCGATCCGCGTCGCCGGCTCGATGTCCGGGGACTGTCTGGTGATTCAGGGGCCTCCGGGCACGGGCAAGACGTTCACCGCGTCGCGGGTCATCGCCTCGCTGCTTGCGTGCGGGAAGAAAGTAGCCGTCGCCTCGAATAGTCACAAGGCGGTCATCAATCTGTTGGTCGCGTGTGGCGAGGCCGTGAGGGAGCGCGGCGGCCGGTTGCAGGGAGTCAAAGTCGGCGGCGAGGCGGAGGGTCCCTTGTTTGCCGACAATCCGGACTTCCACCATGCGCCCGACAGCAGCGCGGCGCAGGCCTTCTATCAGGGTGGGGTGATCGGCGGAACGGCCTGGCTCTTTACCAGGCCCGAGTGGGACGGCGTACTCGATTTTCTGTTCATCGACGAAGCAGGGCAGGTGGCCCTGGCCAATGCCATCGCGATGGCGCGATGCGCGGACGATCTGGTGCTGCTCGGCGACCAGATGCAGCTCGAACAGCCGGTGCAAGGGTCCCATCCGGGCGATGCGGGGTTGTCCGCCTTGCAGTATGCCTTGAAAGACTTGGAGGCCAGCCGGCCCGATGCGCCGGTCTTTCATGCCGTGGTGCCTTCCGACGCCGGGCTGTTTCTCGGTGAATCCCGCCGCATGCATCCATCAGTCTGCCGTTTCATCTCCGAGAGCATCTACGGCGGACGCCTCGGGTCGCATGGGGACTGCAGCCGGCAGCGGATCGCGGTGCCGGCGGGACCGGCAGGCTTCATCACCTGCGAAAGCGGCATTTGCTTCAGCGGGGTCGAGCACGATGGCAACGTTCAGCAGAGTGAGGAGGAAGTGCTGCGCGTGCTGGCGATCTATCGGGAACTGGAAGGCCGTTCGTACACCGCCAAGGACGGCAGCACGAAGCCGCTGGGGCTGGACCAGTTTCTGTTCATCGCGCCCTACAATGCGCAGGTCCGCGCGCTTCAGGCGTCGCTTCCCGCCGGCGCGCGAGTCGGCAGCGTGGACCGGTTTCAAGGGCAGGAGGCGCCGGTCTGCATCCTGTCGCTCTGCTCCAGTTATGGCGAATACGGCTCTCGCGGGCTCTCGTTCATTCTCGACCGCAACCGGGTGAATGTGGCGGTCTCACGAGCCCAATGCCTCGCGGTGGTCGTCGCCGATCCGCGCATGGCCGGATCCATTCCAGGCACGCTGAACGAGATGCTGCTCCTCAACCTGTTCTGCAAATTGGTGCAGGCCTAGATAGTCCATAGGGCAGCCTGATCACCGCAGCGCCGTCTGAGATGGCAGGCTGACTTCCCTCTTTGCCCCACTTCTTTGCCGTCCCTTGACCTTCTTCATGGTCCGGCCCATGCTAGGGCGCATCTGGCGACTCGTCGAGACCCGATAACCTGAGATGCGCCTCCCACCGTTGATGCATCCGCTGGTGCTGGTCGTCCTCGTGGCGATCGCGTTGCCCTCCGGCCTGCTGATCCATGTCCTCAAGCCGCATGTCATCTGGGTGAACCTGCCGCTCCATTCCACGGTGGAAGCCTTGGGCGGGCTGGCGGCGATCCTCACGGGCCTCGTGTTGCTCGCACGCAAAGTGGAATGGGACGATGAGCGGCTTCAGGGCATCGCGAGCGGTTTGCTGGGCATGGGGATTCTCGAAGGATTCCACGCCCTCTCTTCTCCCGATCACGGCTTCGTCTTGTTGCGCAGCGCGGCCAGCCTGCTCGGCGGCGTGGCCTTTTCCTTCGTGTGGCATCCGCCGCGCTTGATCGGGAAGCGGACCAAGGCGTTGATGCCCTACCTCGTCGGCGGTGGAACGGTCGCCTTCGGCATGTTCGTCGTCACCATGCCCCATCGCCTGCCTCGCTTCACGGAACAAGCCCATTTTGTACCGACGGCCCTCGTGGTGAACGGGCTCGCCGCCTGCTTGTTCTTCGCCGGGGCGGCGGGGTTCTGGATCGAATCCAAACGAACCCGCAGACCGGAGCACCAGCTTCTGGGGACGCTGGCGATTCTCTTCGGATTGGCCGAAACGATGTTTCTCTTCTCGGCCCCTTGGCAGAGCGACTGGTGGATCTGGCATGGCGTGCGGTTCGCGGCGTACCTCATGGCGCTGACCTATGTGAGCCGCGGCTACGTGCGGATGGTCAACGACACCAGGGAGGCACTCGCCGAGGCCAACCGGTCGGCGCGGCGTCTGGGGGCGGAATATGCCGTGACCCGAGTCATGACCGAGACGGTGACGCTCAAAAACGTCGGCCATGCCGTGCTGCAGGCGATCGGCGAAACGCTCGACTGGGAATTGGGCATGTTCTGGGAGCTGGATGAGCAGGGCCAGGTCCTCCGGTTCGTGGATCTGTGGCATATCCCGCAACTGGACGCGAGGGAGTTCGTGCAGGATAGCCGCGGCCGGACTTTCGCGCGGGGCGAAGGACTCGTCGGGCGCACCTGGGCGGCCGGCAAGCCGGTGTGGATTCCCGACGTGGTGGTCGATCCCTTGTTCCGACGGACCACACTGGCTGACAAGGCCGGCCTGCACGGGGCCTTTGCTTTTCCGGTGCAGAAGGGCAACGAGATCTACGGCGTGATGGAATTCTTCTTCCGCGCGATCCGCGAGCCGGATCAGGATGTTCTCGACATGGTGGGAAATCTCGGTATCCGGCTCGGCCTGTACATCGATCGCATGCGAACTCAAGAAGACCTCCGCCGGACCGAAGCGCGATTAGCGGAGGAGCAGCGCCTGGCCGAAGTGGCACGGGTGCTGGGCGACATCGGGCATGATCTGAAGAACCTCCTCATGCCCATCATGAGCGGGGCCCAGCTGCTGGAGAGCGAAGTGCGGGACTGTTTCGAAAAACTGCCGGAGCCGGCCCTGCGGTCGATGAAGCCGAGCCACGACATGGCGCAGGAGCTCATCGAGATGATCCGGCGATCGTCCGAACGTATTCATGAACGGGTCAAAGAGATTGCCGATTCCGTGAAGGGCCTGACCCGTCCGCTACAGTTTGCCCCTTGCCGCGTGGCCGACGTCGTTGCCGGCGTCATCGACACGCTGCGGATCCTCGCCGATGAACGGCGGGTCGCGCTCCGGACTGACGGACTCGACGATCTTCCGGTCATCCGGGCCGACGAACACCGGCTCTTCAACGCGCTCTACAATCTCGTCAACAACGCCATTCCCGAAGTCCCGCCGGGTGGCTCGGTCACGGTGCGAGGCAGTGCCGACGCCTCCGGAACCACGATCCGGCTCTCCGTCATCGATACGGGCAACGGCATGTCGCCGGAGGTGCGCGACAGCCTCTTCACCTATCGGGCCGTCAGCAGCAAAGCCGGCGGAACTGGGCTGGGGACGAAGATCGTCAAGGACGTGGTGGACGCGCACGGCGGCACCATCAGCGTGGAAAGCGAGGAAGGAAAAGGCACGGCTTTCCACCTCACGCTGCTCGTGGAGGGTCCTCCGCAAAACCGCTAGGCGAAGTCGGGTTGTCCGCCGCCGGATTTTGACAGCTCCTTCTGCTTGGTCTATCCTTGGCGCATCAACCGAGCCGGCGCATCCAGTCATGCGAACACTCCTGCATCGCAATGACGAAGCCTGGGCTCTCCTCAGGCGGACCGATCAGGCCAATAGGAAACTGGCCCTGTTCATTCATGGCTTCAAGGGGAATTACCTCACCACCTGGGGCACCCTTCCTGATCTCTTCGAAAAAGAAGCCGACAAGGACCAGGATTTCGCCGACTGGGATTTTCTCTTCCTGGGCTATGACACCGCGACGGTTCAGACCTATCTCGACATTTCGAAACTGATCATCACGGAATGGAACAAGGCCGCGACCGGCCAGCGTCCCTACAACCAGCCGTATGAGAAGCTCGCGCTCTTCGGGCATTCCCTGGGCACGCTCGGTATCCGTCAGTTACTCTGCGCCTGGTCGGAACAACCGTCCACCATGCATTGCTGCATCCACAGCATCACGCTGTTCGGCAGCCCGCTCAATGGCAGTCCCCTGGCACGATTCGGGTGGATCGGCGGGAACATCAAGAATGCGCTGAAGCCGAAGAACCCCCAGCTCCGCATGTTGAAGTCGTGGGCGGCGAGTGCCTACGCCCGCCAACAATGGCCTTCGGTCCGGCTCATCCTCGGGCTCGACGATCAAGTGGTGGGCCACGAGTACGACGAATTGATTCAGTGGGACGGCGATCAGAAGCCGTCGATCCTGACGAATTTCGACCACAGCACGATGGTGAAACCCGCCACCTGGCAATCAGCCGTGGTGGATTACATCGGCCAGGGATTGAAATAGGATATGAGCGTTGTTGAAGAACTAGAAGGACAAGCCCGATACGTGAGCCTCGGCAAGGGGCCCTGGTGGAAAAAAGGTGCCCTGGCGCGCGCTGAGTTGAAGCCGCCGCCGCAGATCCGTGCGCTCCTCAATCAAAGCGAAGCCATCGACCTGCACAGCCTTGCGAACGCCTTTGCGAAACTGAACCCCGCCGACGACAAAAAATTTCAGCAGATGTTGCGCTGCCACGCGGGCACGAAAGTCACCGACCCACATGAGATAGCCGTTCGCGATTCGTTGGACTATGCGCTCGCGCACCTCATGCTCCTGGAACTGGCGGTGGAGACTGGGTATCTGCCGCTGGAGCTCATCCGGGACGACGCGCGCCGGGAGCTGGCGTCGCTGCTCTGGTCCTCCGGTGCGCAACAGTTCATCTGCTACTACGACTACGTCACCATCGAATATCTGGGTCGCCGGGTGGACATCGCAGGAATTCGTGACGTCGCGCCGCCGCCGATCAATCCGGAAGCCAGCACCAGGTTCGCCATCTTTCTGGCCCAGTTCACCGATTGGGTCAAGGACAAGGCGCTCCGCTCGTGGTTGAGCTTCCTCGACGACTATGTGGAATATGAAGGAGAACAGATGGCCTTTCGCTCGTACCTGCTTGGTGAAGTCACGACCCGGTCCGAGCGATTCAGCCGGTTGCTCTACGGCGTCCAGCGGTTCCTGCTCAACCTCTGCAACCTGTTCTGCGTCTTGAAGCCGCCGGAGCGAGCCATCTTCGGGCTCTTTTATTCCTATTGGATGGCGAAGTTTTTCGGCTATGAGTTGGAGGAAGACGGCTACAGGCGGACGACGCAGCAATCCTGGGCCGACATCATCCGGAAGCATCCGGACACGTTACTGCCGCCCACCGCAACTGACGAAGCCCGCGCCGCCATGCGCGAACTGCTCGCTCAGCAGATGGCCACCATTCAGGAGGCATGGAACGCCACCAGCGAGCTCGTCGCCGCCTCTGCAGCATCGAAACGTTGACCAAACGACAGTGCAATTGTTCTGTGACGTAGGGACGGCGGCCCATCCCGTGCGCACGATTGTGCTCCTGTTCCTACCGAAAACCGATGAGCGTTCATTCCAAGCCATACCTAGAGGCCGGAGATGGCGCCACGAGCCACGATAATCGGCTGTTCCTTGTGACCCCGGATGTCACAGTCCTGGAGTATGCTGCCGGCAGAAGTGAACAGTCAGAAGGGAGGCGGCCATGCGACAGGCTCAGGTGCGGACCCTAGCGATCATCGGACTGCTGCTCTGGCTGGTGTCGATGGGGACCAGCAGCGCGGAGCAGGGGTTCGACGAGAAATACCAGCGCGACTTTAACATCTTCAATCCCATCAACCAGTACCAGCCCACCAACCCGCTCAACCCGATCAACGCCTACGATCCGGCGAACCCGTTTAATCCGATCAACCAATTCGACCCCGGCAACCCCGCCAATCCGATCAATCAATTCAACCCAAATAATCCCTTCAACCCGGTGAATCGCTACAACCCCGAGAATCCGTTGAACCCGATCAATGAGTTCAATCCGACCGTGCCGTTCGCGCCGTTGGGGGGAAGAGGAGAAACGGGAAAGAGGGGTGAACGGCGTTTCCCCTTTCCAGGCGATAGAAAGCATGTAGGAAAAATGGATTGTTCGCGAAAGGCATACTGGTAGGCCGCTGCCCGCTGTTGCAGGTAAAAATGCGGGTGATAAAAAAGATTGAAAAAGGTATTCTTCGGGCGGCCTGCTCCAGAATGACACAAGCCTGAGCCCAATTCATGCCGACGCCGGAAGAGAAAGCCCGCCAGAAAATCGATGAGATGTTGATCAATGCGGGCTGGGTCGTCCAGGACTACAGGCAGGCACAGATCCATGCAGGCAGAGGCATCGCATTACGAAACTTCCCACTGACCAGCGGCCACGGGTTTGCGGATTATCTGCTCTATATCGATGGCAAAGCTGCTGGAATAGTTGAAGCCAAGAAAGAAGGCTTTACCCTGACGGGTGTGGAGGTGCAAGCAGAGAAATACAGCAAGGGCCTCCCGCAAGACCTTCCCGTCACCACGCGCCCACTTCCTTTTCTGTATCAAAGCACCGGCGTGGAAACACGATTCACGAACGGCCTCGATCCCCAGCCGCGCAGCCGCTCTGTATTCAGCTTCCATAGGCCCGAGACGCTGGCCGCCATGATCCCGCAACATAGCGAAGCTCCCAGAGAGTTGCATGGCGCGTCCTTGGCAGTAGAAGCGTTGCCCACGCTCCGTGGCCGTTTGAGAACGCTGCCACCACTGAGTACTCAAGGGCTCTGGCCTGCTCAAATAACCGCCATCAACAATCTTGAGAGGTCAATGGCGCAAGACCGGCCTCGCGCCCTCATCCAAATGGCCACCGGCAGCGGCAAGACCTTCACGGCCATCAACTTCATCTATCGCTTGATCAAGTTCGCAGGCGCGCGACGCGTTCTCTTCCTCGTCGATCGCGGCAACCTGGGCGACCAGACGTTGAAGGAATTTCAGCAATACGTGTCGCCCTACAACAACTTCAAGTTCACGGAAGAGTTCATCGTCCAGCGGTTGGCGGCTAGTACCCTCGATACCACCGCGCGGGTCTGCATCAGCACCATCCAGCGCCTGTATTCCATGCTGAAGGGGCGGGAGCTGTCGGAAGAAGACGATGAAGCCACCGTGTCCGGTCTGGAACGGCTCTTCAAGAAACCAGATCCGCTGGACTACAACCCTTCGATACCTATCGAGACGTTCGACATCATCGTCACCGACGAATGCCACCGCTCCATCTACAACCTCTGGGCACAGGTGCTGGAATACTTCGATGCGCATCTCATCGGCCTCACCGCAACTCCCAACAAGCAGACCTTCGGTTTCTTCAATCAGAACCTCGTCATGGAGTACAACCACGAGCAGGCCGTTGCCGACGGCGTCAACGTCAACTACGATGTGTACCGCATCCGCACCGCCATCACGCAGGCAGGCTCCACGGTTGAGGCGGGTGTGTACGTCCAGAAGATGGAACGCGAAACCCGTAAGAAACGATGGGAAGAGTTGGATGACGACTTTTCCTACGATCCCGACCAGCTCGACCGCGACGTAGTCGCCCCGGACCAGATCCGCACCATCGTCAAGGCCTTCAGGGACAAGCTCTTCACCGACATCTTCCCCGGCCGCACCGAGGTGCCCAAGACCCTCATCTTTGCTAAGGACGACGCTCACGCGGAAAACATCGTCGAAATCCTCCGTGAGGAATTCGGCAAGGGCAACGAATTCGCCCAGAAGATCACCTATCGCACTACCGGAGTGAATCCCAAAGACCTCATTAAAAGCTTTCGCAACAGCTACCATCCACGCATCGCCGTCACCGTGGACATGATCGCCACCGGCACCGACATCAAGCCGGTCGAGATCGTCGTCTTCATGCGCGCCGTCAAATCCCGCACCTTCTTCGAGCAGATGAAGGGCCGGGGCGTCCGCATCATCAAGCCGGACGATCTCAAGGCCGTCACGCCAGACGCTACGACCAAAGACCACTTCGTCATCGTCGATGCAGTCGGTGTCTGCGAGCAGGACAAGACCGAACGCCAGGCCGATGGAAAAAAAGCCCAGTGTTTCGTTCGAGAGACTGCTCCAAGCTGTGGCATTGGGAAATCGCGAAGAAGATGTGCTCACTAGCATCGCCGGACGGCTGGCCCGCATGGAGCACCGGATTACGAAGCAGGATGAACAGGCCATCAGCGAAGTCAGCGGCGGCCTCACGCTCAAAGACCTCAGCCGCCGACTGGTCGAGGCGGTCAATCCCGATCGGCAGGAAGAGCAGGCAAGGAAGCAGTTCGGCACAGACAAGCCGAGTGAGCAGCAGATCCAGCAAGCAGCCGTTTCATTGGTTGGAGAAGCAACAAAATCATTCCACGATCCGAAGTTCCGCGAACTCCTGATCGAGATCAAAAGGAAGAACGAACTCACGATTGATCACGTCAGCCAGGACCAAGTGATTGAAGCAGGCTTCAGCGCCGACGCCCTAGCGCGCGCCCGCACCATCGTCCAGTCGTTCGAACAGTTCATCAAACAGCACAAAGATGAAATCACCGCGCTGCAAGTCCTCTACAGCAAGCCGTACAAGCAGCGGTTGAGGTTTGAGGACATCAAGGACCTGGCCGTCGCCATCGAGAAGCCTCCGTACCTCTGGAATGAATCCCAACTTTGGCAGGCCTATGCGGCGCTGGAGAAGTCGAAGGTCAAAGGCGCCAGCGACAAGCGCATTCTCACCGACCTCGTGTCCCTCGTCCGCTTCGCTATTCACCAGGACAATGAGCTGGTGCCGTTTCCCGAGCGGGTGAACGCGAACTTCAGCGCCTGGTTAGTGCAGCAGCAGAAGAACGGCAAAAAGTTCACAGAGGCGCAGCGTCACTGGCTCGATATGATCCGCGACCACGTTGCTGCGAACCTCGGTATCGATCCGGACGACTTTGAATACGCGCCGTTTGCACAAGAAGGTGGGCTGGGGAAGGTGCATCAGCTTTTTGGTAGCGAGCTGAACAAGATCATTGAAGATCTGAATGGGGCATTAGCAGCGTGAGCAAGATCACCCCCAAAACAAGTGTTCTAGGAACTGTTTCAACCATAGATGATCGGAGGCATCTCTATGCAGAGCGACTTCGCGCTGAAATTCCTGCAAGTTGGAGCGTGCTTAATATCGGCGATCTCTGCACGATAAGAACAGGCAAGCTAGATGTGAATCAAGCTGACGAAGGGGGCAGGTATCCATTTTTCACATGCGCCGAGAGGATATATCAAATCCATACCTATGCCTTCGAGGCGGAAGCAATCCTGGTGGCGGGAAACGGGTTTTTTAACGTCAAGTACTACAAAGGCAAATTCAACGCTTATCAACGCACATATGTTCTTTCCGAAATCAAGACCCTTGGAAAGTATCTTTACTACTATGTCGATTACAGGCTTCGCGATATCACGGGGGAGAGTCGCGGATCGACGATTAGCTATATTAGGCTTGGCGATTTGCGAGATTACCCAGTAGCCGTTGCTCCACCAGACCAACAAAAACACATCGTCGCGGAGATCGAAAAGCAGTTCTCCCGCCTCGACGAAGCCGTTGCTCCCCTGAAGCGCACCAAGGCCAATCTCAAACGCTACAAAGCTTCAGTCCTCAAAGCCGCCGTCGAAGGCAAACTCACCGAAGACTGGCGCGATGTACACAAAGATAAGCATGGACCAGGCTCCCAACTGCTCGAACGGATGCTCACGCGAACCTGCGTGGAGTGGAGTGTGAATGAGAAATGTGAAAAACCGGAATCAATTAGTCTTAATGAACTCCCGCCTGTACCCGAAAGTTGGTGCTACTGCTCGGCAGAGACCATTTGCACCGAACTGTTTTTGGGGCTCACATCGAAAGTCGACTACGTAGATGAGGGAGGAGTCCCTTTGGTCCGCGCAAGGGATATATCCGGAGGGCATCTCTCTTTCACGGAAGTACGGTGCATTTCACAGAAGCAACACCAGGAGCTAACTAAATATCGCAAGGCTAAAAAGGGGGATGTCTTAGTTAGTAAATCTGGGTCATTAGGGACCTGTGCTCTAGTGGAAGTAGATCGAGAGTTCAGTATTTACGAGAGCATTATCTGTATCAGGACTTTCGGTGAGTTTTTACTCCCGACGTTTCTCCTGTGGATGCTTCGAAGTCGAAGCGTTCAAGCGCGCATGCTTGGGGAAAAAGTAGGCTCGACCGTAGGGCACCTCAACCTTAACAGTTTTCGAAAACTAGTTATTCCAGTTCCACCGCTAGCCGAACAATACCTAATCGTCGCCGAAGTTGAGCGCCGTCTGTCCGTCATCGATGAACTCGAAGCCACCGTCGAAGCCAACCTCACCCGCGCTGACCGCTTGCGGCAGTCCATATTGTGCCAAGCTTTCTCAGGGCGGCTCAGCAGCTAATCCAGCTATGGTACCTAATCCAACCCCAATTCTTCGATTCACTCATGTGAACAACCTCGAAACTATCATCCGTCGAGGTGGGATTCATGCCCCAAATCATGTGCCGGATGATGGATTGAATTATCGATTTTGCCATAGTGCTGAAATTCAAAGCGCTCGTGCTGACGTGCCTGTTCGTTTAGGGCCTGGAGGAACCATCCACGACTATGTTCCATTCTATTTCGGTTATCTCTCGCCCATGATGCTCAATCTTAAGACGGGCCGCGTGGAAGGTTATAACGAAGGACAGGACCCGCTTATCTATCTCGTTTCGTCAGCTCAAGCCGTTAAGGCAGCTGGCATCAAGTTTGTGTACTCAGATGGCCATGGCCTTGCGACGTTCACCGATTGGTTTGATGATTTGGTTCATTTGGATGCGGTCGATTGGGCCGTGGTAAACCAGCGGTATTGGAAGGACACCATCGATGATATGGATCGCCAACGAAAGAAGCAGGCCGAGTTTCTTGTGCACCAGTGCTGCCCATGGGATTTGATTCAGGACATTGTGGTGATTGATGCAGAGATGAAACATCGCGTTGAGACGATCCAGGCGGCCTTCACTGCGGCCCAGAGGAGGGTAGTAAGGGTTGATCGGAATTGGTATTATTGGTGACATTTCTAACCATGATTCATCACGCTACAGGCAACCTCCTCCAAACTGACGCGGAAGCCCTCGTCAATACCGTCAACTGCGACGGTTTCATGGGTAAGGGCATTGCTTTGCAATTCAAGCAAGCCTGGCCTGAAAACTTCGGTGCTTATGCTAAGGCCTGTCGTGCTAAGGAGGTTCGTCCAGGACATATGCTGGTTTGGGAGTCCGGCCGAATGGTCAATCCCAGATACATCATTAATTTTCCGACGAAGCGTCATTGGCGAGAAAAATCCAGGCTCGAGGATATCCGGAATGGTCTCCGTGCGTTGGTTGCGGATATTCGACGGTTGGGTATCCGCTCGATTGCAGTCCCTCCACTAGGGTGTGGGAATGGCGGTTTAGATTGGCAAGATGTGCGCCCTCTCATTGAATCCGCCTTTGCGGAACTGCCGGATACTCAGGTGCACTTGTTTGATCCGTTAGGCGCGCCAGAGGCGAAGACCATGCCGGTCAACACGAAAAGGCCGGAGATGACCATCAGCCGTGCGTTGTTTGTGAGGGTCATGCATCAATATGAGTCTTTGAGTTACCGTCTCACACTCCTTGAAATCCAAAAACTGATGTACTTTCTTCAAGAGGCGGGAGAGCCTCTTCGCTTACGGTTTGAGGCGGGAACCTATGGCCCCTACGCCGCGAATCTGAACAAGGTTTTGGAGCGAATGGAAGGACATCTTATCCGTGGGTATGGCGATAGCCAAAAGCCTGACACTGAAATTGAGTTACTTCCCAATGCGGCGAAAGAAGCTGACTCATACCTGAGCCAACATCCGTTGCCGATTGGCCGAGTAAATCGCGTGAGTAACCTTATTCAAGGATTCGAGACTCCCTACGGCATGGAGCTTCTTTCTTCCGTCCATTGGGTTTGCACGCATGGTAAGCCAACGGCAACTACGCCGGAGGCAGCGACAGAGTCAGTGCATGGATGGAACGAGAGAAAACAGCAGATGTTCCGCCCCGAGCATATCCGTGTTGCGTACCAGCGTCTCCGTGAGCTTGCTTGGATAGCCAAGTGAGTCCCTCAAATCAGATTGTTCAAAAACTCTGGAACTACTGCAACGTCCTCCGCGACGACGGGATGAGCTACGGTGATTACGTCGAGCAGTTGACGTATCTGCTGTTCCTCAAGATGGCGGACGAGCGCACGAAGTCCCCATATAACCATACGAGCCCGGTTCCTGAGAAGTATGGTTGGCCCAGCCTCCTCAAGAAGGAAGGCGATGGGCTGTTCGATCATTACCGCCACACACTCGCAGAACTCGGCAAGGAAAAGGGCCTGCTTGGGCTCATCTTCGGGAGGTCTCAGAATAAGTTTCAAACCCCCGTTCGGCTCGAACGATTGATCAAGGACCTGATCGACAAAGAGAACTGGTCGGCCATGAGCGCCGATGTGAAAGGCGATGCCTACGAAGGCCTGCTCGAGAAAAACGCGCAGGACCTCAAATCGGGCGCCGGCCAGTACTTCACGCCCCGTGCGCTCATCAGAGCCATGGTGGATGCTATTGCGCCGCAACCTGGTGAGACCATCTGCGATCCGGCTTGTGGCACCGGCGGGTTCATGTTCCTCGCTCACAACCACATCGTGGAGCACAATCCAAACCTGACGAAGACAGAAAAGAAGAAACTCAAGGAAGGGACCTTCAAAGGGTGGGAAATTGTGCATGGCACCGCACGGGTCTGTGCCATGAACCTGCTGCTCCATGGCATCGGCAGCGATGAATCCATGCCCATCATCGTCGGTGACGCACTGCTGGGGCATCCGGGCGAGTATTTCGACATCGTGCTCACTAATCCGCCGTTTGGCAAGAAGAGCAGCATCACCGTGGTGGGTGCTGAAGGGGAAGTCTCCAAGGAACGCGAGAGTTATGAGCGCGATGACTTTTGGACCACGACTTCCAACAAGCAGCTCAATTTCCTTCAGCACGTCAAATCCATCCTCAAGATCAACGGTCGTGCCGCAATTGTCGTACCGGACAACGTTCTGTTCGAGGGTGGGGCTGGCGAAACCGTCCGGCGCAAACTCTTGCACGAGTATGATGTGCACACGCTTCTACGGCTGCCGACTGGGCTTTTCTATGCGCAGGGTGTGAAAGCCAACGTGCTCTTTTTCGACAAGAAGCCTGCGAGCGAAACGCCTTGGACCAAGAAGCTCTGGATCTACGACCTCCGCACTAACCAGCACTTCACCCTCAAAACCGATCCGCTCAAACGCGAAGACCTTGACGAGTTTGTGAAATGCTACAACCCGTCAAATCGGCACACACGTAAACCAATCTGGTCGGACAAAAAGCTCGATGGTCGCTGGCGCGCCTACGACTATGACGAACTTATCGCCCGCGACAAAGCCAGCCTGGACATCTTCTGGCTCAAAGACGACAGCCTCGAAGACTCCGACAACCTTCCCGATCCCGACGTCATTGCGCAAGAGATCGTTGATGACCTCGAAGCGGCACTAGAGCAGTTCCGGCTGATTGCGAATGATCTTACCGGTGAAGAGCAAAACCCTGTGGGCTAGACCTATGCCAAAACCGACTATTTTAGTTTGTCAGCATCTTGAGCGAATCTCTAGAAAAGCCCTGGAAGTGCATCAAGACATTATTCGCAACTATGTTCGGAAACGCCATGGAGTCTATGCGCTCTATCGGAAAGACCGGCTGTACTATGTTGGCCTTGCACGCAACCTGCGAAACCGATTGCATACGCATCTTCGCGATCGACATGGAAAGTCATGGGATCGATTTAGTGTGTATCTCACCATCGGGGATTCGCACATAAGAGAAATGGAAAGTCTTCTTCTCCGAATTGGCCGGCCGAGTGGAAACCGGGTGGCAGGAAAATTTTCTAAGGCTGAGAATTTGATTAGACGCTTCAAAGCTGACATCCAACGCAAACAGAAGCTCCAATTGGGGGAGCTGTTGGGATTGCCAAAGGCAAAATTGATCCAAAAGGTTCTCTCTGAGAATGGGAAAGTTCCCGTTCTTTCCCCATATGTTGTCAAAACTTTAAAGCTGCGTGCAAAGTTTAAGGGGCAGACCATTCGTGCTCATGTGATGAGAAGCGGAGCCATAGCCTTCAAAGGGAAGCGCTATAACTCTCCATCCATGGCCGCCGCCGCAGCCTGTGGCCGAGGGGCTTGTAATGGTTGGACGTTCTGGAAGTTCGAGCGCGGGCCACATGAGTGGGTCAGTCTTAGCGAACTTAGAAAGTAGGCCCACCTCGCTCTTACGAATTTTCCTCCAGCTACGGTCAGGTCCTGCAATCAAACAATTTCACCGACTACAGTCCCGTCATGGCGGGCGCTTACTGTGCGAGGTCTATGGAATACTCGGGGAGTTTGGTACCGATCTCAAAAGGAACACTGGATTGGATGGTTATCCGAATACAACGGCCCTGGTTATTATGGACGTAGCAATTGGAGACGGTCTGCAGAGTTTATCTACAATCACATTGTCTGCCCACCAATGATCCTATGGCTTGGGGAAGCAGTTGGTATTCCAGATGCAACGGTCCGTAAGGCTAAGCGAGCGGCTCTGTCGGCTGGACCCCGTCAACCTGCCCAATGTGCTGCCATAAGAAGGGTTGTTCCATGGAAAACGATTCAGACGCATCTCGTGGAGAACAAGACAAGTGCTGCATCCGGCTGCTCAATGAATTCACGAGGCAGAGATCATTCTTAGACCACTCAGGTGAAACTGAGGTTCTCTCCTGATGCAGCTATCAGGTTATGACTCTCGCTTTAGGTAACGGGCAATAAATTGCACTCTGGTTATCCCTACATTCCGTGCCTTCGTCAAACCGGTGCCGAGCGATTCGCGCTCGGTGATCAACAGCTCTCAGTCGATCTGCTGAGCTTCTGGCAATGGTCGGCGTCCGACCTTGTTAGCAACGCTACACGTGGCCGCCTGGCAGAATACATCGTTGCGATGGCGGTCGGATTGACCTCCGGAGTGCGAAACGAGTGGGATGCGTTTGACTTGAAGATCAACGGGTATAAAATTGAAGTGAAAGCGTCGGGATATCTCCAATCCTGGGCGCAACAACGTCTGTCACGACCCATCTTTAGCATTCGTCCGGCTCGTGGCTGGGATCCCATCACGGGTCGGATGCAGAACGAGATACGCAGGCAGTCCGACCTCTATGTATTCTGCCTTCAGCATCATCAGGAGAAAACGACCCTGAATCCCCTTGATCTAATGCAGTGGTCATTTTATGTCATGCCCACCAATCGCCTTGATGAGTATCCGCAATTCCAGAAGGCAAAGACGATTAGTCTCACGAGTCTTCTATCGTTAAAGCCTGTCCATGCCTCGTTTAAAGATCTCAACAAGTCGATTGCAGAATCCCTAGAGACTTTAGATGGAGGCTGATCCAGTTATCGGGCGACGGTGGTGGGGGAGACGCAGGCGCCAGCCGCCACCTCCTCGAAGCCGTGCTGCATGAGGCACTGAATCCGTCGATGGTCGCTGAGAAACCACGACCGGCTCTCTGCCTGATCGTTTCACCTTCCCGACCGTAATCTCTCACGCTCCTTCTTGAATTTCTTCTCGCCTTGTCTTTGGAGTAACCTAGCAGTCAGCAGCCGATCACCGACCTGGAGCTCACGCATGAATGCCGCGAATTTACTTGTGCGCTGTTTGGAGAACGAGGGTGTGCGCTACGTCTTTGGTCTGCCGGGCGAGGAAACATTGGATCTGACTGATGCGCTGCTGGATTCGCGCATTCGGGTGATCGAAACCCGCCACGAGCAGGGAGCGGCGTTCATGGCGGACGTCTATGGCCGCCTCAGCGGACAAGCCGGCGTGTGCTTCTCTACCTTGGGGCCGGGAGCCACCAATTTATTGACCGGTGTCGTCGATGCCTATTTGGACCGCGCTCCGCTCGTGGCCATCACGGGACAGGCGTCGCTGAATCGGCGTCATAAAGAATCCCATCAGTACATCGATGTGATCTCGATGTTCAAACCCGTGACCAAATGGAATACGTCTCTTCCAAAGGCCGAAGTCATTCCTGAAGCCGTGCGCAAGGCGTTCAAAATCGCGCAAACGGAGAAACCCGGTGCCACACATCTTGAACTGCCCGAAGACGTGGCGGAAGAAATGATCGGCGATCCCGCAGTCTGCCAACCCCTCTACGTGCAGGCGCCGGTCATGCCCGAGCCGTCACCGGCACAGGTGCTGCGCGCGGTGCAGGCTGTGGCCGGCGCAAAGCGCCCGGTGATCCTGGCCGGCAACGGCGTTATCCGCGGGAAGGCATCGGAGGCGGTGAGGGCCTTTGCGCGGGCCTTGCAGATTCCCGTTCTCCACACGTTCATGGCGAAGGGTGTCATGCCGGATAGCGATCAGCTCTCGCTCTACACCCTGGGATTGTCAGCCCGTGATTACGCCGCAGTGGTGATGGAGCAGGCGGACGTCGTCATCGCGGTAGGCTATGATTTTGTGGAATATGCACCGTGCTTTTGGAATCCTCGCCGGGACAAGCGCATCGTGCATGTGGATGGTTCACCTGCCGAAGTCAACGAACATTATATCGTCGAGGTGGGGGTGCTGGGCGACCTGCGCCTCTCGTTGGAATTGATCCAACGGCAACTGTCCGGCTTCGGATCGACGTGGGCCCGGCAGGCCAGGAAGACCGTGATCGATTCCTTCGAGAGCGAACTCTCCGGACCTGCATCCTGGCCCATGCGCCCCCAGCATATCATTCGCGATCTTCGCGCGGCGCTGAAGCCGGATGACGTGGTGGTGTGCGACGTCGGCGCGCACAAACTCTGGATGTCCAGGATGTTCCCTTGCGAGGTGCCAAATTCCTGCATTATTTCGAACGGCTTCGCCACCATGGGCATTGCGCTGCCCGGAGCCATTGCAGCCAAGCTTCTCTATCCCGAGCGGCACGTCATCGCGGTGACCGGTGACGGCGGGTTTCTCATGAACTCGCAGGAACTGGAGACCGCCGTCCGTCTCAAACTGCCGCTCGTCGTGCTCGTCTGGCGTGATAATGGTTATGGCGTGATCAGGTGGAAGCAAGCCGTGCGTTTCGGTCGAACCTCGGCTGTCGAACTTTGGAAACCCGGATCTGGTTCGTTATGCCGAAAGCTTTGGCGCTGCCGGGTATCGCGTGTCTCACGCAGCGGAACTGCAACCGATCCTGGAGCAGGCCTTGCAGCGCGACGGACCGGTCGTGATCGATTGTCCCGTCGATGATAGTGAAAACCTGAAGCTCACCTTACGCCTGCAGTCTCTGCCACCTGTGCAGTGATGCTCTCATTCTCCATGTCAGGCGTAGCGCTCGGCTCAACGACATTGTCATGGCGCCATCAGCCGACTGCGTGATCGGGACATTCCCCGCCGACAGACTCGCCGCAGCGGCAATCATAAGAGGCCGGTCAGTTCCTGCCTGACCTTTTCCCTCTCTGGGGGCTCTTCGACATGGTCACGCGGATGATACCCATCGGAAATAGGAGGAGATTCTTTGTCTTAACCTACTTGTACGAAGTAGCCCCATCGGCGTAGTGGGTGCAGACGAATAGTGCCGATCAGGGGGTTAGGCTGCGGACTGTTTGCCCACGTCCCAGCCGGGAAAAACCAGGACGGCAGGATGGCACTGGAGGACCCGCGCCAGAGTTTTAGCCCGTTCGACGCCAAGATTGATGGTGTCGTTTTCAATGGCCGAGATTGTGGACTGTGAAATCTTGGTCCTTCGAGCCAGCTCGCTTTGCGTGAGCCCTTGCAGTTCACGGACAATCCGAACGGATTCTCCTACCGAGACCACCACTCGCGCTTTTGCCGGGCGAACGTCTTTGGTTTTCATCATTGCCTCCGATATTCGTGCGCTGTCACGTCCATGATCACGACCAGTACGCGCTGTTCTTCAACTTTGTAGATCACTCGATACTGTGCATTCAACTGCGAGAGCGATGGCCTTCCCATTCGCCCTGAAGACGTTCATCGTGGAACCCCTTGGTCAAGCGGAGGCCTGCCGGGCCGGAGATCCGTACAATGTCTTTCCACTTCTCATAGCGTTTCAGCAATTCGAGCGGGAAGGCGTTCGAGGCGCTTATTCGCCAGGCGGTGTTCGTAGATCTCCCACATGACCGGCCCCACTATGCCATATTAGGTATAGCCCATCTCAAGGTCTCCTTCGTTTCGGACCTTCCGTCCCCGCCACGCCGCCGATGGCGAAGCAGCGTGTCGAATGCTTCCAGCGGGTTGGTGAGCGTGGAATGTGAGGCACTATCTCTGCTCTCCGGACGCGATGTGGACTGAGCGGAACCAGACGTTTCCTGTTACAATGGCCGCCCTCACGACGAGGTAATCAAGGAAAGGTGTGCGATGTCGAAGCCTTCACAATCGAATGCCGTGCTGGTGGCGATCCGTACACCTCGCGTGACTGCGGAGGAGCTGGACAGTTCGCTGAAAGAACTCACCCGTCTGGTGACAACCCTCGGGTACCGCGTCGTGGGCCGCGTGACGCAAAAGCGTGGTACCGATCGCTATGCGGCGGTCCTGGGAGAGGGCAAACTCGCCGAGTTGGCACGATGGACCGGTGGGTCCGGAAAAATCGAGGCGTTTGGACGGCCGGCGCACAAAGCCGCGTCGAAGCACGAGGCGGATTCGGACGTCACGGAAGAATCAGACGACGACGAATCGGATGACGGCCTTGAGGCGTCCCCAGCCCCTCACGAACAGGCGCAGATCGTCATCGTGGATTGTGATCTCTCGCCGTCCCAATTGAAAAACCTCGAACGTGCCGCCGGCGTGCCGGTGCTCGACCGTACCGGAGTCATCATCGAGATTTTCAGCCGGCATGCGCGAACGAGAGCGGCCCGGCTGCAAGTGGAGATCGCGCGGCTCAACTATCTCGCGCCACGGTTGCGGGAGACCGGCGGCGGCAGCGAACGGCAGGGCGGGGGAGTGGGAGGCAAAGGAGCCGGAGAGACGAGTCTCGAGCTCGATAAACGCAGAATCCGTGATCGCACGAAGGAGCTCCGGGCGGAATTGGCGGCCATCGGGGACGAGCATCAGACGCGGCGCGCGAGACGGGAACACGAATTGACGGTCGCGCTCGTGGGATACACCAATGCCGGGAAATCCTCGCTCATGCGTGCGATGACGGGCATCGATGTGCTCGTGGCCGACAAGCTGTTCGCCACGCTCGATACCACGATCCGGCCCTTGTATCCGGAGACGCGTCCCAAAGTGCTCCTGTCCGATACGGTGGGATTCATCAAAAAGCTCCCGCATGACCTGGTGGCGTCGTTCAAGTCGACGCTGGATGAAGCAGCCAGTGCCTCGCTCCTGCTGTTTGTCGTCGATGCCTCGGATCCGTCCTTTCGATCCCAACTGGACGTCACGCGGAAGGTGTTAGCCGAAGTCGGCGCCACGGATGTCCCCAGCCTCCTGGTGTTGAATAAACGGGATCGTCTCGCGCCGGATGAACTGGCGGCCCTGAAGGCGGAATATCCCGATGCGTTCTTGCTATCGACCCGAAACAAGGAGGATCTGCTGGCGCTCCGCGAGCGCATCATGGGCTACTTTGAGAGCGATATGCTCGATGAGGAACTCCATATTCCTTTTACCGCTCAAAAGGTCGTTGCGGAGATCCGCGCCAGGATGCGGGTCTTGTCCGAAGCGTACGATGCCGATGGGCTGACGATACGAGTACGATCCACTCCTGAGAATCTGACGGCGATCAAAAAGAAGCTCGGGCAATGAGGTTTTGAGAAGGAGCCACCATCCTATGAAGCGACAAGAACTGGAAGAAAAACTGCCCGCGATGACGCAGGCCCAACTCGTCGACACGGTTAAAACCTGCCTCGACATGATCGAGCGGCTGGAGAATGATCTGTCCGCCGGGGCGCGCAAGCTCGAAGAAATGTCGGCGCTGGTGAAAAAACTGTCCGATACCAACCACGCCGGTTAAGCCATCCCGGGCTTATCCATTGACGCTAGTCTCACGCTCACGAAAACGATGCCAGACAATTTCTAGGGCTTTGCCTAACTCCCATCTTGATGAGGATGCGATACAGTGAAGTCATAAAGAATTTGCAATGGAAATATTAGGCACGCATGACGGAAACGTTATGAACGCATAATATAAAAATTGTGAATTCTTGGAAGCTCCGCCCTCGAAAGAGGACGGAGCTTTTTTTCTTCTTTAGGAGTTAACACCATGCCGACTCAAGATATTACTCAACAGAATTCCTTGCAGCAGCTGCGCTCCTGTGGCCAGAGCTATTGGCTGGATAATCTGACCCGTGACATGATTCGTGACGGCGAACTCAAGCGTCGCGTGGTCGAAGAAGGATTGGGCGGCGTGACCTCCAATCCTTCCACATTCCAGAAGGCCCTCACCGGCAGCCAGGCCTATGACGATCAGGTGCGAAGCCTAGCAGCGGACAACCGGTCCGACCGGGAGATCTTCGAAGCGGTGATGGTGGAAGACGTACAGCAGGCCTGCGATATCCTGTTGCCGGTGTACCAGGAGACGGCACGGCTGGACGGGTACGTGAGCCTGGAAGTCTCACCGCACCATGCACACGATGCGTCTCGGACGATGGGGGAAGCCCGCAGGCTGCATGGTCTGGTGAATCGGCCGAACCTCATGATTAAGGTGCCGGGAACGTCCGCTTGCGTGCCGGCCATTGAGACGTTGCTCTATGAAGGGCTGAACATCAACATTACGCTGTTGTTTTCGATAGAGCATTACCAGGCGGTGGCGGAGGCTTATCTCCGCGCGCTCGAACGGCGCGTGGGGGAAGGCAAACCGGTGGACGGCCTCGCCTCGGTCGCCAGCTTCTTCGTGAGCCGGGTGGATACGCTGGCGGACCAGTTGTTGGCCCATCGCAGCGATCCGGAGCGACCGGACGACTCGACGGGGCTCCCGCAGCAATTGATGGGGCGGATTGCGGTGGCCAATGCGCGGGTCGCCTACAAATACTTCAAGCAGATATTTGCGGGAGAGCGCTGGGAGAAACTCGCCCGGCATGGAGCGCGACCGCAACGCGTGCTGTGGGCGAGTACCGGCCGCAAGAACCCGGCTTACAGCGACGTGGGCTACATCGAACCGCTCGGTCGGCCGCGACACGGTGAATACGATGCCGGAGGGCACGATTCGTGCGTTTGCCGATCATGGGCGGGTGGCGACCGATGCGGTGGAAGCAGGCGTCGATGAGGCGCTCGAGACCCTGCGCCGGCTCCAACATCTCGGCATCGATTATCGTTGCGCCACGGTCCAACTCGAAAACGAGGGCATTCAACAGTTCATCGAGGCCTATGATGGCTGTATGAAAGCCGTGAGGCGCAAGCGCGAGCAGCTTCGGCCGTCCGCATGAGGCCGTTCTTCAATGTGTCCCTTCTTGATCACGTGTCATGAGCGGCCTCGCTTTTGATCACCAGTCTGCGACAGTATCTGAATACCAGCAGGGAGAAGCATGGGATGCACCTCCTTGTCCGCAGCTTTCTGTGCGTATCGGTGAGTCTCGGGCTGGTGTCCGTGGCTTCGGCGGGCGATCGCTTGCGCATCAAGACCATTCTCCAACATCCCGCTGACTATCACACCAAAGTGGTCACGGTGGAGGGGAGGGCGAAGGCGGTGACCAGCTTGCCGGTTCATCACGGGACGCGCCGTTGCGGCGGGAGCGCGGTGTACGACAGCCAGCTATTTGCGTTGCTTGATCGATCTGGCACCATTGGAATCAGCACGCCCGGCACCTGTCTGCCCCATGTGACGAAGCCGGTCGCCGAGCATGAACGGCTCCGAATCCGCGGCGTCGTGAGGATTGATCAGAATCATCCGAAGGCGGTTCCCGTGATCTATGCGGACGCAATCGACCGCGTGAAGCCATAACCATCATCCGCGAGGATCGGCCCTCCAACGTCCGGACTCACCCCTCACAACTTTCTTGGCGGGCCTGATTTCTAGGGTTTTACCTAAGTCACAGACTGATGGAGATGCGGTATCGTGAGGTCATAAGAATTTGCAATGGAAATATTAGGCACGCATGACGGAAACGTTATGAAGGCATGATATAAAAATTGCAAATTCTTGAAAGCTCCGTCTTCGAAAGAGGACGGAGCTTTTTTATTTCAATCGAGAGATCCTTCGCGTCGCTGCGCCTCCCGTACCAACTTCCATCTCACGAAAAGTAAAGCCACCTGCACCGGCATGGAAACGACCTCCCTGGTTATCCAATCCTCGCGTCTACGGAGGCCCGGTCTCGTCCGGTTCAAACAAGTCGCATGAAGGTCACGCCGGTGATGAGCAGGACCACGCCGCCCATTCGTAATCCGGTCGCCGGACGTTGCGGCATGCCGAGCAGGCCGTACCGATCGACCAATACTGAGACTACTTGTTGTCCGGTGATGGTGAGGCCGACCGTGATTGCCGATCCGATCGCAGGCATCGCCATGAAGACGATCAACACATAATAGGCGCCGAGGACACCGCCCAGCCAGCCCCACCAGGGCATGGTCGAGAGCCCTGGTCTCCCAGGCGAGAACGCTGATTCGATGAAAGCGGCCGTGCAACCCACCGCGAGGATCATGGCCAGGGTCGCCACCAGGAAATTGATCATTCCAACGGCCAACGGAGCCTGCAAATCATCGCGCAACAGTCCGTTCACCGCCCCCTGGAGGGGAAGCAGCCCGCCGGCCAGGAGTCCTAACAGGAGCGAGCCGAACTGTGTCGAGAGCTGCCGGATATGGCCGGGGCCCTGTCCGAGCACGATGCAGGCTGCTCCTGCCAGGACTGTGACTCCTCCCAGCACCATCGTTCCCGTCATGGGTTTTGCCGTGATGCCGAGCAGGCCCTGAACATCGAGGAACAACGATGCAGCCATTTGTCCGGCAATGATCAGTCCCATGGTTGCCACGGCGCCTAGGCGTGGTAACAGCAGAATGCCGGAAAGGACGTAACAGGCGCTGGCCAGCCCTCCCATGGCATGCCACCAGGGCATGTCCGGCAACCGCCGGACTGTGCCCAGGGTGCCGCTGAGTCCGGTCATGACGAAGAGGATGACGGTCCCGATGCCGAGCTGGACCGTCGTGGCCACAAGGGGGGAGCCGAACGATTTGCTGAGTCGCGCATTCGCGCCGGCCTGCACCGGCAATCCCGCGCCGGCGAGTAACACCAACGGTATCAGAATCTGTTCCATGCGTGTCCTCCAGTGGTGGTCAGTTCCGACGGCTGGTGGCCATGGTGGCGTCCACAGGCCGTTGTGAAATGCCTGCAGGAGACAGCAAGGATTGTTCCGTCGCGTTCCGGACTGGGAAGGAGTGCTAAATCGAAGGAAACGCCGAGGATTGATCGATGAAAGGCCGCGAGAAGAGACGGGGATCGCAGAGGTGCCGCTCGCAGGTGCCCAAATACAGGCACCGTGCCCATGGGAAGGCGCTATGGCGGCCGGGAAATGTTGAGTTTGCGCATTTCCCTGGAGCGTGGTCCGCTTCATGCCGAGCCTGGCCGCGGCCCCCTCCGGTCCACCGACGATCCATTTGGATTGTTTGAGCGCATGAGCAATCGCGGCGCGTTCCGCATCCTCCAGCGAGAGGACCGAATCAGCGGGAAGGTTTGCGGCGCGCTGCAACTCGTCGAGCGGAACCCGCAGCGTCTTTCCCCGGCTGAGGATCACGGCCCGCTCGATAATGTTTTCCAGTTCCCTGATGTTGCCCGGCCAGTGATAGCGTAAGAGTGCGCGGGAGGCTTCCGCCGGGATGTGATCGATGTCTTTGTGCATGGTGCGGGAAAATTTTTGCACGAAGTGCCGCACCAGGAGCGGAATGTCTTCCGCGCGGTCTCGCAGGGGAGGCGTCGAGATCGGAAACACGTTGAGGCGGTAGTACAAGTTGCTCCGGAACTCCTTCGCCTCCACCGATCGGGGCAGGGAGCGGTTGGTGGCTGCGATCAGGCGGACATCCGTTCGAATCGTTCGCGTGCTGCCGAGCCGCTCGAACTCCCGCTCCTGCAACACGCGAAGCAGTTTGGATTGCGATTCCCACGGGATATCGCCGATCTCGTCGAGGAAGATCGTCCCCCCATGGGCGAATTCGAACTCGGCCGATCTTGGTGGTGATGGCTCCGGTAAAGGCCCCTTTTCATGCCCGAAGCAGTTCGCTTTCCAACAGTACACCGTCGGAATGGCCGCGCAGTTCAATTTAACGAAGGTCGCCGTGCGCCGCCGGCTGCGATCATGGATGGCTCGCGCGATGAGTTCCTTGCCGGTGCCGGTTTCCCCTTGGATCAGCACGGTCGAATCGGTCGGTGCGACGACTTCAATTTGCCGCAGGGTGGTCATGAGGGACGGGCTGGTCCCGATCATCGTCTGCCAAAATTATGATCGGCTTTGATTTCGTCTTCGAGATAGAGTTTTTCCTTCGACAGCTTCTCGTGCAATTCGGCGATTCGTTGATAGGCGAGCGCGTTGTTCAACGGCGATGGCGATTTGAGTGGCGATCTGCTTGAGCAGTTCGACGTCGTCCTGTCCGAAGGCCCCTTCGCGGACACTGGCCACATTTAAGGTGCCGAGCACCCGATTGCGGGACAAGAAGCGGGATGCAGCAGACCGACCGGACGCCTTCGGCGAGCAGCCGGCGGGTGATCTCCACGCGGAACCGTTTCAACTCATCGGCATCGAACAACTCCGGCCGGCGAGAGCGCAGGGCCTTTCCGGCCGCGCCGTTTTCCACCGGTTCCGTCAAGACCTCCCGCAGCGGCGCTTTTGTTCGGTCGGGAAATCGAGGGCATGCATACGAAGCGTCGTCCGGTCACTGTCGTAAAGGGCGAGACTCGTATACTCCTGGCGGATGATCCGGCCGATGCAGGACGCGATGGCGGTCAGGAGTCGGGGGCAACTCCAGATTCGAAGGGATCACGTTGTTGACGTCGAAGCAGTAATCGCAGCGGTCGCGGTCGCGGAGGAGTTGGTCTTGGCGGATATCGTATGCACCGGATGAAGAACCCAGCTCGCCTCGGGTGTCTGGTCTGGAGGTCCTCTCAGGATCCCTCAGGAAACCGTGACCAGACTGTACCATGCTCAGCGGAATAAGGCAGCCAGGCGATACCTCAATATCATGATCAAACGATATGGCGCGATCAGTCCTGGCAGGATGGCGGACGAAGGCGAGGCGATGAGGATGGGCAAGAATCGGTTGACCTTACCCGATGGGGGGTGGTCTTGCCCACGACAAAGCTGATCAGATAGGCCACAAAGAAGAGCAGAAACACCACATAGGATAACGCCGTGGCGGTGCCCGCCAGGCCGGAGAGCCCCATGACTCCCGCGATGAGCGCGAGTGCCAGGAACACCCAGGACCAGTAGACGATCATCGGTCGCTGCATCACACTCGAATTTCCCATGTTGCCCTCCACTGGCTGCGGGCTGCCATCGTGGTTCTTTCATGGCTTCTTGATCATCATTGTAGCGGGACCTCACCGGCCGAACGACTAGCCGAACCCCTTGATCGTCCCCGGCGTAACTGAATTGATGGAGGAGGGTTCAGCTCAAGCAGCCCCGCAGCCTCCACGTTGTACGATGTCGCTCGTGGTGAAGCTCCGGTACACCGGGTATAATCTCCCATGTCTCTCACGACGAAGCTGACGATTCTTGCCGAGGCGGCCAAATATGACGTGTCCTGTGCCAGTGGCGGATCACGCCGGTCCGGCTCCAAAGATGGCCTCGGCCATTCGACTGGCCATAGCATCTGCCACAGTTTTACCCCGGACGGCCGCTGTGTCTCGCTGCTGAAAATCCTGCTCACGAACTACTGCGTCTACGATTGCGTGTTTTGCGTCAACCGGGTGTCGAGCGACATCCCGAGAGCGGCCTTCACCCCTCAGGAAGTGGTGGACCTCACGCTCGATTTCTACCGGCGCAACTACATCGAGGGTCTCTTCCTCAGCTCCGGTATTTTTCGCTCGCCGGATGACACGATGGAACAGTTGGTGACCGTGGTCCGGACGTTACGGCAGGCTCACCGGTTCGGCGGCTATATTCATTTGAAAGCTATTCCCGGTGCATCGCAGCGCCTGATCGATGAGGCGGGACGCTGGGTTGACCGGCTGAGCGCCAACATCGAACTCCCGACCCAGGCCGATCTGCTGCAGCTGGCTCCCGAGAAGCGGATCACGGTCATTGAGGGCACGATGTCGCACATTCAAGCCGGCGTGCTGGCCTCTCGCGAGAAATCCTATCGCCGGTCCGCGCCCGGCTTCGCGCCGGCCGGCCAATCGACACAAATGGTCATCGGGGCCACGCCGAGCACCGATGCCACGATTCTCGCCACGGCGGCGCATCTGTATCAGCGCTACGGTCTCAAGCGGGTTTATTACTCCGCCTTCAGTCCCTATCCGCATGCCGATCCGCGCCTGCCGCTCCAGGCGCCGCCGCTCGTGCGTGAACATCGTCTGTACCAGGCCGACTGGCTGACCCGCTTTTATGGCTTCTCGATGGATGAGTTGACCAGCGCGGAGGATCCGAATCTCTCCTTGGATCTCGACCCGAAACTGGCCTGGGCCCTGCGGCATCGGGCGCAATTTCCGGTGGATGTGAATCGCGCGTCGCGCGAAGCGCTGTTGCGGGTGCCGGGATTAGGGTACAAGAACGTGGCCAGAATCCTGTCGATCCGGCGTTACCATCGCGTGACGCTGGAGGATCTGCGGAAGTTGCATGTGCCGCTGCGCCGGGTGCGTCCCTTCGTGCTCACGCCCTCGCATACCGAGCGCCTGCTGCGATTGGACCGCGAGGATCTGCCTGCCTTGCTGACCAAACCGGCGCAACTGGAATTGTTCTCCGCCTCGCTCGACAGCCTCTCGGGGCAACTCTGACCATGCGTGAGATTCGATTCGCCCCGAACGCCCGACGCCTGGCTGGCTGCGGCCCTTGAACAAGTGCGCGCAGGCCGCAAGCCGTCCGACATGCTGTGGACCGAGCTCACGGCTGAGCAACCGGCGTTGCCGGGCCTCTTTGGCGATGATCCGGAGGAACCGGCAGGAGAGCCGCGCCAACCATGTCCCTCGCGTGCCTCGTCTGCTCCCAGGATTTTCGCCGGCTGCTCCACATCGTGGCCTATCATCGCGACGCCTCCAAGTGGGCGCTACTGTACTCCGTCTTGTGGCGACTGACGACTTCCCAACCACGGCTGCTGGCCATCGAAGTTGATGCGGAGGTCGGCCGCCTGCTGACGATGCAGAGGCAGGTGCAGCGCGATGTCTATCACATGAAGGCCTATGTGCGGTTTCGCAAGATCGCCGATGGATCGGAGGAGCAGTACGCCGCCTGGCATCAGCCGGATCATCCCGTCCTGCCGCTCGCGGCCCCGTTTTTTGTGGAACGATTTGGCTCCTTGCGCTGGTCGATCCTGACACCCGACGCCTCGGCCCATTGGGATGGGGAGACCGTCAGGTTCGGCCCTGGCATGACGCAGCGGGAGGCGCCGGGCGACGATGCGTTGGAGACGGCCTGGCGAACCTATTACGCCGCGACGTTTAACCCGGCTCGCATCAACCCGACGGCCATGCGCGCGCAACTCCCGGGACGATTCTGGAAGGGCCTGCCGGAATCCCGCGTGATTGCCCCGCTCACGCATGCGGTGCGGGGCCTGGTGGGGGAGGTGATCGACTCGCGTCAGCACATGGCCCTCTTGCCGACGGGCGATGCCTTGCCGGAGCTTGCTCAAGCCGCTGCCACCTGCACCGGGTGCGATCTGCACCTGGCCGCCACGCAGACCGTCTTCGGACGAGGTCCGTCCAACGCCCGCATCATGCTCGTCGGCGAACAACCGGGAGATCAGGAGGACCTGGCCGGGGAACCGTTCGTCGGCCCGGCCGGCGAGGTGTTGAATCGCGCGCTGGAACGGGCGGAGATCGATCGCGCACAGTTGTATGTGACCAATGCGGTGAAACATTTCCGGTTTGTCTTCGAGGGCCGCCGGCGACGGCACCAGGCTCCTCGGCCGTCGGACATCGTCTCCTGCCGGCCCTGGCTGGAAGCGGAGTTGAAAGCGATACGGCCGGAGGTCGTCGTGTGCCTTGGCCGGACCGCTGCGCAGTCGCTCATCGGCGGACAGGTGTCGGTCGAGCAGCAGCGCGGGCGGTTTTTCAGCAGCCCGTTTTCTTCACGCATTCTCCTGACCTACCATCCCTCCAGCATTCTTCGAGCCCGGGATGGAGTGGTGCAGGACCGGCTCTTCGATCTGCTCGTGCAGGATTTGAAGACCGCCGTGGCCTGAGGCGGGCAGGGGCCTTTTCCATACACCCATCGCAAGACTTCTTACCATTGATTCCTGCGACAGGGGCTTTTCCCAGTGTGTCGGCCTCCATACGCGGGTTACGCTGAATCAGGTTCTATCGATTCGGCTAACGAAATGGGAGGTTGTATGATGAAGCGAACTCTTCAGATGTGTCTCGTCGCAGCCCTGGTCACTGGTGGAGGAGGCTTCGCGTTGGCGGCCGATCCCATGAAGGACAAGGAAGCGACGCCGACCCTGGGCGAGAGGATCACGAAGGATGCCGTGAAGGGCACGCTGATGAAGATGGAGGGGGAGTTCTATCAGATCAGGAACACGGATGGGGAACTCGTCCGGGTGCATGTGGACAAGAGCACGAAGCTCGATAAGGTGGTGGAAGGTGATATGGTCAAAGCCTACGTCACCGATAAAGGCCACGTCACCACGTTACAGCGTATTGAGAAGTAGCCGTCAAATCAGGTGGTCAGGGCGGCGGGGCTGCAGGCCTGCCGCCCACAGGCCATGAACGCCACCTTTCCTCAGGTGAGCGCTGGCCCATCCCACCTCCGGCCATCAGCTTTACCCGTCACCCATCATCTGTTCTCCCCTGCGATCCGTCGTCTGCCGGGAGTTCCTCTCGTCTGGCTCTGTATCGGCCCCCCGTTGGTGTAGGATACCGCCGGTCAACGTTCATCCCTCCCTCTCAGTTCATGAACAGCTGACGCTCTTGTCTTCCGGCCTACCGCTCACGATCTACCGCAACGGGGAGTGGTCATCACACGAGACGACAGGCATTGGAAGAGATAGTCCCAACGATGACGCAGGCTCAGCTCATCGACAGGGTCAAGACCTGTCTGGACATGATCGGAGAACGATTTGTCCATGATGGCGCACAAGCTTGACGACATGACGGCGCTGGGAAAGAGATATCCAGAGGCCAAGAACCTGTAGCCGTTGGTCAGAGAGGCGCAAACCGGCTGGAAGCCGCTGCCTAAGGCCGGCCGTTTTTCCGATCCTGCCATGGGTCGGCAGTCATTGCTTTCCGACCAGGCCTCGCTACGCGTTTCCCCGCAATTCCCCCTTTACTTGTGATCCGGACAGGATTAATCTTCCCCGCAGAATTTTCCAGTGGCATGCCGCAACATGAAGCCGGATCAAGGCCGCCAGACCCTATGCGAGCCCACGTTCCATACACAAAGGAGTTTGCCATGTCACACGTGATGCCCCTGATCCTCGCGCTTGCGACGGTCCTGGCCGGATGGCCGGCCGCTGCGGCGCAACCGACCCGCCCTCAAGCCGAATACTCAGCCGATTCGACGATGCAAATGGAGGAAGGCACCATCCAGCAGCACGTCTATGTCACGCCAACGAAGGAGCGCAAGGAACTGACCGGCGCAGGCGAGGGGTCCGTGCAGATCTTCCGGTATGACAGCAAGGTGATGTGGATGCTGATGCCGTCGGAACAGATGTATATGGAGTATTCCCTGAGCGGGGGGACAGAGTCAGGGGCAGGGCAACGATCCGTCGCAATGGACCTACGAGGACACGGTCGTGGGAGAGGAGACCCTGAACGGCGTCAAGGTGACGAAGTACAAGACCATCGCCACCAGCACGGACGGGAAGAAATACGGCGGATTCTCCTGGCGGACGAAAGAGGGGATCAACGTCAAACAGGATCTCCTGTACAAGGAAGGCACCGAAAAAAAGCGGATGCTCATCGAACTCAGCAACCTCGCGATCGGCCGGCAGGATCCCAAGCTGTTCGAGATCCCGGAGGGCTTCACCAAGTTCGACATGGGCGGGATGATGGGCATGATGGGCGGGCAAGGGAGGGGACGTTCCGGCATGGGCCAACCAACGGGCCGGCCGGACATGGGCGCCGAGGGCATGGGCAGACCCAATGCGGGAAGAGGCCAGGGGCGGCCTCAAGTCACGCCCCAGCCGGAGCCGCCCCAGGAACCGGAGCCTTCCGGAGACGAGCGGTCGGACATGCAGAAGGCCGGCGAATTCATGAAGGGCCTGTTCGGCCGATAGGCTGACAACACATGAAAAGGCGGCTGGTGGGCGGATTACTGTTCCTTGCCGTGATGCTGGCCGCCCTCATTGTGCCCGTTACCGCCCGGGCAACGGACAGGGTTTCTGCCTCCCTACCGGACAGGCCGGTCGTCAAGGCTTCCGCCTTGTACCTGATCGATCTGACATCAGGGCGCGTCCTCCTGGAAAAACAGGCGACGCGCCGCCTGCCTCCCGCGAGCCTTACCAAGATCATGACCGCGCTGGTCGCCCTGGACGCGGCGTCGCTCCAGGACGTGGTGACGATCCACTCTCGTGCCATTGTGCACGCCTCCATCTACAAGTTTCGTCCCGGCGAACAGTTTTTCCTGCGTGATTTGATCACGGCCATGTTGGTGGCCAGCGCAAACGACGCCTGCGAAGCGGTAGCCTGGCATATCGGAGGTGACGACAAGCGGTTCGTCGCGCTCATGAACGAACAGGCGCGGAAGATGGATTTGAAGAACACCCGGTTCGCCAATCCCTGCGGCTTCGACGCGCCGGACCACTATTCCACCGCGGCGGACCTGGCGAAGCTCACCGAGCAGGCGCTACGGCAGCCGTACTTCTCGATGATGGTCCGGACGATCGTGCGGGACATCGCCACCGTGGACGGGGCCAGGCAGCTCTCGCTGCGCAGCACGAACGAACTGCTGGCCGATCCCAACGTCAACGGTGTGAAGACCGGCTACACGAACAAGGCGGGCCGCTGCCTCATCGCGAGCATGTTCAAGGACGGGCACCGGTTGTTGCTGGTGGGATTGAATCTGATGGATCAATGGCAGCAGGCCACCAGCCTGCTGCGGTATGGCCATGAAGTCCTCCGGCAGGGGGCCGGGTGACGGAGAAGGGCCGCAGGCTTTATCGCCGCCCAACGTGGTGAAGATAGGCGTCGCGGAGATTCTGTTGCGCGAGGATGAATGTGGGATCGAGCCTGGCGGCAATGCGAAATTCTTCGATGGCCCGGTCCCAGTCGCCTTGCAGCGCATAGGCGCGCCCCAGGTTGTTGTGCGGCCTGGCCTTGTTCGGAGATTTCAGGGTCGCATCCGCCCAGAGCGAGAGCTGATCCCGGTACAGCTCATTTCGCTGGATGGTAGACAGCCCGAGGGTCAAGGCCAGCGCGACGGCAAAACTCAGTGAAGCCGCCCTGACGACAGCGGGGCGTGGAAGGGCGATCGACAGCCGTTTCTTGATATGAGCGCCAAACGAGACGAGCGCGATCAGCAATCCGAGTGCAGGCAGATACAGGTTGCGCTCGCTCAATAAGTCAGTGCGTGGAATGAGGCTGGTCGGAAGGAGCTGCAGAAAGAACCAGGCAATGCCGAACGCGACCAGCGGAAACCGCCGGCGGGCGATGAAGGCGCCGCCCGCGAGGATCGACAGAAACAGGAGATCCAGCGGCAGCGGCCTTTGCGCTAGCGAGTGAAAGACCGGCAGATCATGGTCGAAGTTTTGATTCCAGGGCGTGAAGCACAGCAGCAGCGCATAGGCCGTGGCATACACCTCGCTCAGCAGGTTGTCCGACCAGGGACGAAGATTGAAGCTGAACTGCGCCAGCGCGTGATAGCGGGGATGCCACATGGCCCAGCCGGCAGCGAGCAGCAGAACGATCCAGAACGGCAGATGGTGGGGGAATAAAGCCGTGCGTAGCTCGTCGCCTTGTTTTCGTCGGATGACATGGTCCCAAAGCAGCAGGATGATCGGAAAGGTGATCGCTGTTTCTTTCGAACCGATCGCCAACAGGAAGAGGGCGATCGAGGCTATGAATGGAGCCTGGCTGACATGGCCTGACCCGATCCGTTCCGTGGCGCGGACGTAGAGCAGAAGCGCGCCGAGGTAGCAGAAGGCCATCAAGCCGGAAGCTCGTCCCGAAATGTAGGTGACCGTTTCCGTGGCGATGGGATGGAGCAGGAAGAACAGGGAGGTCCAGAAAGGGATTGAGGAGCGCTCATCTGCGACCGCGCTCCTGAGGATGCGGAAGATCAGCAGCCCGGACCCGACATGCAGCAGGAGGTTCAAAAGGTGATAACCGGCCGGCTCGCCTCCATACAGCCGGCGGTCGAAGAGGAACGTCGCATACAAGACCGGCCGGACCATATGATCGAGGTGCCCGAAATAGTGCCGCCAGCTCTCGAGGTGGGGATTCTCGAAAATCGCGACTCCGTCATCGTAGTGAAAATCGCCGCTGAAGCCGGTCCAGTAGGCCGCTACAGTGGACGCGCAAAGGAGCAACCAGAGATACCGATGGCGAGGGGTTGGCAGATCCACGGGCCTCGTTATACTGCATTACGCCGAAACGATACAGGGGGGAACTATGACAGGCTTACGTAGGGTGCTGTGGGGCATGGGGCTGTTCGTGGTTGTGCTGTCGTTTCCAGCCGGAAGCGAGGCCGTTTCAACGAGTCTTCTGTGCCAGGGGGTGGGCAATGACCTGTGGGGAGAGTCTCGCGGGAAAGCCCTGCCCAACAACGAGGCGTCGATCGAGAAGTTGCTGAAGATCAAACAGGATTGTCCTCAATTAGCGGTGAGCATCGACCGGCTGGTCAATGGCATCAAGGGATCCATGCAACAGCAGGCTGATGCGGGCAAGCACGTCAACAAATCCGGTCAGGCCTATCAGAATTCCGCCTATGACCCGGGCGGTTGGAACACGGGTGGCAGCTACAGCGCGAATTAATGGCACCAGGCAAGACGCAGGAGGACTGTTCATGAACCGACATCATTCACGATTTGTAGCGGCCGCGATGCGCCTGTTCCCGTTGTCGATCGTTTCCCTGTGCCTGCTGTTGACTGTTTCGATGGCGGGCGCGACGCCCAAGGACGACGTGGTGGATCAGTTTGTGGCCGGCTGTATCGGCAAGCCCGCGAAGGCACCCAACTGTGCCACGCTCCGGCCGCAGTTCGTCGAGATTCTGAAAGAAGACCTGCTGACGCTGGGTTCCTCGGCCGACCGGAAGAACCTGCCGGATATCGCCCGCATGTTCAGGAGCGACGAGGTCGAAATCCGGCTCGCGGCAGCCCATGCCATCGGCATGATCGGGCCGGAGGATCAAGACGTGGACCTGCTCATCCCGCTCACCAATGATCCTGTCCCGGATGTCCGCCATGCGGTGTCGAACATGATCACACGCGGGAAAGGCAAGGCGATGGATATGCTGAAGGAGCGCATCCTTCCGTTGCGCACGGGCCGTGAGGTGGAAAAGCCGGCCGATGCCGGGAAATTTTCGCTCCCCGTGATGCCCGACAGTGTCTACATCTTCGACTCCAGCGATGCGGTCAAGGGGCGTCTCTCCTATGTGGCGAGGGGCAAGGGAGACCCGGCGCAGTTCTACAAATCGAAAGCCAAGAAGGGGCCGTTCAAACTGGAACAGTTCAAGGAGCAGTATCGCTATCAGTTGCGCGACGAAGAAGAGGCGCTCAACGACCTGCAACGGACGCAGATAGAGAACGAAAAGGCCCCGGATCCGAAAGACATGCAGGCCTACCTCGACTACATTCAACGGATGGGCTCGTTGTCAACGCAGGGCGGCATGGGGAGAACGTTCTTCGATACCTACCAGTCGAATCTCTACGGTGCCCCGACCGTGTATGTGCTGGAGGAACGGCAGATCGGCCAGCGCTGTTATCCCACGCGTTACGTGGTGGTCTATCAAGATTCGGCCTTCAAGCGGCCGGGCTATCGGTTGAACTGGACAACGGTACCGGACAACCTCCTCAAGACCGCGCAAACCGCCTCGCTGGCGGAGGAAAAAGAAGAGCTGGCAAACAAAGCCGAAAGCGAGGCCCTGAAGAAAAAGGCCGTAGAACTGGAGGCCGTAACCAAAAAGAAGGAGGCGGCGGACAGGCAGCAATTTAAGAAGGGCCAGGAAGATTTGGAAAAGGCCCTGGGATTCTGACGCCTGATGTGGCCTTTCAGGTAACTCCCATGAACATCCTTCAGGCGACGCGCGAATATGAGCGATGGTCGGCGCAGCAGGTCCCGTTTGTGCCGGCCGATCTCCGTCTGAAGCATGCGATGATGACACAGAGTGCCTTCTCGTTTCTGCGTGCCACCTGTTACCGGTGGATGCAGGTCTGGCCGGAAGTCTGTGCCGATCTCACCACAGCGCCGGTGCTGCGGGCGGTTGCCGATCTCCATGTCGAAAACTTCGGCACCTGGCGCGACAGCGAAGGCCGCCTGATCTGGGGCATCAACGATTTTGACGAGGCCTGCGTCTTTCCCTATGCGAGCGACCTGGTGCGTCTGGTCGTCAGCGCCAGGCTCGCCGGTCGGGATGAACATCTCGCTGTGAAGCTGGACGAGGCTTGCGATGCGGTGTTGACCGGCTATCTCGATAGTTTGCGCGCTGACGGGCGGCCCTTTGTGTTGTCGGAGCAGCATGCCTGGTTGCGTAGGATCGCCACGAACTCCCTTCGCGATCCGGTGAAGTTCTGGAACAAGATGGCGGCTCTGCCGATGGTCAAAGACACAGTGCCTCAGGAGGTGACGGCCGCGCTCGAGAAGGTCATGCCGGAAGCAGGCTTGTCATATGGACTGCGGCGGCGGGTATCGGGCCTCGGCAGCCTGGGGCGTCCGCGCGTTGTGGCGCTGGCCGAGTGGCGCGGTGGCAAGATCGCTCGGGAGGCAAAGCGCTTGATTGCGTCCGCGGGTCTGTGGGCCCAAGGGCAAAAGCCAAATGGCACCCTGCTGTATCAATCGATGTTGGAGCAGTCCGTGCGTTGCCGCGATCCGTTTGTCGGTATGGAGGGCTCCTGGTTGCTCCGGCGGCTGTCGCCCTATTGCTCCCGGATTGAAGTGACGGCCCTGCCGAGAAAACGAGACGAGGGCAAGCTCTTGTATGCGATGGGCTGGGAGACCGCGAATGTGCACCTCGGCGATCGGGCACAGATCAAGGCCGTCCGGCGCGATCTGGCGACCAGAAAGTCCGCGTGGCTGAGGAAAGCGGCGAAGGCGATGATGAAGGCGACGGTCGCGGATTGGAAAGGCTGGGCCGGACAGCATGCTGAGTAATCCATCACGCGAGCAGAGCCACGTGACGACACTCACGCCGTATCCGCTCAATCTGCCCGGGCGCATCTACGGGAGCGCCATGCCGTTTGGTCTCTATGATCCGGAAGGAGCGTTGCTGCCGAAGTTCAGAGCGGCCGCTATCCATGGAGTGGTGCTGCTCGCCGGGCCGGACGAATGCCGGCAAAAGACGGGGCGCGATCTGTTGGCGACGTATCAGGAGGAAGGGCTGACGGTCTTGCCGCTGCCGATTCCCAACTACGGCGTGCCCGTCGATGGCGGTCTGCGCGACATGCTGAAGCGGGCCCATGAGCAAGCCGCCCGGGGCCAGAATTTATTGATCCACTGTTCCGCCGGGCTTGGACGAACGGCCCTGTTTGCCACGTTATTGGCACGATCGGTATTGGGATTGTCCGGCCCGGAAGCGCTGGCCTGGCTGGGACGCCATCAACCGGGCGCGCTGCTCACGCCGGTGCAAATCATGCTGATCCTGGAGTGAACCGGCAGAAGACGGGCCGCATCCGTTCATTTCTTCGCCGTGTACATTTCGACCGTCTCTCGAATCTTGACCCACTTGTCCCAACCATAACTTTTGGCAGTGTTCCGGATCGTTTCCCTCGCGCCTTCGATGGCTTTCTTCAGTTGCTCCCGGTCCATCGTGGACGCGTGCCGAACCAGGATCTGCAGGGTCTGCGGATCGGCGAGCACGATGTCGATCGAGTAGGGACGGTCTGGTGTGGCTTCCCGCCGGAGGCCGGCCCTCGTCACCAATGCCAGCCATTCGCCTTCCGTCGGCGTATAGGGCGCGATGCCCGGCCGGGCCGGTGCCGCTTGTGTCTCCGTGGTCGCCGTTTCTTCCCTGAGCGCCTGGCATTGATTGTCGCTACAGGCCTTGAGTCTCACCCGCCGGTTTTCCAGACAGCTGTTTCTGTCGTCCGAACTGATGGCATTGTCCAGGCATTTGCGCACCTCTCCTTCGGCGGCGTAGAAACAATCCGAACAAGGGCTTTGGGCATAGAGAGGGGCAACGAGACAGAGAAATGCACAGACTGCCAAGACCAGCCGTCCCATCATGATCGGACCTCCAGGGTCCCATCCTCTCCCGACAGGGCCCTCTATTTCAATCATGTTCCCGACAGATGTGCAGGCGGGCGTCTCAGCAGCGATTGACGGGCGAGGCGTGAATCGGCTAGTCTCCGGCACCGGCGCGCATGTTACGGATCTTCTTCGCCAGGTGATCTATGCGATTGCGACAGGGCGTGATGGGACTGACCCTGATCGGTTGTCTCTCTTTCGTGGGCTGGAACCTCGCGTCGGCCGAACCCTCCTTCGATCTCACGGCCCACTACATTCTGGACATCGTCAAGGCCTTCCGTACCGCCTATGTCCTGCAGGTGGTCGAACATACCCGCGACGGCGGTCTGTCGCCGCAGGAAGATTGGGAATCCGACGCGCATCTGTTGCCTCTGCCGGCGCAGTTCGTCAAGGCGGCGGCCGGTCAGGTGCAGAGCGTGGAGATCGGGCTGATCAGCTTATCGCCGCTCAACCAGGCAAACCGTCCCCGCACGGCCGCCGAAGCCGATGCCTTGATCAGCCTGGAGAAGGACCGGTCGCGCGGCTTCGTGAGTTTTGTCGATGGCGATCAATTCAAGGCGCTGTCGGCGGATCTGGCGCTTGTCCGCTCCTGCCTCGATTGTCACAATAACCATCCCCGTGCCGTGCGCCGCAACTTTCAGCAAGGGGATGTGATGGGCGCCCTGGTCGTGCGGATGAACCGCGAGGCGCAGGGCCCCGGTCTGACACTGCCTCCCGAGCCGCTTCCTCGTTCACCGGGGTCCTACGATCGCCTGAAGCCACCCTCGTTCGAGACACCCTGGGTCAGGTGACGCGCCGCCTGAGGATTTGAAGGGAAAGAAGATGATCTGCGCACGTATCACTAAGCGGGGCCTCGTTCTATCGCGCACCCTTCTGGTCAGGGGCATCTTCTGCGCCGCACTGGCTCTGCCAGGGGTCCCGGTCGGTCACGTCATGGGAGGAGAGCCTCCAGCCAAGGCAGTCCCGGCGGCCGATCTCGTGGGCGCCTGGCAATTGACCATGATGATCATCGACAAAAATGCGAATAATCGACTGGAGGATGAGGAGCGCAAGGACCCCATCCGCGGCGCGCAGGACTACCTGAAGCTCAATGCTGACGGCAGTTGCGAGTTTTATACGTTCAAGGTCAAAGGCCGCTATGAGATCAAGACGTCATCGAGCGGCTACCAGACGCTCGTGCTGTTCGACAAGGACAAGAACAAGGAAAACCGCGGGCGCCTCTATTCCGTCACCAAGGACGAACTCATCCTGATCGATCATTCCAGCGGATCGACCTTCAAGGTCTACAAACGCCTCTAGGTTGCCGGGGCAGTCAGCAGCTTGCGCGCCCTTCCTGTCCTCCGTAGACCACGACCATGATCCCTGGCGGCAGGAATGGCCTCCGGTGCCTGAACGAAAAGAGGAGTGAATGTTACAGACTGAAGTGATGGCGGCGGTGTTGGAATTCCGGCGGAAGCGCAATTGGGAGCAGTTTCACAAGCCCAAGGAGCTCGCCGCGGCCATTGTCGTTGAGGCTGGTGAGCTGTTGGAAGTCTTTCAATGGAAAACGCACGAGGAAGTGGCGCAGCTGCTCGAGAGTCCGTCACGAGAACGCGTCACGGACGAAATCGCCGATATGGTGATTCTTCTCTCTTATCTCTGTCACGACCTGGGTCTGGATCCGAATGAGGCGGTGCGTTCGAAACTGAAGAAGAATGAGGCGAAATATCCGGTAGAGAAATCGTACGGCAATGCTCGGAAATATGATGAATGAGGTTCTGCACTTCAGGCCCCGCGCGTGATTGTCAGCGGGGCCTGCGGCTTGGCAGCTCGGGATTGCCTTCGCAGTCACACGGCCGCGGCCACCTCTTCCCACTCCTCATCTCCCACGATATCGCGGCCCCGGGTCACTTCGAGAATGCCGATGTATATGTTCTGCGCTCCTCTGGACCATTGGGCGTCCAGGGGAAGGCCTCGAAAGGCGGCCTCGGCGGCTTTGCGTTCGTCATGTGTGAGGAGACTGTCGTCGATCAGCATGGTGTACCTCTCAATCCTTTCTCGCGTCTCACGCCGCCTGGTCGGGAGGCGTCAGGCGCGTGAACCGGATGCGTTTCCCGGTCGAGAGGAGGCCCGACACCGGAAGCTTCATAAATTCTCGCGCCGACAGGGGCCAGACGCCGTCTTTATCCTGCGCCGGCCGCTGCTGTTCGCTGCGTCGAACCGGGCGCTGTATCTGTTGTTTCATGGTGGCCTCCTCGGTGAAGAGCGATCATCCTGCCTGTATGTTGTTCTACCGCCTGTCGTCGGAAGTCACGACTAGCGGAATCCCTGGGGCCGGGAAGGCTTCGCCCTAGTCAGCCGCCCGTTCATTGAACTATGCAGCGGGGTACGAGGGGCGATTTCTGGCCACGCACTACACGCCGCATTGTTAAGCAAGATACCTTGGTTACGATCTTCTCCGGAAACAGGAGCGTGCTGGTGTGCGAGTGAGTGACTTCTAATATTTCTTTAAGGCTTCCCTAATCCCCACTCCATAGAATCTGACAGTTATACGACCAGGCATGGCCGTACAACAGGGCGTCAGGTTTCTAAGGAGAAGATGGTGGAACGGTCGTTGATGTTTGAAGATCGGGCAGGGCATCGGGTCAGCGCGACGCTGCGCCGCCCGGATCGTCCGACCGACAAGGCTGTGGTGCTGTGCCACGGCTTCATGGGATTCAAGGATTCCTGGACGAATCGTGCTTTGAGCGACGGCTTTGCACGCAAAGGGGTCGCCACACTTCGATTCGATTTCTTCGGCCATGGACAGAGCAGCGGAAACCTCAAGGACCTGCGGCTGAGCACGCTGACTCACCAGACTCAAGAGGTCATCACGCTGCTGAGGGAGGAGGAGCATTTCAAACAGATTGGCCTAGTCGGCTCCAGTTTTGGCGGCCTGATTGCGTTGTTGACGGCGGCCCAGATGCCGAGCCTGGGAGGGCTCGGGCTCCGTTGCCCCGTCTTCGATTTTCCTGCCTTGCTGCGTGAGCGATTCGGGGAGACGGCGATCGGGATGTGGCGTCTGTTGGGGCGCGTGCCGTCGGCGTTTGCGCCGATTCCGCTTCACTATCAGTTCTATGAAGAATGCCTGGAACAGGATCCCCGTCTGGCTGCCAGGGCATTGGCCGTGCCCACGGCAATCGTTCATGGTGAAGTCGATGACGTCATTCCGATTTCTCACGTCCAGGAATTGGCGCAATACATCAACGCGCCGAAGTCGCTCCATATCATCCCGGGAGCGGATCACCGCTTTTCGCAGCCGCCCGATTTTCAGCGGATGACCGATCTGTTGATCACCTCGCTCATGGCCTATCTGTCCGCACCGGCGACACGGGAAGCATGACCGCATACGACCACTACCGGTCGCGTCCTCATAATGTTTAGCCTGTCGAACGGATCAGTGATGCGATCCATCGGCTGGCCTTGCCGACGAAAAACATTTCTTTGTTTGACCTTTCCGTAACATCGCGATACAAACGACCACAACAGTAAGCTTCAACAAATCCATCATTCCGCTCGAGACAAAGGCCGGGAACTCACCGATTCACACCCCTCCGCTCCATCGGTCACGATCCGCCTACAACTGCCAATGGAATATAACCGCGCTCCCCGGACAAATGCGTTTACGCAAGGTTGCCGCGATCTGTTGCGGACATTCACCTATGAGGACGTCATGGCGTGGCTCTGCTACGCCGCGCCCCTGTTATTCATGATCGGCCCGTCGGCAGTCATGGCCCGCGAGCCGCTGGCAAGCATCCTCTTCCATAGCGCGATCGGCTTTTCCTTGAGCGCCCTGATCCACCGCCTCGGCCACGCGCTGTTGGCGCCCTTGCCCAAGGGGCCTCATGAGATCTATCTCAGCGCGACCCGGCGGCTCCCTCTACGCCTGACCCTGAGCCGGTTCGTCTGGCTACTCGAAGGCGTGGTCGCGCTGAGCCTGTTCTGTGGCCTGCTATCGAAGCGTTGCTGGCTCGCCGGTGGGACGGACATGCTCTTGGCTGGATGGGTCCTGTTTCTGTTGGGGGGCGCATTGTTCTTTCTGCCGGTGCGTCTCGTCAAGCTCTGGCAGGCACGGTACTATCCCCCAACCTCGCTCGTCGGTCCGTCCGATGACGTGATCAATCAGTCGCTTACCGGGCTGCCCCGGCTGTTCAGGTAACTCCGCCCGCGTGCCTCTTTAAGCGCAGACGCCTTCTCGTCTCTTGATCCTGCCCCGTCCGCCCGATACGATGCCAGCCACATTCATGCTGGGGGAGCATCATGGCGAAGATTACTGAAGTCGCTCCGGACCTGTTCCGTATCACGACCTTTCTTGAACCGTTTAACCTCCAATTCAGCCAGTTCCTGGTGCGCGACGAGCAGCCGCTGTTGTTTCACACCGGCCCGCGTGCGCTGTTTGCCGATGTGAAAGAAGCGGTGGCTTCGCTGATCGACGTGCGAACACTTCGCTGGATCAGCTTCAGCCATCTCGAAGCCGATGAATGTGGCTCCCTGCCGGAATGGCAACAGCTCGCCCCGCGGGCGGACGCCGCCTGCAGTCTGGTGGGAAAAATGGTCAGTGTGGATGATTGCCTGGCGCTTCGTCCGGCCAAGGGTATGGCGGATGGAGAGGTGCTGCAGACGGGGACGTACCGGTTTCAATTTCTGGCCACGCCCCATGTGCCGCATTGCTGGGAGTCTGGGCTGTTGTTCGAAGAGACCCAGCGCACGCTGCTCTGCTCCGATCTGTTTCATCAGGCGGGCAATGGCGAACCGGTGACCCAGTCGGATGTCGTCGGGCGCTGCCGCGAGGTGCTCACGGAGTATCAGCAAGGCCCCCTGGCCAACTATATGCCCTACTGCACGTTGACGGATTCCACCCTCAACAGGCTGGCGGCCTTGAAGCCGAAAACGTTGGCGACCATGCATGGTTCGGTCTACGCGGGCGACGGGGCGCAAGCGCTGCACGATCTGGCTCAGGTCTTCCGCGAGGTCCTGGGAGGTAGACCGACCGTCACGATGCCGTCTCCATGAAATCTTTTTCATGCTGAACTAATCCATTCCTCATGTCGCCGGCTTACAGTGAGGTAGGTGAGCCGGAAGAGACGCCACCCGGCCGCCATGGTGACGGGCGTCGTATCGGGCGCATGGGAGGGAGGCGCAACTATGAAAGACGTGACCACATCTCCATCGTTGGTCGAACGCAGTCTCAGGTCGGAAGGGGTGAAGCCGCTGTCGCGGGGGCTCTCGGACCTGGCCGGCTGGTTATTTGCCGTCAATGCCGATCGCTGGCGGCGGCGGGCACAGTTTTACGAACGCCATCGCGATTATTTCCCGCGCTTGGCTTCGAGTCCGTTCGTGGATCGTTGCCGCGCGTTGGAAGCGGCGTCTCGCGAAGTCGCCGAGGTATTGTTCGCGATGCCGCCCCGGGTCAACCTCGTGCCGGTCCAGGTGACGGTCTCGCGGATCAAATAATTGCAGGCGTTTGGAACCACGTGCGGCTCCTCTTCGGATTCCAGCATTGAATCTGTGCGGCTGACAGCTTACGCTAGGCTATTCGCTGTCAGCCTTTTCAGAAAGGGGAGCTGCATGCTGGTTTCGAGAGTTCTTTTTGCACTGGCACTGACCGGATTTGTCGGTTGCGCCGGCACGGCCCCTCCGGTCCGCACGAATAGCGGCGCGCATCCACCTCAACTCGCCGATGTGATTCCGCCTGATCAACCGTTCCAGCGCCATATGGTCGATCTCAACGGGCTGCATCTCAGCGTGTTGGAAGCCGGGACGGGCGATCCGATCATCTTCGTCCATGGCGTGGTCACGACCAGCAATATCTTCCCCAAATACGTCGGTGCCTACTCGCCGGAGTTTCGCGGTGTCGCGGTGGACCTGCGCGGCTATGGCGATTCGGAAAAGCCGGCAACCGGCTATTCCATCCCCCAGTTTTCCAGCGACTTGATCAAACTGGCCGATGTGCTCCAGATCAAAAAGGCGGTGTGGGTGGGCGTGTCGATGGGCGGCATGATCCTGCAACGGCTTGCGCTGGATCATCCGGAGCGCGTGCGGGCTCTGGTCTTGGTTTCCACGACTGACGGTCCGATGATTCTGGACAAGGACATTCCCACCATCGGCGCGCCACGCGACTATCGCGAGGTCTCGAGGAATATGATCGTGGAGAGTTTCCCCGCCGGCACGCAGGCGAAGACCTATCAGCCGCTGCTCGACCGTATTCCGACCTGGAACGGCACGGTGATCCGCGAGGCCCTGACGTCCATGTCGCAGTTCAACGTTCATGGACAGTTGACGCGCATCCAGGTGCCGACGTTGATCATGGTCGGGGTTAAGGATGACGTGGCCACGCCGGCGATTGCCAAGGGCATCCAGGCGCAGATAGCCGACTCACAGGTCGTGGAGTTCCAGACCGGCCATTTCATGATGGCTGAAGATCCCGATCGGTTTCGCGCCGTGCTCGGGGAGTTCCTGAAAGGGTTGCCGTCATCGCAGTAGTGCGGCAGGCAGGAGGGCGATTCGCCGCCGGTGCGTAGCATCCGTCATGGTATGATGCCTGTAGACAGTTCATGTGGTTCTATCACTCAGAGGGGAGATTATGACTAACTACGTGTCGCGATCGATCATCGGCATCTCACTCGGTCTATTGTTGTGGTCGGGAACCGGCCTGGCGACGGAACCGGCCGATGTGGAGAAGTTTGTGAACGCCCGCATCGAAATCGGCGAAATGATGACGAACTATTTCAAGGGCGGGGAATCGTACGGATCGGGGCAGCGGCCGACGCCGGAAAAAATGAAAGAAATGGGCGACGATATCAACGGCAAGCTCAGTGACTTGCTGTCGAAACGCGGTCTGTCGCTGGAAGAATATCGCGTGCGCAGCAAAGAAATCTTTGCCGATAAGGAAGCCGTGGATGCCTATCTGGCCAAACATCCCGATCTGAAGACCCGGTATGACGCGTTGCCGCTAAGCCGGATGAGCGGGGGCGGAGGAAGCACCGGTCGCGGCTACTAGCAGACGGGTGAATCTCGCTGAACCCGGCGCAAACATTCAAACGCTCGGCGTATCATCAGTACGCCGGGCGTTTTCATTTCCCGAGCCTCGCTGACCGGACTGTTGAAGAACACGTACGCACCTGAATCAGCAGCTTGGTCACGTGTTCCCTGCCGATGCAGTAGAGGATACCGGGTGTCGCGATACTGCATGCGGCCTTCTAGCCTGCGAGAAAGTTGGCATAGGTCAGTGCCGGCGCAGCCACGGCCAAGGTGGTGAATCCGGTGGCGGATCGCCATATGATCTGCCTCACTCAGGGTGAACCTTGTCCAGCAAGACTTTGGCGGCATCGATCGGAATCTCTCTCCAGGCGCCCGGTGGAAGAGCACCGAGCGCGAAGGGACCGTATTGTATGCGGCGGAGCCTCGTGACGTCGTGGCCCAGCGCTTTGAACAGGCGTCGGATTTCCCGGTTCTTCCCCTCGGTCAGCGTCACGTCCAGGTGCGATTCCCGCCCGGAGCGCTTTTGAATCGTCAGCGCTGCGCAGTGCAGGCGTTCGCCCTGATCCTCGAGCCCATCCATGGCCGCCCGGGCGCGGTCGTCCGTGATTTCCCCGCGCACGGTGACCAGGTAGCGCCGTGGTATCCGCTGCTTGGGGTCGGTGAGCAAACTGGAAATCGCCGTGTCGTTGGTGAGAAGGAGGAGACCGCTCGTGGCCTGGTCCAACCGTCCGACTGCATGCAGGCGGGTGAACTTCGGAGGCAACACATCAAAAATGGTGCGCCGCCCTTTCTCATCGGCATGCGTGGTGACCAGCCCTTTGGGTTTGTGAAACAGAATGAATCGCGGTGCGCCTTGTTGAAGCGGTTGCTCATCGAGCGTGACGGCATCACCGGGCCAGTCCACCCAGGTGTCCGGCTGCCGCACGAGACGCTGGTTGATGCGGACCCGTCCGGCCTTGATCCATTCCTTCGCCTGGGTTCGACTGGCGATGCCGAGTTTCGAGAGCAGACGGTCCAGCGTCACGCGTTTCTCGCTCCCGGGATCGGCGGGAGGGACTGGGCGAATCGCGGCGGGCGCCTGTCTTCGTGTACCAGGTCGTTTGTTGAACATGGCTGACAATACACCGCCGGGTGATGAAAGAGAAGCTGCGGCGACCGCTGCATGTCCGGCGCCTCCGATGGTATGATGACGGAGGTTTTGCTGGAGTTGTGCCGGTTGCGACACACGAGTGTTCGTGATGAATAGTCTGTTGAACGGGAGTCAGGTGTGATGCTGAAATATATACGTGTGATCCTGTGCTCGACGCTGCTCTGTGTGAATACGGCGTCGGCTGAGTGGCTGATGGTCGGCGGCACGCATAAGTATGATGGGTATGTGGACATGGCGACGATTGGACCGACGGGCAAAACGGTCACGCTCTGGACGTTGAAGGACTTCAAGGTTGATCGACACATTCCGCAAGGCACCTATCGGTCTGTGCGGATCAAAAAACACCTCGATTGCGAGGGCCGCAAAAGCCGTCCGTTACAAACCAAATACTATGCGAGCCAGATGGGGAAGGGCCGTCCCATGCAATCCGGAAAGGCCACACGCTTATGGTCGCGGGTCACGCCCGGGAGTGACGGCGAAGCGGAGTTGAAGATCGCCTGTAAAAAGGTGTAGCGGCTCCTGATGTCTGTTAGTGCTCGTGTCATCATCGTCGGTGCCGGACTTGCCGGGCTCACTTGCGCGCAACACCTCGTCCGCCAAGGGCTGGCCTGCACCATCCTCGAAGCATCAGACGAGGTGGGTGGCCGGGTCCGCACTGATCGTGTGGACGGCTTTCAACTCGATCGCGGCTTTCAGGTGTTGCTCACCGGCTATCCCGAAGCCACGAATGTGCTCGATTATCCAGCCCTGCAACTGCAAGCGTTTCACCCCGGTGCGCTGGTACATTGCGGCGGCCGCTTTCACCGCATCAGTGATCCGCTGCGTCGTCCGCAGGATTTACTGGCAGGGCTGATGAACCCGATCGGCTCATTCCGTGACAAGCTCACGATTCTCCGCCTCCGGCAGGACGCGCTGAACCAGCGTGTCTGCGCGCAGGCGGGCGGAGGAAATCGTACTACCTTAGAGGCCTTGGCGAGCTATGGATTCTCCGCTGCCATGCGTGAGCGGTTTCTCCGGCCCTTCCTGGGGGGCGTGTTTCTCGATCCATCCCTCTCGACGCCCTGCCGGCTCTTAGAACTCGTGTGGGCGGCCTTTTCTCGCGGGGCCATTGCGTTGCCGCAGGCCGGCATGGGTGCGATCGCCGGTCAGTTGGTCTCGTCGCTTCCGGCCGGGTCGGTCCGCCTGCGCGCGCCGGTCGCGCAACTCGACGGCAAGCAGGTCCTGCTCACGGGGGGCGGACGTCTTTCGGCCGATGCCATTGTGCTGGCGACCGACTATGCTACGGCAGCGACGTTGCGTGGGGATTCTGTGCCGGCCGCGCCCGGCCGTCAATCAACGACGCTGTATTTCGACGCCCCCGCTCCACCTGTCCCGGGGCCTTGGTTGTTGTTGAACGGAGAACAGCAAGGGCCGATCGGCACCGCCTGTGTGTTGAGCGAGGTGGCGCCGACCTATGCCCCTCCGGGACGGGCGCTCGTTTCGGTGAGCCTTGCTGATCAGACGGCGCCTGTCAACGCAGACCAGCCGCAGTCCGTGCGCGCACAGTTGCGTGAATGGTTCGGCCCGACAGTGGACGGGTGGCGACACCTGCGGACCGATCGTATCAGCGGGGCACTGCCACCCATCGATGTGCTCGTTGCTCGACATGGAGCCGCGTCTCCGCGCTTGCGGTCCGCCCTGTACCAATGCGGCGACTACTGCGAAACCGGTACGCTGGATGGCGCGCTGTTGTCCGGACGGCATGCCGCCGACGCGATTCTGGCGGATCTGTGAGCGACGACGGGGTGTGATGATGGCGGACAGGGGAACGAGGACATTCCTACTGGCGACGGCGGCCATCCTCATGGTCGCCGTGACTTCGCCTGCCATGGCCGATCCCGCCTGGGAACAACAATTACAAGCTCTCGCCGGGCAGGGCGATGCGAATGCGCAATGGATGTTGGGTCAGGCCCTGCTCATGGGGAACCTCGGCACGATCGATGAAGCCGAGGCGGTGCGTTGGCTGCAATTGGCCGCGGATCAGGGCCATGTGTTGGCGCAACGGGATATGGGGATGTTGTACGAGCAGGGGCAGGGTGTCAGCCAGGATACGCTGGAAGCCTTTTTCTGGTATTCCCTCGCCAGCCGGCAGGACAGTGGCCGCGCCAGATTGCGGCGCGATGTCCTGGCGGCCATGTTGACGCTCGATCAGCGTGAAGCGGTCGCAGCTCGCCTCAAGGGGTGGCGGCCCAGTAGATGATCGACGCGGACAAGAAAGGATTGATTCCTCTCAGCCCTGCGTCTTCCGCCGGAAGAGGTCGGTGCTGAGCGACTGAATGCGGTCGAGGAAGAGGAGGCCATTCAGATGGTCCACCTCGTGCTGAAACGCCAGCGCCTCGAATCCCGAGGTGGTGAGTGTGACAACTCTGCCGTCCGGCGCTAAGCCCTCCACTACCGCCTGTTCATGGCGTAGCACATTGCCGGTGTAGTCCGGCACGCTCAAGCAACCTTCCCGCAGAATCCTTGGCCCTTCCAGCACGAGAATGACGGGGTTGATCAGCACAACCAGCCCATGCCCCTTCTCGCCCTTCTTGCGCGACACATCCACGGCGATCACGCGCAGGGCAAAGCCGATCTGCGGTGCGGCCAGGGCCACTCCGGGAGACGCGGCGAGCGTATCGAGCAGGTCTTGCACGACGGCTCGGGTTGCCGGATCGGCAGGCAGAGCGGGGGCGCTCTCGGATTTGAGGATTGGATGGGGATAGTGCAGGACCGGACGGATCGCCACGGTTAGAACGTCACGCTGTCGAGCGGGCGGAACGTGAGATCGACGCCCAGCAACGGCTTAAGCGTTTCCAGTGCCTGCTTGAGGTGATCCACCTGACGGTCCTGCGGCAGTTGGATTTCCAAAACCATGACATAGACGGGCACCTCGCCCGAGCCGATGACGCGGGTGTTCATGTCGGTGATGTTGCCGCCTTCCTCCGCCACGGTGCGCGCGACCTGCGCCACGATGCCGGGATGGTCGGCGCCGTAGACTGACAACATGAAGGTTGGAATTTCCGGCATGGGTTGGCGGAGCGCAGCCCGGCCCGGAAGCGCTCTGCAAAGCACGGCAAGGTCGAGCGGTCGCGTAGAGACGGCGAGTCGGCTGCCCAGGGCTTCGGCGTCGAGGCCTCGCGGAAGGCGGACCATGAGCATCATGGTGAACTCGCCCCTGAGTCTGGTCATGCAGCTGTCTTCGATGTTGCAGCCGAGTTGGTAGAGGCTGTCGGCCATGAGGGCGACGATGCCGGGACGGTCTTGCCCGAAGGCGGTGACGATGGCGAAGTGGTCCATGTGAAACTCGTTGGGTGAGCGTGAGTGATATGCGCCACGTAGCATGCGGGAATCGGTGCCGATTGGCAAGTGGAGAGACGGTGCTGTCGGAACCGCTGAATCGCTAGGTGCGTCGTTTCGTCCTGTTGGTCGGAATGGCGCTGAGCGGATCATCGGGCCAATGGTGGCGTGGGTATCGGCCGCGCAATTCCTTCTTCACGTCCTGGTATGCCGAGCGCCAGAAACTTGCGAGGTCTTTGGTGACTTGCACGGGCCTGCCGGCCGGTGAGAGCAGATGGACCATGACCGGCACCGTTCCTCCTGCGATCCTTGGTGTCTCCTGGCAACCGAACATCTCCTGCAACCGTACGGCGAGCACCGGTGAATCACTCTGTTCGTAATCGAGCCGGACCTGGGATCCGCTCGGCACGTTGATGTGTGTCGGCGCGAGGCGAGGCAATTCCTGCCGTTGCTGCCAGGTCAGCAGGCTGTCGAGCGGGGGTTGCAGATCCACGCGACGGAGTTGCGCCAGGCTCATGAGCCCCGTCAAAAACGGGGCCAGCCATTGCTCGAGGGTTGTCATGAGCGCGTCGTCGGAGAGATCGGGCCAGGCGGTGTTGACGCGATGGAGTAACGCGACGCGTGCCCGCCATTGTTGCAGTTCCTTCGTCCACGGCAAGGCAACCAATCCGACACGACGAAGACCGACCAGTAGCGCGGCCGTGACTTGAGTGGGATCGGGCTCGTGGGCGGAACGATCTTCCAGGACCAACTGGCCGAAGCGCCGTTGGCGTCGTGCACGAACCGATTCCGATCGATCATCCCATTCCAAGACATCCACTGCACAGACCTGCTCTGCGCAGTGGCGCGCGAGGTCTTCGAGGCGTACCGGCGCGGCGGTAAGGATACGTGCCCAGTCGCCCGTGCCGTCGAGCTGCGCCACGACCAGGTAGTCTTCCTGTGAGAGCCCCTGCTGGCCCTGGAACGACGCGCCGCGTCCATTGGCGAGGCGGTATCGTCCGTCGCTGCCGGCGAGTCGTTGCGCCACGCGATCCGGGTACGCGAATGACAACAGGAGGCCGATGTGGTCGGTGCCGTCACCGGATGGGGGCTCCAGTTGCAATTGGCGTCGCCACTGTTCCGACGCTCGACGAACCCGTTCACAGCCTGCAGGGTTGATCGTGGCGCCGGCGAGGTGTGCCTTCTTGCCCTGTAGGGCTTCCATACGCAGGCGCAAGTCGGCATTACGCCAGCCGGGGCCGCCTTGCAGGATGTCGCGTTCGCTGAGTAATGCGGCGAGGTCGCAGGCCCAAGGGCCCCATCCCAACGGCACGGCGGCGACCATCATGTGTGCCAGCCGCGGGTGAACCGTGACATGGGCCAACCGGCGGCCGTGAGCGGTCAGTGCGCCTTGCGCATCGAGGGCGCCCAGTTGCCTGAGGAGGTCGCGAGCCTGGGCCAATGCCCCGGCCGGTGGAGGATCCAGCCAGGAGAGTTCGGTGGCGTCGAGGGCGCCCCATTCCGCCAGCTCCAATGCGAGGGGTGCCAGATCTGCCTCGAGGATTTCCGGTGGCCGTCGAGGAAGCAAAGCCTGATGCTCCGCATTGGTCCACAGACGGTAGCAGGTGCCTGGTTCCAGCCTCCCGGCGCGCCCGCGACGTTGATCTGCTGCATCCTGCGTGACGCGAATGGTGTCCAGCCTGGTCAGGCCGGTCCGCGGGTCAAAGCGGGGGACACGCATGAGTCCCGCATCGATCACGACGCGCACGCCTTCGATCGTCAAACTCGTTTCCGCGATGGAGGTGGCGAGCACAATTTTGCGAGAGCCAGAGGGCGCGGGACGAATGGCCTGGTCCTGCTCGGCTTGCGGCAGCTCCCCGTGCAACGGCGCAATGATGATGTGCGGGTCCAGCCGGCTCTCATGCAGCTGTCGCTCGACGCGCCTGATTTCTGTCATGCCGGGCAGGAAGACCAGCAGGCTGCCCGATTCCTCCGCCAGCGCCAATTTGATGCTCCGCACCACCGCCGGTTCCACATGGCCTTCGATCGGCCGGGCAAGATACTGCGTGGTGACAGGGAAGAGCCGGCCTTCGCAGAAGATGGTCGCCGCGTCAGGTAGCAACGTCGTCACGGCGGCGCAGTCGAGTGTGGCCGACATCACAAGCAGGCGAAGGTCTTCGCGGAACAGCCGTTGCGATTCCCTCGCGAAGGCCAGGCCGAGGTCGGCTTGCAGGCTGCGTTCGTGAAATTCATCGAAGATCACGAGCCCGTACCCGGCCAGTGACGGATCGTGTTGCAAGAGACGTGTGAGGATGCCTTCGGTCACCACTTCGATCCTGGTAGCCGCGCTCACCTTGGACTCGTGCCGGACACGGTAGCCGACGGTCCGCCCAGCCGGCTCGCCAAGGCTCGCGGCCATATAGGTCGCGGCGGCGCGCGCAGCCAGTCGGCGTGGCTCCAGTATGATCACCTTCCGGCCGGTCAGCCAGGGTTCATCGTGCAGAGCTATCGGAACACGCGTGGTTTTGCCCGCGCCTGGTTGCGCTGTCAGGAGCACCGAGCGTCCGATCGCCAGCCGCTGGCGGAGCGTGGGGATCGCCTCTTCTATTGGTAATCGGTCCATGATAGGGTGCGCTGCGATGATGCGCGAACCGGACTGTAGCAGAAACGGGACCTGCTCGCCGAGTGCGAATCAGTAATCCCGCGAGATCGAGGAGTGTAACGGACGATGCAACGATTGATATGGACGAGTGACAAACCGAAACAGGCAGGCTGGTATTGGTGGAGAGGGCTCGGAGAGGACATGGATCCGCTCATTCTCTATGTTGACCAGGTGGGCTATTTTCAATGGCCGGACGGGGCCTCTCAGGAAGTCGGCTTGACCAAGGGCGAATGGGCCGGTCCGATCGCGCCGCCGGAGGAGCAGTGAGTGCGACGATGATGGCGCTGCCTGCCACCTGCGAACGAGCCCTGCTCGAACGATTCCTGCGCGCCGAAGCGATGGCCTTGTGGGCGGTGCGCGCCGCTCAGACCCAGCAACTCCCTCGTCATGTGCAGACGTTTCTCCAGCGGCATGAGACGGATGAGCAGGATCACCTGCGGCAATTCGAAGGCATGCTCGGAACCATGTCTCAACGGCCGGCAACATTGCCGACTGTGCCCTCACAGTGGGAGATGCTGGCGGTGTTGTTGTTCGGCTATGAGGCGCTGGGGTTGGAATTCGCTTCGTTGCTGGCCGCCATCAGACCGGATCTCTCGGATATCCTGGAAGACGAACAGGTGCACGTTGGATTCTTCGAGAAGGAGTTGAAGGCGATTCTGGCCGGTGGAGAGACGGGTGCACAGCAAGCGCGAGAGGCGGCCCGCACCTGGTGGAAGAAGTTGCCTCGCACGGTGGATCGCTACCTTCAAGACCCTGCGTTGGAACCCTACCGGACTCCGCTTCGACAGCACATTCTGACGGTGATCGGACAGCGTTTCGTGGCGCTGGGGTTGCTCATCGACGCAGCGCTTTCGAATTCACCGTAACGATCCCACCACCCGCGTCATTCCCGCAGAGTTCCTTCGGTCTTGTTCTGGAATACAAAAGCTCCGTTGATAGCCGATGGAGCGGACTCTTGTTCACCCGTAGTCTAAGGGTGATGGCCGCTTTTTAATCAAGAAGGGTGAGAATCTTGGAAAGCCGGGAGGGGAATGGTGTGTGCGCGTATGACTGCCCGGGGTAAAGGGCGACGCTGCTCCGGCTGAACGACGATGGACTTCGCTAGCCGGCGACCGGGACAAGTCCACCGACGACGCCGATCCTGCGGAACTTCTGGTCGCGTTCGGCGATGAGTTGATCCGTTGGCAGTTCGACCAGCGCGTAGAGTTGGTTGGCCAGCGCCTTCGCGACACGATCGCACATGGCCCGCGGGTCACGGTGGGCACCGCCGAGCGGTTCGGGAATCACTTCATCTATGATGCCGAGTCCAACGAGGTCTTGCGCGGTCATGCGTAACGAGGCTGCGGCATCGGGCACCTTGGTCGGATCGTCATACAGAATCGCCGCGCAGCCTTCGGGGGAGATGACGGAGTAGACGGAATGTTCCAGCATCAAAATACGATCGCTCACGCCAAGAGCCAGCGCGCCGCCGCTGCCGCCTTCGCCGATGACAACGGAAATGATCGGCACGGTCAGTCGCGACATGACGAAGAGGTTTCTGGCGATCGCTTCGGCCTGTCCGCGTTCTTCCGCTCCGATGCCGGGGTAGGCGCCGGGCGTGTCGATGAGGGTGATAATCGGGCGGTTGAACTTCTCCGCCAGACGCATGAGCCGTAGCGCCTTGCGGTAGCCTTCAGGATTGGGCATGCCGAAGTTGCGCTGCATGCGTTCCTTGAGGGTTTTACCCTTCTGATGCCCGATGATCATGACCGAGCGATCGTTGAAGCGGGCGAATCCGCCCACAATCGCGCGATCGTCGCCGAAACTCCGATCACCATGGAGTTCCAGAAATTCCCGGGAGAGTTCGCTGATATAGTCGAGCGACGTGGGACGCTGGGGGTGACGGGCCAATTGGGTGCGTTGCCAGGGAGTCAGGGTGGTGTAGAGCTGATGCTCGACCTGCGCGAGTTTGGTCCGCAGCTTGCGGATTTCATCCTGGGTTCCGGATTTGGGTGACTCGGCGGAAGCCAGCTTCTCGATTTTTTCTTCGAGTTCGCGGATCGGTTTTTCAAAGTCGAGGTAGTCTCTCATACTGCTGAACCCCCTTAAGGGTGTTGCCTAGGTCCGCCTAGGTTACCAAAGTGATGGCGCCTTTGCCCAGCACTTCCTCAATATCGGCGACGAAATGCTCGCTGGGCGTGATCTTCACGTTGGGCAGGGGAGACGTCCGGGCTTCGATGGTGCCGCCAAGCGCCATGATGAGCGCCACGGTCGACGAACCGGGGTATTTCTGAAACACCTGCCGCAGCATGGGAAGCCTGGTGGAGGCCGTCGGGCCATCATGCAGGCGAATCATCACCCGCGAGATTCCCTTGTTTTGTAATTCGGCCAGTGGTTCGATCTTGGTCCCGCGCAACTTGGTGCCCTTGTCTCCGCGATCGACGGTGCCTGTCAATCGCACGACCTGTTCCGGCACGATCATGTCGGCATGGTCTCGATACAAGTCGGGAAAGGCTATCACTTCTATCACGCCATGTAAATCCTCCAGCGTGATGTACGCCATGCGATCGCCCTTTTTGGTCAGCATGGATTTCACGGCGGTGATGATGCCGCAGAGTTTCACTTCGCGGCCATCCGGCACCTCGGCGACCTGCATGCTCGTCGTGTTGGAGAAAAGCTGAATGGCGGCTTCGTAACGTGCCAGCGGATGGGCGCTGATGTAGAAGCCGGTCAACTCACGTTCATACTTCAACAGTTCCCCTTGGCTCCACTCGGGGACATCGGGCAAGGCCGGATCGGCAAGATTCTGTGGAAGGCCGGAAACGTCATCACCGAAGATGCTGGTCTGACCGACGGCGCGTTCTTTTTGAATACTCACGCCTTCGTCCATCGCCTGGTCAAGCACGGCCAGATACTGTGAGCGCCGTCCTCCCATGGAATCGAAGGCCCCCGCCTTGATCAGCCCTTCCATCATGCGCTTGTTCAGCTTGCGGAGATCCACCCGCCGGAACAGATCAAAGAACGAGCGGAACGGGCCGTCCTCTTTGCGCGACTCGATGACCGCTTCCACGGCGCCCTCGCCGACATTCTTGATGGCCGCCAGGCCGAACCGGATGCTCTTGTTGACGACGGCAAAGTCCTTCTGGCTCTGATTCACATCAGGTGGCAGCACCGGGATCCCGAGCCCGCGACATTCGGTGAAGTAGCCGACGATCTTGTCGGCGTTGCCCATGTCGGTCGTCATCAGGGAGGCCATGAATTCCGTTCGGGTAGTGCGCCTTGAGATAGGCCGTGTGGTAACAGACCACCGCGTAGGCTGCGGCGTGCGATTTGTTGAAGCCGTAGCCGGCGAACTTCTGGATCAGCTCGTAGAGTTTGTCGGCTTTTTTCTCCGCGATTTTTTTCTGTTTGGCGCCTTCCAGGAATTGGACCCGGAGCTTTTCCATTTCCTCCGGTTTCTTCTTGCCCATGGCGCGGCGCAGAATGTCCGCTTGTCCCAAGGAGAATCCGGCCACCTTGTTGGCGATGGCCATGACCTGCTCCTGATACACGATGACGCCGTACGTATCCTTCAGGATCGGTTCGAGCTCGGGCATCTCGTAGGCAATCGGGATTTTGCCCTGTTTACGCTTGATGAAGTCCGGAATCAGATCCATCGGACCGGGACGATAGAGCGCGATGATGGCGATGATATCCTCGAACCGGTCGGGCTTGAGCCCCATCAGCAGATCGCGCATGCCGGAGCTTTCCAGCTGGAACACGCCGGTGGTTTTGCCGGAGGAGAGCAGCGCGAAGGTCGCGGGATCGTCGAAGGGCAGTTGTTCGACTCGCAGCGGGGGCTGGTCGGGGCGGCCCTGGTTGACGAGGGACTCGGCCCGCTGAATCATGGTCAACGTCTTCAGACCGAGGAAGTCGAATTTCACCAGGCCGATTTTTTCGACATCACCCATGGAATATTGGGTGACGATTTCGTCTTTGGGACCTTTGTACAGCGGGACATGTTCCGTGAGCGGCTGATCCGAGATCACGATGCCGGCCGCGTGTGTGGAGGCGTGGCGCGCCAGTCCTTCGAGCGACTGCGCCACCGACATGAGTTCTTTGACCTTCACATCCTTGTCAACGAGTTCCTTGAGGCGCGGTTCCTGTTCGAGCGCCTTATCGAGCGTCATCTTCAAATCGTCGGGCACGAGTTTGGCGATCCGGTCGACTTCGGCGTAAGGCATTTCGAGGACCCGGCCGACATCGCGAATGGCGGCCTTGGCCTTCATGGTTCCGAAGGTGATGATTTGCGCGACGTGGTCCTCGCCGTATTTGTGGATGACGTAATTGATGACCTCATCCCGACGATCCATGCAGAAGTCCATGTCGATGTCGGGGAGGGACACGCGCTCGGGGTTCAAGAATCGCTCGAACAGCAGTGAGTAGACCAGCGGATCGAGGTCGGTGATGCGCAAAGCATAGGCGACGAGGCTGCCCGCGGCAGAACCGCGACCGGGACCGACGGGGATGCCGCGAGAGCGCGCGAACTTGATGATGTCCCACACGATAAGAAAATAGCCGGCGAATCCCATCGAGCAGATCACCGCGATTTCCTCTTTCAACCGGACCTGATAAGCCAGCTCTGGGATGGAACTCGGCCGTTCCTTGAGGCGCGCCGCCAGACCTTCCTTGGCGAGTTGCTCCACATAGGTTTCGCGGGTGAACCCTTCCGGTACCTTGAACTGGGGCAGATAGGTTTTGTTGAGCGCCAGTTCGAGGGTGCAGGCTTCAGCGATCTTGACGGTGTTGGAGACGGCCGTCGGCATTTCTTTGAACTCGACGAGCGCCTGCTCGGTGGATTTCACGTAAAGCTGGTCCGTGTCGAACTTCATGCGGTTGGGATCGTTGATCGTTTTCCCGGTCTGCAAGCACAACATGAGGTCGTGTGGACGTGAATCTTCTTTCTTGAGGTAGTGGCAGTCGTTGGTCCCGGCGAGAGGAATCCCCAGTTTCTTATGGATGTCGAGCAGCCCGTCGTTGGCGATGCGCTGGTGCTCCAGTCCGTTGGCCTGCAGTTCGAGGTAATAATTATCCTTGCCGAAAATCTCGCGATACTCGCCCGCCGCCTTGGTGGCACCGGCCAGGTCTTTCTGCCCGATGAGATAGGCGACTTCTCCGCTCAGACAGCCTGACAGGCCGATCAGGCCTTCATGGTGCTGCTGCAAAATATCTTTATCCATCCGCGGCTTATAGTAGAAACCTTCAAGGTAGGCTTTGCTCACCAGTTTGATGAGGTTCTGGTATCCCTTGAGGTTTGTGGCCAGCAGAATGAGATGATAGTAGTCGTTGTGCGCGAGGTGTGAATTCTTCTCCAGCCGGCTGCCCGGTGCCATGTAGGCTTCGCAGCCGATGATGGGTTTGACGCCGGCTTCCCTGGCCTTCCGGTAAAACTCCACTGCGCCGAACATGTTGCCGTGATCGGTCATCGCGACGGCCGGCTGCCCGAACGACTTCACCTGTTGCATCAGGGGGTCGATCTGATTGGCGCCGTCGAGAAGGCTGTATTGGGTGTGGAGATGGAGATGAACGAATTGTGATGCCACGGGGTCCGATTGTAGTGAGGGGGAAAGTTGAAGTCAAACATCCTGCGACCCGTTCGTAGAGGGTGGTCGGGGGAGGCTCCAAGTGCGCGCGTCCAACGAGGGTCTTCTGAGACCGCGCGTTGCGCGAGCAGGGAGCCTCCTCCGATCACACTCTTCCCTCATTCTCTCCATTGACAGTTTTCGTTCTCAAGACTAGCCTATCGCTGATTTTGCGTAGATGGCGAGTTTCGGTTCGTCACTCTTAAAGACCGGAGCGTTGACCCAATCCGGCTGGTGAACAGGTCGTTCGAATGGCGGACCAAAAAGACGACAAGCCGAAACTGCCGCTGACCGCTGTGATGGCGCTGCTGCTGGCTGCGGTGAGCAGCCTGATCATCTATCAGGTGCCGCTCAAGACGTCGCGGCCGATTGACAAGGAAGCGGAGAAGTCTGCCTCTGTTCGTGATCGTGTCCAATCCCGGCTCTGGCAGGATCCGTTCGAGGCAGTGGCGAGCCATATCCAGAAGGAGAAAAGCACTCAGGATGGGAAGCATGGCCACCATGCCTCGCCGGGTCTCCTTGAGGATGCTTCCACAACCAAGGGAGCTTTTCGCTTTCACTTGATGCCCGTGTTTGTCGACGGGAGTCCCTATGCGAGCGGTGTCGAGTCGAGATTGCGTGATCGTTACGCGCTGGTGTCGGCGTTGGGCGCAGCCGGCTATTTGCCGGAGTCTGGAGAATCGATCCGGTACTTTGAATGGAAGCAAACCGAGCGGCCCGTCTCGATCGTGCCAGTGGAATGGTTCGTGCCGGGACCCAGGCTATCCACAACGAATCATCAGGGGCAGTCTGAGGCCCAACCCATGCTGGTCCTATGGTTGAAAGAGCAGGACCTCGGAGCAAAACCGTTACAGGCCCTGACGGACCTGGTTAGTTATCTCAAGAGGGAAATGAAGTCGAGCCCTTCGGCCTATCGTGTGTTGGGACCCCGCTCCTCCGGTTCGCTCAATGCCATGCTGGAGGAACTCAAGTCTGACTTCATGGCGGGAAATAGGGTTCCGGGCTTTCCTGCCGCACCTCAGCCGGCTGTTCTTTCAGTATTGAAAGGCGCTGAATTTTATTCTTCCTGGGCCACGGCTGCCGACCCGATCCTCTTAGGCGAGACGTCTAGCCAGCAGACGGCCAAGCCCGTTGAGGATCGGTTCAAGACTGCCGGTCTGACGTTGATCCGGACGATTGGCACCGACGATGCGTTGGTGAGGGAATTGGTGTTGGAATTGACACGCCGCAATATCGACCTGACTGCGTCGTCGAAGATTCCTCACATTGCGCTGATCTCCGAATGGGACACGCTCTATGGACGGGCGCTTCCGCAAACCTTTGTGGCTGTGACAAACAGTATGGCGGAGCACAAGCACAAGAAGCCGGAAGACCGTCACCCGCTGAAGTATCACCTCGACGCGCTTCGTAATGAACAATATCCGCCCTGGGTGCATCGGTATTCGTATCTCGCGGGCCTGGATGGTGAGTTACCGCCCAAGAGTGATGAGAAAGAATCTCCCGGTTCTCAGGCCAAGGGCAAAATTGCTGACGGCGCGCTGCGTGGGGCGCAGAGTGCGGCGGAGGCCCCGGCAGGCCGGAGTCAGCTGGATTACCTGCGTCGCCTCGTCGAGACTTTGAAATACGAAGAAGCGACGAAAGGTGGAGAGTTCAAGGCCATCGGCGTGCTGGGCAGCGATGTGTACGACAAACTCATGATCCTTCAGGCATTGCGGAGCAACTTTCCCCATGCCCTCTTTTTCACGACCGACTTGGATGCGCGGTTGACCCATCCGAGCCAGTCGCAGTGGACGCGCAATCTGATTGTCGCGTCGCATTTCGGGCTGGAGCTCCACCCCAAGCTGCAGTCGCCGATTCCGCCCTTTCGCGATAGTTATCAAACGGCATTGTTCTATTCGGCCTTGCGGGCCGTGAACTATTTTATGCCCCTAGCGGATGAGAATAAGTTGGAGACCCCATTTAAGGTGAGCTTTCCCGATGACGTGAAGCCGCGTCTCTACGAGGTGGGGAGGCATGGAGCGGTGGATGTCAGTCCCGATGTCGAATACACGCAGCCTCCTATGGAACAGCGACTCGCCAGCCTGCACCTTCTCCGTCCGGACCTCGATCCTGAGACCGGGAAAATACGCCTTGCCGCTCCCGAGACCCTTGCCCTTATTGGAGCAACCGTCGTCGTGATATTGTGCCTGGTCCTGCTGCTCAACGGGGAACTCTGGCACGCATTGCTCCGGCTGAAGCTTCGAGACGTTGCGTGGACGGTGCTTCCGGTAGTGGCCATAGCGGGTGGTTTCCTGTGGTGGGCGATGCGGGATGGAACGGGTGGCGAGCCCATTTCGCTGACCGACGGGATCAGCGTCTGGCCGACGACCACGCTGAGGCTGCTGGCCTTCGTCCTCACCCTGGCCTTCTTCTACCATTCGTGGCGGCGTCTGAGGGCGAACGATGCCGAACTGATGCAGCGATTCGGTTTGACACCTGCCGGTGCTTCGACAGCCCCGGTGGCAGTCCCCATCGTCGGCATCCACTACTGGCGTCCGGCCGCGACCGGCTCGGTGGATGCGACAAATCTCTGGCAGGAATATCAAGCGCTCGGCCGTTGGAAGCAGCGGCTCATGCGCGTCATGCTGCAAACGTTCTTATACGGGTTATTCGGCGTCCTGTTAATGCGCCTATACGGATGGCCCGTGACGCCCTGCCGGGGAAATGCATGTTTTTATATCAACGGGGGCGTTCTGGGCATCAGCGTGTTCGCCATGACCCTGTTGATGTTCTATGTCCTGGACGCGACGCGACTCTGCCGCCGGTTGATCACCATCATGATCGGGACGACGATTCGCTGGCCAGACGGGGTACTGGAGCAGGAGGCTGCCAAGCTGGGCGTGGACAAGGCCTATGTGCGCGAGTGGATCGCCATTGAATTTATCGCCCAACGGACGGCGGTGATCAGCGCCATGATCTATTATCCCTTCGTCATTGTATTTCTGATGGGTATCGCGCGGCATAGTTATTTCGACCGGTGGGATTTTCCGATCGGCCTCCTCCTGATCTTCGGGCTCAATACCGCCTACGCGTTCGGGAACGGCCTGTTTCTCCGGCGCACCGCCGAACAGGCCAAACGAGCCGCCATGGAACAGTTGAAGGGCCGACTCAGGACTGCGCCTCAAACGTTGCCTCTCACGAATGAGAAATCGCAGCAAATCGAACGGATGCTGACGAAAATTGAGCAAACGCGGGATGGCGCATTTTTGCCTTTCACGCAGCATCCGTTGTTCGGGGCGATTGCATTACCAACGGGCGGCACCGGACTGGTGTTTCTGTTGGACTATCTGGCGACGCTGTTCTGACGAGGGCAGTTGCCGGATGGCGCCGCCCCTGGTCGGTGAAAAGAATGCCTATTTATGAACAATAAAGCTTCACGCTCTGGAACACAGCGCACACGGTCTGCTGCGCCGGCGCTCGCGAAGTCCGTTCGCACAGAAAGCGAACAGGTGGAACAGGCACAAGCTTTGATCTCCCGGGCTTGGAAGGCCACGACCGTCCGGCAAGCGGCGTCGTTGGCCCGCCAGGCGCTGGAGATCTCTCCCGATTGTGCAGATGCCTACACGGTATTGGCGGAGTCTGAGGCGCGGTCGGCAGAGGACGCGTGCCTCCTGTATCAGCAAGGCGTCGATGCCGGGAGAAGGACGCTGGGCGAAGAATTGTTTGACCGGCAGGCGGGCCGCTTCTGGAAACTCACCGACACCAGGCCCTACATGCGCGCGCGTCAGGGCTTGGCCGACTGTCTCTGGGCGCTCGGTCGAAAAGAGGAATCCCTCGCCCATGGCGAAGCCCTCTTGGAACTGAATCCCGACGATGACCAGGGGATTCGACACTGGTTGCTGAGCCGTTATCTGGCGGCGGGGAATGAGGCCGGGGCAGAACGTCTCTTGCATCGGTACGGGCATGATTCGTCCGCCGCATTCCTCTGGAGCCGCGTCCTCCTTGACCTTCGACGGGGAAATCAGGTCGCAGCAAAAGAGGACCTACGAGCGGCGATGCGAGGCAATCCCCATGTGGCCGACTTATTCAGCGGGAAACGGACGCCGCCTGCCCGGCTACCCCATCGGTTCACGCCGGGAGACCGGCATGAGGCGGTTCTGTATTTTGCGGGGTTTGCCGAGGCCTGGCTCGCATCCTCAGATGCGATGGAATGGCTGATGGATCAATTGACGAACTGACGTGCACGGTTGATGGCGAGCCGTGACTCTTGGGGGCGCCTTGGTGATTGAAGAGGATAGCGGAGGCCTGTGGTGAAGATTGAGCCAGTCACACGTCGGGGCACTTGGCCGGAGTGGCCAGTGTTATCCTATGGCTTCCGGCCGTTTTTTCTCGGCGCCGCCTGGTTTGCGGGGATGGCTGTTCCGGCCTGGATCGTCATGTTGTCGCTGGGAATTGGTTCAACCGGTCTGGCGGCGCCTCGTGAATGGCATGTGCACGAAATGTTGTTCGGATTTCTGCCGGCGGTGATCACCGGGTTTGTGCTAACGGCGGTGCCTAACTGGACGGATCGTCCGGCCATCCAGGGAAGGGAATTGGCTGGCTTGTTCTGCCTGTGGCTCGCGGGCCGTCTGTTGTTGGCGTGGCCCTGGGTCCCGCCGGTCTTCGCGGCCATCGTTGATGCGGCCTATCTTCTGGTATTGGCAGGAATTCTGTGGCGCGAGATCGCGGGGGGGAAGAGCTGGAATCATGCGCCGATCGGTCTCTTACTCAGTCTCTATGCGCTGGCGAACATCCTGTTTCATCTTTACGTCCTCAATGGCATGGCGCCGGATCTTCCCGAACGTCTGGCGTTGGGGTTGGACATGACGCTGCTGGCGTTTATCGGTGGTCGCGTGACGCCGAATTTTACCCGCGAGTTTTTGGTTCAGAGACGAAGACCGGAAAAACCGGCATCATTTTCTCAGCTCGATATGGTGGCGATAGGATCGGTCGCATTGGCTTCGTTGATCTGGGCGATGCTCCCGGACGGGACGATACCGGGGTGGCTACTTATCCTTGCCGGCGTGGTCAATCTGGGTCAACTGTCGCGGTGGTACGGCTGGTTCGCATGGCGGGAGCCGCTCGTATTTGTGCTGCACTGGGGATATGGGTGGCTTGTTCTGGCACTCGCCCTGCTCGGCTGTGCCGCGCTGGGCGTCGGCCTGCCGAAGGAAGATGCGGTGCATGCGCTGACCACAGGGGCAGTAGGCGTGATGACCTTGGGCATTATGACACGCGCGAGTTTGGGGCATACGGGACGCCAGCGACATGCCGACCTCGCGACGGTCGCCATGTATGTTCTGGTCACCTGCGGGGCCATCATCCGAGTGTTCGGGGCGGGTATCGGTCTGCCTACCGGTCTCGTACTCAGTGCCGCCGCTGCCAGTTGGAGCGGCGCCTATCTCCTGTTCGCGTTGGTCTATGGGCCGTACCTCTTGCGTCCGGGTGTCGATGAGTGAACAACAACACCTGTCCGATGATCGACTGCCGTCCCGCATAGGGAGAGGTATCAGTGTGGATACTGGGACGCATGGATTTGGATCCTTCGCTTTTCATCCCTGTGCCCAACACGATGACGTCCTTTTCTCTCGCTGGAATAAGACGAGCAGGACTCGTCTCTCATCCTCCGGTACAACCTTTGCTGTCTCTGCGGGTGATGGCATGCGCCAGTCCTTCATGCTTGACCCAGGGCAGCATTCTTCTGTTTGTGAGGGAGTCTATGGCCAAAAAGAAACCACATGCATCAACGGCAGGAAAAAAGAATCCCCGCCGGTCGAACTGAACGGAAATCGTCGGCCGCGTCCTCAGCGGGTGTTCCGCCTCCTTCGGCCCCGGGTGGATCTTCTGCGTCAGCAACACCGGGCGAGCCTCTCACCCCTCCGCATCCGTCCAGGAACAGTCTCGGGTATGAGCACGAGGAGCGGCTGGCGAAGAATCTCATCAAGACGATCATCGCATTGCCCCTCCTCGATAAACTGAACGAGGAAACAAAACATCGCCTCCAAGATCCGTCCCGCCGGCCAATCATCTATGACGTGATCATCGATTTGAATCTGGAATACCCGAAAGGCCGACAGGCGGCGCGAGACTGGGTGTTCAAGACGATCGAGGAACTCATCGCCCACAAAGGCCAAGAGCGGGTCGGCCAACGGCTTGATCGCATGAAAAGCGAGTTCAATGAGCAATACGTCTTTGCCTCCCTTGACGGGCGGATGATTCGCGAGCTGGTCGATCAGGACGCGAAGGCAAAACCCAACGTGTCCGGCAAAGACGGCAAGCCACGAGCGCCTCGGGCCATCTACCAGATCTGGGAAGATTTCAAGCTGAAGGCGTTCATTACCAGTTCCGTCACCACGGTGAAAGCTGACGCGGCGAAAGTGGCCTTTTCCGCTTTGGGCCACAACATCGTCTGGGCCGTCATCGATTCCGGGATTAAAGGGGAACATCAACATTTTCGCATACACCAGAATCTTGCCGGCCAGGTCGAGGAATGGCACTACGACTTTACAGACGGGAGTAATCCGAATAAGACCGCCTTGGTGGATGGCATGGGTCACGGCACTCATGTGGCAGGCATCATCGCGGGAGAGATTCCCGCCGACCCGAAACTGCAGCCCGGTGAATCACATCCTGATATTCTGGCCTATTCCCGATCGCTCAAGCCCGACGGAGACCAGACGGAGCGGGAAGTCGTCTACGAGCAGATTAAGGCCGCCTCCATTTCCGGTATGGCGTCCCGTTCCAAGCTGGTGAGTCTGAAGGTCTTAAACGAGGCCGGCGAAGGGAGTGTGAGCAACATCATTGCCGCGATCGGGCACATTCAGCGCATCAATAGTTCCGGACGGTATATTCGCATTCATGGGGTGAACTTGAGTGTCGGATACCCGTTCGAACCGGAATGGTTTGCCTGCGGGCAAAGCCAACTCTGCGTGGAGGTGAACCGCCTGGTGCGCTCCGGCGTCGTCGTCGTGGTGGCGGCCGGTAATTCAGGATACGGCGTCCTCTCGACTGATTTTACGGGGCTGCGCTCGGCCGGGATTGGTTTGACCATCAACGATCCGGGCAATGCCGATCTCGCGATCACCGTCGGGTCAACCCATCGCAATATGCCGCACATCTATGGGGTTTCGTATTTTTCGTCGAAGGGGCCAACGGGTGACGGACGCGTGAAGCCGGATCTGGTTGCGCCGGGGGAGAAGATTCTCTCATGCGCGGCGGGGCAGATGGAGCAGGACATCCAGGACAAAATCGAGAAGGACGTGACCTACCTGGAACATTCCGGGACGAGCATGGCGGCGCCGCATGTCTCCGGTGTCATTGCCGCGTTTCTGTCCGTCCGTCGCGAATTCATCGGGCAACCGGAACGGATCAAAGAAATCTTTGTTTCGACCGCAACGGATCTCCGTCGGGAACGGTATTTTCAAGGAGCCGGACTCGTGGATCTCATGCGCGCGATTCAATCCGTCTAGCAAAGGAGGAAGGGGCCATGGAACAGTTGTCGGGATTTCCCTATTTTCCAGTGGAGTTTACAAAGGATGCCGCCGTCCATGACCAGGCCGATGTCACGGCCTTGCAGGAATTTGTCCAACGGGACGGGACGACCGATCTCATCGTGTTCTCGCATGGCTGGAACAATAATATGGAGGAGGCCAAGGCGCTCTACGTCACATTCTTGGGCAACTTCCGCTCCGTAGTAGATGCTGGTACGCTCCCGAACCTCGCGGATCGGAAATGGGCGGTGCTCGGCCTGTTGTGGCCGTCTAAGAAATTTGAGGAGAAGGAGCTGATTCCGAGCGGCGCGGCCGGAGCCGGTTCAGTCGTCGGCATGGCGGCCATGAAGGCGAAGCTGGAAGGTCTCAAAGGCCTGTTCGATGCTCCCCAGGCCGACAGGACGCTCGACGAGCTGCAACGACTGCTGCCGAAGCTGGAGGACAGTACATCCGCCCAAAAGGAATTTGTCGAACAAAGTCCGCTCGCTGGTCCACAAGCGCACCCTGGAACCGGAAGACGGATCGGAGGCATTTTTCAAGGTGCCTTCGGGCGAGTTGCTGGAGAAGTTGCGCAAACCGATTTCCTTCACGGTAGCTCGTCCGCCCGCGAATACGGGTGGAGCGGCAGGAATCGGTGCTGGAGGCGCCGCCGGCTTAGGAGAATTTTTCAGCGGCATCTGGTCCGGCGTGCGGAATGCGCTCAACTACACCACCTACTATCAGATGAAGGAGCGGGCGGGGTTGGTCGGGGCCAACGGAGTCAATCCGATCCTCCGTAGCCTCCAGGCGGGCCGGCCGACCCTCAAGCTGCATCTCATCGGTCACAGTTTCGGCGGGCGTCTCGTGACCGCCGCCGTCGCCGGGGCGAGCGAAGCCACGCTCCTCCGCGTGCAGACGCTCTGTCTCTTGCAAGCCGCCTTCTCTCACTACGGACTGGCGGAGAAATGGGACGGCACGAACGATGGATTCTTTTATCGCGTGGTCAGCGCCCGGGCAGTCGCGGGTCCTACGATTATCACCTGCACGGCGAACGACAAGGCTGTCGGCCTGGCCTATCCCATTGCGTCCTTGATGGCTGGTCAAGTAGCCGCCGGAATCGGGGATAAGAATGACAAGTATGGCGGCATCGGCCGCAACGGGGCTCAGAACACCCCTCGCACCGTGGATCTGTCTCTGCTTGATGCGACTGGTGCCTATCAGCTGACAAGCGGCATGTTCCATAACCTGTCGACCGATCGGCTTATCACGAGTCATGGAGACGTGGCGAATAAGGCCGTGGCCTATGCCGTCGCGTCGGCCATCGCGGTCACGTGAAGGGTAAAGGGCAGGTCTGCCATGGTGATGCGGATATGCGCCTGCGCGCCGTACGCCTGCTCTCGGCCACACGCGTGCGGCCCTATCAATGCTTCTGGGTTATGGGAGGATTCGCGCCGATAGGCTGTGCAGCAATGTCGTCGAGTCCGGATGCTAACGCCAGACGGCAATAAAAGGCGTCTGCGAGGGGCTGTAAGTTCACGCAGTCAGCTTCGTTGTACGCGATCAAGATGTCCCGCGCTCCTACATCGCGCTGGTGCCGCCACCGGTTCCACTGGCGCACCGCATCGTCGCCCGAAAATCCCTGGATCGCCGTCATACGGGTGATGCCCATCTGGCGTTCAATGGCTTTGAGTCCCCCGCGATACCCCAACTGCCGGCCGATGCCGCAGAGATCGATGTGCGGCTGGTCCAACGTCAGGTCGGAAAAGTGCGCCCGCAACATCGGGAGATCAAACGTCGATCCGCAGAATGTCACCAGGAGATCGTATTGTGCCAATGCCTCTCTCAGGCGAAGCAGGCTCAGCGACTCGTTTCTGATGAGCGCGGTGTAGCGTCCCCGTCCATACAGGCCGACTACCGTAATCTGTCCGAACGAATCGGTTTCAATATCGAGATAGAGCGCCCGTTCCCGTAACCATTCATACAACCGCCACTGATGACGAGCCGCCAGAGTTCTCGCAAAGTAGCGGCTATCCTGTCGCGTGAATCGCTCCTGCGCCTCCGTGATCCACTCGTCGAAGAGGGTCTTTCGGGCGGCGCTCAGTCCACGTATTTCGCGGGTCGATAGGAAGCGATCCCACGTGCAGGCGCCTTGGCCCCAGAACCGTCGTTCCGTTCGCAGGCCGACTCCCGGCAGGATGCAGAAGGTGGACGTGATCATAAGAGGCACCCGAACGGGTTGATACAGCGTGCAGCAGATACAATCTGAAAGGACAGCGAGGAGGGGAGTGGACGCTCGGGGCAGGAGGGGCTAGAGTTCCTCACCGTATTTCAGAAAATGCTGTTCCTTGGCGCCCGCGATCCAATTGTCGTGGCGGATGCGGTCCGGGAAGGTGTTGAGTTCCAACGCCATATGTTCGACGTCTTGATCCTTCCATTCGGCGATCTGCCGAAACGTGAACATGCCCATACGATTCAGCACGCGCTCCATCACCGGTCCGATCCCGTGAATCTGCTTGAGATCGTCTTTCTGCGCAGCCCGTGATTTTCCGCCACTTCGGGAACCCGAGGAGTTGTGCGCGACCGGCTCAGCCTGGTTGGTCGTTTTGGCCTGCGCCTGGTGCCGTTGGGCGACGCGGTATTCGACCAGCCGCTTGCGCAACGCGCCGATTTCTTCTTCCCGTTCACTCACCTCCATCACCCGGCGTTCTTCCGCCTCGCGCAGTTGGATCTCCTTTTTCTCCACCTCTCCGCGGAACACTTCCAATTCTTCTATGGTGGTGCGGAGGCGTTGAATATCCTGATCCCGTTGTTGCAGCGTTTCGGTGAAACGCGTGAGGTCTTCCTGGTTTTGTGCCCGCAGGCGCGCGAGTTCCGATTCCATCTCGCCGATGTGTGTCTGGTGCCGGGCGAGTTCCTGCTCCTTCGCCTGAATCGCGGCCGAGGCGCGCGCGCGATCCTGTTCAAGTTCACGCTCCAACCGCCGGGTTCGTTCCTGGAATGGTTCCAGTTCTTCGGTGCGCGCCCGCAGGCGGGCGATTTCGGCATCTTTGGGCGCGAGTTGCTCCACCCAGGTTTTCAGTGTGGCGATCTCCTGATCCCGGCTGACCAAGACGTCTTCGGCATTTTCCATCTGCGACTGCATTTCGGCGAAACCGGCCTGTTGGGCCTTGAACTTGTTTTCGGCGGCCTCGACTTCCCGCCTGAGCGTATCCCGTTCGCGCTCGGCTGCATGGAGGTGTACCCCTTTTTCCCGCAGTTCGGTCTGGAGCGTCGAGAGTTGTTCGACCTTCGTCGCGAGATCGGCAGTCAAATCTTTGAGCGCCGCTTCGGAGGTGATCATCTTGCCTTCCAGCATCTGGACGGCGGAGGTGCGCACTTTCAACTCATGGTTCAGGGTGTCCAATTCGTGTTCGCGACCGCGGAGCCTGGTGGCAATTTCGGACAACTGCTGGCGTTTCTCCGAGGTGGCGAAACTGCGCAACAGCCAGCCCATCATGAGCCCGATGGTCGCCGCCACCAGTAAGCATCCGATCATTTGCAGGACTAAGGCTCCCATACGTTCACCGTTCCTCTTTCACACGAAATTCAATCCGCCGGTTCTTTCTGGATGCGGCGCGCGTCCGGTCCTGGCTGAGGGGACGGGCGGCGCCATACCCGACGGCGGTTAACCGATTGGTCACGCCATGATCAGCCAGGTATTGGCGCACCGACTCGGCTCGCGTCCGGCTCAACTGGAGGTTGTAGTCCGGGTCGCCGTAGGAATCGGTATGGCCGCCGATTTCGATGACCGCTTCGGGCGAGCGCTTGAGGGCGGGAATGACCTTATCGATGACCGCTCGCCCTTTCGGGGTGAGCACGGCGCTGTTGCTTTCAAAGGGAATATGTTCTCCGCGCACGATCTCATCCAGGCTTGCTTGCACTTGAGCGCGAGTGGCGTGCGATGTTGGAGGGGTGGATGTCAGCATCGGCGTCGCTGCAGAAGACGGGGAGGCGGGGCCGGCCGAAGCGAGGGTCACCTGGTCCTGCACATGCATCGTGGTGCCGAGCAGCAAGCTCAGTTCATGCACGAGTTTCGTTTTGGCGTCCGCGTTCGCGGCCACGCCCTTGAGGGTCGCCGTCTGGCCCGAGACTTTGAGGCTGGCCTGGTGTTGATGCAGGGCCGCCACCTGCGTGAGCAAGGCGGGCAGGGCGGTCTCCCATGTAGCGGCTTCGCCACCGTCCAGAACATCGAGATTGTCGGTGACCCGTAACTTGAAGTTTTTGGCGAGCTCCTGTGCACGTGCGACGGCGGCGAATTTGGCCTCTTCGCTTCCCATAGCCCCGGAGAGCGTGAGGTGGCCGTTTTCAATCTGGGCACTGAACGAGGGATGCCCCGTGGCCGACGACGTCACCGGCAGGTGTCGAGGGATACAAATGAGCGCCAATAATGTCAGTGCAAACAGTCCTACGCCGAAAATGATTCCGCGCGACATGCGCCAGCCCTTATCGCCTCGAAGACGAGGCCCCGCTGCGGCGTCGTGCGCCACAGGCCGTGGTATGGTTGAAGACTTCGAGTGTTACTTGATTTCCTAATTGTGCAGCGCCAGGCTGCCGTACCACGAATTGCGAAGGGTATCACATCGCTGAGGCTCATGCTAGCCTGGATTCTCGGTGACCGGGCTGTTCCTGATGCACTCATCGGATGCCGAGGGAGCGCCGATGCGGTGATAGCGTGCGCGATCGGCTTGCAGTGGCCTCGAGGCATCTGCTATTGTCACGGCGTTTTTTCGTCCAATGTGATCCCACCCACACGATATCCATAGTTGAAGGAGTTCATCATGGCCAGCATTGCGCGGGCACTGATCAGTGTTTCTGACAAGACCGGAGTTGTTGAGATGGCCAAAGGGTTGGCAGCCCTCGGCGCAGAAATATTGTCCACGGGCGGAACCGCCAAAGCCTTGCGTGATGCGGGGGTGGCGGTCACGGATGTGGCTGCCTATACGGGGTCGCCGGAGATTCTCGACGGCCGCGTGAAAACCCTGCATCCGAAAATCCACGGCGGCTTGCTGGGGCGTCGGGCCGTTCCCGATCACGTTAAGCAGATGCAGCAGCACGGCATCGGCAACATTGATGTGGTCGTAGTGAACCTCTATCCCTTCGAAGCGACGATCGCCAAGCCCAATTGTCCGTTCGAGGAGGCGATCGAGAACATCGATATCGGCGGTCCCTCGATGTTGCGCTCCGCCGCGAAAAACCATGAGGATGTGCTCGTCGTTGTCGACCCGTCTGATTACACCCGCGTGTTGGAGGCCGTGAAGGCCGGTTCCGTGACGCCGGCGCTACGCCGCGAACTGGCGATGAAGGTGTTTCAACATACGGCGCGGTACGACAGCCTGATCGCGGGTTATCTCGAAAAGCAGGTGCAGGGAAGCGAGGTGAAGTTTCCTGCCATCCTGTCGCTGCAGTTCGAGCGGGTGGAGACGCTGCGCTACGGGGAAAATCCGCACCAGCAGGGGGCGTTCTATCGTGAAATGCAGGCCAAGGAGCCGGCTGTCTCACGCGGGAAGATCCTGCATGGCAAAGCCATGTCCTATAATAATTTCCTCGATTCCAATTCGGCCCTCGAACTCGTGAAGGAGTTCGACCAGACCGCCGTGGCCATCATCAAGCACAACAATCCCTGTGGCTGCGCCCTCGGCGCCACGCCGGTGGACGCCTATGTCAAAGCGCGCGCGACGGATCCCGTGTCGGCGTTCGGCGGAGTGATTGCGTTTAATCGTCCGGTGGATCTGGCGGCGGCCAAGGAGATTACCTCCACGTTTGTCGAAGTCGTCATCGCGCCGGGTTTTGCCGAGGATGCGCTGGCGGAACTCAAGCGGAAAAAAGACATTCGTCTGTTGGATGTCGGCCCGCTCAGCAAGGCGACCGCGGAAGGGTATGACCTCAAGAAGCTGGTCGGTGGATTGATCGTCCAGGACCGGGATCTCGGCGTCATCAAGGACATCAAAGCGCTCGCTGTGCCGACCTCTCGCAAACCGACCGAGCAGGAATATGCGGCCTGCGCCTTTGCCTGGGTGGTCTGTAAACATGTGAAGTCGAACGCCATCATTTACGGTCGGCCGGGTGAAATCGTTGGCATCGGCGCGGGACAGATGAGCCGCGTGGATTCGGTGAAATTAGCGGCGATGAAGGCCCAGTCGTCCGTGAAAGGCTGTGTCATGGCGTCCGACGCGTTCTTCCCGTTCCGGGATGGCATCGATGCCGCAGCGGAAGCCGGGATCACCTGTGTGATTCAGCCGGGCGGGTCTATCCGTGACGCCGAAGTGACCAAGGCGGTGGATGAGCATGGGATGGCGATGATTCTCACGGGCATGCGCCACTTCCGCCACTAAATCGGCTTCGTGAAAATGGCCGCCAGCTGCGTTCTCGGTCGGCCAGAGCCTTCAACGTACCCCGAGGGTACGCCTCAGCCTCTGGCTTCCCTGCGGCCTTGCCGGACGACCATTTTGAAAAGCCTCGGTATGAGCATCGTGAGTAGCTCATTGAGTAAGGTCGAACTGTGAAGATTCTGGTTGTCGGCAGTGGGGGACGCGAACATGCGCTGGTCTGGAAGATTGCCCAGAGTCCTCGGAAGCCGCAGATTTTTTGCGCGCCTGGTAATGCCGGTATCGAGGGACTGGCGACCTGCGTGCCGGTCAAGGCAGATGACCTCGCCGGGCTGAAGGCCTTTGCGCTTAAGGAAGGCATCGATCTGACCGTCGTGGGTCCTGAGGCGCCGCTCGCGCTCGGCATTGCCGATGAGTTCAGGAAAGCGCGGTTGAAAATCTTTGGTCCCACCAAGGCTGCGGCACGCTTGGAATCCAGCAAGAGCTTCTCGAAGGACATCATGGCAGCCAGCCGGATTCCCACGGCTGTCTCGAAAAGTTTCGAGCAGATGGATCAGGCGTTGGCGTATGTGGATGCGCAACCCGTACCGATTGTGGTGAAGGCCGACGGCCTGGCGCAGGGCAAGGGCGTGGTGGTGGCCATGACTCGAGAGGAAGCTAAAGAGGCGGTGCGCGACGCCATGGAAAAATCCGTCTTCGGCCAGGCCGGCCAACGGGTGTTGATCGAAGAGTTTCTCGACGGTGAAGAGCTGACCATCATGGCATTCACGGACGGACGCACCGTCGTGCCGATGATCCCTGCGCAGGATCACAAGCGGGTTGGCGACGGTGATGCCGGACCCAATACCGGTGGCATGGGCGCCTATGCTCCGGCTCCCATTGCGACGGCGGCACTGCGCGATCAGGTGACGCGGCAGGTGCTACAACCGACCGTGGATGCGATGGCCCGTCTGGGCTGTCCGTTCCAAGGTGTGTTGTACGCAGGCCTCATGATCGTGAACGGGACGCCCTACGTATTGGAATTCAATGCGCGCATGGGAGATCCGGAAACGGAAGTCGTGCTGCCCTTGCTGAAGACCGATCTGGTCAACGTGATGGAGGCGGTGGTTGAACATCGCCTCGACGGGCTGCAGGTTGAATGGCGACAGGACACTGCCGTTTGTGTGGTGATGACCTCACCGGGATATCCCGGGTCCTATGAGACGGGGTTCCCTATTCAAGGCTTGCCGGCGCAGTCCGGCACGTCGCCCATTGCGGTATTTCACGCCGGGACCAAACGGGAAGCAGGGCAGGTGGTGACGGCCGGGGGACGGGTGTTGGCCGTGGCCGCCTGGGCTCCGTCTTTGCTCCAAGCGCGGGCGCAGGTCTATCAGGCTGTGCCGGGGATCAGTTTTCAGGGACGCCACTATCGGACAGACATTGCACACCGCGCCCTTCCGCGCCAGTCTTGAACCGCGCTCGACAGGCCGTGACATGGCTCTGGTTCTTCCCTTCATCGACGAGACCTGCGACAGCATCCTGCCGGAAGTCGAACGGGTATTAGCTGCGCAGGGGCTCATCGCCCTGCCGACTGAAACCTATTATGGCTTAGCGGTTCGCCCCACTGATGGGGATGCGGTGCGCCGGCTGATTGATGCGAAAGGCCGCCCTGATGACAAGCCGATTCTTGTGCTCATCGGCGGCCGCGATCAGTTGTCGACATTGGTCTCCTCCATCCCTCCGGCTGCCGCTGTGCTGATGGATCTGTTTTGGCCGGGGCCCTTGACCATCGTCTTTCCCGCTGCGGCCGGCTTGTCACCATTGTTGACGGCGGGCACGGGCACGATCGGCGTCCGGTGGTCACCGCTGGCGACGCTGCAGCGCTTGCTCAACCGGACTGGTCCGCTGACGGGCACCAGCGCTAATCGGTCATCCGAACCGCCCCTCGATCAGGCCGAGTCTGTCCAGCAGACCCTCGGCCCGGTTCTCGATCTGATCCTGGACGGCGGCCGCACGCCGGGTGGATCTGCGTCGACCATCGTGGACGCACGTAAGCAACCGCGCCTGCTGCGAGCGGGGGTGTTGTCGACGGACCGGATCCGTGCAGCCCTCGGACAACAGGGATACACACTTTGACCATGATTTGATGGTGCGTTGTGGGTATAATTCACCCACATGGGAGGACCACTTATGCTCATTCGTTCACGTCGCGCGGTGATGGGACTGTCGATGCTCGGGTTCAGCAGTATGCTGCTGCTGGCAGGATGTGACTTTTGGCCGCCGGCGCTCCAGGCTCAAATCGAACAACTGCATTCGGAAGCGCAACAGGCTGCGGCGGATAAGGCGCTCTTGCAGAATCAGCTCAACGCCGCGAATAAGGCCAAGGAAGAGTTGCAGATTCGTGTCGAAGATCTCACGCGGGTGAACAAAGAAAAGTCGGCGATGATTGCGAGTTTGGAGCACACGATTGCTGCAGCGAGGGAGCGAGCCGTGAAAGCTGCCAAGGCGCCTGCGGTCAAGCCTGCCGCAAAAACGACGGTGAAGAAGCCGGTCAAAGCGCCATCGAAAGCGACGACGAAATCCTCTGCCAAATCCTCGACCGTCAAGAAACCCAAATCTGTCCAGCTTCGATAAGCCTGCTCAAGTCAGCGTGCCGGGCCGGCCAGCCGCTCCTGCCGGCTCATGTCAGAACGATCGAGCGCCTTGCGTCTTCTTTTCGTGGGAAGGCCAGAGCCGATCACGATTTGCTGGAGGATGACGCGGCCGACGGAGACCCTGCTGCACTCGCGCTGGATGTGCTCGGGCTGCTGCTCGAAGATGGAGTACTGGGTGTGGTGGCGGCCGGCGCAGGCGCGGCCGGTGCCGACGTGGAAGCCGGGCTGGTGCTTGTGGCATCCGAGGAGGCTGGGGTTTTCGCCTTGTCCGTCCCGGGTGCTGCCGCCTTGTCGGACGTATCGCTGCCTCCCGGTTTCATTTTGTCCGAGTAGTCGGTGATATACCATCCGCTGCCCTTGAACATAATCGCCGGGGGCGAAATCAGCTTCGTGACTTCCTTCCCGCAGCGCACACATTCCTTGATGGGGTCATCCTTGATGCTCTGCTTCACCTCGAAGCGGTGCGCGCAGCTGCCACATTGATACTCATAAATTGGCACTGGTCTTCCTCCTCTGATCGTACGACGTCGCTCGGTGTTGGTTGGTTCGATCCATCAGCTGCAGAACCCCTCCCTTGATAACATCATCCCGGCAGCAGTCAAGGGACCGAGGTGTTGACCCTGTTGATCAAGACAGCCGGCGAATGGCAGCTTCGATGCGGGTCAACCCGCGCTCGATGGCCTCCATCGAGGTCGCATAGGATAGCCGGATATGGACGTCGCTTCCAAATGGTTCACCAGGCACCAACGCCACTTGCGCTTCGTTGAGTAAATAGGTCGCCAGGTTCGCTGCCGAGCCGATGGGTTGATCTTTCCAGCGCTTGGTCAGCAGACCGCTCACATTGGGAAACGCATAAAATGCTCCGGTCGGCATGCGACAGGTCACACCGGGCATTTTGTTCAGGCGCTCGACCATGAGGCGTCGCCGGCGATCGAACTCCGCGACCATCACGGTGGTAAAGGGGTTTCCCAAACGGAGCGCCGCCACTGCGGCTTTTTGGGAAATGGAGCAGGGGTTCGAGGTGCTTTGACTTTGGATATTCGCCATCGCTGTCAGCAACGGCTTCGGACCCGCCGCATAACCGATCCGCCAGCCGGTCATCGCATAGGCCTTCGACACACCGTTGATCACCACTGTGCGTGCCGCCACTTCCGGGCTCAGGCTGGCGATGCTGATGTGCTGCACGCCGTCATACAACACCTTTTCGTAGATCTCGTCTGAAATGATGACGAGATCATGACGCAGGGCGACGGCGGCGATACGGTCCAGCGTGGTCCGGTCGTACGTCGCGCCGGTGGGATTGCAGGGGCTATTGACGATAATGGCTTTGGTGCGCGGGGTGATGACGGCTTCCAGCGCCTCTTGTGTAATCGTATATCCATCCTGTTCCTGTGTCTGAAGCAGGACCGGTGTGGCATCATTCAGCAGGGTTTGATCCTGATACGACACCCAGAAGGGGACGGGGATAATCAATTCGTCGCCCGCCTCCAACAGCGCTTCCGCGACGTTGTACAGCGAATGTTTGGCGCCGCAGGACACCAGAATTTGGGACTTGTCGTAGTGAAGTCCCTGTTCGTCTTTCAACTTGTCCGCGATGGCGTTGCGCAGTTCGTCGATGCCTGACGAGGGCGTATACTTCGTAAAACCTGCGCGAATGGCGGCCTCGGCCGCGGCTTTCACCGGTTCCGGCGTATCAAAGTCCGGTTCGCCGGAGGCAAAATCGATGACGTCGATGCCCTGCGCCGCCATGGCTTTTGCCGTGGCGGTAATGCTCAGGGTTGGAGAAGGTACAATTCGTCCGACACGGGCTGCCAGTTTCATCCTTTGCAACTCCGAATTCGTTCTTGGAGCCTCCGTTCCACTTCCGGGTGCACAAAGTCTTTCAGTGACCCGCCGTGGCTGGCGACATCCTTGATGATGGTGGAAGAGAGATAGGAATATTCTTCACTGGGCATGAGGAAGACGGTCTCAACGGTTTCCGCCAGTTTTCGATTGACCAGTGCCATTTGAAACTCGTGCTCGAAATCAGAAATGGCGCGCAGTCCCCGCAGAATAGCATGGGCGCCGCTGGTGCGCACAAAATCTACCAACAGTCCCTCGAAGGTCGTGACCTCCAGGTTGGGCAGATCCTTGGTGACGAGGCGCACCATGTCCAATCGTTCCTTCGTGCTGAACAGCGGATGCTTGCCCGGATTGGGAGCGATGGCCACAATGACCCGCGAGAACATCCGAAATCCTCGCCGGATGATATCACTGTGCCCATGCGTGATCGGATCGAACGTGCCGGGATAGACGGCGGTTTTCATGCCGGGTGCACTTCTTTCGGCGTAAGGTGAAAGCGGGTCAGCGCGGTGTCGCCATAGTCGTAGCGCTTCACTTGCGAGAGCGGCCCCAAGACGGAGGGAATGTCCGCTTTCCGTCCATGTTCCAGGATGACGATGGCGTGCTCCGCCAGCCAACCCGCGCGCCATTCTGTAGCCAGGGTAATCAATTCAGGTGTGAGTTGATAGGGCGGATCGCAAAAGACCAGGTCGTACGGACCAGACCATTGCGTACCGCGACGAAAAAACTGACTCACCTGACAGGCGCACACATTGGCGGACTGTTCCAACCCGCATTGCCGCAGATTCGATTGAACAAGGCGTAGTGCCTCGCGATCGGCTTCCACGAAGGTCACATGCGCCGCCCCACGGCTCAGCGCTTCAATGCCAATCGAGCCGGTTCCCGCATACAGGTCCAATACGCGCGCCCCTACGATGCATTCGCCAAGGATAGAAAAGAGGGCTTCTTTGACTCGGTCGGATGTCGGGCGGATGGCCTGTCCCCTGGGACCCAGCAACCGTCGGCCCCGATGCAGCCCTGCGATGACGCGCATGATTAGTATTCAGGTGAGCGCTATTCGTCTCTGTCTAAGAAGTGAGAGAATGTAACACAGCGTTTTTGAAGGGGTCAAGGTGACTGGAGGCGGTGAGGAGCGACTGTGCGCCGGAAGGGTCTTCTCCCCGCCGCGGGGCGGGGAGCGCTGTAGACGTCAAGGAGGAGTCTGCGCGCTTTGACGCGCAAAAGGAGGCTCGCTATAATCGGGCGACACCAACACTCGGTTCATGCGGGCTGAGGAGGTGGCCAATCCTAGGCTGTCACACCACCACGTCAGACACAAAAAGCAGAGCGAAGGGTCCGCGTTTTAGCGGGTCGCCACCGGCTGAGCGTCGCGAGCGGCGAGGCTCTTTCTACGATTGGCCGAAATGGTTCGGTCGATGATGGCTCCACAGTTGATGCATTTCCAGGCGTAGAAAATGAGGAAGAAGTCTGAGAACCGTTCCAACATCATCATACCTTTGCACTTCGGACATTCCATGGTTTCCTCCTGGGTGTTGACGTTGACAGCTGTGTCTGCTCTCAAGCAAGAGCTGCACCAAAATGTCAAGTCGTGTAATTTCAATGCGTTACACATCAAAAGTGCCATACATGACATGTGTCAGGCGTCAAGTCTCCGGCACAAAATCGTGCACGCTGACATTTTTTTGTCGTAGAAAGCTGCCATGAGATCCAAAAAGACGGGCCGTGGAATCGGAGATTGGCCAAAGAATGAACGGCCACGCGAACGTTTGCTCAGCGAGGGGGCCGAAAGCCTGTCCGATGCGCAATTATTGGCGATTCTTTTGCGCGTGGGACGGCAGGACGCGTCGGCCGTCAACGTTGGCATGGAGGTGCTTGGGCGTGTAGGAGGTATCTTCGGACTGCTGCACTGCAGCACCGAAGAGCTCTGTGCGATTCCTGGGGTCGGGCCGGCCAAAGCCGCGCAATTGAAGGCGGCGGTGGAGGTGGGCAAACGAGCCGTCTCGGCGCCATTGACGACCGGTACACGCATCAATTCCAGCGCGGATTTGTTTAAGCATTACCACGCACGTTTGCGAGACCTGCGTCACGAGATTTTCGCGGTGGTGTTGCTGGATGCCAAAAATCAGGTCATCCGCGACGTGACCATCTCTGAGGGCAGTCTCACGCTGAGCATTGTGCATCCGCGGGAAGTCTTCATCCCCGCCATGCGTGCGTCAGCTGCCGGAGTCATTTTTCTCCATAATCATCCCAGCGGAGACCCTACCCCCAGCCAGGAAGACCGTGTGCTGACGGCCAGGCTCGTGTCGGCGGGGGCGCTGCTGGGCATTCAGGTGCTGGATCACCTGATCGTGGGAGACGGCCGGTATGTCAGTTTCGCCGACCAGGGATGGCTTGGCGGAGAGGCCTCAAAAGCATGATGGACTCCGCTCGTGGCGCTCGCCGCCTGTCACCACGGAAGGAACTCGTACGAATGAAGAAAGGATGGTGTCGCCCCCAGGTCTCTTTCTAACCAGGCCCCCAGCGGCCGCCCACTACCGGAGGAGGTCATGATGAATGTTCCCCTCACCGAATCCATCAGGAATGTGGCTGTGGTATCGAATGCGGGATCAGGCAAAACCTCATTGGTCGAGGCACTCGCTTGCTGCGCAGGCAGCCTCTCTGCTCCCGGCTCTATCCAGGCCGGCACAACCGTCTCCGATTTTGAGCCGGAAGAAATCCATCACCGGACGTCACTCCACACCAGCGTCATCCGTTGCCTCTGCAACGACAGCATACTCAATCTCCTCGATACCCCTGGTTCTCCAAGTTGCATGGCCGAAGTGCGAGCGGCGTTACGTGTTGCGGACGGCGTGGTGCTCGTCGTGAATGCGGCGACCGGAGTCCGCAGTGACCTGGAGCGCCTCCGGTCTCTCATCCGGGAGGCCGGCCTTCCATGCATGGTCTTTCTGAACGATTTGGACAGGGAAGGGACGACATTCGCGACGGCGCTTGAAGAGGTGACCAAAGCGCTGGACCTGCCTGCGATCCCACTGATCCTCGCGCATGAGGCGGGCGCGCAATTGGGCAGCATCATGGATTTGCTTCAGAACTGTGTCGTGACAGGACGGGCCGATCGAGCTCAAGCGGAGCCCTCTCCCGTTCCACCTGAATGGCGCGACCGGATTGACCAGGCTCGGCGCAGCTTGATCGAGAAGGTTGCTGAAGGCGACGAAGCGTTGCTTGAACGGTATTTGAACGACGGGACATTGACGGACGCGGCCTTGCTGGAGGGTTTGCGAGCCGGCGTCCAACGAGGAGCGCTGGTTCCCGTGGTCGGGGGATCGGCGTTGCGCAACGTGGGAGTGCAGACCTTGTTACAGGGCTTACTCCAACTGATGCCATCACCGGGTGCCCGAGCTCGGGTCGCGCCCGTGCAGGGGGTCGGACTCACTGAAGGCTCACCGCCCCTCACGAGGGAGCCGGTAGCGACCGCCCCCTTCTCGGGGCTGGTGTTCAAGACCATCATCGATCCGTTTGTCGGGCGCCTGTCATACGTGCGCCTCTATTCAGGCACGTTGCAGGCGGATAACAATCTGTACAATGCGACGAGACAGGTACGGGAACGGGGGGGGCATCTGTTTTCGATCTTCGGAAAAAAATACACGCCTGTTTCACGCGCAGTAGCCGGCGACATTGTCGCAATCGGGAAGTTGAAAGACAGCTTAACCGGCGACACGCTGTGTGATGAGCACGCTCCGATCCGGTTGCCAGGGATTCCACTTGGGCGACCGGTGATGTCGTTTGCCATCGAGCCCAAATCCAAATCTGACATCGAAAAGGTGAGTGTCGGGTTGCACAAGTTGATCGAAGAAGATCCCAGCCTGGAATTTGCCCGGCACATGGAAACGAAAGAGATGGTGCTAAGCGGAATGGGACAATTGCATATCGATGTCGCACTGGAAAAGCTCCATCGCAAGTATGGCGCCGATGTGACGCTCCATGCCCCGAAGATTCCCTATCGTGAAACGATTCGCAGCGTGGCGCAGGCGCAGGGCAAATATAAAAAACAAACCGGCGGACATGGCCAATATGGTGATTGCTGGGTGGAAGTCGGCCCGCTCCCGCGCGGCCAGGGCTTTGAGTTTCAGAACAAAATTGTCGGAGGCGCCATTCCGCGCAATTTTGTGCCGGCGGTCGAGAAGGGGGTGGTGGAGGCCTTGCATGAAGGCCCGTTGGCGGGATATCCCGCCGTGGATGTGCGGGTCACTGTCTACGACGGCTCCTATCATGTGGTGGATTCCTCTGAAATGGCGTTCAAAATCGCCGGATCGATGGCGGTGAAAAAAGCCATGGAAGCGGCCCACCCGGTCCTGCTTGAACCGCTCATGACTGTCGAGGTCGACGTTCCGGCCGAGTGCGTCGGCGCGGTGCTGGGTGATCTCAACGGGCGGCGGGGGCGGATTGTGTCCGTGGAGGCCAGTGGCCATATGGAAACGGTGAAGGCCCTCGTGCCTCAGGCAGAGATGGTCAGTTATGCAGCCTCAGTGAATTCATTGACCGGCGGGCAAGGCAGTTACGTGATGGAATTCGCAAGCTATGAAGAGGTGCCCCGAGAGCTGGCGACCCGAATTGTTGACGAACATAAAGCAGAGCGCCATGGGGTTGTGGCCCATTGATAGGCTACGTCCCCATGAAGTGATGCGGACCTGCGGAGTCCGGTTAGTCGGCCGGTTTCAGTACGACGTAGAACGCGCGTCCTTCTCGTAAGACGCGCAGGAGAATCGTGTCGCCGCGTTTGACCTTGGCCACCGCTACGGTAAATTCGCCGACCGTGCCGGTGTCGACGCGGTTGACCTCCTTGATCAGATCGCCTTCCCGCAATCCTTCGGCCTGGGCCAAGCTTCCTGCATCCACCTTGGAGATCAGCACGCCACGGCTTTCATTCAATCGAAACTTTTCAGCCAGGCCAGCCGTCAAGTCCTGCACATCGATGCCCAATTTCAAATCGGTCCGGCTCTGTGGCAACGAAGCCGTCACGACCGTATCCCGGCGTTCGCTCAGGGCGACCTGGAGATTGAGGCGTTTCCCGTCGCGTACGACTTCGACACGTGTCGTCGAACCGGGGTCCAAGGCGGCAACGAGGCGAGACAGTTTGTTCGGCGTATCCACGAGCGCTCCATCGACTTTCGTAATCACATCTCCCGGCTTGATGCCGGCCAATGCCGCCGGATCCCGCTCGAACACTTCATTGACCAGCACCCCTTCGTTCTCATCCACGCCGAACTTACTGGCCAGATCCGGCGTCAGCGGTTGTAACCCGACGCCCAACCAGGCTCGCACGACTTTGCCTTTGGCGATCAGCTGGTTCATGACCTGCTTGGCCATGTTGGAGGGGATGGCGAAACCGATGCCCTGCGCAAAGTTAATAATGGCGGTATTGATGCCGATGATGTCCCCTCGGAGATCAAACAGCGGCCCGCCGGAGTTGCCTGGGTTGATGGATGCGTCGGTCTGAATAAAATTTTCGTAGCGGGAGAGATTAATGTTTTCGCGTCCGATCCCGCTGACCACGCCCAGGGTCACGGTGCGATCCAGGCCGAAGGGATTCCCGACCGCCAGCACCCATTGGCCAACCTTCACGCCGGACGAGTCACCGAAATGGGCGGCGGGCAGGGGATGGTCGGCGGTGACTTTGAGTACGGCCAGATCCGTGTCCGGATCCTTGCCGATCACCTGCGCAAACAACTTCGTTTTGTCTGAGAGGCGAACCTCGACTTCCCCGGCGTCGCCCACCACATGATTGTTGGTAATGATGTGGCCCGCGGCATCGACGATGACGCCGGAGCCGGAGCCGGTTGAGTTGGGAACCCGCTCTCCGTCTCGCGATCGTCCGGGGGCCTGGATGGGAAAGATGCTGACGACCGAGGGCTTGGCCTGCTCAGCCAGGTCGGTGATGACGGTCTGCAGCTCTTCCAGCAGGCGCAATCCCGGAGACACGGCGCGCGGTGAAGAGGAGGTGATGTCGGCGGCGGCAACAGGGGAGAGGGTACTTCCGACGAACAGTCCAGCGAGGACAAATCCGAGCAACAGTACGGTGGAACATGACAGCGGTGTTTTCATGTTGAGGCAAGCTCCGAGGGCCATACCTGTGCACGCTGATGACGCCTCAGAATACCAGATTTTTGCGTGACGGCGAAAGGAAGGACGGGTCAGGCTGATTTCGACGCGGCCGGATGCTGGAAATGCGGAAGCCAGTGGACCAAGTCGTGGCGAAGCCCGACAAGGATGACAATGTCATCGGGACGAAGCGTCATGGTATGGGAGAGAGGCAGAAGAAACGGTCCGCGAAAGACGGCGACGATGCGGGTCGTGGGGGGGAAGTCGAATTCGCCGATCGGATGGCCAATGACCGGCGCGCCTCGAGTAACCACCACGCGTTCGATGGCGGCGTCGCGGAGGCCCAATTCGCGCTGCATCGTCAGCAGGTCTTCGTGAGCCAGCTCAACCTTGAGCTCACGGATCTGGCGTTCCACGAGCTGCAACGCGACTTGGTGGCTTTTGAGGCGGTCGGAAGCGGTGCGGATCGCGTCCTGCAGCGAGGCCAATTCAGGAGGCGCCGGCGGATGGATTCCCACAACGGGTTTGGTCACGAGGGCGGCCACGCGTTGTCCGATCTGGCGATGAATGGTGCGCGTCTGGTTCAGGATCGTCGTGGCCTGGCTGTGGAGGCGCAAGATATGGACTTTGCGGTTGACGCGTTCCGCGATGGCGACAATGGTTTCGTAGAATGCGCTGCCGGTGAGGAACAGCTCTTTGCGGATGCGAGCCAACAGCTCAAAAGACAGCATGGAATTAATGTCTGATAAGATGTATTATGTCAACTTGACTGTCCGATTCGAGATTCCGTCCCACTCCACAATCGAATCAAATTGTCTTTGTGTCTCATCCAGATCAGGACGCTGACGACACAGGCAAATCCGATAAACGTCCATGATCGATGGAAGAGCAGCGCCACAATCGGAAACATCCCGAAGGCGAACAGCGCGCCTCCTGAGGAATACTTCCACAACAACACCGCGCCGATCCACAGGGCCATGAGTGTGAGTCCGACCAAAGGGGCGACGCCGAGTGCTGCCCCTAACGCCGTGGCGACGCCTTTTCCACCTTTCAGGCCAAGGAAGATCGAATGCAAATGGCCGACAATCGAGGCCAGAGCGACCCATAAAACGGCCGCTTCCTGATGCAGTAGCATCGTCGCCACCCACCCTGCCAGCCAGCCTTTGCCAATGTCTCCCAGTAGTGTCAGGACACCGGCCTTTTTGCCGCTCACACGCAGAACATTCGTGAACCCGACATTCTTGCTGCCGGCGGTTCGCGGATCGACGGCGCCTAACAGGCGTGACACGACGACGCCAAAGGGAACCGACCCGAGGAGATAGGCGAAGGAAATGAGCAAACCGATGAGCCAGGGACTGTCCATCACCGAGTAAGTGCCGCCAGGTTGTCCACCTAGAGACCTTTTGCTCCCACCTGCCGCCAGAAGCTCCAGACATACTGTGCACCCGACACATATCCCAGGACCAGGGAGAGATAGAGGGTCACGATGCCGGCGAGGTGCAGATTGCCGATGGTTTCCACGACGGTGCCTTCCAGCACCAGGAGGACGATGGCGATGACCTGCAACGCCATTTTGTATTTGCCGGTGACCTCGGCAGACATGATCAATCCTTCGGAGGCCGCGATTGCCCGCAAGCCGGTGACGGCCACCTCGCGCGCGATGATCAGGATGGCGACCAGCGCGCTGACGCGATCGACTTGCACCAGGAGAATCAAGGCCGATAACACCAGCAGCTTGTCGGCAATGGGATCCAGGAGGCGTCCCAGCTTGGTGATCTGGCCGGTTTTTCTGGCCACGTAGCCATCCAGCAGATCCGTCACGGCCGCCACGACGAACACGATGGCGGCGCTCAAGGCGCGATCCGGCGTCGGATTGATCAGCAACATGACGAACACCGGAATCAACAGAATGCGGACGAGCGTCAGCACGTTGGGCAGGTTGATGTTACTTTCCTGCCCGGCCGACCGCATCAATACCAATCCGGCTTCTTTCCAGTTTTCTGCCATCGTGTCGTTCGTCCAAATTCCTCGAAGGTTCCCCTATACAATGCCGTGTTTGAGCAGGTCATGCAAGTGAATGACCCCGGCGAGGCGATCCGGTGGCTCAATGACCACGAGTGCCGTGATGGAGAAGCGCTCCATCTGTGCGACGGCCATCGTCGCCAATTCATCCGGACCGATCGTCTTTGGATGGCGGCTGGCCAGCTCACCGGCCGTGATTTTACTGAAATCTCCGCCGGCTTGAATGAAGCGCCGCAAGTCGCCGTCGGTCACGATGCCGTACAGCCTCCCCTTCGCATCCACCACCGTCGTCAGACCGAGTTTCTTTGAGGTCATTTCCAGGATCGTATCCGCCCCGGACACGTCAGCGCGCACGCGCGGCAAGTGGTCGCCATGCTGCATGAGATCACGTACCTTCACGAGCAAGCGGCGTCCCAGGCTGCCGCCGGGATGAAACTGAGCGAAGTCGTCATGTTTGAACCCGCGCTTTTGCAGCAAAGCCACGGCCAGGGCATCACCCATCGCCAGCGTGGCGGTCGTGCTGGCGGTCGGGGCCAGGCCCAGCGGGCAGGCTTCTTCATCGACGGACACATCCAGCGTGACCTCGCTGTTTTTGGACAACGTGGAGGTCATCTTTCCCGTCATGCCGACGACCGGCACGTTCAGCCGTTTGACGAAAGGCAGCAATTGGAGCACTTCCTGCGTCTCGCCGCTATTGGAAATGGCGATGAGCACGTCACGCCGTGCCAGCATGCCCAGGTCGCCGTGAACCCCTTCGGCTGGATGCAGAAAGAACGAGGGCGTCCCGGTACTGGCCAGCGTCGCCGCGATTTTCTGCCCGATGAGTCCGGATTTGCCCATGCCGGAAATAACGACTTTCCCCTGGCATTCGTAGAGCAGCGTCACGGCGCGGGCGAAACGCTCGTCCAGACGAGCCTTGAGATCGAGCACCGCGCGCGCTTCAATATCGAGCACGCGAATGCCCTCGCGCACGCTCGCATCAACAGTGGCAGAACGCCGGGCGGAGGTCTTGGTCTTGCGTGTTACCGGACCGGTTGTGGGGCGGCTGCGTCGCATATACGTAATACCCGTTCAAGGAGTGAATGAAGCGCACGAAGCGGGACCATGTTCGGTCCATCAGACAGGGCGGAATCGGGATCCGGATGCACCTCCATGAAGAACCCGTCGCAGCCGGCTCCTGCCGCCGCGCAGGCCAAGGGTTCGACGAATTCACGTTGGCCGCTGGATTTGGTGCCGCCCCCGCCCGGCAGCTGCACGCTATGGGTGGCATCAAAGACCACCGGGTAGCCGAAGCGCCGCATGATGGGAAATGAGCGCATGTTCAACGACCAAATTGTTGTAACCGAACGAGGAGCCCCGCTCCGTCAGGACAATACGGCGGTTGCCGGCGTCTTCGACTTTCTTGACGGCGTTGCCCATTTCCGGCGGCGACAGGAACTGCCCCTTCTTGATGTTCACGACCTTGCCGGTCTTCGCGGCGGCAATCAACAGGTCGGTCTGGCGGCAGAGAAAGGCGGGAATCTGCAGAATGTCCACCACGCGGCCGGCTTCTGTGGCCTGCTCTTCCGAATGGACGTTGGTGAGAATCGGGACGCCGATCTGCTGCTTGATCTTGGCCAGGACGGTAAGCCCCTGTTCTAAGCCAGGCCCGCGAAAGGATGAGATGGAGGTGCGATTCGCCTTATCGAAGGAGGATTTAAACACGTAGGGCATGCCGAGCGCCTTGGTGATCTCGGCGATGCGTCCCGCCGTATCCATGACGAGCTGTTCACTCTCAATCACGCAGGGTCCGGCAATCAAAAACGGCCGATGCCCCGCCCCGATCTTAAACTGTCCGAGATCGACTTCGTACGCCATAGTCTCCAATGAGTTTCGTGTAAGTCCGTGGGGATGCTCAAACTGATCTTTCATCGCCGCAGACGAGACAGAACCGCAGGCGTAGCGGAGCTACGTCGAGGTTTGTGTCGAGTCGAGAACGCCGTTGAAAGGCAGTTTCAGCATCCCTATTTAATGGCCGCATTTGCGGCGCAACGCCGCCCCCACAAATCCGCTAAACAGGGGATGCGGATGATGCGGCCGCGACTTGTATTCCGGATGGAACTGCGTGGCCAGGAACCAGGGATGGTTTTGCAGTTCGACGATTTCGACCAGGCGCCCATCCGGTGACAGGCCGCTCAGAATCAGGCCTTTCGTCGTCAATTGTTCGCGATAGGCATTGTTGAATTCATACCGGTGGCGATGCCGTTCGCGCACTTCGCTGACGCCGTACATTTTTTGGGCCAGGGTACCCTCTCCCAATGTGCAGGCGTAGGCGCCGAGCCGCATGGTGCCGCCTTTGTCATTGACGGATTGCTGGTCGGACATGAGATGAATGACTGGATGCGGCGATTGCGCATCAAACTCCGCGCTGTTGGCACCGGTCAGGCCGGCGACATTGCGCGCAAATTCGATCGTCGCGCATTGCATGCCCAGACAGAGGCCGAGGAACGGAATCTGGTGTTCCCGTGCATACTGAATGGTGACGATCTTGCCTTCGATTCCCCGTGAGCCGAACCCGCCGGGAATGAGAATGCCGTCGGCCTCTCGCAGGATGCGCTCCGTCCCCTGCCGTTCCACATCTTCGGATTCGATCCAGGTGACGTTGACACGGGTTTCATGATCGATTCCGCCATGGACCAGGGCCTCGGCCAAGCTCTTGTAACATTCTTTCAGCCCCGCATATTTTCCGACGAGGGCGATGGACACCTCATGTTTGGGATGCTTGATCTTCTGCACCATCGCATCCCATTCACGCAGATTGGGAGGGCCGGTTTCCAGCTTCAGCTGCCGGACGATCAGTTCATCCAGCCCTTCCTTGCGGAACACGATCGGCACTTCATAGATGGTCTCGACATCCTTGGCCGTGATGACCGCGTCCTTCTCCACGTTGCAAAACATGGCGATCTTGGCCTTGAGCTCCGGCGGAAGGTAGCGATCCGTGCGGCACAGCAGGATGTTTGGCTGAATACCGATTTCGCGCAGTTTGTTGACGGAATGCTGGGTCGGTTTGGTTTTGAGTTCGCCGGCGGCCCCGATATATGGGACCAGTGTCAGGTGCACGTAGAGCACATTGTCGCGTCCCACGTCATAAGGAATTTGCCGGATGGCTTCCAAAAAGGGCAGGCTTTCGATGTCGCCGACCGTGCCGCCGATCTCCACGATCGTGACGTCCATGCCTTGTGACGTCCGCATGATGCACTGCTTGATCTCATCCGTCACATGCGGCACCACCTGGACTGTCCCGCCCAGATAATCCCCGCGCCGCTCTTTGGTGATGACCGAGTGATAAATGCGGCCGGTCGTATAATTGTTCTCACGCGTCAGCGTGAGCGAGGTGTAGCGCTCGTAATGTCCCAGGTCGAGATCGGTCTCGGCCCCGTCCTCCGTGACGTAGACCTCGCCGTGCTGGTAGGGATTCATGGTGCCGGGGTCGACATTGATGTACGGGTCGAGCTTCAAAAAGGTGATCTTCAATCCGCGGCTTTCCAGGAGATTGCCGATGGACGCGGACGCCAGTCCCTTTCCAAGCGACGAGACGACACCCCCGGTCACAAAGATCAGCTTGCTCATCGTGGCACCTTCTTGTGAATGCGGCCAATGGTCATGGTTGAATGCTTCCCGCTTTGCTGGTATGAGCCCGAAGGTGGGCCAATGCGACCGGCACGTCCTCGGGGCTATCAATGCGTAACGACATCTGGGAGGTTTCCCAGACGCGAATCCGGATCCCGTTCTCCAGCGCGCGCAGCTGCTCGAGTTTTTCCGCCTCTTCGAGGATTCCGGTCGGGAATGCCGTCAGGCTCGCGAGGGTCTCGCGCGTATAGATGTAGAGACCCAAATGAATGAAATGTAATCCCGGGACGGCCGACCGTTTCGGATCGTCGCGCACTAATGGAATCGGTGCCCGCGAAAAGTAGAGGGCATTGCCTTCCCGGTCAGTCGTGACTTTAACCACGCCGGCATTCTGCAAGTCCTGGTCGGAATCGATCCGCCGTTTGAGGGTGCCCATCGGCGCGTCGCTGGCCAGGAATGGTTCGACCAGGTCCGTGATCAGGTCGGGATGCAGCAGAATTTCATCCCCCTGCAGGTCGATGTAACAATCGCCCCCACGCATCTTGGCGACGGCCGCCACGCGGTCGGTGCCGGTGCGATAGGGCTCCCTCATCATGAGGACCTGGCCTCCGAATCCTTCGACGGCCTTCTTGATACGGTCGTCGTCCGTGGCCACCAGCACGTCATCCACCACGCGGCAGCCCTTTGCCTGCTCATAGACGTGCTGAATCATCGGCTTACCCAGGAGATCGACCAATGGTTTCCCCGGAAAGCGTGAGGACCCGTACCTGGCTGGAATCACCACCGTAACTGAACGTGTCACCTCAGTTCCGCCCCAAGGCATCCGCCAATTGAGCGGCGGTCACCGTGGCGGTGCCGACCATCCCAACCACCACCCCGGCAGCTTGATTGGCAAGGATGGCCGCCTCGCGCATGCTGGCTCCGGTCGAGAGCGCCAGCGCCAGGGTTCCGACCACCGTGTCACCGGCACCCGTCACGTCATAGACCTGCCTGGCGCGGGTGGGAATATGCCAATGGTCGCCATGGCCCTGGTAGACGCTCATACCCCGCTCGCCTCTGGTCACAAGAACGGTCTGGCATCCCAAACGTTGGCGAAGGACCATCCCGGCTTTATTGATCGTCTTGTCGTCTTCCCCTTGCACGCCGGCCGCTTGGGTGGCTTCCAAATGGTTGGGGGTGACGACGGTCACGCCCTTGTAATAGCTGAAATGCTCCACTTTGGGATCGACGACAATGGGGATCTTGCGCTGTCCCGCCAAGCGAGTCAACTCTGTCATCAGCGAGGCCGTGACGACGCCCTTGGCATAGTCGGAGACCACCAGGCAGGAGAGTTCCTTCAGGCGTGATTCAACGTACCGAAGAATACGTCGCTGCAGGAGGCCGGAGAGTTCGTTGCGCCGTTCAACGTCATACCGAACGATTTGCTGATTGTGGGCGACGACGCGCGATTTTCTGGTCGTCGGCCGGCTTTGATCGATGACGACGCCACCGCGTCCCTGCCTGCGTCCGCCCAATTCCTTCAGGAGAAGCCGCCCGCTTTCGTCCGCCCCGATGACTCCGCAGATATCCGCCTGCCCGCCGAGTGCCAGAATGTTGTTGAAGACGTTCGCCGCGCCGCCGAGCTTCAGTGATTCCGATTCGACATGCACGACCGGCACGGGAGCCTCCGGAGAAATCCGGCTGACCCGGCCCCATACGTAATGATCCAGGATCAAGTCCCCGATGACCAGCACACTGGCCCGGGAAAACCGCTGGATGTACGCGCTGAGTGCGGTGTGATCCACCGCCGCCTCGTCGCCCGCGTGCCCGTTCGACGGTCCGGCATGGCCGGATCGCCCTACTGGATGGCTTTTCCTAACCTTTCCCATCGTACCCATTCCGTCCACGATCCTTGGCCGCTCCACGACCAGTAAATGCGAAAGGCTTTGCCGCGCACTTTCTCCGTGCGCACATATCCCCAGAATCGACTGTCGAGACTGTGATCCCGGTTATCTCCCATCACGAAGTAGGCATCCTCCGGCACCGTCACCGGGCCGAAATTGTCTCGCGGGCTGATGTGCCCGTCATGGATGGGCGGATCGGTGTGCTGCGTGAAGGCATGGTCATCGAACGGAGTGCCGTTGATGTGCACCACCTTGTTGCGCACGTGAATGGTGTCGCCCGGCAGTCCGATCACGCGCTTGATGAAGTCTTTGTCTTCGTCCTCGGGGAATCGAAACACGATGATGTCGCCGCGTTGGATCGATCCGAACGGAATGACCGTGTGCGAGGAATAGCAGGTGACCGGTGGAAAGCCCGGTTGAAACTTGCAGTCCGTCGGCCACTGGAGACCGTAGGATAATTTGCTGACCAGAATATGATCGCCGACCAGGAGCGTGGGAATCATCGAGCCGGAGGGAATCTTGAAGGCCTGGACCACAAAGACACGGATGGCGAACGCAAGCAACATCGCAATGATGATGGCTTCCGCGTATTCGCGCAGGATCGACTTGTGGGCCGGCTGGTTTGCCACGGCCAGGCGTGGTTCGTTGGTCATCGGTTCGGAGGGTGGTGGCGGGGTCGCCGGTGCATTCGCGGGGACTTCCTCCGGACGGGCATTGGGGTCCACGCTCATTCCTCTCCCACCTTGAGGATGGCCAGAAACGCTTCCTGCGGCACTTCCACGCGTCCCACCGCTTTCATGCGCTTCTTGCCTTCCTTCTGCTTCTCCCACAGTTTGCGCTTGCGGGAAATGTCGCCGCCGTAACATTTGGCGGTGACATTTTTCTTGATGGCGCCGATGGTTTCACGCGCAATGATCTTGTTGCCGATGGCCGCTTGAATCGCGATTTCGAACATCTGTTTGGGAATGAGCTCTTTCATTTTTTCGGCGACCTGGCGACCGCGCTGATAAGCCCGTTCCTTGTGGGTAATGAACGAGAGAGCGTCGACCGGCTCGCCGTTGAGCAGAATGTCCAAGCGCACGAGTTCCGACTCGCGGTAGCCGAGCAGTTCGTAATCGAGCGACGCATAACCCTGGGTTTTGGACTTGAGCTTGTCGTAAAAATCGAGAATCACTTCATTGAGCGGCAATTCATAGGTGATGACGACGCGGGTTGGATCCAGATAGTGAATGCTCCGTTGGACACCGCGACGTTCCTGGCATAACTGCAACAACGTCCCGAGGTAACGTTCCGGCGCAATGAGCGTCGCCAGAATGAAGGGCTCTTCGAACGAGGCGATCGAACTCGGCTCAGGCAATTCCGCGGGGTTATTCAGTTCGAGGACATCCCCCTTGGTGGTGAGGATCCGGTAGATGACGGTCGGTGCGGTGGTGATCAGGGTCAGCCCGTATTCCCGTTCCAGTCGCTCCTGAATGATTTCCATGTGGAGCAGGCCGAGGAACCCGCAACGGAATCCGAATCCCAGTGCCAGCGAGGTTTCCGGCTCGTAAATGAAGGAAGAATCGTTCAGCCGTAACTTCAAGAGCGCCTCGCGCAGATCTTCATAGCGGGCCGTGTCCGTCGAGTAGAGACCGCAGAAGACCAGCGGTTTCACTTCCTTGTATCCGGGGAACGGTTGGTCCGTTGGGCGCGCGGCATCGGTTAAAGTGTCGCCGATCTTCACGTCGGCCACTTCCTTCATATTGGCGCAGAGATACCCGACCTCACCCGTCAGGAGTTGCGTGCCCTTCGTGCGCTTCGGGGTGAACTGCCCGACTTCCGTCACTTCGAACAGCCGGTCGTTCGACATGACCTTGATCTTCATGCCCGGGCGCACGGAGCCATCGATGATGCGGGTCAGCACGATCACGCCTTGATAATTGTCGAACCAGGAATCGAAAATCAGCGCCTTGAGCGGGCGAGTCGGATCACCGGAAGGCGGCGGAATTCGTTTGACGATCGCCTCGAGCACCTCCGGCACGCCGAGTCCTTCCTTCGCGCTGACGAGCATGGCATCCGTGGCATCCAATGTCAGTACATCGGAAATCTGCTGTTTGGTGCCTTCTACGTTGGCGCTCGCGAGGTCGATCTTATTGATGACCGGGATGATGGTGTGGTGATTGCCCATAGCCAGGTTGACGTTGGCGATGGTCTGGGCCTGAACGCCCTGCGTCGCGTTGACAAGCAGGAGCGACCCTTCGCAGGCCGCAAGACTGCGTGATACTTCGTACGTGAAGTTGACGTGCCCCGGCGTATCGATCAAATGCAGTAAATAGGTCTTCCCGTCCTGAGCCTTGTAGCGGATGGCTACGGCGTGAGCCTTGATGGTGATCCCACGCTCACGCTCCAAGTCCATCGCATCAAGGATCTGCTCTTTTGCTTCCCGGGCAGTGACTGCGCCAGTTGCGTCGAGGAGCCGGTCGGCGAGGGTCGATTTACCGTGATCGATATGGGCGATGATCGAGAAATTTCGGATGAGACTTTGCAAATCCTGGCTCATGTTCTCCAAAATCGGTTCATTATAGTGACCGCCTCCAACGTTGTCAAAGAAATCGCCCGCCGTTATAATCCGCGATCGGCGCGGCGTTTCATGCAGTGACGCGTCTACGGCCGCGCATGCAAAGCGTCACACCGCACCATGAGATGACACGTCCATCCACACGTCAACCGCTCGCAGCCTGGGATCATGCCTATCTCTGGCATCCGTTCACGCAGATGCAGGAATGGGAACAGGAGATGCCCCTCATCATCGAAAAGGGCAAAGGTTCCTATCTCATCGATACGGAAGGACGGAAATATCTCGATGGCACCGCTTCCATTTGGGTGAATCTCCACGGCCACCGGCATCCCCGGCTGGATCGCGCCCTCACCGCGCAGCTCCGGCAGATCGCGCATTCCACATTTCTCGGTCTCACGAATCCGCCGGCGATTCGTCTGGCTCGCGAACTCATTCGCCTTGCGCCGAAAGGTTTACGACGGGTGTTCTATTCCGACAACGGCTCGACGGCGGTCGAGGTGGCGCTCAAGATGGCGGTGCAATACTGGCAACAGGTCCAGCCCTCCGCTGGACCGAAACAGTCTTTCGCGCATTTGAGAATGGCGTACCACGGCGACACGATCGGAGCCGTCAGTGTGGGCAACATTGAGCTGTTCCATGCGCGCTTTAAGCCCCTGCTTTTTCCCACCCATCAGGTCGAGCCGCCCTACTGCTATCGCTGTCCGCTGGGCCGGACTTACCCATCATGCGACATCGCCTGCATCGATCCGCTCGAACGCCTCCTCAAGACCCGGCATCGCAAGCTGGCTGGCGTCATTGTCGAACCGCTGGTGCAGGCCGCAGCCGGGATGATGGTGGCCCCGCCGGGATACCTGGCACGCGTGCGGGAGCTCTGCACCAAATACAACGTCTTGCTGATCGTTGACGAAGTGGCAACCGGTTTCGGACGAACAGGAAAGATGTTCGCCTGTCAGCATGAGGGGGTGACGCCGGATCTGATGGCGATCAGCAAGGGCATGACCGGCGGGTACATGCCGCTGGCTGCCACGCTGACGACAGACGCGGTCTATAAGGCCTTCCTAGGACGGTATGACGAATGGAAGACGTTCTTCCATGGGCACAGCTATACGGGCAATCCTCTCGGCTGCGCCCTGGCCCTCGCCAATCTCGAGATTTTCCGCCGCGAACAGACCCTCGCGCAAGTGCGGAAGAAATCGCGCTTGCTCAGCCGGCTCTTAAAGCCCTTGTCCGAGTTGCCGCATGTGGGTGATATTCGTCAGTGCGGTTTCATGGTCGGGATCGAGCTAGTGCAGGATCGTCACACCAAAAGCCCCTATCCGCTCGAACGTCGCATCGGGCATCGCGTGGCGCAGGCCTGCCGGCTCCGTGGACTGCTCCTGCGTCCGCTCGGCAACGTCATGGCGCTGGTCCCTCCCCTGTCCATCTCGCCTCGTGAGCTCAGCACCATGGTTGCAATTTTGCACAGTGCCATTTGTGAGACGACGGAAGAACAACGCCCCTCACGCTAAAATTCCCTGTCTTTTCTGCTGATTTCTACTGACGTGCGGTGACTGTTCTGTGTTCAGCCCGGAACAGTCACCAGACAGGTTTTGTGCACTGCCGCCGCGGCCGGGACAGCGGAAATCGAGTGCTACACTTGATTTCATGCTGTGTTATGCGATGGCTGCAACGAGCGCGGTTTCATGACGACGAGCCTGATTATCCGGGTCCTGTGCCTGCTCCTGCTCCTACCCTCATCGGTCTGGGCTGACGATCAGCAACAGTCGGAACTCCTGCTCCAGCGCATTCAGTTCAGTGATACGGTCCGCGAATCCGGGACCTCTGCGATTCCCTTTTCGATTGCCTCGCCCGTCCTGCATACCTCGTTTCAAGCGACCTCCTTTGCGCCGCCGACGACATCCACCAGATTAAAAGACCTCGTGCCTGACTCTGAACGCCCTCAAACCAAAGGGCTCGGCGCGAATTCCACCTGGTTCAAGGGCCAGCTCACGGCAGAAGGTGAAGTGGCCAACAATGCGACCAACGATGCCGGCCTCACTTCGCGCATCGATCAGCGTGATGACGGCGCCAAACGCATGGTCCGCATGGCACTGACCGGCACCAACGGGCCGGTACGATATGGCATCAATTATCGATCGGCCGGGAAAGCCTTTTTCAACTCGCCGGATCAGACGGTGAGGGAAATGTGGGCGGAATGGGGGCTGGGCATTGCGAAGCTGCGCAGTTCATCCGGCCAGTCCTGGAATAATGTGGATCTGGAGCCGAGCCGGCCGCGTATTCAACAGGACGTGAGCCGTATCGGCATCGCGCTGGTAAAACCGGCGTGGCCTGAGCTGAGCCTGACCTATGCGCGAAGCGCCCTGGCGAGCAGCTACATTCCTGCGGGAATGACCGCTGAGCGCAGCCAGAGCAACAGCATGGAAGCGGCCCTCGCCTATACAGGCCTTACCTGGAATGCCAAGCTCTCATCGAGCTATATCATGACAAACGATGAGATGCGGGGAGGAGCCTCATCCACGACCTTCGCCCAGACCCTGGTCGCCGCCTATCGTCCCCTCAATACCCTCACGCTCGCGCCGACGTTCAGTTACCGCACGGAAACGCAGAGCTGGTCGGGCGCGAAGATCCAGACGCCGATGGCCTCCGTGTCGTTGCTGTACAAGCAAAGCCGGCGGTTACTGGTAAGCGCGATGGGCGGCTACACCAGCACGAAGTCGAGCGACGGGTTGATTGAAACGGAGAGTATCGTGGGCCGCGGCATGTTTGCGTTCCATCTCAACCCGATTTACGGGCACCCTACTACCCTGTCACTCGAAGCCTCGTATACCAATACGACGAATCGGACGGTGGCGGGAGTCGATAGCGAGGATTTATCAGGGTTGGTGCGGATTCTTGTGGCGGCGTTATAGCCGCTGTTGACCTTCGCCGTAAACCGATCTAGGCCCCGCCAGCAGAGGTATCACTCGCAGCCAGGTGATCGATGGATGAGGGACTGAGGACGATCCGTTCTCCAGTCACGACTCCTTCTCGAATTGTCACCTGATTGTCCGTCACGCTATCGATCGTCACAGGACGCTCCTCAAACCGGCCTGGCGCGAGTTCCACCACGATCCATTGCCTGCCGGACCGTTCCAACACCGCCTGCTTGGGAATCACAATCTTCGGGCGCATGGTGTGGCCGGCGATCGTGAGCCGGGCAAACATTTCGGGCTTCAAGCGGCGGTCCTGATTTGAAACCGTGGCGCGAATTTTGATGGTTCTGGTTGCCGGGTTGACGACATCGCCGATGACGGCAATTTTCGCCGGAAATTCGACGGCCGGGTAGGCCTCCACCGTCATGGCTGCGAGCGCGCCGACCCGGATGCCGGAGAGGTCATGCTCGTACACATCCGCCACGACCTGCAGTCGATCCAAATTGGCCACGGTGAACAGCGGCTGGTCCGAAGCTGTCCCGACGATTTGCCCCGGCGTCACATTGCGTTCCACGACGGTGCCTGTCAACGGACTGCGCAGCTCGAAGCGTGACGTGATCTGCTGTTGCGCGAGGGGTTTGCCGAGTTCGGCGGCCGGAACGCGCAGGGAAAGGAGCAATTCCTTCGCCTGTTTGAATTCGGCCCGCTCCCGATTCAGATCGTTTTCCGCGTGCTCCAGGTCCTTCAAGGACATGGCCTGGGCGTCGTACAGATCTTTGGTCAGTTCATAATTGCGTTCGGCCAGCCCCAGCTCAGAAATCTCCTCAACGTAGGCGGCATAGGCGCGCGCAATATCCGCGGCATCGATGACCATCAAGATGTCTCCGCCCTTGACCGCCTGGCCGAGTTTCACCCGCACGTCGAGCACCGGCCCCTGGAGCGGAGACGAAATCTTTGAGTAGCCGTCTTCTGCGTAGGTCACTCTGGCCGACAACGTGAGGGCCGGCAGGGACGGCGATGCATCGATGCGCATCGTCTGGATATCCGGTTGCCCGTTGGCAACGACCGAGGGGGCCACGGGTTTGGCGGATGGAGCGGGAGGATCCGGGCGTGTGCAGGCCGCGACGGTGACACAGAGCAGCATGACCGAGAGATGTCGCAGCCATCGTTTCATGGAACTGGATGTCCTCTCATCTCTATCGGTCGATCTGACATTCGGCCACAGTCCTGGCTCATGGTGCCGAGTCCGCTCGAAGCACAACGGATCACATCAGTGAGCAGGAACGGCTGAGGCGGGACGCAGAACCAAGGCGGCAGGGTGAGCTCCCACGGTTGGATGAAATATGCAGGAAGATCAGCCTGTTCCGTAATGGCCACGTCATGCATCCCGGTCCGCACGCTCACAATCTCATTAAAACATCGGCCACTTTCCGCTGTCAATTCCGGGATATCGGGATGATCGCCACAGGAGCGGGCTGGTTTAACTGAGCTCGATGCGCGCGCCTCTGGCCACATTCAACCGGTCGGCTGCGCGACCTTCCTTGAGAAACACCTCGACGTATCCATTACTGTTGATCAGCGCTTGCGGGGTATCGGGTGACCCCTCTCCGTAACTAGGCACCAGGCGGTCAATCGTCACCCCACCGATGCGGATGTACGGGTCGGCGCGTTTGGTGACCCCGCGGACCTCACGGATATGGTAGGCGGTGAGGTTCGAAATCAGGTTGCCGAAACGGTCGATATAGGCGATCTCCCCGGCCATCACATGTTGGTCCCAGGACGGTTCGGAAAGCGGCAGGCGTTCGTAATTGGGGACGAGCCGGCCGAACGACCCGATCGGTTGTCCTTTGGTCAACCAGGCTGCAGCCGGGGCGAAGAGATCACGTCCGTCGAAGGTGGCGCCTTCGGAGTCCAGCCGGTATTGCCGGTTTTCGATGTGCCGTACTTCAACGCCCGTTTCTTCCTGATAGATGTGGGTAAAGAGGCCGTTGTCCGGTCCGATAAAAAAGTAGCGCGAGGAGGAGACCAGCAGCGGTCGTCTTGCCGTGCCGACGCCCGGATCGACGACGGCGACATGGATGGCCCCGTTCGGGGAAATAGCGATAGCAGGACTTGAGCAGATAGGCGGCATCGGCTACATCGTGCGGCGTGACATGATGCGAGAGATCCACAATCTGCGCCTGGGGATTGATGTTGAGGATGACGCCTTTCAGACTCGCCACGAAATAATCGCGGTCACCGAAGTCCGTCAACAGCGTGATCAGGGGAATGGTTACCGGCATGAGACGAACCGGGCCTGCGACGGGGAACGGAATTCTTCGCGGGAGGAAAAAGGGAATGACTTGAACGGCGACATGGCGGCTACAATTCCTCGAAGCGGATTTCCATCACTTCGTATTCCACCACTTTGGCAGGAGTCGTTACCTCTACCAGATCCCCGACCCGCTTGCCGATGAGGGCCCGGCCGACCGGCGATTGCACTGAAATACGGGAAAATTTGAGGTCCGCTTCATCCTGTCCGACGAGGGTATATTGTTTCTTGGCCTGCGCCTCCTGTTCGATCAACACGACGGTGGCGCCGAAGACGACGGTGTCGCTGGTGCGGCCGGCAATGTCGATGATGCGGCAGTCGGCCAGCTTGCCTTTCAACTCTGCCAGGCGCGCTTCGATGAAGCCCTGCCGTTCTTTCGCGGCATCGTATTCGGCATTTTCGCTCAGATCGCCATGCGCGCGAGCTTCTGCGATGGCCTCGATGACGCGCGGCCGTTCCACTTTATGAAGCCGGTCCAATTCGGCTTTCAGCGCTTCGTATCCTTTTCTCGTGATCGGTGTCGGCATATCTTCCCCCCGATGACCATTGAAACCGGCTTCCGGTTGGGCCTTTCGGCAGCTTCCGGTTGCCCCGCGTCCAGGAACAGTGTGACGGATTCATGTCGTTCCTGAAACCTGTAGTCAATTGTCCCTGTCAGGACCTTCGCTCAATTCACCCGGTGATACTCCTGCAATGCCCGAATGGCAAGCCCCTTTTTCAGCAGCGCTTCGATCCCCATGACCGCGGCCAGCGCTCCCCGCATCGTGGTGTAATACGGCACGCCCTTGTGCAGCGCCTCGCGACGAATAGACAGGGAGTCGGAATGCCCGGATGCGGTGCGCACGGTGTTGACGACCAGGGCCACGTCGCCATTCTTGATATGGTTGACGATGTGCGGCCGCCCTTCCTGCACCTTATTGACGACCTCGACCTGCATTCCCTGCTCGGTCAGGTAGGCAGCCGTTCCGGAGGTCGCGGTGATCCTGAATCCCAGCGCGACCAGGCGTTGGGCGACATCGCAGGCCACAGCGCGGTCTTCACTTTTGACGCTGAGAAACGCGGTGCCTGAAGTCGGCAGGATGGCGCCGGCGCCGGCTTGCGATTTGACGAATGCCCAGCCGAAATCGCTATCGATGCCCATGACTTCCCCGGTGGACTTCATTTCCGGGCCGAGCAGCACGTCAACACCCGCAAATTTTGTGAAGGGGAAGACCGCTTCCTTGACCGAGAGATGCGTCGGCATCGGCGCCTTAGTGAAGTTCAATTGCTTGAGAGACTTACCCACCATGACCTTCATGGCCAGTTTGGCCAGCGGGACGCCGATCGCCTTACTGACAAAGGGCACGGTGCGCGAGCCGCGCGGATTGACCTCCAGCACATAGATGGTCTGATCCTTCACGGCGAACTGCGCATTCATGAGTCCGATCACACCGAGTTCCAAGGCCAGCGCGGTCATCTGTCGACGAATTTCCTCGATCGTCGCGGAATCCAGCGTATAGGGCGGCAACGAACAGGCGGAGTCGCCCGAGTGCACACCCGCTTCCTCGATGTGTTCCATGATGCCGGCCACGACCACCGTGGTGCCGTCGGAAATCGCGTCGGCATCGATTTCGATGGCATCGCGCAAATACTTATCAATCAACACCGGATGTTCCGCCGAGGCTTTGACCGCGGAATTCATATAGTGCAGGAGACCCGCTTCGTCATAGACGATCTGCATCGAGCGACCGCCGAGGACATATGACGGCCGCACCATCACGGGATAGGTGATGGCGGCCGCAATTTTGAGCGCCTCGTCGACGGAGTGGGCCATGCCGCTTTCGGCCTGACGCAGGCCGAGTTTGTCGAGCAGTTCGCGGAAGCGCGCACGATCCTCCGCGCGGTCGATGGCATCAGGACTCGTGCCGAGAATCGTGACGCCGGCTCGCGACAGGGAGAGCGCCAATTTCAGGGGTGTTTGCCCGCCGAATTGGAGCACCACGCCCATGGGCTGTTCCCGCTCCACGATATTGAGGACATCTTCTTCAGTGAGCGGTTCGAAGTAGAGCCGGTCGGAGGTGTCATAGTCGGTGCTGACCGTTTCCGGATTGCAATTGACCATGATGGTTTCGATCTGTTCTTCGCGCAACGCCATGGCGGCATGCACGCAGCAATAGTCGAACTCGATCCCCTGCCCGATCCGGTTTGGTCCGCCCCCTAGAATCACGACCTTCTGCTTGGTGGTCGGCCGCGCCTCGCATTCACGTTCATACGTGGAATAGAGGTACGGTGTGTGGGCTTCAAATTCAGCGGCGCAGGTATCGACACGCTTGTAGGTCACGCTGCGAGGGACGTTTCCTTTGCGCAGGGCCAGGCGCCAATGGCGAACCGTGCTTTGCGGAACCCCCAGCAATTGCGCCAGGCGTTCGTCAGCGAAGCCCAATTGTTTGGCTTCGACCAACAGTTTCGGGTGAAGTCCTGACTCGCCGAATTTGCCCCGTTCCGCCACGATTCGGGGTTCGAATTCGACAATTTCACGGATCTGTTCGAGAAACCAGGGATCGATTTTGGTGAGACCAAAGAGTTCCTGGTTGGTCATACCAAGACGCATGCCGTCGGCCAGGCGCCAGAGCCGGTCCGGGAGCGGGGTACGTACCGCCTTGCGGACCTGTTCCGCCGCTTCTTCGCGATCGAGCGTCGGCGGCACGCCGAGATCCAGTCCCATCTTCGAGCTGAATCCGAACTGATCCACTTCCATCGAACGGATCGCCTTTTGAAGCGACTCCTTGAACGTCCGTCCGATCGCCATGACCTCGCCGACCGATTTCATTTGCGTAGTCAGCGTGGGATCGGCGCCGGGGAATTTCTGAAACGCAAAGCGGGGGATTTTCACGACGACGTAATCGATGGTCGGCTCGAACGAGGCTTTTGTCACGCCGGTGATGTCGTTTGTGATCTCATCCAGTGTATAGCCGACGGCCAGTTTGGCGGCAATTTTTGCGATGGGGAATCCCGTCGCTTTGGAGGCCAGCGCCGAGCTTCGGGAGACGCGGGGGTTCATTTCAATCACGACCATGTCGCCGTTCACCGGATTCATGCCGAATTGAATATTGGCGCCGCCGGTATCCACGCCGATTTCGCGGATGATCCGCACGGCCGCATCGCGCAGCATCTGATATTCCTTGTCGGTCAGTGTGAGCGCCGGTGCCACGGTGATGCTGTCGCCGGTGTGGACGCCCATCGGGTCGAGATTCTCGATCGGACAGATGATGACCACATTGTCTTTCAGGTCCCGCATCACTTCGAGCTCGAATTCTTTCCAGCCGATGACGGACTGTTCGACGAGCACCTGACGAACGGGGCTCATGGCCAGACCCCATTCCACCTGCGTCCGGAACTCTTCAATGTTGTAGGCGATGTTGCCGCCGGTTCCCCCCATGGTGAAGGACGGCCGTACAATCGCCGGGAACTGCGTGCGGCGGACGACTTCTTCTGCTTCTTGGAGTGACGTGGCCACGCCGCTGTCCGGCACCCGCAGGCCGATTTTCCACATCGCCTGCCGGAACGCGTCACGATCCTCGGCTTTGTGGATCGCCTCAATTGACGCGCCGATCAGCTTCACGTTGTATTTTTCCAGGACGCCGCGTTTCGCCAGCCCGATGGCGGTATTCAAGGCCGTCTGCCCGCCCATGGTCGGGAGGAGTGCATCGGGACGCTCGCACTCGATGACTTTCTCCACGACGTCGAACGTGATGGGTTCGATGTAGGTCCGGTCGGCAAAATCCGGATCGGTCATGATCGTGGCAGGATTGCTGTTAATCAGGATGACGCGGTAGCCCTCTTCCTTGAGCGCTTTGCACGCCTGGGTTCCCGAATAATCGAATTCGCAGGCTTGCCCGATCACGATGGGGCCGGAGCCGATCAAGAGAATGGAGCGGATGTCTGTCCGTCGTGGCACAATTGACCTCGAATAAAAGAAGTTAGCCGGTCGGCAGAGGCGCCTCGGGCATGGGCCCCACCGGCGGCCGGTAGGGTTGGATCGGACCGGACGGGATTGCCGGAGCCTTTCCTGCGGGATGATAGTGTTTCATGGCGTCCGGGATCCAGGCCTCGATCTGATTGATGCGGGTGACATCGGACGGATGTGTCGAGAGGAATTCCGGAATCGCCTGTTGCGAACGAAAGCAGAGCTTGTTGATCATGGCGCGCGGACAGCCGCTCATCCGTTCCCAGAACGACACCGCTTCGCGCGGGTCGTATCCCGCCTCGGCCATCAGGCGCAGACCGATAAAATCCGCTTCCGATTCCTGGCGGCGGTCGAAGGGCAGAGAGACGCCGACGCCATAGACCGTCATCGCCGCCATGGCCGCATCCGGCCGTCCCACGGCGGCGCCTGCCCCCAAGGCAGCCAGTTGTCCGATTTGTTCGAGAATGCCGCGACTCATCCGTTCTGCTCCATGGCGCTGCAGCGCATGCGCCACCTCATGACCCATGACGGTCGCCAGCCCGTCCTCGGTCTTGGTCACCTTCAAAATTCCGGTAAACACCGCAACCTTGCCGCCCGGTAGCGCGAAGGCGTTGATCGTGCGATCGTCCTGAATCACGGCGAATTCCCATTGGTATTCCGGTTTGTTCGCCGCCTTGGCGATGCGATTTCCCACCCGGTGCACCATCTCGTTCAACTCGGCATTGTCGCTCAAGGGCGCTTGCCGGAGCACTTCCCGAAAGGCCGAGAGGCCCATCGCCATTTCTTTTTCTTCCGACAGATAAATGAACTGGTCGCGCGCCGTCCCGGGTGCCCGTTGGCAGCCTCCGAGCGATTGCAGCAGGCCCGTTGCTGCTCCAAGCCCCATGGTCGTGGCCAACAGCGAGGCGGCGCGCGCCCCAAGAGCGAGGGCCGTGCGTCGCCCGATCGGCGTCTTGAGCAGCGTTTCGATTGAATGTCGGTCTGACGGATGCATCACGTCTGCTCCATTCAATCAGCCGCGCACGGTGGAAGCAACTCACCGGCTTACGGCATCCACAGATACATGAATTGCGGCGACCCGCCTCGCACGACCGACAGCAGATCGACGTTCGCCAGACTGGCCAGGCTGGGCGCCGGCGCGACGAGCCGCGAATAAACATTGTTCTGGTATTCGCCCGGCCGTCGATAGGTCACGACCTTCGCTTCCGTCAAGCCGGCTCTTTTCTTGGCCAGGTCAATCGCGTCGTCCAGGTATCCGATATCATCCACCAGCCCCGAGGCCTTGGCCTGTTCGCCGGAATAGATCCGGCCGTCGGCTAGCTTCTTAATGGTCTCCCCGTTCATGCCCGGGCGGCCTTCCTGGACCACCTGCAGGAATCGCTGATAAAAGCCGTCGATCACGCCTTGGAAAATTGCCCGTTCTTCCGGCAGCATCGCTCGAAACGGCGAGCCCATGTCTTTGCGGGGACCGGAGGTGACGGCATTCGTTTCTACGCCGACCTTTTCGAGCAGGCCTCTGGCATTGACGGTCAGCATAATGACGCCGATGCTGCCGGTGACCGATGAGGGATGCGCCAGCACCGTATCGGCTGCGGCGGCGATGTAGTATCCGCCTGAGGCGCCCACATCCATGATGGACGCCACAATTGGAATTTTACGGCTGGTCTTGAAGGTTTTGAGTTCGTGATACATGATGTCGGACGCGGTGACCGTCCCTCCCGGGCTATTGATTCGCAAGACGATCGCTTTGACCCGTTCGTCTTTGGCGGCCCGCTCCAGTTCTTCCTTCACCGTGGCGAGCATGCCTGGCGAAGAATAGAATCCGTCCTTGTTTTCGGAACTGATCACGCCCGACACATCCATCAAGAGCACCTTGTCTTTGCCGGTCCCGCTGACCTTGTGTTCTTCAAGCGCGCCGGGGCCCGGCGGCAGGTTGATTGTGACGCAGGCGGCCTGCATCAATGCCAGGGCCAGCACAAGCAGACCGGTCGAGAGCTGCCGACTACGCATGGTGTGTCTCCATCAAGGCGATAAATTGTTCAAACAGATAGGCGGAATCATGAGGACCAGGAGACGCCTCGGGATGGTATTGCACCGAAAATACCGGGCGATCCAAGCAACGCATGCCTTCCACGGATCCGTCGTTCAAGCTGGTGTGGGTCAATTGCACGCGACCGAACGGCGTATCCACAATCGGCAGTTCCTGTCCTACGACCGGTGTTTCGCCGGGAAACTGCACGGCAAAGTTGTGATTCTGAGAGGTGATTTCGACCTTTCTGTTGCGCAGGTCGATGACCGGATGATTGGCGCCATGATGGCCGAACTTCAGTTTGTAGGTGGAGAAGCCCAGGGCGAGTCCGAGCAATTGATGCCCCAGGCAGATGCCGAAAATCGGCACGCGGCCGATGAGCTCACGGAGCGCCGTCATGGCGTAGGGCACACCCTCCGGGTCACCGGGACCGTTCGAGAGAAACAACCCCTGCGGATTCATCGCCAACACATCCTTCGCCGAGGTCGAGGCCGGCACCACGGTGACCTCGCAACCGACATCGACCAGCCGCCGAAGAATGTTCTGCTTCACACCGAAATCATAGGCGACGACGCGCCAGGTTTTTCGTGGCGCCTTCGCGGCACCCTGTTCGGGCATCGTGATCTTCGGGGCCCAATCACCCGTTCCTTCCGTCCAGGGATAAGGATGCTCGCAGGTGACGGTGGCCGCCAGATCACGCCCGATGATGCCCGGCGCCTGCCGGGCCTTTTCGGCCACGCGGCGGGGGTCGAGATCGACGTGGGAAATGACGCCCGGTTGGGCGCCCCGCTCCCGCAAGTGCCTGGTGAGCGCCCTGGTATCGATGCCCTCGATCGCCACGATCTGTGCCGCCTGCAGATATTCCTGGAGCGTCGCCTTGCCGCGCCAGTTACTCGCCAGGCGGCTGGATTCCTTGACGACGAATCCTTCGGCCCAGATTTTCGTCGATTCCACGTCCTCCGGCGTGACGCCGTAATTGCCGATCTGCGGAGACGTCATGGTGACGATCTGCCCGCGATACGACGGATCGGTCAGCACTTCCTGATAGCCGGTCATGGCCGTGTTGAACACGACTTCGCCGCCGGTCTCCCCTTCCGCGCCCAACGCGCGCCCTTCGAACCAGGTTCCATCGGCCAGCGCAAGAATGGCTTTTTTCACTATCACTCCTTGACTCGAATCCAGGATCGCACGCGCAGGGTCAACAGCGCGATACCGAGTCCCACATTCAGGATATACAGCACGCGTACCGGTTTATGTAGCTGAAAGAACGCCTCAAAGGCGGCTTTCCTCGCCTCTTCCCCTTTAGAGGCAAAGGCCTGCGCCTGCAAGGCGGCCGCTTGAGGATGCAGCACAAACGTGATCACACCGGCCATGAGCAGCATGGCGCCCAGCAACAACCACTCGGCTCTGGTGATGGGCTCGTCCGTCAGCCCCTGTTGATACAACCAGGCGCGCCAGAGAATGCCTGCGATCATGATTGCCGCTGCGCCCAGCACCAACCGATTATACCCGTCGAACGCGCGCGTGAGGAAAAATCCCCCCGTATCCTGCCCGCCGAACGTATTGAACACGGCGGGGATCACGGCAGCCACGAGTACGAGGAGGCCGCCGATCCAGACGGCCAATGCCAGCAGCTCGCAGGTCACACAGGCGATCAATCCTTGACGCACGATCGTCTCGTCCTACGCCGGTCGTCCGGGGCGATCGAGTTCGTACACGACCCGCCCGGAGACGATTGTCGTGGTGACACGCCCTTTGACTTTCCATCCGGCGAAGGGCGTGTTCCGGCTCTTGGACCGAAACCGCGAGGGATCGACTTCCCATTCAAGATGAGGATCGACGATGGCCACGTCCGCCGGCGCGCCGACCTCCAGGGTGCCGGCGTTGAGACTGAACGCCTTGGCCGGAGCCGTGGCAAGCTTATCGACGGCCGCTTCGAGCGTGAGCACCCCTTCTTCGACCAGGGCCAGCGTCAGCGGCAACGCGGTCTCCAGCCCCACGATGCCGAACGGCGCCTCGGTGAACTCCTGTTGTTTCTCCTGGCTCGCATGCGGCGCATGGTCAGTCGCAATGACATCGATGGTGCCGTCGCGTAGCCCATCCTTGATCGCCTGCACATCCTGGCTGGTCCGCAACGGAGGATTCATTTTCGCGTGCGTGTTGTAGCCGCGCGTCGTTTCCTCCGTCAGGGTAAAGTGATGGGGGCAGGCTTCTGCCGTGACTTTGAGCCCGCGCGCCTTGGCTTCCCGCACCATGCGCACCGAACCCGCCGTGCTGATGTGCGCCAAATGGAGACGCGCCCCGGTCAGTTCGGCGAGCGAGACGTTGCGCGCCACCATCACATCTTCCGCCGCCGAGGGAATGCCGGGTAATCCGAGTTCGGTCGAAATCACGCCTTCATTCATGCAGCCGCCTTCGGAGAGATGCAAATCCTCGCAGTGATCGACGACCGGCACGTCGAAGGCGCGCGCATATTCCATGGCGCGGCGCATCACGAGGCTATTCATCACCGGCTTGCCATCGTCGGAAATTGCGACGCAGCCGGCGCGACGCAGGTCGCCGATTTCGGCCAATTCCTTGCCTTCCGATCGTTTCGTGATGGCGCCGATCGGGTAGAGGTTGGCGGTGCCTGCCGCTTTCGCCCGCTCCAGCATGAATTCGGTGACGGCCTGGTTGTCGTTCACAGGATTGGTGTTGGGCATCGCGCAGACCGTGGTGAAACCTCCTGCCACGGCCGCGTCTGTTCCTGACTGAATCGTTTCCTTGTATTCAAAACCCGGCTCGCGAAAGTGCACATGGAGATCGACGAAGCCCGGGAGCACCAACTGCCCCGCAGCCTGAATCACCGTCGCGCCGGCCGGTGCGGCGAGCGTCGGCCCGACCGCGGCAATCTTTCCGTTGTCAATGAGGACATCCGCGACGCCGTTGACGCGTCCGGGATCGATGACGTGACCGCCCTTGAGAAAAATCATCATGCGCTGTTCAACTCCCCCCAATTAGACCTTAGAAACCAGTGTGTCATGTGCGGGTGATTCCTGCCGGAGTAGGAATCATCACGGCCTACGCATTGGCTCCCGACATGAGATACAAAATTCCCATACGCACCGCCACGCCGTTGGCCACTTGATCGAGGATCACCGACGACAGGCTGTCCGCCACGTCCGGTGCGATTTCGACGCCCCGGTTGATGGGGCCCGGATGCATGACGATCGCGCCCGGCTCAGCCAGTTTGACCCGCTCGTTGGTTAACCCGTACTCCCGGGCATATTCGCGAATGGTCGGGAACAAGGCGCGCCCCTGGCGCTCGAGCTGAAGGCGCAGCATCATGATCACATGCACGCCCCGCAACCCGTCATCCAGGTTGTAGTAGACCTGGGCGCCGAGTTGGTTGAGGTGCAGGGGAATCATCGTCGGTGGTCCAACGACCCGCACCTCCGCTCCGAGTGTCGTGAGGGCGAAAATATTGGAGCGGGCCACACGGCTGTGTGCGACGTCGCCGACAATCGCCACCTTGAGCCCAGAGAACTCCATGCCCCGGCTGCGGATGGTGTACAGATCGAGCAGGGCCTGAGTGGGATGTTCGTGCCACCCGTCGCCGGCATTGATCACGGAGGATTTGACGCCTCGCGCCAGCGTTTCCGCCGCGCCTGCCGAACGAATGCCGCAACACGATGATATCCGCCTGCATGGCTTCGATATTGCGCGCGGTATCCAGCAGTGTTTCGCCCTTCACCACGCTGCTGGACGACGGTGAAAAGTTGATGACATCGGCGCTGAGCCGTTTGGCGGCCAGTTCAAACGACGTTCTGGTTCTCGTGCTCGGCTCGAAGAAGAGGTTCACGACCGTTTTGCCTCGCAAGGCCGGGACCTTCTTGATCTCCCGCCCGGAGACTTCTTTGAAGGAATCCGCGGTGTCCAGGATCAAGGCAATGTCGGCAGCTGACAAGTTGGTCAGGCTGAGCAGGTCTTTTCGTTTGAGCCCCACGACAATGTCTCCGGTTACGCCCTGAGGATGACCACGCGGTCCTCTTCCCCGTTTTCTTCGAGATGGACCTCAATGGCCTCGTCGCGCGAGGTGGGAATGTTTTTCCCGATATAGTTGGCTTTGATCGGCAATTGCCGGTGACCGCGATCGACCAGTACCGCCAGTTGAATTTCCGCCGGTCGTCCCAGGTCCATCAATCCGTCCATCGCGGCGCGAATAGTCCGGCCGGTGAAGAGGACATCATCGACGAGCACGACCTTCAGATCGGATATTTTGAACGGCACCGAGGTGGTACGGAGGATGGGTTGATCCTTGCGCAGCGAGAGGTCGTCACGGTAAAGCGTAATATCCAACTCGCCGATCGGGATCTGCGTGCCTTCAATATCATGGATGCGGCGCACGAGTCGATGCGCCAGGTGGACGCCCCCTGTTCTGATACCGACCAGGGCGAGATCTTGAATGCCTTTATTCCGTTCCAGGATTTCGTGGGCGATACGGGTCACGGCGCGGGCAATATCCCCCGGGTCCATCACGACGCGCTCCTGCCGGTTGCTCGGGGTTGTGGTCATGGGCGGGTGCTCGGCTGCAGGCACAAAAAAACCTTCCCCTCCGGCGCGGATGAGAAGGTGCGGGTTGTCCGACGGCTTGTGCCGTGCATCATGATCATGAGCTCCTTACCCACCTCACAGGATGAGCGTTAAAGGCGAGGCGATCTTAACGAGTTGATTCTATCGTGTCAAGAATTCACTGCTGGCGATGGCTGGTTTGCAGGGACATGCGTTCATTGACTCCATCCATGCCATTTGTTAGTTTCCATCTGTTGAGATGGCGGTCTGCCTCTCGCCATACTAATCATCCAGACACTCGGATTTATCAGTTCCATCCATCCTGAAAGGATCGCGCATGACTGCCTCTGCTGCCTCTACCGCTACGCCTGAAGTCTTGACTGCCTTAGCCAACAAGGCGACCCATCTTCGCATCGATAGCGTCAAGGCGACGACCGAAGCCGGGAGCGGACATCCGTCCAGCTGTTGCTCGGCTGCGGACATTCTCGCGGTGTTGTTCTTCTCGGTCATGCGGTACGACCCCAAGAATCCGAAGTTGCCGAACAGCGACCGGTTTGTCCTCTCCAAGGGCCATGCGGCCCCCCTGCTCTATGCAGCCTGGGCTGAAGCAGGATTATTTCCCAAGTCGGAATTGTTGAAGTTGCGCACGCTCGGCTCCGATCTCGAAGGGCATCCCACCCCCCGCCTCTCGTTCGTTGACATGGCGACCGGTTCCTTGGGCCAGGGTTTGCCGGCCGGTGTCGGTCTCGCGTTTAATGCGAAGTCGATCGACAAGACCGACTACCGTACCTACGTCTTGATGGGCGACGGCGAATCGGTCGAGGGATCGGTCTGGGAGGCGGCGGAAGTGGCCCGGCAGGCGAAGCTGGACAATCTTTGCGCGATCGTGGACGTGAATCGTTTGGGGCAAAGCGATCCGACGATGTTGCAGCATGATATGGAGGCCTATCGGGCCCGTTGGAGCGGGTTCGGGTGGCATGCGATCGTGGTGGACGGTCACGATATCAGCGCGCTGGTCGCGGCGTTCGGCGAGGCGGCTAAGACAAAGGGGCAGCCGACAATCTTGCTGGCGAAGACCTATAAGGGGCGCGGCATCTCCATCATGGAGAATCATCCGGATTGGCATGGGAAGCCGCTGAAGAAGGGCGAAGAAACCCAAAAGGCACTGGATGAATTGACGGCCCAATTGAAACCGAGCTCGACTCAACCTCAGATCCTGTTGCCGACCCCGGCCAAGGCGGCTCCCGCCACGAAGGGAACGATGGCTCCGGCGCCGTACAAGGTGGGTGACTCGGTCGCGACGCGAGAAGCCTTCGGGGCCGCGCTTCTAGCGCTTGGTGAGGCAAACCCGCAGGTCGTCGCCCTCGACGCGGACGTGAAGAACTCCACCTATAGCGACAAGTTCGGTAAACGGTTTCCGGACCGGTTCCTCGAAAATTTTATCGCCGAACAGAATATGCTGGGCGCTGCGGCCGGCATTGCCGCCTGCGGCAAGATTCCGTTCGTCGCCACCTTCGCGGCGTTTTTCACGCGCGCCTATGATTTTATTCGCATGGCGGCGATCAGCCAGTCGAACATTAAGCTGGTGGGGACTCACGTTGGCGTCAGTATCGGTGAAGACGGCCCTTCTCAGATGGGACTCGAAGATCTCGCCATGATGTTCGACCCAGCCCGGGGTGACCGTGCTCTACCCGTCCGATGGCCTGTCGATGTACAAATTGATGGAGTCGGCCGCGGCCCACAAGGGCATGGTCTATCTACGCGCCGGTCGTCCCAAGACTCCGGTGATCTATGGCGCGGACGAGACGTTCCGGATCGGCGGCTCAAAAGTTCTGCGCCAGAGTGCCGCCGACCAGCTGACGATTGTGGCCGCCGGTGTCACGCTGTTCGAAGCCCTCAAGGCCCACGACCAACTGAAGGCAGCCGGCATCGCGACCCGCGTGGTAGATTTATACAGTATCGTTCCCGTCGATCAGGCTACCTTGATCGACTGTGCGCGAGCGACGGGCGGGCGGTTCCTGACGGTCGAAGATCATTACGCGCACGGCGGCATCGGCGACGCCGTCTTGAGCGCCTTGGCATCAGAAGGCGTACGGGTTCGCAAGTTGGCCGTCCGGGACATTCCACGTAGCGGAAAGCCGGACGAGCTCGTGGATCATTTTGGAATTGGAGTACGCTCGATTGTCGAAGCAGCCAAAGAGATCGCGACAGCAGCCCGCCGCTGAACGACCAGGTCCCGGCGCTCCTGCCGGGTTGAAATCCATTCCCCGCTCCAGATCCTCAGCGCCCAGGATCGCCAAAAGGTCCTGGGCGAAATGACTGAAACCCGCTACGGCAAGGGCGAGTACATTTTCCGCGAAGGCGATCCGACCGAATACTTCCACATCGTCAAGGAGGGGTCGGTCAAGTGCGTCAAGTCGTCGCTCGACGGGAAGGAGTGCACGCTCAAAGTCCTGATGCCGGGTGATTTGTTCTGTTGCGATGCCTCGGCTTTCGACGGTGCCTCCCACCCCGGCACGGCCCAGCCCATGGGCGATGTCAGTGTGCTTCGCATGAAAAAGGACGCCTACTTCAAGATGCTCCGGGCGAACCCGGATGCCGCGATGGAAGTCATCCGGTATCTGGGAAACCGGCTCAATGAAGCCCAGGAAAAAGCCAAGGTGCTTGCTCTCGACCGTGCCGATCAACGATTGGCCTCCTTGTTGGTAAATCTGGCCGAACGGAGCGGGGTGAAGGAGCCGAACGGAATCCGTGTCAGTGTCCGTCTGACGCGTCAGGATATGGCGAACATGGTGGGCGTCACCACCGAAACCGCCATCCGGATCATGGCGCGCTTCAAGAAGGATCGTCTCGTGTCCGGAACGGCCGCTCGTCTGCTTATTCGCGATCTTTCCAGGTCTCAAACTCTCGCTTCCACGTAATTTCTTTCACGACAAGTCGGATATTCTAAAAACATGACTATTGTCATGTTTTATTGATGTCGTCTGCCTTATGGTGCAACCAGGCGAGCATCCTTCGAGCGCTACGAATGATGCACATGAAGACGAATCTCGTACAGGCGCTGATTCAATCATAGGAGGCGGAAATGCAAGAACAGGCATGGAAAAGTAATCACAGACGCAGTCGGTGCAAGACGGCGTCGCTGTTGGGGTTGACGCTGGGGATGGTGGCGAGTATGGCGCTGTCCGTCCAGGCTAAGACCCACGATATTCAGATGACCGCGGTGGAGACGGATATCGTGATTGACGGCGGCGGTGAAAAGTATGCGGCCTGGACCTTCAACGGGCAGTTCCCGGGCCCCGTCGTGCGGGTCACGGAAGGGGATACGGTGAATTTCACGTTGACGAATCCGGCCACCAACAAGAATCCGCATGCCATGGATTTTCATGCCGCGGAAATCGATTTCTTGAAGAATTATCGAGCGGTCAACGCCGGTGAAAGCATCAGCTTCACCTTTGTGGCCAAGAAGCCCGGTGTCTTTTTCTACCACTGCGGCGCGCCGCCCATGATTCAGCACATCGCGCGCGGCATGTTCGGCGCGATCATTGTGGATCCGAAGGATGCGAAAGTATGGCCGAAGGCCGATCGCGAATATGTGCTGGTGCAGTCCGAATATTTCAAGAACCCGGGCGATGTGCAGGCCATGTTCGATCGCAAGTATGACGGGATGATGTTCAACGGCGGTATCTTCAAATCTCACCCCTTCGTGACCGGCGGGGGAAACGACGCTAAGCCGGGGAGCGCGTCCGTATCTATTTCGTCAACGCCGGACCGAACGAGTTCTCTCGTTCCATCCGATTGGTGAAATCTGGGACAACGTGTACGAGAGCGGCAATCCCGCCAACAACCTGAAGGGCGTGCAGACGTACGTGGTGGGTCCGGGCAGCGCGGCCACCTTTGATGTCGTGGTGGAATCCGCCGGAGCGTATCCGCTCGTCACGCATTCCTTGACGGGTGCGTTGCGCGGCGCGATTGCGGTGTTGCTGGCGGGGCCGGATGCGAAACCGGCGCCCTTGATGCCGATGGTGCCCTGGGAGGTGGCGACTCCGCAAACCGGGATCAGCGGGGTGAAGGAGCCCTAACGATCGCTCAACCAGGCCGGCCCGACCGGGCCGGCCGCTTATTATGAGAGACGCATGATGACGAGACCATTTACTCATGGATCGTGGTTTCTGGGAGATGCCGATGCGATGTCCTGGGATGACGCTGAGTTGCTTGCTCCTGTCCGTTGGGTGCCTCGTGAGTCCAGCCAGTGCCGACACCTCGCGCGAGAGAATAGCGCTTTTCTTATCCGGCCCAGACTGTCCCTCTTTTCGACGGAATATCGCTGCGGAGCTGGCGCAAGTCGCAGGCGTCGTCCGCGTGGACCTGGAGAGCGTTCCTGACCATGCCTTGGTCGATGTGGTGAGCGGCACGGCGGCTCCGGAGGATCTCCTGGAGGCCGCGCGCCGTTCTACGCTCGAGGGTGCGCGTTGTCAGGCGGAAATGATGAAGTCATGCATCTCCGGCGGCTCCGCTCCGTCCGATCGGTAACGCGCTTGCACCGTGTTGACCGACAGAGACACTCGACCAGGCTCACTTCCGAAGGTCTGTCATGCGGACAACGGTCTTGAGTGGCCACCTACGGATCGCCTTGGCCTGCTGGCTGTCTGCGCCGGTCTGGGCCTGGGTGCTGCCTCTGACGCCGGTGATGGCTCAGGAGGCGATGCTTGAATTTCCCATCCGGCCCTTTAATGTCGATGTGATGCTGCGACAGCAGACCTTTGCGCCGGACGACCGTGAGATCGGCGTGCAGCTGGGATTACAGCCGTACGCTACGGCAATCTCGAGGTTCGGGCCATTTATCAGTTCTTCAGCATCCATACCAGGAGTTCAATACCGACCAGCATTCGCTATTCGTCAATCCTCGCTGGAATAACTCCATCGATATCCTGGATTTCCCAAACATAAACCGATCAGCCGCATCATCCCCATGTGCTGTTTCTGACTGTTGGAGGACCGGGCGGTTCCCTATGTAGGGTTACTGGCCGGAGGTATCTTGCCTGGTTCCTGGTAATCATGTCGCAGGCCATTTGATCAGGCCAAGTGGGAGTGCGATTTCTGGTCGCGCAGACTCTTTCGGTCGATATCAGCGTGCAGTACAGTCAGTACGGGGTGGATTTTCGAGGGGAAGCGGGGCAGGCGCAGCAATGGGTGATTCTGATCTGGCGTGCGGTTTTGATCAAGTCGTCACGGTAGGTGCTGTTTGGATTTATTGCATTTCCCATTAACCTTAGCAATACGTAATCTTAATGAATACACACACAA
>JASGJV010000031.1:0-183278 GCA_049840695.1 Nitrospira sp.
AAGGTTAATAGGGAAACACGATAGAATCCGAACAGCACCTCGTGGTTCAACAAGGCGACCGAGATCGATCCCTCCTGTATCCCGCTGCGCTTTAAAATTTGCAACGATTTCGGCATTCGTGCGTGGCTCATTAGAGAGTTGTGCCACGAACATCCGATCAAAAGATCGCCTGCCAACGACGACGAGTGTCGTCTGAATATTCATATAGGGGGCAAATGCCCCGGCCGGGAGTGCCAGCGCTGCTTCGATGCCCAACCCCAAATCCTTAAAGTGATGCTTCACCGAACGGGCTGACCAAAAGAAACTGTTAGAGACCACGAAAAGACCGATGCCGTTCTCCGACAGTCGTAACGCAGTCGCCACCAAGATCAGATGTCCCAAGTCATCACGCAGCTTCAGTGGGCCATGAGTGAGGGTAGGGACAAATATGGGCTCGAGATGCCTTGCCCCAAATGGAAGTATGTGGCCGCTACATCGATGCGTTGCCCCATCGCTCCCACGGAATCCCTGAGATCATTGAAGAAATCTATTGGGGAACCCACATGCCAGCGGACGCCTTCCGTGACAACTGTCCCGAGGGCGGCCTCATGTTCGTTTGCTGTAAATGGCTAGAGCCTCACGCGCCTGAGTCGCTTCCTTAATGGCCGAAATTACTGCACCTAGACCAGCCCAAGGGTCGCAGATCACTTCAGGAGACATACCTGACACGAGTTGAGTGAGAACTGTCAGAAGATTGGCTGGAATGTGGTACATCCCGGTTTCTGGACCTTTGACGACAGTGGGAATGAGGGCGGGTGTCTTCTTGAGGGTTTAAGCCGAAGACATCGCCTTCAGGCGCTGAGCGACGTCAATTGGCGAGAGCCGTTTGGCGGCATGCGCCAGTTCGCTGCGAAGCTTTCTGAGTGCATCCGTGAGATCCTGTTTCATAATCCACCCGTGAAGGCGCGATTGAGCAGGGATTGAAAGAGGTGCTCGGCTTGGCGCAAGGCCTCTCGTTGAACTGTGCGGAGATGCTCATACCGTTCGACGATAGAGCTGAATTTTATATAAGCGTTGGCGGTACAATAACTGTCTTCTCTTCCAAGTGGGAGATATAGATCGCTTGTTGAGCCGAAGACCCTGAAGTTGTTTTCAGTGTTGCTGAATAATGTGCTGATTTTAGCTGCGAGGACAGGAAGTGCGGATAAATCACTTCAGGATTGACCTTCAACAAAATAACGCTACCCATAAGACAGAATTGTTTATCCGTATTTACAACACAGGTTCTGCCAATGGTCGCTCCACGGCTTACAATAAGGACATCGTGCCATCTCGGCGCGCATTTCTTGGTGAACTTGGCAAAATCATCCTCGGAGACTTTTTTGCATGAAACCAGGTTGACGCCAGAGTCCTCAACTTGCTCTGCCATGACAATTGGGATGCCAGAGAGCACGAATCTGGGATTCAGATGTTCCCCGTCCGTGATCTTTTGGGCGACCGCTTTCAATGGCATTACTTTCCATCCGCGCTCGTTCCGTAGCGGATCACCGAAAAAGTTAATAAGAAGTAGCGGGAAGGAAGGTATCGCTGAAGTCGAGGGCGTAGCGGCGGGTGCGGCGCAACCTGTCAGCCTGCTCCAAAATTCTGGCGATTCTCTGCTGCTCTGCATAGTGCGGTAATTCGATGGGAATGTCCGCAACATCGTTTGGATAGAGATGGATGCCTTTTACCAAGCCGCTGATTCGCTTGCGGGTTGTCGTATGTTGCGACCAGAAATGAATGAAGGCAGGATCAACTACGCCGGGTGTAGGCCGCACAAGTAGCCATTCACCCGTTGCCAGTGCACCGACCACTGAACCTTGAACAAAGAAACTCTTCGACCCAACATATTCCGCATTATGTGCCGCATTTAAAATGAGTGTGTCGCCCTCCTTCACCAGCTTATCTGGCAACGCGGCGGCAAGTTCTCGATCCACGAAAGAACCGAAGTGCCCGACAAAGGAGCCAACGTCATCAACATCTTTAATTTTGAGGACGGGATGGCCCAACCTACGCTGGTCGGCTTTACTGGGCGTTTTGCCATTAAAAACTGAAGCCACATCACTAAGTTGGACCGTGCGTGTTTTCACTGTGTGGAGAGCGTCCTTTCTAATGCGCTAATCCTGTCTATTGCTACGGATTCAAGTTGGCGAGGCGTTCGAGTGTAAGGCCTGGCTTTTCGTAAAACACTTCGTCCTGCCCAATCTGTCGGTAGCGACTGACAGAGAGGTCGTACTTCTCAGTTACAATTTGGTCTTTAGATACCCAAAACTGTCGGGTGAGTTGGTTGATTTCGTCTTGTGAGGGAGTAATGCGGGCCTGGAGCTCAGCCAGTTCAGCTTCAGCCTGCTCGCGAGCCATGCGGGCCTTGTCCGAGTCCTTTTTGACCACCTCCTCAAACTTAAGTCGGTGGATGATTGCCTGGTGATGGATTCGAACGGCCGTGAGAGGGGCGATCTGCTTTTGCAATTCAGCCAGGCGGGTGTCGCGCTTCTTCTGAAACTTGGTGTCAAAGCGATGTTGCCAGCAGGTGAGCAGATCCGGGATGTCATTCTCTGCTACCCGTTGGCGTTTGTCGTCGAGGGAAAAACCATCATGTTCCATGTCGTAGAACCAGATCCGCTCAGTGGACGCGCCTTTGGTGAAAATGAGGACAGCCGTAGAGACACCTGCATAGGGCCGGAATACTCCGGAAGGCATGGAGATCACTCCATCGAGACGGTTCTCTTCAATGAGTTTCTTCCGGATTTCGACATGGGCATTGGAGGAGCCGAACAGGACGCCGTCCGGGACGATGACGGCGGCACGGCCGCCCATATCTAATAGACGCAGAAACAGATGGAGGAAAAGGATCTCGGTTTTTTTGACTCTGGTAGGTAATGTTGGATTCACGTCAGTGGTATCAATTGCTCCCTTGAAGGGAGGGTTGGCAAGTACCACGTCATAAAGCTTTTCTTGCGTGAACCCCTTCGACAACGTATCGGCATAATGAAAATTGGGAGATGCCAGCCCGTGCAGCATGAGGTTCATGCTGCCGATCCGGAGCATGGTCATGCCTGAGTCGCTGTCAAAGCCTGTGAAGGCTTTGGTTTGGGCGAAGTCCCACTCTTCCTTGGTGAGTTTGGCCCCTGTCAGACCGTGTGGCCACCCTTCCTCGTCGAATGACAGATCACGAGGATCTGTGTGGGCTTCAAGAAGGTGTTGCCAGGCGTTCACTAGGAAGCCGCACGTCCCGGCAGCAGGATCGCAGACCCGTTCATGGGGGCGGGGATCAACTATTTGAACCATCATGCGAATGATGTGGCGTGGAGTTCGGAATTGGCCGCTTGTACCTGCGGTGTTGAGCTTACTGAGGAGGTACTCATAGAGGTCACCCTGGACATCCTGGTTTTGGGCTGAAATCTCCATCCCCTCGATGGCACGGCAAGCCTCGATCAGGAGGCTCGGCTTGTTGATTTTGAACTCGGCATTCGCCATCTGTTCGCCAAATGAACCGGCTTTGTGTCCCAGGTTTTTGAGGTAGGGGAAGACATGTTCTTTGACCTGTTTGAGGGATTGCTCAGCTGGCAATTGACTCCAAAAGGACCAACGAAGCTTCTCCCCCTTCTCGGTCTTGGGAAAGAGCGGCGTGTACTCGGTTCCCCGCAAACGGGCAGCGCGCTCCGCGTCCTGTTCTTGCTCATCAAGTCGTTTCAAAAACAAGAGAAAGGACAACTGCTCAATTGCGTCCAACGGGTTGTTCAGCCCTCCGGACCAGAGCTTGTCCCACAGGGCATCGACTTTGGATCGAAGAGTTGCATTTGTCAGCATCTACGATTTCCTTTTGCGGTTCACTTCCAGAGAAGTTGAAATGCTAGGTGAACCCGTTTCGATGGGTGCTACAACCAAACCTCACTGAGGAAGCATCATTGCTTTTGACGATCTTATGCCGCGAGATGGTCGGTCAAATCCACCAAGTCTTTGATCTGGGCGGGCGTAAAGAATCTTTCGACCGCATTGCGGCCGAATTGGTTCAGTGGCGGCTCATAGAGATCAATCTCCGAGAGGCGACGCTTGGTCACGAACACTTCCTGCACGGAGCGGAGGAAGCGAATCTGGTCGCCCGTATAGTTGTGGTTGGTGATGTGTTCTTGAAAGCTCCGAGCTACCACGGCTTCGTAATCGGGTATGGTATCGAGGCCCAAGGCATGGCGTAAGAATCCAAGAAAGCCAAGGCGGTTGTCTAAGTTTACGCCGTAGGCTTGGCGGGCGGTCTTGGGCGAGAGCTGAATGTCTCCGCCCCCTAACCCGTTCTGAAGCACCCGCTCCAGGTCGATGAGGTGGTCTTCACTGGGTTCTCGACCCTGGCGGATGGCGCACATGGCCGGATGTTGGTCGGTGATGCCGAGAATCCGCTGTTCCACGCGGCGACGATATTCTTCTACATGGACGGGCTGCCCTGTCGGTCCCATGAGAATATAACCCTGATCTGCCATGAAGTCGGGCAAATCGATTGTGAGAAAGCTGTTCTCGGCTCGGCGCTCATTCCTCATCTCGTGAGCGAGGTCGATGATGAGTTGGCTGAGCTGAAGTGGAGTTGCTTCGGCCAAGATCGTTGAAAGAGCCAAACGAACAGACGTCTGTTTCACAGGATGTTCGCGCACATGCTGCGGAAGACGGCTCACGTCTTCAGAGATGGACAGGAGTAGGGTAGGAGAAGGGCTGCCTTGCATCGTCTGAAGCTTCAGCCGTTCAACTTTATGGGTAAACGTCTCCGCGTTGACATCCACATCTGGTACGAATCGTAGTAATGGCGCGACGCGTAGACGGAGGAAGCGGAGTTTTTCCTCCGTGATAAGGGACCAAAACGCCTCGGTCCACGCTACCTCGACTTCAGTCCATACTTTACGGATGGGGAATGAGCCCGTTGGAACCCGCATCAGCATCGCCCGGCAGTCTGAGATCGCCTGAGTATGGGCGGGACCTTCACGGTCGTTTAGGCTGGCGGCGAGGATGTCAAGGCGCGTGTTAAATAGCCGGATGAGCAGTGGTATCTCGGCAGGGAGCCGGTCTTCGGTCTGTCTTCCGAAGTCGTTCTGCCAGAAATCGATTATCAGAAACTCAGTTTTCTCCCCGTTTGGGAGGCGATCCAGGAACTTACAAACCTCCTGGTTCCGCGTACCTCGTCCGATCATTTGCCAGAGCTTGATTCTCCATTGGACAGGCCTCATGAACACAAGATTGACAACTTCTGGCACATCTACTCCTGTGTCTAGCATATCCACCGAGACCGCCAGCCGAGGCTTGTCCTGTTTCTTGAACTTACTGATGAGTCCGTCACCATAGGCGCCGTCGTGGACCCGCTCCACCCCATGGTGGATGAGCTGCAGCAGATCCACATGCTGTGGAAACATTTCTTCAAACACCTCTCGAACCCGTCTAGCGTGGTCCTTTGTCATGGCAAACAGGATCGTTTTACCAGGGAGGTTGCCGCTTCGATCCTTGATGCAGACATCTATGATTTCTTCCCACTGGCGACGAAGAGTGTCGCGGTTAGACACCATGACCTCGATGTCGGTTCCACTATAGTCCAAGTCGTCTGGATCGATCCCCTGTGAGATGAGGGTATTGCGGTCCTCTTCGCTGAGATCCACGCCTCTAATTCCTCTGCGTTGAAACCCCGTTTGGGCCTGGTAGAGCCGGAAATCCACTAGGCGCTTCTCCTCACACCGCTTGCTGGTAGGTGTAGAGAAATGTCGAGGGCCTCGGTCCCGGCAATCGAAAGTGCGAAAGGTGTCGCGGTCGATGAAGGCGGCGGGCGTGGCAGTGAGACCAACCATGCGAGCGTCGAAATATTCCGATCACCTCGGTAAAGCGATTGAAAATCGAAGCGGTGTGCCTCATCGAAGATAATGAGATCGAAAAAGCCAGGGCTGAACTGCTAAAGCAGCGCCCCATTGTCTGCAACGTGGCGACGTAGAGACGCTTTTCTTTATCAATGCTGGAGGTGTGTGGACCCGTATCCGGGGCTCGTTTGGTAAATGAGCTTAAACCCATCATTTAGAGCCTGTTCGACCAGCGTATCCCGATCGGCGAGGAACAAACTCTTTTGTGCCGAGGAACTGCGGAGGAAAATATCCGCGAGCCCCATCGCGGTGCGCGTCTTCCCCGTGCCCGTTGCCATCACAAGGAGCGCACGGCGTCTGCCCTCGGAAAATGATTCAGCCACGCGACGGATCGCCTCATGCTGATAGGCCCGGTTAACGATGTTGTTATTGATGAGGGTAGTGATGAGTGGTTCTGGCTGTTCTCGACGGATAAAGCGGGAGACGGGTGAGGTCATCTGGCGTGAGAAAACTGGCGACCATGCGTGGATGGGCCAGACCCACCTCCCAGAAGTAGGTGTTCAGCCCATTCGACATAAACCCGAACGGTTCAAATGGCTGTTGTCTGGCAATCTCAGTGACGTAGTGACGGAGTTGCTCCTCCCCCTCGCGAGCGTTTCGTGCGGTGCGCTTGGCCTCGATCACCGCCTGCACACAGCCAGAGCTGTCGTAGAGGCAGAAGTCTGTGTATCCGTTCCAGGGGGTAGGATCATAACCTGCGACTGGTACCTCAAAGCGAACCTGCGTTCGATCGTTGAGCTTCCAGCCGGCAGCGGCCAGCTGGGGATTGATGAGGGCGGCACGGGTCTGCGCTTCGTTGTAATCCATGGCAGAGGAAAACCTTCAAACTGGCCGATATGGCGAAAATCCGCAGCTATGTGCTTACTTGGCTTTCGGCAAGATCCCCGCTCGCTCCAATTCTCCGACTCTCGCCTGCGCTAGCTCGACTAGGAAGTCTTTAACGGTTTTTCCTTCGTGGGCAGCCGCCATCTTCACCTTCCGCATGAGGTCGCGGGGAATGTCCCGAAAATTCCGAGGCGCCGGTGCCCTCTGGTGGAACTCGTGGCATGGCGGGAAGATAGCAAGCTACCGGCTCGAGCGTCAAGACATTAGCTTGACATGTTTTACTATCATATGATAGTAAAATTAGCATGCGAAAGGAGGTGAAATTGATGAAGATGGTTCGGTTGTTGATTCAAGTGCCGGAGCCGATCAAGGCGCAGTTGGATGCCTTGCGGCAGGAGGGCACGACGGCGAGCGGATTCATTCGGTACTTGCTCGAGCAGCATTTTAACCAGGGTGTCGTCGCAAACGGGAAGAAAGGTCGGTGAGTGATGGCCGCGTGCAGGGGAGAAGGATCGGGGGTTGCTGCCAAAGAAAGATTCGGCCGGCAAGCCGGTGTGGTATGTGCGGCTCTACCATGAAGGGAAGGAACGGCGGTTTGGATGGTTCAAGACGAAAACGTTTGCCAGGGAGTTTTACGAAAAGGCGAAACAGGAGCAGAAGTTGGGGCGGTTTTTCCCGGAACGGTACCAGCAGGGTGGGTTTGCAAAGCTGGAAGAAGTGCTGAACGACTACTTGGAGACGTTTACTGGGCGATCGAAACGGGATGAGGAGCGATTCAAGAAGAAATGGCTGGAATTGTTTCCTGGGGCCCGGCTGAATGCTCTCACGGCATCGGCCTTGGAAAAGGCCAGAACCAGGTTGGCCGAGGATGGGCGGACGCCTCAGACCGTGAATCGGTACATGGGCTTCTTGCGTCGGGTGCTCAATAAGGCCATCCGGGACACGAAACTGTTCGCCAATCCGATGAGCGAGATCAAAATGTTCCGGGAATCCACTGGCAGAACCCGCTATCTTTCGCCCCAAGAAGAAAAGATGCTGTGCGATGCGCTGACTCCTGAGCATGCGCGGTGGGTTCGGTTGGCGATTCTCACGGGCATGCGCCAGATGGAGCAATTTAGCCTTCGTTGGGAGTATGTCGATCTGGAACGAGGGCTCATTACGTTGCCAAAAACTAAGGCGGGGAGGGTTCAATACGTTCGATTGAATCAGGAGGCGAGAGGCATTTTGAGCCAACTTGCTGATGAAGCTGCTAAACGGCAAGCAGTGGCCGAGGCGGAGGCGATTGTCAACCAAGGCCAGCGTCCGATCATTGGTTCGCCATGGGTCTTTCCCAGCGAGAATCAAGCCACGCATGTGGATCCACGAAACTTTTATCGGCGGGTGTATCTCCGACAGTCAAAGCACGAGGTTTGGATCGGGTGTCCTGGCACACGCTCCGACATACCTTCGCATCCCGCTTGGCGATGGCTGGGGCGATGGAGGGCACGATTGCCGAGTTGTTGCGGCACAGTGGGACGGCTCTGGTGAAGCGATACGCTCATCTCAGCGACACCCATCTTCGTAATGAAGTGGAAAAAGTCGCCGCGTTTGGGAAAACGGAGATTTGTCCAGTCCCTGACACAGTGGCAGTACGAGAGGAGAAGGAGACGGGTGAAGCGGGGGCAGAAAAACTGGTGGCGCCAGAAGGCCTGTCTGAAGAGTTAAGTGGAACCGTGACGGAACCGTGACAGGGGGCCAGCGGTGACGAGCAGCGGAGTGATAAGTTGTGGGATTTATTGGTGGCGGTGACCCGGATTGAACGGGTGACCCGCGGCTTATGAGTCCGCTGCTCTACCAACTGAGCTACACCGCCACAGCACGATCGGACGCGTGAAGAAGAGAACGCGAATAATAACTGAAATAGACCTGAAGTGTCTACCGATTCTCTGACGAAAACCTCCGGCGTGGATATACATGTGAGCGAGGCAGCAGTCGACAAATTCATTGTTTCTTCAGGTCTGCACGAAATCAGAAGGGAGCGGACGACCGACAGAGTCTTTAACGTGTCGCCAAGGCGCATTGACGAGCGGCCACATCGGCCTTCTTCAAATTGGCCACAATTGTGCTTCCGTGACGTTCGACTGACGTATGAGAGCCTCATAGCCAGGCTAGCAATTGTGACTCCGTTTGACGCGTCCTGATTCCAGGAGCCTGAAGGTTCTGTTTCCAGATTTCTTTGCGCAATAAAAATGGCACGCCAATGATGGTCGGAATCAAATGTTACCCGGTTCGCAGGGTATGCAATAGTTGGATGACAGCGGTAAGCCAAGGATCATCAGGAAGAAACAATTGTTGACCATCACTGAGTTCTGTTTCGATTTGCTGAATTATCGTTTTCGTTCCCTTGTTCGGGTGTCCCTCACTAGCTGTTCTGCTCATTGCATCGAGTTTTGACATGACAGAATACATAGTTGTGGCTCGGTAGAATGGCGCTAGATGGCGAACCAATTGAAGAGTTTCCTCAGGGTTTTGTCCCGCTTTGCTTTTTGCCATGACCTGGTACAGAAGGGCATCGACCTTAAGAGCAGAGGGTGCCTGAGCATTTCGCACGACTTTCTCAAAAAGCGCGTTCGCACCATTCCAATCCGAACGAAGGATTCGTATAACACCCCCAACAAAGTCGACCAGCTCATTTCTATTCTTGGAGAGTTTTGGCAACGGTACCCACCCCACCAGTCCGTCCGATTCCAATAGCACCCATCCATCCAGCTGTTGGCGAGCTTCATATGTCTTTCCAACGCTTCCGATGGGATATTTAGCATCACGGGTTGGATAAATTTGTAAGGCGGTGGGTTTGCTGTAGGTATCGACTAAGTCCTTGCTTAGGGTTATTGTCGAGAATTCATAACGACGTTGGGGAAGGTCAGCATGAATGTGGTGATCAATCCCATCTTTATGGATTGTCACTGCCCACTTATCTCGAGCATTCCCGGTATAAGAAGGCGGGATAGAAAGGAAGCATTCCACCACGATACCACCCCCGAATTCTCTGGTGTTTCCCCAGAATACTAATTGGGGGTACACGCGCTTTCCGTCACTCAAGTCCAGGCCAACGCGGGCCAGCTCATCAGCGGATTCAAACGATTGAGAGGTCAAAGGTTGGGTTTCCCAGACCACGAGTCCTCTGCCAAAGGTTTTATGCTCTGCCGCCATTCGAAGTGTCCGCCAAATCTGCAGATTTAATACGGTGGCAACATTCAATCCTAATTCACGAGGACCATTAAATGCGGGGATATAAATTGTGACAAGATCGTTGCTCCCACCAGCAATAGCGGGAGAACCTAGCAAGAAACCAAAAGACAACGACAGGAGAACGCTCCGAAATACAAACCTCATGGAGCCCTCTTCGCTTTCAGGATTTGGGCTTCTTCTTTAAGAACCTTTTGCAGCTGTTTGATATCGTCGGTTGGTGATCGGATATCTTTTGAGAGGGTTAGGGCTGTATGAAGGTAGTGAAGGCGGACGGCGACGGGCTTCTGCAGCCGTTTGGCGTCCATAAGTAACGCATAAATGGTTGCGAGGGAATAAAGGTCTTTGATCGTTCCAAAGGTATCTGGTGATACTCGTATGTCTAAGGCTACTTGTTTGAAGTTTCCCCCAAGGGCACCCAAGTAGATTGTGCTTCTGGCACGAGCGTCGCCCGAGGGTTGTTGGAAAACTACTCCATCGATTAATTCTAGTGAATACGTATCATCCCAGAAGCGTTGCCGTGTGTGCTCATCGACGGTAAGGCTTCCATCCATAATGCATTCGGTGAGAGTTGATAGATATTGCCTTTCCCCGTCTTTAGGATCGGACAGCTTGTCACGGATGTTGATCAGTCTGTCTTTAATTAACCCAAGAACTTGACCAAATGCTTCCTGACTTCCCCCATGTTTAAAGACTGAGACGCGCACACGAGGGCGCAGGTTATCCTGTACTGATTGTATGCGGGTGCTGCGGTCGCACACTGACTCTGTGATAGTAGGAGAGCTGACTGGTACAGCTTGCAAAATTCGGGCACGGGTCCACTCATAGCGAACATCTCCATCGCGTCTTGCCGGCTTAACAATTTCCACATGATTGTATGGCATACCTTGCATCTCTGAATCGCACCAAGTTTGGGCAGAGGTTCTGTCAACAATTGGTACTCCTTTTGTGCGATGTGTTTCGTATGCACAAAATGATTTGGGAAACATTTCACCGAGCCGATTCCGCTCATCGATAAGTTGACGCCAATTATTGTCGATACCCTGGAGAAACGTGTTTGTATCGGCGGGCAAGAGATCCTTGACCTGTGGATCCCAGCTAAACCATTGAAGCCACCAGGCACCCCGAGCACCCTGGGCGGGCGTTCCCATGTAAATGATGGTTTTAACTTGTCTTAGTTTCTTGACTTCACCCGGGGTATTAAGCTTGATGAGCATGTTCTTTGCGACAAGTCCACCCATGCTGTGAGCTATGAGTACTACGGACTTATACTGTTCAAACAGCTTAGCATCATTCAGTTCGGAGAGGAGTTGCGTCGTGAGCTCCTCAATGGATTGCGCACGAGTGAAAAGAGGGGACAAGTAATTGACCACATAAACGTCGAAGTAATTGTTTAGCTGGCTATCACTGGCGATAAGGTCTGGCCAATAAACATTTTCCTCCTGATTGCCCCACGTTGTTTTAGAGTTTCCAGTTAATCCGTGGATAAAAACAATGACTCCGGGCAGCCCATGCTTAGACACAAATCGGCTACTATTTTCTTCCGAACTCGCGGCTAAGGGTGGGCAGAGACAGGCGATTGTTAATAGTCCGATTAAACAGTGTGTTTTCCATGAATGGGGCAGTTGCATCGGTTATTCCAGGGTCATAACGCCATTCGGTCATCTGTCGGCATCTCATCGCATGGCTACTGGTATCTCCATCGCATTCTCTTAGGCGTTCACCGTGTGATAGGTGACGAATGATTATTGGAGCTAAATTCGTAAGGTGGAGGCGGAAGATGCCACGCTTCATGCAGCCTGCTGTACCAGGGAAGTGGTAATTGAATGATCAGGGGGCGAGAATTTGGATCAATCCATTTCATGATATCCTCCATATGTTCAGCGGCCATGGCGGTGCATCCTCCCGTCACTACAGATGGGCCTCGCCAGACATGAAGAAAAATGCATGACCCGCTACCCGAAATAGGAGGGTGAGCATTGTGTTCAATCACCAAACCCCATTTGTATAATTCGTAATGACGGCTCATGCGTTCCGTGCCGTTCCAATCCCATCCTGGATGTTCATCCGGTTCAATTATTTGGTTGTAAAGCGCTGATGACACATCGTCGATACAGAGCAACGTTTGAGTGAGTGGTCGATATGGTAGCCTGATACCAGATAACTCCTTAGCGAGCGCATGTCCGAATCCTTTTTCGATGGGGAAGACCCCAGCGGGCGAACGGCCATCGCCCTCTTTTTTGGCAGGTCCATCTCCCAAAGCCTCTCCATGCAACCCCTTACCCCATCCCATTCCTTGGCCGCCAACGACTATGGGGATACGTTGATCTACCAGATGCCATTCCTTGTCACTTCCTTCCCTGCTGTACCTATATAGGGATCCTGTTGTGGCATCCCATTCTGGGGTGATAACGACAAGCAGTTGGTTTGAAACTATCTCTTCATAAGCGGCGGCGATACTGTGCCGTTCCGATAAGTTACAAGACAGGATGACGATGATGAAAATGACTCGGCTGAGAACGCTTGTAGTCTTGTTGCTCTTACTCAGTGTGCACAATGTTGCGCAGGCCTTAAATAATCCGCGATCCCAGCGGTTACCTTCTTTAAAGACTGAGAACTTCATTGTCCATTTAAGGCGCAAACAGTTCATGGGCCGGTACATATCTCTTGCCACCTGAAAACGGAGCAATTTAAATGCCCTTTAGGATGACCCCTGCAAACCTGGTCTTCCGGGTATTGAAAGCTATTGATTGATCTCAAACTCCTCTTTGTGAGCTGGAGAAAATAGACAAATCTTCCATCCATCAAAAAATCTTTCAGATATCAAATTGGATACTGCCTGTATCTAGACGGATACGTCTTAACCCCGCCAGATCGACCGCTTGTGCATCAGGTCGGCACTGGATTGAGGACCATTGAGTTGCCGTCTTGCTCGTGCCTGCCATTCCAAGGGCGCGGTGACTTTTCTCGTTGTCCGTTGGTAATGTGAAGCATGCTCCGCAGGAACGGCCTGCTGGCTCGGCATCATGCCGCCTGGAGGTGATCATGTTACAACCGATTTCTAAGGGGCAAACTTTGTGGCGAATGGCCGCATTGTGAGCAATCGCAGTTATCTATGCATTCGTTCCTCCTCTCCGCGCCACATCCGGGATCCTTCCCTTTACATGCGTCGCGGGTTTCGAATAATGTCCACTTGAGGCTTCAGCGTCGATCCAGTCTGAGCGAATCGTTCAATGTTCAAGGCTGATTGCTGAAGGGATACAGGTGTCGCCTGTCTGCCGACAGCTTAAGAAACGGGGACCGAGACCAAATACCATTGGGGCGTGGAAGAGGGGTATGGATGGCGCTTGGTGAAATCGAACGGGAGGAGCCGCCGGTTCCGTGGGCTAACATGGAGGTGGAAGATGTGCTTGCACGCCTTACGGTGGACCGGCACCGTGGATTGAGCTCTGAGGAAGCTGCGCGGCGATTGCGGCAATACGGTCCCAACCGGCTTCCGTCACCTGCCAGGCACGCGGTCTGGTTGCGCTTTCTCCTCCAGTTCCACAACATCCTGATCTACATGATGCTGGCCGCAACCGGTATCGCCGCTCTGCTCAGCCACTGGATAGATGCAGCTGTGTTGTTCGCCGCCGTGATCGTCAATGCCGTCATCGGATTTATTCAGGAGGGCAAGGCCGAAGCAGCCCTTGACGCGATCAGCAATATGCTCTCGCTCCATACGACTCTTCTCCGCAACGCCGAGCGAGCAGAAACGACAGCCGAGGTGATCGTGCCGGGGGACATCGTGGTCCTCGCTTCCGGCGACAAGGTGCCCGCCGATGTACGTCTTATCGGGGGCAAAGGCCTGCGTGTCAATGAAGCGATTCTGACCGGAGAATCGCAAGCCGTAGAGAAGGAGGCAGGGCCGGTGCCGGCGGATGCCCTCTTGGGTGACCGGCGTTGCATGCTCTATTCAGGCACCCTTGTCGCGTCCGGAAATGCGATCGGGGTAGTCGTAGAAACAGGCATCCGGACTGAACTCGGGCGGATCAGCTCGATGCTGGAGCAGGTGCAGGAGGTCACGACTCCATTACTGCGCCAGATGGCGGGATTCAGCCGGCTGCTGGCGATTGCCATCGGGCTGATGTCGCTGCTCACCTTCGTCGTCGGTGTTCTGTGGCGCGGTCATGCTCCCGACGAGATGTTCATGATGGTCGTTGCCCTCGCAGCGTCATCTATCCCGGAAGGACTTCCGGCGATCATGACGATTACCCTCGCGCTCGGCGTGCGTCGCATGGCGAGGCGCAACGCCATCATCCGTCATTTGCCGGCCGTCGAAACGCTTGGCTCGGTCACCGTTATCTGTTCCGACAAGACAGGCACCTTGACGAGGAATGAGATGACGGTTCAGTCGATCATCGTTGGCGGCCATACATTCGAGGTTACCGGTGTAGGGTATGCCCCTGTGGGCGGCTTCCACCTGGCAGGAACCGTGATATCGGCAACCGACTATTCTGATCTGATCACTACAGCGCGAGCCGTCCTGTTCTGCAATGATGCCAGGCTGCGCAATCATGATGGCATCTGGCAAGTCGAAGGCGATCCGACGGAGGGAGCACTGCTCGCCCTGGCCCTCAAAGCCGGCATCGACCAGGCATCGGAGAGCGCCGCTTTGCCCCGTACCGATGCAATTCCCTTCGAATCCGAGCATCGATTCATGGCCACGCTGCACCACGATCATGAACATCATGGGCTTATCTTCCTGAAGGGAGCGCCAGAACGTATCCTGGATATATGTGACCGGTACCGTATCGGCGATCAGAATCTGCCGATCGATCATGATTATTGGCACGAACGGGTGAAGGATTACGCCGGTCGGGGGATGCGCACCCTTGCCGTGGCCATGAAAGAGGCGTCATCCACCCAACATGACTTGGGGTTTTCAGACGTTGAAAGCGGGTGCACCCTCTTGGCCCTGCTGGGGATTATTGATCCGCCGCGTGAAGAGGCGATGGCAGCGGTCGCCGAGTGCGCGTCCGCCGGCATCCGGGTCAAAATGATTACGGGTGACCATGCCGACACCGCGCGTGCCATCGGCGCTCGTCTCGGTATCGGTCGGAATAGACGTGCCCTGACCGGCGCGGATATCGAGGCCATGGATGACGCACGGCTCCGCTTGATCGTGCCCGATTGTGATGTGTTCGCGCGTGCGAGTCCCGCGCACAAACTCCGGCTGGTCCATGCACTGCAGGCCACGGGTCAGGTGGTGGCCATGACCGGCGATGGGGTGAACGATGCGCCGGCACTTAAACGCTCGGATGTCGGGGTGGCCATGGGGTTGAAGGGTACTGACGCGGCGAAGGAAGCGGCCGACGTGGTTCTTGCCGACGACAATTTCGCTACCATCAGCAGTGCCGTGCGCGAGGGACGGGGCATTTACGACAGCATCCGTAAATTCGTCCTATTCATGCTGCCGACCAACGGCGGCGAAGCCCTGGTCGTGACCGCGGCGATTCTGTTCGAGCTGACCTTGCCGTTGACGCCTGCGCAAGTCCTTTGGATCAACATGGTTACGTCGAGCACGCTCGGCTTGGCTTTGGCTTTTGAACTGCCGGAATTCGATGTCATGCATCGGCCTCCCCGCGATCCCCGGGAACCATTCCTGTCCTGGTTTTTCTTGTGGCGGGTCATGATGGTGTCGGTGCTGATGATGACTGGAGCGCTCGGGCTGTTTTTCTGGAACTCCATCTCGGGGCGAGGCTGGAAACCGCGCGGACCATGGCCGTGAGCGCGGTGGTGGTGGCTGAAATGTTCTATTTGCTGAACAGCCGCCATATTTACCGATCGGTGTTGTCGTGGAAGGGGTTGTTCGGCAACCGGTATGTTCCGATCGTCATCGCGGCTTGCTCAGCGTTGCAACTCGCCTATGTCCATACTGGGTGGTTTCAAAAGGTCTTCGGGTCAACGGATTTGACCGCGCTTGAATGGCTGAGGGTGTGCCTGGCCGGAGTTCTGGTTTTTACGGTCGCCGAAGCGGAGAAAGCCGTGATTCGCCGGTTCGACTTGAACAGCCGCCGTTCGATCACCGGTTCTGGTACAGGGTCAAGGGCTTCCATTCTGGGGGAGCAGGCCTGATGAAGATCGCGTCCATTGTCGCTGCCGTCGATTTTTCAGAGCATGCCGGGCATGCCGCCGATCGCGCGGCCATGCTGGCGGCGGAACATGGGGCGCAATTGGACCTGGTGCATGTCATAAACGGTTCTTCGCTGGATAGGCTCCGCCACTGGACCGGCGCGCCAGCCAATGCGGAGGAGTTGTTGCGTGACGATGCGGAGCGTTCTCTCAACGATATGATCGAGGAGGTCGCCGGCAAGAGACAGATCGCGGCACGTGCCCTCTTGAAGACCGGTCATGTGTTGGACCAGATTCTGTCGGTGTCGGAGTCGGCGGATCTATTGGTCCTGGGGTCACATGGCCGCAATCCTCTGCGCGATTTCATCCTGGGGACGACGGCAGAACGATTGCTGGGAAAGTCCACACGACCGGTGCGTCGTCGTCAAACGCCCGCCACGGGCATTGTACGGGCAGGTGATCGTGCCGGTCGATTTTTCCGCCTACTCGGCCCCTGCACTCCGGATATCCCGGCTGATCGCTCCCGCTGCCCGTATTACGATCGTCCATGCCTTCCGCGTTCCCTTCGAGGGGAAACTACGGATGGCAGGCGCAGCGGAGAATTCCATCCTGGCTTACAGCGAAGAGGAGCGAGAAGAGGGCGTGAAGAAAATCAAGGAGCTGATTCGCAGTTCCGGTGATGACGCGTGCCGGATGTCCTATATGGTCGAGCAGGGCGATATCTCTCGCATGCTTCTCGCTCAAGAACAAAAATGTTCGGCCGACTTGATTGTGATCGGCAAGCACGGCCGGTCCATCGTCGAAGAATGGCTCCTTGGGGGCGTCACGCGCCATGTCCTTGCCGGTTCCATCTGTGACGTGCTGGTCACCCATGAGAGAGCAGAGGTCCGGTAAATGTCCCCTCTGACATTGCCCATGATCATCCTGTTTCCCATGCTTGCCGCAGCCGCGACGCTGTTCGCCCAACGTCGCGGGTTCGCCGCTGCCGCCTGGGCGGCTGCGGTGCCGGTTGCTGCAAGCCTGGCCCTGCTGGTCGGCGAAGCGCCTGAGCTACTTACCGGTGAGAATCTCCTCATCAGCTGGCCATGGTTGCCAGGTCTCGGCTTGAACCTGTCGTTCCGGCTCGACGGGCTGGGTCTCCTTTTCGCGCTGCTGATTCTCGGCATCGGGCTTCTCGTCATTCTCTATGCACGCTACTACCTCGCGTTGAATGACCGTATCGGACGACTGTACGCGCTGCTCATGTTGTTTATGACCGCGATGCTGGGCATCGTGCTGTCTGAAAACGTTTTGCTGCTGGTGATGTTCTGGGAGCTGACCAGCCTGGCCTCCTTCCTCCTCATCGCATTCTGGTCGTCCATGCCCCTTGCTCGTCAAGGAGCGCGTATGGCATTCGCCGTGACGAGCGCCGGAGGCCTCGCGTTGCTCGCCGGGGTGCTGCTGATCGGCAATATCGCGGGAAGTTTTGAACTCTCAACCTGGTTCTCAGCACGCGACACAATACGGGGTCACTCCTTTTTCAATGTCGCGCTGGTGCTGATTCTGTTGGGCGCTTTCACGAAATCAGCACAGTTTCCCTTTCATTTCTGGCTGCCCGCCGCCATGGCCGCGCCGACGCCCGTGTCGGCCTATCTGCACTCCGCCACCATGGTGAAGGTCGGGGTATTCCTCCTAGCGAGGCTCTACCCCCTGGTGGGCGGGAATGTCGTATTCGAGTACATAACGACCGCCGTCGGCCTGACGACCTTCGTGTTCGGCGCCTATGTGGCGGTGTTCCGGCACGACCTGAAGGGGCTGCTGGCCTACTCGACCATCAGCCACCTCGGCCTCATCACGTTTCTGATGGGCCTGGATACACCGATGTCCTCGGTGGCCGCTATCTTTCACATCGGCAACCATGCGACGTTCAAGGCATCACTTTTCATGGCGGCCGGTATCATCGACCACGAGTGCGGAACTCGCGACATGCGGCGGCTCGGCGGCCTCTGGCGCTATATGCCGCAGACGGCCGTGCTGGCTATTGTGGCCGCACTGGCCATGGCGGGCGTGCCTCTCTTTAACGGGTTTCTTTCCAAAGAGATGTTTTTCGCCGAGGCGCTCGATCTGGAGCATCTTCCTCTGCTCGGGGGAATGGGCCCGGCCATCGTGACATTGGGTTCGATGTTCAGCGTGGCCTATTCCGTACGTTTTATCCACGACGTGTTCTTCGATGAACCGCACGACCTCCCGCATGCTCCCGGCAAGCCGCCTCGCTATATGAAGGTGCCGGCTGAAATTCTTGCGCTCGTATGCATCGCGGTGGGAGTGTTGCCCGGCTACACCGTGGCTCCCCTGGTGAATGCGGCATCCAAGGACGTGGTCGGTGAGGCGCTGCCGGCCTATGAAATCGCGCTCTGGCATGGGTTCACGATGCCGTTATTCATGAGCATGATTGCCCTGGCCGGCGGCGCAATGATCTACTGGCTCTTGCGCCATCGGTATGATCTGCATCTCCACGTCCCGGTGCGCTACACGGGACGCCTGTTGTTTCAGCAGGCCTATGATGGAGGCGTCGCGATAGCTGCACGCCTCAGCAGCCGGCTGGAGAATGGCTCGCTCCAGCGTTATCTCGCTCTCATCGTCGCGACCATGATCGGTCTCGGCGCATGGCCGTTCTTTCAGCATGGATACAGGGCGGGCGGAACCCCGACGACGCCGGCAATGCCGCTTGCGCTTGTCGTGTGGGGGGCGGCGATTGCGGCGGCGCTCGGGGTCGTCCGGTTTCATCACGAACGGCTGGTCGCCGTCATATTGTCCGGCGTTGTAGGACTGGCCGTCTCGATCGCCTTCGCGTATTTTTCTGCTCCGGACCTTGCGCTCACCCAGCTCGTCGTCGAGGTCGTCACGACCCTGTTGATGCTCGTGGCGCTGGCGTGTCTGCCGCAGTCGGCAGCCGGGGAGGCGCCGCCGCGGAGAAACCTGCGCGATGCCGGACTGGCAGTGATCGCCGGCGCCGGCGTGACGGGTCTGTCATGGGCTGTTCTGACGCGCGGGCACGAGTCCATCGCCTGGTATTTTATTCAGAACAGCCTCCCCTTGGGTGGCGGCGGTAATGTGGTCAATGTGTTGCTCGTAGATTTCCGGGGCTTCGATACGTTCGGAGAAATTACGGTCCTGAGCATGGCGGCGATTGGCGTGTGGATATTGCTGGCCGATCTGCGCGCCGAGCGGTCCATCGCCGGCACACGACCTGGACCGGACGGCTTCATGTTCATGGTTGCGGGGCGATTGCTTCTACCCTTCACCGTTCTCGTGGCGGTCTATCTGTTCCTGCACGGCCACAATCAGCCGGGTGGTGGGTTTCTCGCAGGGCTCTTAGCGGCCGTCGCCGTGGTCATGCAATACATGGGGGAGGGCCTGCGGCAGACCCTGACTCGCTTGCGTATGGACTTCAGAATCCTGCTCGGGTCCGGCCTGCTGCTCGCCGGGGTGACGGGACTGGGCAGCATCATTGCGGGCATGCCCTTTCTCACCAGCAGATCCGGTCACCGGCACGTGCCGCTGCTGGGAGAAATCCCTCTCGCCAGCGCCATGGCCTTCGACCTCGGTGTATTCATGGCCGTGTTGGGAACGACGCTTCTGATCGTGACCGCTATCGGGCAAGTTCGGCGCAAGCATTCACCGACCGGCGGGGCGACATGATGGAGCTGATGGTAGCCACCGGACTAGGTATCGTGACGGCCTGCGGTGTGTATCTGGTTCTGCGGGGACGCACATTTTCGGTCGTGCTCGGCCTCTCGCTTATGTCCTATGCGGTCAACCTTTTCATCCTCGCGATGGGAAGACTCGTCCCGCAAGCGCCACCCATCATCGCGGAGGCAGAGGCGGGATATAGCGATCCCATCCCTCAGGCGTTGGTCTTAACGGCCATCGTCATCAGTTTCGGCATGACCGGTTTTCTCCTGGCGATGGCCGTGCGGATGCGGCATCAGACCGGGAGTGATCACGTGGATGGCGCCGAACCGCAGACGGCCGGCCGGCCGGCGGGTCATTCATGAATCACCTGCTCGCGGCGCCGATCCTATTGCCCATGTTCACAGCCGCGTTCCTTCTCGTCCTGCATCGGGCGCCGGAGGCCCTCGCCCGCTCAGTCAATGCGGCGGCCACGTTGAGTCTGTTCGCCGCAGCGGTCGCCATACTGACCCAGGTCGAATCCGGAGCCCAGCTCGTCTACCAGGTCGGCAACTGGCCGCCGCCGTTTGGCATTGTCCTCGTGGCCGACCGCCTGTCCGCATTCCTGCTCCTGCTGACGGCGTTGCTCGCCGCGGCGGTGCTGCTCTATGCTGCGCAGGGCGGAGATGCCCGCGCGCGGCACTTTCATTCTCTCTTCCTGTTTCAGTTGATGGGGCTGAACGGAGCGTTCCTTGCCGGGGACTTGTTCAATCTGTTCGTGTTCTTTGAAATCCTGTTGATCGCATCCTATTGTCTCGCATTACAGGGGCTGGTCGTGGAGCGGCTGCGTGCAACACTGCACTATGCGGCGATCAACATCGCCGCTTCCAGTGTCTTCCTCATGGCAATCGGTCTGCTCTATGGGATTACCGGGACACTCAACATGGCTCATCTGGCCGAACGGGTGGCGCTGGTGCGGACGGAGGACGTGGCGCTGGTGCGGGTGGCCGGCCTGCTGCTGCTTGGCGTGTTTTCCATCAAGGCCGCGCTGTTTCCCCTTTACTTCTGGCTACCCGCGCTTTATTCGAATGCGCCCGCTCCGGTCGCGGCGCTGTTCTCGATGATGACGAAGGTGGGAGTGTATGCGATCATTCGAATCACCACGCTCATCTATGGCCATGAGGCGGGCGTCCTGATGGAGTTGACCTCGCCTTGGCTGCTGCCCATCGCCCTCACCACCCTGGTGCTGGGCGCTGTGAGCGCATTCGGCGCCTGGCGCCTCGCGACGATGACGGCGTATCTGACGATCGCATCGGTCGGCACGATCCTCACCGCCGTTTCCATCGGGGGAGCGGCGGCCTTTTCTGCCGGACTCTATTACCTGGCGCATTCTACCATCGTGATCGCGTTGCTGTTCCTGGTCGGCGATTTGATCGGGCGCAGCCGAGGCGAGTTGAATGACCAGATCCATCCGGGGCCTCAGATACGGCGCGCGGCGGGGCTGGGCCTCGCATTCCTCTTCGCCGGCGCTACGGTAGCTGGTGTTCCGCCATTGTCGGGATTTCTCGGGAAGTTCATGCTGCTGCAAAGTGCGAACGGCGCGATGGCCGTCGTGCCGGTCTGGACGGTCATTCTCGCGACGAGTCTGCTCATGCTGGTCGGCTGCGCGCGGGCCGGCAGCATCGTGCTCTGGAACGTGACGGATCCACTCCCGTCCGGTTCCGCGCCAACCCCGCGCGCGGGCGAATGGACGGCGCTGGTGGCGCTTGCCACCTGCAGCCTGCTCCTGGTTCTGTTCGCCGGTCCCGTCAGGCACTACACAGATGAGACAGCGGCGCAACTGCTCTCGCCGGCCTCTTATATCGATGCGGTCCTCGGCCCTCAACGGGAGGGTCTCGTGCGGCCGCTTCAGGCGGGAGGCCTGCGGTGAAGAAGGTGCTTCCATTTCCGATGCTGTCGCTGGCGTTGGCCGCCTGTTGGCTGGCTCTGACGGAAATCTCACCGGCTCATGTCGCGCTGGCGCTCCTCCTCGCAGTCGCCATTCCGCACCTGACCGCGCCGTTCCTTGCCGAGCTGCCCGGAATTCGTTCGATAGGAACCGCCTTCCGTCTCGCCGCTGTAGTCGGATGGGATATCGTGCTGGCCAATATCGCAGTCGCCCGGCTGGTGCTCGGGCCGGTCGCCACACTGCGGCCGGGCTTCGTTTATGTGCCGCTGGCGGTGACTCATCCACATGCGATTGCGCTTTTCGCCAGCATCGTCTCCATCGTACCGGGCTCGCTGTCTATCGCGGTCACGCCGGATTCGCGCAGATTGCTTTTGCACGTGCTCCATCTCGAAGATGAGACACAGTTCGTTGCCACGATCAAGGAGCGCTACGAGCGCCCTATCATGGACATGCTGGAATGCTGACCGTCGCGCTCTCTGTCGCGTTTGGTTCCATCACCCTCGCGATCATATGCAGTGCCCTGCGCCTGCTCCGCGGCCCGCACCCGGCGGATCGCGTCCTGGCGTTCGATACGCTCTACATCAACACTATTGCGCTGTTGATCGTCATGGACATTCATCAGTCCACCTCGTTGTTCTTCGAAGCCGCGCTCCTGATCGCGATGATCGGGTTCGTGGCCACCGTGGCCTTGGCCCGTTACCTTGCCCGGGGCAATATTGGAGAGTGATCCATGCAGGATGTTATCGTCTCGGTGCTGCTGCTGGTCGGCAGCTTCTTTATTCTCGTCGGCGCGATCGGCCTGATCCGCCTGCCGGATTTTTTCATGCGGTTGCACGGCCCGACGAAGTCTACGACCCTGGGTGTCGGCGGCATGCTGTTGGCCGCCATCGTCCATGCCGTCGGCCGGGACATCAGCCTCCGGCAACTTCTCATCACAGTCTTTTTGTTCGTGACTGCGCCGGTCAGCGCGTATCTGCTGGGTCAGGCCGGTCTGCGTCGCCGGATCATGTCACGCGCTCCGTTGCCGGATGAGTTGTCCGGACATGGACACTGACTATTATCACGCCGGTACATACTCGTGCGGCGGCCGCCGTCATTCTCGTACTCGTATGGAGAGAATGCCCTGAAAGTGGCCTCCTCGAAACGGGAACGCCGGCGGCGCCGTTCGGTCGCGCTGACGATCCGTGCGTCACCCTTCGGTTGAGGTGCTGCGGTTATGAGTCATCCGCCGCCTCATTACGTGACAGGAGACTGGTCATGCACCCCCAGTGGGGTGCATCGTGACAGAAGAAAGCGGAGGTGTCGTATGCGAACAATAACCAGAAAGCCGACTCCTTGCATTTTATTGCCAACCGATTTTCAGCAGCCGGCGCGGCGGGCCTTTACCTATGCCTTGAAACTTGCAACGGTGCTGGGGGCCCGCTTGGATCTGGTGCATGTCATCAAGACAATCTCAGGGCCGGGCCAGGTGACTCCGGACTACCGTTCTCTGAACCCGCTGAAGACCTCCGCGCTGCTCGAACTAGGACGCATGGCAAGAACGGCGAATGAAGCAGGAATCTGCGCAGAGCCCTCTCTTCTCTACGGCACCCCTATGGACGGTATTCTGGATCGCGCGACTCGTGTACATGCGCGGCTCATCGTCATGGGAACTCACGGACGCACCGGGTGGGATCGCATGCGGCTCGGCAGCACAGCGCTCGCGGTTGTGCGTGAGGCTCCCTGTCCCGTTTTGACGCTGCAGGAGGTCGTCGCGCGAGATTCATTCCGGCACCATGCGAAGGTGAGCGTGGCCAGGTTGCTCGTCGCGACCGACTTCTCTTCCTGCGCCGACGGGATGGTGCGGTATGCGGCGCAACTGGCGGGAAAGCTGGGAGCGCAAATCTGTCTCCTCCATGCGTCAGATGAAGGTGAGGCGGAACTCCTCGCACAGAGGAAGCTGAACGGGGTGAAGCGTGGGCTTGAGCGGGAAGGCGTCCCCGTTGAAGCCGTCTGTATGCCGGGAGATCCTGTGGAAGTGATTCTGGAGCAGGCCGAGGGGTGGCAGGCGGATGTGATTGCCGTTGGCACGCAAGGCAGGACCGGTCTGCGTCGGCTCGTATTGGGAAGCGTGACGGAGGCCGTGTTGCGGCGGGCCGGATGTCCCGTTCTGATCGCCAACCACCGTCAGCGTTGAGTCTGCCACGCGACTCGTTATGAGCGATGCAAAGACCTTGCTGGGTATCGGCTGTTTTGGCCTACCCGGAGAGGTGACGCGCCTCTTGTGGCCCAGCCGCCGCTTCTACAATGGGAGAGGCCAACGATCGTGGGGGCTTATTGAATCTTCTCTGGGAGGGAGGTCTGTGTTATGAGCGGAGTATCGGTAGAAACTGTCATCCCGTGGATTCTGACCATGTCCGCGACCGCGGGAATCATCATCCTTCGAGTCGGCCTCGTGCTGGTGCTCGGCTATATCGGTATCCGGTTTGCTCGCCTCGGGTTGCAACAACTGGAGCGACTGATGATTCTGGCCAGCGACGAGCCGGACAAGAGATCTGGCACGGCTCAACAACGGGCCGCAACGCTGACCGGAATTCTTAGGACCATCGCATTAACCGCAATTTGGGCGATTGTCATCATCGAATCGCTGCAGTTAATCGGCTTAAACATCGCTCCGATTTTAGCCGGCGCGGGGATTCTGGGACTCGCCGTCGGCTTCGGCGCACAAAATCTGGTGCGCGATCTGATCAGCGGCTTTTTCATCATTCTGGAAGATCAGGTCCGGCTGGGAGATGTGGCTGTGATCAACGGGACCGGCGGGGCGGTGGAAACCATTACCTTCCGGACGATTTCGTTACGCGATTTTTCCGGCGTCGTGCACATTTTTCCCAATGGCGGCATCACGACTTTGTCCAACATGACCAAAGACTGGTCGGCATTCGTTCTGGATATGGGGGTAGCCTATCGGGAGGATACGGACCGGGTGGTCGAGGTCATGCGGACCGTGGGGGAAGGGTTGCGCCAGGATCAGGCATTCGGTTCGCTGATCATTGAGCCGATGGAAATCGTGGGAGTCGAAAATTTTGCGGATAGCGCCGTGACGATTCGCGCGCGAATTAAAACGAAACCGGCCGAGCAATGGAAAATCGGGCGCGAATACCGCCGCCGCCTGAAGAAGGCCTTCGACGCCCAGGGTATCGAAATTCCCTTTCCCATGCGCACCCTGCTGATGGGAGAATCCAACCAGCCGTTAAAGGTCGAGGTGATCGCCGGCCTGGGGCTCGGCAAGACCTAGCGACTCATTCAGCGATCACGTCGATCTATTGCCTGACTCCGCTTTGAGGGGTGTGAGGAGACGCCTATCCTCCAGGTGTAAGGACGAGGACGCCATGGCCATGGGCATCACTTCCGATACGGCCTGCTTGCGACGGTAGTCATCCAGGCGTCGATGCACGATGCTATCCGACAGGCCAGGATAATATCCCTTCAACGCTTGTTTTCCGGTCTCCGCGGTGAGTCCGTCGCAGTGGCGGCGCAATTCACGGAGGCATTGCGTGATCCGTTTCCGTGCCGCAACATCAAAGGCCTCTGCGAGTTCCCACACGGTCGTGCGTCCTTCTAGTCTGGTTTGCTGCTCGGCATACAGCACCGTGGCGATCATGGCCAGCAAGTCTTCCCCGACGGATTCAATCCGGTTCTGTACCCGCTGCTCATCTTGAAATGCGGCCTGAAAGCGCACCATCGCATAAAAAATTTCCCTCGCGAGGCGTTGGCCGGTTCGTTCGACATACCGGGCAACCGATTGGACTTGCGGATGCGCAAAAGCCGGGCCCCTCGGCAGCGAGCGCCTTACCCAGTGCCGCAGGTACCAGGGCACATAAAACCCCCCCAGCTTCACCAGCTGTTTGAGCTGGTCGAGAATCGACAGGTCGCCGGAATAGAGTGGTTTCGCGCGATCGAGATGATGGCTCAGCCCTTCACGCACGATAAAAGGGCGCAGGATATCCGTAGCCCCCTCACCGATGCGATACATCTCCGCGTCCCGCACCAGTTGCTCGATCCCGAATCCCGCTTCGCCACGTGCCATTTTGGAGGCGGCGGTTTCGTATCCCATGCCACCGAACAGAATTTGCGCGTCTCGGAGAAATTGAATCGTATGCTCGGAGCAGAAAATCTTCGCGACGGCCGCCTCGATACGGATGTCATGACGATGTTGATCCGCCAGCCGCCACACCAGCATGGAGAGCGCTTCCATGGCGAACAAATGACCAGCCATGTCGCCCAGACGGATCTGCTGAGTTTGCCGTTCTGCCAGCGGCTTGTGAAACGTCACCCGACCGTTGGCCCGATCCAGCGTTGGTTGCCAGGCTTGCTTCGCCATGCCCAGACAAATGGCCGGGATGCTGATCCCGCGCCCCACGTTCAAAATCGTCAGGGCATATTTCAACCCCTTTCCCACCTCGCCGATGACATGCTCGACCGGAATCCGGACCTGCTGCATCGTCATGTGGGCGTTCTCGATACCACGGCATCCTTCGAACTGACAGCGTTGGCGGATCTGCACGCCCGGTGTGGACATATCCAGGATGAACGCCGTATGAACCCGGTCGTCCGCTCCATGTCCTTCAGGCACCGGCAGCCAGGTGGTCTGTCCTTCCCGAACCACCCGCCGAGCCGGGACACGGGCGATGAGCGTGGCATAACGGGCGATCGGTCCATTGGTGCACCAGAGTTTTTCGCCATTCACGAGGAAGTGGTTGCCACTTGCGTCAAGGATCGCTTCCGTCCGCACATTTGCGGCATCGGAGCCGGTCATCGGTTCCGTAAGCGCGAATGCCGAGAGCGCTTCGTTGCCACCAGCGGAAGATACCTCCGCTTCTGGTCTTCGCTGCCGAACAGCAGGATCGGCATGGCGATGCCGATGGATTGCGGCACGGCGACCGTCAAGGCGAGGATGTTGCTCCAGCTGGCAATCAACGTGAGGACGCGGCCATAGTTGGTGTAGGAGAAGCCCAGCCCGCCGTAGGCCTTCGGAATTTTCATCCCGAAGGCTCCCAGTTTGAACAGGCCGTGAATCACCCTGTCGGGAATTTTCGCCTCTCGCTCGATTCCGTCCGGATCCACTTCCTGCCGAAGAAATGTTTCAACTTGTTTACAGAAGGCTATGCCGGCCGCTCGTTCCTCCGGTGGCTCGGGGGTTGTCAGCAGCAACTCGAAGTCCGGCCGGCCGTCAAAAAGTCCGGCGAGAAAACTAGCCCCGGTCAATCGCTCGCGCGCTTCCTCAATCCGTTCGAATCCTGTAATCAGAGTGCTCATGAATGACCTCACATGGCCTGTTCAATCACTGATCTCTGAACTGTGTGTCGCGATACTGCGCCAACGTGCCTGCTAACCTCGCTTTCAATTCCAGCCGCTTGGGTTTGCCTGTCGAGGTATAGGGCACATCATCACCGAACAACACGACCTTGGGTTGCTTTGCGAAGGGCAGACGCATCCGGCAATGCGCCAGGAGATCGGTTTCGCTAGGGCTGGAGGCGAGGTCTTTGGGCACCACGTAGGCCGCGATTTCTTCGCCGTAGTAGCGGTTCTCGAACGGCAGGGCCATCGCAAACTTCACGGCTTGATGTGTTTTCAAGACATTGTCGATTTCTAACGGAGAAATGTTCACCCCGCCGCGAATGATCAGTTCCTTCAAGCGTCCCGACACGAAAAAAAACGGCCGTCCGCTGTCATCGAGAAGATAGAATCCTTCGTCTCCCGACCGGAACCATCCCCATTGGAATGCGGCCTCGTTGGCATCATCGCGCTTAAAATAACCGGCACAGACGGTGCGCCCACGAATACAAATTTCGCCGCGGGTGGCCTGGGGTACAGCGCGTCCACAGTCGTCGAGGATGGTCATGAGGTTGTGACGAAGCGGCACTCCTACGGAGGGACACTCATAGCCGGTGAGCCAGTGGCGGTGCTGTTCCTGCGTCAGATCGTTCGGCAGGAAGCAGGAGTAGCAGGTGGTTTCGGACAAGCCATAACCATGGCGAATAAGGATGCCGAAGCGATCTTCGAAACGCCCGGCCGTATCCTTCAACAGAGGCCCGGCTCCGCAGATCAGGCCGCCGAGCCGGCTGAGATCGTAAGTGGTGATGTCCTCATCGGCATCGAGCAGAAATTCGAGCAGGGTGGGGACGACGCTGACCGAGGTGACCTGTTCTTCATGAATCCGCCGCCAGAAGCTATTGGTCTTAAATCTCCGGTTCAGCACGAGGCTGCCCTTGCAGTACAACGGCGTGATCAGCGTGACGACGATGCCATTCACATGGTGAATAGGCAGGACGCACATGAGGCGATCGTTGAGACCGAAGCCGTGCCAGCTTCCGATGGCATCCGCATCGATCAAAAGATTGGCTACGGTCAGGATGACCCCTTTCGGTGGACCGGTCGTGCCGGACGTGTAGACGATCAGCGCATGGTCGTCGAGCCCTGACGAGGACGGAGAGTGACGAAGCGAGCGAGGGGCTCCGTTCGGAGCCCCTTTTTACCGGTCCTGTGACTATCGAGCACACCGGCATCACCAAGCGCAATGACGTGACGCAATGTGGGGATGTCTGATTGGAGCGCGCAGAGTTCTTCATAGCCGTCCTTCCAGCAGAAGACCGTTGACACCTCTGAATGTTCGAGAATGTAACGCTTCTTCTCCGGCGTTTCTTCCATGTTAATGGGGACGACCGCGACTCCCAGCGTCCAGGCTGCGAAGTAGGTCAGCACCGTCACATCATGGTTGAAGAGCAACGTGGCGACCCGGTCCCCCCGGGTCACCCCGAATCTGGTGTGGAAGACCCCGGCCAGCCGTTCGACGATCGCTCCCAGTTCGGCATAGGTGTAGGTTCGGCGGAGGCGGCGTTCGTCGTCGCAGAAGGTCAGCACATTCCTTGTGGCGAGCTGCGGGTCGTAGACGCGGGAACGAAAGAATTCCGCGAACGATCCCCAAGGCACATCCGTCATGCGCCCCGATGCGTCGCGAGCCTGCTTGATATGGTCACGTACGTCGCTCAAGAGGTTCATAGGCTTTCGGACAGGGGCCCGTATAGAGCGCCCGTGGTCTCATCAACCGATTGTGCTCTTGCTGCTCAATGACATGCGCGCACCAGCCCGTGATGCGCGAACAGACAAACAGCGGCGTGGACAGTTCGCGAGGAATGCCCATGAGGAGGTAGGCCACGGCCGTATAGAAATCGAGATTCGGGCGGAGTCCCTTTTCTTCCAGCATGAGTCGATCGAGGGCGGTGGCGATGTGATACCAGTTGCGGTCGCCGCAGAGATCGCTCAACCGCTCGGCGTGGCGCTGGATGATGGCCGACCGGGCATCGCCCTGCCGGAGCACACGATGGCCGAAGCCCATCACGCGCCGTTTGTGTGCCAGCTGGTCTCGCAGCCAGGACTCCACATGGTCCGGCCGGCCGATCTCGACCAACATCGCGGCCACCGCTTCATTGGCGCCCCCATGGAGCGGACCTTTCAGCGTGGCCACAGCCGCCGTGATGGCGCCATGCAGGTCGGTGAGGGTGGACGCGGTGACCCGGGCGGCAAAGGTCGACGCATTGAATTCATGTTCCGCATACAGAATCAGCGAGACGTTCAACGTCTCGGCCATGGCTGCGCCGATGTCCCCATATCGGCGACCGGCGACAAGGCTCAGAAGATGTTCGGCGAAGCTTCCGTGAAAATCCGGCGTTGCGGGTTGCCGGTTCGCCATGACCTGGTAACTGTCGGCGATCAGGTGAGGGATCTGCGCGAGCAATCGTATCGATTTGCGAAGGTTCGCCTCGCGGGATCCGTCTTGCGCATCAGGATCATGCAGCCCGAGCAGTGAAATCCCGGTTCGCAGGATGTCCATCGGATGCACACCGGGTGTAAGGCTCTCCACGAAGTGCTCCACCTGGCGGGGAAGCCGCCGATTCCGCACCAGCAGAAGAGAGAATTCCTCCAGTTCCGTTCTGGCGGGCAGGTGGCCGAAGAGCAGGAGGTAGGCGACTTCTTCGAAACTGCTCCGTCCGGCGAGGTCGCCGATGGCATACCCTCGATATCGCAGCCCCGCTTCTCCTTCATCGACCTGGCAGATCGCCGACTCTCCGGCAATCACCCCTTCCAGGCCGGGGCTGTATTCAAGATGGTCGTGAGCCTTCGCCATTGGCTGATCCTGCATGGTCTGGTTCATGTGACCTCCGCATCGATGTGGTGCCATCCTCGTACCGAATCAGCTCGTACAGTTCCTGCCTGGTCATCATGTGATCGAGCCAATTCCGCTGTGAACCGAAGAACTTCAGTTCAGACAAGAGTCTTTCGACTGCCCGCGCCGCGACCCGTAACGTGCTGACGGGAAACAGCACCGCCTGATAGCCCAGTGCTTGAAACTCGTCCACGCTGAGATAGGGCGTCCGGCCGAACTCCGTCATGTTGGCGATCAACGGAACACGAACGCCCGCGTTCCGCATCTCCAGCGAAAAGGTTCCAAACTCCTCCGGCGATAGGAGCGCTTCCGGAAACAAGATGTCTGCCCCAGCCCCGGCATAGGCCTTGGCCCTCTGGATCGCGCCTTCGAGTCCATCGACGGCTCGCGCATCGGTACGGGCCACGATGAGAAAGTTCCGATTGTGTCTGGCCTTCACAGCGGCGCTGATCTTGGCGACCATGTCGCCGACGGGGAGGACCCGTTTGCCCTCCAGATGGCCGCATTTTTTGGCCGCCTCTTGATCTTCGATCTGCATGCCGGCAATCCCGGCGCGCTCGAATTCACGGACTGCATCCATCACGCTCGGGGGAGGCCCATACCCTGTGTCCGCATCGACAAGGGTTGGAATGGCCACAGCCCTGGCAATGGTCCCCGCTGCCTCAAGCATCTCCGTCAATGAAATCAGGCCGGTGTCCGGCAGGCCGCGGGCAGCAGACACGGCGGCTCCGGACACGTAGACGGCCTCAAATCCCGCCCGTTCGATCTGAACGGCGGTCAACGCATTGGAGGCTCCCGGGATGGCCACCGTGCGCCCGGCCAATGCCGCTTGCAACCGTTGTCCCTTGTCGCCGTTCGAGTGATCGCGCATCATGATCGCACCTTCAATAGCGGCATGAATGCGGCAATGTCTTTCTGTTCCTCGAGGTGCCAGACGAAGCCGAGCAGGCGATCAAGTTGCGCGCGAACCATGCGCCTGGATGCCAGGCGACGGAGTTTCTCTTCCACTTCCTGATCGGACAGAGGATGGCCTGGATGACCGAGTGGTTGATCTACCTGCCGGCTATGCGTCGAGCCTTGTGACATTCTGATCGTGAGCCGAGTCGGCATGGTCGTCGGGTAACGATGTTCGAGTTCCGACAGTTTCACGACATGGATTTTCTTCATCAACTCGTGGAGACGCGGGTCTCGCAGGCGTTTCGGGGTAAACGAGTTCATACTCACTCGGCCGTTGACGAGAGCGACCGCGACGCAGTAGGGGAAGCTATGGTCGGCCGTTTCTCTCGTGGCAGGCTGCCATTTCTCCGGATCCCGTCCGATAATTTCGATGGCGACTTCGTAACTGCCGATCTCGACATCGGCCACCTTGTTAAGCCAGGTTTTCCCTTCTGTCGCCATCAGCTCAGCTCGCAACGCCAATGCGGCTTCGACGGCGCTTTGTGCGTGGTATTCGACGGGAAAGTGTTTGATGCAGGTCTTAAGAATTTTGAAGGGAACCGGCTCTCCGCCCGGCATCGCCTCGCCTCCGAACATCGGCAGTTCGATTGGACCGGAGACCAGCTTCATGAACCCCTTGTCGCCTTCGAAGATCGGCGCCGGTCCCGTCATGCCACGCTTGGCGAGCAGGGCCGCGAACATGCCGTTGCGGGCGGCGTTGGAGAAGGCGCAGGCCTTCCACATCGACAGGTCGCCGACCCTGGTCTGGCGCAGGGCGATATTGGCCACGCCCGCGAGATTGACGGCCTGCCGGGTCTGCGCGTCCGTGAGCTTGAGGACGTTGGCAATGCCCAGTGCGGAAGAGATCGGTCCATACGTGACATGGTCCCAGCCCCGGGGCCGCAAGGCCGCTGCATCGCAGAGACGACATTGGATTTCATACGACAGGGTAAGCGCCTGGATGATGAGCTCGCCGGAGGCATGCGCCGTTTCCCCCGCAGCCAGGACCGCTGCAATATTGTCGGAGGGATGGGCCGGTTCCTTGGACAGGTAGGTATCGTTGAAGTCGAGGTACCGGACCATGGCGCCATTGGCGAAGGTCGCGAGGTCGGGGAGGGTCTTGTGATTCGTTCCCCACACCGTGGCCCCGCCTGGTACCTTCACTGCGAGCGCCATCTCCCGGGCGATCCGGCAGGGAGTCGCAGTCCAGGCACCGAATGCGCAGCCCAGACTGTCCAGAATGCGTCGCTTGACCTCATGGACCACGTCGCCGGGTAGATCCTTGAACCTCAGCGATTGCGTATAGTGAGCCAGTCGATCGGCCAGCATGCACCACCTCAGGCAATGACAGCAGCAGCCTTATCCCGCCCGCGAGCCGAGGTCGATGGAGGGCCCCCTCCGATTATGGAGTGCCGGCCTGTCCAGATCTCGCCACCGTTCGTGTTCGGCGATGACCGCAATCAGTTCCGCGATCCCTTCCCCCTTCACCGCCACGGTGCGAATCACCGTCTTGCACCATTCACGCAAATCCCGCAGGGCTGCATCCGCCCCTTCGCGATCCCCCTTGTTCACCACGACGATGTCCGCGACCTCCAGCAGCCCCGCCTTCATGGCCTGAATGTCGTCGCCGAGTCCCGGCGCGACTACTGCGACCATCGTGTGGGCGACCTGCATGATGTCAACGTCGTTCTGGCCAACGCCCACCGTCTCAATCAGAATCACGCCAAAGTCCGCGGCGTCCAGGACCCGTACCGCCTGCTGCGATGCTGCTGCGAGTCCGCCCTGATGGCCGCGTGTCGCCATACTGCGGATGTAGACCTGGGGGTCATCCGTATGCCGCTGCATCCTGATACGATCGCCGAGCACGGCGCCGCCCGTTACGGGGCTGCTGCTATCAACCGCCAGCACGCCGACCTTCTCTCCCAGTCTACGGTAGGCCGTGATGAGCTGATCGATCACCGTGCTTTTTCCGGCGCCGGGATACCCGGTGATCCCGATCACGAACGCGCGATTCAGAGACGGAGCGACATGTGTGAGAACCGTCGCTCCGATCGGGTCGCCGTTTTCGAGCAGGGTGATGACACGCGCCACGGCTCGAACGTCACCGGCTTCGACCTGTCTCGCCAACTCGGCGGCATCGTGGGGAAAGAATGATCGATGCGCAGTAACTCTGTTCACGTCACACCTTCAGTGCCGGTTGTCCGATGCGGCGCCGCGATATCTGTGAAAGCCGCGAGTGAAGAGAATGCCCGATCACTGTGCCGAGCTGACGCGCACAGTCGGTGATCCGTTCTTCATCGACTGCGACCGGAGCCCCGGAGGCCTTCAGCGCGAAGACCACATCTTCCGTCGCAACGTTGCCGGATGCACCGGGCGCGTAGGGACACCCGCCCAGACCGCCGGCCGAGCAATCGAACGCCGTGATCCCATAATCCTCCCAGGCCGTCAGCACATTGGCCACGGCCATCCCGTAGGTGTCATGGACATGGAGCGACAGGCGAATCGGCTCGATATGCGGCATGACGGTATCGAGCAACGCGCGGATGTCCGCGGGCGCGGCCCTGCCCAGCGTGTCTCCCAGAGAGATGTCATCCACACCGAGATCGAGCAGCCGCCGCATGACGTCCACGGTCAGTTTGGGCGCCATGCGACCTTCATAGGGACACCACAGGGCGGTCGAGATGTAGCCCCGCACCAGCATCCTGTCCCGTTTCGCTCCCTGGATCACGGGTGTGAAGCGAACTAGGGATTCCCGGATGGTTGCTTTGATGTTATGGCGCGTGAAACTGTTCGAGGCGGCCGTGAAGACGGCGATCTTCTGCACTGCGGCCGCCCGTGCCCGTTCCAGGCCCCGCTCGTTCGGGACCAGGGCGGAATAGGTCACGCCGGGAAGCCGGTCGATGGCGCGGAAGACTTCATCGGAGTCAGCGAGCTGTGGAATGGCGGTGGGAGAAACGAACGAACCCGCTTCAATTTCTGCCACACCGCTGCGGGACAGGGCATTGATCAGGTCGATCTTCCGCGCCGTCGGCACGAAGATCGCTTCATGTTGCAGTCCGTCACGAGGCGAGACCTCAATGATCCGGACCGGCAACCGGCGCGACTTATCTGTGGCGAAGGACAACATCATCCAACGTGGTCGCCCCCTGCGGCTTCCGCTCGCGTGGCTTGGCCCACGAGGGAGGCCGTTTCTCGATAAAGGCTCGCAACCCTTCGGCTGCTTCCGGAGCACAACGGGCGCGGGCGTTGTATTCCGGCCCCAGGGCCAAGCGTTCTTTATCGGATAAGGCCCGCATCCGATGGAACAACAATTTGCTTTCCTTGGTGGCACAGGGGGCCAGCTGCATAAGCGCGTCGATCAATTCAGTAATGCGATCATCCAGATTGCTCTGTGGGACGACGTCATGCGCCAGGTTGTATCGTTGGGCCGTCGATGCACAGAACGTTTCGCCGGTGAGGCCGTACCGTCGAAGGAACGATTCGCCCGCTTTATGCAAGAGAAACGGGGCGATGACGGCCGGAATCAACCCGAGCCTGGGTTCGCTCAGGGCAAAGGTGGCCTCCTCCGCCGCCACTACGATGTCGCAGACTGCCAAAAGACCGAGACCACCTCCGAAGGCCGCTCCCTGCACCCGTGCGATCACCGGACAAGGAAACTCATCGATCGCGCGAAACATGCGCAGCAGGTGATGGGCGTCACGCATCGCCGGGGTTTCCGACGCCGGCCCCTCTGCCTGCATCCATTGAAGGTCGGCTCCCGCACAGAAGACGGAGCCGGCAGCGGCCAGCACGATGCCTCTCACCGAGGGATCGTGCGCCAGGTCTTCGAAGGCCTCCCGAAGTTCCGTCGCCATTTGTCCGTCGAAGGCATTCCGACGGTCGGGTCGATTGAGCGTCACACGCGCAATGGCGCCGTTCGATTCAATCATGAGCGTGGTGAATGGCCGCATCAGCACCTCCTATGGCTGCTCACATACGAAACACAGGCGCATGACTGTCTTTCACGGGCGAGGATGCGGCGAGGTCCAGGCAGAATCCCATCACGCGGCGCGTGTTGACCGGATCCAGAATGCCGTCATCCCATAGACGCGCGCTGCTGAAGTAGGGGCTCCCTTCCTGCTCATATTGACGAAGGGTGGCCTCGGTGATGCGGCGTCGTTCGTCATCCGCGAAAGCAGCCTTCTCTCGCGCTCGTTGTTGTTCCTTCACGGTGACCAGCACTTGCGCCGCCTGTTGCGCGCCCATCACCGAGATGCGGGCGTTGGGCCAGGTGAAAAGAAATCTCGGGCCGTACGCCCGGCCGCACATGGCATAGTTGCCGGCCCCATGGGAGGCGCCGATCACGACGGTAAACTTGGGCACCTCCGCGGTCGACACCGCCTGGACCATCTTGGCCCCGTCTTTGATGATGCCCCGGCTCTCATAGTCCTTTCCGACCATGAAGCCGGCGATGTTTTGCAGGAACACGAGGGGCACGCGACGCTGGGCGCAAAGCTGGACGAAATGCGCGCCTTTCAGCGCCGACTCCGAAAGCAGCACTCCGTTGTTGGCGACGAGTCCCACCATATGGCCCATCCACTGCGCGAAGCCGCAGACCAGCGTGGAGCCGTATCGCGCCTTGAATTCGTGGAAGCGGCTGCCGTCCACGAGCCGTGCGATCACCTCCCGGACGTCCCATTGTTGCCTCGGGTTGGCGGGAATGAGCCCGTAGAGATCCTCTGCCGGATACAGTGGCTCGTCGATGTGGTTACGCCGAGGCTTGAGGAGACGCCGTGGCAAGGTGGCAATGATCGAACGGCAGATGTTCAAGGCGTCACGATCGTCATCCGCCAGATGGTCGCTCACACCGGAGAGCCGTGTGTGCAGATCAGCGCCGCCCAGTTCCTCGGCGGTGACGTCCTCGCCGGTTGCGGCCTTGACCAGCGGCGGTCCCGCCAAATAAATCGTGCCGGTCCCCTGGACGATGACATTCTCATCACACATCGCTGGGACGTAGGCCCCGCCGGCTGTGCACATGCCCATGACCACGGCGATTTGAGGAATACCGGCCGCGGACATGCGCGCCTGATTGAAAAAGATCCGGCCGAAATGTTCCTTGTCTGCAAAGACATCGGCCTGCATCGGGAGGAATACGCCGCCGGAATCCACCAGGTAGATGGCCGGCAGCCGGTTCTCCAGCGCGATGGCTTGCGCGCGAAGATGTTTGGTAATCGTCATCGGGAAGTACGTACCGCCTTTGACTGTCGCATCGTTGGCTGCGATGACACAGAACCGGCCGGACACCGAGCCGATGCCGGTAACGAGCCCGGCTGATGGTACCTGATTGTCATAGAGGCCCAACGCGGCAAGTGGGCTCAGTTCCAGCCAGGGCGAACCGGGATCGAGGACGGTTGAAATTCGTTCGCGGGCGGTGAGTTTGCCGCGTTGTTTGTGGAGCGCGATCGCCTCCGCCGATCCGCCGGCCCGCACCATCTCCAGATGTTTCCGCAGATCGGCCATCAGGCCTTCGTAATGGGCCTGGTTTCGGCGAAACTCGTCCGATTCTCGCCGTATGGTCGTGTCCAACACAGGCATGGCTCGAATCCTCTCACCCTTCGGTTCGAAGCCCGTTCACAAATTCCACAATGTCGTGCATCGGTGTGGCGGGCCTGAACAACATCTGCACGCCTGCCGCCTTCAATCGCGGCACATCCTCGTCGGGAATGATGCCTCCACCGAAGACCACGATGTCTCCCGCGCCCCGTTCCCGCAGCAGTCCAAGTATTCGGGGGAACAAGGAATTATGTGCTCCGGAATGGATGCTGAGGCCGATGGCCTGCACGTCCTCCTGGATGGCAGTCGTCACGATTTGTTCAGGACTCTGGTGAAGGCCGGTGTAAATGATCTCGATGCCCGCATCACGAAGCGCGCGGGCGACCAGCTTCACGCCCCGGTCATGCCCGTCCAATCCCACCTTGCCGATCAGAATTCGCAGGGGTGCTGCCGCGACGGTCATAAGGGTACCTCCTGGAGAAACATATTTTCCGTCTACGTTTTTGCTGACGTATCCGGCCTGCACGAGCGGATCGTGCTCGAAGAGCAACAGCCAATGTTCATCGCAGGCATGCTCCAGCACCCATCGTTTGCTGTCGAGTGTCTGAACAGGGTCGAGGTCGTACCCCATGATGTAAGGAAGCGGAAGATGGGATACAGTGGGAATGAGATCGCCGAGGAAAAACGCGACCCGGCCTTCGGATCCCACTTTGACACTTTGATGGCCGCGCGTATGCCCGGGTGTGACAACGGCCGTCACTCCCGGCAATAGTTCCGTCTCGCCCAGGAGAAGTGCCCACTGGTTGGCGTCGGCCACCGGTGTAAAATTGTCCCGGCGATAACTGGCCCTGGTCCGTTCGTTGGCGTGCATCGCATCGTCGTATTCCCTCTGCTGCACATAGTAAGCGGCCTTGGGAAATGCCGGCGTCGCGGTGCCGTTGGCGTCGGTCGCCGTATTGCCTCCTGCATGATCGAAGTGCAGATGCGTATTCACGACCAGATGGATATCGTCACGGCTCAGGCCATGTTGTTTGAGGGATTGCTGCAGGGTGGGCGTCCGTTCGACCGCAAACATCGAGCGGAACTTTTCATTCTCTTTGTCGCCGAGTCCCGTATCCACCAGCACATGTTTACCGTGGGCCCGGATCAGCAGGCAGGTCAGACTGAGCGGAATGCGGTTCAGCTCATCCGCCGGACAACAGGTTTGCCACAGCGCTTTCGGGACGACCCCGAACATGGCGCCGCCGTCCAGCCTGAATCGGCCGTCGGTTACCGGGTAGATGTCAAAGGCTCCGAGTTTCATGTCCTACTGATCTTCTTGCAATCCCGCTGCTCATGTTCACGTTTGCGTCAGCGGCGACGACCAGGAGGCCTCCAACTGCGCGCGTCCAACGAGGACTTCTCAGCCGCGCGTTGCGCGAGCAGGGCGGCACCTGGTTGCCGCCGTCTCACAACACCACCGGTTCACGATAGGTTCCATACACTTCCTTCAAGGCGGCGCAAATTTCCCCCAACGTCGCCTTCGCCTTCACCGCTTCTATCAATGGCGGCATAAGGTTCTGGTGGCAGGAAGCCATTTCCTGCAGCTCCTCAAGCGAGCCGGCCATCTTGAAGGGGTCGCGGGATTTTCTGAGGTCTGACAGACGGGCCACCTGTTCCTGTTCCACCTCCGGTCCGATCTTCAGAATGGCAATGGATCGAGCGTCTTCTTCCCGATGCGTCGTCACACCGACAATGCTCCGTTCCTGCCGTTCGATCTCAAGCTGATATCGTTGCGAGGCATCCAGAATCTCCCGCTGTGGAAATCCGCGCTCGATGGCGGAGACCATGCCGCCCAGTCCGTCCAGCTTGTGAAAGAGCTCCAGCGCCCCTTCTTCCAGGCGGTTCGTCAGCGACTCGACAAAATACGATCCGCCCAAGGGATCGACCGAATTGACCGTTTCGCTTTCAGCCGCAATAATCTGCTGCGTTCGGAGTGCCAGCTTCACGGCTTCTTCCGTCGGCAATGCCAGAGTTTCATCCATCGAATTCGTGTGCAGCGATTGCGTGCCGCCAAGCACAGCGGCGAGGGCCTGCAGCGTGGTCCGCACGACGTTGTTCATTGGCTGTTGAGCGGTGAGGGAGCAGCCAGCGGTTTGGGCATGACAGCGAAGCTGAAGTGAACGGGGGTTCTTTGGATGGTAGCGCCGTTCCATCTCGCGGGCCCAGAGCCGTCGGGCTGCGCGGAATTTGGCAATCTCTTCGAAGAAGTCATTATGGACGTTGAAAAAGAAGGAGAGTTGCGGTGCAAACGTATCCACCTCGAGCCCGGCTTTCACAGCGGCCTCGACGTACGTCAGCCCGTTATACAGCGTGAAGGCCAGCTCCTGGATCGCCGTCGAGCCAGCTTCCCGTATGTGATACCCGCTGATGCTGATGGGGTGCCACTTCGGGACATGAGCCGCGCAATAGGCGATCGTGTCGACGATCAAGGCCAGGTGCGGTTCCGGCGGAAACAGCCATTCCTTCTGGGCGATGTACTCCTTCAGAATATCGTTTTGAATTGTGCCGCCCAGCCGCTCGAACGGGATCCCGCGTTTCTCCGCCACGGCCAGGTACATGGCGAAGAGGACGGCGGCGGGTCCGTTGATCGTCATCGAGGTGGTGACTTGATCGAGCGGGATGCCGTCGAACAGTCGCTCCATGTCGGCGAGGGAGGAAATGGCGACCCCGCAATATCCCACTTCGCCTCGGGCGAGCGGATCATCAGAATCCAGGCCCATGAGGGTTGGCAGGTCGAAGGCAACGCTCAGACCGGTTTGGCCGTGATCCAAGAGATACTTGAAGCGTCCGTTCGTGTCGTCCGCTGAACCGAACCCGGCGAACTGCCGCATGGTCCAGAGCCGGTTGCGATACATGCCGGGGTAGCAGCCGCGTGTGTAAGGGAATTCGCCCGGCTGCCCGAGATCCTTCTCGGCATTCCAGCCCTTGAGATGCTCGGGACCGTAACACCGCTCGAGATCCAAACCGGAGAGGGAGGTGAATCGGGATTTCCGCTCTTTCATGACGCGTTCCTCCAATCACGGAACGGAAACGTCAGGTCACATGCATCGCCGGCTGATCTCCGTACTGATAAAATCCCTGCCCGCTTTTCCTGCCAAGCCAGCCGGCTTCCACGTACTTCCGCAATAGCGGACAGGGGCGGAATTTCGGATCACCCAGGTCCTGATGCAGGACCTCGCAGATAGCGAGTACGGTATCCAGTCCGATGCGATCTGCCAGCGCCAGGGGACCGACAGGATGGTTGGTCCCTTCCACCATCGCCAGATCAATGGCTTCTGCCGTCGCGACCCCGTCCTCCAGCGCAAAAATGGCTTCGTTAATCATGGGGATGAGAACCCGATTGACGATGAAGCCGGGAAAATCCTTGCAGACGACGGCGGTTTTCCCTGCGCGTTGAACGAGTTCAAGTGCCAGTCGCATCGTCTGTTCCGACGTGCCAATGGCGCGGACGACTTCCACCAATCGCATCACCGGCACAGGGTTCATGAAATGGATGCCAACAACCCGGTCAGGCCGGCCTGAAACCATGCCGAGGCTAGCGATAGAAATCGAAGAGGTATTGCTGGCCAACAGGGTCGAGGGCTCGCAGATCTCTCCCAATTGCGCGAACAGTGCCCGTTTCATGACCGGATCTTCCGGTATGGCTTCAATCACGACCTGCGCCTCGCGCAGCCGCTGCATGTGGCGTATCGGATGGATGATGGCCATGGCCGATCCGGCCTGATCACCTCGCAGCGCGCCTTTTTCCACAGCCTTCGTCACACCCTGCCAGATTTTTTTCGTCGCGTCCTCCAGCGCCTCTTCCGTCACATCGACGAGCAGAACCTTCCAGCCCGCAGTCGCCAGCACCTGCGTAATGCCGCGTCCCATTTGTCCTGCGCCGACGACTCCGATGGTGGTGATGTCATCAATGGTCATTCGCGATTCCATGTCTGCTGCTTCGGCGTCGGTGCGATCACTGATGCTGTATTTTTCTGGGCCGTTCCACGAGCAGTGCGAGTGCCTCACCGCCGCCAATGCAGAGGCTCGCGATTCCGCGATGGGCATCACGTTTCTCCATCGCGTACAACAGCGTGGTCAGGATCCTCGCGCCGGTGGCGCCAATGGGATGACCCAGCGCAACCGCGCCGCCGTTGACGTTGACCTTCTTGGCCTCCAACCCGAGTTCACGAGTGATCGCCAGGGAGACGGCCGAAAAGGCTTCGTTGATTTCGAAGAGGTCGATGTCGCTGACCGTCAGTTCCGTCTGTTTCAAGAGCCGCTGGATGGCCTCGACGGGCGCAATGGTGAACCATTCGGGCGCGAGCGCCGCTCCGGCATATCCGACAATGCGTGCCATGGGGGGCAGTCCTAGCCGGTGGGCTTCTTCTTCCGCCATGACGACTAATGCCGCCGCGCCGTCATTGCAGGAGGGGGAATTGCCGACGGTCAGCACTCCGTCGTCCTGAAAGACGGGTTTCAACTGTCGCAGCCTTGAGAGATCGACCCGGTTCGGTTCCTCATCGTCCGTGACGATGAGTGGTGCGCCTTTTTTCTGGGGTACCTCGACCGGAACAATCTCCCTGGTGAATGAACCGGCGGTGATGGCTTCACGCGCGCGGGTGTAACTTTCCAAGGCAAAGTCGTCAACCTGCTGCCGTGAAAACTGATACCTGGCGGCGCAGAGTTCTCCGGCGTTGCCCATGTGAAATTGGTTGTATACATCCCAGAGTCCGTCCTTGATCAGGCTGTCCGTCAGCTCCCCATGTCCCAGCCGATAGCCTTGTCTGGCTTTCTCCAGCAGAAAGGGGGCCCGGGTCATGTTTTCCATCCCGCCTGCGACGATGATATGCGCGTCACCCAAGGCAATGGCCCGGGCCGCCATGATGACCGTCTGCAGGCTGGAGCCGCAGACCTTGTTTACGGTCACGGCTCCGACCCAGTGCGGCAGTCCTGCTCCGATGGCCGCTTGCCTGGCGGGAGCCTGCCCGAGCCCGGCGCTGAGCACACATCCCATCAGGACCTCGTCGATCTGGTCTCCCGTGAGATGAACGCGTTTCAGCGCTTCGGCGATGGCGATACTTCCCAATTTAGTTGAAGGGATCGAGCTGAACCCGCCGTTGAAGCTTCCCATCGGCGTTCGAACTGCACTGACGATGACGGCATGTTGTCTGGCAGTCACAGAAGTTTCTCCCAATCGCTCTGTTGGAGATGCTGCTTGACCTTGGCCATGAATCGATCCGCCGTCGCCCCGTCGATGATTCGATGGTCGAAGGAGAGACTCAGATAACACATGGGGCGGATGGCGATGGCCTCGTCAATTACCACGGCACGCTTCTGAACCGAGCCCACGCCGAGGATCGCCGTTTGTGGCTGGTGGATAATCGGCGTGCTGAACAGGCTGCCGAATCCGCCGTGATTGGTGATGGTAAACGTGCCGTCGAGTACTTCATCAGGCGTCAGTCGTTTGTTCCTGGCCCGTTCCGCCAAGTCCGCGACCTCATGCGCCAATTGCGTAAGCCCTTTTTGATCGGCATGGCGAATTACCGGGACGAGGAGGCCCTCGTCGAGCGCGACGGCAATGCCGATGTGGACTTCTTTTTTGATCGCCAGGCCTTGGTCCCGCCAGGAGGCATTCAGCAACGGCAGGTCCTTCATGGCGCGAGTGACAGCGCTGATCACGAAGGGCAGGTAGGTGAGTGTGCGCCCCGTGCGGAATGTGTCGATGCCGCGGAAGTCCGCTTCGAAAAATGTCGTGACGTGGGCGGAGGTGCGGCGGCTGAGCAGCATGCGGTCGGCAATGGTCTTCCGCATTTGGGTGATCGGAACCATTTCCTCCTGCGTGTCGCGGGGCTGAGGGATGGCTGTTGGAGTCTGACCAGTCCGCGCTGACTCGTGACTGGGTGATTGATGCGCGGACACATAATCCAGCAGGTCTTTCTTCGTCACCCGGCCACCTTCGCCTGTGCCGGCGACAACGGCGAGGTCCACCCCATGCTCTCGTGCCAGTTGCCTGACGGCCGGCGAATAGTGCTGCTCGCCTTGCGGTTGGCCTTGCCTGGCGCGCACACCCACGCCTCCGACGCGGCTGACGACGCCCTCCGCAGCCGGTTGCGTCTCAAGCCTGGCGAGTACCGTGCCAACCGGCACCGTCGTACCCTCTTGAACCATCACCTCCGCGAGAAATCCCGCGGCCGGAGACGGCACATCGAGGGCCACTTTTTCCGTTTCCACCTCCAGGAGGGGCTGGTCTTTTTCGACCGCACCGCCGGGTTGGATGAGCCACTTGACGACGGTTCCTTCAGCGATGCTTTCACCGAGTTGCGGCATGACGATATTGGTAGCCACGGATCACGTCTCCTGCAAACCCGTTTACATGGCCCATCCCATCAATAGGCTGCGAGTTTCCTGGCCCCCGCGACAATGTCGCTGACCTTGGGCAAAAAGAATTCTTCCAAGGGCGTGCTGAAGGGCACCGGCGTGTCAGGCGGAGCGATGCGAAGAATCGGCCCATCCAGGCAGTCGAAACACTCTTCGATCAGCAGCGCGGAAATTTCGGCTCCAATGCCGCCGGTCTTGTTGTCTTCATGGAGGATGATCGCCTTGCTGGTCTTGCGAACGGAGGCGTAGATGGTGTCTTTGTCGAGAGGGATCAGTGTGCGAAGATCCACCACTTCCAACTCGATGCCTTCTTGCTGCAGCACCTCCGCCGCCTCCAAGGCCAAATGCACCATCGCTCCATAGGTGATGAGGGAGATGTCGCGGCCGGGCCGTTTCACCTCGGCTTTACCGAGCGGAACGATGTACTCTTCCTGCGGCAGAGTCGCCTTGATCCGCCGGTACAAAAACTTGTGTTCGAAATAGAGAACCGGATTGGGGTCGCGGATGGCGGCTTTCAAGAGACCCTTGGCGTCGTAAGGCGTTGACGGCGCGACGATCTTGAGGCCGGGCGAATGGAAGAACCAACCCTCCGGGCATTCAGAATGAAACGGACCTCCATGGACGCCGCCGCCGAAAGGCGCGCGGATCACGAGGGGAACAGCCGCTCCCCAGCGGTAGTGATTCTTGGCGGCAACTTCGGTGATTTGATCGAAGGCGCAGGAAATGAAGTCGGCGAACTGCATTTCGACTACCGGGCGCAATCCCATCATGGCTGCGCCGATGGCGGCCCCCACGAAGCCGGATTCCGACAGCGGCGTATCCAGCACGCGCCATTCCCCGTATTTTTGCAGGAACCCTTCCGTGACTTTAAATGCGCCGCCGTAGGCGCCGATGTCTTCACCCATGAGAAACACCCGTTCATCGCGGCTCATTTCTTCATCCATAGCCTGTGATATGGCATCGACGTAGGTGGTCTGGGTTTCCTGCGTGGCGGTCGCGGTCGTCATGGCAACACCTCGTCTTGAGTGGCGAATACGCCGACAAGCGTCTCCGGCCCTTCCGGTAGCGGGCTTTGCTCGGCGAACTCGGTGCCTGTCTCAACTTCTTTCTTGGCGCGTTCACCCACCTCGTGAAAGTAGGATTCATCCCCGTAGCCCAGCTGCATGAGCAGCTGTTCGGCACGCAGAATCGGGTCTTTCGTCTTCCAATCGTCCAGCAACGTGCGCGGGACGTACGTGGCCGCATCATGCGCGGAATGGCCGTGCATGCGCATGGTTTTGAATTCGAGAAACGTCGGACCTTCGCCGGACCGGGCCTTGGCAATGGCTCGGCGGGAAGCGAGATACACGGCAGCCACGTCATTGCCGTCAACGATCTCACCCGGCATGCCGTAGGCCTTGGCCCGTTCCACCACATCGGTGATCGCCATCTGGTAACGGACCGGCGTAGAGTAGGCATATTGGTTGTTGGTGCAGAAGAACACGACCGGGAGTTTGCGCACCGCGGCGAAGTTCATGGCTTCGTGGAAGTCGCCACGACTGGTGCCGCCGTCGCCGGTTCCGGCGAAGGCCACGCGGGACTCTCCCCGGATCTTGAACGCCAGCGCCGCGCCGGCCGCGACCGGCATGTTATCGGCCAGATGGCTGACGAAGCCGATCACTCCGCGTTTCAGATCTCCCATGTGCACATTGCCGTCTTTGCCTTTTGTGGGCCCGGCCTGTTTGCCGAGGTATTGGGCAATAATTTCGCCGGGAGAAAAGCCGCGAATCAGGAACGCTCCCATATCGCGATGGAAGGGGGCGATGACATCATCGGGCTGTAAGGCCGAGGCATAGCCGACGGCGATCGCTTCCATGCCGTGGCTGGTATAGACGCCGCCGACGATCCGGCCCTGCCGATAGAGGGCCGTGATCCGGTCTTCCAGGCTCCTGGTCAGCCGAAGGTAGAAATACATGTCAAGGAGGTCGCTGCGTTTGATGTCCTGGGCGACGACGGCCTGTTCCATAGCTGCCTCCTCTATGTCGATGCTCCGTGTCAGATCAAAGTGCGGGCAGGTCCCTCCAGGAGGCCAACGGTTTCCCGTCCCGGCAGGCGTGGCAATCGGGCAGTTCCCACTGCGGCATGTCCAGATCCACGCCGAAATAAAACGGACGGGTGGCCGTCAGCTCATCCATGAGCGGAAACTGTCCGCTGTCCCGCCTGGCAAACACCATCATGCCCGCCAGTTGTCCGCCGCGATCGGTGATGACCTTTCCCAGTTTGCTCACGCACATGCCGCGTGTGGTGACATCGTTGAGGGCAAGAAACCGCTCTCCCGGTGTAACCGTTCCGCTGATGAGCTCCGTGCCGATTTTACCCGTGTCATAATTGAAAGGCGTCAGCACCGTGCGCAAGGGAAGGTGTCTCGCCAGGATCTCGCAGGTTCGTGTCGCCAACAGGCGCGCGTCGGATGACGTGGTAAGAATTCCGGCGGGCGGGTCATGGTGAAATGTCTGGAGGATCCACTCGGCCATATTGGAAGCAATGATCGTCATGAGGTCGGGGAAACGCGCGATGGATTCGAATCGCAGGTAGACCTCCGTATGGTGACCCGACACGACCTCCACATGGCTGTCGAAATACACCGCGCGCGCGGCGCGCAAGAGGCGTTGAATATCCCAGGACGACAAGGTGGGATGCGGGGTATCGCGAATGAGGTGCTGCATCCTCACGTCGATATCCGATCCGTCATAGATCGCCCGCTGTCGTTCAACTATCTCCAAGATTGCGGCGTCCGAAGTTTTCGTGACCACTGGCATCATGCCTCCTCGCGCGAGCCCTTATGGTGTCCCGCGATCGTCGTTCTGAGAACGCCGATCGGTTGGACTTCCAATTCAATACAGTCTCCCGGCTGCAGGTACCGATCGAGTTCAAGGCCGCAGCCGCCCCCGACCGTTCCCGAGCCGAAAAGGTCGCCGGAATAGATGGCCTCCCCCCGCGAGACATGTTCGATCATTTGAGGGAATGACCAATGAATCGAACCGAAGCGGCCCTGCGACCAGACTTCTCCATTGACGCGGGCAATCATCTGCAGCGAAGCAAGATCGGCGATCTCGTCGGGTGTCACGATGCAAGGGCCGATGGCGGTGGCGAAGTCTTTTCCCTTCGCCGGACCGAGCCGGCAGGCCATTTCCTGAAACTGGATGTCTCTCGCGCTGAAGTCGTTCATGATCGTGTAGCCGGCGATGTATTGCGATGCGTCGCGTTCCGCCACGTCGATACCGTCGCGTCCAATAACGCAGGCCAGCTCCAATTCGTAATCGAGCTTGTGAGTGTTTAACGGCCAGGACAGTAAATGATCCGGTCCGATGATGGTCCGATGGTTTCCCTTGTAGTACACGGGTGCCTTGTACCATTCGGGAGGAATCGGTTGGCCCCGTCGTTTCGACGTGGCGGCAATATGGTCTTCGAAGGCGATGAAATCGCGGAGCGAGGCAGGATTGGGAAGCGGCGCGGTCACATGAATGTCAGCCGCGTGGTAGAGGATCGTTTCACCCCCTGGGCCCTTGAGGGAGGCATCCCCTTGTGCCACGAAGTCGAACGCACGCCGGGCCGCATCCATTGCAGAGGAGCCGCCTTGCAAAAACTCCAACATCGTGGCCGGGACTTGAGCATCCGCGAGGCGGCGCGGCCTCGATTCCCTCTGCTCAGAGAGGAGGCGGGCATAGGCCATGTTGAGATCAACGATCGATCCTGCCTTGAGCGCGCCGATCCTGTTAAACATTCCGACCGGTGTGTGCACCTCGAAACTGACAAGTTTCATGGCTGGCTCCAACTCATAGCGTAGTCCTTCAGTTCAACGGCTTCCATGTCCGGCATGACCTGAAAGGCGTGCCGTGATTCGATCATCACGGCGACTTCATTAGTCTGCGCCTTTGCCTTGCTGGCAGCGATGGCCTGGGGCTGTGGCCCGTGGTGAATGCCCTGAGGGTGGAGCGTCAACATGCCGGCGCGAATGCCAGCCCGGCTGAAGAACTCTCCCTGGTGATAAAACAGGACTTCGTCATAGTCCATGTTGCGGTGATAGAAGGGGACACGTAATGCGTCTGGATCGGTTTCCAGGGGCCTTGGCGCAAAGGTCGAAATCAAGAGTCCCCCCGCTTGAAACGTGGCGTGGACGCTGGGTGGAAGATGGTAGCGAGGGCTCGTGACAGGGCGAAAATCCCGTACGTTCAGTTTGGCTACCCATAGATTGCCTTTCCACGCCGCGACGTCCATGGGATAAAACGGGTAATAGACGCGTGTCTCTTCCTGATCGCGTTTGATACGCACTTCCCATTCACGCCGGCTGTTCGCGTCATCCGGAGGCGAGGCTGGTTCCGGTGCCACAATGACCCCTGGGTCGAACAAGGCATGCCGGCCGAGAGGCCCTCGGTCGGGCAACTCCACAGGTTCCGACGTTTCAATCATCAGGAACAGGCCCGGCTGTTCCGCATGATCCACATGGATGCGGTACGTCGTGCCTTTCGGAATGACCAGATAGTCCCCCGTCTCATATCGCAGCAGGCCGTAATCGGTTTCCCAGATTCCGCGCCCGCTGTGGACAAACACGATCTCGTCCCCGTCGGCATTGCGCACGAAATGCTGCATGGTAGTCCCGCGCCGTGACACGGACAGGCGGGCATCCGGGCTCTGCAAGACCAGGAGCGGTCGCCGGTCAGGAGCGTACTGATCAGGAGTCGGTAACTCGCCAATAGTAAAGGCGCGCGGCCGGAGGGGGCCTTCTATGCGGCTCCAGGCGGTGGGCGGGTGTGTGTGATAGAGGTGTGAAGAAGGGCCACTGAAGCCGAGGCGGCCGTGCTCCTCCTCGTGCAGGCCCTCGGGAATCCCCACATGGGCTTGATTGGGAGCAGGGCCTTTTTTCACCAGATACATCGGAAACCTCCTGACAGGTCAGGTGCGGCTCGATGTGTTTATGATGCGTGTCGTAGTGACGCGGCTTCTACTTCCTCTTCGAACGGAAGCGGCAGCGTTTCGTAATCGATGATGGTCCGTGCCACTCCTTTGATCTGATCCCGTTCGATGTCCCGGTACAACGATTCGACCGTCGCGCGGACGAACGTCTTGGATTCTTCCGTGCCATGCTGCCGCTGTGTCAATTCGAGGAACAATCCGCAGCCGGGGAACAAGGGGTAGGTGAAGCGCTGGCGGAGGGGACCGAACCCGTCTCGTCCATCCTTGATGTCTCCGCAGAACCGGACGCCGTGTTTTTCCCATTCGCGGCATACCGCCTCGATATCGTCGACCTCGAGGGCGATATGTTGCACGCCTTCGCCATAGGTCTCGACGAATTCACAGATCTGAGATTTGCGCTCCTTGTTTCTGCCCTGCATCAAGGCGACCTTCGCCTCGCCACGTTGGACGACGACCGTGTCCATGCTGGACTTTTCGCTGCCCACATCCTGGGCGGACCAGATAACGTCAAAGCCAAGAATGTGCGTAAAGAGGTATTTCGTGGCCGCCAGATTCTTCACGCATAAGGTGATGTGATCAACCCCGATGGCTTCTTTCATGGCGGTTCCTCCCAGGTGTACTCACAGGGAATCTCAGCCGATGTCGCGGGTCAGCATGTGTGTTCCGAGATGCATGAGCACACTCTACAACATAATAGTTGCATCATTCAATATAGATTTTGTATTATTTGGGCATGGTGAATTATATTTCTGAACCAATCACACGCGAGCAGGCAATGGAACGACGTTCCGGGACGATGGCGGAGGTGCACGATGTCGTTTTACGAACAAGTGCGCTCGGACGTGCTGCGACATGGCGCGATCAATAATTCCTACCTCGATCGTTTTTTCGCCGGCGATGTGAGCGATCATGAATTTCGTGAGTTCGCCGTCGAATTTTATAACTTCTCGCGCTTTTTTCCCCGCATCCTCGCTGCCCAATTGGTCAACACTGAAGATGAAGCCGTGGCGGACGAGTTGACGAGAGTCCTCTATTCCGAGCTGGGGGACGGCTCCGTCAAACATCGGCATGAGTTGCTGTACCGGAACTTCCTGCGATCGCTGGGGATCGACATTCACGTCGCGATGACCACGCCGATGCGGCCGTCTACCAAGGCCTATATCGAAGGGATGGAGAATCTCTACGGAAGTGGAAACCATGCGATGGCGTTGGGCGCGTCTTTTGGTCTGGAGAATATGGCCATCACGATGTGGGACCACCTCATTCCCGGGCTGACGCGGCTGCGTGCCACGCGGTACCCCGATATGGACATGACGTATTTCGTCTTTCATCGGCAACTCGAGTCTGAACATGAACGAGCGATGGAGCATGCCATCGGGGCCATTGATGGTGACGGCGCTGCCTCTCATGCTCCCATGACCGACCGGGAAAAAGACGACTTCCGCCTTGGAATGAACGCTGTACTGGACTACCTCGAAGGATTTTGGATGGGACTCGAACGGAAGCCGGCCGGAGTGGCCCAGACTAGGCCACGACCGGTACACGGGCTGGAGAGTGAGTTACGCGGGTAACCTCCCTGATTGGGTCAGGGGTGGGAGGATCCGATGCCTCGGCCTTGGATCAGCCGATATGATCCCGGTGTCTCCGCTACCTGTGACTATCCGGAGTGGACAGTTCCGGATCTGCTTCGGCGTTCCGCATCCCGGTTTCCTGAATCGCCCGCCCTCTTCTTCTACGGCACACGTATTTCCTTCCAGGAGTTGAACGAGCTGAGCACCCGTTTCGCGCGGGGGCTGCGATGGTTGGGCGTCAAGACCGGCGATCGGGTGGCCCTCATGTTGCCGAATATCCCACAAGCGGTAATTGCCTATTATGGAGTGTTGAAGGCCGGAGCCGTTGTGACGCCTACGAACCCCCTCTACGTAGAGCGTGAAATTGAGGGGCAGCTGAATGACGCCGGCAGCGATACCATCGTCGCATTGGATCTTTTTTATCCCCGCATCCAGGCCATACGCGAACGCACCGGATTGCCGCATCGAATCATTCTCACCAGCTTGCGGGATTTTCTCCCGCCCGTGAAACGCTGGCTCTATCCGATCAAGGCGCGCTGGACGAAACGGTGGATCGTGGTCGAGAAGCATCCACCGGTGTATGATTTCTGTGCCTTGCTGGAGCAGGAGCCCAGAGACCGCGATGTGGATGTCGAGCCTCTTCCTACCCTGGAACCGGGCGCGTTGGCGCAGATCCAGTATACCGGCGGAACAACCGGCGTACCGAAAGGCGTGATGCTCACGCATCGCAATGTGCTGGTCAATACCATGCAAGGCCGTTCCTGGTGTGCGAACTTCCGCGAGGGGAAGGAAGTGTTTCTCGGCGCAGTGCCGTTGTTCCATTGCTACGGATTGAACACCTGCCAGAATCTGGCGATTGCGACCGGCTCGCAGATTATTCTGCTCCCGCGGTTTCACGCCGACGAGGCGGTGAAAGCGATCCAGCAACATCGCGTGACCATCATGTCCGGCGTGCCGATGATGTTCTCGATGATGACCGATTTGCCCAACGTCCGCCGATACGACCTGCATTCGATACGGGTGTGTCTCTGCGGAGCGAGTCCGCTTCCGGCTGAGGTGCAGGATGCATTTGAACGTTTGAGTGGAGTGAAAATTTCGGAAGGTTATGGGTTGACGGAAGCAGGCCCCACAACTCATTGCAATCCAATTGTAGGGAGACATCCGTCAGGCTCGATGGGATTGCCGTTTCCGAATACGGACGCGAGGATTGTGGATGTGGAGACAGGGCTCCGAGACCTTCCCACAGGAGAGGCCGGCGAACTGATTGTCCGGGGGCCTCAAGTGATGAAGGGATACTGGAACAAAGAGGCGGACACGCAGGCGGTATTGCGAGACGGGTGGCTCCATACGGGAGACATTGTCAAACGGGACGAACAGGGGTTTTTCTTTTTCCTGGATCGCAAGAAGGACGTGATCAAGCCATGGGGCGAGACCGTGTACCCCCGGGAGGTGGAAGAAATCCTCTTCCAACATCCGGCGGTGCACGAAGCAGTGGTGGTGGGCATGCCCGATCGTCATTACGGAGAAGCGGTGAAGGCATTTGTGGTGCCTCATGAGGGATCTTCTGTCACCGAACGGGACCTGATCGACCACTGCCGCAAGTCGCTGGCGCGATTCAAGGTGCCGGTGGCCATCGAGTTCCGTTCCGAGTTGCCGCGGACCATCATCGGAAAAGTGCTGCGAAGAGCCTTGCGTGATGAGGCGCCTGTTTCTGTCGCCGCCGGAGAAGCACCCGTAAGGCGATATGAAGCCGGAAGGAGGCTTCCGTGAGAGAGGTCGTGATTGCCGCCGGTGCACGGACCCCCATCGGCAACTTCGGCGGTGCATTGAAGGATCTCACACCGCATAAAATGGGGGAGCTGGCGGTGCGTGAAGTGATGGCACGCGCTCGATTGGATCCCAGCTTATCGACGAAGTCATTGTCGGCTCGGTCGGACATACCAGCGACGCCTACAACGTCGCGCGTGTGATCGCTCTCATGGCCGGTCTTCCGGTACGGACTCCTGCCTATTCGGTGCAGCGGAATTGTTCGTCCGGCCTCCAGCCCTTCGTGAACGCGTATCAGAACATTCAAAGCGAGGATGCGGATGTGCAGGTGGTCGGGGGAGTCGAGAGCATGAGCCGCGCCCCGTTCGTCTCCCGGGATATGCGCTGGGGCAAACGACTTCGTCACGCGGAATTTATCGACAGCATCTGGGAAGGGTTGACGGACGCCTTTTGCGGTCAACTGATGGGTTTGACGGCGGAGAACCTGGCCGAAGAATTCGGCATCAGTCATGAGGAGCAGGATCACTTTGCGGTGGAAAGTCACCGCCGCGCGTTCAAAGCCATCCGAGAAGGACGGCTCAAAGATGAAGTCTTTCCGGTGATGGTTCCAAAATCGGTGGCCGGTCGCGAGGTCCCGCCGGTCTCGGTGGTCCAGGATGAAGGCCCGAATGTCGGATTGACCGAGCAGCAGCTCGCGCTCTACCCGCCGCTGTTTAAGGAAGGCGGGTCCGTGACGGCGGGCAACAGTTGCCCGCTTAACGACGGCGCGGCCGCCGCGATTGTCATGTCGGGCGGGCGTGCGCGCGATCTGGAACCGCCGCCCTCTCGGCCGCATCAAGAGTTACGCCTTCGTCGGTGTAGAGCCGTCCCGACTGGTATATCGGGCCGGCGGAAGCACTGCCACTGGCCCTCAAGCGTGCCGGCATCACCCTGACCGATCTGAACCTCATCGAAGTGAACGAAGCCTTCGCCGCGCAGTACCTCGCGGTGGAGCGGGTATTGGGACTCAAACGGGACATCGTGAATGTGAACGGCGGGGCGATTGCCTTGGGGCACCCGGTCGGCATGACCGGCACGCGCCTGGTGCTGACACTGCTCTATGAGATGAAGCGTCGTGGCGCGGCGCTGGGCGCGGTGGCCCTGTGTGTCGGCGGAGGGCAGGGCGCTGCGATGGTGCTGGAACAGATATGAGGAAGAATGTTGAGTGATGAGCCGCAGTGATAGTGATGAACTCACCCGGAACGTGTGGTGATGCGATGTATATCTACAAAGTTGGGGTGGTTGGTGCAGGCACCATGGGGGCACAGATTGCGGAAGTGTTAAGTTTGCCGGTCTGCCGGTGACGGTAGCAGATAGAGAAGAATCTCTTGCCAGGCGAGGCGTCGAGTCGGTACGGGCGATCTATCAAGCCCGCTTAAGTAGCGAAGGGCAAGATGACGCCGAACAATTGGAAGAAAAAATGCTCCTGGTAACGGCATCGCCTAATCTGGAAGGGCTACACGATGCCGATCTCGTCATCGAAGCCGTGTCAGAAGACATGCCGCTCAAGCAGCGAGTGTTCCAGGAACTGGATCGAGTCTGTCCCCGTAGCGCCATTCTTGCCAGCAACACCTCCGCACTTTCGATTTCGGCCATCGGATCAGCCACCCAGAGGCCGGACAAGGTCATCGGGCTGCATTTTTTTAATCCGGCCTATGTGATGCCGCTGGTGGAGGTGATCCCCGGTCTAGGCACCGATCCGCAGACGGTCGATGATGTCGTTGGCTTTTCGGAGAGCCTTCGGAAGCAACCGGTGATCGTGAAGGAGTGCGCGGGCTTCCTCGTCAATCGGCTGCTGTCCCCCTATTTAAATGAAGCCGTCTGGTGCCTTCAGGACGGCGATGTCTCCATCAAAGAGATCGACCAGGACATGGTGTCCTTTGGCATGCCTGTCGGACCATTCACCCTGTTGGATACCGTTGGGTTGGATATTGCGCTCGACGTCGCGCGCATTCTCCACGGTTCGTATGGCCCCCGGATGGCGCCGGCTCCGCTGCTGGAGGCGTTCGTCAAGGCGGGACGGATAGGCCTCAAGACGGGAAGGGGTTTTATGATTACGGAGCCGCCGAGGGAGGTGGTGCCGATCAACACCTGGAACGTCTGAGATCGCAGGCGTGGCAACTCGCTGGACGAAGTCAGATGAAATGGTCCCGGTTACGCCCTCTCCTTGCCATGGTGAACGAGGCCGTGATCGCGTTACAGGAAGGTGTCGCATCCGCGCGTGATATTGATCTGGCAATGGCGGCGGGAACGGGATTTCCAAGTGATAAGACTTCCTCTTCACCTGGCCGACCAGCTTGGTATTGATCATGTGCTTCACGAATTGGAGGAACTTCAGGAACGAGTGGGGGCACGCTTCTGGCCGGCTCCCATGTTGCGTCGTTTGGTGGAGGCGGGGTTTACAGGGCAGGCGGCGGGGAGAGGGGTTTTCTCTTACTCAACGAACTATTGCTCGAATGAGGTGAGATTCCCATGAGTACCACGGCCGGTTCGATGCTCGCATGTCACCGCGAAGGGTCAGTGGCAACCCTGACGATTGATCATCCTCCGGCGAATACGCTGACGCCGGGAATCGCTCGGCGAACTCAGTCAGGTCTTCGAGGTGTTCGCCAACGATGACGCGATTAAAGTGGTCGGTGCTGACCGGCACGGGCCGGTTTTTCATCGCCGGGGCGGACGTTCGTCTGCTGGCCTCGATTTCCTCCTCCCAGGAAGGCGCATCCATCGCACGGCAAGGGCAGGCGATCCTCAATCGGATCGAGTCTCTTGAGAAACCTGTCATCGCGGCGATCAATGGCGTCTGTCTCGGGGGAGGATTGGAATTGGCCATGTGTTGTCACATCAGACTCGTGGCTGATGGCAGCCGGTTGGGCCAGCCGGAAATCAATTTGGGCATCATGCCGGGATTTGGCGGGACGCAACGACTTTCCCGGATGGTCGGTCAATCCAAGGCGCTGGAACTGATATTGACCGGTGATCCGCTCTCCGCCCAGGAGGCGAAGTCGCTTGGATTAGTCTCTGCGTCCTTCCCGCCCGAAGATCTGTTGCGCCAGGCGCAGGGCCTGGCTCGAAAGATGGCCTCCAAAAGTCTGCCGGCTTTGCGTGCATCGTTGCGGGCCGTTCGTAGCGGTGCAGACATGAGTCTGCCGGAAGGCCTCGCCTTGGAGGCGCGTCTGTTCGGCGGTCTCTGCGAGACGGAGGATAAGCGGGAAGGCCTGGCTGCATTTTTGGAGAAACGTCAGCCCCGTTTTATGGACCGTTAAGGTCTGTGCAGGCAACTCTGCCGATGAAAGGGTGTCATGGCATCGGCGTTCGGCAAGCGGGCCTTGGCCTTGGGCGGAGGAGGTTTCACGGGCTACCTCTTTGAGATCGGGGCCTTGACCGCATTGGACGACCTGTTCGAGGACGGGGTGACCATGAACGACCTCGATGTCTACGTCGGTGTTAGCGCGGGGGCGGCGGCTGTGTCGTTGATCGCCAATGGCGTGAAGCCGCGAGACATCCTCGAAACGAATCTCTCCGGTACGAGGCCTTATTATTTCGATCATCGCAACGTGTTCTCTCCCGCGATTGGGGAAGGGCTGAAGACGTTCTGGCGTGTGACCCGACAACTCGTTCCTCTCTTGAAATATTATGTGCGGCACTACAGTGGAGATGAGGCTGATCGACCTCCTCGACAAGGCCCAGGACGCGCTCCCGAGCGGGATCTATACGCTCGAACCGTTCGCCCGCTACCTCGCCGGCCTCTACAAGGCCAAAGGTTTGAGCAACTCCTTTGCGGGACTGTCGAAGGAACTCTATATCCCGGCCATTGATCTGGAAACAGGGGAGAATGTTCTGTTCGGCGATGAAGGGTGGCGGGAGGTGCCGATTTCCCGCGCGGTCACTTCCTCTTCGGCGGTCCCCATCTACTTTTGCCCCGTGCGCATCCAAGGGCGCGATTACATCGACGCGGGAATCGGCCGCATGGCGTTTTTCGAAGTGGCCGTCCAAAAACATGTGGATTTCATGGTCATGATCAATCCAATGGCGCGCCCGCCCCCGAACGCCGGCTGCCGGTCGATGTGCCGGACCATGGCAGCAGCGTTGGCCGTCTGCGGGATCGCGGGTTCTTGTCCATCGGCGAACAGGCCTCGCGCATCAACTTTGACGCGGGTCTCTCCCAGGCCTTGGAACGGTTCCAGCGCGAGTATCCCGCCAAGGAAGTTCTGGTCATTTCGCCGGTGGAAGAGGATGCCCTGTTGTTCGAACGGAGTTTTCTGAGTTATCGCGACCGTATCCATCTCCTGCGCGCCGGATATGTCTCAGTCATGACCTTGGCCAAAGATCAATTCGACGGCCTATCCGCGCAGTTTGCAGCACATGGCATGGCCATTTCGCGCGCCCGCTTCGAGGACCGCGCCGTGCAACGCCTCGCCCGGCTCAATCACGTCGCATGGACTTCGTCCCCGCGTGTCGTGCCGAACGCAGCCAGTGCCGCGCATCTCGAAAGCGTGGTCGCCGCCTGGCGGAAAGCCCACTGATTCAGGGCGGCAGAAAGCATCTATGGCAAACACCGGCCGCATGTTCACGGGCTCACTCGCGCAGCCGAAGCCGCTCGTGATCGGCGGCTCTATACAGGGTTTCTTTCTGGCCTGTTCGAGGGGAAAGTCCGGCGTCATCTGTATACGCAGGCGCCGCTTCCTGCCAGGAGTGATGCAGCAAGCAAATTTCTCGACAGCCTCCGTCATCTGCTGGTTGAGAAAGTGGATCCCGAAACAATCGATAGAGAAGGCGTGATCGGGCAGGATGTGTTCGCGGCGTTGAGAGAGATCGGGGCGTTCGGCATGAAAATTCCACGCGGGTATGGCGGGCTGGGATTCACACAATCGGAATATCACGAGGTGGCGACATTGCTCGGCAGTCATGATGCGGCTACCACCGTCCTGCTGTCGGCGCATAACTCGATCGGGGTGGCTGAGCCGGTGAAGCTGGTCGGGAATCAGGAACAACAACAACGATTATTGCCCCGACTGGCCAGGGGGGAAATCTCCGGCTTTGCGCTGACGGAAAAGGGAGCGGGTTGCGATATCTGGGATCTTAAAGCCTATGCGATTCCGGTCCATGAACATGGCTTGTTGGTTGGATATCGGCTGACCGGCGACAAACTGTATACGACCAATGCCCCGCAGGGAGATCATGCATTCCTCGCGTCGTGGCTCGTCGTGATCGCGCAAATCGTTGACTCACCTGATGACATCCATCGTGCTAAGGAAGCGCGGCGATTCGGAGCCTTTGTCGTTGACACCCACACGCGAGGGTGCTCCTGCACCCGACTCAGTTTTATGGGTGTTCGCGGCATCTATAATGGTCAAGTGCATTTGCGCGAGGTGTGGGTGCCCGTTACGGATCGGCTGGGAGCAGAGGGCGAGGGTTTGCGGCGCGCGTTGGAAAGCCTGACTGTGGGAAGACTCACGCTGCCCGCCGCCTGCCTTGGGAATCTCAAACAGTGTCTCTGGCTGGCTCGTCTGCGCGCGCAGCAGCGTATGCAATACGATCGCCCGATCGGCGAACACACCGATATCGGCGCGAAGATCGTGCTCATGGCTTCGCGAGTGCTCGCACTGGAATCCATTGTGAAAATCACCGGTATCTGGGCCGATACGAAGCAGGATGTACGGTTGGAATCCGCGGCCGCAAAAATCCTGGCGACGGAATGGCTCCTGGAATCGTTGCTCGACCTGTTCCGCATCTATGGCGGGCGTGCGTTTGAGACCCCGGACTCCCTGCGTCTCCATGGCGACCTGCCGGCGCCGATTGAACGGATGATACGTGACGCGCTCATCAACGTCATTTGGGAAGGCAGCAACGGGATCTTGACCCTCTGGATCGGGAGAGAAGGTCTGTCCCAGTATTTCACCCATGGCCAAGCCTTCCTCCATCGTCACATCGCCGACATGGTGCGGGCCATGCCGTTCTTCGTCAAGACGGTAGCCAGGTCATTCTCCGGTCTGTCGGTGTTTGAACAGGAGGGATCTCAAGCAGGCTCATTCGATGTCAATTGGGAGCGTTTTGTGGCGCGAAAAAGTCGCGAACTGGCACGCACGACGTTATGGGTTGCAGCCCGAGACCGGCAGGGGCTGGCACGGAAGCAACGGCTGATGACACGCCTGGTGAGCGCCGCCATGCATCTTTTTGCCGTCGAAACAGTGCTGTGGTACAAGTCACGGCAGGAGCAGCGGGGCAAGGCGCATTTGGAGAACCTCGTCCGCTACTTCTGTTCGAGAACCAGCGCCGCATTTAATCCGGAGCCGTTGCTCTCATTGCGGAGGTCGTCGTGGGACGATGATTCCACCCTGCATCCGCTGGCGAAAGCCATTCTGTCCGGGCAAGTCGAGTGGTTGGAAGAAGGAATCATTCCTTGTCGCGCGATCGAAAAGGAGCCGGCGCCAGACGGGGAACGGATGGTCGGTGCTGCTGCGAGAGGTTGAAGCGGGTGCGGCCGAGTACGGTGAATACGCGCTGTGCATCTGTACATCGCCGGTTCGGTGAAGATCACGAGTTGCCGGGAGTGACATGATGGAAATTGCCAGGTACTTTGACGCGGTTAAGGACCGATATGATTTGAGCAGTGATTATGCGCTGGCCGAAAAACTGGGCATCGCGCAGCCCGAAGCCAATTTGATGCGGCGCGGCCTGAAGATCCCCAAGCCGGAACTGTGCATCAAAATGGCCAAGCTGCTCGACAAAAATCCGGTCGAACTGTTGCTGATCGCGCAAAAGGACAAGGCTCCCAAACAGGCCAAAGAATACTGGACCCTGGCCCTCACGGCGGTGGACGTCATGCTGCATGTGCCGAAGCGCCCCCGCTATCTGCCGAAGAAGGTGGAAGCCATCGGGCGGGAATTGAAACAGCTGGAAGCCCAAACGCTGACGTATGAAGGGGCGGCGGCGAATGCCGAGGCGGTGCGGCTCATGGAGACGGCGGAACAGTCCGTCGATGCCATGATGGAACGCTGGAATATCTGGAAGAAGGGCGAAGCGCTCTATCCCAACTATCTGCTGGCGAATCAGGCGGCCGCGCGGCGGCACGTCCGGATTCGGCGGCTGCTCATTCTTACGCAGGAGCAGATGCAGCACGACGCCACCGTGGCCGATGCCATTCAGGTCATGGATGACCAGCGGCGGGCGGGGGTGAAGGTGTTTTACGCCTTTCGCGAGGCGCTGGTTCAGTCGCCGGCTTTCCAGCGTCTGGAGGAGGATTTCAGGAAGTACGGCGCGGCTGACGATATGAATACAGCCATGTTTGATCGGGAAATTTTGATCTTTTCGCAGACGTACGGAAGCGTGCCGCTCGGGATGGTCGGCACTCCGACGCCTATTACGATGATCAATCGGCTGCAGATTTCGTGGAAGCCGGAGATGATTCGGGAGCTCGATCCGGCGCCGCTCTTCGACATGACGCGATACGTTTTCGACTACCAGGGATCCGGACCGTTTCACGAGCAGTTGGCCTACTTCAGGAGGTCGATCCGTGAACTTCCCGTCCGAGCCGTTTAGGATCAAAGTCGTCGAGCCCATCAAGCGCACGACCCGCGAGGAGCGTGACCGGTTGCTCCGCGAGGCCGGATATAACCTGTTCCAGGTTCCGGCTGAAAGCGTGTATGTCGATCTCCTGACCGACAGTGGTACATCCGCCATGAGCGACCACCAGTGGGCGGGGCTCATGCTCGGGGACGAGTCTTATGCCGGCAGCAAGAACTATTACCACTTCGAAGCGGTTGTGCGTTCCCTCTTCGGGTATCGCTACGTGATCCCCACGCACCAGGGGAGGATGGCGGAAAATCTCCTGTTCTCGACGGTCGTGAAGGCCGGCATGTGCGTCCCCAACAATATTCATTTCGACACCACGCGGGCGAACGTGGAGCATCAGGAGGCGGAGGCGCTCGATCTCGTGATCAAAGAGGCCTACGATCCGCATTGCGAGCTGCCCTTCAAGGGCAACATGGACCTCATCCGGCTGGAAGAAACGATCAATCGGGTGGGGCGCGAACGGATCCCCCTCGCCATGATCACCATCACCAACAACAGCGGCGGCGGCCAGCCGGTCTCAATGGAAAATATCCGTGCGACCAGAGAGCTGCTCAAGCGCTACGGCATTCCGCTCTTCTTTGATGCCTGCCGATTTGCCGAAAACTGCTTCTTTATCAAGGAACGCGAACCTGGTTATGCCGGAACGCCGGTGCGGCAAATCGCCAGGGAACTGTTTAGCTATGGCGACGGTTGTACCATGTCGGCCAAGAAGGACGGCCTGGTCAACATCGGCGGCTTCCTCAGCCTCAACGACGAGCGTTGGACACAGGGCATCACGAACATGCTGATCCTGGTCGAGGGATTTCCCACCTATGGCGGGCTTGCAGGGCGGGATCTTGAAGCGATGGCCAGAGGTCTTGAGGAGGTGCTCGACGAGGAATATCTGCAGTTCCGCATCGGCCAGGTGCGGTATCTGGGAGAACTGCTGGAGAGCGGAGGTGTGCCGATTCTGAAACCGATTGGAGGCCATGCGGTCTATCTCAATGCCAAGGAATTTCTCCCGCACCTTCAGCCACAGCAGTTCCCGGCGCAGGCCCTCGCGGTTGCGCTGTACCGGGAACACGGCGTCCGCGGCGTCGAGATCGGCACGGTGATGTTCGGAAAACGAGATCCGGCGACGGGGCGGACCATTCATCCCGAATTGGAACTGGTGCGATTGGCCATCCCCCGTCGCGTCTATACAAACATGCAGATCACCTATGTCGCCGAATCTCTCGTCGAGTTGTTCAACCGCCGGGACTCCATCGGGGGATTGATCATGACGTATGAAGCCCCTCTGCTGCGACACTTTACCGCGCGGTTTGAGGAAGAGGCCCCTGCGGGGCGTCTATGGCCCGGCACGGGATTCGCAGCGGCGCCCTTGTCCTAGGGGGCAGAGCAGCATGGGGAGATACGTATATCATCGGGCTACATAGACAATTTCTTCAGAACGAGCCATTCCCTGTTGATCCGTTCCCGCTTGTCCGATCCACAGAACCGCACTCTCCTGTCGCCTGCGCTATCCAACCTGTCCCATTCATTCCTTACTGCCAAAAAACTTTGTGCTCCCAGGAGTAATTTCAGTCGAGACATGTTATAAGCAGTTCCCTCGCAGGACGGAATTTCCAAACACCTACGTATCGCCACGGCCGATAGACGACTGTCGCGCGACTGCGAGTTGTTTCTGAGGAGTGCCTGTTGCAGATCGCAGCAGCAGTGTGATTCAGAACACTATCGCCAGCAGATGATTTTACGGGCACCGGTTCACGAATCTCCGTGCCCCGTCATCAAGAAGGAGGGGAGGCCTTGATGGCTCGTGTGAAGCAATCAGTGGGGCAGGAAGTAAGAATATACGAGCCGGCTGACGCGCGTTCGGCCGCGTCTTGCCGTTCATCCCGTTGCGGAAAGGTGTTGCGCCGGTGGCGTGGGATCGTGGCGGGTGTGGGGGCTCTGGTGTTACTGGGCGCGCTGGTCGTGCCGGCCCATTCACAGACCGGTTCGCAACTCGGGCCTTTGCCGCCGAAACCGCCTCAGTTGCCGGTCGTGCCTCCGCCCATGCAGCCGCCTGCGCTTGATCTTCCGACACCCACGCCCCCCGGGGCGCTCGATCAGGCGGCCAAGGGGCCCAAGATCATGGTCAAAGATATCCGGCTGGTCGGCAATACCGCCTTTACGGCGCAACAGCTCTCGGAAATCACCGCGCCGTATACGAATCGCGAGTTGACGGCGGAGGACTTGGAATCCTTGCGCCTCGCACTCACGTATTATTACGTCAACCATGGCTATGTGACCTCCGGGGCGGTGGTCCCCGAGCAGGATGTCGCCGACGGCACCCTGACCATGCAGATCATTGAGGGAAAGATTACGCAGGTCAACGTCGAAGATACCAAGTGGTTCCGGCCTTCCTATTTCCAGAGCCGCGTCAATCTGGCGGCCGGTCCTCCGCTCCAGGTCGAAGCGCTGCAGGAACGGTTGCGCGTGATGCAGGCCAATCCACGGATCGAACGGATCAATGCCGAATTGTTGCCGGGCGCCACGATTGGAGAAAATACGCTCAATGTGAAAGTGAAGGAAGCCAATCCGCTCAAGGCCTGGCTGGAATTCAACAACTATCAGTCTCCCGTCGTCGGTGCGGAACAAGGGTTCGTCACGTTGGCTCACCGGAACCTGCTGGGCTTTGGCGATACGCTGAGTTTGCAATATGGTCGCTCGGCCGGCGTCAACCCCATGCTCAATTTCAAATACGAAATCCCGGTGGGTCCCCGCGACACGACCGTCGCGCTGCAATATCGCCGGTTTGATTTCGGAGTCGAAGAGTCGCCGTTCGATTCATTGGATATCAAGAACAAGGCTCAGATCTTCGGCCTCTCTGTTAGGCATCCCGTGATCCGGAAGGCTGACCAGGAACTGGCCTTTTCACTCACCGGCGAACACGCCAGGAATGAAAGCACGTTGGGCGGGAACCCGTTTGAGCTTATCACCGGGGCGCCGAACGGCAAATTCCGTGTGACCTCGCTGCGTTTCGGGCAGGAATATGCCCAGCGTTCCTCCGAGCAGGTGATTTCCCTTTTGTCGCGGTTTTCCGTTGGCGTCGGAGCACTGGGAGCGACGGCTAATGGCGATCCGAACCTTCCGGATGCGCGGTTCTTCTCCTGGTTGGGCGAAGCCCAGTGGATCCGGCAACTTCCGTTTTGGCGGACGCAGTTAGTGAGCCGTGGGGTGGTGCAATTGTCCAACGATCACCTATTCCCGCTTGAACAAATCGCCGTCGGCGGACGGTATAGCGTCCGCGGCTACCGCGAGTTCACGCTGATTCGAGACAATGCCGCGATGGCGTCGATTGAAGCACGGGTGCCGGTGTATACGACAAAGGCTGGTGTGGACTCCGTCTTCCTGGCGCCCTTTTTCGATTTCGGCCATGGCTGGCAAACCACGGCCCAGACTCCCGGAACTCCTCCCAAAACATTGGCCAGTCTTGGCGCGGGCGTCATCTGGAATTTTTGGCGCGGGAGTCATTTCGAACTCTATTATGGAAAGCAGTTGAAGCGATACGATACCGATCGCAACAACCTTCAGGATCACGGCATCCACCTCCAACTAGTCGTAGAGGCGTTCTAGGGGGGACGGACAGGCTTCGATAGAGGCGCGCTTGTCTCGCCTCAGGCACTCATGCCGTCGTATGAATGCCCCTGCTCCATTGACGGCGTATGGTTGCGGCTTGCTTGTGCATCGTGCCGCAGGCATGTGATGTAACTTGTTAGGGCTTAATATCCAGGGCCGATCGGACAGGGCCAATGCCTTTTGTGCTCGTGGGTCGGGACAGCGCGCGCGTGTTGAAGTTGTGCAGCGTTTAAGGTAAGAGAGGGCGCCTCTCTTATCACATGAGGAGATTGACCATGCTATGTCGCCCCGCAGGATTGCCGCCGTTGGTTCGTGGGTATCTCGCCTTCCTGATGCTTTTGGGCTCTACCGCGTCGATCGCCTACGGACAGGCCACGAACATCGTCGCCACTCCATCGGGACCGGGGGGACTTGGAACTGCGCTGAGTACTTCAGGCAATACAACCAACATTACCGGAGGAACGAGACCGGGAGGCGGCCCCAACCTCTTTCATAGCTTCAATCAGTTCTCCGTCGGCGCGGGAGATGTGGCGTCATTCGTGAATCCTGGTGGCGTGTCCAACGTCATCAGCAGAGTGATCGGCGGATCACCGTCCAACATCAACGGGACCGTTCAGGCCCTGAATGCGAACCTGTTCTTTCTGAATCCTGCCGGAATCGTATTCGGCCCTTCGGCTCACCTGAACGTGTCCGGATCTGCCTATTTCAGCACCGCTCAACAACTGCGTTTAAGCGATGGTGGAATCTTCACCGCGAGCACCGGTCTCCTGGCCTTCGACTCAACCTTGTCCGCCAGTTCACCGGCTGCGTTCGGATTTTTAGGTCAGGGGCCTTACGGGTCGATCGTCCTCTCATCTTCTTCCACAGTACTGCAGACAGGGGCTGTGCTCGGGTTGATGGGGGGAGGCATTCAGATCAACGGATCGAAAATCAGTGCGCAGCGAGTCATTCTCGGCAGTACGAGTTCTGCGGGAGAAATGAGCACTCAGCCGGCAGTCGGAAATCCCTTTTCCGGGTCCTCGGGTAATGGCCAGGTCCAAGCGTTACCTGGCACTCTGATCGTCGCGGGCGGTGGTGGAGTGATTCCCGCCTCCATTGATGTGAGTCCGAATGTCACCGTGCCGACGGGCTCGCAGGTCAATACGACGACCAATTCGTTTACACAACGCGTCACGCAAATCCAAGTGGTCGGCTTGAATCTTGGAGGACTTCCGCCTCTGCCTACTGCAAGTGCGGCCAGCGTCAATCCGACGAATCCTGTTGAACCTGTCGCGTTTTTGAATCGTGCCGCTATGGTGCTTCCACAGGAAGCTCCGGCCCCGCCGGCCCCCTTATTGACCAGTCGGTGCGCCGCACGAAAAGACGGCACCTTCAGCAGCCTGGTGCAGGCCTCACGGGACGTCACGCCCTCGCAGCCCGGCCGGTCTCTGGCAGCACCCGTCGTGCTGGAGGAGATCGCCGGCGATCTCGAGCCTGGCGCTCCGGCAGCATCATCAGCCCATATTCAAGGTCGGACGATCGCACAACTTATGGAATCATGGCAGGGGTGCTAGTTGCCCAAGGAGGACGTCATGCCTACGATGCGTAATATGGTCACTCGCCGCGGCATGAAGCGGAGCCATGGGGCTGTTGATTCAGCAGGTCCGCGCACTCTTTCGTCGCCGTTGACGATACTGAGCCTGGGAGTGCTGGCCTTGAGCAGCGTCACTTGGCCTGCAAGCGGGATGGCCCTGGAATTGTTGGGTAGCTCTGGCACGTCGTCGATCACGCCTGCGCAAGAAATGCGACAGGGGACGACACAGTTTCAGCAGGGCGCGTTTGCCCAAGCAGCCGGGCATTGGATGAATGCGGCGCGGGGGTATGAAGAAACCGGGCAGATCAAAGAGCAAAGCCAGGCTTTGATCAACGTGGCGCATGCGCTTCAGCAGGAAGGACAAATCCGTCGTGCACAGGGCACGTTGCAAGCGGCACTGAAACTGTCGGAGCAGGCCGGCGAACGCGGTCTCACGGCGACGATTCTCGCTCAACTCGGCAACACCTTTCATATGCTGGGGAAAGACGAGCCTGCGACCGAACATTTGACCAAAGCCCTGACGCTGGCGCAAGAAGAGAAAAAGCCTGTCCTGGTCGCGGGGATCTTGAACGATCTGGGTAATGCCCTGACGGCGCGCCGACAATTCGCTGAAGCGATCGACGTCTATGCGGAAAGTCGAGCCCTTGCCACTGAAACCAAGCAGCAGGCGCTGGCCGCCACAGCAGAGATCAATGGCGCGATGGCTTTGATCCAGAACCAGCAATTGAACGAAGCGCACCGTCATCTGGACCAAGCTTGGTCGGATGTCCGATCGCTTGGGGATGGCCAGGTAAAAACCGCTGGCTTGTTGAACATCGGTCTGGGATATCAGGAGTTGTTTGCCGCCTCAACCGGGAAATCCGGTACGGCAACGAAGCGGGATGCAGGGAAGGCGCGTGCGACGGAGGCCGTCGCTTCTACCGGCTCTGCCGCCGGCCTGTTGCGGCAATCATCGGAAGCCTTTACCGCGGCCGGTGAAGTTGCCGGACGAATCGGTGATGCGCGGGGGCAATCGTATGCCTGGGGCTATCTGGGGGGACTGCGTGAGCAGGAGCATCGCAACCCCGAGGCCTTGGAGTATACGCGCAAAGCCACGTTCGCCGCTCAAAAGGTGAATGCGCCGGAATCGCTCTACCGCTGGCAATGGCAAACGGCGAGATTGTTACGTGCGGAAGGCAAGGAAGAGGAGGCCCTGGGCGCCTATCAGCGTGCCGTGACGTTGTTGAAGCCGATTCATTATGAATATTCCGTTGGATATCAGGGACAGCATCATTCGTACTTTGAATCCGTGGCACCATTGTTTGTCGAATATGAAGATGTCCTGCTGCGAAGGGCGGCGGCCGCGAAGACGCCCGAGCAAAATGATCAATTGCTGGTGAAGGTCAAAGAGACGATTGAAGTGTCGCGTGCGGCCGAGCTGCAGGATTATTTCCAGGACGATTGTGTCGCGACGGTGGCGAGTCATCGGAGCGCGGCAGCGTTGGCGCCCGGCACAGCAGTGATCTACCCCATTGCGTTTCCTGACCGGCTCGAACTGCTGCTGGAAACTTCCAACGGCCTCAAGCAAGTCAGAGTTCCTGTGGCGGGGGAAAAGCTGACGAAAGAAATTCGCTCGTTCAGGCGGCTCATCCAGGATTCGCAATCACAGCATTACCTGTCTTCGGCGCAGACGCTGCACGGGTGGCTAGTTGCGCCCATTCAGCAGGACTTGCAAGGGGCCGGTGTCCATACGCTCGTGGTCGTGGCCGACGGATCGCTCAGGACCATTCCCATGGGAGCCCTGCACGATGGGCGGCATTTTCTCGTCGATTCACTCGCCGTGGCTGTCACACCGAGTCTGGCGCTGACCGACATGAATGGGGCCCAACGCCGCAAGGGGAGTCTGCTTTCGGTGGGCCTGACTGAATCGGTCGAGGGCCAGTCCGCGCCGCGATATGCGGAGAACGAAGTGCAGGCGATCAGAACGATGTATGGCGGGAAGCTGTTAATGAACAAACAATTCTCTACCCCGACCTTGGAAGAAGAGATCAAGGACCAGGGACTGGGGATTGTCCATGTGGCGTCCCATACGGTCGTCGGCACCGAGGCGAGGGATTCGTTTGTGCTGGCTCATGACGGTAAGATCACGATGGACCGGTTGGCTCAGCTGGTGGGACTTCAGCAGTACCGGCAACAGCCCTTGGATCTGCTGACGCTGAGCTCGTGCGAAACGGCCGCCGAGGATGATCGTGCCGCGCTCGGGTTGACGGGGGTCGCCGTCAAGACGGGAGCCAGGACGGCGCTGGCCAGTTTGTGGACGTCGGATGATGAAACGACGACGGAACTCGTGTCCGAATTCTACCGGCAACTGCAGGATCCCGCGATTTCAAAGGCCGTGGCCTTGCAACGGGCACAGCAGAAAATTCTTTCGCAGCGCGGCCACACGCACCCGAGTTACTGGGCGGCGTTTCTGTTGATCAACAATTGGATGTGAAGCCGATCCGTAGAAGGTAGGAACGAGGCACACGCAGGCTGCACGTAACGGTGCGGAATGATGGGTGGGCGGCGACGTTAGAGTTTCTTCCCCGTCATGATCTCATACGCTTCTTCGATCGTGTCTACCTCGCGGACGAGGACGTTCGATTCCGGAGTCAAACTGACTCGATTTATTCGAGGGGCATAAAACTGTCCCCGCGGTACGAGCAACACATGGTAGCCAGCTCTGGCCGCGGCAGTTGTTTTTTCCGCGACCTGTGCCACCTGCCCGATTCGACCATCGCCTTCCAACGTTCCCGTGATCGTGATGTCTCGTCTCAGCTGGTCACCCTTCAGCAGGGCGATGAATCCAATCGCCAAGGCGGCTTCCGCCGTTGATCCCTCTTCGCTGAGCGGACCAGTGAATGTCGCATACAGTGACAGGGTTCCGGTCGGGCGGATGGAGCTCCCCAGACGTGTGACGGCAAACTGAAACGCGTGCTGAATCGATGTCATGCCCGTGCCTCGAACCGGCACCTGGCTGCGACCCCATCGCAACGCCAACGGGTCCGGCTGAGCACCCTCATCCCATTTCATCACGAACGTCGGGAAGCCGAACTCGCTGTCAGTATAGGTCGCGACAGAAATGGGAACGACGAGAGTTCGACTGGCCTGTGCGGTGGAGGGAAGGAGAGCCACGTACCCCAGCAGCGAGAGGATCGAGATCGCCACTATTCTGGAGGCTGTGCCGCTTCTGGAAAAGAAAGTGTGTACGCGCATGAATCAAGTCTAGATGAGGATGCCCGATTGTCAAATTCGTCTGAACGGCATGGTAAGCAGTCAGCGGATGTCATCATCGCGCTTCGAGCAAACAACCGGAAATATTGAACTCTTTCTTTTTCCTCGCCAGTTCCCTACTGAAAACCCTGAGTGGTTCTTCTGTGAGACTCTCTGATGCCTCTGACCCCATGCGCATGATACTCTCGGGCGTGACGGAACGGCGGCAAGAGATCTCGTGCGGCGCATACGTTCTCAACAGTGGAGCATGTGAGTGCAGGGAGCCATCGTTATTACCGGCGCATCGACCGGCATCGGCGCAGCCTGTGCGCGTTATCTTGACGGGTTGGGATTTACGGTGTGGGCCGGCGTTCGCCGTACGGAGGATGGCGAGGCTCTGGTTCGTTCCACTTCCGCTCGTCTTCGTGTGCTGCTGCTAGATGTGACCGATCCCGATTCGATCACTGCGGCAAGTCGAACGTTAACGGACGCGTTGCCGGAAGCAGGGCTGGCCGGCCTCGTGAACAATGCCGGTATCTCTGTCGCGGGTCCGCTGGAACTACTGCCTATTGCCGAGGTCAGAACCCAGTTTGAGGTCAACGTCATGGGCGCGCTTGCCGTGACGCAGGCCTTGCTCCCGTTGTTGCGTCGGGCACGAGGACGCATCGTGAACATCAGTTCGATTGCCGGCCTGGCCGCCACCCCGTTTCTCGGCGCCTATTGCAGCTCCAAATTTGCGCTCGAGGCCATGAGTGATGCCTTGCGGCTGGAACTGGCGCCCTGGGGAATCGCTGTGGCACTCATCGAGCCTGGCGCCATCCAATCTCAGATATGGCAGCGGGCGACGATGTCGGCCACCCGCACGCTCGGCGGGGTCGCGCCGGAATCTCTGGCCCTGTATGCTCAGCCCTTAGCGCGTATGCAGGATGTGATGGCGGGGGCCGCCGCCCGTGCGATTCCTGCCGAGGCGGTTGCCCGGGTGGTGGCCCGTGCGTTGACGGTGTCATCGCCGCGTGCACGGTACCTGGTCGGTAAGGATGCGCATTTCAGAGCGGCTCTGAAGTGGCTGCTGCCCGACAGTGCTCAGGATCGTCTTCTGTCCTGGTTTTTAGGACTGTCGCGCCATGCGTAATCTTGCAAACTCCGGCGGATCGATAGGGCGTCAGAAGAGGGGGACGCGGCATGGCTGATGGAGGGCTGGTCCGTTCTGCAGGTGGCGTCGTCTTGCGTCAGCAGGAGGTGTTGCTGATCCGGGTATCCGACATTAAAGGTCGTCCGGTCTGGTCATTTCCCAAGGGACGGCTCGATGCAGGCGAAACGCCGGCTCAAGCTGCAGTCCGAGAAGTGCGTGAAGAGACGGGCTGGTTCTGCCGCATTGATGCGGATCTCTCAACGACCGAATATTGGTTTCAGCGAGAGGGCCGTCGATTCCGCAAGACGGTGGTCTGGTTCAAGATGGAGCCGCTCGAGCTGACCGGTGTCCCTGACGGAGAGGTTGAAGAAGTGCAGTGGGTTGAGCAGACGGAAGCGCTGCGGCGACTGACCTATGCCTCCGATGCGGCGTTATTGTCTCACGCGCTTGAGGTGGATCCTTCTTCCCGATAGTGACAATGTCCGCTGCTGTTCGGTCTGAACAGGGCGCTGTTTTCTCTGACAACGCGGCTGGTTGTATCCGCTCTCCGTGCCTTGACAAGCCTGGTGCCCTTAACTAGACTCGCCTTCAGAGTGGTTCTGCGCCTCGCTTCGGAAGGCCAGAGTTCCCGGTACGCGCCTTCCCTCACGATTCGGCATCTCCCGGCACCCGTCAACCAGTGGCGCGTTGATCAGTCATCCCCCATCGTTCACCCGAGGGCCCGCCTGTGTATAGTCTGGGTCGCTTTTCCCTGTTGGAAATGACGGAATGCTCGGCCGTCCTGCGTCAGCTGGGCGAACAGTCGCGTTCTTTGCAGGAGGCGGCTTCGAAGGCGGTGAACTATCTGTTCGACACGCTCGGCGACCCGGAAACAGGGCAACGCGATTGTGTGCTCGTCCGGTGCTTCAAGACCATTTCCTACAGCCGGTTGGATGCCGAACATCAACAGCTGGTCAGAGAGAAGCTGGGCGGGATCGCGCCGTTTCCCGATTTACGCTGCTTCACACTCGTCGCCTCAACCGGCGCAGAGCCTGATTGGAATCGGGTCGATCGCTCTCACCGATATCGCGTCATTCCGATGGTCAGCGCCGATTTCGTGAAACAGTTTCCGATGTTCTCGCAACTCCTGCATCAGTTCGGTGTGTCGTCGGAGTTCGACGTGAGCCCGGACGGTGAATGGCTGGTCGATCTGGAAGAAAAGACGTACAACGTGTTTTATGTGCCTGACGCGGTAGGAAGTCCCTATGTGCCTGTGCAGGACGGATTTGTCGGGAAATATGGCGTGAAGTCAGTATTGTGTTTCGGGGGAATGTTACCGTCGCGGGATTTGTTCGCGGTGATTTTGTTCTCCAAGACGCCGGTGCCGCGCGAGACCGCGGCGCTGTGCAAATCCCTCGCCCTCAGCTTGAAAACGTCCTTGCTGGCGTTTGATGAAGCCTCTCGCATGGACAATGGTGCGAGCCGGCAATCAGGGTCAGCGCTTGAGCCTCAGGCCGGTCTTCGTCACCAGTCGCGTCTGGCGGTCGCGGAACAACTGCTGCGGGTCTATGAAGATGCGGTCAGGACACAATCGGCGGGCATCGCACAAGCGAAACAGGCGCTCCGGGACCGGGCTACGGCGCTCCAACGGTCTGAACAGGCGCTCCATGAGCAGACGAGAATCGTCAACTCGGTGTTGCGGAGCATGGGAGATGGGGTCGTCGTCACCGATGCAGCGGGGAAACTGGTGTTGGCCAATCCAGCCCTTGAAAGTATTGTCGGTTTTTCTACCGGAGACGTTCCGCCGATCGAGTGGGTGGACCGCTATGAATTTTTTCACGGCGACACGGCGACGCCGTTCCAGCGTTCCGAATGGCCGCTGGCGCGCGCCTTGAAGGGAGAAAAGGTCGATTGGCTCGAAGTCTATATGCGGGCGTCGCAGGGTGTGCCGGGGCGATGGGTCAGTATCAACGCCAGGCCCATCAGGGATGATGCAGGACTGCTGTGCGGGACCGTGGTCGTCTTTCATGACATCACCTGGCTCAAGCGGGCGCAGGATGCCTTATTTGAATCGGAATATCGGTTCCGCAGTCTGGTGGAAGGCGCGCGGGATATTATTTTCACGCTCTCGGCCGACACCACCATGACCTCTCTCAACCAGGCATTCGAGACGGTGACCAATTGGTCCCGTTCGCAATGGATCGGCGAACCGCTCGCCACCCTGCTGCATCCCGACGATGCCGATTTTTGCCAGGATGTGTTGCAGGCGATTCTCGAGCGCGGCACGCCGCTGACCTGCTCCATGCAAATCAGCACGAAACAAGGCGGCTATGTGACCGGAGAATTTGTCGGCACCCCGCAAATGCGGCAGGGGCGTGTGGTGGGCGTATTGGGCATCATTCGCGATGTGACCGAACGCCGCCGGATTGAAGATGCGCTGCGGGTCAGCGAAGAACGGCTGCGGTCGATCGTGCAGTCGACTAAAGACGCCATTGTGCTCGTCAACGCCCTCATGAAGGTGGCCTTCTGGAATAAGGGCGCTGAAGCGACCTTCGGATACTCGGCGGAGGAAATTATCGGACAGCCTGTCACGATGATCATCCCGGAACAATATCACGAGGAGTTGGAACGCAACGTTCAGCGAGTGCGTGTGCTGGAGCGCGTGCAATCAACGAGCAAGACGCTTGAACTCGTCGGCCGCCGGAAGCAAGGTGACGAGTTTCCGTTGGAGTTGAGCGTGACGTCGTGGAAAGGAAAATCCGATCTCTTCTTCACGATCATTATGCGCGATATCAGTGAACGGCGGACGGCCGAAGAGCAGCTGGATAGACTGCACTATCACAATCAAGTCGTCTTGAATTCTGCGGGAGAAGGCATTTACGGCGTGGACCGCGAGGGGCGGTTGACGTTCGTGAATCCGGCGGCGGCCAAAATGTTCGGATGGGAAGCGGACGCCATGATCGGCCGATCGTTACACGACCTGGTGTTCTCTCCCGATCTCAGCGAACGACCGTTCGGCGCGCTGAGTTGCCCCATTGTGGAGACGATCTGGGACGGCGAGGTCCGCGAGCAGGCGGACGGCGCATTCTGGCGCAAGAACGGGACGAGTTTTCCGGTGGAATACGTCAGTACGCCCATTTCTGAGCGCGGGGATCTTGTCGGCGCGGTCGTTGTGTTCAAAGATACGACGGATCGAAAGCGCGCCGAAGCGCAGTTGCAGGATTCCCTTCGCCGGCTGCGAAAACTCTCCGGACGAATGGAGGGGATACGTGAGGAAGAGCGCGGGCGCATTGCAAGGGAACTGCACGACGAATTGGGAGTCGGCCTGACCTGCCTGAAGATCGATTTATCTCGCCTGGGCGGTCTGCTGGGAGAGCGGCTCGTCCCTGGCGACCGGGCGAAGGTCGACGAGAAAATTCGCGGCATGAAGGAGCAAGTCAACAGTACCATCACTTCTGTGCAGCGGATCGTCGCGGAATTGCGCCCGGGCGTGTTGGACGATCTGGGACTGGTCGCGGCGATTGAATGGCAATGCCGAGATTTTCAACGCCGTACCGGTATTACCTGCCACTGCGCGGTCAGCGATGAGGATTTGCGGGTAGACCCGGAGCAGGCCACGGCCGTTTTCCGCATTTGTCAGGAGGCGCTGACCAATGTGACCCGCCATGCCCAGGCGACAGAAGTGTATGTGCGATTGGAAGAGCAGAACGTGGGACTCTTACTGCAAGTCCGCGACAACGGGCGAGGAATCCCCCAAGATCGACTTGCCGATGCTCGATCATTCGGCCTGCTCGGAATGCGCGAGCGCGCCGGGCTACTCGGTGGGGATGTGCAGATAGATACGCTGGAGGGCAACGGGACGACTATTACATTGCAACTGCCTCGTGAAGGAAAGGGATAGAGCATGATGGAGGGAACGATGCGAAACACAGCAACCGTGCGGATTCTGGTCGTCGATGATCATCCCTCCTTCCGGCGCGGAGTGAAGGACATCTTGGAGGAAGGATTCGAAGGGGCCAGCATGGCCGAATGCGGAAACGCCCAGGAGATGCTGGATCATGTCCGCGAGCAGACCTACGATCTGGTCGTGATGGATATCAGCATGCCCGGACGCAGCGGCCCGGAGGTCCTGAAGGAACTCAAGCAACTGGCGCCTGCTTTGCCGGTCTTGATCTTGAGCATGCATCCCGAGGACCAGTATGCCATTCGAATGTTTAAAGCCGGCGCCGCGGGATATCTCACGAAGGCGAGTGCGCCGGAAGAGTTAGTCCATGCGGCGAAAAAGGTCATGGCGGGCGGGCAATATGTCAGTGCCTCGGTGGGTGAAGCGCTCGCGTTAACGGTGCGTACCGGAGTCGATAAGCTGCCGCATGAACGATTGTCGGATCGGGAGTATGAGGTGCTGTGTCTCATCGCGTCAGGACAAACGGTCAGCGATATCGCGGAGAGCATCCACCTGAGTGTGACGACCATCAGCACATATCGGGCGAGGATTTTGGATAAAATGAACTTGAAGAATAATGCCGAGTTGACTCGCTATGCCCTGCAGCACGGCCTTGTGGTCTAACGGCGCGGAAGTGTCCGGATTTGTCGATCGAACGATGACGAAGGGGCACTGTCTTATTGTGACGCGCGAATCGCGCCCCTGCTGATAGCCTCATCGATCCTCCCGGCCTATGCTCTTCGAAATGAAGAGGGCCTGGATTTCTAACACCGCGACATTAGTGGCCCTTTTTGACGCAGCGCAAGGCCATGCGGCTGCCGAACGGTCGTCTGTTGATCGACGAACGGGCTCGTTCCGTCAAGGGTGGTCGGATCTCTTCACGAGACTGAGCCCACGGGAAGCCGCGATGTTACAGGACCTTAGCTGGTGGGGACCGCAAATGAAGCAGCGGTTGGTCCAACTCGCAACGATGGACACCACAACCTGATGCCATTCATTTGGGGAGGAAATCTTATGGGGCAATCACCAACAGGCGGAAACGGGGCGCGCTCCGGAAAACGGCCGACGGTTGCGGTGATATACGAAGATGTCACCAGCGCTTACCGCTATGCCGACTGGTTTGCTCTACATGGGTACCAAGCCACAATGACGTCCGCTGTCCCTCAGTTGGAACATGACCTTCGTGAATTGCGTCCCGATGTGATTGTAGTCGGGTTGTCATCATTCCCCGCGGCGCTGCAAACTGCGGTTCCCCGATTGAAACAAACCTGCCCGCATGTGCCAATCATCGCGATGCTCGATCGCACCGCTCAGGAGCAGAATGGGACCTTGCCAGCGCTGGCGAAGGCATTCGGCGGACATGTGTTTATGTGCGACTCGCTGGACCCTCCGTCGACGCCCTCGTAGCAAGGCGTCATGCGGCCTAAGACGCATCCTCTCTTGATCGTGCCGTGCGTGAGACGAGGGTCCGCCTGACCGGCGCACGTGGTCTCATCAGCCGAAAGGAGCCGAACCGTGGCGAAGCATAACGTAGTGATTGTCGGACCTGATCAGTTGACGGTGTCCGCAGTGCAGGCTTTGATTCAGGACGAGTTTGAAGTCTCGACGGCAATGTGGACCACGGAGACGCTGTTGCCCATGCATGAGCAGTTGTCGCCGGTCATGCTTTTAGATATCGATTCGCCGGCACAGCCGTCAGCCGAAGAGGGGTTGAATGTTCTCCATAAATTGCGCCAGTCAGGATATGTCGGCAAAGTAATCGCGTATACAGGGAGACCGGAGCGAAGCGTGGCGGTGCGCGCCATTCAGTGCGGGGCCTGCGATGTCTTGGCCAAATCTCTCGATAGAGTCCAATTGCAGCAGAGTATAGAACGGGTCGCGCGGGTCGCCGATCTGGAACAAGAAGCTGGTGGGGCCATGGTGCTTCACGGGCTCGGAGAATTCAGCGGCATGCTCGGCATGAGTGCCAGTATCAAGCGGATTTTTGAGGCGATGCGGAAGGTCTCGACGAGTGAGGCGCCGATTCTGATCACCGGCGAAAGCGGGACGGGCAAGGAACTGACGGCGCGTGCCATTCACGCTCGTGGATTACGCAAACAAGGACCATTCATTCCGATCAACTGCGGGGCCATTCCTGAAAGTCTTCTGGACCCCGAACTTTTCGGCGAGGAGCAGGGAACTTGTACGGGCGCTGTCGGCCAGAAAATGGGAAAAATTGACGTTGCCCAGGGCGGGACGTTGTTCCTCGGTGACGTTGGTGAACTTCCTCATGCGTTGCAGGTCAAGCTCCTCCGATTTCTTCAGGATCACACGTTTGAGCGAGTCGGCGGGCATCAAGCGATTGAGATGAACGTGCGGATCATTGCCGCCACAACTGTGAATTTGAAGGACGCGATCGAGAAGGGGACATTTCGGGAGGATCTGTATCATCGGTTGGGCGTGGTGCACATTCACCTCCCGCCATTGCGGGAACGGGGCGAGGATGTGTCGCTGATCGCCATGGCGATTCTGCGGCAGGCAGCTGCGCGTTACAATAAGCCTTTGTACGGGTTTACCCCTGAGGCACTGGAGGCGATGCAGACCTATTCGTGGCCGGGTAATGTGCGCGAGTTATCCAACCGGGTCGGGCGCGCCGTGATCATGGCGGAGGGCACGCATATCACTGCTGCCGATTTGGATTTGCTTCGCCCGGCCGCGCCGCAGGACGATGGCTCAATTTCACTGAAGGTCAATCAGCAGCGGATCGAAACGGACCTGATCATGAAGGCGTTCACCCTCTCGCAGGGAAACTTGAGCCGGGCTGCCCAGGAGTTGGGCATTAGCCGTTCCACGCTGTACCGGCGGCTTCGCCAATATGGAATGGAACGATCTCTTGAGGCGAGACGGTTTCCGGGTCTCTCGCTGCGCGCTTCGATGACGGAGCATTGATCTCCCTGGGAAGTGTCTGGGGTGTCGTGTCACACGAACGAGGCGAGCGACCGTACAGCAGTTGACGTTGCTCATGTGTGTAAATTGGTTTGACCCTTTCTTTGGTATTTGTTAAGAAGGAGAGTCTTCCATTATCTGCTGGCCTGGTTCCTTCCGAGGTATCGTCAGCTCATTTGCATAGAGGCTGTGTGCCGTGCAGTCTGCCTCAGCCCGCTTGAGCGGGCACTGTCTTTGTCATCAGGCCATGAGGCATGGTTCCGAAGGCGGACCCGAGAGATAACTCCCACATTTCGCGAGGAGATGATTGATGCCATCCGAGTCTCTATCTCTGTCGAGCCGACGGGATTTTTTGCGTACGGTCACCATAGGCACGGCTTTGTTCGTCGCCAACTTGGCTCTTCCTGCAAAAGCGCGAGCGTCGCGGCTCCCGATAGGGCGCATCACTCTGTTCAATCTGCAGACCGAAGAACGCTTGTCCGTCACGTTCCGCACAGAGAGTGGAACATACGATCAGGCGGCGCTCGACGACCTCAATCATTTTCTGCGGTGTCACCATACGAATGAAACGACGACGATGGATGTGCAACTCATCGAATTCGTCACGCGCGTTCAGCAAAAGATCGGCGGCCGCCGGGACATTCATATTGTGTCCGCATACCGTTCTCCGGAATATAACGAACAACTCATCCGAATGGGCACTCGCGCCGCACGCCATTGTTACCATGTGTCGGGGCAGGCGGTCGATGTGCAGATTCCCGGCGTGCCGTTACGGACTGTTCGGGAAATCGCATTGCGACTTGGCTGCGGAGGAGTGGGATACTATCCACGAGGAAAGTTTGTGCACCTCGATTCGGGGCCCTTCCGGCATTGGTAGCCGATCCCTCCGGTCTTCCTTCGATAATTTCCTCAACTATTCCGAACAGAGCTCCACGAAGTTCTCTCCGAGTTTCCGCTATTCGCATGACCACGCGCTATTGCCGTGATAGGCTGATCGAAGTCGGAACCGTCTGAGCGGAGACCATCGCGGTTGTAGATGAACGTGCACAATCTTTCGCACGTCTCAAGGCCATCGATGACACCGCCTCACGCACCGTTGGAAAAGGAGCCTGGCATATGCATGTTGCTACAGGAGACGTGGTCTCCGTCGAATACGTCCACCCGTCTCGAGGGCGAGCAGATCATCGACACGACCGTCGCTGAGGCTCCGTTAGTTTATACCCATGGACAGGATGAAATCTTACGTGGGCTGGAGGCAGGACTCGAGGACATGGCCATAGGTGCCGTGAAACGCGTGACGGTCGCGCCTGTAGATGGTTATGGCGAAACGCATCCCGAAGGGTTGTTCCGAAGTCCGGAGGGATCGTGTACCGATGGAAGCTCAACGCGTTCGGGCGAAGCTCGAGACAACGGCGCCTGACGGGAGGGTGGGGATCTCCCTTACGTGGCTGAGATCAAGCCGGAGGTCATTGTCTTGGACCTCAACCATCCGCTTGCGGGAAAGACCTTGGTCTTCGATGTCAGAAGTAATCGCTATCCAGCGGGAAGCAGGCCAAGTCGCAAAGGGACTCGCGCCGGCAAAGAGAGAGGGAGGTTAACCGACCAGGTCTGGGTTCATCTTTGCCATGGATTGAACCGACGTGGCTTTGATTTCGTTGTAGACAATGGCGCGACCGGCTTGGCGTAACCGGCTGAGATGCTCTTGATGACGACGTAGTCACCTTCTCAACATCTGCCTTTCCAAGACCCACCACTTTCACCGTTCCTGCCGTGTCCTGCAAAAGAAAACCCAATGCCGGTTGGCCGTCGCGATTGGTGGCGAGCTGAAAACTGCTCACGCGTCCGCTGACGGTGACGACTTGATGATTGTAGTGATCGGGGTGAGCCAGAAGTTCGGTCACTTCCACGAGCGCCGCCGCGGTCAGCGAAGCGACAGGCATGGCCAACATCAGCAGGCATACCATCAGCACTGCGCCTTTGGAGATTCGTCGAAGGGGAATCATGTCATGATCTTTCTGCATGATAGTTGGATTATACAAAATTCACTCCGCGCTGAGAAGCCGCTTGCGAAAGAAAATCTTGCTAGGTCCCGCAGTCAGCCGCTGTTGAACCCCCGCCGATGCAGCTGACGAAGGGACGTTATCGCTGAAGATCGTTCGTGTAACTCCCCAATGAAACTGGTCAGTACGTGCTGTTGCATCTGTCCCATTTCTTCCGTCGCTGGTTGAGCTGCCTCATTGGTGAGTTCCGGCGTATCCTTGGGGGTCGGGGCTGTGCGCGCCAGAAGTTCCTCTTCGAGCGCGTTGGGGCTGGAGTCAATCTCCGACAGCACAGCCAGCAGTCGTTGCAAGCCAAAGACGGACCGGGTGTTATCAGAGTGTACGGCATTGGAACTCGCGCCATGCACAAGGGACAACCAGAACTTCGCTTCCAGGTCCTCCCCGAGGGTGCCCCAGGCGAAGGTCCGGAGTTTTTCTACCAGCGCTTCTTCAGTTCGCTCAAGGCCATCATACAGAGCGATGGATCGTTCAACTGGCCGTTCGCCTAGGACCGCGAGCGTCTCTTTCCAGAGGTCAAGGGCTCCCGTCGTTGGGACCGTCTGAGCTGATGCCTTTTGCAGGGCGGTTTGAATAGCGTGAAGATATTGATGAAGATGTTTCACCTTCCGGCCGGCGAGACTTCCGGCTGGGATACCCCAAATATGGCCGATCTCGTGATCCTGTAATGGAGCGGCGTTGATCGACTTCCATTCGCGCTCCGAGACTTCGAGGCGCTTCTTGTACTTCTCAATCAAGCGGAGTTGAGCCTGAATTTCCAGACCAAGCCTGGCCTCCTGGTAGGCCTCAGCAGAAATATCGTCCTCGTCCCATCTGCGGTTCAGCAATCGAATCGCCGGCTTGGGGACTGCCGTGCGGGCGCTTTGTGTAATGGCGTTCAGGGCTTCAGTATCGAGTTTAAAGCGAGTGCGCAGCAGATCGGTAGCCGCTCGAATCATTCCTTCAGCCAGGGCGATCATTCCCTTCATGGCTTCCATTTGTAGCCAGAGGCGCTCCCGTCGCAGCCGGACTCGACGGCGGTATTCGTCTCTTCGATTGGTCACATCCCGCAAGGCATCTTGCTTGACCATCTGGTGGATCAGTTTGGAGCCGGCCACGCAACGAGGGTCCGGTCGGTCGGCGGCGATATAGCTGATTTCCTCGGGCGTGATGTCAAAATGCTGTAAGAGCAGCAGCTTGAGCATGACCCTGCCCTGAATCGGTGCTTGTTCGATGGTGGAGGCAATAAGTTCCGAGGTGAGTAATGCGGACATGGTGTGGCCTCTCTGCGAGGTAAAAGGTTCGCTCAGGCCGTGCCCTGATGGCTATTTTCAAGGTAGACCGCGACGTACTCCCGAATGTGTTGGATGCTGCCGTTGACGAACAATTCGCGCGGGATTTCGACCCGCACCAGCTTGGCGGGGTCGACGCCCCGATTCGATGGCATATTCTTCGTCGATATACAGGGTCACAGAACCGTCAGGATGGCGAATCGCATAGACCGCATTGTTTTCGGCCATAGGAGCTGCTCCGTCTGAGGATGGGGAACGATATCGCTATTACAGGTAACACAGCCTCAAGCCGGGTGTCAAAATGCGATCTTCAGCCTGCCGAGGGCGGGTCAACGACGGAAGATCCGTCGTCGCCAGAGGATGTAGGTGGTAAAGCCAATGAGGGCGATCAGGAGGGTGTTCCTGATTCGACCCGGTCCGAAACAGGTCAAGTTGACGAGTGCATTGGTGGTTCCGTAGGCGGCATAGACCAGATACACCAGGAGGGCCCATTATCTTGACCCGCAAAAAGCCGTATCCCACCCAGGTATGGAGAAATGGTGACAGTGCCTTGGTCAGGAAGCCGGCAGTTCCGTCCAATTTTGAGCAGAAGAATGGCAACAGGTAGTCGGGGTTCTTGGCGATGATAATCGCATCGTTGGCGGCACTGACCAGGAAGAGGAGGCCGAGGAACCGGATATCATGGCCTTCCGCCCATGCTCTGTTGGGCCGTTCGCACCAGATCGGGGCCAGAAGCGGCCGCTCCAAGTGCGGCGTCGTAACTCTGCAGCGCCCACCAGGGAAGGGCCAGTAGCATGAAGAAGAAGACTTCCGCCGCTCGACCGGATACACGTCCCAGGGCCAAACTGAGGATGATGAGGAGAATCGTGATGAGGCCATAAAACATGGCGGCTCTAAGCCGCCCGCGAAGCAGATGTCCCAATCCGGGGAGCAGGGCTGAGTACAAGGCTGCGCGGTGATCGGAGGCCGGGTGAGTTTGGAGGTCAACTGACATGGATGTGAGAGCGGTATCTGATGACTTGCCGGGGCAGAACGCACACGGCCCTCGATCATCTGATCGAAGGCCGTGCAAACTGTCCGAAGCTGTGAGTCGATCTTACCCACCAAGCGTGTCTAACGCTTCTTTCAGACTCTTGCGGATGCAGGTAAAGATCGGAGTGTCACGCAAGGTATACCGGCTGCCCTCGGTTTCGCGCAGCGCCATGACGAGATCCAGGAAGTCTTCCGGCTTGTCGCTTTCGAATGCCACGACCCATTCCTGGTCGTCGAGACCGAACGAGTAGGTGGTATTCAATTTCACCGAAGGGAACCGATGGCCGACTTCAATGTGTTCGTCCATCATGCCCTGTCGAGCGGCCTTGGTGAGCAGGAACCATTCGCGGGTCTTCACGAACGGATACACGAAGATGTACTTCGCTTTGCCCGGGACAACGGTCAGACGTTTGCTTTCCTGATTCTCGTGGGTGTGATTGTCTACATATATGGAGCGTTTGGTGATCGCGAGGTACGAATAGGGGTTGAGCAGGTACTTGCCTAATCCGGACGCGAGGATCTTGGTGCTCATTTCCTGGAACAATTCGAGTTCGTAACTGATGCGCCAGAGCATGAGGTCGCAGTCGCCGCGGATGCCGACGGTCGTGTACGCAATGACGAGCACTTTGCCCTGGTATTCCTCCACGGCACGGAGGAACTCCTGTTTTCCGCGCGTGCGCTCATCTTCGGGAAGCCGACGCCAGGCCGGATCAAATTTATAGAAGGTGAAATTCACGTACTGACGGCGGGGCGCTTGTTCGGGGCTGGACATGAGGAACCCTCCAGGCAACTTCTTGATAATGTAAAAGAATAAGAGTTAGCTCTTTAGCATTTCGCCTCCTAAGCTGTCAACCGAGTGCGGGGTGCGCGGGGTGCGAATTGACAGGCCCCTATCGATCTGGTACTGGCTCCGTATCATGCGTAGCATCCGACGAGGGTCTACCGGTTCCAAACTCGCGCCATACCTGTTCGTCCTTGCAGGGATGAGCATCCCCATAGCCTCACTCGCCATTGAAGTGCAGCCTACTCCCGAACACATACAGGCGACGGTGGAACGGGGGAAAACCGCTGCCGCCCAGGGTATTTCCCCGGATCAGCTGCATACGTGGTTCGGCGCGAAGGAAGAGCTGGCACCGCGCGGATTCATCATGACCAAGTTGGGCAGTCTGCTGGTGATGGCCAATCACTTGTCGTTGCGGGCTCTCTCTCCCACCGAGCAGGACATCGAGCAAGTCATGGCAAACGGCAATCTCCTCGTCAACGTCGTGCTATTCGGCGAGCGTGTGAACTTTGCCGCCGACAGTTACATTGTGCTGGAGCAGGCGGGCCGGACGGTGAAACCTTCCTCGGTCCGGTTTGACGCGCGGGGCGATCGCACCGCCGTCTGGCCTCAACAGCCAGCCTATCGCGCGAAAGTGATTGCCCAGTTTCCCTACGCCGATCTTGATCCGCAGGCGAAGACGACCCTAACCGTGTTTCCATCCGGTGGCGGGCAAGTCAGCTTTGAGCTCGATTTCTCCCAGATCGAATAACGTGACCATCCCTTCAACGGCTTTTCAGAGCATAAAGGTTGATCCTCGATGAACAAGTCGAAAGCCTGGACGGCTGAAACGATCGCCATTGGGTCCGAGCTGTTGCTCGGTGGCCGGATGGATACCAACTCCCTGTTTATCGCTGATCGCCTGGCCGGGTGCGGTGTGGAACTTCGGTACAAAACGATTATCGGCGATGAACTGGCCGATATCGTGGGTGTGCTGAAGACGGCAGCCCGACGGGCCCGTGTGGTGATCATCACGGGGGGGTTGGGGCCGACGATCGACGATCTCACGCGTGAGGCGGTCGCACAGGCGACAGGACAACGTCTGCGCCGGCGAAAGACGGCGCTGGATCGAATGATCGCCCGGTTGGCTGAGTGGGGCCGAACGCCGACGAAAGCGCAGTTGCGGCAGGCGATGATTCCTGCAGGGGGGGAAGTGCTGACAAATCCTGTCGGAACGGCGCCAGGGTTCGTAGTGATCTGGAAAGACACGTTCGTTGCGGCCTTGCCCGGAGTGCCGCGCGAGATGGAGCCGATGGTCCAAGACGGGGTTCTGCCACGCCTGGGGGCCTGGATCGGCAAGCACAAGGGACTCCCTGTCATTCCCGTCATCCGGCGGGTGTTGCACACCTCCGGCGTGCCGGAATCGATTGTGGATCAGAGATTGGAGGGATTGCTTCCCGAGGGGACGGCGATTCAGCTCGGAATTTATGCTTCTCCCATGGAAGTGATGGTGTCGCTGACGGGGCCTGATAAGGAGTCGGCGCCTGTGACGATCGACCGCTTGTTTGAGGAGGCAAAAACCAGGCTCGGTGACATTCTGTATGGGGAGGCGGGCGACACGATGGAATCGGTGGTCGGTCGGTTATTAGCCGAGCAGCATATGACCCTGGCCTTAGCCGAATCGTGCACCGGTGGATTGATCAGCCATCGGCTGACTCAGGTACCCGGATCCTCAGCATATGTCGATCGGGCTGTTGTCAGTTACAGCAATCGCGCGAAGGTGGAGTTGTTGGGAGTGTCGCCGGCTCTCCTGGACCGGCATGGCGCGGTCAGTGCCGAAGTGGCGGGAGCCATGGCGCAAGGCATTCGCGAACGCAGCGGCGTATCGGTTGGATTGAGTGTGACCGGCATTGCCGGACCGGGAGGCGCGACGAGGACCAAGCCCGTGGGGCTCGTCTATGTGGGCCTCGACGGCGGACCGGGCGAGAGCCTGACGAAGGAATTCCGTTTTCATGGCGGTGACCGGAATGTTATCAACAACGCCTCCTCGCAGGCCGCACTGGACGTCCTGCGTCGCTGGCTGATCAGAAAAAAGGGTGGCTGATGATCAGGGCCTTTCTAGCTGTCGAATTGCTTCCGGATTTTCGCGCGGCCTTGTCGGCGGTCCAGCAGGATCTCAAGCGACGGCTGGAGCCAGCGATCGGGCGGCAGGCGCGTATCAGTTGGGTACAACCAGCCTCCATGCATTTGACAGTGAAGTTTCTCGGCGAGACGCCGGAAGATCTTGATCGAATCCCTCCATACAATGGTTTCCGAGTTGGCAGCCGGTCATCAAGTGATCCAGATTCCGTTTTCCCGGCTGGGAACGTTTCCTCGAATCCAACTGCCGAGGGTTGTGTGGGCCGGACCGCTAGAGAGCTGGGAGCAGGGAACCGAGGGGGAATGCTTGCAGGTATTGTATCGGGCGGTGGAGGGGGTGTGCCGTGCAGCCGGTCTGGCTGCGGAGGTGCGGCCGTTCAGTCCGCATCTGACGCTGGCACGAATAAAGGAAGGGGAACGGCAGGTTGGACAGGTCTTGGCTCAAAGCGGGATGCTGGATCAATCTGTGGCGATCGGTGTCCTGCCGATCAAGACGCTGGTCATGATGAGAAGCGTCTTGCGTCCAACTGGCCCGGTCTATGCGAAGCTGTGGGAATGTCCGCTTGCGCCTTCGGTAGCGTGAGCGACACCCTCTGCACGCATCACCACGTGCGCGAATCGATTATCGCGCGAGACATTCCTCAGCGGCAGGAACGGCCTCCATATCGGTCAGTGAGGCGACCTGCATGCGGCACATCGCTGACGCAATTCCTTCATACACGACTGCTGCAGCGGCAGACCAGGCGGGATTGAATGGTTCGCCACGGAAGGCCGCCTCAGCGGCTTTTTTTTCGTCATACGTCAAGTCGCGTTGTGCGCGTACCACGGGCTCCTGCAACTGAGCCGCAGATTGTCCTGATCGATCATTCATGGGCTGTTGTGACATGGTGGCCTCCTGCATCCAGTAAGAGGTGAGCGAACAGTGCGGAGAGGAGCAAGCTTGGTGCCAAGCGCATTATCCCTCACCAAGAATCTCGGCGTGCCTGCGCTAGGACTTTAGCCGGCCGGTCTTTCGCCGGTTCCCATCGGTCTCAAAAGTGTTTTCATATAGTTACGCGTGAAGTCCCGAGGAGGAACTCATGAGGACGACATGGGCCGACCGATATCTCTTTACGTCGATGACGTGGCGGCTATGACGGAATGCTGCGGGTTTTTTGACGTCGATGTCGGGATCAGGCATGGAGGGTGAGGGTACCCTTTCCACATGGTTTTACGAGATTCATGAAGGGACAGGACCCATTTCCTGCTTGACGAGGTTGGGAGCCTGTGCGGGCTAGGCTTCTTCCTTCCTAGTCCGGTATAATCCGCTGTTCTGTCTGGGTTCCTGGTCTGAGTTTGGCGCGTGGTCAACTCATGGCCGGCTGGTGCGTTGTCTCCCACGGCATGCGAGACAGGCACACTTCACGAGTCATGTCGCGAGAAGGAGTTTGGAATGACTGAAAAAGACGAGAAGAAACGCGCGTTGGACCTGGCCCTGGCTCAGATTGAAAAACAATACGGCAAGGGCGCGGTGATGAAGTTGGGGACCGATGATCGGCCGGCCGATGTTCCGGCGATTTCAAGCGGATCCTTGGGATTGGATATTGCGCTCGGGGTGGGGGGGATTCCCCCGCGGGCGGGTGATCGAGATTTTTGGTCCGGAATCGTCCGGTAAAACGACCCTGACCTTGCATGCGATCGCCGAAGCACAGAAGGCCGGTGGCGTCGCTGCCTTCATCGACGCCGAACATGCGCTGGACTTGACCTATGCCAAGAAGTTGGGCGTGCACACCGATGATTTGCTCGTGTCGCAGCCGGACACCGGCGAGCAGGCCCTCGAAATTGCTGAAACGCTGGTCCGCAGCGGTGCGATCGATGTGATCGTCGTTGACTCCGTCGCGGCGCTGGTGCCTCGGGCTGAGATTGAAGGCGAAATGGGTGATGCCCATATGGGCTTGCAGGCACGATTGATGTCCCAGGCCTTGCGTAAACTGACGGCAGCCATCGCCAAATCCCAGACCACCCTGATCTTCATCAACCAGATCCGCATGAAGATCGGTGTGATGTTCGGTAACCCGGAAACCACGACGGGCGGCAACGCATTGAAGTTTTATTCGTCCGTACGGCTCGACATTCGTTCGGATCGAGTCGATCAAGGATGGGCAGGATGTCACCGGAAGCCGTGTCCGGGTGAAAGTAGTGAAGAATAAGATGGCTCCTCCCTTCAGACAGGCCGAATTCGACATCATGTTCGCCGAGGGCATTTCCAAATCGGGCGAGATTGTCGATATGGGAGTCGAAAAGCGCGTGGTGGAGAAGGCCGGCGCCTGGTACTCCTATAAAGGGGAACGATTGGGCCAGGGGCGTGAAGCGGTCCGCGATTTTCTCAAGACCAACCCGGCCGTCGCCAAGGAGATTGAAGGCAAGGTGCGCGAACTCGCCGGGCTGCCGTTGCGCGGGTCCGATAAGAAAGCCGAAGCCAAAGAGGCGAAAGAGGAGAAGCCCGAGCGCAAGGTTGAGATTCGCCAGGACGAGAAGCGCGGCCATAGTGCGAGAGTGACATCATAGGAGCGGGATGTCAGCTGGACGTGGCGGATCACGACGTGTGGAGTCGCCGGCGGAATTCCTGACCATGGCGATCCGCTACCTCGCCCGAGCCGAGCGGACGGCTTCTCAGGTCCAGCACTACGTTCAAGCAAAAGGGGCGAGTCGGGTGCAGGGGCATGCGGTTGTGCGAGAGCTGGAGCGACGGGGGTATCTCAACGATCAAGCCTATGCCACCCGCTGGGCTGAAGCCAGGCTTGCGCGACACCCGATGGGGCGTGAACGACTGAAGTTGGAGCTTCTTGGTCGAGGCTTTGAAGACAGGGTGGCGGAGCAGGCCTTGTGCAGTGCCTACCGGTCGATTTCCGAGCAGGAATTGGCGTGCCGGGCATTAGAGGGACGCACGTCGAGTATGCGCCCGCTACAATGGGTGAGGTTTTTGCGGCAACGCGGGTTTGATGACGACACCATTCAGCAAGTCACGCAAGTCGACTTGGAGACGGGGTTAGACGAGTTATGAGCCAAAGTGTGAACGATCTGCGGCGAGCCTTCATCCGGTACTTTGAACAGCAGGGCCATCGGGCGGTTCCGAGCGCGCCCTTGATCCCCCAGGCCGATCCGACGCTGCTGTTTACGAATGCCGGGATGAATCAATTCAAACGGGTGTTTTTGGGTGAAGAGACGCGCGCGTATCAGCGGGCCGTCAGCGTGCAGAAGTGCCTGCGTGCCGGCGGAAAGCACAATGACCTCGAAAATGTCGGCTACACCAGACGGCACCACACGTTCTTTGAAATGCTGGGTAACTTTTCCTTCGGCGATTACTTCAAGGAAGACGCCATCCGCTTCGGCTGGGAGTTTCTGACCTCGGTGGTCGGGCTGTCGAAAGACCGGATGTGGATCACGATCTTTCGCGAAGACGACGAAGCCGATCGGCTGTGGCGAAAGATCGGCGTGTCCCCGAGCCGTATCGTGCGTTGTGGCGAGAAGGATAACTTCTGGCAGATGGCCGATACGGGCCCCTGCGGGCCTTGCTCCGAACTACACTTCGATCAGGGGCCATCGGTGCCCGGCGATGACACGCCGAACGGTGAAGGCGACCGGGTCATTGAAATCTGGAACCTGGTGTTCATGCAATTCAATCGCGATAGTGCAGGGACGCTCAATCCGCTCCCGAAGCCGAGCATCGATACCGGCATGGGGCTGGAGCGGCTCACGGCGGTCGCGCAGGGCCGGCTCAGCAACTATGACAGCGATTTGTTCGCGCCGTTGTTGGCGGCGATCGGGCGGCGAGCCGGCGCTGAATATGGAGCGCTGGAACAGTCGGATCGTTCCATGCGGGTCATTGCCGATCACCTTCGGGCGATTACCTTCCTGATGGCCGACGGTGTCTTGCCCTCGAACGAAGGGCGAGGTTATGTGCTCCGGCGAATTCTTCGGCGGGCGGCCCGTCACGGCCGGTTGCTCGGTATCACCGAGCCATTCCTACATGAGCTGACGGCGACCGTTGTGGACCACATGGGCGAGGCCTATCACGAATTGCGGCCGGCGGCCGGGACCGTGGCCGAAGCGACGCGCGGTGAGGAAGAGCGATTTATCGCCACGCTCGATCAAGGGTTGCCGATCCTGAACGACATGCTGTCGAAGGTGAAGACGTCAGGCCAGCAGGTGTTGCAGGGAACGGAAATTTTCAAACTCTACGACACGTACGGGTTTCCGATGGACCTCATCGCGGAAGCCTGCCGCGAACAGGGAATCACCCTCGACGAAACCGGATTTGAAGCGGCCATCGAAGAGCAGCGGACGCGAGCCAGAAAAACGGGGGGCTTCGAGAACGAAACGGCGAGGCCGGTCCTGAGCGACGTGGCGGTGCGTGTCGGAACCACCTCCTTCGTCGGCTATGACCGGTTGGATTCCGAAGGCGTGGTGCAGGCGCTCCTTCAGGGTGATCGCCTCATCAAGGAGGCTCGCGAAGGCGACGACATCGAAATCGTGCTCGACGTCACGCCATTTTATGCGGAAGGCGGCGGACAGGCCGGCGATCAAGGTACGTTGACTGGCACCAACGGTCGCGTGGAGATTCGCGAGACCACCAGACCCGTGCCGACGTTGATCGTCCATAAGGGTGTGGTGACATCCGGCTCCATTTATGAAGGCGAACGGCTGCAGCTGGCGGTGAATCCTCGCACCAGGCAGGATGCGGCGCGTAACCATACCGCTACCCATTTAGTCCATGCCGCATTGCGCGATCTGCTTGGGCCCCACGTCAAACAGTATGGCTCCCTCGTGGCGCCGAATCGTCTGCGGTTCGACTTCGCACACTTTCGGCCCATGTCGTCTCGTGACATCGACGAGATTGAATCAATCGTCAATGAACAGGTTCGCCAGGATCAGCCGGTGCAGACGGCTGTCATGGGCGTGCAGGACGCGGTCGCGGGAGGGGCATTGGCGTTTTTTGGCGACAAGTATGGCGATCGTGTGCGGGTGGTGCAGATCGACACCTTCAGCAAGGAATTGTGCGGGGGCACCCATTGCCGGCGTACGGGAGAAATCGGGTTGTTCCGGATCGTCTCTGAATCCGGCGTAGCCGCCGGGGTGCGTCGAATTGAATGTTTGACGGGGAGTGGCGCCTTGGACTCTCTCAAGCGCCTGGAAGCGGATGTGCGCGAGATGTCTGAACTCCTGAAAGTCGCGCCAACGGAAGTTGTGGCACGCACCAGAAAGTTGAGCGAGCAGCTGAAGGACAAGGAGCGGGAACTTGCGGACGTGAAGCTGAAAATGGCGAGCACGTCGTCCGGCGATGCCCAGGCACGAGAGATCAAGGGCGTACAAGTGCACGCGCAACGTACGGATGGCCTTGATGTGAATGGCATGCGGGCGCTCGCCGATCAATTGCGGGATAAGCTTCGCAGCGGAGTTGTCGCTCTCGGCGCGGCCAACGATGGCAAGGTCTCGTTGCTGGTGGTGGTGACGAAGGATCTAGTGGGCCGTTTGAAGGCGGGTGAATTGATCAAGGAGATGGCGATCGAAGTCGGCGGGACCGGAGGCGGTCGTCCCGAAATGGCGCAGGCCGGCGGAAAAAATCCCGAAGGGCTGGGGACGGCGCTCGAAAAAGTTTTTGGGTTGGTCCAAAAGGCCTTGGAAGGGTAGACTGATGAAAGGCCAACGGATTCTTGCGATCGATCATGGATCCAAACGCATCGGTTTTGCCCTGAGCGACGAGCTGGGGTGGACCGCCCAGCCGTTGGAAACGTTTCATCGGCGCAACCCCGAGGCCGATATTCGACATATCCAGGAGTTGGTGCGGGAGCACGAGGTGGGCCGGGTACTCGTTGGCTTACCGCTTCGATTGGACGGGGAAAGCGGCCCCGCCGCAAAAGTCGTCGAAGAGTTTATTCAACTGCTGGAACCGGCCTTGTCGGTCCCGATAGTGACCTGGGATGAACGGATGACGACCTGTGCGGCGGAGGACTTGTTGATTGCCGCCGATGTCGGACGCCGGAAACGGAAGGGCATCGTCGATCGGATTGCTGCCGCGATTCTCCTCCAGAGTTACCTCGCGAGTTTGGAGAAACCCTCGTCTGGCCAAGAGCAGGCCGTAATCAATGCTCAAGATGACGATCCTTGGTCTATTGACGAACCACGAGTCGATGATGCAGAAGCGATTGATTGCGGGACTGGTGCTAGCGACGGTGATGCTCCTCGCTCTCTCGGGGTATCTGGTCCTGCACTGGGCTCAAAGTCCCGTCGCTAGCGGGCTTCCTAAGCCTCCCTCCAAGATCGTCACGATTGCTGACGGCAGTACCTTTCAGCAGGTTGCGGGCATGTTGAAGAGCGAGCAGCTGATTCGCAGCCGCTGGGCGTTTCTGCTGCTCGGCAGGTCGCAGGACAGCGATCGTAAAATTCGCCCGGGCGAATACGAACTCGATGGTGGCATGTCGCCGCACGAGATTCTGGCGAAGCTGTTGGCCGGCCGAGTCGTATTGCATCCGGTGACCATCCCCGAAGGGTACAATCTGTCGCAGATCGCCGAGGTGCTGGCGGGACAACAGGTGACGGATCCTAAGGAATTCTCGAAGCTGGTGCGCGATCGCACGTTCATTGCGACGCTCGGGATTGAAGCGGACTCTCTGGAAGGTTACTTGTTTCCGGAGACCTACTCCTTTCCTCGCCAGGCTAAGGCGCGTGATGTCATCAAGGCCATGGTGGACGGGCTTCATCGCGTGTGGAGTGCCGACTTACAGGAACAGGCGGCACGCATGAAGTTGTCCTTGCATCAGGTGTTGACGCTGGCGTCTGTTATTGAGAAGGAAACCGGCTCCAAGGAAGAGCGTGAACTGATTGCGGCGGTGTTTCACAACCGGTTGCGGAAAAAGATTCCCCTGCAGAGCGATCCGACGGTCATCTATGGGCTCCCGGCATTTGACGGCAATATTCATAAACGCGACCTGTCCGTCATGAGCCCCTACAATACGTACCGTGTGCAGGGACTACCGCCGGGCCCGATCGCCAGCCCGGGTGCCCACTCGCTCCGTGCGGCACTGTTCCCGGCGCAGGCGACCTATCTCTATTTCGTGTCGCGCAACGATGGAACCCATCAGTTCTCTTCAACCCTCGCCGAACATAATCAAGCCGTGGAAAAGTATCAAAAGCAGCCGTTTCGCAAGCGCGCGAGAGGAAGCCTCGTTACCCACGGCGCGTGATCTTGTCGGGGCCTCCGCCTGCACGGCGCCTCGCCGCACCTGCGCTCGCTCACACCATCGAGAGTCATTATGTGAAAGGAACAGAGATATGGGACTTGTGTCGTGGAATGGGAATGTACCAGGTCTGTTGGATCATACGGTGTTGCGTCCTGAAGCGACCAAGGCTGATGTGTTGCGGCTTTGTGCCGAGGCCAAGGAGCAGGGATTTGTCGTGATCTTTGTGCCGCCTTGTTACGTCGATGAGGCCGTCGCGGCCGTCGCCGGGACGGCGGTCCAGGTCGGCATTCCAATCGGGTTCCCCCTTGGGGGGCACTCGACCCATGCCAAGGTGACTGAGGCGATCGAGGCGGTGGCGCATGGCGCGCGGGTGTTGGACATGGTCATCAACATCAGCCGCCTGAAATCCGGCGACTATGATTTCGTGCGGCAGGATATGGCGGCTGTCGTACGCGCCACCCCTGGAATCAACCACAAGGTCATTCTCGAAACCTGTTTGCTGACTCGCGAAGAGAAAATTACGGCGTGCCGCCTGGCCGTTGAAGCGGGCATGGACTATGTGAAGACTTCAACGGGATTCAATCAAGCCGGTGCCACGGTGGAAGATGTGATCCTCATGAAAGAGGCTGTGGCCGGACGGGCGAAGGTGAAGGCTTCCGGCGGCATTCGCGATTGGAAGTCGACGCGAGCATTGCTGGAGGCGGGGGCAGACCGGATCGGCACCAGCGCAAGTCTGAGAATTCTGGGTGAGTGGCGCGCGGAACAGGCCGCCGGCCGATAACTCATCTTACGGTTGGTCCGGGAGCCCTGTAGCGCCATGCCGGGACGGTGAGATTGGCTTGCTCGTTTCAATGGATTTGATATAGTGCCCCGATGATGACTCGAATCGTCCTGCTGGTCTTAGATGGATTTGGCATCGGGTCCTTACCTGATGCGGAATCGTATGGTGATGGCGGCTGCAATACGCTGCAGCGGCTGGCTGCGATCTCCAGAGGCCTCGCCCTCCCGAATCTCGAACAACTCGGCCTCGGTCTCCTGGGCCAATTTCAAGGTATCCGTCCCATGGCTCAGCCGGAGGGCTGCTATGGCATGTTGGGGTTTACGACCAAGGGCAAACACTCGCTGGCCGGACATTGGGAGTTAGCCGGGTACGTCATTGAAGACGGTCCGGCTCCTCTCGGGGCATTTACCAGCGAACTGGCCTCCGGGCTTGAAGCGGCATTGGGACAAAAAACGCTGGGAAATTGCCGCACGGTTCACCTGGAGCCGATTGCAGAGTTTGGCGCGCAGCATCAGAAGTCAGGTCTGCCCATCGCGTGGATCGATACCGCAGGAACCATCATGCTGGCCGCCCACGAACAGGTTATCCCGACTGAGGAATTGTATCGCCTGGCGCGTGAGGCCAGACGGCGGCTTAAGGCGACGATGCCGATCGTGCGCGTGGTGGCCTATCCGTTTACCGGCCAGCCGGGACAATTTGCCGTTACCGAACGCCGCCGGGATTTTGCGGTGGAAGCTCCAGGCCTCACGCTGTTGGATCATTTGAGCCAAGCCAGTCAGCTGGTATTCGGCGTGGGTAAAGTCGGCGACCTTTTCAGCGGGCGCGGAGTCACCAGGTCGGTCCCACTGTTTCAGGCCCAATCCGTCATGGACGAAGTCATCGGCATGTTCAGCAAAGCGCCTCGCGGATTGATCTATGCGAATCTTCCCATCATGAGTCCGGACCTGCAGGACACCCTGTCAACGCTGCAACATGTCGATCGCCGGTTGCGCGATTTGCAAGACTGTCTCAAAGTCGGTGATGTCCTTATCATCACGGGCGACCACGGGTTCGACTGTGCCAGACCGAATCCCGGACACTCACGCGAATACGTCCCCTGCCTCGTGACAGGCCCGCGCCTTGCCAGAGGCGTGAACCTCGGCACCAGGACGACCGCCGCCGATCTCGCGCAGACGATCGGCGAAGCATTGTGCGCGACGAGACTTCCGTGGGGCGATAGCTTCCTGGATGCCCTGCGGTCCCGCTAGGGGAACGTTTCAAATCCCCATCAGGCCGGTGCCTGCGATAGCCTGCCATGACCTGCGTGGTCGAGTCACCGCCGCTTCATCTCCTTTTAAATCCGGACCGGCCGGCATTGTCAGACGGTCGTACCCCTATGCCTGCCGCAATGCGTGATGGGCTGGGGTTACCATCCTGACACGAAATGGGGGACGCGGGTCCTTATGGTGCGAGTCGGTGCACGCTTGGGTAACAGTGCTGCGAATTGCCTGCGGAGTGAACTGGTCGGATGTGGAGGCGCGCTAGCGGGGTGATGTGGGCAAACGCCGGGAGCGTTGCGCGTGCAGCGCAAATTCCAACGCGGCTTCGAGCCGAATCACGCGAGCGTTCAGGTCTTCAATATGGGATTGTTGCTTGGCGACTGTGGTGTTGAGTTGCTCCACTTTGTCGTTGAGCTTGATGGTGTTGGCGAAGGCATCCCACACGCGTTCGGTGAGTCCCATCGTCACCCTTTCTTACGGGTCTTGGAGAGTGCCAGCATGCGCGCTTCGGACTCCGCCACCAGGGCGAGAGTTTTGTCGATCGCGCGAATGGTTTTCTTCGTCTCCCGGATGACTTGCTTGGCCATGTGATCCAAGAGTGTCGGATCATCGGCTGGAACGTACCGCTCGCCCCCCTCTCGAAGCAGTTCCGCCATAGTGAGATTGGCGGCTTTCGCCTTTTGTGCCAGCCGGCGTTTTTGGCCGGGGCTCATGAGGATAGGGACTTGGACCATCGTGGATGGCATGGGGGCCTCCCTCGGCGTGGATATATAGGCCATATATATCATAGAATCGGATATGCTGTCGATGAGCCTCATGTCCACGACGGTTTCTACGATGCATGCCGGATGGGCTCATCTTGCTCAATGGCTGTCGGATGACGTATACGTAGGGCTCAATGTTGGAGATGCAGTAGGTGGTAGAGAATTCGAACTGTTGTCTGTTGGATGCGTGACCTTCAGCGGAGCAGTCAATGGGAAAGGATCATACTGTGTCGATTGACGAGAAACTGAGCAGCCTTGGTCTTACCCTTCCGGTTGCGCCAAAACCGGTCGCGAGTTATGTGCCGGCCGTGCTTGCCGGTGATTTGCTGTATCTGAGCGGTATCTTGCCGTTTCGGGACGGGCAGGTAGCCATCACAGGCAAGCTGGGACAAGACGTGACGGTGGAGCGGGGAGCCGAAGCGGCGAGATTGGCCCTGCTGAACGCCTTGGCTGTCGTGAAGCAGGAACTCGGCTCATTGGACCGTGTGCGGCGTATTGTGCGAGTTGTGGGCCATGTCGCGTCAGCTAGCGGATTTGTGCAACAGCCTGCCGTGATCAATGGGGCGTCTGACTTGTTAGTGCAGATTTTCGGTGAGTCGGGACGCCACGCGCGTGTAGCGCTAGGCGCGGCGGAGTTGCCCTTGCATGCCGCCATCGAACTCGAATTGCTGGTCCAAGTGAAAGCCTGACTCACTCCGTTCTTCGGTGTCCTTTCCCTCGTTGCCGCTTGCCTTGACATCAAAAAAAACCGCTTGTTATAGTCCGGAAGTCATCTGGTTTGATACCACACCCCCATCCGGCTTCGTTGCCCAGTGGCGTGGGGTTTTGTGCCACGTGCGGGGCGTTCATCTGGCGTACCATCATTCATTTCATCCTCACCCGGCCTGCTCGTCAGGCTTACTCAACGGGTATCGGTAGGGAGTGGATCCCATGAAATATATCACTTGTGCCATCCTCGGCGTAGCCTTAGTGGCGAATTCCGTTGACTCCATGGCAGGCCGGGCTGAACCTCCGGCTCTGCATCCCAATGCGGCCGTGCCCGGCGCCACACTGTCGATCACGGGCAAAGGCTTCGGTCCCTTCAAATCCACCCGGTTCAATCAGGTCACGTTTCAAGGCGTCCCCGCGCTGATCCAGCGGTGGGATCCGGATCTCATCGAAGTGCGGGTGCCGTCACAGGCCGCCAATGGCCCGGTCGATATCATCATCGGCAAGAAACACGTGAAAGCCGGGTCGTTCACCAGGCTGCAGCCCGTGATTCACTCGGTCTCACCGGCTGAAGCAGAACCAGGCTCGATTCTGGAAATCGCCGGAGAACATTTCGGCAACACCCCCGGCCCGCGCGATCCGAATACGATTTTCGGCGTCAATAGCGTGGCCGTCGGCGATGTGAGCGTACGCGTGCGCAAGTGGCGTGATGAGAAAATCGAAGTCGAGTTGCCGGGCAATGTGCAGTCGGGAGATGTGGTGATTCGCATGGCTTCATCTGATCCATTGCCGGACGGATCGTGCTGTGCTCCAGTCAAGCAGGTAGTGAGCAATTCGATGCCGATCAAGGTGCTCGCATCTGTGCGTGTCGATCCCTCGAGCGGACCGGTCGGCACAAAAGTGGTGCTCTTCGGTAAAGGCTTCGGGACGGCGAGAAATCCTGAGGATGGCGTGCTCTTCGGCGGGCATCTGGCCACGGTGTCGCAGTGGACGGATACGACCGTCGTGGTGCATGTGCCCCTCGACGCCCAAACCGGCCCGGTTGTGATGAAACGTAACGGGCAGGAACGCGCCATCGGAACGTACACCGTACAGACACCCAAGGCGACGGCGCTGACGCCGACCGAGGCGCCCATCGGTACGTTGTTGAAAATCACAGGAGAGAATTTCGGGTTCTATTCGGAGGCCGGGTCCACGCCGTTTAACTATATCGATTTTTCGTTGAGCGAAAACACCGTCGAAATCGGCGGAGTGCAGGCGATTGTGTATCGCTGGGGGCATGACCGCATCGATGTCTGGGTCCCCTTCAGCGCGAAGAGTGGGCCGGTGGTGGTGAAACGCGCCGCCAACACACCGAAACCGGATGGGACCTGCTGCGCGGATAAACAGGTGCTGGAGACGCAAGTCGGCAATTTCACCCTCGTGACGCCGAAAATCGATTCGTACACTCCGAACACCGGGGGACTCGATGAAGTGGTGACCATCAAAGGAAGCGGGTTCGGCAAGTTTTTGAAGACAGCCGAGCCAAGCAAGGTCATCACGGACAGCGTCTATGCTCGAGTCGCTCCGGAGTTGGGAGAGAATGTCTCGCGTACCGAGGTCTTGTTCAACGGGGTCGGGGCGATTGTCCAGTCCTGGACGGATACGGAGATCAAGGTCAAAATTCCTCATCGTCACTCGTACGGAGTGGGAAAACTTGGCGAATTCAATCCTGACCTGACGTCCGGTCCGCTCGTTGTGCGGCGAGGGTCGTGGGATTTGCTGCCGGACGGGTCTTGCTGTACTCCCAAAAAATGGGTCACGTTGGAGGCCGGCACCTTTACGATTCAACCGTCAGGCCTGCCGGACGCCAGTTATTGGCGAAATCCCAATCCTGAAAACAGTCACTTTCATTGAGGCACCGTACGTTGCATACTTTGACTGCAGTGGTGTGTTCGCTCTTGATCGTGCTCTGCGTCGGGACGGTCGAGGCTGGTTCTCCTCTCGTTCCGGTGACTGTCGCGATGCAGAAGAGCGGTTCCGAAGCGACGCTGTTGGGAATGTTTTTTCACGACCATCAGCTCGGGTGGGCCGTTGGATCAGGTGGGACGATTCTCAAGACCACCGACGGCGGCCACAAGTGGAAGAAGGTCGCCAGCGGCACGTCGTCGCTCCTGACCGCGGTCTACTTTCGAGATACGCAGCGCGGATGGGTCGTGGGGGCGAATGGCACGGTCAGAACCAGCAAGGATGGTGGCGAGAGCTGGAGCGTCGTCGTCGTGTCCACTCAGGCGCCTCTCTACGGGATAGCCTTTGCATCTCCGACGAAGGGCTGGATGGTGGGTGGAAACGGTACTATTTTGCAGACGACTGACGGCGGTGAGAATTGGACCGATCAGGCCAGCGGCACGAGTGCGGCGTTGTATGCTATTGCGTTGACGAGCGAACTGCAGGGCACGGCGGTTGGCGCATTGGGCACGATTCTTACGACGGCGGACGGCGGAAAGAACTGGGCCACACAGGTCAGCCAAAGCTCGGCTACCTTTTTTGATGTCGCATTTGCGGATGACATTAACGGATGGGCGGTCGGCAATGCGGGGGCTTTATTTCAAACGACCGATGGGGGAACCCACTGGGTCGATCGCACCTTGCCCTGTGGGCGGACCTGCAACAAACTTACGGATCTCATTCGTGTGCGGTTCACGGACCCGCAGCAGGGCTGGATTGTCGGGGAACATGGTCAGATCCTGCGAACCAGCGATGCGGGGTTCAACTGGGTGGAAGAAACCAGTCCGGTGAAACGTTCGCTGATGGCGCTGAGTTTTCCTCGTCCAACGGCCGGCTGGGCGGCCGGTGAGGGAGGGACCATCATCTCCATCAGTGCGGGAAAGAAGTAACGGCTCGCCGCTGGTCTACTCGTCTAGCCTAATCGTCCCAACCGACTTTGCACGATACTTAATGCGGCCACCGAGGCCGTATCCGCTCGAAGGATGTGCTCACCCAGACTTACGGCCTGGCACTGTCCCTCCCTGGCCTGGGATAGTTCTTCCTCCGCCCAGCCGCCTTCAGGGCCAACAATCACAGTGATGGTATCCGTTGGAAGAGCCGGCAGGAGAATGTTGGCCAATCCCACGGCGTCCTGACGTTCCGCTAACAAGAGTGCAGTGGTGGATGCAAGGCCGGAGAAAAAGCGGCGCACCTCCAGCGGTTCAGATACCTGCGGAGCCTGCCATTGTTCCGACTGTTGCGCGGCTTCGGTGGCAATCCGCTGCCAGCGAGCCACTTGAGTAGCCACTCTCTCTGGTTGCGGTCGTACGACGCCATGCCGTGAGGTCAGCGGGAAAACAGCTGTCACACCAAGCTCGCTCGTCTTCTGTACGACCCAGTCCATGTGATCGCCTTTTAATATGACTTGCGCGAGGATGACACGTGGTGCCCGATCGATCGGTCCGGGCCGGGATTCGAGAATGTCTGCCGTCAACGCCTCCGGAGCCACGGTGCTCACACGCGCCTGATACCGCTGACGGTGTTCATCGGTGAATCGCAGGACCTCACCAGGTTTGACGCGCAAGCTGGCACGCAGATGATGACAGAGTTCACCGGTCAGGGTGAGTTCGGTGCCGCGTATTTCGGTTGAGGAAATAAAAAATGCCGGCATGACGGTCGGCGGATCAGGAGGGTACAGAGGACCGGTCTATTCGAAAAACGTCTTCATCTTGTCTAAAAATCCTTCGCCCTCGCTGTCTTTCGTGTAGCCGCTTTCCTTGGCGAATTCTTCGAGCAGTTCCTTCTGTCGCGAGTTCAGCTTTGTGGGAATCTCTACTTTCACATTGAACAACTGGTCCCCGGTATGACCACCTTTGAGGTTTGGGAATCCGAGGCCCTTGAGCCGCAGGATTTTATCAGGCTGTGTACCTGAAGGAATCTTCATGAACGTGTTGCCCTTGAGCGTGGGCACTTCTACACGGCCACCCAGGATCGCCGTCACGAGATTGATGGGAAGGTCGCAGGCGATATCCTGTCCTTCTCGGCGGAAGTGGGGATGGGGTTTGACCGTCACAGCGACATAAAGGTCGCCCTGTGGGCCGCCTTGTACGCCATGCTCACCCTCATTGGCAAGCCGCAGGCGCATGCCGGTTTCGATGCCGCCTGGAATATTGACCGACAGCATGCGCTCCTTGCGGATGCGCTGCCGTCCACCGCAGACCTGGCACGGTTCGGTGATAATTTGTCCAACGCCTTCGCATTGACCGCATGGACGGCTCACGCTGAAAAAGCCTTGTTGGAAACGCAACTGTCCCTGTCCTTTACAGGCAGGACACATCTTGATGGCGGTGGCGGATTTTGCGCCGGTTCCTTTGCAGTCCGCACAGGTTTCCCAGCGAGGAATTTTGAGTTTGGCTTCCTTGCCGAAAACGGACTCTTCAAAGGTGATTTCGAGATTGTACTGGAGATCATTACCGCGCTCGGCGCGAGCACGGCCGCGAGGCTGGCCGAAGAAGTCCTCGAAAATGTCGTTGAAGATATCACCGAAGCCGCCCTGTCCACCGAAATCGAATCCTTCTGCACCCTGTGGTCCGCCGGCATGGCCGAACGTATCATACCAACGCCGTTTGTCCGGATCGCTAATGACTTCGTAGGCCTCGTTCAGCTCTTTGAACTTCTCTTCAGCCGATTTCTTCTGTTCGGGAGAGCTATGGAGGTCAGGGTGATGTTGGCGAGCGAGTTTTCTGAAGGCCTTTTTGACTTCGTCGTCGGTCGCGGTCCGTTCGATGCCAAGGGTGTCGTAATAATCGCGTTTAGCCACGGAAGAGGGTTACCCGTTCTAAGTGCAACAGGACCAAGCCTCACCGCCCGTGAAGCCTGATCCTGCTTGCAGTGAGGAGCTTACTTCTTATCCTTGTTCAACTTCTTCGAACTCCGCGTCCACGACCTTTTCATCGGTCTTGGCCTCGCGCCCCGCCGTCTCCGGTTGAAGCACCGGCATCGGTAGGGCCAGCGGATGCTGAAGCCTTCTTGTACATTTCCTCGGCCAGTTTGTGGGAAGCCGTGGTCAATGCTTGCGTGGCCGATTCGATGGCCGCAGGATCGTCCCCTTCCATCGCCTTACGAAGGCCAGCAATGGCTTCAGTGATCTTGGTCTTGTCGTCTTCGCCGATCTTATCGCCATGCTCGGTCAGGTTCTTCTCGGTGCTGTAGAGGAGAGAATCAGCCTGATTGCGGGCTTCCGCAACCCGACGGCGTTTCTTGTCTTCCTCAGTGTGGGACTGCGCATCCTTGACCAGCTTGTCCACTTCCTCTTTGCTCAGTCCGCTGGATGCCGTGATCTTGATGGACTGCTCCTTCTGCGTCGCCAGGTCTTTCGCGGCAACGTGGACGATGCCGTTGGCATCGATATCGAAGGAGACTTCCACCTGCGGCATGCCGCGCGGGGCCGGCGGAATGCCGACGAGGTCAAACTGCCCGAGCAGCTTGTTGTCGTTGGCCATCTCACGTTCGCCCTGGAAGACCCGGATCGTTACGGCGGTTTGATTGTCGGCCGCCGTTGAGAACACCTGGCTCTTCTTCGTCGGAATCGTCGTGTTGCGCTCAATAAGTTTAGTAAAGACGCCGCCGAGGGTTTCGATACCAAGGGACAATGGAGTCACGTCCAGCAGCAGCACATCCTTGACTTCGCCCTTCAGCACGCCGCCTTGGACGCCGGCGCCGATGGCGACGACTTCGTTGGGGTTGACGCCGCGGTGGGGCTCTTTCCCGAAGAAATCCTTCACGACTTGAATGACTTTCGGCATCCGGGTCATGCCACCGACCAGCACGACTTCCTGGATGTCCTTGGCGCTGACTCCCGCATCGGCCAGAGCTTTGCGGCAGGGTTCAATCGTCTTCTGCACGAGATCATCAACCAACTGCTCCAATTTTGCGCGGGTCAGCTTGGTGACCATGTGCTTCGGGCCGCTGGCGTCTGCCGTGATGAACGGTAGGTTGATTTCGCTCTCCTGAGAAGAAGACAGTTCGATCTTGGCCCGCTCGGCCGCTTCCTTCAAGCGTTGGAGCGCCATGCGGTCCTTACGGAGGTCGATGCCCTGATCCTTCTTAAATTCCTCGACGAGCCAGTCCATCACGCGTTCATCGAAGTCGTCGCCACCGAGGTAGGTGTCGCCGTTCGTGGATTTCACTTCAAACACGCCGTCGCCGATTTCCAGGACGGACACGTCGAAGGTTCCGCCGCCCAGGTCGTACACCGCAATGCGCTCATCTTTTTTCTTGTCGAGGCCGTAGGCAAGCGAGGCCGCGGTCGGTTCATTGATGATGCGCAGGACGTTCAATCCGGCGATTTGCCCGGCGTCTTTCGTCGCTTGTCGTTGGCTGTCATCGAAATAGGCGGGAACCGTAACCACGGCCTCCGTGACCTTTTCGCCCAGATAATCCTCTGCCGTCTGCCGCATTTTCTGCAGAATCATGGCGGAGACTTCCGGCGGGCTATATCGCTTGCCGCGCAACTCTACGTGCGCGTCGCCATTGTCCGCCTCCACGACCTTGTAGGGGAGGCGCTTCATGGCTTCTTGAACTTCCTTGCTCTTGAATTTGCGTCCCATCAAGCGCTTCACGGAGAAGATGGTGTTTTCCGGATTCGTGATGGCTTGCCGCTTGGCGATTTGTCCCACCAGGCGCTCATTCTTATCCGTGATACCTACCACTGACGGAGTGGTCCGACTTCCTTCCGCATTCGCGATGACGACCGGGTCTCCACCGCTCATGATGGCGACGCAGGAGTTCGTCGTGCCGAGGTCGATTCCAATAACTTTGCCCATGGGTTGGCTCCTTCGCAAAAAATATCAATACGTGAACGATCGTGTCAGCTGTGCTCGCGAAACAAGTGCTGTGTACGTACAGTGTTAATTCACCGCCCCGGTCGATACGGTGACCATGGCGGCCCGAAGGATGCGGTCTTGGAGGAGATATCCCTTTTGATACTCTTCCACAATATGGTTTGCAGGGATAGTGTCAGATGGCACTTGCGCGACTGCCTGCTGGGTCGCAGGATCGAACACCTGGCCCACACTCTCCACCGCTTTCACGCCGAACTTGGCCAGGGCGCCCACGAGTTGCTTGAGCGTCAATTCGACGCCTTCCGTCAGCGCATCTACGGAACCAGTCCCTTTGGCGGACTTGATGGCTCGCTCTAAATTATCAACGACGGGGAGAAGTTCTTTGAGAATTTGTTCGTTGCCGAATTTAATTTGCTCGCGCTGGTCGCGTTGGGCCAGCCGCTTATAATTGTCGAATTCGGCTGCCAGTCGCAGATACTTTTCGTGAGCGGCTTTGCACTCCTCGGCTTTCGCATCCAGCGCCTGCTGCAATTCGCCCGCACCGTCAATCGTCGCTGAGGAGGGTTCGTCTGAACCATCTAAGTTGTCGATACTGTGAACGTTCTTCTCGTCTTCAGACATTGATTGCACCTTTTCTGCTGAGTGAGATAGCCACCGGAGGATGGAAGTCAACGGGGAATGAAAAGAAATAGTCGTTTTTTCAGGTCTCTCAGCGTTCGCGAGGGAATGTTGTGACAGCATCCGCCGAAAGGCCGCCTAGGCGAGGCGATTTCGGTGGTACAGCAGTTCCAAGCCTTCGAGGGTGAGGAAGGGAAGGACTTCCCGGATCGTTTCAGTCTCCTGCGCAATGACGGTGGCGAGGCCGCCGGTGGCGACGACGATGGAGGTGCGGCCGAGTTCCCGTTCCATGCGGCGGACAATGCCATCGACCAGACCTACATAGCCGAAGAGGAGGCCACTCTGAATCCCCCCGATCGTATCCTTACCGATGACGGTTTTGGGCCTGATGATTTCGACTTTGGGCAATTTCGCAGTGCGGGAAAACAGGGCGTCTGCAGAAATTCCCAGGCCCGGTGCGATGACGCCGCCGAGGTACTCCGCGGATTTGGTCACGGCGCAGAACGTCGTGGCGGTGCCAAAGTCGACGATAATCAGGTCAGAACGGTAGCGCGCATGGGCGGCAGCGGCATTAACGATGCGGTCGCTGCCGATTTCTTTGGGATTGGCATAGCGCAGGGTTAAGCCGGAATCGGTTTCCGGACCGACGATCACCGGGGTCTTGAGGAAATACGTCTGTACCACGGAGTCGAAGGTAGCGGTCAGCGCGGGCACGACACTGGACAGGATGCAGCCGGTGATCTGATCGGGAGTAAAACCTGAATTCTGAAGCAAATTCAGCAGCAGGATGCCGTATTCGTTGTCGGTTCGCCGGGATTCGGTGGCCAAGCGCCAATGAGCCTGTAAGGTTGAACCCTCGAAGAGGCCGCAGACCACATTCGTATTCCCGATGTCGATTGCTAAGAGCATCGTGTTTTCACTCTACCCCAAGCTGTAGCAGGATTTCACCCCCGCACATGGACGACCTCGGCGCTTCGGACTTCCAACAATGTCGAGGGAAGGGTCGGGGAGTCGCTCGATCCCACTCGCAGGCGGAGGCAGCCATCAGAGCCGATGGACTCGGCGATTCCTTGAATCATTCCCTGTTCTTCGAGGGTGACTCGTACGGTTTTGCCCACTGTGGAGCAACGTTGTGTGAATTCCTCGAGCATTCCCGCGGGACCCTCAAGAAAAAGGCGATCCAAGCGCTGTTCCAATCGACGCAGCAGGTCGGCCAGAATTGCCACGCGATCACACGTTTGGCCGGCTTCTGCGGCCAGGGTGGTGGCACCTTGTTGAAGATCCTGGGGAAAGCTGCTGAGCGGCGCATTGATGTTCATGCCGATGCCGATGATGATGGCCATCGTTCTCTCCGCCGTGGAAGTTTGCTCGCAGAGGATGCCGCCGACCTTTTTGTCGCGGATCAGCAGATCGTTCGGCCATTTTACGGAAACAGGAAGCCCTGTCTGTTGAGAGAGGCAATCGGCTCCCGCGAGGGCAGACAACAACGGAACCCACGTCAGCCAGGGAGTTATGCTTGTGGCGACCGGTCGAGGTACCACGACCACCGAGAAGTACAGATTGCCCTGCGGGGGTGAATGCCAGGTTCGTCCGCGTCGTCCTCGTCCGGCCGTTTGGCAATCAGCGAGAATGACCAACCCATGAGGGGCGGGTATTGCCTCCGGTTGCTGCAGGTACGCGAGAGCATCGGCATTGGTGGAAGCGGTAGTGGCTGAATAGCGCAATGCTCTGCCGAAGGCGTGGGTGTGCAGGGTGGCATGGAACCGATCAAGGTCGAAAGGAGGGGAGAGCGGCGATTCGCTACCGGGACCGCTCACGGCGTCCTCGTTCTGCTGAGAGATCCATGCTGAGGTTGGCTGCGGGTGCGGAGTGAGTCAGGGCGCCGACCGAAATGAAATCCGCACCGGCCTGGGCCATGGCGGCGACAGTCTGCAGGGTCATTCCACCGGACACTTCGACTAAGGCGCGTTGTTTGATGAGGGCCACGGCCTGTCGTACATGGGCAGGCGACATATTGTCGAGCAGAATAATATCGGCCTTGCCCGCTAAGGCTTCTTTCACTTCCTGTAAGGTTTTCGCTTCCACTTCAATGCGCAGGCCATGCGGTGCACCGGCGCGCGCCAGGCGACAGGCTCCGGCCACATCAAGACCGGTTGAGCGCAAAACGGCAAGGTGGTTGTCCTTGATGAGCACGCCATCGCCCAGCGAGAACCGATGATTCTTGCCGCCTCCGAGTGCGACCGCCCATTTTTCGAGGGTCCGTAATCCAGGCGTGGTCTTGCGAGTATCGAGGATCCTGGTTGGATACCCACGAACTGCGGCGCAAAACTTCGCGGTGAGTGTGGCGATGCCTGAGAGCTGCTGGAGGAAATTAACGGCCACTCGTTCGGCCATCAGCAGCGAGCGCACATCGCCGTGAACCGCCAGTACCGTGGTATCCGGTTTCACGGCACTGCCGTCCTTCAGGGTTTTGATGATGCTCACAGAGGGATCCACTGCCAGGAATACTTCCCGGGCGACGGCTACACCTGCAACGGTCATCGGCTGATGGGTGACGATAGTCGCCGTAGCCTGCAGCGAGGTTGGAAACAACGCGCTGGTAGTGACGTCGCCATGAGAGAGATCTTCGGCGAGCGCCTGTTGCACGGCGTTGAGAATGGTCTGGGGGCTAGGGGCGCTCAATACGTTTTCGTTCCAAAGTATACAGCTTGATCTGGTCCAGCGCCTGCTGAAGAAGTTGAATCATGTGAGATTCGCGTTGAAGACGCTCGCGGTGTTCAGTCAGTACGTCAGGCGGCGCCTTGGCGACGAAATCGGGATTGCCGAGTTTTTGCTGTGTGCGATCGACTTCTTTTTGGAGCAACTTGATTTGTTTTTGAACATTTTCTTCCGCCTTGCCAAGGTCCGCATCCTCCATCGAGGTCCGCACTTGGATGGAGCCGCTCGTCAAGATCAGAAGACCCCCTGGGTTGCTGACGTCGAACGTCTTGGCTATCCAGAGATTGTCTACGTTCTCCATGTATTCAATCAGTTCTTTATGCTTCTCAAGGATGGAGGCAATCGCTTCCGTTTTGCCATGCACCTTGAAGTGGAGACGTTTGCCCGCGGCGTATCCGAGAATCGCACGCTCTTGATTCATCAGGGCGCGACATTCTTCCAGCAGGCTGAACTCCTGTTCGACTTCCTCCAACGCCCAATCCGTTCTTGTGGTCGGGAAGGACTTGTGCACGATACTGGTGCCTTCATGCGGGAGTGTCTGCCAGATCTCCTCCGTAATGAACGGCATGAACGGATGCAGCAATCGCATCATGGTTTCGTACGTCTCTGCCAAAGTTTGCCGGGTGTTCTTCGCCTGTTCTGAGTTCGCATCCTTGAGCGCGGGCTTCACCATCTCGATGTACTTGTCGCAGTACTCGTGCCAGATGAATTGATAGACCGCACTGGAGGCACGGTCGAACCGATACTGCTCCAACTCTTGAGTGACCGTGTGAATGGCGGCATTCAGGCGACTCAGTATCCAGCGGTCTGGAAACGATCGTTGTGCCGGCGGGACTTCGACGCGTGCTCCGTTGAGATGCATCAGGAGAAACCGTGCGGCGTTCCAGATTTTGTTCGTAAAGTTGCGATAGCCCTCGATGCGTTCTTCGGCCAGTTTCACGTCGCGCCCGGGGGAGGCCATGGCCGCCAGCGTGAAGCGCAGCGCGTCCGTGCCGTATTGCTCCATCACATGCAGCGGATCGATGACGTTGCCCTTCGACTTGCTCATCTTCTGACCTTCAGCATCGCGAACCAGCGCGTGGATGTACACATCGCGGAACGGCACATCACCCATGAACTTCAAACCCATCATAATCATGCGCGCGACCCAGAAGAACAGAATGTCGAGGCCGGTCACGAGGGTAGAGGTCGGATAGAAAGCCTTCAGCTCCGGCGTCTGCTTGGGCCATCCCAGGGTGGAGAAGGGCCAGAGGGCGGAAGAAAACCAGGTATCGAGGACGTCGGGATCTTGGACAAGCGCGTCGCGGTGTCCCTGCGGGCAGGCATCCGGCTTGGTCTTTGTCACGATCGCCACGGCGTCCAACGGGATGAGCGGGGCTCCATCCGAACTTCGGCGTAAGAAGGGGGTGCCGGAACAGGTTTCGCAGTACCAGGCGGGGATCTGGTGGCCCCACCAAATCTGCCGCGAGACGCACCAGTCTTTAATGTCCCGCATCCAGCCGAGGTAGTTGTTCTTCCAGGCTTCCGGGATGATCTTGACGCGACCGTCTTCGACGACCTGGATCGCCGGTTCGGCCAGCGGCTTGATCTTCACGAACCACTGATCGGACAAGAATGGTTCGACCACCGTCTTGCAGCGGTAACATTTGCCGAGGGCCATCTTGTGGGGCTCGGATTTGTCCAGGAATCCCTGCTCGGTGAGAAGTTGTTCGATCTTCGGGCGAGCCTTCGCGACCGGAAGATTCTCGACCGCCTCGGCGACGGTCGCATCGGCCAAGGAGTCGCTCAATCGGAGGTGGGCATGGAGATCGAGGATCTTGACCCGTTTCAGTCCGTGCCGTTCTCCCGCTTCAAAGTCATTAAAGTCGTGGGCCGGTGTTATCTTGACGGCACCTGTGCCGAATTCGCGATCGACGAGAATCGAATCGCCGACGATCGGGATTGTACCTGTCGTAAGTGGAAGCTGAACGCGTTTGCCAATCAGATGGGCAAACCGCTCGTCCTCCGGATGAACGGCCACCGCCGTGTCGCCGAACAGGGTTTCCGGGCGCGTGGTCGCCACAAGGAGAAACTGTGTCGGATCGTCCACCAGGTAATAGCGGATCGTGTAGAGTTTTCCGGTCGCCTCTTCATGTTCGACTTCGATATCGGATAAGGCGGTCAGGCAACGCGGGCACCAGTTGATTAACCGCTCACCGCGATAGAGGAGTCCGTCCTGATGTAAACGAACAAAGACCTCGCGGACCGCTTCCGAGAGACCGGGATCCATGGTAAACCGTTCCCGCTGCCAGTCGCAGGAGGCTCCCAGCTTCTTGAGCTGGCCGATGATCGTCCCGCCGGATTTTTCCTTCCAGCTCCAGACGCGTTTCAGAAATTCTTCGCGTCCGAGCGCTTCGCGCGACGTGCCTTCGGCCTGCAGTTGCCGCTCCACGACATTTTGCGTCGCAATGCCGGCATGGTCCGTCCCGGGCATCCAGAGCACATTGCGCCCTTGCATGCGGCGCCAGCGGATCAGAATGTCCTGCAGGGTATTGTTCAGAGCATGGCCCACATGGAGTGATCCCGTGACATTCGGCGGAGGGATCACCATGGAATAGGGCTGACCGGTATGGGACGGGTCGGCATGAAACAGGCCGGCATCGATCCAGCGCTGGTACCAGCGGTTTTCGACGTCGTGGGGATTGTAGGTTTTCTCGAGTTGTGGGGTGGACATAAGAGGCGCCGGCTGCGGCGCGGGCGCATCTTATCATGTGCTGTGTGTGCTCTCAAGGTAATGACGGCGCAGCGGTGAGGGTGCAAAAGGTTGTAGCGGAGTGAAGCCCTGTGATATACATCCGGCGGTTCAGTCGATGTCGAGTGAGCTCGCCGGCCAGCATGCCGATTTACCGTTGAAGGAGAGACTATGCCGAGGGGACGTGAGAAGGATCGGAAAGTTCGGAAGAAGCACCGGAAGAATGTGGCGCGCGTGAAGGCGCTGGCAAAGACCCGCCGCGCAGCGGCCAAGAAGGTGAAGCGAGGGTAATGCCGCGAGGCGTTAGTCGGGTGAGCTCAATCGTGTGATCTCGGCCCGGATCTGAGTTTCCGCCACGTCAGGAACGATCCGCTGCACCGCCTGCAGGATCGGATCTTTCGCCATTTCGCGCACAATGTCCTCGGCCGCCTGGCGCGCACAGTTCGCTGCCACCTGCTCGACTTCTTTTTTGACCAACTGGGTGATCATGTCCAGGTGAGCCTGTAGGGCTTGCGGCAGATGTTTTTGGACGCCGCTATCCGTGAGGTCACCGAGCCGTTTCTCTGCCACTTGCTCCACGAGTGCGGGAGCCACATCTGTGACGGTCTGGCGGATCGTCGTATTCACGCCAGCAAGTTGTGCCTCGGTCTGACGCTTCAATTCTTCTTGAATGATGGTCCGCAGACCCGTCTGCATCCGTTCCGGGGCGAGCGCCTCCGCCACCTGTTTGCTCACTTCAGCCTGCAGGGCCTTGCCGAGCGCCGCCCCCAACTGTCCCGCGACCTCCTTGGCGACGGCGGCGGGTAATAGCTCGGTGATGGCGCGGTCAGCTTTGACGGTCGTTGACTGGAGGAGATGTTCAACCAGACCCCTCATCAAGTCTTCGCCCGTTGGTTTGGTTGTGGGTGCTGTTGAGGACATGGGGCCCTGCTCCTTCTTCCCCGCCTGGCCGGAGATATAATGGGAAGAGGCATCCGGCGCGGTCTCGTCATCGTCGTCCGCCCCTGTCGTGGCCGGAGGCCAGGTACGAGACTTGGCCGGTTTCTGGGCGCGGGAGCCTTCCGGCTTGCTGAGGATGCTCTGAATCGTCTCGAGGAGTTGTTCGCCTTGGAAAGGTTTCTTGAGGAATGCCCGCACGCCAAGCGCGCGCAGCTTGCTTTCATCCAGACGATCCGAACCGTCGACGATTGAGACGATGAGCGTTTCGGCCAGATTGTCCTGCCGTCCGATTTCTTTGCAGAATCCCGAGAAGGTCATGTGCTCGAGATGGTAGTCGGCAATAATCAATGCGGGGCTTTGTGATCGGGCGGCTTCGAGGGCGGTGGGGCCGTCCTGAAATGCCAATACCCGATGTCCATCGGGGGCGGAGAGTTGCTCCACCATGCGTTGCACAGCCGGGCTGTTGTCGATGACGAAGATCGTGGAACCCATTGGAAACACCTCGCTCTGCCCACTCCAGCGAAGCTAACAAAGGGTATGAAACCTGTCAAAGAAAACACTGAATCTGACTGGTTGCGACAAGGGCGGTGTGAGCCTCGGTGAGGACGGCGCTGGCGGAGGTTTTCCCCATCCTGATACAATCCGCTCACCTTCCCGAGTGCTGGGTGAATGGTTTCTAGTGCCGAAGATGAGGAGTGAATCCGTACGATGAGTCAGAGCCGCATCCAAGTTGTGTTTTTCGACGCTGCCGACACCCTCTTTCACATTCAAGGATCCGTGGCCGAGATTTATCTCCAGCATGCGCAGCGCCATGGTTTCCGCAAAACGCCGGACTCATTAGCGGCAATCAAAGCCGCGTTTGCCCGCTCGTTTCGGGATGCGCCGCCACCCGTGTTTGCCGCGACGGAACCGGGGGCGATCAAACAATCGGAGCGCCTGTGGTGGTTCGATATCGTCCACAATGTGTTTTACCGTGTCGGCATGTTCGAGAAGTTTGATGAGTTTTTTGAAGAGGTGTTCGAGCGGTTCGCACAAGCAGAGTCCTGGCAACTCTTTCCGGAGACGCTGGATGTGCTGAAGACGCTCAAGGATCATGGATACGAATTGGGGATCATTTCCAATTTCGACTCGCGTCTGTTTTCCGTGCTGCGAGGGCTCGGGATCGCCGAGTACTTCGATACGATTACGATTTCCAGTCTGGCCCATGCCGCTAAGCCGTCCGCGCGAATTTTCGAGCAGGCGTTGGAGAAACATGCCGTCGATCCCGAAGATGCGCTGCACGTCGGCGATAGCGAAGGAGAGGATGTGAAAGGCGCAGTGGCTGTCGGACTGACGGGGGTGTTGCTGGCAAGAGGTCTGCCGCCAGGGACATCGAACGGAACGACAATCGCTACCCTCAACGAGCTGTTGCCCCTCTTGTCACGCCTCCAGTAACAATGGCAAGAGGTCTCGCGCGCGCCCCTGCAGAGTGGCGTCGGCCAGATTTGAGTGCGGCGTCGAGTCGAGATTGATCTCCACGATAAACGCGCCCGCCTGCTTGGCGATGGCGCCGAATCCCGCCGCCGGATAGACCAGCCCGGACGTACCGACGATCAAACAGACATCGCTGCTCTGCAGTGCGGCGGCGCTCTTCTCCAGATCTTCCTCTGCCAGTGATTCCCCGAACCAGACAATGTGCGGGCGGAGCAGTCCGCCGCAGGACAGACAGAGGGGCAGTATGGCAATGGGCAGGTCCCGATTTTCGACGATGTCCCGGCATTGGGTGCAGCGGACCTTCCAGATATTGCCGTGAATTTCGGATAGACGTCGAGAGCCGGCGTCGCGGTGCAGCCCGTCTACGTTTTGTGTGATGAGCCAGAACTGCTCGAACCGCTGCTCCATCGAAGCGACTGCTTCGTGTGCAGGATTCGGGTGTTTGGTCGCGATGAGTTCCCGGCGCCAGTTGTACCATTCCCAGACCAGTCGCGGGTCACGCACGAAGGCTTCCGGGGTGGCGAGATCCTCTGCACGGTATTGCTTCCACAGCCCGTCGGTCCCACGAAACGTCGGGACGCCGCTGTCGGCGGAGATCCCGGCCCCGGTCAGGACGGTGACAGATCTCGCAGTGGAGAGTGTGTGCCGAACAAGGCCGAGAGTGGATCCGGTTCCCATGAAGGTCGGTCGCCCGGTGTGGTTACTGTTTCAGGTGCGTGGCTGCATGCTATAGTACGCGTCTTTTCAACGCAATGAGTGAGGACTCTGATGAAGCAGATCATGGTGGTCGGTGCCGGTTCGGTCGGTGGGTTCTTTGGAGCGCATCTCGCCAAGAACAATCCCCACGTGTCCTTTCTTCTTCGGCCCCGCACGCTGGAGGCGGTAAAGCGGAACGGCCTCACGATCAAGAGCGCCAAGGGAAATTTCACCGTCCATCCGCCGGCCGCCTCCGATCCCCGGGAGCTTGCGACACCCGATCTCATCATCCTGGCCGTGAAGGCCTATGACCTCGACGAGGTCATGACGCAGTTGGAACCGGTCCTGACGGAGCGTACGATAATTCTCACGCTGCAGAACGGCATTGATACGGAAGATCGCATCATCTCCCGCCTTCATCGGGACTGCGTGGTTGGCGGGGTGGCCTTCATCTATTCGAAGATCGTCGAACCAGGCGTCATTGAGCATTACAAGCGAGGCGGGGTCGCCATCGGTGAACTGATGGGTCACAAGAGCGACCGGGTCTCTCAGATCGCCGAGGTGTTCAAGCAGGCGGGGATTTCCTGTCAACTGAGCGAGGATATCCGGAAAAGCAAATGGGAGAAGATGTGCTGGAATTGTGTCTTTAATCCTCTCACGGTGGTGATCGATGACAAGGTAGCGAAGGCGCTCGATCATCCGGAGATGGCCGGTGTCATCCGTCAGATTGTCGGCGAAGTGGCGGCAGTGTCCGCGGCGGTGAAGGTTCCCTTGGCTCCCGACACGGCCGAGAAGGTCGTGAAGTGGACACAGGAGCTCCGCGACATTCATACGTCCATGTACGACGATTGGAAAGCCAAACGTCCGAACGGAGATCGACTATTTGAACGGCTACATTGTGCGGGTCGGACGTGAGTTGGGAATTCCCACACCAGTGAATGAAGCGCTGACGGCGATGGTCAAGACGATTACCGAAAAGGAACTGTCAGGGCCGGGCATTGTGCGCATCGACGGCGCGGTCGTTCAGCCGGTCTCGTTGACAAGAACCGCGCTGGAACAACTACCGCGCGAGCAACGGGTAGAGGATATCAGTGAACTGATGCCCTCCATGCGGGGCCGCGCGATCCGCGTCAAGGGCCTGTTGGAGATTCCCGCGCTCGCGGTGGACGCCGACCATGTGACGTTTCACTCCATCGACGGCAAGTATGCCGCGACCCTCACGTTACAACAGGCGCAGGACTTCGGGCTGTTGCTGTATGAGCTTGACGGGCAGCCTCTTCCGGACGGCAAGGGCGGCCCCTATCGCTTGGTGACGCCGGGCCTGGGCGATCTCTGCGCGAATGTGAAGGCCCTGGGCCGCATCGAAGTACGAGCCGGATCGGGTAAGGATACACGGCCGGCCGATCGCCCGCCGGAATGTGCGGTCAACGGGAAGGGGTAAGCCGCCTCAGGTCGGTGACGAGCGGAGGACCTGGATACTTCTCCACCGCTCCGACCGGTGCCGCCAGAGCATTAATGCCATGCGCAACGTCCAGTCTGCGATCATCGCCAGCCACACGTAAAACACTCCCAGGCTCAGCCAGTAGCCTGCCACAATGGCGAGTGGGATCCGCACGCCCCACATCCCGATCATCGTCGCAATCATGACGAAGCGGGTATCACCTGCTCCGCGCAGGGAACCGGCCACCACCATGGTCAACGCGAGCGGAATCTGCAGCAGGGCCACGATTTTCAGAAACAGCGTGCCCAACTCAATGACGGCCTCATCACTGGTGAAGGCGCGGAGCAGAGCGTAGGGGAACAAAAAAAAGACCAGGCCCATGGCTGACATCAGGTAGGCGGCCAGTCTGTTCGCTTCCCAGGTCTCGAGCTTCGCCCGGGTGTACTTGCCGGCGCCGATGCTCTGTCCCACCATCGTGGCCGCCGCGATCGCGAAGCCGTACCCCGGAAGAAACGACAGGGACTCAATCGACAAGCCGACCTGGTGGGCCGCATAGGCGACAGTGCCGTACATCAGCACGATTTTGGTGTACAGCAAAATGCCGGCTTGCTGGACGACGCGCTCACCCGAGACCGGTGCCCCCACGTACCAGATCGTGCGAAATAAATCGAATCGGACTCGGTGGGCGCGGCGGAGCATGGGCCGGCAGCGTGTGAAGAGGTACAGACAGCCGGTCGCTTCCGCGATGCCGACCGCAATGGCCGCGCCATTGATGCCCAAGGCCGGAAGCCCCCAGTGACCGTAGATGAGGGGAATCGCGATGGCAATGTGGAGCAGATTCACCACGATCATGGCATACATCGGCGTTTTGGTGTCGCCGGTGCCCTGCAAGATCGAAGAGAGGACTTGCAACAGGATCGTGAACGGAATGAGCAAGAAGATCAGGTTCGAGTAGGGAAGCGCGAGCTGTATCACGTCTACTTGCGCTCCGAGTAAATGCATCGCGAGCCGATTGACTAGAAGCCCGAACGTCAACAGGCCGAGGGAAATCAGGATGGACAGTCCGAGGAAATGACGCGCGGCCTGGCCTGCATCGTCGTAGCGGCGGGCCCCCCACAACTGAGCCATCACGACATTGGATCCCACAGAGAGACCGGAAACCAGCGTCGTGGCGATAAAGGCCAGCAGCTGCCCAAGGCCGACGGCGGCAATCGGGACGGCCCCCAATCCTCCTACTAGAAAGACGGCGACGATGCCTTCAGCGCGTTGCAAGAGGCTGCTGACGGTAACGGGAAGTGCGAGCGTGAGAACCGAGCGCCTGATCTGTGCGATGCCCTGTGCCATGCGGCATCATCCTAACAGAACCGGGTCTGCTTCGTGGAGCATCTCGCCGGTTGGCGGGGCTGGACAACTCAGGCCACGCTTAGGTAGCCTGCAAGCAGACTATGTTGATCTTACCTGAGCCTGCCGCGCGCTCCTCCTATCGCTTGTCCAAATCGCGTTATCTGTCGGGACTGCAATGTCATAAGCGTCTGTACCTCGAGGTGCATGCTCCCGGGTTGGCCACCAAACCGGATGCCGCCACGCAGGCGATTCTGGATATGGGCACGGATCTGGGTGAACTGGCTCGCCAACGTTTCCCCGGCGGCCGTCTTGTCACGGCCGGGTACCGTCAATCTCAGGAAGCCCTGGCGCAAACGGCTGAACTGCTGCTGGATCCAACGGTCCCGGCGATCTTCGAAGGAGCCTTTCAGTTCAACCAGGTCCTGATCCGCGTGGACGTCCTGCAACGTGTCGGGGTGAATGAACTCGGGCAACCGACCTGGCGGCTCGTGGAGGTGAAGTCTTCCACCAAGATGAAGGCGACCCACGTGGAAGATCTGACGATCCAAAGCTATGTACTCGAAGGACTCGGACTGCTGTTGGTGGATATCTGTCTCATGCACGTGAATACGCAGTACGTCTTTGATGGACGGCATCTCGATCTCGAGCAGCTCTTCGGCGTTCGTTCACTGACGGACACCGTGCGGCCGCGATTGCCCGAGGTGCAGTCGCGACTCGCTGCCATGCAGGCCATGCTGGAAGCCATGTCGGCTCCGGCCGTGACGCCCGATGAACATTGTCAGAGCCCCTATGAATGTCCCTTCTGGACCCATTGCATCGAAACCAAACCGGCTCGTTGGATTTATCATTTGCCGGGAAGTCGCAAGACGGTCGTCCAGATTCGTGAATTAGGAATTGAGACGATCGACGAGATTCCTGATCATGTGGTGCTCACACCGGTGCAACGGCGGGTGAAAGACAACCGGGAATGGATCGGCGAAGGTCTGCGGTCGGCGTTGGAGACGATCGTCTATCCCGTCCACCATCTGGATTTTGAGACCTTCATGCCGGCGGTGCCGAAATTCGTGGATACGAGGCCCTACCAGGTCATTCCCACTCAATGGTCCAACCACATTGAGCAGGCAGACGGCACGCTCGTGCATGCCGAGTTCCTGTGCCGGGATGAACGCGATCCCAGGGAAGAGTTGGCAGTCACATTATTGGAGTCGCTCGGGCAGACGGGCAGCATCTGCGTCTATTCGAGTTATGAGCGGTCGGTAATTGAACGGCTGGCGGAGGATTTCCCGTCATTACGGAAGGATCTCAAGCGGGTCGTGGCGAGGCTGTGGGATCTCCACGTCATCATCCGGGATCACTATTATCACCCGGCCTTTGACGGGAGCTACTCGATCAAAGCCGTGTTACCCGCCGTCATGCCGTGCCTGAGTTATGACGACCTCGTGATTCGGGATGGGGGTGTTGCGGCTTGTGAATACAGCCGCATGATTTTTACCGTGACTGACTGGATTGAGAAAGCCCAGATTCAAGAGGCACTGCTACGATACTGTGAACGCGATACCCTGGCCATGGTTGAGTTGCGGAGGGAACTGAAGCGACGAGCCGGTTAGTGTCTGCCCCTTGTCCGAATCCATTTCACCATCTGCAGACAGGTTGATCCGAGTTTTTCATCCGCCATCAGTGCGATCCCACCCAAGGCCAACAGCGTCATCACCAGCGCGGAGTCGGTTAGTTCGAACATGGGGCCCTCCTCTGTGGACCAGAGACTAACCTGGCCCGGTGGAGGCGAACAGACCACTAGAGGAAGGGGAAGGCACGATCTTCGGTAGGTGCGGCAACTGTTCGTACCGCGAATTGAAGAGCGCCGCCTAGGAATTCAGCGAAATAAGGGCGAGGCGCCAGGCCGGAGCTGGTTCGACTCCGACCGGCTGAAAAGTTGGGTCTTGTATAGGGAATGGCGGAGAGGGTGGGATTCGAACCCACGGTCCCTTTCAGGACAACGGTTTTCGAGACCGTCCGATTCGGCCGCTCTCGCACCTCTCCGTTCCTTGGCCGACAAGGTCATGCAGCTTACCCTGACGAACCCCGGGATTCAAATGAAATCATGAGGTTGGGTGGAATTTCTTTGACCCTTACGGGAACCCGTGGATCGGAGGGAAATGTGAATCCGTTATGCGATGTCATCATTAGGTCGTAGACTCACCTCGTACGGAAAAGCCGGACGGAAACCGTCGTCAGACTTAGGATTTTCGAGCGGGCGTCCGAATAAGTCTACGGCGGCGTCCCGCGAACGCCTCCTGATCCCACTGGGGTTGAGCATTCCGTGGTCAGACATCCACCGGTCACCATTCCAGCCGGCGACACCATTCTCGATGTGCTGCGTTGGCGGGCTGAGCATCAGCCTGACCAGACGGCCTACGTCTATCTTCGTGAAGGCCTGAGCGCCGACAGCGTCCTGACGTATCGAGAGTTGGTGGCGCGCTCGCGCGCGATCGCCGGCTATTTGCGAACCAGGTTTACGCCGGGGGAGCGACTGCTCCTGGTGTATCCGCCGGGACTTGAATTCGTGCAAGCCTTTTGGGGCGCCCTCTATGCCGGCCTCATTGCCGTACCGGTTCCTCCTCCGGATGCGTTCCGCGTGAAGGCCGGCGTGGCGCGCGTTCAACGCCTCGCTGAAGATGCCGGCGCAACCGGCGCTCTGACCACCTCTCAGTTGCTGGAGATGCTCAGGTCGCAGGATTTCGTCCCGCCGCTAGATCATTGGGTTTCGACCGACCAGGCCGTCTCAGCCGATACTTCTGGTTGGACGGACCTGCAGCAGCGGTCCTCACACCTTGCCTATTTGCAATATACGTCCGGCTCGACCTCCGCGCCGAAAGGGGTGATGGTGAGCCATGGGAATGTGACTGCTCAAAGCCGGTGCATTACTGAGGCCGGTGGTTACGACGCCGCATCGGTCACCCTGTCATGGATGCCCCATTTTCATGATTACGGACTGGTGAAGGGCATCATTCAGCCTGCGTGGATCGGGCGTCCGGCGTATCTCATGTCGCCGCTCACGTTCCTCAAGCGCCCGTTGCGATGGCTCGAGGCTATTCAACGGTACGCGGTCACGCATAGCGGTGCGCCAAACTTTGCCTATCGCCGTTGCGTGGAGGCAACAACGCCAGAGGAACGGACAGGATTAGACCTTTCCCGGTGGCAGGTAGCGAGTTGCGGGGCAGAGCCCATCGCGCCGGACACGATTGAGGGGTTTGCTGCAGCGTTCGCACCAACCGGATTCCGGCGCGAGGCCTTCTTTCCCGCCTACGGAATGGCGGAATACACGTTACTGATTTCACTGAAGCGAAAAGGAGCGGTGCCTACCGTGACGGCGCTGGATGCCGCAGCGCTCGAACAGGGCGCAGCCATCGAGGCTCGGACGGAGGGAATGCCGGTTCGGAAGGTAGTCGGATGCGGCATGCCCGTCGGCAACACGCGCGTGGTGATCGCACATCCTGAGACGCGGTGCCGTTGCGCCCTGCAACAGATCGGGGAAATCTGGCTGTCCGGCGCCAGCACCACACAAGGCTATTGGAACAATCCCGACGAAACCGCGCGAACATTCGGCGCCAGGTTGGCGGATACCGGCGACGGGCCGTTCCTGCGTACCGGCGACCTCGGATTTGTGAAGGATGGCGAAGTCTTTGTGACGGGGCGGTTCAAAGATCTGTTGATTGTTCGAGGCCGCAACCATTATCCCCAGGATCTTGAGCGAACGGTCGAGTCATGCCATGGCGCGCTCCGGGCGGGAGGCGCGGCAGCGTTTACCGTTGAAGAGGCGGGCGAAGAGGCGGTGGTGCTGGTCCAGGAACTGGAGCGCCAGGCCTCGTCGTGCCCCACTGATGAGCTGGCCGCGGCCATGCGCGCTGCCCTGTCGGAGCAGCATGACCTCCATGTGTCGACCATCGTCTTCATCAAGGCCGGCAGCCTTCCGAAGACGTCCAGTGGGAAGGTGCAACGGCGCGCCTGCCGCGAGCAGTACTTGGCAGGTCGACTATCGATCATCGGAACGAGCGTGGCGCCGCATCCAGCGGTACAATCCCTCGCACTCATTCACATCGATGACTTGCAGCGGCTTTCGGGAGAGGCGCGCACAGGGGCCATTCAGGAAATCGTGCAGAAGCTGTTGGCTGATCGGCTCGGTCGTATGCCGCAGACCATCGCGGTTGATCAGCCGATTCATCTCCTGGGACTCGATTCGTTAATGGCAGCAGACGTGTTGCATCGCCTCGAGGAATCGTTTCATCTGCCGCTTTCGCTTTCCGCGCTTCTGGGCGGTGCGACACCGGCCGACCTGACGACGACGATTGAACAGAGCCTGGCGGGCAAACCGCTCGCCGTGCCCGATGCTGCTTGCGCGGATGCCGCCATGAAGACTGTGTTTCCACTCTCTGAAAACCAGGCAGCCCTGTGGTTTTTAAGTCAGCTGGATCCCGACAGCGCCGCGGCGAACGTGTCCGTGTTGTTGCCTCTGCCGTCCAACGTGAAGGCGGATCGGTTGCGAGCGGCGCTTGAGGCCATCGGCGAACAGCAAGCCATGCTGCGCACCACCTTCGAGACGCAGCAAGATGCACCGGTTCAACGAATCCATGATCGGATGCCGTTAAGTTGGCGCGAAATTGACGGCTCCGCTTGGGACTGGCCTCGGTTACGGCGGGAGGCTGTAGAGGCTGCGGCGGTCCCGTTCAACCTGACGCAGGGCCCCCTGTGGCGGGCCGCGCTCTATCATGGCGGACAGCAGAGCTGGCTGTTGTTGGTCGCCCACCATATCGTTGTGGACGGCTGGTCGATGATTCAAGTGGTCGATGATCTGAAGCGGCGCTGTGGATCTGCCGAGCCGAATCGATCGGAGCTTTCGCGTGGGCCTGGCGACGTTTCAGCGCCATATCGTGAATTCGTCGAGTGGCATCGGACCCTTTTGGACGGAAAAGAGGAGAGCCGACTGGCGCAATACTGGAAGGCGAAGCTGGCCGGTGAGTTGCCGAATTATGACATGCTGTACGACCGGCCTGAGACAACGGTTGAGCCAGCCCGCTATGCCTGGCACCCCTTCCAGATCGAGGGGGACCTGACTCACCGCCTCAAGGAATTTGCGCGGACCGAGGGCACGACCTTGTATGCCGTCTGCCTGACCGCGCTTCAGGTCCTACTTTCTCGCTACACGGCTCAAGAAGACACGGCGATTGTCACGCCGGCGTTCGGGCGCAGCCGAGCTCGATTCGCCCAGACGGTGGGTGACTTCGTGAACATGTTGGTCCTGCGGGAGAACCTGCAGCCGGAGTTGACCGGCCGTGAGCTGTTGGCACAGACGAAGCAGACGCTGCTGGACGCACTGGCCCATCAAGATTATCCCTACGCGCGGTTGGTGGCGGATATACGATCGGCTCGTCAGGGACCGCGTGCGCCCTTGGCGCAGGTCTTGTTCGTGTTGCAACCGTTCAAGCTGTTGGCAGAACTCGATCTGCGGATGGGCGCGTCAACGGATGCGGCGTCAGACGTTCGATTCCGTGGCTGGGATGCCTATGTCATTCCGCAGCAAAGCGGCCAATTCGATCTCTGTGTCGAGCTCGCAGAATCGAAAGCGGGGCTGAGCGGGTATGTTGAGTATAAGGAGGCCCTGTTTGGCAAGGAGCGGATCGCGCGGCTCCAGGAGCATTTTGTGCGTCTCTTGGAGGAACTGGTCAGGCATCCAGGCGACAAGATCGGCAGCTTGCCGCTCATGTCGGAAGAGGAAACACAGCAGACCGTGCTCGCATGGGGACAACCCTCCGCCACGGCAGATGACCTGTTGTGCCTCCATCGTATGATCGAATCGCAGACCATGCTGACTCCCGAGGCTGTCGCGGTCGAACAGGGTGAGCAGTCGCTGACGTATCGGGAGTTGGATGCGCGTGCGAACCGGCTCGCCCATTATCTCCGCCGCCGCGGCGTCGAACCGGGTGTCGTCGTGGGGCTGTGTCTCGAGCGGTCGCTCAACATGATTGTGGGCTTGCTCGGTATTCTCAAGTCAGGGGGGGCCTACCTCCCGTTGGATGCCGATTATCCGACCGAACGGTTGGAATACATGTTGCGGGATAGTCAGGTACGGGTGTTGGTGACGCAGCAGGATCAGCTCGTGCGGCTCCCCGCCACGAATCCCCATACGATCTGCCTTGATTCGGAATGGGATCAAATTGAGAGATTTCCCGACAGTCCCATCAAGGGAACGGATGCGTTGGACAATTTGGCCTATGTCATCTACACGTCAGGATCCACGGGCCATCCGAAGGGCGTGATGATCGAGCATCGATCAATTGCGAACTATGTGCAGGCCATCACGAAGATCGTTGGCCTGACGGGTCAAGATCGAGTACTGCAATTTGCCTCGTTGAGCTTCGATACCGCTGCAGAAGAGATTTTCCCCTGTCTGGCCGCTGGTGCGACCTTAGTGCTTCGCACCGCAACGATGGTGGATTCGGTATCCGGCTTTCTGGGTCGCTGCCGCGACTTGTCCGTGACGATCCTGGATCTCCCACGGCCTACTGGCATGAGCTGGTCACCCGGATGGCGCTGGAGCACATCGAGTTCCTTCCTCTATCAAAACGGTGATCATCGGTGGCGAGCGAGTGCTCCCGCAGGTCGTGCAGCGCTGGACGGACCTGAGGGGAACGACTGTTCGATTAATCAATACGTATGGGCCGACCGAAACGACCGTTGCGGTCACCTGGTCGGATCTGACCGGTCTGGATGCGCAGGGTGCAGTTGGCGATCTCCCGATCGGGCGCCCTATTCCCGGCATACGTCCGTCTTTGTGTTGGATCGGAATCACCAGCCGGTTCCAGTGGGCGTGGCGGGAGAGCTCTATATCGGTGGCCTGGGAGTCGCGCGCGGCTATCGGGGGAGGCCGGACCTTACCGAGGCTAAATTCGTTCCCGATCCGTTTTCCAAGCAGCCAGGAGCCCGGCTGTATCGCACAGGCGACCTGGTGCGATGGCGACCCAACGGGCAGTTGGATCTCGGGGCCGTGCCGATCGTCAGGTCAAGATTCGCGGCTATCGCATCGAGTTGGAAGAAATCGAGGCGGTGTCCTGGAACCGGCATCCGGATCTGGAACGGGCCGTGGTGGAAGTACGGGAAGACCAGCCCGGGGACAAGCGGATCGTGGCATTCGTGGTGCCGCGTCCGAATAACCGACTGGGGTGGGTGCAGGAGTGGCGCGAACAGCTTCGAAGCCAATTACCGGCTCACATGATCCCCTCGACCTTCATCGAGCTGGAAACGCTTCCGCTGACCGTGAACGGCAAGGTCGATCGGAAGGCGCTCCAAGTTGCCGCGGACAGCCGCGCCAGCAAGGTCGAGTTGACCTCTCAGTACCTTGCGCCACGAACGCCCACGGAGCAGGTCCTGGCCGATATCTGGGGAGAAATCCTCCAGCTCAAGACGTCGGTGTGCATGACCACTTCTTTGAACTGGGCGGGCATTCGCTCCTCGCCACGCAATTGGTCTCGAGGGTCCAATCTCTGTTCCGCATCACGCTACCACTTCGACAGGTCTTCGAACGTCGAACGATCTGCCACGCTGGCCGAGGTGATCACACAGGCGCAAGCCGGAGGCAAGCCGCATCAGGGGGAGAGCGCTTACGTCATCACGCGAGCCAAGAGAGGAATCCCGCTCCCCCTGTCCTTCGCGCAAGAGCGGATGTGGTTCTCTCTATCGACTCTCGCCGGAAGCCGTCGCCTACAACATCCCGGCCAGCGTCCGCAGTTGTAGTGGCCCACTCCCATAAGCCGGCGTTGCGATGGGCGGTGGGTGAACTGGTGCGGCGCCATGACGTGCTCAGGACCACCTTTGCGCAAGTGGATGGTCAGCCGCGTCAAAATCATTCAGGAGGTATTGGACCCAACGTGGACGGAGGAAGACCTGCGCGGCGTGCCGGCTGAGCTTCGCGAAGCACGGGCCCTGGAACTCGCGACCGCGGAGGCGCGTCAACCGTTTGATCTCGAACGGGGGCCGATTCCTGCGCGTGTTTCTGATCCAGCTTGGCGATGAAGATCAGGTCGTGATCCTCAATACCCATCATATTATCTCGGATCAATGGTCTTACGGAATCATCGCGCGAGAACTCGTCGCGTCCTATAACGCGTTCTGTGCGGGCAGGCCGTTTGCCGTTCGACCCGATCTCGCCATTCAGTATGCAGACTTCGCGCAGTGGCAACGGGGATGGCTCACCGGTCCTCTGTTGGAAGAACAACTCGCGCATTGGAAGAACAAACTGGTCGATCTGCCTGTCGTGAGCTTGCCGACAGACCGGCCGCGCTTACCGGTACATTCCTTCAAAGGCGATCACGTCTCGCTCGACTTGTCCTGGTCGCTGATCAATCGCCTCAAGCAGCTGAGTGTGGGCGAAGGCGTCACCCTGTACATGGTGTTCCTGGCCGGGTTCTTCGGTCTCATCCATCGCCTCACGCAACAGAAGGATCTGGTCATCGGTACCCCGATCGCCAACCGTAATCGTCTGGAGATCGAGGAACTCATCGGCACCTTCGTCAATACGCTGGTGTTGCGAACGGAGGTGACGGGCGAGCTGTCGTTCCGTGATCTGTTACGAAAGGTCAGGGACCTGTCGCTCGACGCCTATGCGCACCAGGATATTCCTTTTGAGAAACTTGTGGAAGAACTGCGGCCGGACCGCAGTCAGGGCGGCTTGCCGCTCGTGCAAGTGTTGTTTAACTTCGCCAACACGCCCTTTGCCCGCACGGAGTTTCATCAGCTCTCCTGGACGCCCTATGAAGTGAGCCGTGGCGCGGCCCAACTTGATCTGGGCCTCTCCATCGATCCCTACGCGTCGCGAAAAGCCTATTTGGAATTCAATACGGACCTGTTCGATCGCACCTCCGCTGAGCGGTGGATCTCGCAATACCGGCAACTGATGGAAGCGGTTGCCCGAGCATCCCGAAGCACAACTCGGGCGCGTGTCGATTCTCACAGGGCAAGAGCAACATCGAATGTTGCGCGAATGGAATGCCACCGATCAACCGGTCGATCACGGGGCGTGCTTTTATCACTTGTTCGAGGCGCAGGTCGGTCGAACGCCGGATGCCGTGGCCGTTCTCTTTGAAGGGCGGGAGTGGTCCTATGCGGCACTGAATCGTCGCGCCAACCGGTTAGCGCATCGTTTGCGTGAGTGTGGCGTTGGACCGGATGCGGTCGTACCCGTCTTTCTCGAGCGCTCGCCGGATCTGCTGATCAGTCTCTTGGCAGTGATGAAAGCAGGGGGGGCCTACCTGCCATTAGTTCCGGGGTTGCCGGCGCGAAGGCTGGCGGCGATGATCGAGGCCAGTCATGCAGCAGTCTTGATCACCGATTCCTCTCTTCTCGGCGGGCTGCCGCATCATCAACTTCCTGTTCTGTGCCTGGATCAGGAGGCGGAGGCCTTGGCGCGTCAACCGGAAGAGAATCCTTCGCCGCTTTCAGGGCCGGAGCATCTCGTGTATGTGTTGTTCACCTCCGGGTCCACCGGCCAGCCGAAGGGAGTCGAAATCGAGCATCGCGCACTGGTGAATTTCCTCCGTTCCATGCAGCAGGAGCCGGGAATCACTCACCGCGATGTTCTGGTCGCACTCACACCGCTTTCGTTTGATATCGCCGGCCTGGAGCTCTACCTTCCGCTTCTGGTAGGCGCACGAATCATCTTGGCCAATCGGCAGCAGGCGATCGGACGGAGCCTGGTTGCAGCGCGAGCTCGATCATGGCGCGGTGACAATGCTGCAGGCGACTCCTGCCACCTGGCGGATGGTTGTGCAGTCCGGCTGGAAAGGTGGACGCGGGGTGAACGTGTTGTGTGGAGGAGAAGCACTGCCGCGCGAATTGGCGCAGGAGCTGCTCGCCAGAGCCGGATCCGTATGGAACGTCTATGGGCCAACGGAAACGACGATTTGGTCAACGCTGGAACGCGTGCGTAGCGCCGAACGGACCATCTCTCTCGGGCGTCCGATCGCGAACACGCAGGTCTACGTGCTGGATGCCAATCTCGAGCCGGTTCCGGTCGGGATTCCAGGTGAGTTGTATATCGGCGGGATGGGGCTGGCCAGAGGCTACCGGGGACAGCCTCAACTGACGGCGGAGCGTTTCATCTCCAACCCGTTCCGGGCGGGGGCACGGCTTTATCGCACCGGCGATCAGGTGAAATGGTTGCCTGACGGGCGACTGGACTATGTCGGTCGAACCGACCACCAGGTGAAATTGCGCGGGTTCCGGATCGAGCTGGGTGAGATTGAATCGGTGTTGGGGAATGATCCGGCCGTGAAGCAGGCGGTGGTGATCGTGCGGGAAGATGTGCCGGGCGACAAACGTCTGGTGGCCTATGTAGCGCCGCGGGACGGCAGCGCGTGCGACCCATCCAGCTTGCGCCGCGCGCTGCGAGAGGTGCTTCCTGATTATATGGTGCCTGCCGCCATTGTTCCACTCATGGAGTTTCCGTTAACGCCGAACGGCAAGGTGGATCGCGCGTCCCTGCCGGCACCTTCCGCCGAGCCGGTGTATGACGCGGTTCAGGCGATTGAGCCAAGAAATCGGGTCGAGCTACAGCTGGTGGCGATTTGGGAGCAGGTTCTGGGCATGACGCCGATCGGCGTGCGCGATAACTTTTTCGCATTGGGCGGATATTCCCTGCTGGCACTTCGCATGTTCAGCGCGATTGAGCAGACTTTCGGCACGCGATTGCCAATGGCGGTGTTGTTCCAGGCGCCAACGATCGAACAATTGGCGGATGTCCTGGTCAACGAAGGCTGCACGGTAAAGTGGCGCTCTCTCGTAGCGATTCAGCCTGAGGGGAAAAGGCCGGCGTTATTCGCCGTACCAGGGGTCGGCGGCAATGTGCTGGTGTTCGCACGCCTCGCCAAATTATTGGGCGACGATCAACGCTTCTACGGGTTGCAGGCTCGCGGACTGGACGGCAAAGAAAAGCCGTTCATGCGGGTGGAAGACATGGCGGCGCATTACATTGAAGAGATCCGGTCGGTGCAGCCGCGTGGTCCCTGTTTTTCATAGGAGGGACCTGCACCAGCATGCTGGCCGGTACGAAATCGCACAACAGCTCACGGAGCAAGGAGAAGAGGTCATTCTGGCCGTCATGGAATCCTGGCATCCACGATCCTACCTGAACCATTGGAGCCGTCCGCCGTATCTGCTGTGGCCGCTGTTGTTTGTGTGGATGAAAGTCACGACCTACCTTCGGCTCATGCGGCGGTTGCCTGCGCGTGAATGGGCGGTGTTCTGGAAGGGTAAGTTAAAACGCATGTGGAATCTCATGCACCACACCGAAGCCGCCGAACATCAGGACGAGTTCTTGTACAAAGATCAAGTTACCTACGCCACCTTCCATGCCGTGGCGCGGTACGAGTTGAAACCCTTCAGTGGGCAGGTGTTGAATGTCATCGCGTCCAAACACCCGCTCACGAACTCCAGCGACGACACGCGGCTGGTCTTCGGTCAGTGGGCGATGGGGATGAGCCGGACGATTTATCTTCCGGCAGAGGACTCCGGACGTTTGTTCGTGGCGCCTCACGTGCAAGAATTGGTCTCGTCAACTCAAGGCGTTTTGGCATGAGGCGGAAACCATACATCGGAAACGGCCTGATGGCCAGGGTGACGGACCAACCACGAAGGCTGCGTAGCCTCTCCCACGATTCCAGCCCATGAGTCTCCGCAACGCGGAATCGACGACACCATGATAAAAATGTACCGGTTTCTCCTGTTCTTGCTGCGAGACGCCAGGACCATGATGGTCCTCATGGTGCTGACCGGGTTGTTGGCCGGTCTCTCCAGTGTGGGGTTGCTGGCCGTGATCAACAAGTTGATCAACGGAGCCGGAACCACCTCGGAATTGTTTGCGGCCGCCTTCATCGGCCTGGCCGTACTGAAAGTCGGATCGAATTATTCTCTCGCAGCTCCTGCTCGTCACCTTCGCGCAAAAGACCATCTTAAAATTAGGCATGGATCTCTGCTGGAAAGTGGTGCGGGCACCGTATCGCACGCTGGAGCGTCGCGGGCCGCACGAGATTCTTGCGACCCTGACGGACGATACAAATGCCCTGGCCTGGGCGGTGAACGGGTTGCCGGGATTGGCAATCAATGTGGCGATTCTGGGGCGGCTGCTCGCTCTACCTGGCCTGGTTATCCTGGCAGGCGTTTCTGGGTGTGGTGGTTCTGGCCGTATCGGGGTTTCTGGGTATCGCCAGCTCTATAACCGGGTATTGCAGTCGTCGTTGGCGGTGCGCGATTCAAAAGGCGTCCTCTTTGAACATTTCCGGAGTTTGACGGGAGGGCATGAAGGAACTGATGCTCCATCGCGGCCGCCGGGAAACATTTGTCGAGGAGGATATCCGGCAAGCCGCCAACGCGTTGCGGCGCCATAACCTGACCACGACCAAACAATATCTCGTGACGGATTCCTGGACCCAGGTGCTGTTTTACGGATTGATCGGCGTCATCCTCCTGCTCTTTCCACGCTTCCTGTCGCTGTCGGGTGAATCATTGACCGGCTATGCCTTTGCCATGCTCTACATGATCGGTCCGATGTGGGGCCTGTTGGGCATGGTGCCAACGTTGAGCCGCGGGCAGGTGGCGCTGGAAAAGATCGAATCGCTGGGGCTGGCGCTGGATGAGGGTGGTCGGAAAGGGGAAGCGGAGCGGCCCGTGGTGCAGGGGCAGCCATGTGTGGAATTCTCCCACGCCGTGTTTGCCTACGAATCGAAGGGCGACGATGAACGGTCGTTTAGTTTGGGCCCGCTGGATCTCTCCATTCGCCCTGGGGAACTGGTCTTCATTATTGGAGGCAACGGCAGCGGCAAGTCAACATTTGTGAAAGTGCTCACGGGACTCTATCTGTCCGCAACAGGGGCAGGTGACATTGAACGGAGAGGCGATCATGCCCGCAACTCAGGACTGGTACCGGCAGCATTTTGCCGTGGTCTTTTCTGATTTTTACCTCTTCAAAAAGCTGCTGGGGCTCGACCCTTCATTAGTCGTCAGTCAGGCGGATGGTTGGTTGAAGACGCTCCGGATCGATCACAAGGTCCGCATTGAACAGGGCGAGTATTCCACGGTGAATTTGTCGCAGGGGCAACGAAAACGTCTCGCCCTGGTGACTGCCATGCTGGAGGACCGGCCGTTTTACGTCTTTGATGAATGGGCTGCCGATCAAGATCCGCAATATAAGGATGTTTTCTACGGCGAATTGCTGCCGAATCTGCGGGCACGGGGAAAAGGAGTCATTGTCGTGACGCACGATGACCGGTATTTTCATGTGGGCGACCGCGTGTTAAAACTGGATGACGGAAGAATCGTCGATGTGTCAACCGGTGCTGCTTTCAGCGCCACACACCGTCCTCCGACAGTCCTGAAACCAGTGGCACGGTCATCAGCGTAATGCAAGCGGTGGCCGTCAGCTTAGGCGAATGATGGCGCGTGTGCCCGATCCCATGTTTGCATCCCTCTTGTTTCCCCATCTTGATCTCACGTCTGTGCATGTCTGGTTTTGCGAATTGACCCGATATGCCGGCCTTCAGGAATCCTTTGCCGCGCAGCTTTCTGGCGAGGAACGAGCGCGCGCCGCTCGCTTTGCGTTTGAACGGGATCGTCAACGCTTCGTGCTCTCGCATGGATTGCTGCGACAGTTGCTGTCCCGTTATACGCACACACAGGCCGGAGAGATCCAATTCGTCACTGGCCGGCATGGAAAACCGGCTCTTGCCGCTCCGTCAGTCTCGTCCGACAACCTTCAGTTCAGCCTTTCCCATTCGGGAGAATATGCTTTGGTGGCTGTCGCTCGCGGCCGTGAAATCGGCGTTGATGTCGAGGTGCTCAACACGAACCTTGCATGCGTCAAACTGGCTGAACGGTTTTTTGCCCCGCCGGAAGCCCAGGCGATTGCAAAGCTGTGCGGAGAAGCGCAGCAACGCCTGTTTTATCGATTGTGGACGGCGAAGGAAGCCTATCTCAAAGGACGCGGTGTGGGGTTGTCACTCGGCCTGGAGCGATGCGAAATGGTGTTCGATGGGGAATCGCCTCATGCGCGCGTGCGGCCGGCAGATTCCGGAACCTTCGACCAAGCGTGGCAGATTCAGTCGCTGTCGCTGCCGGATGGCCTGGCGGGAGCGGTGGCTGTAGCAGGCGGGGACTGTGAATTGCACCGTTATGAATTGGCGGCCTACCTTCTTGCCTAACCCGACTTCTTCCGCGCGGCCTCTTTCCTCAGCCCTCGAAAAAACTCCTGTAGCAGGGCCTGGCTTTCTTCAGCGCAGAGGCCCCCGACGACGTCTACACGATGATTCAGTTTCGGCTCCGGCGGAATATCCATGACCGATCCGCATGCCCCCGCTTTGGGGTCGAGCGCTCCGAAAACCAGACGGGGGATGCGGGCCAGCACAATGGCGCCGATGCACATGCAGCAAGGTTCCAGAGTGACATAGAGGGTGCTCTCGGTGAGGCGCCAGCTGTTCATCTGCTTGGCCGCGTCACGGATGACGAGGAGCTCAGCATGGGCCGTGGGGTCCTGAACGGTTTCCCGCAGATTGTGCGCTCGGGTTATCACAACCCCATCGCGGACGAGCAGGGCGGCGATGGGGACTTCGCCGGTCAGCGAGGCTTCGCGCGCGAGGCTGAGGGCCTCTTGCATGAACTGTCTATCGAGGTCGTCGTGCAGGGACATGGTGCCGTGATTGATTCGCGTCAGCGAGAGAGCGCAGCGTGCTCTGGCGATGGGCATGCTAGCATGTTTGGGACGGGAATCGCAGGAGCCGTTCGTTGGCGGGACTGGGCTAGATGTGACCGATCAGGTAGATAGCGCCCGAACGGTTCAGGGCGTCCGCCGTCCGGCTCCACGGTCACGGCGAATTTCTTCATGCGGGGAAACTCACTCATATTCTTAATCAGCATGCGGGCCTTCTGGCCTGCGTCCAACCCAAATACACCAGCGCTGACCGGTTTGTCCTCGATGGCCCAGAGTTGATACACCTTGCCGTTCGGAAGCGCCGGTAAGTTGAAGGCATAGAGCCACGCCTTCTTGGTCGTTGGATCGAACAGGAGGAAGGCTCCGGCCGATTTCGCCATATCAGAACCGGACAGAGAGACGACTTTCGATGCGGGATTTTTGAACACCCCCGCAAATTCTTCGCTTTGCCGGACAAGCCGTTGCAGGGAGCTCTCATGCTGAGTGAGTTGCGCATGGGCGTCGTCGAGTTCGGCCTCCCGTTGAAGCAATTGATCGCGCAGCTCGGCCACTTCGGCCGTGCGTTGGTCCAAATCGGTCTTCAGCGCATCCAACGTCTGTTCGCGCTGGCGCAATTCCGACTGCAGGCTTGCCGCACGAGTGGTCTCCTGCTGCACCGCCGCTTGTAATTGTTGGATTTCGCCCGAGCGCTGGGCTGTCTGCGTGTAGTTTATCCAGGCGAGATATCCGCCTCCGAACACCACCACGAAGGCCGCCAACCCCATGGCGATGCGGAAAGGCAGGGAACGGGCAGGCGTGATGGGAGGAAATAGATGGTTCATCCATTCGCCCGGTTCGAGGCTGGATCGAGGCCCCGGCTGTTCCGCTTCAGCCTGGTTTGTGGTTGAAGCCGGCGCCATCAGGATTTTGGCTTTGAGCGTGTTCGGAGGCGTCGCAGGGGTCAGTCCGAACGGCAGCAGCGAGGCCACGGTTTGATAGTCCTTCAAAGCGGCATGACAGGCGGCGCAGCCGGAGAGCAGATGTGCCTCGATGGCCTGCCGCTCCGAGCGTTCGAGGGCGCCGATCGCATAGAGGGGCACCGCTTCTTCCAGTTCCTCGTGGGTCATGATTGGAACCCTTGCGGCAACGTCTCATGTAACGAGGCGCGAAGTTTGGACATGGCCAGTTTGATTCTCGTCTTCACGGTTCCCAACGGCTGATTCAATTTCGCCGCGATCTCCGTATGCGTCAGTCCTTGATAAAAGGCCATTTCGATCGCTTGCTGCTGAGGCAGCGGCAGATCGAGGATGGCCTTGGCCATCGCTTGCCGGATTTCAGTATCTTCCCTGGCTTCGTACGGATTCGGGCTGACGTCGGGAGTGACGGAGACCAGCGGGTGCTCGAACGAATCGGCGACCACGTGTTGGCCGCGCGAGGCACGCGAGCGCAGCCGATCGATAGCGCGGCTACGGGTCAACGTCACCAGCCAGGCAATGGGACTTCCGCGTCCGACATCGTATTTCGCGATCTTTCGCCAGACTTCCAGGTAGACATCCTGGAGCAATTCCGCCGCCTCATCGCGATCGTTGAGGATACGGTAGGCCAGGGTAAAGAGCAGGGTAGAGGATTGATCGTAGAGCCCGCCGAATGCCTGTTGATCACCCTTCGCCACGCGGGCCAGGAGTTTGGGTTCAATCGCGGATGCGGCTTGTCGGGGGGCGGATTCCATGCAGTCGGCCTAGACGCGGGCGGCACTCCTCGGGATCAGAATTGGGCCCACTATAACACTCTCTGAGAAAAACGACTAATCAGATGTAAGTTTGTGCGCTGCGGGCAGCAGGAACGGCGCGCCTGCCTAGAAATACGTATGCACAATACTCGCAGCATCGTGAGCGCCGGACAGCGGCGGAGGCGGCGTGACCGGTGATTGGGCCACGGCCTTCCGGATGGCCGGCTCCCATTGTCCCTGGTAAAAGGCATCGAGAGAGAGTTCCGCGGATCGGCCGTGCCGCTGCAGGTAATCTACGAGAGATTGTTCGTCTGCGAAATTGTAGCGGCGCACGTAGACCACAGGAATGCCGAGCGCGACGGATTCAACGGTGGTGCCATACCCGGGCTTGGTCAGAACCAGGTCAACTGATGCCAGGATGTGATTGAAGGGCAGTGCGACGGCGGAGAGCGATGAGACCCGGGAGAGTCCCGCAGGGACAGGACCATCAAAGAGAAACCGAAGGCCGTGCATGGCTTCCATCTGTTCGAACGGAGGGGTTTTCAGCGCAATCCCACCGAACCCCACCAGAACGACCTTCTCAGATGGCGTCGCCCCCACGGCTTGACGGAGGGTGGCAGTATGCGGTTCGCTGGGTTCCGCGATTGGGCCCACGTCGCGCATATGCCGAAACGCGGTGACCGCCAGACCTGGAGCCACACGCAGGAAACTGTCGGCTTTTGCATAGGCTTCGCGGATCTGCCGCATGATGACGGCATGGTCCGGTTCATCAGGATTGACGAACGGTTCCAGGACCAGGTCCCAGGAGAGGGAACAGAGTCCGATCGTCGGAACTCCGGCTGCGGCGCCGGCGGCGATGCCCAGATGTGACACATCGGACAGCAGCAGAGTGGGGCGGGCCTGGCGGATGAGGGTGGCTTCCGCTTCGATCTTCTTTTCCCAATCGGCATGCAGCGCTCGATGGGCCGACCAGGTGCCTGCCACGTCGATGGTCAGCGGCCCGTTTTGAATGCACCCGATGTCTTGTTGGGCCTGGCTGAGTTGCCAAGGAATGGTCAGGCGAGGCTCAAAGAACCCGGTGGGGACTGATGTTCGGAGGATCGCCTTGAGACCGGGTACGAGCTGAGCCAGCGCATTGAGCACCGGCACGACTTGCGCGGCGTGGCCATAACCGTGGCCCGAAATGGAACACCAGATCAACGGCATGGCAGGATGCCGGGCAAGACCTGGAATGTTGTGCTCGGCCCGGCATCGCCCTTCGCGTTGCTAAGGAGGCAAGCGTGCAAAACTTCACCATCTACTGCCTCGATCGATGGGCCGTGTGACGGTCTAACAGGGCTGGTGAGAGGCAGCGTCATCCGTGGTCTAGCTGTTCGAGTAGTCGGATTCCATCGGGGCGATGTTGTACATGAGTTCCAAATCGAACTCATCGATGAGCTCGTTCACGGCGTCACGGCCCATGTCGGAGCGGACTTCATTGATGACCAGTTCAATGGCCATGGCCGCATGTTGCCCATATTGAGTGATCGCGGATTCAATCCGCTGTCTGGCTGTATCGAGAGTCATAGGTCCTCCAGCCGGCCTTAACCGAGCGTTCGTAGCAACTGTTGTAATTCCGGCACCAAATCCACACCCCCGTTGGATCGACCCGACACGGCGGCGTCAATACCGGCTTTCAAAACGGGTTTGGCGTCCTCTTTTTCCCCAGTTTCACGAGAGCGCGTCCGAGGGCGAGGTGTGACGCGACGTGGGTGGGATCCAATTGTGTCGCCACCGTGAGGTGCTCGGCTGCCTCCTCGAGGCTGCCGCCTTCCTGCAAAATCTTATTGCCCAGACCGTAACGGCCCAGAAATCCTTTGGGATTCTTCTCCACCATTTGGCGAAACGCGCTGATATCCATGGAACTCCTTGTGAAGCGTCGTTGATCAATCGAGACGCGTGAATGTTACCATCACCCCAATCCGTTCAGCTATGGGTGGCGCGGAGCCGTGCGAGGCGATCGCGGTCTGCAGCCGAGGGCGCACGCCCGGTCCCAAATGCCAGATGATGGAGCCGCTCCACGCAACGAATGGCAGCAATGGTGTCCTGCCGTTCCTCATAGAGGTCGGCGAGTTCGCGCAGGATGGCGGCCTCCCCGGACGGGTTGCCGAGCTTGATGAAATGTTCTGTGGCATTGTTGAAACAGCGTTCCGCCTCCACAGAGCGTCCGCTGTCCAGAAACATTTTTCCCATCTGACTGTAGGTCCCTGCCAGGCCTTCTTCATTGCCCACCACGCGATGCGAATCCAGCGCCTGGGTGAACAGTCGCACGGATTCATCCCACTGTTGTTGCCGGGCTTCCTCCAGCGCGAGGTTGTGGTAGAGAATGCCCAGCGCGCGATGGTCATTGAGCGGTTTCAACAAGTCCAGCGCTTCCAGATAGTAGGGACGGGCTTTCTCCGGCTTGTCGGCGCCGATATACAGATTGCCCAGATTCACGAGTGTATGAGCAATGGCATGCGGGTCGCGCTCGTTGCGTTGGATGGCAAGCACTTCCTTGTAACAGGCCTCGGCCTCCTCGAAGGCGCCGGCGAGGGCCAGAGTGTTGCCCAGATTACCGAGACTGTTGGACAGTTCGCCCGGCGTTCCCGTGCGGCGATCATCCTCCACTGCGGCTTCCCAGGCGGCCCGGGCCTGGACGAGATCGCCTCGATGGAGAAAAATGCGTGCGCGATGTTTATCGTTTTCAGCCATACGTCAGAACCGGCGTTTGTCTCTCGAGTCCGGAGCGTTTTCCTTTACACGTGTGACGTCCTCACGGCTTGCGTTAGTCTCCGCCTTTGGGCGTGTCTTTGCGAAACTCCACCACGATGTCGTCCTCTTCGTCCAGTCCCAGGCCTGCGCGAAACGAGTCGAGCAATTCGGCGACATGGGCGAGGTGCCTTGGATCCTTCCCTTCCGGCGAAGCCAGATAGGATTCGGCCAGAGTCATGCCGGTCTGAAAGTGACGGGCGATCGTCTCTTCAGTGACCTGTTGCCAGGTGATGTAAATGCAGAAGGCCTGAAACCGGTGGGCCTCGGGATGGCGGGCGGCCAGCGCAAGGAGTCCTTCATAGGCGTCCCTGGCCGTGGCGCCGGCATTGGAGGAAAACGTCTCTTCGAGTTCAGTGGCTTCGTCCCAGTGAACACCAAGCTCGGATTGCGCTTCCTGTAAGGTTTCTTGTGCGGCCAACGCGGCGTCAAATTGCATGCAATCCTCAATGGTCTGGAGTATCAGGCGTCCGGATTCATGGCCAGAATACTGGGTGCGCGGAAGGGAGGTCAATGCTCCTCAATGAGAGGAGTATCCGTTGGCCCTGGATCGCGAAATCCGTAGGTGAAAGGGAAACACCGATGGGATCGATGGGCCTTCGCACTTCAGAAACGTCGGACCTTAGCTGATGGGACAACGGCGCCTCTGTGACGGCCTTACGCGCGGGACAGGGGAAACAGTCCTGCCCTGTCGCTATGGCTGCTTAACTTCGACATCATCTGGAGCTGATCGACCGCGATATCCCGCGCACCCGATTCCCTCACCCCCATTGAATCACACATCACTATAGCTGTCGCTCGACCACCCATTGTTCACTTGCGCTTCGCCTGTCCGCGTAGGAACGTTCGCTCATCCGTCGCTTGACCAGCGCTGCCAAGACGCGTACACAAGCACCCTGACCAGCCAGGCAGGATCGGATGCAGCCAGGTCCTCGGCCTATTCACGTTCGGAAGGAGTATCCCCATGCCGGCGACTCCACATAGTGAAAAACATTTCACGGCCACCGCGACGGTGCGCGATATCGTCATCGGCATGGCCGATGGATTGACCGTCCCCTTTGCCCTGGCCGCCGGGTTATCGGGTGCGGTGGCCTCATCCGCTCTGGTGGTCACGGCGGGATTGGCGGAAATTGCCGCCGGCTCGATCGCGATGGGGCTGGGCGGATATCTTGCGGCCAAGACCGATCTTGAGCATTACGCGGCGGAGCGCACCCGTGAATTGCGAGAGACCGAGCATATTCCCGAAAAGGAGGCCGAGGAAGTGGCAGAGATTTTCCGTGGCTACGGGTTGCGTGATGAACACATCGCTCCGCTGATCGCCTCCCTTCGAGCGAACCCCGGCCGGTGGGTCGATTTCATGATGCGGTTTGAGTTGGGATTGGAAGAGCCTGATCCGGCGCGCGCCCGGTCCAGCGCCTGGACGATTGCGGTTTCCTATGTGATCGGAGGATTGATTCCGTTGTTGCCGTACATGCTGATCCACGAGATCGCGACGGCGCTGTGGTGGTCGATTGCCGTGACGCCCGTGGCCTTGTTTGTCTTCGGGTACGTGAAAAGCGGATTGACCGGGGTGCCGCCTTGGCGCGGTGGAGTCCAAACGGTGCTGGTTGGAGGGCTCGCTGCAGCGGCGGCTTTCGGGATCGCGCGGCTCCTGGCCTGAGCAGGCGGTGCGTTTACTTTCCTTCCCCCGGCTCGTTAGACTGCGCGCATGACCCTCGATCAACCGTCTTCCGGCGCGCCTGCCGGGACTACTTCGACTGATCCGATCGATCGCGTGATCGCCTATCACACTCGAACCAAGCATCATTTCAATCGATACGCGCGATCGTTGGGCTTTCTGGATTGGGCCAATCAACCGAATCCATTCCGGCGGTTTGAGGGGGCGCAACTGATCCGTTTGCCGCTGCTGGGCCCGGATGACGACCCGCAGTCGCCGTCGTACGATGCTATCTATCAGCCAGGCGCAGTGGCCTCGCAGCCATTGACCATCCGGGCGGTCTCACGGTTTTTCGAACTGGCGCTCGGGCTCTCAGCCTGGAAGAGAGCAGGGGAATCGGAGTGGGCACTCCGGAACAATCCTTCGTCGGGCAATCTGCATCCGACCGAAGGCTATGTGCTTGTCCCGCTGGTCGATGGCTTGGGTCTGCCGCCCGGCCTCCATCACTACGCAGCCAAGGAACATGGCTTGGAGTTACGCGCGGGTTTTCCTGTCGCGCAGATCACACAGCTGCTCGCGCCGTTTCCGGACGGCGCATTTCTGTTCGGCCTCAGTTCCGTCCATTGGCGGGAAGCCTGGAAGTATGGAGAACGGGCCTTTCGCTATTGCAACCACGACGTGGGCCACGCCCTTGGTTCCGCGCGTATCGCCGCCGCGACGCTCGGTTGGACGATGCTGCTGCTGGACGGGGTGGAACAAAATCAGGTTGCACGGCTGTTGGGAACCCATCGCCAGGAGGATTTTGGCGAGGCCGAACCGGAACATCCGGACTGTCTGGCAGTGATCTGGCCCTCTACCAACATGACGCGCTATGTTCCAAACCTGCCGTTGGGTTTGGAGCAGGCGCTGGTGAAGGAACTGGCGGCGGGACCATGGCATGGCCGGGCAAATCTATTGAGCCGCGAACATGGCGTGCACTGGGAGGCGATCGACGAAGCGGCGGAGGCGTCATGGAAGACGAGCGAAGAACGCCTGGTGGCTTCTCTTCCTGTTGATCCTCAGGTGCATTCTGATCCGCATTCTGGTTCACAGGCCACGAGCGGTGCCGCGACAATCATCAGACAGCGCCGCAGTGCCGTCTCTTTCGATGGCCGCACATCAATTTCCAGCGCCACGTTTTTTCACCTCCTGCATCGGCTGCTGCCTCAGGCGCACCAACCGCAACTGGCCCGGCCCATGCCGTGGGATCTCTTTTCCTGGGACCCGGCGATTCATCTGCTGTTGTTCGTGCACCGGGTGGAGGGCCTGACGCCGGGCCTCTACGTGCTGGCGCGGGATGCGAAGAAGCTGCCGCTGCTGCAGCAGGCAATGAATCCTGAATTGGAGTGGACTCCGGTGCCTGATTGCCCGACAGATCTTCCCTTGTACTGGCTGCTGCAAGGCAATGCGCAACGCCTGGCCGCTCAAGTCAGCTGCCATCAAGCCATTGCCGGTGACAGCGCCTTTTCACTCGGCATGTTGGCCGAGTTCGAGGGGCGCTTGCGGCAAGGGGGGGCTTGGTGGTATCCACGCCTCTTCTGGGAAGCAGGGCTGGTCGGGCAGGTGTTGTATCTCGAGGCGGAGGCAGCCGGCGTGCGAGGAACGGGAATCGGCTGTTTTTTCGATGATCCGGTGCATGAGATCGTCGGGATCAAAGACCTGACGCTGCAATCGCTCTATCACTTTACGATTGGTGGACCGGTAGACGACGGGCGGCTGTTGACCCTGCCTGCCTATTACCACCTCCCCCGCGGGTAAGTGCACAGCACGTCGTCTGAACGAAAGACGAGAGACGAGGAACGAATTCATTATGTTCAAGATCAAGAAGAAGATCGACAAGCCAAAACCGCCGATTCTGTACAACGTGATCGAAGATTACTCGGAATTCGATGCGCCGGGAAACGTGACGGTCTGCGCCATGACCTTGCCGGAAGATGTGCCGGCTCATGCGAAGATCCTGGCGGAAAGTTACGATGTGCCGCTGGACCAGATGATGGCGCTCCTGACGGACGGAGGAGTGTACATCTATCCGCAGGTGGGGGGGGTGCTCACGCGGGGCCTCTTTGCGTGCCGGGTGGATCCGACGGGTAGTTCCCCGAAGCAGACCTGGGTGCTTGATCTCATGCAGTTCGCCGAAGCGGAACAGTGGGCCAGGGCGCGCGCCGTTTCATTGATCGATGCCGCCGCAGAGATCTTTTACCGGACGCTGCCGGACGAACTTAAAACCAAACTCGCACAGAAAAATCTTGGCCTCGATTACCACACGCTGGATCGTGCCGTCGCCAAGGGCGGCGACATCAAGTTCATTGATTTCAGGAAAGACTGGTCTCCCCATTTCAAACGGTTGTGCATCATGCCCGACGGGCGTCTGGTGGAAACCGGCGGGCTGGAGGAGTTTGCCCGGTTGCACCAGATAACGGTGCCGCAGGCAAAAAAACTGGTTGAAGAAGGGGGAACGATGGATGTCGCCGGCGGTGAAGTCCTGGCCTGTCAGATTGTGAACGGCCAGCCGGCGGTGGCCCGGTTCAGCGCGAAGAACTACGCCAAAGCAAAAGAGTTGGCGGCTGCCAAAGGCCTGCACATCATGGACGCCCTCAGCGAGGTGGCCTACAATGATTCCACGATGATGCGCACCCTGCAGCGGAAGGACCTGGGCGGCCGGATCTAGACCATCCCGCGGCATCGCCGGGCCGGTCTGCAGTTTCTTTTGTCCATTCAGCACCGGAGGTCTGCGTCATGAGGCCGATGTCTTGTCTCTGTGTCCTCAGTCTTGTGCTTTCCGGCTGCGCCGCTCCCAAACCCGTTCTGTATCCCAATGACCACTACCAACAGGTCGGCGCCGATGCGGCCCGGGCCGATGTTGAGGAGTGCATAAACCGGGCGAAGGAGGCGGGGGCTTCTTCCAGCGAGGGGAAGACGGCTCAGGTGGCAACCGGCACAGTGGCCGGCGGCGCCGCCGGTTCTGCTGCCGGAGCGGTGGGCGGGGCGATTCTGGGACAAGCGGGAGGAGGCGCGATGATCGGCGCAGCCAGCGGCGCCACCGCGGGGTTCTTGCGCGGGCTGTTCACACCATCCCCGCCAAGCGGCGCGTTTACGAACTATGTCGACCGGTGTTTACGAGACCGAGGCTATGACCTGACAGGCTGGCAATAATCTTATCCGGCCGGTTCTACCACTGCTGACCCACTTTTTCTGACATAGACTTCTCCCGCTTTCATCCCGAGGTATGCGCCCAGGACATTGTCCAGGAGGTCGAGGAGCGACGTGCTCCGGTTATGGCAATAGACCTGGTAGTACTCGATGCTGAACGACAGCGCAAAGGCCATCAACAACAGATGGCGAGGAGAGAGAGGTTTGCCTTCCAGCCCGCGAAGCGCATAGAGCAGGCCGAAGGGGACAAAGAGCAGGATATTGGCGACTGCATCAACTCCCAGATCCAGCAGGATCGACGGGGAGATCAATTGGTCCGGCGTCGGCACCCAACGAATATATTGCCAATGCGCATGGCCAACGAAGTTGTGGAGAGGCAGGATGCCTACGAGCAGAATAAAGATGCCCCAGGTATACCAGAGACCTTTTGCGCGGGACGGGGTTACCAACACGAGAGCCTGATTATGGGGGGTCTGCCGCACGACCGATTCTGTCAGAATCGGCGAGAGGGTTTCCAGTTCTTTTTCCCGGTGAATGATTGAACGAGGTGGGCGCGATTGGAAGAGGTGCTTATTTCTGCGCCAGTTCCGCCTCCACGGCGCTCAGCATTTCCTTCAAATCGAAAGGCTTTTCGAACGTCCGGTGCGCGCCGAACAGCCGGGCGATATCCAGGAAATTCCGATCCCCTTGGGCACCGGTCATGGCGATGATTTTGGTGTCCATATATTCGCGGGTGAGCTGCAGTGTGGCTTCCAAGCCGTCCACTTCCGGCATCAACAAGTCCATGATGAGCAGATCGGCTTTATGCTTCTGATAGAGATCCACCGCTTCGCGCCCATCCTTGGCTTCGAGCACCTTATGTCCTGATCGTTCCAGGACCTCGCGCAGGAGGCCGCGGATGGAAGGTTCGTCGTCGATCACCATGATGGTCGCCATACACTACTCCTCGGGAAGATGGGCCGGTTAACATTCGTTTGAGCGGCTGCGCAGGCCCCTGGCTTGCGCGCAGACACTTCGCTTCGTTGAGGAAAGCTTACCGCCGGGATGAAAGTCTGTCCAGAAAAGAGTCGGAAGCGGCGCCGTATCGCGTGCGGGTGATGGCCTGTTTCTCGAGATGCCACACGGGGTTATACCTGAATGGCGTTATCGTTTGCCTCCGCAGCTGCCGGATGCGGTCGGGCTGCAGGCTGCGGAACCAGGCGCGAATACAGCGCGGGGATCACCAGCAGGGTGAGGGCGGTCAACGTCAGCAAGCCCCCGATCACGACGGTAGCCAGCGGCCGTTGGACTTCGGCTCCCATACTGGTAGCCAAAGCCATGGGCAAAAACCCCAGGCTTGCGACCAGGGCCGTCATCAACACGGGCCGCAAACGATCCATCGCTCCATGCAGGACCGCTTCCTCAGTGGAAACCCCGTCCGCCTCCAACTGGCGGATATGGCTGACTAAGACGACCGCATTGAGGACGGCAATGCCGAACAGGGCGATAAACCCGATCACGGCCGAAATGCTGAGCGGCAATCCGCGCAGCCACAAGGCCAGGATTCCGCCTGACAGGGCGAGCGGCACATTGAGGAAAATGAGCAGGGCGGGGCGTAGCGTACCGAAGATGACGGATAACATGCCCAGGATCAGCATGAGTGTGACCGGCACGACCATGGCCAGACGTTTGCCTGCCTCCTGCAGATGTTCGTATTGTCCTCCCCAGATCAGTTCATACCCGGGCGGCAGCGTGACCGCCTGGGCCACGGCCTGTTGAGCCTCGGCCACGAAACCGCCGAGATCGCGCCCGCGAATATTGGTCTCGACTACGATTCGCCGCTGCACATGCTCGCGGCTCACCTGTGCCGGGCCGGAATCGACGAGGATGCTGGTCACGCGCGAGAGCGGAACCAGTTCTCCATGCATGGTCGGTATCAGCAGACTGCCTAGGGAACCAGGATCATGCGAGACCCGGTCTGCCAGCCGCACGACCAATTCGAACCGTCGGGAACCCTGCACGACCGTTCCGACAACCGTCCCGACACGCGCCGATTGGACCAGGGTGAGTACCTCTTCAGCCGTGAGCCCGTAACGGGCGATTTCGGCGCGATCGACAATGACCCGCAATAACGGCAAGCCGGCGACTTGCTCCACTTTGACATCAGCCGCGCCCTGTACCTGTTGAAGCGCCCGCGCCGCCCGTTCGGCCTGCTGCTTCAGGATGTCGAGATCCGCACCGAAGATTTTGACCGCCAGGTCTGAGCGCACGCCGGCAATCAATTCATTGAAGCGCATCTCAATCGGTTGGGTGAACCCGAGCCCGACCCCCGGTACCTGCTCGGTGATCTGTCGCTTCATCGCCTCGATCAGCTCATTGCGGCTGGGCGCCGTGACCCAATCGCGCTGGGGCTTCAGGATGACGAAGACGTCGGACATTTCGACGCCCATGACGTCCGTGGCCACTTCCGGGCTGCCGGTGCGGGTGACGACCCGCGTGACTTCGGGAAAACGCCTCAGGACCCGTTCGATATCCAACGCGGTGGTGACCGATTCGCTCAACGAGATGCTCGGGAGCCGCCATACCTGTACCGCGAGGTCCCCCTCCTCCAACCGCGGGACAAATTCAATTCCCAATCTGCTTCCGGCCAGCAGGCTGACGGCAAATAGTCCCACCGCGATTGATACGGGCCAGACAGGACGGGCCACGGCCCGCCGCAACCATGGTGCATAGACTCTTCTGACACCGCGAATGACTGCTGTGGTCTCGCCGCCGGGTGTGGCGCGTAAAAACCAAAAGGACAGCAACGGGGTGACCGTCAGGGCGAGGAGCAGTGAACCGGTCAAGGCCATGATGACCGTCACCGCCATCGGACGGAACATCTTGCCCTCGATGCCGGTGAGCGCCAGGATCGGGACGTACACCAGGATGATGATCGTCACGGCCAGCGCCATCGGCCGCAACACTTCCTGGCCGGCGGCCAGCACTTCCTTCAACCGCGCGTCCCCGGTTGGCGGCGGCTTTTCGCCCAACCGGCGAAGGATGTTGTCGATCATCACCACGGAGCCATCGACCAGAAGTCCGAAGTCGATCGCACCCAGGCTCATGAGATTGCCGGAGAGCCCGGCCTGCATCATGCCGATGAAGGCGAGCAGCATGGCGAGGGGAATGGCGGAGGCCACGATGAGCCCGGCGCGCAGATCGCCGAGAAAAAGAAACAAGACAGCGATGACGAGCAGGCCGCCCTCCAGGAGGTTGTTGCGGACGGTCTGCATGACCTTCGACACGAAGATCGTACGATCGTAGTAGGGCTCGATGGTCACACCGGCCGGCAGGGTGGCCTGAATGTCCTGCACCCGGGCCTTCACCCGAGTGACCACCTCCTGCGCGTTTTCTCCGGCCAGCATTTGCACCATGCCGATCACGGTCTCGCCCTCACCCATGGCCGTGGCGGCTCCGATCCTGAGGGCCGATCCCTCTTTCACTTCGGCCAGGTCGGCGATATAAATAGGCACGCCGCCAGGCCCGTGGGCCACCACGATCTGGGCCAGGTCACTGAGCTGAGTGGCCAGCGCTTCTCCGCGGATCGACAATTGTTCGCGCTGATGCTCGATATACCCGCCGCCGGCGATGGCGTTGTTGCGCTGCAACGCGTCGAACACCTGCTTCATCGACAATTTGAACGACAACAATTTCGACGGATCGACAATGACGTGGAACTGCTGCGGTTCGCCCCCCCAGATGTTGACCTCGACCACGCCGGGCACGGCGCGCAACTTCATGCCGATGTCCCACTGCAGCAGCGTTCTCAGGGCCATCGGACTATAGCCCTCGCCTTTCACCGTGAATTGATAGACCTCGCCCAGTCCGGTCGTGAGGGGGCCCATCACCGGGCGGCCGTATTCCGCAGGGATGCGTTCCATGGCCTGGGCCAACCGTTCCGCGACAAACTGCCTGGCTCGATAGATGTCGGTGCGATCATCGAAGATCGCGGTGACAGCGGAGAGTCCATACCGTGAAATAGATCGCAGCTCGCGCAGGGCCGGCAAACCGTTCAAGGAGGCTTCAATGGGAAACGTCACAAATTGTTCCACCTCGACCGGTCCCAGCGCCGGGGCCCGCGTCAGGATTTGGACCTGCACCGGTGTCAGATCGGGGACGGCATCGATCGTCAGGTGTGCGAATGACCAGAGACCGGCGGCAATCACCACGGCGATGGCCACGAGGGTAAAGAATCGATAGCGGAGCGAAAACGTCAGGAGATGTTGCATGCGCGCCTCATTCGCCCGATCCGATGTGTTCCTTCAGCAGCACATTTTTCAGATCGAACACGCCGTCGGTGACGATGTGGTCGCCTTCCTTCACGCCCCGCCGGATTTCCACCAAGCCGCCGCCTTCACGGCCGGCGTCGATCGGCACGAACGTATAGCCGTCTGCGGTTTCGACAAACAAGCCGCGTGTTTTTTCGATCGTGGTGATGGCGGTCATCGGAACGGTGACCACCGGCGGCCCGGACCAGCCGAGTGCCACCTCGACGTACTCGCGCGGTTTCAGCTGTCCCTGCGGATTGGCGACCTCGAACCGCACGCGAATGGTACGGGTGGTCTCGTCCGCCACCGGCGACAGGTACGTGAGCGGCGCCACGATGGCTTCTCCGCCTTTCGGCGTGATGGTGCCGGAGTCGCCCTCCTTGAATTGCCTGGCCTGCTCGATGGGAAGATTGGCAAAGACCCAGACACGGCTGGTATCGACGATCTCAAACAATTCGTCACCGGGACCAACGCCCTGCCCGCGCACCGCATTCTGGAGGACGACGGTACCCGCGATCGGCGCGGTGAGGGTGTAGAGGTGACTCTTTTCATGCGGGCCCTGCTTCAGGTCATCCGTCGAAATTCCCATGTTCGACAGTCGTTCGCGGATGTGTTGATAACGCGCCTGCGTCTCGAGATAGAGGCCCTTGTCTTCGATCAGCTTGCGCTCCGTGACAATGTCGTCCGCGCGCAGTTTCTCGGTCCGGCGAAAACTGTTCTCCGCCACGTCGGCCTGGGCCTTTCCGAACGAGATATTCTTCGATCAACTGATCGAGTTGCAGGCTGCCGATGGCGAGTAGCGCCTGGCCTTTTTTGACGCGATCTCCCAGTTGCACATGGATGCGCTCAACTTGTCCGCCGATGCGTGACGTGATCTTCGCGACCTGCTTCAGGTCGAGGGCCACCTCACCCGGAGCCGTGATCAGCGCGGGCACCGGGCGCAAGGCGGCGGGCTGGATGCGGAGGCGAGCCTGAACTGCCGGCGGCGGGTGAATGGCGTTGCTGCTCCTGGTGGCCGCCGGGGCCTCGCTGGTCGCGGCAGTGTGTGGTGGCTGCGCTCCCTGATCGCTGCAACCAGACAGAAGCCAGAGCAGCGCGGGCACTATGCCGATCGTCGTCAGTGATCTCATCATTGCTGCACTCCCATAGTCCGTTCACTGCGGTCGGCGGTCATAAGGAAGTTCCCAGCGCGCGTTCGAGCCGGGCCAGTGCGATGGAGAGGTCCGCTCGCACCTGGGCATATTCGAGCTGAGTCTGGCGATACACCCGTTGCGCATCGAGGACATCCAGAAGACTGGCTGCGCCGTGCCGGAAACTCGTTCGTGCCAGGGTAAGGGTCTGTTCCGCCTGTTTCAGCAACCCCGTTTCGAAGACCAGCAGTTGCTCCTGCGCCGTCCGCACTTCCTGGGTATGTTGGGTAATGGCCTGCTCCAATTCCTGTTGCGCTCGCAGGCGCTCGGCGTCCGCGCGGTGTTTGGCGCCCAATGCGGATTGAATTTCGCCTTGCCGGCGGTACCACAGCGGGAGCGGCACGGCCAGGCCGGCCGTAAGGGATTCGTCGCCCGCCTCGCGATGGTAACTTCCGATCACACTCACGTTGGGGACGCGGGCTTCCCGCTCAAAACGCAGCGTATGGTCGGCTTGTTCCGCGAGTTTGCTCAAGCGCCGAACGGTCGGGTGTTGCTCCAAGGCCTGCGCGGTCAGACCATCTGGGTTGATGCCCTGCTTCGGCCGATCAAAATCACCTTGAATTGAAAACTCCTTACCGAGCGTGCCGGCGGTCAGGGTATTCAGCCGTGCCTTGGCCACCAGCAACGCATTGTTGGCCCTAGCCACTTCCTTCTTCGCCTTCTGGACCTCCACCCCCGCTTTCAGACTGTCGAAGGAGGTGGCTTCACCGGCCGTCACGCGTGCCTGCACCGTTCGCAAGACCTCTTCCACATTCGTGACATTTTGAGCAGAGAGCTCGACATCGCGTTGGCCGAACAGGAGGTGATAGAAGGCAATCTTGACATCGGCGAGCAATAAGAGGCGGGCGTCCTCCAGGGCGGCGCTCGCCCCGGCCAGGCCGGCATCAGCCGCTTCCTGGCGGGCCTGGCGTTTGCCTGTCCATTCAAGAGGTTGTTCGACGGTCAACGTCCGTTCAGTGACGCGGGTTCCGGTACTGGGGTCGCGAATCGCGCCGCGTCCGGCAATCCCGGTGATGGAAGGATTCGGATAGGCGCCGGCGGCCATCTGCTGCCCCTGACTTTGTTTCACCAGTCCCTCAGCCCCGGCGAGCACAGGATTGTGTTGCGTCGCGAATGTAAGGATGTCGGACAGTGAATAGGCGCGAGGGCGTTGTTCTCCCGCCCAGGATAAGGCGCCAGAGAGGCTGAGAACGCAGGCCATCAGCAGGGAAAGGACCATACGAGGCATCATCGGAAACCTCCTCCATGCCGCACCGCTCGTCAGACGGGACCCGGAGCGGTCTTCGCGGAGACGTGGGTGCGATCAGAATATCTGCTGTGAAAAGCGTGAATACTTAGCTGCAGAACGGGGAGGGCGGAGCACGTGCCGGCAGATCCGGGGTAAAGAGCGTGGTGACGGTAGACGACAATGGCTCATCGTGCGGACCGTCCTGCTGATCAACGAGGGGTACGAGATGATGAGCGACAAACAGGAGATGCGTCAGTAACGGTTTCGCCAGCTTACGGTCGGTGGCGTCATTCAGTAGGGACAGGTTGAGTTCAGGATCGGAACTCCAGGCATGCGCGCCTTGGGCTGACACCGCCGGCCCTTCGCCAGTATGAGGCCTTACAGAGGCCGTCTCTAAATGTTCGCCGAATTCGCCTTCAAGGTCACCGGAGAAGACGGTATGCACTGCGGCGGCATGGACGTGGCCGGCTTCGCCATGATGTGGATCCGTTTCGGGATGGATGTGGAACAAGGGCAAGGCGAGCAACCAGAGCACCACCCATCCACGGAGAATGTGGTCGAGACGGGCTGTGCGGAGGTGACTGGTTGGCATGATGCACGTGCCTCTACGCAGACGCTAACATAGGCAGGGAGACACATCAAGAAGCAGGACGAATCGAAGCTGCCTTGCGTCGCATTCCACGCGGGGTTTCTTGGTCATCTTCACGCCCATGACGCCGGGTGGCGCACGCTCCCATGCGAGGGCACAGGTCCTGCCTCAGGGCATTGCCGCGCGATGGCTTCCCTTGCTGCGGCATTGCCGACTCCTGACTGGAAAGTGCGTCTATGCACGGCTGTGCATGGATGCACGCTGCTTTCTGATGGACGGCTCTTGCTCCGGCATCCAACGAGCGGCCGATTCCACGATTTCTTGCATTTCATCGCTTTTCGGAGGTATTTCCTGCTGGGCCTTGTTCTTGCTGTTGAGTGCGCGCAAAGTAGCCGGTGTTGGAGACCTTCGTGTCATGGAAGCCGTTGTTCCTCTCTTGACGATCTTTGCGCCTCTGCTGGGCACGCTTTTCATCGCCCTCTTCTGGCGCGAAATGGGAGAACGCATCTCGCGCATCGGGATCGGGGCGCTGTGGTGTGCAGCCCTCACCTCGGTGGCCACGTTTGTGATCGTGTTCTATGGCGAGCCGATCCGTCTGACGATCCTTGGCGGAGCATCGGGGCCCTTCGCCTATACGGTCCTGGTGGATCGGCTGGCGGCCGTCATGATGGTTCTCATCAGCTGCGTCAGCCTGATCATTCATGTGTACTCCGAGCGCTACATGGTGGGCGATGCAGGGTACGTCCGGTATTTCGCATTCCTAGGCGCCCTCACCTCCGTCCTCTTGAGTCTGGTCACCAGCGGCAACCTTCTCTGGTTGTTCGTGTGCTGGCATCTGGTGACCTGGCTGCTGTCGTCGTTGTTGGTCTGTAACCCGGCGAGTCGTGCGGCCAGGGAAGCGGGACAGAAGACCTTCTGGACACAAGGGTTGGGCGATGCGGCGTTTGCGGTGGCGCTTGTGCTGCTCTACGGGGCCTATGGCACGTTGGATCTGAAGGATCTCTTCGCACGGTTGCAGGGGGCTTCAGAATCACTGTCAGACTCCAGCGCATTGTGGACCGGACTGGATGTGCCCTTGGTGGCGACCCTCCTGCTGATCCTGTCCGTCATGACCAAGTCGGCCCAATTTCCCTTCCATGTCTGGCTGGTCGGCACGATCGAAGCGCCGACGCCGGTTTCAGCCTTGATGCACGCAGGGATTGTCAATGCCGGGGGCTTTCTCGTAAATCGACTGGCGCCGCTGTTCAGTTTCGCCCCGACGACGCTCCATCTCTTGTTTGTCATCGGCGGCGTGACGGCCTTGATCGGTGCCAGCGCAATGTTAACGCAGACCAGCGTGAAGCGCCGCCTCGTCTACTCCACGATGGGCCAGATGGGCTATATGGTCATGGAGTGCGGACTCGGCGCCTTTGCGTTGGCCGTATTTCATTTGTGCGCCCATGGCCTCTTCAAGGCCACCTTGTTTCTCAATTCCGGGTCGGTGATCCATAAAGCGCGGACGGAGTTCAAATTGCCTCCGGTAGCCAAGGCGAATGAGGCTGGCGCCTTCTCTCCGATGACCTGGACGACCGGCCTGGTGGCGACATTGGTGCTGCCCTTGGTGATTCTGCTCGTCGTGCATGGTGTCGTCAGTATTCCGCTGCAGGATGCCCAGGGCGCCGTGATTTTTCTCTTTTTCGGGTGGGTCACGACGTCACAGGCGATGTTTACGCTGTATCGATTGCACACCGGCGCCTCATGGACCGTGTCGCTCACGATGCTCGGGGCGCTCGCGGTCATCGGCCTGACCTATTTGTGGGCGGGGGAGGCGTTCACCCATTTCCTCTATCCCGGACATGAGACGGCAGCGGCCTTCATGCGCGCTGCGGAATGGAATCGCTCGTTCTTTGATCTGGTCGTCGGATGCGCAGTCATTCTGATCATCGCCGCCTGGGGAATGATCTATGGCAAGGCCAAGGGGGTGAAGTTCCTGATGCCACCCTGGATCGAGACGCTGCGCGTGCGGGCCTATGTGACGTTTCTCAACGGCCTCTATGTCGAAGACCTGATGCGCATGATCGGCCGAACGGCATTTCGACGCTAGTCAGGCTGCGCCGGCAGCCACAACGGAGTCATTGGATGGCACTCGAACAACGCGCCTTCACAGATGCCCAGCGGATGGAGCTGCGGTCCCATGTGGAGCTGGCAGGAGAGGCGATTGCGGCCTACTGGCCCATGCGCACGTTTATCCACCACAATCCGTTGCATGGATTGGAGCATCTGCCTTTCGAGCAAGCGGTCAAGCGCGGTGAACAACTGCTGGGCGGAAAAGGGTACCTCGCCGGCGCGCTGTATCGCCGATACTATGCGCAAGGTCGTCTCGGCCCGGAGGATATCAGTCATGTGCTGGCTCCGCTGGCCAGCGACCGGCGTGTCGTGTTTGCGGGACGGGAGTTGTCCCACCTGGAGTTGCTCCGCCATGCCATGGTGCATGGGCTGGACGATGTCGCGGCGGAACAACGGCCTCCCACATCGGCCGCAGAGGAGCCGCTGGAACGCCTCTTCACATGGCTGACGTCGTCCGTCGCGCAAGCCCGGACTGCCGTATCCGAACCGCTCGTTCCCTGGGAAGCCGTGGATCTGTTGTCCCATGAAACCCTGTCAACTTGGTGCGACCGCACGCTGGGCACGTTCGTCGCGGCGGACATCGACGAACAGATGATCAAGTGGTGCGGGGTTTTTCTGGACGAGGGCGAGGCTTCCTGGGTGATGCCGGATCGCGAGCACACGTTTTATCGCGCCTGGAAGCGATTGGCCCGGTACGATGCCGGTTTGCGGCTGCTCGGGATTCAGGATGCAGCCACGAAGATCGATGCGCTGGGCGAGCGGCCGGAAGAAGCGGTCTTGCAGTGCCTCACCGACCTGGGCATTCCAAAGTCCGCCTGGGAGTCCTACTTTGCCTTGCATCTGGCCGCCCTTCCCGGCTGGACCGGGTATATCAAGTGGCGCGCCGAAGAACAGCATCATCCCTGGCAAGCGCGGTATCCGATCGATCTCGTGAAATATCTCGCAGTGCGATTGTTCTATGAGCGCGAACTGGTCGCGTTGCGGTGCCGAGAGCTCTTAGGCATCGCGGGACAGTATGATGCGATTCGCGGGTACATCGATCAGGCGCCGTATGCCCATTGGCTGAGACGTCAGTTGCTGGCAGGGCGGTTGGCGCCGTCTGTCGAAGGGGAGATGCGGAAATGGAGCCGTCTTCACCAGACGGCTCAGCCGAGTGCATGGAACGAGACCGGAAAGCAGGTCTACGAGCGGACGGCCGCATGGCGTGCCGCACGGATCATGCGGCGCGACGCCAGACGGTTGCTGGCGCTCGCGACGGCGATGGGCATCGATCCCGAACACATCCATCAGACCTCGTCCGCCGACGTGCTCACGATCTTGACCTGGCTGGATGGATTTCCAGCGGCGCAGCACAGCCATCGCTGGTTGGAAGCTTTGGAAGCCCGCCATCGCCGTGACGTGGTCGGACAATTGGCCGGGGTGGCGAAGCAGTTGCGCAATGCTGATGAGAAGGCGGCCCCGGGTGGAGCTTCTCGGCCATTGGCGCAGATGGTATTTTGCATCGATGTTCGATCGGAGATCTTCCGGCGGCACCTCGAACAACTCGGCGGATACGAAACTCTGGGCGTGGCCGGATTTTTTGGTATCCCGGTCAAGTATCAGGCGTTCGGGGAAGAGCATCCGGTTACCCATGCTCCCGTGCTGCTGAAGCCCAAGAACCACATCCGTGAGATTCCCCGCAGCTACCATGGAGCAGCGGCGAGCCGGCATCGACTGTTTGCGCGGCTCGGTCACGCCGGGCATACCCTTCTGCACGACCTGAAAGAAAACGTCATCACGCCGTACGTGATGGTCGAAGCCCTGGGCTGGTTTTTCAGCGTCCCGTTTTTCGGCAAGACGCTCTTTCCCCTCTGGTACCAGCGCATGAGCGCCTGGTTGAAGGGCCTCTGGCTGCCGCCCTTGGCGACGACACTCACCATTGATAAGTTGACCAGGGACGAGGCGGAAGAGATGGTCGCTGTGGAACAGCGCGCATCCATCCGCGCCGCGCTGCGGCGTGAGTTTCCTTCACTCGGCTCGGACATCACTCCGACCTTGATCGAAGCCATCCGTTTCGGCGCGATGGAGAGTCACGACGAGCAGAAAACGCGCGAAGTGGCAAAAAGCCTCGGCCTGGCACCTGCCGAAGCGGATGCTTTGTACGAACGCTTCCGGCGCACGTTGAATCTCACACCCCGCGGCATGTCGTCCCGTCTCCAGCGCATTACCATGCATGGATTTTCAGTGTCCGAACAGGCCTATGCCGTGGAGGCGGCGCTCCGCCTCATGGGATTCACTTCCGGTTTTGCGCGGCTCGTCGTGATCTGTTCCCACGGGAGCACGTCCGACAACAATCCCTATGAGTCCGCGCTCGATTGCGGGGCCTGCGGAGGGAACAGCGGCCTGCCGAATGCGCGGGCCTTTGCCGCGATGGCGAACAACCAGGGGGTGCGGAAGGTCTTGGAGGGACGCGGCATCAAAATCCCGGTCGATTCGCATTTTGTCGCGGCGGCACATGACACGACCCGGAACGATGTCCGGATCGTCGACCTGGAAGACGTGCCGGCCACGCACCGCAAAGACCTTCTGCGACTGCTCGATGACTTGCAAGAGGCGGGGGCGCAGTCGGCGCTGGAACGTGGTCTGGCCTTAGGAGGGCCCGGCGGGGGCATCGAAGCGGAAGGATCCGCTGACCAGGGCCAGCCGCCGGAGTGTGGATTGGGCGCAAGTCCGTCCGGAGTGGGGCCTCTCAAAAAACAATCTGCTCATCATCGGCCGGCGGGAGTTGACGCGACCGTTAAACCTGGAAGGCCGTTCCTTTCTGCATTCCTACGATTACCGGCAGGACGAATCCTCGAAATTGCTGGAAACAATTATGACGGCGCCGCTCATCGTGGCTCAGTGGATTAACATGGAGCATTATTTCTCCACTGTGGACAACGAAGTGTACGGAAGCGGGAGCAAGGTGTACCACAATATCGTGGGGCGGGTAGGAGTCATGAGCGGCGCCACGGGCGACCTTCGGTTGGGACTGCCGGCGCAGACCGTTCTGGATGGTCCGGTGCCCTACCATGAACCCACACGATTGTTAGCCGTCATTGAGTCTCCCCGGGCACGAGTGGAGGCAGTCATCGCCCGACATCCGGGCCTCCAGCGGCTCTTCGAGAATGAATGGGTGTCCCTGGTCGTCTGTGAACCGGAAGAAGCGAAGTTTTATCATTACGACATCATGCAGGGCTGGCAGCCCGTATCCGACGCGCATGAGCCACATCCCGTTCTATCCGCCGGCCTCGTGACAGCAGCGGAAGAGTCCCGGTTCGAGAAAGATGGTGAGGTGGTCGGCACGGTGCAAGAAACCTGGGCACAGGCGACATCATTCGAGCACAAGAAGAAAGATCAATAGGAGAAAGGGGCGGAGTATGCTGACGCTGCATCCGATGAAAGAGATTCGCATTGTCGTCGAAGGGGAACATCTAAAAATCGTCACCAGTCTGTTGGACCGGGTGGGGGCGACCGGCTATACGATCATCAACAATGTGTCGGGCAAGGGCCATCATGGATTCCATGAAGGACATCTGCTGTTCGACGACACCAGCAGCCAGGTGATCGTATTCACTGTGGTGCCGGAGGAGCGAATCGAGCCGATTCTGGCTGGCCTCGGGCCCGTGTTCCACAAACACTCGGGGGCCATGTTTGTCAGCGACGTCGCGGTCACACGCCGGGATCATTTCATGGTCCCATAGACCGGGCGGTCATCCTCTCGACGGGGTCGGGCCTGCTCGGTATACTGGCACCGCACGCATGCATGCGCTGCCTGATCACGTGAGGCTCCGGACGAGCAGGACATTGATGCCCTCTTCCCATCGCACCCGTTCCAAGGTCTCCCGGCCGGTTCGGTCTGAACCAGCGGCCGCAGAGGTCCTCGCCTGGTTGAGTGACTGCATTCACGGCGGTCTCTGTTTCGTCTGCAAGGGCCTCCTCATTTTCGAAAACTCTCAATTCGCGGAACTGGTGGAAAACGCGCCGCCTCAGGAGGGTGGGGAGCCCGCGCTGCGAAAACGCCTGCTGGACGATGCCATTGTCTGGAACCAGCGCGATTTAGGTTCGCGGAAAAGCGTGGAATACCAACTGGCGGGTCGTGACGGGCGCCCGCTTTACTATGCCTGCCGGTTCAATGTGGTGCCCTATCGCGGCGAGCGTGGTGTCCTGATGGTGTTGGAGGATGTGACGGAACGCGTCCTCCTCGCGCAGGATGCGTCGCAGGTGGCGCGATTTCAATCGGTCCTCGCGCGCATCGGCACGCTGGGAGTCAGCGGGGTATCAGCCCAGGAACTGATGAACGAGGCGGTGAAGGAAACGGCGGCGGCCCTGGAAGTGGAGCTCTGCAAAATCCTGGTGCCGCGGGAGCCGGACGGCCATCTTTACATCATGGCGGGAAGCGGGTTGCGGGATGAACTCATTGGGAAATTGACGATCGAAGGCGGCACCCATTCCCAAGCCGGTTACGCGATTCGTGAACGGGTGCCGGTGGTGGTCGAAGATCTCCGCCGGGAAACGCGGTTTTCCGCCTCGAAGTTGCTGACGGAGCATGGCGCGGCGGCCGGCATGTGTGTGCCGATGCTGGTTGAGGATCGGGTCTATGGCGTGATGACCGCTCACTCGAAGCGTGTCCGCCGGTTCACGCAAAAGGAGCAGGAATTTCTCTGCACGATGGCGAATACCATCGGGGCGGTGCTCGAGCGCCGTCGGCATGAAGAAACACAGATGGATTTCTATCACCGCTTGTTCCTGTCGGCGCAGGACGGCGTGATGATGACGGACACGAGCGGCAGGATCGTCGACTGGAATCCGGCCCTGGAACGCATGACGGGATGGACGCGGGAAGAGGCGCTGGGCCAGCGTCCCGCGATTTTGAAATCCGGCAAACATTCGCCGGAATTTTATGAACGGCTGTGGGAGTCGATTCGGGCCGGCCATCCGTTTGTGGAGCGGTTCGTCAACCGGCGGAAGGACGGATCGGAGTTTCTGGTCTGGGAAAGTGTCAGCCCCGTGAAGGCCTCCGACGGAACGACACAATACTTCATGGCGATTCTGACGGATCTCAGCGAGCGCGAGCAGATGTTGGAGGCCCTCCGCCATACCGAGCAAGTCAAACTGGTGGGGCAACTCGCGGGAGGGATTCTACATGAGGTGCGGAATCCCCTGATCGGACTCGGGAGTTTGGCTACCCATCTGGCCGAGCAAACCTCTCTGCCTCAAGAGGCCCGCGATCGGTGCCGCTTGATCGCCCGGGAGGCGTCGCGGATCGATGAGCTGCTGGAATCCCACCTGGGCCAGTTGCGACCCAGGCCCTTCGACATCGCGCCCTGCGAACTGGCCTCGATATTGGACGATACGTTCACGCTGCTCCGGCCCAACCTCGTCAAGAATCAGATTCTGATCAGGACTTCCGTGGCGCCGGACCTTCCGGCGGTTGATGCCTCTCGCGCCCACATTCTGCAGGTCTGCCTCAATATTGTGATGAACGCCATCGATGCCATGCCGGGAGGCGGTACAGTACAGGCCACGTTGTCTCCGGAGATCCGGCGAGTTCCCGGTGTGTTGATGCGGTTCGCCGACGCCGGGAAGGGCATTACGGCGGAAGATTTGAAGCGGATTTACGAACCGTTTTTTACGAACGGAAAGGCCAAAGGGGTAGGGCTGGGGCTCACCATCACAAGAGACATCGTCGAGCGCCACCATGGGCAGCTCGTCATTCAAAGCCCGCCGGGCCAGGGGGCGGTGGTGGATGTCTGGCTGCCAATCCGGCACGAGGGCTCATGAAGCAGAGGAACGTATGCATGCAGCAGAGCTGAAGCGTGGCGGTCACGTCGAAGGCGGGCCGTTGTAATGGCGTGGCAACTCTTGTTGCTGGAAGATGAGGCGTTGGTGCGCGAAGCCTTTGCTCTGCGTCTGCGCGATCAGGGGTATGTCGTGCAGACAGCCGGCTCCGGGGAGGATGCCCTGGCACTCCTCCGATCATTTGAGCCGGACGTGTTGGTCGCCGATCTCGTGATGCCGAATCTTTCGGGGTTGGATGTGCTGGCCCGGGTGAAACACATGTTGCCGGGACTGCCGGTCATTGTGTTGACGGCAAGGGGCACGGTGAAGGATGCGGTGGAGGCGATGCGGCTGGGCGCATTTGATTTCGTCGCCAAGAGCATCGACATGGACGATCTCCTCCACACGCTGCGCCGAGCGACCGAGTTTTTGACCCTCCAGCGTCAGGTGCAGTTGCATAGCGGGCAGGATGCCGCCCGGTATGCCCTCGACCGGGTGATTGCTCGCAGTCCCGTCACAAAAAATTTCCTCGCACACTTGCAGGAATTGATCAAGAACGATCGGGTGACGGTCCTGCTTCAGGGTGAGACGGGGACCGGCAAGCAGTACATGGGGCGCGTGATCCATTACAACAGTGCCCGCGCCGGGAAACCCTGCGTGGAGGTGGACTGCCCTTCGATCCCGCGTGATCTCTTCGAGAGCGAGCTCTTCGGACATGAGAAGGGCGCCTTTACCGGAGCGTCCGGCAGAAAATGCGGGCTTCTCGAACTGGCCGAGGGAGGGACGATCTTTTTTGACGAAATCGGCGATTTGCCGCTGCCGTTGCAGGCGAAGCTGCTCCGCGTGTTGGAAGAACGCACGATCCGCAGAGTCGGGGGGGCGGTGAACATTCCCATCGATGTGCGGGTGATGGCTGCGACGAACCGTAATCTTAAGGAAGCGGTGGCCAAGGGTGAGTTCCGGGAGGATCTGTACTTCCGGCTGAATGTCGTCACTCTGGTTGTGCCGCCCCTTCGTGAGAGGCGCGAGGATATCATTCCTTTGGCGGAACAATTCCTGACTAGATCGGCCCTGGCCCTGACAAAACCGGCACGGACGTTAGGCGCGAGCGCACAGGCGCTGCTCCGAGAGTATCAGCTGCCGGGAAATGTGCGGGAGCTGAGCAATCTGATCGAACGCGCCGTCTTGTTCTGTGGAGGGACGACGCTCGAAGCTGCCAACTTTCCCGGAGACATCCAGCAGGCAGCCCCTACCTCCGTCCCGCCAGTTTCCGTGGCTCCTCCTTCTGGTGCCCCATCAGCTGACCCGTCCCGGATCCACATCAGTTTTCAGGTTGGTGCCCAGACGCTCGCCGATCTGGAGGACCGGATCATCGAAGAAGTGTTGGCCCATTCCGGCGGAAACAAGACCTTGGCCGCTAAGCAGCTCGGTGTTACCCGCTGGATGTTGGACCGCCGCCGGAAACCGCGCGCCTGACCCATACCTTGCCGAGTGCCGGCGCACAATCCCCGCCGCGTTGGTGCGCGCGTACACGTTTTCTTCACCCAAGCGTCCACTGTCCGATGCTGAGCCAGCGCGAAGGTACGCTCCATCCTGATAACTGCCTGGTTTTTATGTGAATCCTCCATAGAGCCCTCCACGATTTTGGTGGAGGGTGCCTGGACCAGGCTTTGCAGACTTCCCATCAGGAACGGTAGTCCGGTGCAGTCCCGCACCACCAGAACGACACCACGGAGGCGTGATGAATTGCCTGCGATGCAATAGTCCCATGTATCGGGAAGTGTTTGATCATGTCCTGGAGACACAGGGCCAGGAGTTTCAGGCTTTGCACTGCATGATGTGCGGCGACATTGTTGACCCCGTCATTCTGAAAAACCGCCGCGAACGAGCCGAGCCTCGCGGGGATCGGGCCAGGCTTGCAGTGGTGACTTCGCTGTCATGATGGAGCGGCTCACGCTTCCCTGCGCACATCAACCCGGGATCCTGCGAGATGACTGCCAACTGGGACAGAAAGCACCGTCCTGCTCAGCCATCAGAATCCAGGGGCAGAAGGTAGGGGGGTAGCCTATGGGACAGGCCAGGAGCCCTGCCGACCTCGAATATGCCGTGATGCTGGCGATTCTGAATTTCCATACGGAATTCATGAAGTCAAACTATTCGCATGTGCAGGTTCAATTGGCTGACGATGTCATCAACGCGACGATCACGAGAAACGGCGCCGTTCCCGCCGAGGTTCGATTAGCTCAATCAGAAGAGGGGCGCGCGTTGCTCAGGCAGGTGCACGAGGCGATGTTTACGTCTTGCCAGGATGTGCTCATGGAGCGAATTGAACGAGTGGTGGAACGACGGGTTCGGACGATGGTGACCAGCCTGGATCCGGTCTCCGGGCGAAGCAGCATCACCATTCAATTGTAGTCCACTCCATCGATAGCCCTGCCGTCTAAAATCCAGAGAAACCTTCCTCTACACCAATGCCGGGAAGAAGGATCCATTGAATCCTCCTTCCCGGGGTGTGGTGACTGACGGGTCAGCGGGTGGTGCCGTCCATCGCGTTGCTGTTCCGGTGCCCTGACTGGCTCTGATTCAAAGGCTGGCTCTCGCAGCCCCCTCCCAGGCAGTTTTCCGATCTATTCCCCGTGGCTGGTACGAAGTCAGCCGGTCCGCTGGTGCGCGTCACGTCAACCGGCATGCCGTCATTGATCGCCACGCGGTTGGCCCAGATGACAGGATAGTTGCCCACCTGAACCACCGGCCCCTGTGCCACCATCCGGTCGCCGGCGGCGGCTCGTAACTGTGTCCGGTCCTGGTTGTCAGAGCCCAGATCCACAAGGGCCATTCGTCCATCCGGGGTTTGCACTGCCGCCGCACGATGGAGTTCCCCGCTGCGATTCATGCGAATGTCGCGAAATTGCTGAATGCGACCTTCCACGGTCCTGTCCCCGCCGGTGGTTCCGATGGGACGGTTGAGGGTGACGCGTTTGGCTTCGGTCCTGACCTGTTGTGCCATGAGTACGGAGTAAGGACCCACATCCTCCCATGGGCCGGCTACGACAATCGAATCACCTTTTGAAAGCGCCAGGTCCAGGGTGCGTCGTGAAGAACCAAGGTCAGCGGTGATTTGCCGGCGATCCGGCGTGGTGAGCAACACCACTGTGTTTTGATCACCGGTTGTCCGGTTGCGGACTTGTTTGGACGCCATGATCGTGCCTTTGATGACATTTCCACCGTAGGCATCCGGTCCGGCTTCCGGTATCCCATACTGGGGGTCCCGCTGCGCATAAAACCAGGGATCGCCGGCATATGGCGTGGCCGCGGCATTCTGATCGTTGCGAGAGGGCCGGTGATGTCGCAAGGATGGATGAGCGGCATCCGCCATGGTAGCCGTGTTCTCATTGGCTGTCTGGTAGGCGGAACTGGAATCACCGCGGGAATATCCCGGACTGTCATAAAAATCGTAGTACCAGTCGTCAAGTTTGTAGCGGTCGTCATAAAAGCCGCCGGTGATGTCCGCATTGTGAACTCGGCCATCGCTCTGCGTCTGCGTTACCGCTTCTCTCTGCACAAGTGATTGCTCTGCGTAGACCCCTGTGACGCTCATGATGCCTAATCCCAGCATTGCGGCGAACAGCCGGTTGTGCCTGTTTCGTTTCGGCATGGTGTGCCTCCTTCAAAAAAATGGGTGCGAGCGTTCTTCGCTGATCCCGTCTACTTGCCTGTCGCGCCGGAGTTCCCTGCGCCATCAGACCTGAACATTAAGGTCGTGCCGGGTGTCCCCTCGCGCGAGTCCTGAGACTGGGATTGTGATTTGCCAGCGGTTGTGTCTTCCATGTTGCTCTTGCCCGATGGTCGCCGTTTCTTTATGACCCGGCCATCTTTGGACGCCTTGCCAGCTGATTTATCCGATGTCTCCTCTTCCACCTTGGGAGTCTTTTCCGTAGCTTCCTTTTGGGCGGCTCCACTCGGAACTCCTGGAACCAAGGTGGTTCCCATCACCATCATCGCGATCGTGAGGTCCCGCCACATATTCATACTTCCCCCTTTCACTCCGGCGGCCGAAGGCGTGCGCGATAGGTATCGAATCGCGCACGCCTCGCTGCTCATTGAGAGACGGTGCTGTGCGACTCCATTGCTTCTTTGAAGCGCTCCAGGTCGCGGGCAATCTTCTGCCCTGGCTCTTGTCCGAAAAGGTCCGCGATCGCGGCACCAATGGCACCGGCAGGCGGATCATATTGCAATGTTACAGTCACTCGGGTCTGGCGTTCGTCGTGCAACGGCGTGAACCGCACCGACCCGGCATGTTCCACCGTCGCGCCATCGAGCGTCTTCCACCCGATGCGTTCGTTTTCGACCTCATTGATGATTTCGGCGTCCCATTCCACCGTTGGGGCGCCGGGCAGGGTGTTGATGACCCAATGTGATCTGCGATCGTCACGGGGTTCCACACTGCGGACCTGGCTCATGAAAGTGGGAAGGTTGTCGAGCTGCCTCCAGAAAGCATAGAGGTCTTTGGCAGAGCGTTGGATCGTGATGGAGCGCTCAATCTTAATCGCCCGGTCGCTATGTACTTTGGAACGTCCTATCGAAGACGTATCCGTTTGGTCGAGTGTGTTCATCCCGAGCATGTCATACGCGGCGCAGTGACCCGTGAAGGAGCGCTGCACGAGTGCCAGGCCCAGGAGGGCTTTGACGGCGCTCAGGCCGGAAAAGGGGCCTCTCAGGCTATGCAGCAGCAAGCCGCCTCCGACCAGGCCGGAGATGAGGCGCTCCTTGTCGCCCACGTTCTGGTAGGGGTCTCCTTCTCGGCCTTGCGGCCGCTCCTCCATCCGGCTGCCGCTGCTCATGTCTTTCTCTGTTCTGTGACGGCGCTCAGGTGGCGCTGTTCTGACTCCCCCGCGCATGTGTGCCATATGTTCCTCCAAATCAATCCTGTTAAAAGACCAGTGAATAGATGCCTGTGTGACGTTCCTCAGCAACAGACCGGTGCAAATGCGGGACCACGTCAGGGGCGTCTGATGTGGTCATGACACTCGTAGTCCTTGCGTTCTGGCAGCGCTGTTTGGAATATCTTCGCGCAGGACGCAAGACGCACGCCGATGCATGGTACGGACCGATTGTCTGAACAGGGACAATTTGTCTCTATGACGGAGAGTGCGCTGAGCCATATGTTCAGCGCCCGCGCGGCGTGGCGCGTTCACCGGCCGGCTTTTGCGGGGAAGAATTTTTTGCGCTGCTATTCGCCAGTTCCTGTCTGCTCGCGGCGAAGTGAGCTGCTTCTTCCCACAAGGCGATTCCGCCAAGCAGTCCGTTCAGGTTCGACACGACGGTGACATTTCCGGGAACCCGGCCGATGTCTACCTGCACGGCATTGCCGCCGCCGATGTAGAGACGGTCGTAATGAAACATTTTTTCGAGTTTGGCGATGACCTTGAGCAAGCGATTGTTCCACAACTTTTTCCCGATGCGTTCGAGCTCAGAGCCACGGAGCCGATTCTTTCCGACTTCCAAATTCGGGACGAGGCGACCATCGATGAACAGGGAGGATCCGACACCCGTCCCCAGGGTTAAGACCAGTTCGACACCTTTTCCGGAGATCGCACCATACCCTTGCACATCAGCATCATTGGCCGCTCGCACGGGCTTTTTGCGGAGGGTTTTGCCGAGCGCGGCAATGAGGTTGAAGTGCTTCCAGGAAGGGTCGAGGTTCACGGCATCAAGGATCACTCCGTTTCTGATGGTGCCGGGGAAGCCTACACTGACGCGATGGAACCGTCCGGAGAGTCTGGCGAGACGATGGATGGTCTTGAGCACGCTGGGCGGAGTTTTTCGCTTCGGCGTTGGGAGCCTCAGCCGTTCCCCAATCGGTTCTCCGACTTCGTTGACGATCATCGATTTAATCCCTGTGCCACCGATGTTGACCACGAGTGTTTTGATGGGCTCGTGATGCGGAACCGGTGATTCGGCCGATCCGTTCTGAGGGGCGGTTTTGCGCGCAGGATCTGTGTTGGTCTTCGAGCGCGATGCTGGTTGTTTAGCCATAGTGCCGAATCGGCAGTGCTCCCTGTGAAAGATGGAGAGGATGCATCAGTGCTTGTTGAGGACAGCATGGTCGAATTTTCATGACGGCGAAGCTGGTGGTTTCCCTAGAAAGACCGGGGACCAGCGCTAGGACGATTGCCTGTCTGTGGTAGCCCCCAACGAAGCCAGGAGTTCTTCAATTTGTAAGGGGTCGCCGTTGGTCTTCACGCTGATCAGAATCTGCCCCTGGTGGACCGCGTTGGCATAATGCTTGGCCGCGGTTTCCGGCACATTGATACTGATCAGCGCCCCGACAAGCCCTCCGGCGACAGCCCCGAGGCCGCTGGCTGCAACGATCGACGCGCCGGTTGCGCCCAGCAGACCGATGAGTGAGCCGCCAGCCAGCAACGGCGCCAGCCCGGGAATGGCGACCACTCCGGTCGTCGTCAACAAACCTGCCAGTCCGCCGATAATGCCTCCGCCGACCATACCGGTCGTCGCGTCCTGCGCCGTGGGTGAGGGACTCTCCTCGTCGGATAACCGTTCTTCGGCCTGGCGCATCGCGAGCCCGATCTGATCATCGGAAATACCCCGCGCCCGCAAGGCGTCCAGCGCCTGTCGCACCGCGCCCATGTTCGGCAGCAGTCCGATCACGATATGGTCTCTTGCGCCTGCCACCTGATGCCGCGAGGTCCTTGTGGTCATGGTCTTGTCCTCCTTACTGCTCGGGCACACTCGCGGGGTACTGATCGTCGTCCATCGGCGCATAGTGGCGTGGCAGCTCAAAAAATGCGTCCGGTACGCGACCGAACTTGACGTGACGATACTCCACCATCCAATCGCCATTTTTCTTGGCCAGTTTCAGCGGGAAATTGATGTCCGTCGCGATCCACTGGTAATAACCTTCTCTTCCGCCTCCGGGGGTGATTGTGAGGACCTCGTACAGGACGGTCGGATGGCCGTCTAACATCTGGATGCCGATCTGTTCCCGCGAGATTTCATGATCAAGCGTCGTTTCGAGGTGGAGGGCATCATCGCGATCGTAGGAAACGGTTTTGTAATGGTGGGTCACCGGCAACAGGTGCCACACCTGATTCCGGTCCACTCTGACGATCGTGATACTCACGGGCCCTCGTGCGTTATGCTCCAGCCGCCACATGCCGTCATGATAAAAAATCCGCGCACGGTGAAACCCCCGATCAGTGTGTGTCACCCGATCGGCCGTGAATTCGAGTGCCCCGGACGCGCTGGGGAAGCAAGTGGCTGTCAGCATCAGTGATACCCAACAGGCGAGCCATGTCTTCATAACCGCTCCCTTCGTGGACAATGGGAGTGAAAGGTCCTAACCATGCGTATCACAGCAGTCTGCTCGACCGGTCCGAGGAGAACCCCCGGTTTCTTCGTCCCACGACGCTGGGACTGTCTAGCCTAGGAGACTGTGCGTCACCTGGGCGGAGCCGGGGGAATGGGCTTCGGCGCGGGAGAAGGAATGGGCGCAGGCGGGAGTGGTTTCGGGGAAGGACCGGGGACAGGAGCCGGTGGAATGGGCTCCGGCTTTTGAGAAGGCTGGGCGAAGGCAGAGAAGGGAACCATCACGACAGAAAACATAAAGATACAGGTGAGGAGGCTAGAGAAGACGACGTCGCATGGTGCTGTGCGTACAGGTAGCCCCGCCTCTTCCTGGCAGGACGGAGAAGGCGGCGGGAAGGTTCGGTCGGATTCCGGACGCAAGTTGTTGCGCATAAAGGTCCCATCCCAAGACCAGGGTTTCATCCAGGTGTCGGGCGATTATCCGCGAGGGTAGGCTATGACTCTCACGTGCAACGGACTATTACCCCGCTATGGATGACAACCACCATGACACAAGCCCGTATTCTCATCGTAGATAGCAACGTAGGCGCTGCCACCGATTTACGAGACATATTATCCGTTCGACGGATATGAGGTCTCCTCCGTTCGTGACCCGAAGGACGCCGGTGGATACCTTGAACGGGTACCCGTCGATCTCATTCTCACCGGCCTTCCGTCTGAAACGGAGGAGTTGACTTGTCTACGTCAGTTGCGCGGGCTCTGTCCCACCACCCCGATCGTGCTGATGACGGCCCATGGTTCATTACGGACGGCGGTGGAAGGCCTCAAAGCCGGCGCTTTCGACTACATGACCAAGCCGTTCACGGCAGAAGAAGTCCGTTCCATCGCCAGACGCGCGGTCGAACATACTCATCTGCGGTCCGAACAGGCTGCATCGCGCGACGCCATTCCTGACGATACGTCTCCTTTTGCAAGCCTTGTCGGCAGCAGCCCGAGCATGGTGCAGGTCTACAAAGCGATCGCCCGGGTGGCTCAAACGGACAGCTCCGTCTTGTTGCAGGGTGAAAGCGGCACTGGCAAAGAACTGATCGCCCGGGCGATCCATGCCAGTGGACCTCGAAGCTCGGGGCCGTTCGTGACCGTTGATGGTGGAGCTTTGGCCGACAGTCTGTTGGAATCAGAGTTGTTCGGGCACGAGCGCGGGTCATTCACCGGAGCCGTCTCGTCCCGAAAGGGGCTGCTCGAGCAAGCCCATTCCGGAACCTGTTTCCTCGACGAAGTCGCAGATCTGTCGCCTGCATTGCAAGGGAAGTTACTGCGTGTCCTGCAGGAGAAGGAAATCCGCCGTGTCGGCAGCACCGCCACCACGGCACTGGATGTCCGAATCATTGCAGCCTCCAAACTTCCACTAGAGCCTCTCGTACGAGCCGGAACATTTCGAGAGGATCTCTACTACCGTATGAATGTCGTGACGATCGACATCCCGCCGTTGCGCGAGCGCCTCGATGACCTTCCGCTCTTGGCCAAACGGTTTTTACGCCTCTACGGCTCGATGAAAATGCCACCCGTCACGGAATTGTCCGTCGAGGCGCTGACCCTGCTTCGTCGCTATTGGTGGCCCGGGAACATCCGGGAACTCGAGCATGCCATCGAGCGGGCCGTCACGCTGAGCCCCTATTCCGTCATCTGCCCCGAAGACCTTCCTCCGGCGATCAAGGACGCGGAGCCTGAAGGGCTGGCACGCGCGCAAGGGTGGGTGACCCTCGAAGACCTCGAGCGAAACCACATCCTCCAGGTGCTGGATTCCCATGCTCGAGACCTGGGGCGGTCCGCCACTATTCTTGGCATTCATCGCAAAACACTGTTGCGAAAACTTCGCCATTACGGTCTCGCATCCGGTTATGGAGTCGCGTGACAGGCATGTCCCAGACCATAGCCCCATGGGCGTTTATTTCCCTTTCGGCGGAATGGCCACATCGATGACTTTATTGTCGCCGTCTACGAGCAGAACGACTGCATCACCTGCGTGGAGTGACGCGATTTTTGACTGCAGGATGTCTCTGACCTCATACGGCTTATCGGTGCCGTTGGTGGTGCGAATCGTAATGTGATTCGACTGCAATGGAGACGTCACGGTTCCTTCGACCTGTTGATGCTGGCCTTTGATAGGCTGAGAATGCGCTCCCGCAATTCCCGCAGCCTGCTGGCGGGACAGGCTGACGTTGGCAATCTGGTTCGTTTCATCGATCAGGAATACAGCCTTCGCTCCGCGCGGCAGGGCCGCGACCTTACTCCGCGCTTGAGAACGGATCTTGAACGATTGTTCTTTCCCGCCGGACTTGACGACAGCCGTTTCATGACCCGTCGGGAGGTTCTGTGACAGCTCTCCACGGATAATCGTGTGGGCGCTTGTCCCTCCGTCTAGAGGATGATAGTTGACCAACAGATTCTGTTCGTTGAGAACAACGATGAGATCATCCCCCTCAGACAACTGAGGGAATCCTTTTTGCTGGGCCTGCTTCAGCGGTAAAAAACGCGGCTGTACTTCACCGATGTCGACTTTGATCTGATCGGAGGTGACGGCGAGTATTGTAGCCAGCACCGTGCGATTTCCTTTGAGCAACGCTTCTGCATCCTCACGGAGTTGGGAGGGATTACCGGCTCTTGTCTCTTCGGCAGCATAGGTGGGCGTCACTGCAACCGGTATCGCGGCCACCATCATGGAGATGCCTGCAATTGTCGCCAAACGGAGACGCTTAAGAGGAATACATCGATTCATGTGTGCGGTCATATGTGACTCCTTCATGTGCCGTTCACTGCATGTTTGTCGCTATTGCCGTATCTAGCAAAAGGCGGACCTTGAGGTGTTTGAAATGGACACGCTTCAGAGAACGCAACGTGAGGCGAGACTTTCAGCATTCTTCGTCCGCGCACAAGGTCGTTGGCAGATTGCCGGGAGGGACAATCTGTCCTTTGAAGGACAGGCCATCCGCGACATGGGTATCGTGTCGGAGGCGGGACGGGAAGGAACCCTCGATGGTTCGTTCATCGTCAGAGAAGAGACGGGAGGCATTGGTTTTGCTGGAAATAACGGGATGACGCAATCGAGGTCAGAACCGCCGGTGAAGGAACCAGGTCCACAGCCTCCTCCGGAGAAAGAACCGCCGGACGACCCTCCACCGCAAAAAGATCCACCGGCTGATGATCCGCCGATCCAAGACCCTGATGATGGGAACTCACCAATCACGCTGGAGGTGCCGCAATGACGACCCTGCTGGTTGCCGTCGTGCTGATAGGCATGATCCTCACAGGTCTCTACGCGTTCGGAACGTTCAGCACACCTTACACAGAAGCATTTCGCTTCGGGTTTTATCTCCTGGTCGCGTTAGCGTTGGTTGCCGTGGTACTGGTCGTGGGACGGCAGCCGTTTGAGGGCTATGATCCTACTCCCAACAGCCCATGATCGGCTGCAATTGGAAAATGCTAAGAACAGGAAGAAAACTAGAATGAGAAGGGCGCCGATGGTGACTCATCGGCGCCCAGAATGAGGGCGGGTATCGTCGTTTATCGTAAAAGTCCGATGCCATTGACCCGTCGGCGTGCGCCTCCTCGTCGCCACTCTTCTGCATCTTCTCCGCCGCGGGTCCGGTTCTGTGCGATGAGCTGATCCACGATTTCTCCGCATGCGAAACAGCGCCAAGCCGCCACATCCTGATTCATGAGTCCCCCGCCCCAATCCTGAAGCGCAACTGGAAACATCAAGTTGCTGCAACGATGACAGTTCATGCTATGCCTCCTTCCACTGAAGGTCTGTGTAATGTGACTCCATCCTAGGAATCAGAGGCGTGACAGAGCACTAGGAGATTCCCTGGTTTCATTCCAGTCATAGGGAAGATCGGCTCTATCCCAGGGGTCTCCCTAGTGGGACAACGGTCCCTGTCCTGTGCAGATTATTTCGAAGCAACACGATACAGGCGGCTGTTCGGGCGGAAGGCGAGGTGGCACCGTGAGAAAAAAGACAAAACGGGCAGCGGGTAGAGCTGTATCCTTCCTGGTATCGATCGGAGTCGTCATGGCCATGTCCGTGGCGTATGTCTACGCGGATCGGGAGGGAAAAGAATCGCGGCAGGCAGTGAGTCCGGCCATTGAGAAAACCAAGGAAAAGGGATTCGAAGGGGTGGATTTCTCATACGACCTCTTCGGCGGACCTCCCGGGCAATCTGCCGCTCGCCTTGCTCAGCAGGCGATGGAGAAGGATCAAGCGGACAAACCCAAGGTCATGGCTCAACAGGCGAAACTCCTACAGGACCGCTACCGCTTGGAATGTAAAACGCACGCCACCGTGCGCATGACGAAAGGGAAACCACAACCGATTGGCCCGACCGTCCAGCTCAAGAACGGCCTCACGTGGGACTCACTGGCTCAGATGGAATCAGAAGAAATCAGAATGCAAAAGGCGTTTCCCGCCGGTTTCATGCGGTTGCCTCACGTGAAGCACGAAGTCGGAGGGATGGTGTTTCCCGAAGAACAGATCCATCAGTTCCCGAGACTGGAGCGGTTCGATGTCGATTTCGATCTGCCAGCCTGTTTCCTGCCGGAGTTTCCGCCCCCGATTTTCCTGACCACCCATCCCGAGTTAGGCGACGTGTCGCAAGGCGAAGTCTTAAGCATGGAGAATTTTGATCGCTTGTTTCGAGGCCTGATCACGCCCGTGCAATTGGACGGCCTCAGGATGCTGGTCACTCAGTTTCCGCAGGAAGAATTCAACCTGACCGCAGATCGCAAGTCGCCTAAGCCCAGCGCCGGGGTGGCCTGCCTGGACTGTCATGTGAATTTTCATACGACGGGCCAATTTCATTTGAATCCCGACACCCGCCCGCAGCGTGATCGCCTGCGTCTCGATACGGTGAGCCTGCGAGGCATGTTCAATCAACAGATCCATGGATCCAAACGCAGTCTTCGCTCGGTGGAAGATTTCACGGAATTCGAACAGCGCACCGCGTACTTCAATGGTGATCACATTCGCGCCGCCAAGAAAGGCATCAACATCATCGATCGCCTGCAAGTCGCGCACATGGCCCAAATCCAAAACATGATCGATTTTCCACCGGCGCCCAAGTTGGATCCCATGACCGGACGTTTGGATCGATCCCGCGCCGACCGGCAGGAGATCGCCGGGGAAGATCTCTTCTTTGGTAAAGCGCGTTGCGCGGTGTGTCACCTGCCACCTGCCTATACGGATCACATGATGCATGATCTCTTCTTGGAGCGCTTCGGCGCAGAGGCGGATGGTCCCATCAAGACGTTTGTCTTGCGAGGGATCAAAGATTCGCCGCCTTATCTTCACGACGGAAGACTGCTGACGCTCGAGGATAGTGTGGAGTTCTTTAATGTCGTGGCGGGACTGAAGCTGAACAGCGATGAGAAGGCTGCCCTGGTCGCATTCTTGCGGGCTCTGTAGGCGGCGAGGACAGGGAGGACCACCGGAAATATGGTTCGAGAAAGGACATCATGATTGCTATTGGACAAGTGATTTCGCCGTCCACCGTGAAGGCTTATCACCAGGGGGAGATACGAACTCTGGTGCTGGAGGAATATCGAGGCAAATGGCTTCTCCTCATGTTTTATCCCGGGGACTTCACGTTCGTGTGCCCGACCGAGCTCGCCGAACTGGCCCGTTTGTATCCTGAATTCGTCAAACTCGGAGCGGAAGTGTGCGGTGTCAGCACTGATTCCGTATATGTGCATAAGGCCTGGCACGATAGTTCGCCGATGGTTCGCACCGTTGAATTTCCGTTGATCGCGGATTCAACCGGAGCTCTGAGCAGGGACTTCGGCGTGTATCTTGAGGCGGAGGGTGTGGCCCTGCGAGGAACTTTCCTCATCGATCCCGACGGCGTGCTTCGAGCGTATGAAGTGCATGACAACAGTATCGGCCGGTACATCGGAGAAATGTTGCGTAAACTTCAGGCTGCCATTCGAGTCCGTCAAGGCGAGGGCGAAGCCTGTCCTGCCAACTGGCAACCGGGCCAACCCACGCTGACACCAGGCCTTGATCTGGTCGGAAAGTTGTAGGGCTTCCCGAGCGCCGCGGAGAAAAGCTACGCCGATCCGGAATGGCGTACCTGGATATCTTCCAACCGCGAACACTCTTTGTCACCGCTGACAAGGCCGATCATCGGTGGGTCTTCGACATTGTGCGCTAGGGATTTGTCCAGTACGCGATCAGCGTCATTGTTTGTAAGGTAATGCTTCCAGAAGCGCCCGCTGCACCATCATCCTGCCTACCGAGGAGTCCTATGGAGAAACACGGACGGATCAGTCAGCCTCGCGTACTTGCCATGATCCTGGCAGGCGGAAAAGGAACCCGCCTCATGCCGCTGACCGAAGCCCGAAGCAAGCCCGCCGTGCCGTTCGGCGGCGCCTATCGCATCATCGATTTCGTTCTCAGCAATTTTTACAATTCCGGCATTCTGGGAATGCACGTGATGGTGCAGTATCGTTCTCAATCCCTTATTGAGCACCTCCGTAAGGCATGGCGGATCGGCGATGGGGATCGGCAATTTGTCACGGTCGTCCCTCCACAAATGAACTCCGGTGCGGGATGGTACGAGGGCACCGCCGACGCGGTCTTTCAGAACCTCAACCTGATCCGGGATTTTGCTCCCGACATCGTCGCGGTGTTTGGGGCCGACCATATTTACCGGATGGATATCCGGCAGATGCTGCAGTTTCATCTGGACCGGGAAGCGGATGTGTCGGTCGCGACACTCCCTGTGCCAGTGACCGCCGCACAGGGGTTCGGGATCGTCGAGATTGACCGCAATAATCGGGTCGTGGGGTTCGATGAAAAGCCGCCGGTGCCCAAATCCATGCCAGGCGACCCGGCGCACGCCCTCTCATCCATGGGCAATTACCTCTTCAACGCTGAGGTGTTGATTCAGGCTTTGGAAGAGGATGCCAAGCAGGGAGGCTCGCATGATTTCGGCCGGGACATTCTTCCTCGCCGGATCAAAACGGACCGGGTCATGGCGTACAACTTCCTCGATAACGAAGTGCCAGGCGTCGGGTATCACGAGGAACCGGCCTACTGGCGAGACGTCGGCACCATCCAGGCCTATTGGCAAGCCAATATGGACCTGCTGGGCGATACCCCGCCCTGTGATCTGGGGAATCAGGAATGGCCGATCAGAACGGCACCATCCTATGGTCCTCCGGCAAGTCTCGTGAATTGTTACCTCGATCACGCGTTGATCGGCGAAGGCACACGCGCAGTCGAAGCCGACATCAGGCGGTCGATCATCGGCCGTCACGTGAGAATCGAATCCGGCGCCTATATCGAAGACTCCGTTATTTTCGACCATACGCACATTGGCGCCGGCGCAAAGCTTCAGCGGGTGGTCGTCGATCGTCACAATACCATTCCCGCCAATGTCGATCTTGGACCTCGCGGGGAGGAGATCGATGCGCCATCGGATTGGACGGAGTCGGGGGTGCTGGTGATTCCCAAACCTCAGGCGGCCACAGAGGAGCAGAAGCGGCGACTGCCTTCCTACTGAACGGCGGCGCGCGCTCTGACACTTATGCCGCGTATTCCCGTCGCGACCTACCGCCTTCAGCTCAACCACACGTTTACGTTTCGTGACGCCAGCCGCATCGTTCCTTATCTTCATGCGCTCGGAATCACCGATTGTTATGTGTCGTCGATCTTGAAGGCCGTTCCGGGCAGCATGCACGGCTACGACCTCGTGGATCCTGAATGCCTCAATCCGGAACTAGGCACAGCGGAGGACTTTGCTGCGTTCACAGCGGCGCTCAAACAATTCGATATGGGGCTCCTGTTGGACGTGGTGCCCAATCATATGGGGATTCGCTCCACGGAGAACCGCTGGTGGTGGGACGTGCTTGAGCATGGTCCCGGATCTCGCTATGCGACAGCCTTCGACATCGATTGGTCGCCGTTGAAGCGCGAGCTCGAAGATAAAGTGCTGCTGCCTATCCTCGGCGAACAGTACGGCGCAGTATTGGAGAACCAGGACATACGGCTGGTCCACGAGAATGGCGGATTCATCGTCACATATTTCCAACACCGGTTTCCCGTCGCGCCGCAATCCTGGGAGGGGATACTGTCCTTTCGCCTGGATGAGTTAACGGCGCTGGTGGGCGACCAGGATGGACACGTCCAGGAACTGCTCAGCATCCTGACCGCCTTGAGGAATCTGCCGCCGAGGAAAGAACGCGACCCGATACGAATCGCTGAACGGTATCGTGAAGAGCATATTATCCGGCGCCGGCTGGCGGCGTTACTCCAAGAGAGCGAAACCATACGCGCGCATCTGTCGGCAAATGTGGAGACGTACAACGGGGTCAAAGGAGATTCGGCCAGTTTCGACCGGCTGGATGCGTTGCTCGACGAGCAGAATTATCGTCTCGCGTCCTGGCGGGTGGCTTCCGAGGAAATCAATTACCGGCGGTTTTTCGATATCAACGAACTGGCCGCGATACGCACGGAAGAAACACGCGTCTTCCATGAGTCTCACCAGTTGGTGTTCCGTCTGTTAAAGAGCGGGGTGGCAACGGGGCTGCGAATCGACCATGTCGACGGCCTCTATGACCCGGAACATTACCTGGTTCAACTGCAGGAATGGGCGGCCCGGGAGCTCCAGCCGGCCCCATCCGGAGAGCCGGCGTCGTTGTTCGTCGTGGTCGAAAAGATCCTCGGCAAAGGCGAATCGCTTCCGGCGACCTGGCCGGTCTCTGGCACGACCGGGTATGATTTCTTGAATCTCGTCAATGGCCTTTTCGTCCAGTCGGCGAAGGAACGGTCGATGGATGCCTTGTATCAGCGCTTCGTCGGTCAGCGGATTGTGTACGACGATCTGGTGTACCTCACGAAAAAGCTGATCATGCGGGCTTCGATGTCCAGCGAACTGAATGTGCTGGGACACCAATTGAATCTGCTCTCGGAAAAAGACCGGCAATATCGGGATTTCACGCTGAATAGCCTGACTCATGCCATCACGGAACTGATCGCCTGTTTCCCTGTCTATCGCTCCTACATCACGGCGGATCAGAAAGATGTGCTGGAGCGGGACCGGACCTACATCATGATGGCGGTGAACAGGGCTAAACGCCGCAACCCCACCTTGAACAGCCAGGTCTTCGATTTTGTCCGTGACCTTCTCCTGAAGCGCCTGGATGATCGGATCAAACTCGCAGGACCGGAGCAGGTGCGGTTTGTAACGAAATTCCAACAGACCACCAGCCCTGTGACGGCGAAGGGCATCGAGGACACGGCGTTCTATATTTACAACCGCCTCGTCTCACTCAATGAAGTCGGCGGCGAGCCGGCTCAATATGGCCTCGCTGTCAACGCCTTTCACAAGGCGCTTCGGGAACGCCGCGCGCATTGGCCCCATGCACTGTTGGCCACGTCGACACATGACACCAAACGCGGCGAGGATGTTCGCGCGAGAATCAATGTCCTGTCGGAGATCCCCGAACGCTGGAGAGAGGCCCTGGCCGGCTGGGCGAAACAGAACAGGCGTTTCCGGGTCAAAGTCGACGAGGCTGTCGCCCCCGATCGGAATGAGGAGTATCTGTTGTATCAAACGCTGCTGGGAGCCTGGCCATCCGCTCCGATGGATCAGCCTCAGTACGACGGATTCAAGGAGCGCATTGAACAGTACATGATCAAAGCGATCCGCGAAGCGAAGGTGCACACCGGGTGGATCAATCCTCGAGAAGATTACGAGGACGGCGTGAAGAAATTTGTACGGGCTATTCTGGACCGATCCATCTCCAACCCGTTCCTCGACGAGTTCCTCCCGTTCCAGGCGTTCGTAGCCCGCTGCGGCATGAATAACTCACTGGCGCAGTTATTGGTCAAAATAACCGCTCCCGGGATTCCGGATTGCTACCAGGGGACAGAGTTATGGGAATTCAGTCTCGTCGATCCCGACAATCGAAGGCCGGTCGATTTCGATCATCGTGCGGCAATCCTCAAGCAATGTCAGGACAGTGCCGGCCAGGAGGACGTCAACCGGTTGGCGTTGGTGCGGCGGCTGCTGGAGTCCTGGGAAGATGGGCGTATCAAGCTCTATCTGCTTGAAACAGGTCTTCGTCATCGCCGTGAACATGCGGCGCTCTATCTTGACGGCGACTATGTGCCGCTCGAATGCGACGGCGTCCGCCACGCGAATCTCTGCGCCTTCGCCCGCTTGTATCAAGAACAGGGCATTGTCACCGTCGTGCCTCGCCTCAACGCGGAGGTGATCCAAGCCGATTCGTCAGAGACTGGCGGGGCCTGGCAGAACACTCGCGTGACTGTCCCGTCCTGGAAGGCCGGATCACACTATGTCAATCTCCTCACCGGGGAACGTCTCGAAACGGTCACGGAAGAGGGACGACAGGTTCTCCCCATCAGCCAGGTCCTACGTGATTGCCCCGTGGCCCTCTTAGAACGCTGCTCCTGATTGCGACTGTAGGTTTTCCGGATCATCCTTCGCTGGCCCAATTTCTAGGGTCCTTCCTAGCTCCCCGAGTGACGTTCGGGGGTTAACACTACAAGAAAGAGGGATGATTTCGACGAATAAGGGCACAGACCCATGAGCATGAGAACTCTCATGTGCAGTGATTCCCAACACTAGAGGAGGAAAAAGATGGCCACACATATCGGGCGTCGATTATTAACCGCGTCAACGATCGAGGGCACCGCGGTTCAAAACGCGGCAGGCGAAGATCTGGGCGAGATTCATTCGCTCATGATCGACCTCGAAAAAGGACGGATCGCTTATGCCGTGCTGTCCTTCGGAGGGTTCTTGGGATTGGGTGACAAGCTGTTCGCTCTGCCGTGGGGGGCGCTGACGATCTCCCCGGGAGGAGACTTCTTTATTCTCAATGTGCCGCGGGAACGTTTGGAGCAGGCGGAGGGATTCGACAAGGATCGATGGCCGGATATGGCCGATACCGCCTGGGCCGAGCGGCTCCATACCTATTATGGCTACAAGCCCTATTGGTAGTCCTGCGTGAAATGAACACGCACGTCCACCACGACATCTCATAAAAAGGAGAATCCATATGAATCGACGAATGGCAATGTATGCGGGAACGATTGCGTTGGCGTTGATGGCCGGCACGCCGGCCTTCAGTCAGGTTTCAACCGGATCGGGCGCGCCGCCGCCGGATTCCACCATGGGAAAGGGAGCCGGCACCAGTACGCCCAAAGAGTCTCCCTCAATCGATAAGAAAACCGATCTGACGGGCGGAAAACAGGGGGTGCCGGAAGAGTATGCTGATACGCCCGTCCGACAGGGGAAACTTATCGAAATGAAGGACAGCAAATATCTCAATGCGTCTGTCTATGGCACCAACGGGGAAGAGATCGGCAAAATTCAGCAGGTCATGAAAGATGAAAAGACCGGGGATATCGAATATGTCGTGTTCGTCTCCAATGAATCCAAACGGCCGCAACCGATCCGATGGAGCCAGTTCAAGACCAAAGGCGACAAGCTCCAGTTGACCCTGAAGAAAGAGGAGATTCAGAATGCCCTGCCAATGAGCAGCAGCAAAGACAAATCTCCTGACCTCCAGGAATATAAAGACAAGATGGGGCAGGTGCGGGAGGCCCCGACCGTGCCAGGAAACCCGGGCGTCCCTGGGCAAAAGGGTCCTGAAGCAACCGGATCCATGGGTGAAGAGTCGGTGGGTGGTGGCGGGCCGTCTGGCACCAGTGGCCTGCCTCCGGGGAAAGCTCCGGGATTCGAGGGGGGCAATCCCAGCAGCAAGCGATAAGTAGAAAAACGTGAAGGTTCGAGAAGGGCAGGTGCTCCAAAGAGTACCTGCCCTTCGTGTATGGGGGATAGGGTCAGGCCTGGCCGGAAGCAGGCAAGCCGGAAGCCATGCCTGATGACGGTTGTGGCGCTATCTGGAACCCCTAAGATCTGCCCGTAGACCGTGACATATTCCTGGGCCATTCGTTCCGCTGTAAATCGCATGTCAAATGCTTTCCGGCATCGGGTTCGTTCAAGCAGCGGAACATGCCTGATGGATTGGGTCATCTCCTCGAGAGAGTCGCATAAAAAACCTGTCACCCCATGTTCGATGATTTCAGGAATGGCTCCGCACCGTGATGCGATGACCGGGGTGCCGCAGGCCAGCGCTTCAGTGAGGGCAAGACCGAACGGTTCCGGCCATGCATAGGGAGCGAGCAGCGCATAGGCCTCCCCCAGTAAATCATCCTTTTCAAGATCCGTCACTTCTCCCACAAACTCGACCAGCGGATGCTCCAGAAGCGGCTCGATGACCGACTTGTAGTATTCGACATGTTGCGCGTCGATTTTGGCGCCAATGCGTATCGGCATCTCGACGCGCTTCGCGATTTCAATGGCCCGGTCAAGTCCCTTCTCGGGGGCGACGCGACCAAGGAACACGAGATACTGTCCCTGGTTGTACCGGGGCGTATAGAGCGAACTCGGCACACCAGGATGGATCGTCGCCAGCCAGTTAGCCCAGGGAAGCGGTTCTCGTTGCGCCTCCGAGACGGACACGAGCGGGAGGTCGGCAAACTTCCGGAACACCGGGATGAGCTCCGGTTGGTCGAGACGGGCATGCAAGGTCGTGAGCATCGGCGTCCGGCATCGTTTGGCCAGCGGGAAGGGAATGAATTCAAGGTGTGAATGAATGAGGTCATACTCGGCCGCCGAACTGAATACCTTTTCGATCATGGCGGTTAGAGGCGCTTCATAGTTCATGACGACTTTTGAGGGGCGGAGCGCTTCGCCGCACATGGGCATGAGGCGGGCTTGTGTCGTGGAATCTCCGCTGGCAAAGAGTGTGACCTCATGACCTTGGCGGACCAGTTCTTCCGTAATGAAGGAGACAACGCGTTCCGTCCCGCCGTAGAGCACCGGCGGAACACTTTCCCATAAGGGAGCGATCTGAGCGATCTTCATACCTGGGGCTCCTTTTCCCGGCACAATGAATGTGTGTGAACGGTGGATGTGATGTGAAGGCAGGTGGCTGGCATGTGCATCAGACCACAAATACGGTGAGGGAATGCCGCTCCTGCGAGATGGATCATAGCGACCCTGCTCCACCGGCCAGAACTAGGCGGCTCCCTAGTGGCTCTGTTGCGCTCGTGCGGAGATGATGCGCCCAGCGTGGCCCCCGCTGTTCTTCCCAGTCGGGCGTGAGGGAAAATGCATGTGAGCGAGGAGAGTCGAGATCCCGTCGTCATTGTCGGCGGGGGATTCGGAGGGTTGGCGGCGGCGCGAGCTCTGCATCAGTTGAAGGGGGAGGTCATACTCATCGATCGAATGAATCACCACCTCTTCCAGCCGTTGCTCTATCAAGTTGCCACCGCGGCGCTGTCACCGGCCGACATTGCCTGGCCCCTTCGCACACTTCTTCGAAGCCAACGAAATGTCCGGATCATGATGGACGACGTGCGGGCAGTTGACCGTTCAGCCCGTCGCATCGAACTTCGGAACGGTGAGCCGGTCTATTACAGCAGTCTGATTCTCTCCCCCGGCGCCCGGCACTCATATTTCGGCCACAGCACCTGGGAACAGGACGCCCCCGGTTTAAAAACCCTGCCGGATGCATTGGAGATTCGCGAACGCATGCTCATGGCCTTTGAGAAGGCTGAACGCCTGAAGGGCACACCCGAGGCGCGCGATGAACTGACCTTCGTGATCGTTGGGGGCGGCCCCACGGGAGTGGAATTGGCAGGGGCGCTCGCGGAGATCGGGCGAAAGGCGATGACGCCGGATTTTCCGGTCTTACATCAAGCGGCTTCTCGAATTCTTCTCATCGAAGGGGGCGCGCGTATTCTTGAGGCTTTTCCTCCAGCCTTGTCGAGGAGGGCTCAAGCCTCACTCGAAAGCCTGGGGGTGACGGTGCTGCTGAACTGCCGGGTTCAGGAGGTGACGTCGAAGGGCGTGCTGGCCGGGTCAGAGTTCATCAGCAGCCCTCATATAATTTGGGCTGCGGGCAATGTGGCATCTCCCATCCTCGCTTCTCTGGGCGTTCCCCTGGATTCCTCGGGACGAGTGAAAGTCGGCCCTGATCTCAGTCTCAAAGAAGACCCTTGGGTGTTCGTGATCGGCGATGCGGCGCACTGTCTGTCGGCCGAGCAGAAGCCGTTGCCTGGACTGGCGGCAGTGGCCATGCAGGAGGGCCGTTACGTGGCCGACATCATTGTCGGGTGTGTTCCCCAGGAACAACGCTCACCGTTTCGATATCGGGATCGCGGAATACTGGCCACCATCGGACGTGCCAAGGCGGTGGCGCAATTCGGTCCGGTCTCACTCTCCGGGGTTGTCGCTTGGCTGGCCTGGTGCTTCGTCCACATCTTTTTTCTGATCGGCTTTCGCAATCGAGCGCGGGTGATGTTCGAGTGGATATGGTATTACGTCACCTTTAAACCGGGTGCCCGCCTGATCTATTGGAAAGATCGCCGGATCAATCCGCCGTAACATGAACGGCTCATCCCTGCATGCAACTCCTGAAATTCAGGATGCACCGACGTGTTTCATCGCGGCGGCACGGGCGGTTTGTCTGACGGCGCCGGCGGCTTCGGATGTGCCGGCCCGCCCGGTCGTTCAGGATCGATCGCCATCTTGGGATCGACCACAGGCGGCGGCACGATGGATTTAGGATTGGGAACCGTGTCGGGAGCTTTTTGGATTCCCGGGTCGATGCGGGACGGGGGTGCGGCAGGCGGCGGCTGTTGTATCGAGGGCGGTTGAGACTGTCCCGGTTCCGTTAATGGGGGACCTGAATCTGCCGCGACTGGAGTCGTTGGTAACGCCGCAGCCAGGAGCAGAGTCGTGCTCAGGAGTTTGGAAACCACTTGGAATGCCATGGGGTTCACCTCCACGCCTCACGAGGTTGTCGTCCCTCGTTTGCCTGGTTTCAGTGTAGAGGTTCCCCCACAACATCCGTACTAGGCGACCCCCTAGCAACTCACTTCCTTGAAGTGTCGCCGCGCTATTTCTTCAGTGCATCACTATTTGGCATCACGCGTGTAAGGGCCCGCTCTACGGTTCCGATGGCTCGGCCGAGCACCTTGCCGACGGCCCGGCCGACGCTTTTGGCTTGGCGGCTGGAATCGGACGATCGAGTCCTGCTGGTCTTGGAACTCTTCTTCTTCACCATGGTGATCTTTTTGGCCGAGGGCGATGCGGCGGGCTTCTTCTTCCTTTTTCTTTCGATCACATGCGCCGACGGTTCGATATCCCTCTTGGAGGTACGCTTTTGCGCCGAAGTGGTTTTCTTGCGGGGCTGCGTTTTTTTCGCCAGGACCTTTCTCATGCTGTCCTCCTGAGATGTTAGGGGTTGTTTAGGCGTGTGCCCGCCTGTACAGTTTAAAACGAATCACTCTTCACTCCACCGCACCACGGAATTGGCCTATGAACGTTGCGGCAAAAATCGAAGACTATGCACTGATCGGAGATACCCACACAGCCGCTCTGATTTCCCGCCAGGGGTCTCTCGACTGGCTTTGTCTCCCCCGCTTTGATTCACCAGCCTGCTTTGCCGCGCTGCTCGGCACGCCTGAGCATGGACGATGGCTCATTACGCCCCACGAGGATAACACAACTATTCGTCGACGGTACCGGGGTGACACCCTCGTGCTGGAAACGCTCTTCGAGACGCCAACGGGCACAGCGATGTTGCTCGACTTTATGCCGCCGCGTGACCGCGACATTAATGTGGTACGTATCGTTGTGGGAGTCAAGGGAGCCGTGCGCATGAAGATGGACCTGACCTTGCGATTCGACTATGGATCGATCGTGCCCTGGGTCAGCCATCAGCGCCGCTTTCTGAAGGCGGTGGCCGGCCCTGATTCAGTCTATCTCGAAACTGAACTGGCCTTGAAGGGAGTGGGGTTTTCGACCGTCGCCGACTTCACCGTCACCGAAGGACAGGACATCCCCTTGACGCTGACGTGGCGGGCCTCGCATGACCCGCCACCCAAACCGCTGATCACGGAACGAGCGTTGGCTCAGACTGAGCTCTGGTGGAAGAAATGGTCACAACACTGCACATACCAGGGCCCCTGGCGGAACCCTGTAATCCGTTCATTGATCACGTTGAAAGCGCTGACCTATGCCCCGACGGGCGGCATTGTCGCCGCGCCTACCACATCGCTCCCGGAATTGATCGGTGGAGTACGTAATTGGGATTACCGTTACTGCTGGATTCGAGATGCGACCTTCACGTTGTATTCCCTGATGTCGGCCGGCTACCACAGTGAAGCCAAGGCCTGGCGAGAATGGCTCCTGCGTGCGGTGGCTGGAAAACCTTCCGACCTGCAGATCATGTATGGCATCAGGGGAGAGCGGCGGCTGACGGAACTGGAGTTGAACTGGCTGCCCGGTTACGAACAGTCCGCCCCGGTACGCATCGGCAATGCGGCCTCCCAACAGTTTCAGTTGGATGTCTATGGGGAAATGATGGATACCTTGCACCAGGCCAGAGAATTGGGGTTGGCGGGGAATGAAGATGCCTGGCGCGTCCAACATGCCATCATGGAATTTCTCGAGACCGCCTGGGATCGCCCCGACGAAGGCATTTGGGAAGTCCGCGGCCCGCGCCGGCATTTCACCCATTCCAAGGTGATGGCCTGGGTGGCGGTGGATCGGGCGGTGAAGGCCATCGAACGATGTCATGTCGACGGACCGCTCGAGCGATGGCGCGCCTTGCGTGAGACGATTCATGAACAGGTATGCCGCGAAGGGTACGATTCGAATCGAGGAACGTTCGTGCAATATTATGGGGGGACATCACTGGACGGCAGTTTATTGATGATTCCGCTCGTGGGATTTCTCCCGGCATTCGATCCCCGCGTGCAGGGTACGTTGCACGCCATCGAACGCGAACTGACGGTGGATGGGTTGGTCATGCGGTATCAACCCACTGGCAAGGTGGATGGGCTGCCGGGGGAGGAAGGGATGTTCCTGCCCTGTTCATTCTGGCTGGTGGACAACCTGTTGCTCTCCGGACGAGTAGAGGAGGCGCGCCGGTTGTACGAGCGGTTGATCGGGTTGAGCAACGACCTCGGATTGTTGTCAGAGGAATACGATTTGAAGAACCAACGGCTGGTCGGAAATTTCCCGCAAGCCTTTTCCCACGTGTCCCTCATCGACTCGGCCTATGGATTTTCTCGCATGGAAAGCCCAGCCGAGCGCCGGCAACGGAGTTGAGCGATCAGGTGACAAGGGCCAATGGAAGGATGCATCGGGTAGGCGGCAGAGGAATCGTGATCATCGGCCTCACGACGGGTGGCCTCGTGTTGGGCCAGGCCGCTCCATGCACTGTCTGGTCGGCGGAACCGGTGCTGTCCGCAGGAGCCACGCAGCATGAACAGGCCCATGGGGCTCTCGCTGCAGAGGGAACCGTGGAGCGTTTTATTCTGGATCCACGAGGAGAGGTGGAAGGATTATTCCTCGCCGGGGGGATTCATCTGTACGTCACCTCTCGCGCGGCCGATCAGCTCGTCCGCGCGTTTGCTCCAGGGCATGTCGTGCGGGTCTACGGCCGGCTCCTGGCCACTGAACGGCTGGTTCAAGCGGATGCGGTGACCAATGTGACGACGGGAACAACGTTTGCCGTGCCCCTACGGCTGAACCTCCCCATGCAGGAGCAGGAGCATACCCTGTCGATGACTGAAATGAGCGCGGCGGGAACCATTCGCGCATTCTTCTATCATCCCTTGAAAAAACATATTCAAGGCATGTTGCTGTCGGATGAGAGCCAGGTTCGTTTCCCCCGAACGCCAGTCCGCACTCCGGCGCTCCTTCCATGTCGGGGATCATGTGAGGATCAGGGGAAACGGGACGATCAATCGGTTTGGCCGCGCGCTGGAGGCCTTGGCCATCGGCAGGGATTCAGGAGACCTTGTCCCGCTGGATGCCGCTTTACAACGCGTCCCGTGACAGATCACTCGCGTGCGGAGACCCGTGCTTGTTTGACGCGCGGCGCAATCTGTTCGATTCTCCAGCTTGGTCCGCCTGCGTAGAGGCTGCCTTCGAAACGCACGAAGGCGGGGGCGTCTTTCTTGATCAGCCAAAAGTGGTAATCCGGCGGAGTTCGTCCGAGAAGCCGGGCCAAAGCTGACGTGAACCATCCCAGGCGAGGTTTGAGGCTGTAATGGACGGCCGTGGCTTTGGTTTCTTTCCTGGTGGTGTTGCGCGTGTCTTCCTCATCGACTCGAGCCAGTTCGACTTCGTAGAGCTTGGGTTCGGGATTAAACACCAGCATGTGAACGATGGCGCCGGTTCGTCCGCGAAGATTTTTGAGGATGGTAATGGTCAGGCCGTTGTACACATCCGCCGGAAGGTCTATGCGTCCGGTGATCACCTTTTCATCCGGCGTCTTTTCGTGTTGCCGGACTTGATACTGTCCCGTCTCTCCATTGAGCGATATGACGAGGGACTCGGGGAATGCCGGTCCTCGCTGGGTCAATTGGTAACTGAGCATGGAGAAATGTTTCTTTTGGGAAAACGTGACGGTTTCGTCATAGAGCGATCCGTCGGAAAAGCGAAAGGTGAGCCGGCTGGCCAGGCGATCGGCACCGGTCGTCACCTGGCTCAGTTCTCCATCGGCGAGCTTCTTCCCGTCCCAAGGTCTTCAGGGTGACAAATCCTTCACTGACGCCTTCCGGATAGACCACCTCGATCGGTTTCGCGAACAGCGTCGTCAACGTGAGGAGGCAAAAGGCGGTGACAGCGAGACAGGACCGCCAGCCAGGTAAGCGAGTGCACGTTCGATTGAGGTGATGTGGCCGAGCGCGATAGGTACGTTTCATTGTCGTGAACGTATCTCTCGTGAAGGTCGTAGGACACTGGGAATGTTCCTTGTTTGGGAAATCATGCGGCCTAGGAATCAGACCCGTTGTTTTCCATGGATTGCGCGACCATCACAAAAAAATGAACTCGGCTGTTCAAGCCATTCTCCCAGGGGTTTTACTAGGAGCGAGTTGTGTCACGACTGACATATAAGATGGACATCGGCTGTCAAGAAATCCCACATGCACTGTCAGGAACTCTAGAATCGATGGGCCGTACTCTCTATGAATGGTGTTTTGCTGTCAGTTGCAGCATAGTATGTATGTTCTCTATCGGCGCAATCGGTGATGCCATGTTTAGGCTGGGGCCGGACGCGGTGCTGGCCGAAGAGCCTACCCCCATTGCCGGTGAGCCGTTTCGAACCACCCTATTCGGGGAAGAAATTATGTACCGCCTAGGGACCGGCGCAGTGTCACAGCCATCAGCTTCGGGATTCAGGCGATCCCAAATGGGCCTACGCAACAGGAAGTGCTTCCCTTCGGTGCGTTATATGTCTGGCGGAATTGGGATGACGACAACCGGCGCCTCCGTGGGACCTTTTCCGGCGTCGTCAACGATGTGGACTATACCATCGGGTTGCGCGATTATCCGAACTGGTCGCTCCTGTTCACCTGGGATAATTTCATCCTGCCTTTCGGCCGCTCGGAGTATGTGCAGGGTCAGCGGCAGCGAGGTACGGAGTTGGAGTGGAGTTATGCATTCGCCGGAGCCGGGCTGGGGTATCGGCTTCCGGTCCATCCGTTTCGCCAGGACAGCGCGGTCAACGTTTCCCTCACGTACGAAGCAGGATATTCCCTGCTGGTTTAAAGGGACCGGCACACCTCCGCGGACTATGGCGTGCCGAAGGACACGTATGAGGGGCGGATTCATTTCCGAATTCGCGCCGACGCCCTGAAACGTAATCTGATGGAACTGCCGCACTCGGGGTTCACGATGGGCGGCGATGTGGTGCATGGCCATCGGGCGAAGTGGGATCAATGGGGAGGCGCTCCGTTCAATACGCCGGATTTCAAAAAAGAACAGACGTACATTCAAGCCAGCGCCTACGCCTTGTTGGCTACTGGCTTGCCGTTCATCGAGAGCGACAAGCACCGTCTGTTGAGCAGTATTCATGGAGGCATCGGGAAGGATCTGGATCGATTTTCGGCCTTCCGCCTCCCTGGCCGGCCGACGGGGTATGAGTGGGAAGCCATTTCGCTTCCCATGATCCATGGTGTGGCCTTCAACGAATTATTTCCGACCCGTTATGCCGTAGGCCAAACTTGCCGATATCGTTATGAGGCCTTGTTTTTTATGTACCCCTACGTCGAGGCGACCTGGGGATTAGTTGAGCGTCCGGTGTTTACTTCGAACGCGGCGGTAAAAAATATCACGGACTCCATGCCGGCGTTAGGCGGCGGATTGGTAACGGGGGCCCCCTGGAAATCGCAGGTGGAGCTCAACTACACCTACAACTTCGGGATCTATCGGGATCCAGGCGGCGCGCCGCCCACCAAGGGCGGCCATGGCATCGTTTTTTTCTGGTCGAAGGAATTGTGAGCGACGGGCCACTCGTATTCGTCTGAAGAGAGTGGTAGGATTCCACAGCAGTTCCTACTCGGCTTTTCCACTAGCCCGGAGCATATCCATGAAACCACTGAGTACTCATAGCCGACGACCATACACTCGTTGCAGAAGGTGTAGAAAAACTGCTGGAACACGATTTTCAGCTGTGCGGCAGAGCGGCAGACGGCCGCGCCCTCGTCCGTGCTGTGGAAAAGGAAAAGCCGGATATTGCGCTCGTGGATATCGCACTACCGCTTTTGAACGGCCTCGATGCATGCCGGCAAATCAAGAAATCGGTTCCCGAGGTCAAGCTGCTCATCCTTACGATGCACAGCGAACAGTATTTCGTCACCGAAGCCTTTCGCGCCGGAGTCTCCGGCTATGTGTTGAAGCAATCAGTGGCAGACGAATTGGTGTTCGCAATCAAGGAAGTCTTGAAGGGCCGACTCTACGTGTCACCGAGTGTGGCGGAGAACCTGGTTGCCCAGGCGCTTCATCCAGTTGCACCGGCTCCGGCCGGGGCGCCGCCGTCCAATGACTCGCTCAGCGGCCGGCAGCGGGAAGTGCTGCAGTTGATCGCGGAAGGACAATCCACAAAGGAAATTGCCTCCACGCTGAACGTATCCATCAAGACCGTCGAATTTCACAAAACCCGTATCATGAAACAGCTCGGTGTTCACAGCACGGCCGAATTGACCAAACATGCCATTGCCATCGGGCTTATTGCCATGCCGCAGCAGCCCACCGTTCCCGGCTCTCAGCCATAATCTTTCAGGGATGTTGATCGCTTAGTTTTGTGAGGCCTTGCGATAAGGCGAAGCGCGTGAGTTCCGCGGTGGTGCGGATGCCGAGGCGGCGCGTGATGTTGCCTTTGTGGAATTCCACGGCCTTTGTCGAGACATGCATGGTCGTGGCGATTTCCGTTGACATGCCCTTCGTCAGCAGCTGCAGCACCTCCTGCTGGCGAGGCGTCAACTTGGAGGAGAATCCTTCCGGCTTCACCCAGGGTGTTTCGATCGCATCCTGCACCTCGAGGGAGAGTTGCGGCGAGATGTAACGCTGATTCTTGAGGGCGGCATTGAGCGCAGACAACAATTCTGTGGAAGTGAATTGTTTCAAGCAGAGGCCTGAGGCACCCATCTGAAAGGCCTGCGAAATATAAAAGGGCTCGCTCATCATGGTTACGAAAATGATCTTGGCGTGCGGCACGGCGGCACGCAGCTGTTTCGTGACCTCCAGCCCGTTCATGGTCGGCATCGAAATATCGAGCAGGATAATATCGGGGTTCAACGCCGGGGCGATGTTCAGGAGTTCCTGGCCGTTTGAAGCCGTACCCGCCACATCGAAGTCAGGTTCCAGCAATTGTCGGTAAGCCTCCAACACGAGACTATGGTCATCGGCGATGACGATGCGTGCTCTGGCCACGATGCTCCTTCCTCTCCGCTGGGACTACCGAGATGGTGCGCTCGGCGTCTTCGTGATTGCTCACCTTAGCAGGTATGTCCGGTCTTTGCACGGGGGCTCCTGCCAGTCAAGCCCATCGATTCCATTCTGCTGATAATGCCCGAATCAACGAAATAATGCGCCTAGGAAAGCCCCCTGCCTAGGCAACGTGATGCAAGGGCATCGCCTAGTTGGGATGGTCGAACTCCGGGCATATGGTGAAGCAAGCTCCAGTACAATGAAAGGGACTGACCATGGCCGTACCTCAACCATATCAAGCCAAAACGTTTGACCTGTTCGGATTGTCCGGAATCTCCGATGAAACGCTACGCGTTCATTTCGGGCTCTATGAAGGTTATGTGAAGGCCGCGAATGAACTGCGCGAGCAACTATCCGGGTTTGTGCAACGAGGACACGTTGATCACGAACAAATGCCGGCGTACTCGGAACTGACGCGAAGATTGGGATTTGAGTTCAACGGGATGGTGTTGCACGAATATTATTTTGGCAACCTGCGGCGTGGAGGAGCAGCGCAGCCACCAAACGGTTCTGCCTTTCACCGGGCGGTAGAACATACCTTCGGCGGTTATGAGCGATGGAAGGCCGATTTTTGCAGTGTCGGTATGATGCGGGGGGTTGGATGGGCCATCTGTAATGTCGATCCCGCTCGGGGGCTTGTGTCCAACCATTGGGTGTCCTTGCATGAGCATGGAAATGTGGCGGGCTTTCTACCCATCCTCGTCATGGACGTCTGGGAACATGCGTTTCTCCTGGATTACAAACCCAGTGAACGAAAGCAATATATCGATTCGTTTTTCAGCAATATCGGCTGGACGTGGTCGAAGACCGGCTCCAGGCGGGACTGTCATCGGTGACTGTTCCACACTGAGAAAGGTGTCCTATGAATCGTCCCTCGAACTGTATGGCGCAAAATCGCCCCGGGCCTACGCCGTTTCCGGAGCCGAATCCGAATCCGGATCCCGGCCCGAATCCGTTTCCGCCTGAGCCCTTTCCTCCCCCCATACCTCCGCAACCGGTCAATCCCCCGATTCCGCAGCTTGTTGCGGACCTAGAGTTATTGCCAGTGGTTGCGGGGGCGAATGCATGCGAGAAGCGAGCAGTATTGATGTCGTTGGCGAAAAGAGGGTCGCGGGTGACGACCTTCGGCATGCGACGACACGGAGGCGGGGCATGGAATCTTCAGAGAAGGCGGAAGAAGCATTCGACGGTGGATCAATATAAAATGCTCCCAGAAACGTGTCACCCACACGACATTTCTCTTGAGGAGGCAACGTATGAGTAGGCATCGTCGGTTTACGATGAGGCTGTTGGCAGCAGGTTTGCTGTTCACCAGTTTAGTGCCAGCGGTTCATGGACAGGAAGGGCAACGGCGTAAGCTGTTACCGCCACTTTTCCCGAATCGAAACAACCGTGAACGTTACGTGGAAATGCTGTCCCGCTGAGTCACAGGCTAACACTGGCCCTATCACCGAAGCGGAAGCTCGGCAACTCGGTCTGGAAGCCTACATCTATGGCTATCCACTGGTAACTATGGAATACTCCCGTCGGGTGATGACCAATGTCGCCAAGTCTGAAGGTACGCATGCACCGATGGGACACTTCGTCCGCATGCAATCGTATCCCACCGCTGAATTTCGCGATGTGGACTGCACCCAATGCAGACACGCTCTATACTTCAGCATGGGTCGATGTCGCCAAGGAACCCTACATCCTTTCGATCCCCGATGCACATGATCGCTACTACCTCTTTCCCGATGCTGAGCGGCTGGACCGATGTCTTCCAGGTTCCTGGCAAATGCACCACCGGTACTAAAGCACAGAAGTACGCCATCGTTGGCCCTTACTGGCAAGGCACTTTGCCTGAAGGTGTGGTCGAATATCGTTCACCTACCAGCATGGTCTGGCTGCTCGGCCGCATCTACTGCACCGGCACCCCAGAAGATTTACAAGGATGTTCATGCCATGCAGGATGGTTGCACACTCGTGCCACTCAGTTCCTATGGCAAGCCTTACACCGCACCTGAAGGCGAAGGTCGATTCCAGCATTGACATGAAGACCGCTGTCCGCGAACAGGTCAACCGCCTGATGCTGGCGAGTACTTCACGCTGCTTGCGAAGCTCATGAAGGATAATCCACCAAGCATCAATGATGGCTTGATGGAAGCCAAGATGAAACGGCTCGGCATCGTCCGTGGCCAGGAATTCGACATCAGCAAGGCTGATCCTGTGGTGGCCGGTGCACTGAAGGGATGTGCCCAAGGTCGGCTTTGAAAAGATCATGGCTCACTTCAAGGATGCAGGTGTCGATCAGAATGGCTGGATTTTCACTACTGATACCGGTCTGTACGGTACCAAATATCTACAGCGTGCATTGATCACCGCTATCGGCCTGGGTGCCAACCGTCCACAGGATGCTGTATATCCCACGAGCGAGAAGGATGCAACTGGCAAAGGCTTACAGCGGCGCGAACAAGTACGTCATGCACTTTGACCGTGGCATGGCACCACCAGCTTGATGGCTTCTGGTCGATCATCATGTACTATGGCGACTACTTCTTCGTGAAGAACCCGCTGAACAAGTACACTGTGAGCCCACGCAACAATCTGAAGTATAACTCGGATGGATCGCTTGATTCTCTACATCCAGAACGAATCCCCCGGTGCAGGACAAGGAAGCCAACTGGCTCCCAGCCACCGAGTGGCAAGTTCATCCTGATGATGAGACTGTACTGGCCCAAGGAACGCGACCCCTCCATCATCAATGGCTCATGGCGCATTTCCACCAGTGAAGGAAGTGAAGTAAGTTCACTTCGTTGTGATGTCTTAAAGCCCTTCGACTGAGTTGTCGGAGGGCTTTTCGTTCCTCATTCGCTCTCATTGATGCCTGTAGATGTGACGATATGTACCTCCAGCATCCAGCCGACTCTTCCCAACGAAGTTAATAATGTCTCATTGCTAGGAGCTTCATGCTTGAAGCACTAGAATGAACGATATTGCTTGTTGTTTGA
>JASGJV010000032.1:0-55000 GCA_049840695.1 Nitrospira sp.
AACATCACTTTATATTCGGTATTGTAGGCCGCCATGACGTTCTTGATCCGGGAATCATACCGCCTGGCTTCTGCATCAATGGCGTTCAACAGCGTCACACGGTCGCGGGTGGCCACTTCAATCGTGGCGCGGTCGTGAGGATACAGATTCCGAGCCAGAGCCGGCCGATGGGTGACGGGAACCGGGGCCGTCCCTTGAACCGAATTCGCGATATACCGTGCCGTATCGGCGGCATGTTCAGATCCTTGGCGGTGAGCTCATCGGAATAGGCAAACCCGGTTTTTTCACCGGCCGTCGCCCGCACGCCAACCCCCTGCCCGACACTTTTTGTCGCACGTTTGACGATCCCCTCTTCCATAGAGACCGATTCCGACTGGCAATATTCGAAATAGAGGTCGGCATAGTTGACGGCGGAGACCTTCACCCGTCCCAGCGCTTGCTCGATGTCTCGATCGGTGACCCCGAAACGCGCCAGTGCGCCGGACTTGTCATTGGACATGGATAACTCCTCTCGTACGGTGCGTGAGTATAACGTACTCTTTTCTGGAGGCGCAATGTAAACACTCCCGAACCATCTGCAAATACAGCGAAATCGGGAAATATTGTTTGACTTTCCCATACCCCACCGCTAGACTCGCGTTACCTGTCTGAGGATTCACGTCGTTACAAGAAAAGGTGCCTACGCCGTTCCATGAGCGATCCTCGATCCCGCGATATCGAGCCTGCACCTGACTCCGATCTGCTCTCGCAACTCGACCCTGATCTCCTGCCGAAACATTTGGCCGTCATTATGGATGGCAACGGCCGATGGGCCGAATTGCGCGGACTGCCCCGCATTGCCGGTCACCAGGAAGGCATTAAGTCTGTCCGGGAATTGATCTCGCTATCGCTCGACCTCGGGATCAAGGTGCTCACCATCTATGCATTTTCCCAGGAAAATTGGAACCGGCCGGCCCAGGAGATCACGGCCTTGATGGGATTGCTGGAACACTACCTTTCAACCGAACGTTCCAGCCTGGTCGAAAAAGGTGTGCGCTTCCAGACGATCGGCCGGGTCACGTCGCTACCGCCATCGGCACTACGCTGGGTGCGTACGACCGAACGGGAAACGGCGCATCTGGACAAGTTGATCCTGAACGTCGCCCTCAGCTACGGCGGCCGTGCGGAACTGGCCGATGCCGCGAAGGAGCTGGCGCGGTCGGTACAAGAGGGGCGGTTGTCTCTGGATCAGATCGATGAACATGCCATGCAACAGGCCCTGTATACGCGCGACCTGCCCGACCCGGATCTGTTGATCCGCACGAGCGGAGAAACCCGCATCAGCAATTTTCTGTTATGGCAACTGGCCTATACGGAACTCTACTTCACCCCGACTCTCTGGCCGGATTTCCGTTGGCGCGAAACCTTGGTCGCGTTGATTGAATACCAGCGGCGCGAACGCCGTTTCGGCCGAGTGTTCAGTAGCGTCTCCTCCTAGTCCCCCCGTGGTGAAACCGGGAGCATGCCAGTGCGAGGAGATGTCACCCACGGTGGACAAGGATCGACCACGCTCCTCCTCGGAAACCGTTCGCCGGGTGATGGCCGCGGTCGTGTTTCTGCCGGTTTTCTATATCCTGGTGCACGACCTCGGGCCGATCGCCTTCTTCGGGTTGGTCGCCGTCTCCGGGATGCTGGCCGTCGCGGAATTTTACCGGCTCCATTTGGCCCAAGCGCCTTGGCCCTGGTGGAGTTGGTTCGGAGTCGCCGCAACCGGGTTACTGTTGAGCAGCATCCAATGGCCGACGGTCGTGGCAGACCGTACCGTGTTGATCGGGACGGTCGTGATGGCGCTCTGTATGCCCCTGCTCTCAGGCAAAGCCTTGCGCGATTCGCTGAGGGATGGCATGGTGCTGGTGATGGGTGTCCTGTATATCGGACTCTTGCTCGGCTCCCTGCTGCTCATTCGAGCAATGCCTGACGGGGCCTTACTGATTTTCTTCGTCGTCCTGGTGACCTGGGCGGCCGATACCGGCGCCTATATCGCAGGAAAGTCCGTGGGACGGCACCCGCTGGCCCCAGTGGTCAGCCCGAAAAAAACCTATGAAGGGTTGGCGGGAGGAATTCTCCTGGCCTGCCTGGGAGCGGTCGTGGCGCGGGCCTGGTTCCTTCCCGGCATCTCACTGGTCGATTGTTTGGTGCTCGGGGTGATCCTCACCCTCGCCGGCCTCATCGGCGACCTGGCGGAATCGGCTATGAAACGCAGCACGGGATTCAAAGACTCGGGCGCCTTGATTCCCGGCCACGGCGGGATGTTGGATCGCCTGGATAGCCTCTTGTTCACTGGACCGGCCTTCTACTACTATGTCGCGATCGTCACGACCGTGTAATGGGTGACCGGTCGCCTGCTCTGGAGTACGCCATGAAGAACATCGTGATTCTGGGTTCGACCGGCTCGATCGGCACGAACACCCTCGATATTGTGGATCGGTTTCCGCACGAGTTTCGCGTCATCGGCCTGACGGCGGGCTCGAATGACGACAAGCTGGAAGCGCAAATCCGGCGTTTCCGCCCGGACTTTGCCGCCCTGGCCAACGAGCCGGCCGCGGAAAAGTTGCGACAACGGTGTGCAGACCTGCCGGTTAAAATTCTCTCCGGCAACGAAGGGGTGGCCCAGGTTGCGCAATCCCCGGACGCTGAATCGGTGATTTCAGCTATCGTAGGCGGCGCGGGATTGTTGCCCACGCTGGCCGCAATCAAAGCCGGCAAGCAAATCGCCCTGGCGAATAAGGAACCGATGGTCATGGCCGGCGCCCTGATGCAGGCGGAAGCCCACAAACACCAGGTTCGCATTTTCCCCATCGATAGTGAACACAGCGCGATCTTCCAATCCCTTGAGGGGCACCGGCGTGAGGACGTCAAGCGCATTATCCTCACAGCCTCCGGAGGGCCGCTCTGGGGATTTTCCCGCGAGCAGTTACAAGACGTCAGCCCTGAACGAGCCTTGCAACACCCGAACTGGAAGATGGGGTCGAAAATCACCATTGATTCAGCGACGTTGATGAATAAGGGGTTGGAAGTTATTGAGGCGCGATGGCTCTTTGATATTCCGGAAACCCAGATCGAGGTCTTGGTGCATCGGGAGAGCATTATCCATTCTCTGGTAGAATACCGAGATCGGTCGGTGATCGCGCAATTGGGCCTGCCTGATATGCGGACCCCTATTTCTTACGCCATGCGGTATCCTGAACGGATGCCGTTGGATCTTCCCTCTCTGGATTTGACCGAAGTGAGCACCTTGACCTTTTTCAAGCCGGATCATGATCGCTTTCCGTGCCTGCAGCTAGGCTACGAAGCCTTGAGGATCGGCGGCACCATGCCGGCCACGATGAACGCCGCCAATGAAGTGGCTGTGGAAGCGTTCCTGCAGAACGGAATCCGTTTTCTCGATATTCCGGACATCATTCGGAGTACAATGGCAGCTCACCAGCCGCGACCCATCGATGGTTTGGATGATGCGCTGGAAGCGGATCGCTGGGCTCGCGAAAAAGCCGAGTCCCTCGTGCATGCCTTGACGCGGTAATACCCTGAACCTAAGGAGTGTTGTTGTGGGAACAACCTTTGCCTGGTCCCCTGACGTGGTGTCGATGCTGACTCACTGGGCCCTTCCGTTCCTGGTGGTCCTAGGCGTGCTCGTCGCCTTCCATGAAGCGGGACATTTCCTGGCCGCACGCTGGGTCGGGGTCAAGGTCCTCAAATTCTCCCTCGGGTTCGGGCCGAAGATCTTCGGACGGCAAATCGGTGAAACCGAATACCTCCTGTCGATCGTGCCCCTCGGTGGCTACGTCAAGCTCTTCGGCGAAGACGAGCATGAACCGCTGACGCCGGAAGACAAGAAACGGGCGTTCGTTCATCAGTCTCTCTGGGGTAAGACCCTGATTGTGGCTGCGGGACCGATTTTCAACTTCATCCTGGCCTATTTGATCTATACGGCGTACATCGGCATGGGCTACACCCTGCCCGTGCCCAGCTTCAAAGACATCATTCCTGAAATTGAAGCCGTGCTCCCTGGCTCACCTGCCGACCAGGCAGGATTGAAGCCCGGCGATCGAGTCATCCGGGTGAATGAGAAAGAAATTTCCACGAATGCGGAACTGCTGAAGTACATCGCGCAGAGCAATGGAAAGCAACTCACGTTGGACCTGACGCGCGGGCAGCAGATCAAAACGGTGCTCGTCACGCCCAATAAGACCACGGTCCAGGACAACGGCAAGGCCACGACCATTTTCCAACTCGGGATTGAAGAACGCGCGCCGGTCATTACGGCCGTAATTCCGGGATCACGCGCACAAGCCGCAGGGCTTGTTGCCGGCGACCGTGTCCTCCGCATTGATGGGCATGACATCTTTACCTGGTCGCAGATGACCACGCTGGTCCGGGAAAATCCGAATCACGCCCTGCAGTTCGACATTCAACGAAACGGCGCCGCACAATCGGTTGCCGTGACGCCGATGGGTGAAAAGGCCACGGTAGACGGAAAACCGGCCGAAGTCGGAAAAATCGGCATCTCCGCGCAGAATCAAACCATTCTGCAAACCAACGACCCGCTGAAAGCCCCCTTGCTGGGAGCCCAGGCGACCTGGGGATGGACCGAACTCACGGTGGTCGGAATTTACAAGATCATTACCGGCGATATTTCTCGCAAGAACATCGGCGGTCCGCTCACCATTGCCAAGACAGCCGGCGATGCGGCCGAACAGGGGACCTCCAGTCTGGTCTTCCTCATGGCGATGCTGAGCATCAACCTGGGTGTCCTCAATCTTCTGCCCATCCCGATTCTCGACGGCGGCCATCTGTTATTCTTTTTTATCGAAGCGATTCGACGAAAACCACTTGAAGATCGGCAGCGAGAACTGGCACAACAGGTGGGATTGGTACTTCTGGTCGGTATTATGATTTTCGCATTTTGGAATGACATCGAGCGGTTGATTTCCCCGTAGCCCCACATGCGCGTCTCCGAAACTCTCATTCCAACATTACGTGAGGATCCGGGCGAGGCTGAAACGGTCAGTCATCGCCTCATGCTGCGTGCCGGCCTGATCCGGAAAGTCGCCGCCGGCATCTACACCTATCTTCCGCTTGGGTTGCGCGTCCTGCGGAAAATCGAACGCATCGTCCGCGAGGAAATGAACCGGGCCGGCGCACAGGAAGTCCTCATGCCGGTCGCTTCCCCAGCTGAACTGTGGCGTGAAACCGGCCGGTGGGACTTCTATGGCACAAGAGCTCCTCCGGTTTAAAGACCGGCACGAGCGTGATTTCTGCCTCGGCCCGACCCATGAGGAAGTGATTACTGATCTCTTCCGCCGCGAAGTCCGGTCCTATCGACAAATGCCCCTGAACTTCTATCAGATCCAGACGAAGTTCCGTGACGAAATCCGTCCGCGTTTTGGGTTGATGCGCGGCCGCGAGTTCATCATGAAGGATGCGTACAGCTTCGATCGAGACGAAGCCGGAGCCAGGCTGAACTATCAGAAAATGTACGATGCTTATAACCGCATCTTCGCTCGCTGCGGATTGACCTTCCGTCCTGTAGAAGCAGACACCGGATTGATCGGAGGGAGTTCCTCGCACGAATTTATGGTGCTGGCAGAAACCGGCGAAGAAACCATCGTCTACGCCGAGGGAGGCACCTACGCCGCCAACGTCGAACGGGCTGAGGTTCTTCCACCCGAAATATCCGCATTGCCTGCATTGCGTCCGCTCACCCCCGTCTCCACCCCCGGACGACGGACGGTGGAGGAGGTCACCAAGTTCTTGAGAATCGCCCCCTCGCAGCTCGTCAAAACACTGCTTTACACCACCGGCAACGAAACCGTCGCCATCCTGGTTCGAGGCGATCACGACGTGAACGAAATCAAAGTCAAGCGACTTCTCGGTGCGACCGATATCGAGCTCGTTATGCCGGAGTTGATTCCCAAGTTGACCGGTGCACCCGTCGGGTTTGCGGGACCAGTCGGGTTGAAACAGATCCGGATCCTCGCCGATTGGGCTGTGAAGGCCATGGCGAACTTTGTCGTCGGCGGCAATCAGGTCGATACCCATTTCACTGACGTGAACTGGGAGCGCGATTTCACAGTCGCCCAGTTCGCGGACCTCCGCAATGCGCAAGCCGGCGATCCCTCGCCCCGTAAGGACGGCGTTCTAAAGACGGCGAAGGGGATCGAAGTCGGCCATGTCTTCATGCTGGGGACGAAGTATAGCCAGGCGATGAAGGCTACTTTCCTCGATGCGCAGGGTCAGGACCAGCTGGCCGTCATGGGTTGTTATGGCATTGGCGTAAGCCGTGTGTCCGCCGCATCAGTGGAACAGAATCACGATGCCAAGGGCATCAAGTGGCCGATTCCGATCGCGCCTTTTCATGTCACCCTCTTGCCGCTCAGTCAGTCTGAGCCGGTTCTCCAACTCGCCGAGTCCCTCTACCGAGCGATGGAACAAGCCGGCATTGAAGTCCTATGGGACGATCGAGACGAGCGGGCGGGTGTTAAATTCAACGATGCCGACCTGATCGGCGCCCCCTTTCATCTGGTGATCGGAGAAAAAGGCCTGGCGCAAGGGCAGGTCGAGCTGAAGCTCCGTCACACCGGCGAAACGAAGAAAATTGCTCCGGATCAGGTGATCCCGACACTCACGGCACTCCTCCAAGCCGCGGCTTAAACTCCTTCCCTGTCCCACATTCGCGACCATCACCACCGCTACATCAGATCTCCGCAAGCAAGCACCATCCCGAGCACAAGCCCGGGTTTGAGAAAATGCCTTTTGCTTGCCTTGACTACGCGTTGCGCTACACTGACTCACACGGAAGAAGCACCGTCCGAAACTCCTGTACGGCGAACGATTCCAGGCCGGCATCGCGTTTCCGACCCTGCATGCAATTCCCCGTTCAGCCCGTGTGGAGACACGTTGATGCAGCCCAAAGCTCCGCTGCCTAGTGGCGATGCCACTCTCAAATCCGGGAACGCCGAACAGGTCAAACGCATCAGCTCACATATCCTCGCCGCCGCCGACGTTCACCAAATCCTCCTCGATCTGCGCCATGAAATCCTCGGCTGTTTCGACGCAGAAGACCTCACGCTCTTCGTCGTTGATTCAGAGAAGAAAGAAATCTTCTCCAAGATCCGCATCTCGATACCGTTCACGAAGTACGTACGCCGATCACCGAGCAAAGCCTGGCGGGGTTTTGCGCCAAATACCTGCGCCCGGTCAATGTCGGCGATGCCTACAGCTTAGTAGAACTCAGCGCAATTCACCCGGCGCTCACCCACGATGCCACGTACGACAAGAGCACCGGCTTCAAAACCAAACAGGTTCTCGCCTATCCCGTCGTCGCCGAAAACAAATATCTGATGGGGGTGATTCAACTCCTCAACAAAAAGAGCGGCGGCCGATTTACACGCAAAGACGAAGAATGCGTCGCGGAGATCGCCAAATCCCTGGGAACCGCGTTCTACACCCTTCGAAAGACATCGAAAAAACCGCCGTCCAAATTCGATTACCTGCTAACCAATGGAAAGATTTCTCAACACGATCTCGATGCGGCACTCGCCGAAGCCAAAAAAGGCACGACGGATATCGAATCGCTGCTGATCGAAAAGCACAAGATTCCCAAAGCCGAACTCGGCAAATCGCTCGCCAACTTCCACAAGTGTCCCTACATCGAATACAACGAACGCACGATCGTCAACATCGAGTTGCTCAAGAACCTCAATGTCGATTATCTGAAGAAGAATCATTGGATGCCGCTCAAGCGAGACCGCGCCGCCATTGAGATTCTGACGGACGATCCCGGTGACCTCGACCGCGTTCAGGATATCAAGCGCACCTTTCCCGGGCTCAATATCCGATTTGCCGTCAGTTTGCGTCGCGACATCTCGCTCTTCCTGGCAAGCACGACCGGAACCCCCGACATCAGCAACAAGATGAATGAGAATGTGTCCGACATTCTCGGCGAACTGGTTAACGAATCCCAGCTCGAAGCCCAGGAAGAAGCCTCCTCGGCGGGACTCGATGAAAACGACAATGCCATTGTGCGCCTAGCGAACCAAATCATCGCCGACGCCTTCCGGCAAGGCACGTCCGACATTCACATCGAACCCTACGGTGAAAAACGGGACACCCTCGTCCGGTTCCGGGTCGACGGCGACTGTTTCGAGTACATGAAAATTCCCCCGAGTTATCGCCGGGCCATCGTGTCGCGTCTGAAGATCATGGCCAGCCTCGACATCGCGGAGCGACGCAAGCCGCAGGACGGAAAGATCAAGTTTAAAATCGGCGAGAACAAGGAGATCGAGCTTCGTGTCGCCACTATCCCGACCGCCGGCTATAACGAAGACGTCGTCATGCGTATCTTGGCCGCCAGCGAACCGCTGCCGGTCGATAAGATGGGGTTTTCCGAACGCAATCTACGCGAAATAAAAAGCATCGCGGAAAAACCGTACGGCATCATTCTCTGCGTGGGCCCCACCGGCTCCGGAAAGACGACCACCCTGCACTCAGTGCTCGGACACATCAATACACCGGACATCAAGATCTGGACAGCGGAAGACCCGGTCGAAATTACGCAGTACGGCCTGCGCCAGGTCCAGGTGCACGCCAAGATTGGATTCACCTTTGCGGCGGCCATGCGTGCCTTCCTCCGTGCCGATCCGGACGTCATCATGGTCGGCGAAATGCGGGATAAAGAAACGGCGGACACCGGCATTGAAGCCTCGCTGACCGGTCACTTGGTGCTCAGCACGTTGCACACCAATAGCGCGGTGGAAACCATCACCCGATTACTGGACATGGGCTGCGACTCGTTCAGTTTCGCCGACGCCATGCTGGGCGTGTTGGCCCAACGGTTGGCCCGGCGCATCTGCAAAGACTGCAAGGAGGCGTATCAGCCTTCGAAGGAAGAATATGATGAGCTGCGTGTAGGGTATGGCCCCGAATATTGGGACGCCCTCAAAATCCCGTTCGATGCCAACTTCCGTCTCTATCGCGGCAAAGGATGCGACGTCTGTAATCGCACCGGGCTGAAGGGCCGCGTGGCGCTGCACGAATTGCTCCTGGGCACAGACAAGATGAAGAAGTTGATTCAGAACAAAGCGAAGACCGATGAGATGCTGAAGGCCGGTATGGAAGACGGAATGACGACCCTGGTCCAGGACGGTATTCAGAAAGTATTGCAGGGGCACACGACCTACAAAGAAGTGAAGGCCGTCGCGATCAAGTAGGCCGGCGGCGGCACGTCACTGGAACCGGCTACTGCGCGGGATGCAACACGGTCAGCCGGGTCAATTCCTTCTCCAACCGTGCAATGTCTCCGGCTCGTTTCAGCTTCTTCGCGCAGGCCACGGCTTGACTCAGCGCCGACCTGGCCTCGGCAAATGCGTCTTGTGCCAGGTAGCCTTGGTAAGCCCGCTCTGAATAGGCCAGTCCTCGATCGGGAAACCCCCGCTGATCCGCAATCTTCCCCAGCCGCAAGAGATCCGCTGCAATCTCCATTCGCTGTTCCGCCGTCTTGTCTAACTCCAGGGCCCGCTCATATTCCTGTTCGGCCGTGTCATAATCGTGGCGTGCTTCGGCCAATATGCCCAGGTTCACATGATTGCTGGCTTCTGATTCCGGATTCCCCATTGCTTGATTCAACGCCATGGCCTGACGGAACAGTTGCGCGGCCTGTTCCACTTCGCCCTTGGCCTGCCGTATTAACCCGAGATTGTTCCGGAGCGTCGCTTCAACCGAACGGTCGCCTCTCTGCTCCGCCAGGCCTAACGCCTCCTCATATCGACCTTCAGCCTCCTGCAGGCTCCCCGCTTGATGTTGCGCAGTGGCCAAGTCGGTCAGACTGGCCATCAGGAGACCCGGCTCTCCCAGTTGTTGCGCCAAGACCACGGCTCGCTCATGTGAACTGACCGCTCGAGGAACATCCCCGCGCCTGAGGGCAACGTGTCCAACGTCATTGAGCGCGACGATAAGCCCCTTCGTATCATCGAGGCTTTCCGCCATCCGACGCGCCGCCTCATACTCTTCACCGGCGCGGGTCAGGTCGCCCCGTATGAGCGAGCGGTCACCCTGGCGCCGCAACGATTCACCCTGCTCGGCCCAGGGCTTGGGCGGTGGCGCAGGAGAGGCGGGCGGCGGGGGGCTGGCGCATCCCGCCAACAGACACAAGGCTATGGTGGAGCATGCCGCTGCTGAAGCCGGTGTTGGCACTCTCATCGACGCAGCTGATCTCCTCTCAAACTCTGGGTTCCTTCCCTGCGGGGTAACGGTGGCTCCTTCGGAGCTGGCCCGGCGTTCTGCACAAACCGGCTGAAGGGAAACGTCTGCTTGGCCCCACGCACCAGAATCGACATGTCGGCCAGCGTGGTCTCAGCGCTGTGAATGATGGGGCCCAGCTCCTGGCTCACTTCACTCACCGAATCGGACAGTCGCTTGACGCTGGTGAGCGTCGATTGCGCACTGTCGAGAATGGCGGGCAGCCGGCCGGTCGTCTGCTGGACATCGGCCGTCACACGATCGACCATGCTCAGCGTCCGCTTGATGGATCCGGTCATGCCCGGTAGCGCCGTGGCCGTCTGCTCGACGGACGCAATCGTCCGCTGCACCGAGGCGACGACCGCCGGGAGTTCCTGCGTGGCCAGCGCAACCTGCTCGAGCGCTTTCCCACCGGCCTTCAGGCCGCCCTGCATATCCTCAGTGATGGTTTCTACGCGCAGCAGCGTTTGTTTCACGGCCATCAGTACCGGCTCGACCTCATTGAGCAGATCTCCGATGTCCCTCGGTTCAACGGCACGGATGGTGGCGCCCTCGGTCAACGCCGGACTATTGGCGGTACCCATACCGATATCGACCTGTGTCTGGCCGACTACGACACCGCTTTTGGTAATGTGCAGTTCGGAATTATCTTTCACCATATCCTGATACCGCGCCAAGAGCTGGAGGGTCAGATCGACCGTCCCGCGATCGTTGAGTTCCACCTGTTTGACTCGCCCAATGCGAATCCCGGACACAACGACGGGCGCCCCCGGCTCAAGGCCATAGGATTTACTCAGGCTGGCCTTGAGCTGATATCTGGACTCGAACAGATGTTCCGTCTTCGACATCCAAAAGCTTGCCATGGCAAGAATCAGCGCGGGAATCAGCACGAACGTGCCCACGATCTGCGCCAACCGCCCGCTGGACAGACGATGAGAATAGTGCATCATCGATCACCTCCCATCCGGCCATACCGCATCGACTAGTCCACATACCGCCGCAGCGCTGGCGGGACCATGCCACGCACTGCGGCGCGGGTTCCGTCTGCCAGCACATGCCCATCGCGAAGGACCACGAAACGATCTGCGGCCTCGACAAACGGCGATGAGGAGCGTAACGCTGCGAGGACCGTCAGAGGACGCTGAGCCCGCCGTTCGTCGATATAGGTTTTGACTCCCAGCACCATGTCGGCGTCTAAGCCGGCCACTGGATCATCGAGGAGGAGGACATCAGGCTCCAATATCAAGGCCCGTGCAATGGCTCCCCGCCGAGCCTCCCCCTGATTGAGCTCAGCAGGAAACCGATCGCGCAACGAAGCCAGTCCTAGCCGCTCCAACTCTCCCATGACCGCTTGTTCACGATGACGATCCGGCATGGGTCCGCGATGATAGCGGAGCGGCAGCAACACATTGTTAAATAGCGTCATATTGCTCAACAACCCCGGTTGTTGCAGCACCACGCCGACCTTCAGCCGTACTGACCTCGGGTCATCATCCGGAACCTCCTTCCAATCCTGCCCCAACACCAAAACCCGTCCAGATTCCGGTGCAACCAGTCCAGCGGCGAGTTCCACCATGAGACTCTTCCCGGCACGACTCGGACCGACACAAACGACACACTCCCCTGAACTAATCCTGAGATCCATCTCAAGACGTAGGTCCCCGCCCAGCATGGGGGCGCGGACCTTCTCAAAGATGATGGCCTCCCCGCTCATAGATACAACGGCACCGTCACGACGACATCGATCAGCAGACAGAGCACGAAGGAATTGATCATCGCACGGGTCGTTTGTTGCGGCACCTCCGTATAGGAGGATCGGACAGCCAGGCCATGGTAACAGCAGACCGCCGCAACCGCCGATCCAAATCCCAGGCCCTTGATCGCGGTCATGAAGACATCCGTCGTGGACAGGGCCCTGATCACACTCTCCGCGAACGCATCGAGCGGAATGGTCAGTTGGGCATCGGCCACAAGGTAGCCTCCGAACACCGCCACCACATCGAAATAGAGCGTCAGGCATAGCATCGACAGCACCATGCCGACCATGCGAGGCATGATGACAAACCGGCTGAGGGGAATGCCCATGAGCCGCAACGCGACAACTTCGCGCGTTACCGACATGTTCCCGAGCTCAGTCGCAATGGCTGACCCGGAACGCCCGACGACAATGAACGCCGTAACCAGGGGGCCGAGTTCGCGAATCACCGTGATGACGATGATGCTTCCCACCAGCCCTCCCGCCCCCAGCCTGGGAAGCTGCGTGCCGGCCTGAGTGACAATGATGATGCCCAGCAAAAGGGCGATGACCGTCGTGACCGGCAACGCATCGACTCCCGTGAACAGAATTTGTCTGACCAACACCCGAAAGGTTTCCCCGCGCCCTTGCCGCGAGGGAGTGATCAGGTCGAGCACGGCTTGCGCAAACAGGGTCGCCAGCGCCGCCAGATAGGCGTATCCCGCGATGGTCTTGCGTCCGACCCACGTGAACATGTGTGCTGAATCGCCTTCCTTTCAGAGAGCATGCCAGGGCGCCTGAAGCCGCGAACGACGGCGAAATTGTAGGCAACCATTCATCGTAAAGCAACGAGTCCGAGTCAGGCAGGCAGGCAGACGCCGGGCGGGAGGGCACCGCGGAATAACGGGACGCGTACCTAACGAGGGAGACGCAACGAAAGACTCCGATTGCGGCCTAGGCCTGTGGCCTGTGCTTGATTACAAATTGCTGGATGCGCTGAAGTTGCGGAGGCCGCATCACCAAAAACTCGACCCCGAACTCTCCGCCCCGCGCCCACCGAACAACGGCCTCTTCCACACGAATCGGCCACTCATGCCCGTCGGATAAAAACAAAGAGACCTTCATGCGGAGTCCCGGCGGCATGGCCTGTTCGGCTTTTGCCATGCATCCGGTAGACGAGAGGTCCAGCACCTCGGCCTCTCCCCCGATCTCATCTTCGCCGACGAACTCGAGACGACAATCCGCCGCAACGCGGCGGGACTTACGTAAGATTCTTGTTTCTTCCACTTCCACTCCCCTTTGTCACGCGCACCACATCCACCTCACTATCACCCTACTCCACAACTGCAGCGGAGGCGAGGAATTGGCGTAACCGATCCTGTTCGGCGGTGCCCATCGAGACGAACTCCACCCCGAAAGACAGATCCTTGCCCCACCGCACCAACGCCAGATCGACCGCCGTAGGAGAGGTTTCTCCAGGGAGGAGGATTATCAGCGACATGGCATCCCCCACCTTCACCCCGGCGTCGCTGCTGATTTTACAACCGCCGGGCGACAGATTGAGGACCATCCCTTCGCCTTCCGCATCGTCATTGAAACTGAGGGTGGGTGCGAAGGGGGTAAATGACAGCAGGCAGGTCTGGGGCACCGGGCAGCGACGGTGCTGCCGGAGTTCAATGCGAACGGGAGAGACCTGCTTGTCTTGTTCCATGGCGGAGCGGATGCTGCAGTCGTCGTCTGAAATCAGCCAATGTCAGTATATCGCAGAGGGCAGGAGACGCCGAATACTTCCGATCATTTCGCGCCCCACGGCGCCTGAGGATGGAGCGAGGCAGAGCCGCGCTCGGAAGATTGCACTCTATCGCCGATAAAGCGGCGGTTGACCCGGAGGACGACTCTTGAAGCGGCGATGCTGCCAGAAATATTGTTCAGGCACGCGACGGACAGCCCCTTCGATCAGGCGGTTGATACGGGTCGCATCTTCCATCATTTCGCCGGATGGAAAATGATCCAGGGCTTCCCCCACCTCGATGTCATACCCGGATCCATCCGCCCGCCGGTAATAAAAGCAGGGAACGACCGCGGCACCGCTGACCTTGGCCAGGCGAGACGTCGCGGTCAGCGAAGAGGCGGGCACGCCGAAAAATGGAGCGAACACACTACGCTTCGATCCGGCATCGATGTCGGGAGCGTACCAAACCACCTGGTTCCGGGCTAGTGCGCGCAGGATGCCCCGCATATCCCGGTGTTGAATCAATTCTGAATAGTAGCGGCTCCGGCACCGGTTCGCGATCATATCGGCCACGACATCATTCTGGGGTCGATACACGATCGCGACGGGCTGCTCCAGCGCCATGAACCGGCCAGCCAGTTCCGCCGCATGCAAATGTGCCCCGCAGAGCAACACGCCCCGCCCGCGATGGAGCGCATCGCGAATGTGCTCCAACCCCTTGATCGTACACTCACAATGCGCGCGGGGATCTTTCGCCCACCAGGCCATCGCGATTTCCAACACGCCCATGCCCATAGACTCGAACGAGTGCAGCGCAACCCTATTGCGCTCCTCTGGCGACTGCTCGGGGAAACAGAGGGCTAGGTTAACGCGGACGATGTCCCGGCGCTTCGTGAGCAGTCCGTGCAACAGGCGCCCGCACTGACGCCCGAACGCGAGCTGGGCACGATAGGGAAGCCAGGAGAGCAGCCGGAAGAGGGTAATGCCGACCCAGGTGGGCCAATACATCGGATGATAGGCACTACGTGGCTGGCGCTGCTTATGGTTTGCCTGAGTGTTGGACATGGCCAAACGGGTCAGTCATTGTAGGGAAACGGAGCGAGGAGCGCAATCTCGAAGGAGAGGGGAAACGGGGGCAAGCAGACACCCCGTCATCCGGAAAGTTGCACCGGGCTGGAAGGGCCACCCGTTCGCGGCAGGCCTACCGGTCGGAAGACAATACGAACCGCACCGGCCTGTCAGGCCGCCGGCCTTGTCGCCAGGGTGATGAACTTTCGCAAACGCATTTCAGCAATCGGCGACAGGTCAACAAATTCCAGGCCATAGACCTGTTCTCGCTCCCACCGCACCGTGGCTTCCTCAACTGTCATCGGCGAGACCTGATTGGGCAGGGACAGACTGACCGATACTCGATCGCCGCGCTGGATTCCCGCTTCGCTCATCACCTTGGCCCCTCGCATCGACACATCAAAGACGACCCCGATTCCCTCGCCTCCGCGACCGAGCCACTTGGCCAGGCCCAATCGAGATAACGAACAGACAAACGGTGCCGGCACGCGCAAGCGGGGGTGCTGACGAAGGTCGAACGGAAAACTGTTGCAGACCGGTAGTATCACTCATACGTACCCTCCCGTATGTATGAGGCTACTGTATCGCACTCGCAGCGCTTCGAGAATAAAATATCGAAATCAGACGACAGCCATGGAGGGGTGTGAACAGTGAAGACGGTCCACCGGGCGGCTCGTCGCGCCGCCCGGCGGCGAGGCCACACAAGGTTTACGGCCGATGCTTTCCTCGTTGTTGCATCATGTCGGCGCAAGGAGGAGATAACTCTTGTGCATGTGCTCTCAGGCACTGCATGATTCGTCCCTCTCCGGCTTTCACCCCCGCACACAATTTCTTCACGTCGTCGGCGCAGGCCTTCCTCCCTGGACGACCACCACGCCCCTGCCCTTCCGGCTCCTTCCCGCCGCTGCCGGGCACATCGGACGTGGCCGCAGGCTGTTCCTGCCCCGAAGGCATCGGATCCGATGCGGCGTTCGCCGGTGCACACAGCGCGGACAAACCGATCACGACACAACTCCGGAGCGCCATCAATGTCGCCTCTCGTAAATACCCGGTAGGCATATCCGTCCTCCTTCTCTGTCGGTGACACCATCCGTATCCGGAACATGGATGGCCTCGAAGTGGAATGTTCCCAGACCCACTCGCTTCAACGTGGTGAGCGACAGACGGTTGACGCCACTCCCTCACCGAATAGATCTGCAAACCTCTCGCCACTGTCTCAGTAAGTCGTGCATAGCCCCTTGCGAAAAACCGGCTGCTTGACTATTGTAGCGTCATGCAACAAGTTTCCCCGACCCCGGTTCCGGCGGACATTGTCCACCGCGTGCACCATAAGTTCTGGACCTACCTCCTATTCTGGTCGATTGTCGCAGGCTCTGTGATTTGCGTGCCCGGTTATGGATTCCTGTATGGATATTCCTGGCTGGATTGGACGATGTTTGCCGTCCTATACCTGATTACCGGCCTGGGCATTACCGTGGGATACCATCGCCTATTGACGCATCGCAGCTTTGAATGTCCCGATTGGGTGAAAGCCTGCCTCCTGGTCGCCGGCGGGTGGGCACTGCAGAACTCCGGAGCGAAATGGACGGCCGATCATTTACGTCACCATGCCCATTGTGATGATCCGGCTGATCCGTACAACGCCAAGCGGGGATTCTGGTATAGCCATTGCGGCTGGCTCCTCAATCCCGTGCCCTGTAACGATGAACGATTCGGCTCCCGCGTGATGCAAGATCCGGTGGCCATGTGGCAACACCGCAATTATGCAGCTATCGTCCTCGTCGGCCTTGCCCTCCCCTTCGTCATCGGCTTCATCCACAACGGGTGGCAGGGCGCGATCGGAGGGTTCATGCTGGCCGGCGTCGGGAGGACCTTTGCGGTCCTGAATTCCACGTTCTGCATCAATTCGGTCTGCCACATCTGGGGCGAGCAACCCTACGGCACTTCCGATTCAAGCCGTAACTCATGGCTCGTCTCCTTGCTGACCTTCGGCGAGGGATATCACAATTACCACCACTCCTACCCGAGCGACTATCGCAACGGACCGCTCTGGTACAATTTCGATCCCTCGAAGTGGCTGATCTATGCCTTATCGAAGTTAGGGCTCGCCTCATCGCTCCGGACCGCGTCGCCCCACAATTGAACCGGCGCCTGGCTACGGTCTCAGTTCTCTGCCCGTCTGAAACTATTTTTTCGGCAGCCCTGAAACCGGTAGTAATCCCTTCACCCATCTGTTACGATGGAGTGTGATCTTATGACGGGCCGCATGAGAATCACCGTGTATTGATGGCCCATCACCGATATTGTTTGTTACCGAGAAGTTGATCGGAAGTCAGACCCAAGTCGCCCCTACCACCGCGCCTTCGGCCCTCTCATTCCCTCATATGCCTGTTCTCGTGTCGCCGACAATGTCACATTTCAAAAGGAGACCCCTATGGGTAACAAATTGTATGTCGGCGGACTGCCGTATGCTGCCACTGAATCGCAACTGAGCAACTTGTTTGCCGCTCATGGCACCGTTGAATCGGCGCGCGTGATCACGGACAAGTTCACCGGACAATCACGCGGCTTCGGCTTCGTGGAAATGTCCACGGCGGAAGAAGCCAAGGCAGCCATCACGGCGTTGAACGGCTCGGACATGGATGGCCGGCAACTCACCGTCAATGAAGCGAAGCCGCAAGAGCCTCGCTCCGGTGGCGGCGGGGGTGGACGGTTCGGCGGCGGTGACCGCGGCGGACGCAACCGCTTCTAATTCGTGACGAGATTCGTCTCGTCTCCGAAGGGGCGCTTCACCAGAAGCGCCCCTTTTGTTTCGGCCTGAGCCCTATTGCTCACGAGGACGGCTTCGCAAGCTTTTGAGCTGGCCCCGTTTCGATTTATCCTCCAGTCGTCTTTTCTTGGACCCTTTCGTCGGTTTGGTGGGCCGGCGCGGTATCCGCGGAATCATCGCTTGTTGAATCAACTCCAGGAGCCGCTCCAAGGCCAATGCACGGTTCCGCTCCTGGCTCCGGGAGTCTTGAGCTTTGATGATGATCACCCCTTCACCCGACACCCGATGATCCCGCAACTCTAACAATCGCTCCTTGTAATATGGCGGAAGAGAGGAGGCTCCGACGTCGAACCGGAGGTGAATCGCGGACGAGACTTTGTTCACATGCTGTCCACCGGCGCCTTGCGCCCGCACTGCCGTCAACTCGATCTCTTCATCGGGAATCGAGACCTGTGTCGAAATGGTCAGCATACCCTTCCTTTGCACGCCCAGGGCGACGAACGTACCCGGACGTTGGCGCGGAGTCAATCGAACACAGCCCTGAATGGATGCTCGTCTGCTTCTTCGTGCATCTGCCTCTCGGAACAGGTTAAACTATTAAGGCTTTACCCTCTAATCATCTAACATGATTGCGCTTCCCACAACGACCGTGCAGACCACAACATTCGATACCAGCAACCGGTGGACGGAACGCCTATTGCCGCTCCTCCTCATTCTCTGCTTTTTCATCTCCACAGCCCTCGGGTTGTATGCTCTCGCCTTCCTGCGCGCCATGCTGGTCGCGGAACGAGGAAATGAGCTTGCGATGAATGCCGCAACGGTCGCAGACACCGTTGACCGCGTCTTGTTCGAGCGGTACGGCGATATCCAGCTCTTTGCCAACGACGGGGTCATCCGGGAAGGCACATCCGAAGAGAGGACGTCCCGGCTCCTGGATTACAACAGGCTCTACTGGTATTACAGCTGGCTGGGAATCACCGATGCCGAAGGGACGGTTGTCGCGACCACCAACGCGCGCCCTGGTGCAGCCGCACCATCCATCAATCGTGCTGCCTTCGATGCCGTCCGGCGGTCGGGAACCATTCACTTGGACCCGGTGTCCCCTTCCTCCGGGTCAAAGTCGGTCGGATACATGGCACCGATCCACGGAGCGCGAGGAGAGTTTCGCGGGGTGGTGGCCAGCCGTGTCCCGATTGAAAACCTCCGCTCGATTTTCGAACAGGAAGGCAGACTGCGGTACGGCCAAGATCCCTATGACTGGCTGCTGCTCACTCGGGACGGTGCCGTCATCAACGAAAAACAGACCTCAGCGGACAGCCCCAGCGGACCAATGGTCCTGGACATTCCTTCTAGGACCCGGGCAGCCTCCGACCGGAACCAGTCGGGATTTGTCGAAGAAGTCCACCACCGGCACGGGTACTCAGTTGTCACCGGGTATGCCTCCACCAGAGGTTATCGGGATTTTCCAGGATTCGATTGGATTGTGCTGTTCCGTCAAACCCATGACCAGGTCTACGCGCCTGTGGACCGGCTGCTGTGGACGGTCGGAGGCATCGGCCTTCTCGTCATTCTACCCTTGACGGGATTCGGCATCCTGGTTTCGTGGAAATTGGGACGCGAGCGATCCGAACTCATTAAAACACGCCAGGACCTTGAAAAATCTGTGGCGGAGCTGGGACGCTCCAACGCAGACCTCCAACAATTCGCCTATGTGGCATCGCACGATCTGCAGGAACCGCTGCGCATGGTCAGCAGTTACACCCAGCTCCTGGCAAAGCGTTATCGAGGCAAATTAGATGCCGATGCGGATGAATTCATCGCCTATGCCGTTGAACGGCGCCACCCGCATGCAGAAGCTGATTCAGGACCTGCTCGCCTATTCCAGGGTCAGCACGGGTAGCCAGCCGTTTGAGCCCACGCCCATGGGAGCGGTGCTTTCCTACGCGATGGACAATCTCCTCAGCGCCATCAAGGAAAGCCAGGCGGTCATCACGCACGACCGGTTGCCGACGGTCAGAGGCGATGCGAAACAGTTGGCGCAGGTGTTTCAGAATCTGCTGAGCAACGCCATCAAGTTTCACGGGGATCGGCCGCCGCGCATTCACATATCCGCCCAACGGAAAGAAGATGAGTGGCTCTTTTCGGTTCGGGACGAAGGGATCGGCATTGACCCGCAGTTTGCCGGTCGGATTTTTGTCATTTTCCAAAGGCTCCATACCAGGGCGGAATACCCGGGAACCGGCATTGGTCTGGCCATCTGTAAAAAGATTGTCGAACGTCATGGGGGTCGCATGTGGGTGGAGTCCGAAGCGGGAAAAGGGGCGACCTTCTGGTTCAGCATCCCCGACCCTTCGCCAAAGTCCTCCATCACTCCTTCAGAAGGTGATACAACAGGGGCCGAATGAGCACGTCCATCATCCAAAGGAGCCATCAAAAATGGTCATTCCCGAACTGGTGAAGCCGATTGAAATCCTCCTGGTGGAAGACAATCCCGGAGATGTCCGTTTGACCATCGAAGCCTTGAAGGAGGCCAAGGTGATCAATCATCTGACCGTCGTCAAGGATGGGATGGAGGCCTTGGCCTTCCTCCGGCGGCAGGGCTCCTATACCGCAGCCCCCCGGCCACACCTCATTGTGCTGGATTTGAACCTGCCGAGAAAAGACGGGCGCGAGGTGCTTGCCGTGATCAAGGCAGACGACAACTTGAAGCGCATCCCGGTGGTCGTGCTCACCACCTCACAAGATGAGCAGGATGTGCTGAAAAGTTATAATCTTCATGCCAACTGCTACATCACGAAGCCGGTCGACCTCGATCAGTTCGTGCGGGTGGTCCGTTCGATCGAAGACTTTTGGCTGGGCATCGTGGTGCTGCCGGCACCTCCTCAGCCTGGAGGGGTATGAATAGCCGTCCTATCCATGTCCTGTTGATCGAGGATAACCCGGGCGACATACGCCTGGTGCGCGAGCTCTTCGCACAAACACCCATCAGGCAGTTTACCTTCTCCCACGTCGGCCGTCTCGATGAAGGGATCCGGTCTCTGAGCGAGTCTCTCATTGATGTGATTCTCCTCGATTTGTCCCTGCCCGACAGCCAAGGCATTGAAACCCTGATCAGGATGCACGCCGCGGCCCATGGAATACCCATCGTGCTGATGACCGGACTGGAAGATGAAGAGTTAGGTCTGCACCTCATTCAGGCCGGAGCGCAAGACTATCTCATCAAGGGACAGACGTCAGCCCCTCTGCTCGCGCGCGCGTTGCGGTATGCCGTCGGCCGCAAGCGGCTTGAGGAAGAACTGCGCGAACAGACCAGATTCCTCCAATCGGTGCTCAACAGCATGGCCGACGGCGTGGTGATGGCCGATGAAACCGGCACCTTTCGAGTCTGGAATCCCGCCGCAGAACAGATCCTGGGAAGTGTCCCGGCCAAACGGACCGTTGGGCATTGGTCCGATGACTTCACCATCTTTCGTCCTGACGGGCACACCCCCTACCCGGTGCAGGACATCCCGCTTGCCCGCGCCATCCGGGGAGAATCCGTGACCGGAGCGACCCTCTTTCTCAAACGCCGGAGTCAGGGTGACGACCTGTGGCTGGACGTGTCCGCCAGGCCCCTGCGGGATGAGATGGGGCTGATTAAGGGCGGGGTGGTGGTGTTTCGCGACGTCAGCGAAGCCAGGCGCATCGACGAAGCGCTCAGGCACAGCCAAGAACAATACCAATTGCTCGTCACCAAAGCCAACGACATCATCTACAGAACGGACGCCTCGGGCCGGTTCACATTCATCAACCCGGTCGCCATGCGCATCATGAAGTATACGGAATCGGAACTCCTGGGGCGTCGGTTCATTGAATTGATTCATCCCGAGCATCAGCCGGCGGCTGAACGATTTTATGGGCGCCAATTCATCAGGAAGCTGCCGAGCACGTATTACGAATTCCTCGCCCTCGCCAAGGACGGCAGCGAGGTCTGGATCGGTCAAAACGTGCAAGTCGTTCTCGAGGAAGGCACCGTGGTGGGGTTCCAGGCGGTCGCGCGCGACATCACCGAGCGCAAGCGTGCGGAAGAAGCACGGCTGGAGAGTGAAGAACGGTTGCGGTCGATCGTGCAATCAACCGGCGACGCGATCATTCTGATGGACACTCGTGGAAATGTGGCCTTCTGGAACAGTGGGGCAGAAAAGATCTTCGGGTATACGGCCAAGGAAATCTTCGGCCAGCCGGTGACCCGCATCATCCCTGAACGATTCCACGAGGCTCACCTGCGGGGCGTCGCGCGAGTCGCCGCAGCGGGACGCCTGACTATGCAGGCTGACATGTTCGAGTTGATCGGCTTGAGGAGGGATGGCACGGAGTTTCCCCTGGAGTTCAGCCTGGCGGCCTGGACAACCAAATCCACACTGTTCATTACCGGCATTATCCGAGATATCAGCGAGCGCAGGCAGGCCGAGGCGGCATTGCGCGAAAGCGAGGAACGATTCAGAAGGATCATGGAGAACAGCCCGGCCCTGATTTTCATCAAAGACATTGACGGACGTTATCTCCAGACCAATCGACAATTTGAGTCCGTCGTCAGTCTGAGCTCACGCGAGATTGTCGGCAAGACCGACCTGGACGTCTTTCCCCCGAGCAAGCCGCGGTATTTCGCGCCAATGACCGGAAGGTCCTGGAAGCGGGAGCCCCGATGGAGTTCGAGGAGGTAGCCGTTCATGATGACGGTCCCCATACGAGCCTGGTCGTCAAATTTCCCCTGCTCGACGCCCAAGGCCGGTGTTATGCCCTAGCCGGAATCGCCACCGATATCACCGACCGGAAGCGGGCGGAGGAAGAAAGACAGAAGCTTGCCAAGGATCGTCTCCTCCTGTTGGAATCCACCGGAGAGGGCATTTACGGCGTCGATCGGGAGGGCCGTTGCACATTCATCAATTCGGCGGCTTCGCGCATGTTAGGGTATTCCCCTGATGAACTGCTGCGCCAAGACATGCATGAGCGGATTCATCATTCCTTGGGCGACGGTACCCCCTATCGTCGGACGCGCTGCCATATCCACGAAACACTTGTGGATGGGAAAGGCCGCAACGTTGACGATGAAGTGTACTGGCGCAGGGACGGGACGCCATTCCCGGTGGAGTACTCCTCTTTCCCCGTCAGGGAACAAGGGCTGGTTACAGGGGCCGTGGTCGTTTTTCTTGATATTACCGACCGCAAACGGGCTGAACAGCAACTGACCTCCTCGCATGATCAGCTCAGAAAGCTGACTGCGCGATTGGAATCGGTGCGGGAAGAGGAACGGATTCTCATCGCGCGCGAGATCCATGACGAACTCGGTCAGTCGTTAACCGGCGTCAAACTTGAACTCTCCTTGTTGCGTGATCAGCTTCCCAACGTGCCGTCTGCTGTGCAAAAGCGCCTGGAATCGATTGTCGGGCTGGTCAACGCCACGATTAATTCGGTTCGAAGAATTCGCCACGGAACTCCGCCCCATCGTTCTCGATCAACTCGGCCTGATCCCGGCCATTGAATGGCAAACGCACGAATTCCAATCACGCACCGGCATAGAATGCCGCCTCGATATCTATCTGCGGTCCGCGTGCCTGTCGCAGACCGCATCGACCGCCATGTTTAGAATTTTTCAGGAAATCCTGACCAATGTGGTGCGCCATGCAAAGGCCTCTGTCGTGAAGATTACGCTACAGGAACAGGCCGGAGGGCTGGTGCTTGAGGTACAAGACAACGGCCGCGGCATCACGGAAACCGAGCTGACTGATCCTCAGTCCCTGGGCTTGGTCGGCATGCGCGAACGCGCTTTACTTCTCGGCGGTAGCATCACGTTCACAGGAAATACGCAAGAGGGAACTACCGTGCGAGTCAGGATCCCTCTCGAACAGCCGTCCCAGGAGTGAGCTGGGAACCGATTCGAGTCATTATGACCGGTCCTCTGCTGGACCGGATGCAACAGATGGAGCACAACGTGACAAAAATTCTGGTCGTGGATGATCACGCGGTCGTTCGGCAGGGCGTCAAACAGATCCTCAACGAGCAATTCCAGGGCGCCGTCATCGGCGAAGCTCGCAACGCGGAGGAGATGATCGACCGGATCCGGAAATTCACCTGGGACATCGTGGTTCTCGACGTCGGCATGCCGGGGAAAAGCGGCCTCGATGCGCTGAAAGATCTCAAGCAGGTCTGCCCGAAGCTTCCGGTCCTGGTGCTCAGCGCTTACCCCGAGGATCAATTGGCCCGAAGGATGCTTAAAGCGGGTGCCTCCGGTTACCTCACCAAAGACAGTGCTCCCAACGAACTAGTCCAAGCCCTCAAAAAAATTCTGGGAGGCGGGAAATTCGTGAGCGCCTCCATGGCAGAGCTACTCGTTGCCAACCTCAATGAGGAGGTCGGAAGACCGCTGCACGAGGTGCTTTCCGACCGCGAGTACCAGGTCATGTGTTTAATTGCGGTCGGTAAAAGCCTCAAGGAGATCGCGGACGACCTGTGTGTGGGTATCAGCACCATCAACACCTATCGTGCGCGAATCCTGGAAAAGATGCAGTTCAAGAACAATACCGAACTAACGCATTATGCCCTCGAGAATCGTCTGGTAAACCGTCTCGTGTCCTGACTGCTTTCGACTTTGTCCCCCCTCTCCACTTCGTAGCATAAACGGCGACAGACAGAACTGTCAGAACGGCGACGCGCATTTTGCGCAAAGGGCGATGGTGTGCGTGCCCCTCAAGAGGTACACCTAGCACTGTCGCGTCACGTTGAGTCCGCTGCCTCTCCCAGAAGGCCGGAGCAGCAGAGGCCGTGCAACCGGACCCTGCCGGACGCCAGGCAGTGCACCGAAAAGGAACGATCACATGACTACGCTTGCTGACACTGAAGGATTGATTACCCGAGAGCTCACCAGCCGCGGAGCCTGCACGCTGGAAGCTTTGGCGCAGCAACTCGAGACCTGTACCTGGAATCAGGTGTTCATGGCCGTGGACATCCTGTCACGCAGAGGCACGCTCGTTCTGCGGCCCCTGCCTCAGTTTCAGTACATGGTGTCCCTCGCCGGCGGGATCGAGCATCTTGCGCCATCTCTTCCCTGTCACGGCTGGAAGATGTCCCTGGGGATCGCTGCAGTTGATCAGGTGATGAACAAGGAGGCCCAACGATGAGTCCCACTATGCATCCTGTCAAACAAGCGGGAAGGTCACGCGTCATGATTGTCGATTCTGCGATGCAGTTCGGGCTCAAATTGGCCGATTGCCTGGCAACCAGAGGATACCATGCGGTGCTCGTACGAGACCTGGAGTCCACACTGGAGGAACTCGGAGAAATTCGACCGGAGGCGATTCTTTTCAGTCACGATTCAGGTGGTTCCCACCGGCCCAGCCCGGGGCTGGACGCACTCCGCGCCCTCAATGCGCTGTGCCCGCAGGCGCCCGTGCTGGCCCTCACAGAGCCGGTCCATCCCTCCTTGAGCGGAGTCTCCCAATCCATCGACACCCTCTCGGCGGAATCCGCCAGTCCCCCGCTGGAACACCCTGTAGAAAAGGTGCTCCTCACAACGCTTGGGATACCTTGCGTCCGACTTCAGTAAGACAACATTCATCGACAACACCTCAGCAGCCGCCTTGATCGGCAAGGAGTGGTCATCATGCCAGAACGTAATTCACAAGCACCTGCAGGCGGCGAACCCCTACGAAACATATCCCGAGGGGCGACCAGCAGGTCTATTCCCAAACGGAAGGATCGACTCCAGCCATCGCCGCAAGCCGAGACCACGGATACGGCCAACGACATCAGAGCCAGGATTGAAAAGCTGGCCTATGCGCGATACCAGCAGCGAGGGCAGCAGGACGGATACGACTACGAAGATTGGCTGGAGGCAGAACGGATAGTGCAGGCAGAATCTGCCGCTCACGAAGGCTCCAGCCAGTCGGGGCCCCGCTCACTTCATCGAGCCTGAGACCGCAGCCGCGCAATGCACCAACGATCTTAGGGAGAACATCATGATGCTGTGTCCTGCGACTCATTGCGGCCATATGATGCAAACTGATGTGCGTGCCGGGTATGACCCCTGTAGCGGTCTTGAATGTCTATATTGCCCACACTGCGGACATCGCGGCATGAAAGCCAGAGATGGCGTGCAACTGCTCTTTACGGGACAACAGGAATACGTGTTCAGCTACGGCCCCTCCTTGTCTCATCTCAAGGTCGTCCTCTCAATGGTCGCCATCAACCTCTTTCGCACCCAAGGGATGGCGCCAACCCAATTGGCCGCCCATGTTGCCGACTGGGCACTGCTCACGGGACAGGTCTGCGGGACGGTGCGCTTCGCCGGCGACCTTGTCCTTTCGAGCTGTTATGAATACTGCCGGCGCCAGGCGACGAAAAGCCCCGCCGTGTCATCGTTCTAAGAGTTACTGCGACGGAACCATTCATGAGCGATCCAGAGCCAAGCCACGCGCATATCACGGTGGGGATTGTCAGCAGAAACCACCTGGTGCGCGTCGGTCTCCAGGCAGCGCTTGCCACACAGTCCCATATGCGATTCGTAGGAGCAGCCGCCAGCGAACTCGAAGCAGAGACGCTTGTTCCACGGGCGCATCCTCACGTGCTCGTGATCGAGATGGAGCCCGACATCGACATTAGAGAATTGGTTGGGATCATCAAGACATCCGTCCCGACCACACGCATCATTGTGCTGAGTGGCATCGAGGACCACACGTGCAGCGTCGGATCCGTCTCGTCCGGGATAGACGGCATTGTCCTGACCATTCAACCGCCGGTGGTGCTATTGGCCACGATCAACCACGTTTGCCGCCTCCCGGCAGCAATGACCATGTACGAACGCACCACGGACAGCAGAGTGGCGCAGGGGGAAGCGCCGGTTGACGAGGCTCCTCCGCAATACTTCTCCACCAAACCTCCCGATACGTCTTTAACGGTTCGGGAACGGGAGATCATCCAACTGGTCGGTCAAGCCCTCTCCAATAGAGACATTGCTGAGCGGCTGTGTATTTCGAGCATTACCGTCCGCCATCACCTCGCCAATATTTTCGGCAAATTCGAGGTGAATAACCGCCAGCAGCTTCTGCTCCGAGCCTACGAGCATGGCCTGTTGAAACCCAGAGCCTACCTCTGAGCCGAAACAGGGCCGGCGATTCAAGCACCATGTCTGTGTAAGTCAGCGGGCGTGCGGAGTGCTTCGTCTCACGGATCAGACCGTTGGTTGCAGGCCGAGGGAACTCGGGGACGATGCCGGGAGGATACGAGGGGAGCCGTCCGCAAGATCTAAGCGACAACGGCTTTCTGTTTGAGGAATTCCATGAGGTCAGAAAAGGAGCCCTCGCGGAGGATGCGGGAGAACTGCGCGTGATACGTCGCCACAATACTGGTACCGTCAATGCTGACGTCATTGATCAGCCAACGCCCGGACCGCTGCACGACAGAAAACTCGATCTTCGTATCGACCTCTCGACCCGCAGGCGCCACTAGCACCTGAGTTCCCGTGCCATCGCCTTGTTCGGAGAGATAGGCTATCTGAGGGACAGAATAGTCCCGCAGCTTATCCACCAAGTCATCACGGAGGACCTGCACAAAGAGTCGAGTAAACTGCCGGCGATCGGCAATCGTGGTCTTCTCACTCCCTTCACCCAACGCGCGTTCAGCCATTTCTTCATAATTAAAGGCGCGTCGCACGACCTGCTCGATTTCCCACTGCCGTTGAGCGGATCGGCTGGTCTCCTTGAGTTCGGTCAGCAGGTAGAGCAGATCCTTCATCGTGACCTGAACTGCCTCGGTCGGCGTCTGAGCCGCTAGACCCGGCCTTGGCACCAGCAGCGTCATCAACAGCACAACTGCCGAGCCCCACACCGTCACTGTAGAGCGTCTATTCATACCAACCAGTCCGTTCCCCATATCTCCGCCTTTCGGTACGGGATCCCGTCGATGGGCTATGGTACTGGCCTCCAAAACCAGGCGTCAAGCACGTGGATTTACTGGCGTATGCCCGACGGCCGACGAAAGGAAACGAGCCCTGCTCATGCGAAGAATGACGTTTTCGGAAATTTTCTTTTCCTCCCGGCCACACCTTCTGTATACTTCCGCCATGCTGACTCGCCGAATGTCCCTGTTGCTGCTAAGTCTTGCCGCCCCAACGTTATTTTCCGGCTGTGAAACTACCGATAAGATGCTCGGCGCCGCAGAGCGGGCTGTCGGCAGCACGACCGGTCGAACCGTTCTGGACATCGTCCATGGCAGGGATCCGGCCGATATCGCACGACAACGGGCCGAGCAGTACGGCCGAGACCCCCAGGCATTGCTTCGAGATCTCCGCGCCATTCAACGTGACTTCCAAGCATTAATGGCGGCTTTGACGGGCGAGGTGGGCAAGAAATGGGGCACCAAGGAAGTCAAATTACCCGAGCAGAAGAAGTATGTGAAATATACCCAGAACTATCGCAGTCGGGCGATCGTGGACTTCGATGCCGGGAACATTCTGATTGAAACGCTCGACGAGAAGGATCCCCGCGCGAGCTTGAAGAATGCTGTTGTCACGACGCTCTTGACTCCCAACGATCCGCGCAGCGTCGATCTGTTTTCGGACAAGGAAATCACCCTGACCGGCGACAAGGAGCCGTACCTTCTCGGTCTGGTCGTGAACCAATCCGGCAAACCGGTCCGTACGCCGGTGGAAGCGGAGCAATTCGCGGAATCGCTCCTAGCCAAGAGCTCGACCCGGACAATCGAGCAGGAGAGCGGCGCCAAAACCGCCCATCTCGTCACCATTCCCATGGTAACCAACTTCTCGCACAAACAGGCCGAGAAGTATCGCAGCGTGGTCGCTCAATTTGCAGAACGGTACCAGATCAGCCCGAGTCTCGTGTTTGCGATCATCCGTACGGAAAGTAATTTCAACCCGTTTGCCGTCAGCTCCGCCCCCGCCTACGGGTTGATGCAATTGGTCCCCACCAGTGGAGGGCGGGACGCATATCGTAAAGCGAAAGGCGAAGACAAATCGCCGTCGCGGGATTACCTCTTCGATCCGGACAATAACATTGAATTGGGCACGGCCTATCTGAATGTGTTGACCTACTCTCAACTGGACGACGTCATGGACATGGTGTCCCGTGAGTACTGCGTCATCTCGGCCTACAATACCGGTGCTGGCAACGTATTCAAAACGTTCGCCAAAGACCAGCGTGCCGCGCTGCAGCAGATTAACGGCCTTCAGCCATCTGCTCTCTATGACCGGCTCCGCAGCGGCCTTCCTTACCAAGAAACCCGGGACTATCTCGCGAAAGTCGTCGGGTTCCGCAAGCAGTTCGTGGTGATCAGCGCGAACGGCGTCCAATAACTTCGTACCCGTTCCACTACCTTCCCAACGCAAACGGGCCCGGATTCGTTCCACCCGGCCACGGTTGTGGCTGTACGAGTCAGGCAATGACGATGCGCCGTCGTCTGAGCAGATCGCTCTCGCGCTGATAGGTGAGTTAGAGGCCGATGACGAGCCGTACCGGGTTCACGCGTTCACTCAGACCAAACTTCAATTCACCAGTCACATCGTCGGGATTGTAGTACGTCCCGAATACCCGATCCCAGATCGTGAGCAACGCGCCGAGATTTTTCATTTGATGCGCCGGGTCGCTGCTGTGGTGAATGTGATGGTAGCGAGGGGTCACGAACACCCATTCCAACCAGGACGACCTCCAGGTGACATTCACGTGCATCCAATTGTTACGCACAATATGCTCCACCATGATGACCTGGAACGCCCATGCTGAGGCATCGTGAAGCAGCGGAAGGGCCGCGACATAGGTCAAATTGAAGAGCGCAATATGCGGGATCGTGGTGCGAATGCCTGCCAGCCAGTAGAGGGTTGTCGGGGAATGATGCCACCGGTGAACGGGCCAGACCAGCCGCGTATGCATGAGCCGGTGAACCCAATAGAGGCCGAAGTCTTCGACGATGTAAAACAGCAAGAGTTTTCCGGCGGTGGGCAGAGTATAGAGCGCAACGGGAAGATACTGGGGAACCGTGATTCGATCGGTCACCTGCACGACCAGGAGGAAGGATAGATTATACAGGCCCAGCGCGAGGGCATCACGCCAGAAGACGGCACGGTAGGCAATCGGCCGCGCCGGCTTGAGCCATTCGGCGACAAAAAAAAGCAGACCGATACTCCAAAACAACAGATAGGGATTGAGCATGTAGCCGCTGGACCAGGGTCGGATGCCAAAGCAAAATGAGTCGCGCTCCCTCCAGCCTCCGAGCGTCTGGATGGAGTCGATCCTTGTACAGTACAGGACACCCTGAACTTTGTGAAGAAAATCGAGTCTATCAGCCCATGGATAGGCCTTGCTCACTGTCAGGCAGGTGTGTCCACGGTGTAACGGGAAAGGGGAGTCTCTTTACTGCTCAGGCAGAGCAGGTGCTGGATCCGGCTGCGCGTAACGCGGCCGACAATCACAGGCAAAATAATATCGGCAGGTTTCATCAGAGTGGAACAGATGACCCGCTTCACATTCGAAATGACACAGTGGCTGCCCATCACTGGTGCACTTCGTGACTCGACGCCCCACAGCATTCATGCCGCATCGTAGGTTCAATGATTCGTCAATCGGAACGAGGCATGGTGTTCTGATCGCCATAACCGGGTTCTCAGTCCATCGTCACGTCGCCCACTCGAGTTAAAAGTCCAGTATGTCCGCCGGACTTCATCTTGGTCCATCTAGGTGTTTCACTAGTAAGGATCTTGCGTCGAACGTTTTATAGTGAACCCGAACAGGACGCATCCGGTGAAACTGGTGTTGTCCGGCGGACGTGGGATGCGTGTGACTTACGGCTGAACTCAAGGAGTTGAGATTGTGGCGCTTACGGCGGATGCCCCGTTTGCCTTCATCGGGTGCAGCGAGCTCCAGGAAAGTATCGCGCATCAAGCCGATGACGAAAAGGAATTGGCGGAGCTCATCGAAGAAGTGCCGTTAGATTCCATCCATTTCCACACCCATAGTTATTTCCTTCGCCATGGCCTGATCGAAGGCACTTATCCCAATGACTTTGCGCAATGGGTCGTCATGCAGATCGGGGATCACGTCCTGGGAGAGCGTCTTGCGATCCTTGACCCGTTCGACTACCCGGATTTGGAGAACTTGCGAGAAGAACTGATTTCCATCATCGACGACCACCTCTCCCTCAGCCCCATCATCCCGAGGGTCGTGTTCGGGCAGCCGTTTTATTTCAAGCGCTCCAGGATTCTCGAAGTTCCCATCGGTCTCGAGGCGCGCACGCTGCAAGATTTTCGCGACGTTGTGACGGACATCGATGTAAGCAGCATCTATTATCATATGTTCGAAGCGCACTTTCGATTACGAAGGGCAGAAAACGATTTTTCTGCATGGATCCGCACCAGTTTAAGGCTCACGAATCTGGCTGACCGCATCCGCTCGATCAATCCCTACCAGGGCAGTCTGGAGCGGCTCCGCTCCAAACTCATCAGCGCCTGTGATGATTTCCTGACCAGCGAGTCGACGAAGAGCTGATCCATGTTGAATCACGATCCACTTTGGTACAAAGACGCCGTGTTTTATGAACTCCATGTGCGCGCCTTCTACGACGGCAACGACGACGGAGTCGGGGATTTTCCTGGCCTGATTCAGAAACTGGACTATCTCGAATGGCTCGGTGTGGATTGCTTGTGGCTGCTCCCCTTCTATCCCTCGCCCTTGCGGGACGACGGATACGATGTGGCGGACTTTCGCAGCATCGCCGCGTCATACGGGACAACCGACGATTTTCGCCGTTTGCTGGAGGAGGCGCATCGCCGTGGCATGCGGGTGATCGTAGACCTGATTCTCAACCATACCTCCGATCAACATGCCTGGTTTCAGGCGGCCAAGGCTTCTGCCGATGCCCCCACCCGCCACTATTATGTCTGGAGCGAGACGGACCAAAAATATCCTCGCGCACGGATTATTTTTGTCGATACGGAAAAATCCAATTGGACCTGGGACCATGAGGCGCAGGCCTACTTTTGGCATCGGTTTTTCAGCCACCAACCGGACCTGAACTACGACAACCCCGACGTGCGTCGGGCCATGATTCAAGTCATGGAGTACTGGCTTGATCAGGGACTCGACGGGTTTCGATGTGATGCGGTGCCCTATCTCTTTGAACGAGAGGACACCATCTGCGAAAACCTACCGGAAACCCACCAGTACCTGAAAGAAATCCGCAGCAGTATCGATCAGCGATACAAAGGCCGGGTGTTATTGGCCGAGGCCAATCAATGGCCGAGCGACGTGCGCCCCTACTTCGGGGACGGCGATGAATTCCACATGGCGTTCCACTTTCCCCTGATGCCCCGCTTGTTCATGGGCGTGCGGAGCGAGGATCGCCAGCCGATCGTCGACATGTTTAAACATACGCCGGACATCCCTTCAGCCTGCCAGTGGTGCCTTTTTCTGCGGAACCATGATGAACTGACATTGGAAATGTGTACCGGCGAAGAGCGCGATTATATGTATTACGCATACGCTCGTGATCCGCAGATGCGACGCAATATCGGCATTGCCCGCCGCCTGGCTCCCCTCCTGGACAACGATCGCCGCAAAGTCGAGCTTCTCAACAGCATCGTCTTCACCCTTCCCGGCAGTCCCATTATTTATTACGGAGATGAAATCGGGATGGGCGACAACATTCACTTGGGCGACAGAAACGGCGTGCGCACCCCGATGCATTGGACCGCTGATCGCAATGCAGGCTTTTCCAAGGCCGACTCGTCGCAATTGTTTCTCCCGGTCGTCGCCGATGCCGTCTACGGCTACCAGGCCGTCAACATCGACGCGCAGAAACAAGCCACGCATTCGTTACTCAATTGGATGCGCCGCATGATCGCGATCCGGAAGAAGCACAAGGTGTTTGGGCGCGGAACGTTGCAGTTCCTCAGTCCGGCGAATGAAAAAATTCTCGCTTACATCCGTGCGTATGAACAGGAAACGTTGCTGCTGGTGCACAACCTGGCGGGGTCATCACAGGCCGTCGAGCTGGATCTCAGTCGCTACAAGGACGTGGTGCCCGAAGAATTGCTCGGCGAGTCACGCTTCCCTACCATTCACGAGCACCCCTATGTGCTGACCTTAGGGCCCTATAGTTCGTATTGGTTGCACTTGCCGGCTGTACGGTCGGCGACAACCGCCTACAGCATGGAATGGAGCGCAATCTGAGGGGCATGAAGCGCCCGGGATCTCGCCCGGCGTAAGGAGGACGATCGAGTGCATTCGGCATTGGATGAATATCGTGAGGTGTCGCCGAAGGGGACGGTGGATTTTCTCTACCGTTTGAGCGATCTCGTACAAGGAAAGAGCTTCCTGCACCTGAATGCCGTCAGATATGGAGGCGGCATGTCAGAGGTGTTGCGTCGGCTTGTGCCGATGATGGTGTCACTAGGCGTCGAGGCCCGATGGGAAGTCCTAGCCGGATCACAAGAGTACTTCGTGGTGGTCACCCGCATGCTGAACGCCTTGCAGGGCCGCGACGACAAGCTGACTGACGACATGTACCAGACCTACGCCAATGTTATCGAGCGAAATGCCAAGGCGCTGAAACTCGACGCCGACATGGTGATGGTTCACGACCATCAACCGGCAGGACTGGTCGACTATCGGACGAATGGCTGCTGGCTGTGGCGCTGCCACTTGGATCTGGCCCAGTCTCAACGTCCGGCCTGGGCGTTTCTCCGTCGTTACGTCCTGAAGTACGACGCCGCCATTTTCTCCCTGTCCGGATTTGCTCAACGATTGCCGATTCCAAAGTTTCTCATTTATCCGTCCATCGATCCGCTCAGTCCGAAAAACCGCGACATGAGCCGGTCTGAGATCGCGCAGGTGCTCGATCGACTCGCCATTCCCCGCATGAAGCCAACCATCCTACAGGTGGCACGATTTGACCGTTTCAAGGATCCTTTGGGTGCTATTCACACCTATCGACTCGTCAAACGGCACCATGATTGCCAACTGGTCTTGGCCGGTTCGGGGGTGATGCACGATCCCGAGGGCGAAGCGGTCCTCATGGAACTCCGGGAGGCCGGGGCGCGCGATCCCGACATTCATGTCATTCAGCTTCCCCCGGAAGCGGATCTGGAAATCAATGCGCTGCAGCGGAGTGCCACCGTCGTCCTGCAAAAATCCGTCAAGGAAGGGTTCGGGTTGACCGTGTCGGAAGCGATGTGGAAAGGCAAGCCGGTGGTCGGCAGCACCGCCGGCGGCATTGCCGCACAGATCGTGGATGGCGTCACGGGGTATGTGGTCCATTCCGTAGAGGGCGCGGCATTCCGTATTCGGCATTTGCTCAACAATCCCGGCCTGATGAACAGGATGGGAGCGATGGCGCGAGAACATGTACGGCGTAATTTTCTGATTACCCGGCAGCTGGGTGATTACCTCACCTTGCTCAAACTCCTGCCGGCCACGTGAGGGTGATAGGAACTTATGACCACCGTGATGTCGATGCCGCAAGGCGGGAAGAGTGAGACGGAGATGCTGGCGCCCAGCCCGGAACTCAGCGTGTCGGGTACCGACCTGGAATGGCCGACGGATACTGTCGACATCATGATCGGTCTATTGACCCTCAACAATGCCGGATCCGTCGAGCCTGTCCTGAAATCGATTGTGGAAGGGGTACGCCAATTTTTCCCCAAGGCGTCTGCGCTGCTCGTGAATTGCGATGCCGGCTCGCAAGACGACACCCCCCGCCTCATCGCTCGGCTGACGGAAGGCGTGATTCCGGTCCGCATGGTGTCCAATACGGCCGGGACCTACGCCCATCTCACCAGAGAACCGGGTTTTCCGGGACGAGATGAAAGCATCCATAACTTCTGCCTGACAGCCCAGCGCTTACGACCGAAGGTATGCGTGCTGCTGGAAGGACAGCTGCGCTCGCTGAGCCCGAGCTGGATCGATCGTCTGGGCAGGCCGGTCTACGAACAGAGCGAAGACTATGTGGTTCCGCTGTATCGTCGCCATCGGTATGAAGGGACGCTCGCCACCAATCTGCTGTACCCCTTGACCCGTGCGCTGTATGGCAAACGGTTGCGGTATCCCAGCGGCGGAGCGTACGCCCTGTCCGGGAAGTTCGCCGCAGATTTGATTACCCGTCCGACCTGGAGAGGGCCTGCTGCGAAATACAGTGTCGATAGTCGGCTGACGACTGCCGCGCTCGCCGGAGGCTATCGCGTGTGCCACACCTATCTCGGCACCAGGGATCAGGAGAGCACACTAGGAGCAGTCGATCTTTCGGTAGTGCTCGCGCAGAGCGTCGGGGGCATCTTCCATTCGATGGAAGAGTATGAATCTTCGTGGGAAACGATTAAGCAGTCCAGCGAGGTGCCGCTGTACGGCGAGCCTGAGTCGGCACCCGATCCTGGGCCCTTGCACACCGGACGCATGGTGAGCGGGTTCAAACAGGGGTTGCGCGATTTGCTTCCACTCTGGGAGCTGATTTTGTCTCGAGACACCGTCGGACAAATCATCGCACTCGACATACAGGATCCGGAGGAGTTCCGCTTTCCTCCTACCCTCTGGGTGCAAACCGCCTACGATTTTGCCCTGGCGTATCACAATCAGACGTTGCACCGGGAACACATGCTGAAAGCTCTGACCCCTCTCTACCTGGGACGAACGGCCTCCTTCGTGTTGGAAACACAGCATGGGGATGCCGCCGAAGTGGAGCGCACGGTGGAGAAATTATGCCGCGAGTTCGAAGTATCGAAATCATACCTCGTGGAGCAATGGAGGTGGCGTGATGAGTGACCTGTGGAGAGAGACGATGGTCGCCGGTTTTCGGGATACGGTGATGCAGATCGTGCTCGTGTTGCCGCGGCTCCTCGCCTTGCTGACCTTTCTCAGTCTGGGTCTGTTGGCTGCCTGGTCGGTGAAAGTGCTGACGCTCCGCGTGCTCCGGACCTTCGGGTTCGATTCGTTCTGCGAACGGCTGGGCATTGTTCAGCCCCTCTCCCAGGCAGGTGTACGTCGACCGGTGTCCCTGGTCGTCAGCGGTGTGCTGTTCTGGATCGTCTTTTTGTTATTTGCCTTTATGGGCGTGGATGCCATGAACCTTCCGGCCACGGCCAATTTGATCAGCCAGATCGTCGCGTTTTTACCGAATGTCCTGGCCGCATCCCTCGTGCTCCTCGTGGGCGTACTCTGCGCGAATTTCTTTGCCGAGGCCGCATTGATCGCGGCCGTGAATGCCCAGGTGGAAGAAGCGCGAGTCGTTGCGGGACTGGTGCGATGGGGGCTGCTGCTGTTCACCTGCGCGATGGTGCTTACCCAGTTAGGCATTGCGAAGGAAATTGTCATCGCCGCCTTCTCCATCACGTTCGGCGGCGTCGTGCTGGCCCTGGCCCTGGCCGTGGGGTTGGGCGCGCGGCATCTCATGCGGGAGATCCTTGAGCGCCGCTTCAATCAACACGAACACAAGGCCGACCAGTTATCACATTTATGAAAAGAGCCACACGGACAGATGCCCGGCGGAACGTGCCGTCCAAGCAGGCAGGCCGGAAGAAACAGGTCTCGTCTCCTGCCTTGGGCGAGGGCCGGCTGCGGGTGGCCATTGAACATGTGGAACCGCAGGTGGACGGGGGGCGATATCCGATCAAACGGGTGGTCGGAGATACGGTCATCGTGCAAGCAGACCTGTTTGCGGACGGGCACGATGTGATCCGGGGCGTACTACGTTCCCGGCATGAGCATCAGGAGGAATGGCTGAATACGCCTTTACGCCCTCTAGGCAATGACCGCTGGCGTGCCTCGTTCGACGTGACCGAACTGGGGCAATACCGCTATGGCATCATGGGATGGGTGGATCACTTCGCGACGTGGCAGCGAGACATGCGTAAACGGCTGCGCGCGCATCAGGATGTCACTGTGGAGATGTTGATCGGAAGGCAATTGATCGAACAGGCGGCTGCTCCCGCGTCTGAGCCGTCACGACGGCGCCTCAAGGACATACAGGCGGTGCTGTCTCGTTCTGATCTCGGCTCCCAGTCTCTGTTGAACATCTTGCTCGAAGAAGGCACGGAAGTGATCATGGCTGACTGTGTTGATCACGGCCTGAGCAGCACATATGATCGGGAGCTCATCGTCGTGGTGGATCGGCCCCAAGCCCGATTCAGCGCCTGGTACGAAATGTTCCCCCGTTCGACGACGGAAGCAGAACAGCCCCACGGCACATTCAAGGATTGCGAGGCACGGCTCGCCTACATCGCGGAAATGGGGTTTGACGTGCTCTATCTTCCCCCCATCCATCCTATCGGCGAAACTCACCGCAAGGGACGAAATAACAATCCGCGAGGTGACTCGACTTCAGTGGGCAGTCCTTGGGCCATCGGATCTCGCGACGGCGGGCACACCGCGATTCATGCGGAACTGGGAAGCCTGGAGGATTTTAAGCAACTCATGGCTGCCGCCCAAACGCACGGCATCGAGATTGCTCTCGACCTGGCCTTTCAATGCTCCCCGGATCATCCTTACGTCAAAGAGCATCCGGAATGGTTCAAGACACGCCCTGACGGCACCATTCAGTTTGCGGAAAATCCGCCCAAACAGTACCAGGATATCTTTCCATTACATTTCGACACGGACGCGTACCAAGACCTTTGGCAAGAGCTACGCGAAGTGGTCCAGTACTGGATCGATCACGGCATCCGGATCTTTCGCGTGGACAATCCCCATACCAAGCCCTTTCTCTTCTGGAAATGGCTGATCGGCGACGTGAAAGCCTCGTATCCGGAAGCGATCTTCCTGGCGGAGGCGTTTACCAGACCGAAGGTCATGTACCACTTAGCCAAGGTGGGGTTCACCCAGTCATACACCTACTTTGCGTGGCGCAACAGCAAGCAGGAGCTCATCGACTATTTCACTGAGCTCACCACATCCTCAGTACGGGAATATTTTCGCCCCAACCTTTGGCCGAATACGCCTGACATCCTCACAGAGCATTTACAGCACGGCGGCCGGCCGGTGTTCATGGCCCGGCTGGCCTTGGCGGCGACCTTGGGATCGAATTACGGCATTTATGGCCCCGCCTTTGAACTGTACGAAAACCATCCGCAGAAATCCGGCAGCGAGGAGTACCTGGATTCTGAAAAATATGAAGTGCGGCGATGGGACATCAACCGACCGGATAGCTTGAAAGAATTCATCGGCATGATCAATCGTATCCGCCGCGAGAATCCTGCCCTGCACAGTGACGAGGGCCTGCAGTTTCATGCCGTCGACAACGATTACCTCCTGGCCTACAGCAAACAATCGACTGACGGCGCGAATGTCCTTCTCATCGTGGTGAACTTAAGCCCGCACCATGTTCATTCGGGCTGGCTGGAACTGGATCTGGCGGCTCTCGGGATCCAGGCGAACCAACCATTCCAAGTCCATGACCTCCTGACGCAGGCCTATTACGTGTGGCAAGGACCTCGAAATTATGTCCAGCTCGACCCACATTCAGTGCCGGTACAAATTTTTACAGTGCGCCGCACCCTTCGGCGCGAAGAGGATTTTGATTACTACCTCTAACCGTTGCGCAGGCATGCCGACCTCATGATTATCGTGCAGGACAACTGGAGGGCCGCCTTCGAAGGCTCGCCGCGTGCCGAGGTCGAGAAACTGCTACCGGACTTCCTCACGGCTTCTCGGTGGTTTGGCGGAAAAGCGAAATCGATTCGCTCGGCCAAGCTTGCAGATGTATTGCAACAGGAGCATGGGCATGGCGCTATGGTTCTGGTATTGATCGATGTCTCCTACCATGAAGGGGGAACGGATAGATACACGCTTCCTCTGACGGCCGCTTTTGAGTCGGAGGCAGACCGCATCAAACATGACCATCCACAGGCCATCATCGGAACATTGACTGTCATCCAGCGCGGAAGGGAATTGCCTGGAATTCTGTACGATGCGTTATGGCATCCAGACTGCGCGTACTCGCTGCTGGAGTGCATGGGCCGGCGCGGACAATTCAGGGGGTCAGCGGGCACGTTGGTCGGATCGGCGACCGAATTATTCGATGAAGCGGCCAGTTCCGCGCATGCCGCCTCCAGTTCCGTTCTGAAAGGCGAGCAGAGTAATACGTCGGTGAAATTTGGCGACTGGGCCATCATGAAGCTGTATCGCCGGATCGAGCCTGGAACGAATCCCGAATTGGAGGTCGGTCGCACGCTGACGGCACGCCACTTTACTCACTCCCCTGCCCTCATCGGCGCCCTGGAATATATGCAGGCGGGAGTAGAACCGACGACCCTCGCGCTGACGCAAACCTTCGTCGCTAATAAAGGGAATGCCTGGGATTATACGCTGACGCAACTTTCACGCTACGCGGACGGCATTCTTACGGTCGAGTCCTTGAAAAGAGCAGGTGAACCGCGTGTGCTTGAACGATTGAATCATGAACAAACCACCACTGATCTTCTTTTGGGGTACCGTGATTCGGCACACCTATTGGGTAGACGTACGGGCGAACTCCACATGGCGCTCGGACAAGCGAGCGACGTGGCTGCCTTTACGCCTGAGGCCTGTTCCTCGTCATACGTACAGTCACGGGTTCAGACCATGCAACAGTCTGCCACTCAGGCCCTTGCCTTACTGCGACGCCGACTCCGTTCACTCTCTGCGACGGACCAGGAACCGGCCAAAAGGGTCTTAGAACAGGAGTCTACCCTTCTCAGCCGGTTGGGGACACTCGCGGGACACCCCTTGAGCACGCTGCGCATTCGATGTCATGGGGATTATCATCTGGGACAGGTTCTCTACACAGGCGAAGATTTTGTCATCATAGATTTTGAGGGAGAACCGGCAAAGCTTTTGGCTGAGCGCCGAGCGAAATTTCTTCCCATGGTGGATCTGGCCGGCATGATTCGCTCTTTTCACTATGCCGCCCATGTGGCATTGCGCACAGTACAGACGCGACACCTTAACCTACCGGCCTCATTCGACTTGGTTCCGTGGATGGAGCAATGGTATCGAACGGCCCGCCAGGCATTTCTGAGAGGATATCGGACCAGCGCGGGGCAGGCGTCGTTTTCTCCTCGGTCTCAGGACGAGTTCAATCTCTTGCTGGATGTGCAGATGCTGGATAAAGCCTTCTATGAACTGACCTATGAGTTGAACAACAGACCGGATTGGGTGGGCATCCCCCTCACCGGCCTCCTACATTCCATGAATACGTCTGTCGTCATCGAGGAGAGGGAGAACGAGGATGTGATCAACGAAGAGCCCATTTCACGTTCAGCACGACAGGCGAGAGATGAGGTGGATCAGTGAGCCCACAAAATGTTGCGCAGAATCCGGGACACTCGGCGACTCACAGACTGACTGAGGATGATCTCTATCTCTTCAATGAGGGAACTCAGTTTCAACTGTACGACAAACTGGGCGCGCATCCCATGGTTCATCATGGAGAGGCAGGCACTTATTTTGCGGTGTGGGCGCCGAATGCGGAACAGGTGTCTGTTATCGGCTCATTCAATGACTGGAATCACGACGCCCATCTCCTCCATCCACGAGGAAATTCCGGCGTTTGGGAAGGGTTCATCGCCGAGTGCGCGAAGGGGGCGTTATATAAATACCATATTGACTCGCGCCACGCCGGTTATCGCGTCGATAAGAGCGACCCACTGTCCTTCTTCAATGAAATCCCGCCGAAATCGGCGTCTATTGTGTGGGACCTTGACTACGCATGGAGAGACGGCGATTGGCTGCGCACACGCGGGCGCGCCAATGCGTTGAATGCGCCGATGGCGATTTACGAAATGCATGTCGGGTCATGGAAACGTATCGCCGCCGAACAGAATCGATCACTGAGCTATCGCGAACTGGCAGTGCCGCTGGCCGAGTATCTGCAGAAGACCGGATTTACGCATGTGGAATTTATGCCACTGACCGATCATCCCTTTTTCGGTTCGTGGGGATATCAAACGACCGGCTATTTTGCGCCGACCGGGAATTACGGCACACCACAGGACCTGATGTATCTCATCGATACGTTGCACCAGCATGGGATCGGGGTGCTGCTGGATTGGGTCCCGTCCCATTTTCCGACCGATGAACAAGGCTTGGGATTTTTCGACGGCACGCATCTGTATGAACATGCCGACCCACGGCAGGGATTCCAGCCGGATTGGAATACCTTCATCTTCAATTTCGGTCGCAATGAGGTACGCAGCTTTCTCATTAGCAGCGCACTCTTCTGGCTGGACAGGTATCACTTCGACGGCCTGCGATTGGACGCGGTCGCCTCCATGCTGTATCTGGACTACTCGCGAAAAGAAGGCGAATGGATTCCCAATCGACATGGTGGTCGCGAAAACCTCGACGCCATCGCATTCCTCAAGCGGTTGAACGAGGAGGTGTACCGACACTTTCCGGATGTGCAGACCATGGCGGAAGAATCCACCGCCTGGCCGCTGGTCTCCCGCCCCACGTATCTCGGAGGCCTGGGATTCGGATTGAAATGGGACATGGGCTGGATGCACGACACCCTGACCTATATGCAAAAGGACCCGATCGATCGCAAATATCACCATCACAACCTGACCTTTCGGATGCTGTATGCCTTCCATGAGAACTTCGTGCTTCCGCTGTCGCATGACGAAGTGGTGTACGGGAAAGGCTCTTTACTGGGGAAGATGCCGGGGGATGAATGGCAGAAGTTCGCCAACCTTCGCCTGCTGTTCGGACATATGTACTCCCAGGCCGCGAAGAAACTCTTGTTCATGGGAGGAGAATTCGGCCAACCGTCTGAATGGTCCCATGACGGCCAGTTGGAGTGGGGTGCGCTGGAGTTGCCGCTCCATCAAGGAGTGCACCGGTGGGTCACGGATCTCAATCACACGTATCGCCGGGAATCTTCGCTCCATGAGGGAGATGTCGATCCCTCCGGCATCGAATGGATTGACTGTCGGGACGCTGAAGCCAGCGTCATCAGCCTGATAAGAAAAGGCCGGGCCACTGACGATATCATCCTCGTCGTCTGCAATTTCACCCCGGTGCCCCGTCCCAATTATCGCCTCGGCGCGCCACGCGGTGGATTCTGGAAAGAACTGTTGAACAGCGATGCGATTATCTATGGCGGGCATGGCTGGGGAAATGCCGGCGGAATAGAAGCGACGCCTGTACCACTGCATGGACGAACTCATTCGATCACCTGCACATTGCCAGCTCTTTCTGTACTCTTCCTGAAACATTCTTCATGACCGCTGTGACTTCGTCGTAGCGGTCAAGAGCAGCTCCTCCAGCTCACTGCGGCAATCATCTCTCCGTGAACCGTTGCATTTCACAGCCCACCGTTGCCAATCACGATCCGCATAACCGTCGATTCACGGCTACGAACTGTCTCCACAGGAAATCAAAAGGTTATAACCAAAATCCAGTTTCGTTCCCTCAGGCACGGGTGTTGCTGATACATGGAGCAACAATCGGCGACCAGTCACCCATGCATACACATCACTCCGGCCTCCAGGCCGGGCCACCTGAGGAGGACCACATGAAGAAGACCATCGCATTGTATTCCACAGCGTTCCTGATCGGAGCTTTTCCTTTGCTGGACCTGTCCCCAGCGCAGGCATTTTCGAATAACCCTGAACCAGTCGTATGGAACAGTAATCAGAAATCCTCGGCCTGGGCTGAAGAGTTACTCGGCCAGGTGGTGACGTATCAAACCATGGCCGAGAAAAATCTGATTCCGGGAAGTTTTCAACCCTACGTGGAACAGACGAGCAAGATTCGAGAGTTGCACCGGTCCGGCAATCGGCGTGCGACGTATGATGGCGTCAACGCATTGATGGTCATGCTTGAGGCACGCGTGGGGGGCATTGATGAGCATAGTGCCGAGGCCTTGTGGGATTTTTGCTATCGGGTGACTCCCGATGAATTCCACGCACGCGACCGGCACGTCCGGGCGAAAGGCGCGGATACCGTGAAAGAGCACGAGGAATTCATGCGCAATATGGAAGAGCGGGCGGGCATGAGTTTCTAGTCGTCGTTCGTTTCGTCGAACAGTGAATCTGCCGGGGGTTGCTCTATCGAACGGCCCCCGGCCTGTCGCCCCAGACCTGGGGAAATGGAGGATTCTATGTTCCATGACTACCGAGACGCCGCATCATTGCCATGTGGAAACTTCTGTTGCTGTGGTTTGCCTTCACAATCCCATGGGGGGCTATCCTTGCGCCGACTCCACTCATGGCAGAGGCGGGGCATGTCGGCTATGGGCCGATGTCACCAGCCATCTTTTCCTCGGCCGAAAGTCCCGTGATCGAAACAGACCCAGTTGCAGCGCTGCCTCCCGCTTCTGCCTTTGATATCCGGAATTTCTGGATGCGCGCCGACCTTCGTGTCAGACCGGAATGGCGCAGCGGGGTCTGTTTTGGAGGAGGACCACCGATTAATGGCGCATGCAACAGCCTCAGCCTCTCTGGATCCGGCACCAGCGCCCACAATGGCTCCAAGGCCAGCGACTTCTTTGTTCAGCAATGGGCGCGGGTAGGCATTGGGTATGATCCCTCCCCCAGTCTCAATTTCTATCTTGAGCTCCAGGATTCGGCGACATGGGGCGGCAGCGGCAACCCACTCGGTGGAAGTCAGGGTGGAGACGCATCCAACCATCAATGTGGCATCCAACGACTTGGGCAATGTCGTCTGGGAATCCGAGCGGGCTACGCGCTGATCCGCAATCTCGCCGGTGTCGAGGGACTCAGTGCGAAGCTCGGCCGCCAATACGTCGTGTTCGGCAATCAACGGTTGTTCGGGCACTTCGATTGGGCGAATACCGGCTACTCCCACGATGGCGTTATGCTGAGCTACACCCGCACCGATTTTGATGTCAAACTCGGCTGGTTCCGGAATTCCGAGACGGACATCGGTCAAGCTGACCCGGGGGAAGCCTGAGTCCGAATCTGTTGACCTGCAATCAGGAGGTGACGTCCCAGTCCGTCTGTAATCCCGCCTTAGCGCAGCATGCGACTGACGCAGGAGGCGACGTCGATATGGTGGTGCTCTACAATCAAATCCGGAGCCTTCCTCGAATGATTGTGGAGCCCTATTACGTCCTCTACTCCAACCGGCTTCCAGAACGAGCCAATCCAGGGCAGTACCTGGCCAAATCGGCCTCTCAGCTGAGACATATGGTCGGGCTTCGTATCGAACTACGCGATGGCAACTGGGATCTAGTGCATGAAGCAGCCTATCAGTTCGGACGGACGGCGGATGGATTTGGCTTCGATAACCAACGCAACCTGAAGATCAATGCCTGGGCCTCGGGCACCTGGCTTGGCCACACCTGGTACGCCCATCCCTGGAAGCCACGACTGGCGATCGGATTCGACTATGCTTCGGGGGACGGGGACAGCAACTGCGTCACACCAGGAGGAAACCTTGCGCGAACCTGCGGTGGCAATGCCAACACGTTCGAAAACTTCTTTCCCACGAACTTCCTGCACGTTGGGTACATGCTGAACGGCGCCTGGAGGAATACGGTGCAGCCGCAGGTAAACATACAGGCCAGGCCGACCGCTCGAGATCACATCGAAGTCTGGGCGATGCGCAAGTACTTGGCAAGTGCTCGCGACAATTGGTACCGTGGATCACAAGGGCCGCTCATTTTTTCGAAGTCCGACAATCAGACGACCCATGTGGGCGACGAACTCGATGTCGCATGGAGCCACATGTTTGCAGATGGTAAAGTGTCATTGGCCGTCATCTACGGCCATTTTTTTTCAGGTCCCTATATTCGCCATCAACTTGGTACCTCAACGGATCAAGACTGGGGCATCGTACAACTCTGGACAAACTTTTGATTCGTCATGCAACGCGCAACCCTAAATTTTGAAACACTACTCGAAGTCACCAATGCACTGAACTCGCAGCGAGACATCGAGAGCCTCTGGCGCGTCATCGCCGACCAAATCCAAAAAGTCATTCCGTGGGATCGTGCGGGCATCACCTTGTACGAATCCAATACAGATTCTTTTCGGTTTTACGCCGTCATCACCAATATGGCCACCCCGGCGCTTGCGCATGATAGCGTCATCCCTCGCCAGGGCAGCGCGGTGGGATGGGTGCATGACAACCGGCGCCTGCACATTCGTGGCAACCTGCAGAAGGAGCAAGTGTTTCTGGAAGACCGTTTTTATGCCCAGGAAGGTTTGGGACGTATGATTAACCTGCCGCTCCTGGTCCGTGAGCATTGTCTCGGGACGCTGAACATCGGCAGCGTGCGTGATGGTCATCCCGACCCGGACGACTGCAAGTTCTTGCAACAGGTCGCCACTCAGATCGCCTATGCCATCGATCACGTTCTGGCGTACCAGCAGATCAAACAATTGAGCGAGCGCTTGCGCCGCGAGAACGAGTATCTCGCCGAAGAGGTCAAGGCCAGCCGGAATCAGCGTCTGCTCGTCGGGGCATCTTCGTCATTCAGCAAGGTGGTCGAGCTTGTGAAAGCCGTCGCGCCGACAGACACAACCGTGCTCCTGCTCGGCGAAACCGGAACGGGCAAGGAAGTGTTGGCGCAGGCTCTTCATGATTTGAGCGCGCGCAGTCAAAAGCCATTCATTCGCGTCAATTGCGCTGCCCTCCCCTCCGGACTGATTGAGAGTGAATTATTCGGTCATGAACGAGGTGCGTTTACCGGTGCGCAACTCCGAAGAGCAGGACGTTTCGAATTGGCCCATACGGGCACATTGTTTTTGGACGAGATCGGCGAAATGCCGCTGGAAACCCAGGCCAAACTCCTGCGTGTGCTCCAGGACGGCATGGTCGATCGAATCGGCGGCACTCAACCGGTTTCTGTGAATGTTCGCCTCATCGCCGCAACCAATGCCGATCTCTCCGCCGCAATTCAACAGGGAACCTTTCGCGCCGACTTGTACTACCGGCTCCACATCTTTCCCATTGCCGTTCCTCCCCTCAGGGAACGCCGTGAGGATGTTCAACTCCTCGCCCAACATTTTCTCGCGCAAATCGGCGCCAAGCACAAGCGGCCGCATCTGACCTTCGCCCCAGAGTCCATGGCACGACTCCTCTCTTACAACTGGCCTGGCAACGTCCGCGAGCTGCAAAATGTGATTGAACGCGCGGTTATCCTTTCCAGTTCCTCCCAGGTCACCGTGGACGAAATGTTGCTTCCGATCTTACAGGCGGCGCGGGCCGTCTCGACGCATCAACCCGAGAGCCTTCAAGACCTCGAACGGCATCACATCACCATGATGCTGGAACGGACCAAATGGCGGATCTATGGCGACCAAGGGGCCGCCCATCTGCTAGGACTTAATCCTGAAACACTGCGCAGCCGCTTGCGCAAGCTCGGCATTCGCCGGCCCATCTCTGGATCCGCGGAAACCAGCCCCATGGCCTAACTCCTTCACATGAGAAGAATCAACCTGCGGCTCCTTCATGGTCAACTGGCAATCGAGGGACAAGGGGCAAAGGGATATCGCTTCGAGACCTGAGTATTGCTGAACATCGGACCCCTCATTTGACCAGGGTGTCATAAGCATGATAAGTTGCTAAACCGTACGAGTTACGAGCGAGATCCCACGCTTCGCGTTTCCGTCATTGCCGCGCGATCGCATCCTCGAGTTACGCTCCTCCTACGGCCCATTTCTTATAATTCTGATAGGAAATGGGCAACGCAGGGGGCGAGAGCATCCTCCCCCACTGCACCAGTTTGATGGCCTGGACATCGCCATCCTGTTGTTCGCCGAAAGGAGTGTACGATGAAGATAACGTCCGTCTGGCGTGGCAACAAACCCAACCATAAAAAGAAGCGAACCGTTCCCAAGCTGAGAATCCGGTGGACGGAACTCGGCCTGTGTTGATCCTTCCGTGGAATCACACGAGACGCCGATGGATCAGATCCGCCGTGAAGTGACGGCACTGGCCAGTTCGGGATTTGGTGCAGAGACCCGCGCTCGGTCAGAACAAACCCAGACGCGCCCGGCGCGTACTCTGGCACGGACTAGCCCAACCAGAACCGCCCGTTGAACCAGCTGCATCAAAATGAGACAGGCTATTTGCTCCCCGATCGGGGAAGGCGAATAGAAGGAGGGAGCCATCGCACGAGCAGGCAAAACGACCATCGCAAAACGCGACCGAGAAAAGGCCAGGCAGGTGAAGCAGCGGGAGAAAGAAGCCCGTCGTGTGCAACGAAAGGCCGAGAAGCCAGAACGACCCGCGACATCGGGCGGAGAAGATCCAGACCTGGAAGGGTTGCGATGGGGGCCCCAGGAACCTCTGTACTAGCAGAGGTTCCTGGGATGCCCCTAACGCGGCATCGTCGTTAGGATGTCTTGACGATAAAGCGGTCTTCCCCAAAGATCCCGCGCAACTGTTTGCTGACGAGTGAGCGATATTCGCCCTTCTCTTTCGCCATTCGGACCATTCCCTCGGCATCCGTCAGAATCAGAAGATCCTCTTCAGCAATCAGCACACGATCTCCCTTCCCGACATTAATCCGGTACTGTGTCCGTCCATCAGGATTCCGGCTTGGACCGGTAACAATTTCAGTCAATCCATCGATATGTCCTTTTTGCCCGTCCAAACGATGCTGCACCATCGTCCCATCCGGAATTCTGACCCACTGGGTCGCAGCTCGCGGTGCATCTTGGTTCTGATCACTCACCTTTCTTCCTCCCTTGCAACATACACTCGGCAACGTACATTCGTTCAAAATTAAGAGACTGGCCCAAGGTCACTTCAATTTTTGATTCCACCATTGGCCTCTCGAGAGCCTCCATCAGTCGTTTGACGCCATCCCTGAGCAGACCTGCCGCGGCGGCGGCGCCGCTCCGATTCACTTCGTGGGGCGTGACCATCCGGTCGCGACGAAGGTGCCAGTGAAGCCGGGCTTCCCTCAGCGCGAGGCACTGCTTGGCCGAGCAATCGCTCGATGGCCCGCAGTTGTTCCTGATCTTCCGCCGTCACAAACGTCGTCGCACGGCCGGTGGTCCTCATCCGAGCCGTACGTCCGACGCGATGCACATAATCTTCCGGACAATTAGGCACGTCGTAGTTGATGACGTGCGCAATATTTGCCACATCAATGCCTCGTGCAGCAATATCCGTCGCCACTAACACTCGAAACGTCCCTCGCCGGAATCCTTCCAGGGCGGCTCGCCGTTGCGGCAGCGTACGCCCTCCATGGAGGACTGCCACCCGGTGACCGGCCGTATCCAACAGATTCCCCAGTCGGTCGGCCCGATGCTTCGTCCTGGCAAATACCAGCACGGTATCGGATTCGGACTGCAGGAGGGACATCAGGAGCGCATTTTTCCGGTCATGGGTCGTGTGATGAACGGCTTGGGCCACGCCCTCGGCCGTGGTCGCAGACTTCGCCACCATGACACGCACCGGATCCTTGACGCTGGCCTGCGCCAACCGAGCCAGATCCATGGGCATCGTCGCAGAAAACAGCAATGTCTGCCGCTCCTCTGGCATGGCGTCCAGAATTTGATTGATTTGCTGTGCAAATCCCATATCCAGCATCCGATCGGCCTCATCGAGCACGAGAATGCTCATCGCCAATAAACTGATCGTCCCATTCCACATATGGTCCAGCAGTCGGCCCGGCGTGGCGACGATGATGTCCGGCCGTTGCCGTAACCCTCTCACCTGAGCCTGCATGTCGGCACCTCCGACTACCGTGGTGGCGAACAACTGCAAGTCTCGGCCTAATGTATCGATGGTGGCTTGGATTTGAATTGCCAACTCACGCGTGGGCGCCAGAATGAGAGCGCGTGGCTGCCCCTTAGGTGTGCCGGTCAACCGCTCCAGCATCGGAATGACAAATGCCGCAGTTTTTCCGGTTCCTGTCTGCGCGCATCCCAGCACGTCACGCCCTGACAACGCATGCGGTATAGCTTGAGCTTGAATGGCCGTTGGTTCGGTAAAACCAGCTTTCGTGAGATTTCGCAACAGGGTGGGAGACAGACCAAGGGAGTCAAAACTCGTAAACGCAGTCGTCTGCACGCAGCTATCCTTTCGTTGTGGATCGCATTAAGACGGGATCAGAGAACCGAGGGGAGGGTGAATCCGGAAGGAGTCAGCTCCAAACTGGACCTGGTCGCGATGCGATCGCGCGGTCCACGTTGAGGAGGTACAGCATTGGTGGACCGATACAATGCTGCTGTAGAGCTTACTCTACCGCACGATACCCCTATTGGTCAACAGGACAGGACGTTCTTGCGAAGCATCTCTATCATCCCAGATGCGGCCACGGTTTGCCGAGCATCAAAAATACCCTATACTATTATTCAGGAAGCGAGGTCCATCTTGAGAGCGACGCTGTTTATCCTGTGCCTTATGCTGGTCTCGGTTTCACTCATTCCTCTCGCGATGGCAGAGTCTGATTCAGGCGCAAAGAACAAGCCAGGAGCGAGCCAAGGGCTGACTATTGACGAAATCAGCCGTGGACTGAAGAGTGCGGCAAGAAACATCGAGGAGGAGATACCGAAAATCGGACCCGCTATCGGCAAAACATTCAAACAGATCACCGGCACCGGCAAAGATGCAGCGCCAACCAAAGAGCCCATTCCACCCTCGCGACCGAAAAAATAATCGCGCCTACCGGACGAGTTAAGCTGTCATCAAAAGTTCCACGCACATGCGATTGGGCCAACTTTTCACAGCCTCCATCGGATCACTCATCATTGCGGGATGCGCATCCCTATCCATGGTTCCCTGTCCTCCCGGAACACAACCAATCGTGCTCGACTCCCTTTACTTCGGCACGGCTAAACCAGGGGGAGCTGTGACAGACGAGGAATGGACTGCCTTCCTCAATGAAGTGGTTGCGCCGGATTTTCCCGAAGGGCTGACATCGTGGAGTGCGGCCGGCCGGTGGAGAAACTCGGCAGGAGTCGTGGAAGGCGAGATTTCGTACGTTTTACAACTCGCGCACCATGGAGGGAAGGAGAAAGACCGGGCGGTGCAACAAATGATCCGTCGCTATAAGCGCGACTTTACGCAAGAAGCAGTGATGCGGATTCGCTCACAAGCCTGCCGCTCGCTCTAAGAGCAGTTCGCATTTTTGTAGGTGTCGCAAGACCTGCCAGGGTTCATTTTTTTCCGTGACCTTTCCCACCCTTTCCGACCTCGTTCAAAATTTGTTTTAAGAGGCCGTTAGTATTGAGCCCTCCTGACTGAGCAGGCCCCAAGCTGCTGGCGCCTGCGCTTTGAATAGGCGGCCCCACCTGTGGAGAAAGGACGGACGGCACACTTGAGGAACCTCCGGCTGTGGATGTCTGGACGCCAGAGATAAGCGGCAGGCCGGTGCTGGTGGGCAGGAGAGCGCCCTTAGCGATCGTGCCGGGAAGGTCCTTCTCGCTTCCCGCCGAGGAAGCTTCCTCAACCCTCTTTCCTACCTCAAGTGCAACGCCCATCTGGGCATTGACGATCTGACGCATGACAGGGTTTGGAAGGGCGCGATGTTCTTCCCTTACGGGAAGAGGCGCCAACCCATGCCGGTCGGGCTCTATCTCTGAAACAGCATTCACCGTCCCGGCTGTTAAGGACACCTGTGATCCTGTCTTGAGTGCAAACGGCTTGGCCTCTCCGGTTAAAGGCTCGACCCGCGCGTGCCCCTCGAATACCCGCAACGTCTCGACCGGAGGCGCATTGACCAGTCGCTCAAATAGCGACCGCCCCTCTCCTCCAAGTATCGTGGCCTCTAGAATACCGCCCCGGCTCACCACTCGGGCAAGCGGCGTCTGGAGCATCAGCGTGTCGGTCATCCGCCCGGCATTGTAGGACAGGGCGATCCGCACCGTCCCATGGTGAAGGCGGACTTCAGTTTGGCCATGATTGAGTTCAACCATCTTCAGTTGAGACTCTTCACGCAAGGTCAGGACCGCGCGATGGTCCCACAATAGATCTAACTTCCCACCCTTACCAACCCGAAGTTCAGTCCCTGAGCCAATCACATCGCCGATCTTCAGTAATAAAGATGCGGCGCTCGGAGCATCCGCAATCGCCGTGGGACTGCCCGCAATTCCCGTCACCACTCCAACCGCATGCCCAGTGCCCGAGAGAGGTCGCGGGGGCGCTTCAGCCCACGCCGCCGTTGTCGCACCAAACAGAACCGCGAAGACGCACGTGAGCACCTGTGAACGGACGTCGACGCTGATCATAGATCCTCCTTGGTCGTGGAACTGTTCAAAAACGAGCGCCTTCCGTAATGACACAGGCGCAAATCATTGCCAGGAGCCACTTTTCAGCCATAGGGGCTCGGAAAGCCGGAAGAAGGTGTCGTATAGTAGGGGGCCGAACGCGCGCAGGTCAAGCAGGCGGTGCGCACCCTGGACGAATCCTGGAATGGAGAATTGAGTCGATGAAGACAGTGCCGGCGCACACAGGCAACAAGAAGACGCTCGCGCGAAGTTCGCTTGGCACTCTCTTCACCATCACGCTCCTCGCCGCTGTCGCGATGGTCCTCTTGCCGTGCTCCGTTCAGGCCCAGGAAGCGGATGCGGAAGTGTTGGTCGCCGAAGGAATCTTGGCCTACGACGCGAACCGTTATGACGAAGCCATCTCGCTCTTCTCAAAAGCCGTCGCACTCGATCCGAGTCACGCACGAGCGTTTTACTACTTGGGGCTCTGTCATTTAGCGCGGGGACAGGCAGAGCGGGCAATCGCTCCACTTACGACTCTTCACACCCTCCGCCCAACCGACCTGGAGGCCACCTATCAATTGGGCATCGCCCACTTTGCCGCAAGGCAGTATGACAAGGCCGCGCCCCTTTTGGAGGAAGTGTTTCGGCAGGAACCGGAGCGGGACAACCTGGGATTCTATGTCGGATTTCTTCGCTATCAGCAGAAGGACTACGACGGGGCGGCAGCTGCATTGAGCGTCAACACCTCTTCCGATCCGGATCTCCGGCAACTGACTTTTTTCTACCGAGGGCTTGCGCTGGGTGTGCTCGGCCTGTCGGACCAGGCGCGGGCCGAATTAGCTTCGGCGCAACGCGTGCAGCCCAACTCCCCGATTACAGGCGTATCCGTACGAATTCAAGAAGCCCTCACGGCTACGAAGCGGGTCGCCGATACCCAGCGGCTTCACTTGCAACTGGCCGTCGGGGGCTACTATGACGACAATGTCGCCGTCAATCCGCGAAAAAGCAGTGACCCGGTGGCAGAGCTGCTGCGCTCACGTAACACTCAATCTCCCGGGTTAATGACGTTGGCCCGGGGCGACTATGCCTGGTATCGCAATGGCCCCATCGAATCGACCGTCACCTACTCCTATTATCAAACCGTGAATACCAATAGCGGCGTGGGAAGATTTAACATCCAAGACCACTTAGGGGGTCTATCTGGTGTTTATCGAGGGACCATCGGGTCCATGCCCTACGAGATCGGGGGGCAGTACAGCTATGACTATATGTTTCTCGATTTCAGAGGTTTTCTCTCACGGCATACCGTCACGCTCCCTGCCACACTCGTCCCCCCCGCGGTCACACTTCCGGTCTTCGGCCGAATGGACAATTTGACGACCCTGCTCTACCGCTACCAACGAAAGGAGTTTTACGCGGAACCGGGCAATAACGACATCCGGTTCGCCCCGGAGTCACGGGATGCCTTCAATAATATGGTCGGGTTTCTCCATGCCTTCCGATTTCAACAAGACAAATATATTCTTCGGCTGGGCTACCAGCACGATACCGAGGCGGCCAGCGGATCGAGCTTCGCGTATTCAGGCAATCGGCTCCAATTCGGCGGACAGGCAACCCTCCCCTGGTATGACCTCAGCGTGCGATTCGACTATGAGGTCCATTGGCGCGCATACCAGCATGCTCAGGTCATTTTTCTGGACGATGCCGGCCAATTGTCCCCTCGCCGGGATACCGAGCAGGACATCTTCATCCAAGTGGCCAAAGCCTTACCGCGCAATCTGACTCTGGCCCTGCAATATCAAGGGATACTCAATAGTTCCAACATCCCGGTCTATGCCTACAGCAAAAATGTGTTCACCACCCTGCTCACCTGGACGTATTAATACGATCCTGAACCACGCCTACGGGAGTCGTTTTCTCCAGTTCACTGAGTGCTCTATTGTTGCAAGATGAGAATCCATGCTCTCTGTTGTTATGGCATCAAGAGCCGAAAACATGGTATTGCGCGAGCAGGAATGAACCGGTGAGCGAAAGAGAACAACCAATGTGGCTTGATACGTCGGCACTAGACAGAGACAACGGTCCAAGGCCCAGAAAGGCAATTCTACAGCACGTATGCCGCTTGGCGAAGGATGCAGATGGTTACGGAAAAAAATAAGGCTCTGAAATTCCTAATTGGCTCGTCAGAAATTCTTCGCAGCCTGGAACATATTCTACTGTCTACAAAAATACATGCTCGACCGGGAATAATTTCAATCCGGCGATGCTCATGTTTCGTCAATTTCCCCCTGCCGGTTGTGAAACAGTGTCCGATACCGTAGGGGCGAAAGGCGTTGTGCCCGGCTAAATAATTCAAATATCGCGTGCAACCGGAGTTTCGAGGAAGCTCACGGGTACCACCTTGGTATGCTCGCCGAGGAACTGCTGGCGTAATTTCCCGATGCGCGGGAGATGATTTTATTCCTCGTCAACGATCTGGGACCAGGCCGGAGCGCAATGACAAAGTGTCCTTCATTCCGGCGCATTTTTTACGACAATATTTAACTCGATTATTACCGCCCCGACGGAAATCATGGCGCCCACCAAGATGAGACCGTTCATACGTTTGGGAGTTGCCAATCAATTGCCGACAACCCGGCCGCGGTTAGGGAATCATTAATCCGAGAAAAACAGCGCGAACCAAAAAAATTTCTCGCCGATAGTGGGGATGGATGCGCAGAGGAAATGACCACGTGCTGCGGATTGCGAATGAGGACTTGTTTTTTTTGGGCCTCCGCACCCCAGAGTACAAACACTACCCTGGTGGTCTTGGCATCGAGTAGTTTAATCACACGATCAGTGATTTCCTGCCAGCCAAACTTGCGATGGGAATTGGGCATGTGGGCGCGAACAGTCAATGCAGAGTTTAGAAGTAGCACCCCCTGCCTGGCCCAGGGTATCAATGAGCCATTGTTCGGGATGTCACACCCCAAGTCATTACGCAGTTCGCGAAAGATATTCTTCAACGAAGGCGGTATAGAAGGAACGTCCGGCGGAACTGAAAAACACAGGCCGTGGGCCATGCCTGGGGTATGATACGGATCCTGGCCAAGCAGAATGACTCTGACTGAACGATAGGAGGTGAGCTCAAAGGCCTTGAAGGTTTCTGCTGGAGACGGGAGAACCATCTCCCCTGCTGCGACTTCCAGCCTTAAAAGTGTCAATAATTTCTGGTAATGATCGCCATCGGTTACATCCTTGAGCAGTAGGCGCCAATCTGAAGGTATGGGAGGGAGCACTAATTGTTTTCTTTCTCGGCAATGGATCTCGGGACAATGTGGCTCTGTTCTGATCTGACATGCTCGCAGTATCCAAGCTAACCATCATGACATCAAATCGAACAAATAAAAAAGCCTGCCCGATTTCTCGAGCAGGCCTTTTTTTGTAACCCGGCAGCGTCCTACTGTCCCACTGCCTCACGGCAGCAGTATCATCGGCCTTGGAGGGCTTAACTTCCGTGTTCGGTATGGGAACGGGTGTGACCCCTCCGGCAAGGCCACCGAGAACTTCTGAAGAATCAAGATCTTGAGTACCCGCTTAAGTGATCATTTGGGACAAATCCCTGATCTGACCATACGCGAGATGATCAATCGCTTGTTCTTGTTAAGACCACGTTTATCAGGAGCAAAGGATGTTAAGCCGCACGGACGATTAGTACTGGTTAGCTACAGCTCTTACGAGCCTTCCACACCCAGCCTATCAAACTCGTAGTCTACAAGTGTCCTTTAGGGGGCTTGCGCCCCGGGAGAGCTTATCTTGAGGCAGGCTTCCCGCTTAGATGCTTTCAGCGGTTATCCCAACTGAACATAGCTACCCGGCACTGCCGTTGGCACGACAACCGGCACACCAGAGGTTCATCCTTCACAGTCCTCTCGTACTAGTGAACGCCCCTCTCAACTCTCCTCCGCCCACAACAGATAGGGACCGAACTGTCTCACGACGTTCTGAACCCAACTCTCGTACCGCTTTAATAGGCGAACAGCCTAACCCTTGGGACCAGCTTCAGCCCCAGGATGCGATGAGTTGACATCGAGGTGCCAAACCTCCCCGTCGATGTGAACTCTTGGGGGAGATCAGCCTGTTATCCCCGGCGTACCTTTTATCCGTTGAGCGATGGCCCTTCCACGCAGAACCACCGGATCACTAAGCCCGACTTTCGTCTCTGCTCGAACTGTCGCTCTCGCAGTCAAGCTCCCTTCTGCCTTTACACTCGACGGCTGATTACCGACCAGCCTGAGGGAA
>JASGJV010000032.1:60000-92200 GCA_049840695.1 Nitrospira sp.
GAAAGGCGAAGTGAAGAAGCCGTTATCCCTCGGGTGGCGTGACCTATTAAATCGCGATAATTTCGAGCAAATTTCCACGCTCATGTGCATTGACACCCTCCCCGGCGGAGATAGTCTCGGAAATGCACGGTGGCGAGGCATTTCGCTGAAAAAACTGTTGCAGGAAGCCGGAGTCGATGAAGACACGACGCGAGACATCGTGTTTCGAGGTGCCGACGCCTATGACGATAGCATTCCACTGACCCGTGCCATGCAAGATGATGTCATGCTGGCGTTCCTGATGAACGGCGAAAAACTGCCCAAGGAACACGGATTTCCGCTTCGCCTGTTGGTACCAGGGCTTTATGGGATCAAAAATGTGAAGTGGATCGTCGAAATCGAAGCCTACGCCGGCGATTACAAGGGCTACTGGCAGCGTAAGGGGTGGACCGATGATGGAACCATCAAGACATTTTCTCGCATCGATTCGCCGGGTCATTACCAGACGTTACGTGGTCCAGAGCAGCGATTCCGCGGCATTGCTTTCGGCGGACCGAACTCTATCAGTAGAGTAGAAATTAGTCTTGACGCAGCGCGAACCTGGGATTCCTGTGAGATTGAGACACCCATGTCGCCCTACTCGTGGGTCATCTGGAACTACACCTGGCACCCGCCAAAACGAGGCAAGTACCAGGTTGCCGTCCGGGCAGTGGATAGCAAAGGGCAACCACAGATTGCAGAGTTGATTCGCCCTCAACCGGCCGGATCAAGCGGATTACACACGATTATAGCGGATGTCGAAAGCGTGTAGGCTCAGAAACCCCTTGGGAAATTAAGCTATTCAGTATACGTATCACAATCTAGCTATAATCGCTTTCCAGCCACATCGTTAGACCAAACTCAGCGCCAGCCTAAAACGAATCCCCTCCCAACTCACGACTGGCCGAACATCAAAGAGCGAGATACGAAGATCGTATTCATGTAGGAGGGCACCGAATACCTCACCTCGCGACAGACCGTAGGACATACTGCGTAGACCGCGTGCGCTATCCAGCCTACTCCCAAGACGGAAGCAGCGCCGTATTATTGCGTTGAATGGGGATGATCATTACGATCACGTGCGACTGAAGTGGCGGACTCAGCTTAAGAGAAGGAGGGCCGATAACTGCGAGTAGGCACTAGGGGAAGTCGATGACCATCCGTTACTGTTTGTGATCTGAATTCGAGTCCGGAATATGTGGGGATTCACTGTGGGGAGATGGCAGACAATATATTCAAGGAACTCGGGACGTCGATTAGCGACCACCTGCTTCGGCTCGCACACCGGCAAACGTAGAGGCAAATAATTCAACCATCGCTCGCACACCTTTTCGCACGGCATCGGAAACTTCGTCCTTCGGTCCATAGCCGAGAATCGCCTGATTCCACAAGCTCGCGGGCGTCTTTTGCGGCGTGTAGGAACCTGCATTGCAGTCCACATGATAGGCGGCGATATATTGCTCCCCGACTGTCCAGATTTCGCAGGTAAAAAACCCGAGCTGATTGAGCCGCTCAGGAGCGTCGAGAGATGGACCGCCTGACGCTTCGAGAACAATGCCCGGCACCTTGTTAAGCAGCGTCACGCGAGTCACATCGGTCAAGTCAGCTGCACTGATACCAAGCTTCTCGGCTGTTCCCTGGGTCTGCACCTCAACAGCGACAAATTTTTTGATGTGCCGCATGTCGGCGACCGGCACCGCGTCCGGATTGGCGCCTAAGACCGGCGACACGGGTGAGAAGCCGATGCCCAGCAGCAGCAGCAATGACCAACTGCTAGTCACGATCGTGCGTCCCCACATAATCAATCCCCCCGTCTGAAGACCTGTTCAACAATTCGATCGTATTCGTCTCGCCTGATATACCTCAGCTCGGCGCTCCATATCCAGCTCAACATGCATTCAAGAGGGGATGTGGGATCCGTATCTTCACGCAGTCTTGTCGGAGTATTCTGAAAAAAATGTAGGAGAGTTCCTCTTCACTGTCCCGGTTCTGCGACAGGATTGCTCCAGCAATACGCCAACCAGATCGAGCCGGATAACGAATTCCCCAGACACTATTCATGAAGCGATCGCATTCTAGGCTGAATGGAAAAGATCGGCCACTTCCTGCTTGGTCAGTTCCCGCCATTGCCCAGGCTGCAGATCGCCCAAGCTGATCGGGCCAATGGCGATTCGCACCAGTCGCAAGGTCGGATGGCCGACCGCCGCAGTCATCCGCCGCACTTGCCGGTTCATCCCCTCGCGTAAAGTGAGTTCCAACCAAGCGGTTGAAACATGTTTTCGAAATCGAATTGGAACCGGCCGCTCAGGTAAATGCGGAGGGTCTTTGAGAAGGCGGGCGCGTGCCGGCCGCGTGCGCCTACTCCCGAGTAGCACGCCGGTCTCAAGACGCTTCAGCGCCGACGCATCTGGGACACGTTCAACCTGCACAAGGTACACCTTAGGAAGAAGGTGCCGTGGATCGGTGATGTGATGCGCCAGCGTCCCATCGGAAGTCAGCAAGAGCAGCCCCTCGCTGTCACGATCCAATCTGCCGGCCGGATAGACAGCCCGAACATCAATGTACCGGCTAAGCGTGTGGCGGCCATCAGGATCGGTAAAACAAGGCAGCACGTCGTAGGGTTTGTGAAAGGCGAGGGTACGTCCAGGACGGCGAGCCGTCACAGGCATGCGCTGCCCTCCAGGACATCAGTCGTGATTGCTATGAGGGGACACAATAGGTGCCGCAGAATGAAATCACCATGTGCAAGCGAGAGGTCACCGATACAGAAGGATGGTACAGGCTCTCGCAATCAGTCGAGCCGCCTGAAGCGAGCCGCATATTCCTCGGGAGGGGTCGGAGTGCTCCAAAACGCGGACTTGCTCTGGTTAAGGATACGGGTTTTGACCAACAGACTCCCGTCCCCTTCCACGGTCAATTCCTGGGCATATTCGGAAATATTCCGAAGCGGTTCTTCCGCCACACCGCCCTCCGCACGGGTCCGATGAATCCGAATCCGGTTGTGCTCACAGACCACCCGGTCTTCCGGCTGCAAATCTAACTGATGTGCGGTAATGGCTCCGTCATAACGATTGACCAGTTCCAGCGTGTCGTCATGCACCAACTCGACGCGGACGGACTCTTGCGCAAGGTCCGCGGGCGCAGGTACTCCCAACATCGCATTGAGCGTGAGCTTGCTATCGCGATTCCGATAAAAATTCATTGAGCCTGGTAGCGCTTCTCCTTGCAGTTCATACATGCCGCCGATTTTAGGACATTCAGGCCAAGCCAAGCTGGGCTTTAAAGTCGGTGGCAGAGTCGCCACCGGTGCCGGACGGCATCCGTTGAGATGCAACAATGCGATCAGCGCCAATGAACAGAGCTGAACCAGCTTCATACGCTGGTGATTCAATGAGAGATGCGACAACATTCTTCAAGAATAGCGAAGCGCTCACAGGCATGTCTAGAGAGAAAACTGGGCAAAGGGCACTGTTCCGAAATGTTCACAGAGATGCGTCAGTCTGAGACATTTCCCACAGAACGTAGACTTTCTGATTGGCCTGAGCCTTGCTCAACCAGACGAAATGTGTTTCCATCAGCTGACCCATTCCCCTATCAATCACTAGATGACCGCCAGTCTGTGCCGCAACCAAGGAGTCCAACCATGCGATGGCAAGGACAGCGCGAGAGTCAGAACATCGAAGACCGGCGGGGGATGGGCGCAGCCCGCTCGGGCGCCGGCATAGGGTTGGGCGGCCTGGTGTTAGTCCTCGCTGTCAGTTTTCTGACGGGGACCAATCCACTCACCCTTCTCAATCTCCTTACCGGCGTGCAGGAGATCACAGGTCCGGCTGAGCCAGACCGTCCAGGACCAACCGGTGCGCCAACCGACGATCTAGGGAAGTTTGCCGCCGTGGTCCTGGCCGATACAGAAGACACGTGGCGCGCGCTGCTCCCGCAAATGGGCGGCGCCTATGAAGACCCGCAGCTGGTGCTCTTCACGGGCGCTGTGCGGTCCGCCTGCGGGACCGCATCATCCGCCGTGGGGCCCTTCTACTGTCCCGGCGATCACAAGGTCTATCTGGACCTCTCATTTTTTCAGGAACTCACCCGTTGGCTTGGCGCACCCGGCGACTTTGCCCAGGCCTATGTGATCGCACATGAAATCGGGCACCATGTGCAGAATCTGCTCGGCATCGCCGACAAGATTACCCGGCAGCAACAACGCAGTTCTCCAAGCGAGCGCAATGCGCTTTCCGTCCGTATGGAATTGCAGGCCGATTGTTTTGCGGGCGTGTGGGGATACCATGCCAGGCGTAATAGGCAACTCATCGAGCCTGGCGATTTTGAAGACGGACTGCACGCCGCTGCTGCCATCGGCGACGATCGCCTTCAACAAATGGGGCAGGGTTACGTGCAACCGGAGAGTTGGACTCACGGCTCATCCGAGCAACGAGTGGCCTGGCTGCGGCGCGGTCTCCAGTCAGGCGATCCTCAGGTGTGCGATACCTTTGTCGGCGGGCGATCCTAGCAACATGCAGAGCGCTGAACAGCGCAGTAGAGAGCGCGGGATGAAGGATCCTGGGGAAATTAAAATCCGATACTAATGCCACCACCACTGCGGGTGCCGCCCCCACCGAACCCGACACCACCGAATACGTTCCACCAGGGACCGGGCGCCGAACGCTCCTCTGCCCGTTTCGCATCCCACCGATGGAGATGTTTGACGTCCAGCGTAGGGAAACGATAGTCGGCTTCATCCATCTTTTCCACTGAACTCCCCGTCACCTCTCCGACAACCGTCACCCTGGTGCCTTCGGCAATGGTGGCTGGATCGAGAAACTCCTTCTGCAGGGCGAGAAAGCGACCTTTGGATTCCATCCGGTCGGTCACCGGTTCCTGATCGCTATCCAATGGCAGCTGCAAGACTTCTAGCTGCGTGCCTCCCTTCAAGGCCTTCGCCTTCAGAATCTCTCCCCCAACGACAACGACTTTGCCGCGATAAGAATCGGGGGATTCGACGATTTGACTGAACGTCACAGCTTTATCTACCTGCGGTTCCAGCGATTCTGGAATGACTGGCGTCGCACAGCCCGCGGCGACAGCCGCCATTCCAATTATCAAAGCCTGAAGGATCCGTATCATTCCGTCAGTATAGCCCAGCCCGGCGCCTGATACTATGGCGCAGGCACGCAACGCATTCCCTCGGGCCTCGGCACTGGTTTATACTGCACAGACCTGACGGCATCCACACGAAAGGATTGGTTTGTATGTCACGCTCCCCGCTTCGTTACTCACATGAGCTCATGCGTTGTGCGGTACTGACGGTCGCCTCCGTTTCGTTCGTCGCCGGCCTCTTGACCGCCCCGGCCTCGGCGTTTGATGCGGCGGCACTGGATCACGCCAAACTGGCAACTATTGGCGTCCTGGAAGACACGCAAGACCAGCGTACGCCGGACAAACCGGGGAAAATTCTCGTGCGCGGCACCGGCTTTCACCTGCGCGACGGCTACATCGTGACCGCCCGCCATGCGGCCGAAAAACAGGATGTCACAACCGGCACCGTCATCCAGAAGCAGATCCATGTGTTGACGACAGACCTCCATGAAATACCCGCAGACCTTGTCGGTGATAGCGCCTTCATGGACGTAGTCGTCTATCGCGTTGCTGAAGCACATCGCGCCAAGCTCTTAGCCAGCGTGTCCTTTGCTCCCGGTGACGTGCAGCCCGGTCAGGATGTCTTCACTGTCGGGTATCCCATGGGCTGGGGCCCCACCATGTCGTTCGGTCACCTGGGGAATACCAACACGTTCCTCCAGACGGTTGATACACGGCTCATTCAAGCCGATGTCGCCGCCTGCAGCGGCAACTCCGGCGGGGGTCTCTTCAATAGCAAGGGTGAAGTCGTCGGTATTATGCACGCCATCATACAAACGGAGCGCGACGATTCCACGGCCCATTGCAGTCGCATGGCTTTTGCCATTCCCGCGCTGCTTGCTGAACGCATCGTCACGGCCGCTGTGGACGGGAAGCCGCTGACCTTCTCCAAAATGGGCATTCATATGGTGGCGGTAAAGGACGGCACCCGCTGGCGCATGGCGGTCAAAGACGTCATGGAACCGGCCAAGTCCGCCGGCATTCAGAAGCACGACGTCATTATTGCCGTGGACGACACTGACATTCAGGATGCAGCCCATTTGAAAAACTATCTCATCGAACGGACCAAGCCCGGCCAACAAGTGAGCGTAAAAGTCCGCCGCATCGACACTAATCTCACCTTTACGGTGACGTTAGGAGGCGGATAATTGCCGGGCAAGTGGTCAAGGCGGTCGTTTGACATGGCGCCAAACGAGCCAATTTCCTTAGGAACGGACGGCAGCCTGCGCGGCGGGCGAAGGATGCGCGGCCTCTGCCTATCAAGTGCGTGAATAGTATGGCGGGAATGCGGAGGCAGCCGGAAGCCACTGTCGGCGTGACGCTACGGCTAACCGGGCAGCGCTTGATACCAGCCGTTGGCTCGCACCAGCGTCACCGGCTGGTCGAAGAGCCGGCTGAGATTCACGTCAGTGAGCAGATTCGCTTTCGGACCATCGGCGACGATTTCACCATCCTGGAGAAGAACCACGCGTTCGATCTCGGGTGGAATTTCGTGGAGATGGTGCGTCACCAGCAGAATCGTCTTTCCTTTGCGGATTTGCGCGCGCAGGAGATCGAGATATTGAAAGCAGGCTTTGAGGTCGAGCCCGCTCGTCGGCTCATCCAGCACCAGCACAGGGGGATCATGCACGAGCGCGCGCCCGAGGAGAAACCGCCGCTGCTCACCGGTTCAACAGATGACCGAAGGTGCGGTCAGCTAACTGATCAATCCGCAATTCCCGCATAACCTCACGGGCACGCGCGACCTGCCCTTCGCTGAACGTTTGGTGGTCATACGTGTCGTTGCTCGCATAGAATCCGGACAGCATGACATTCAACCCTTCGGCGCAAACCAAATAGTCCCGCTGCAGATCATGAGACACGATCCCCAGCTGCTTCCGAACGTCCCACACGCTCCAGCGCTCCTGGCCAAACAGCTTCACTGTGGTGTCATCCAGAGCCAGAGGATGAACGTCACCGGATAACAACTTCAGCAGCGTAGACTTGCCGGCTCCATTGGGACCAACGATCGCCGCATGTTCTCCTTCATGAAGCGCGAAGGAAAAATCCGAGAAGACCCGGGTCTCCCCTCGATAGACGGTCGCGTGCCGAATATTGAGAATGGGGCGGGAAGTCACTGTGGCCGTCGGCGCTTTGACCGGATCAGCGATAGGGGTCGAAACCGGACGGGTAACCGGCTTTCCGGCGCGACGCGACTGCTCGAGTCCGGCACGAGCCAGCGCATCGACTCGTTCGTTGTTGACATGGCCATTGTGTCCCCTGACCCAATGCCATTCGATCGTGTGGCCGGAAGCCAATGCGTCCAGGCGACGCCATAGATCTTCATTTTTGACCGGCTCTTTGCCGGCCGTTTTCCAGCCCCGGCGCTTCCAGCTATGGATCCATTCGCTGATGCCTTTTTGCACATACTGAGAATCCGTGTAGACGCGGGCCTTCACCGGTTGCGTAAACCACTGCAGCGCCTCGATGACCGCGAGCAACTCCATCCGGTTGTTGGTCGTCGCCGGCTCGCCGCCACAGAGCTCCGTTTCTTCGCCGTCAATGCGCAGCAAGACCCCCCAGCCTCCAGGACCGGGGTTTCCACTACAAGCGCCGTCTGTATAGATTTCAATCATGCCAGGACGTTCCTCAAAACGCTTGCCCAACAACTCAACATATTCCCCTCGGTGCACATCCACGGATATATCCCTCGTGCCATTACGAGCAGAAGCCCAGCAGATGGAAACACGCGTGACAGGCCGTTAGACCTCGGCTGGGCCTGAGTTGGTCTTCGAGGATGCTTCTGGGCTGGCTGAAGAACCGAGCTTGTGGATTGAGCCGGCGATCTTCGGGGTCGAAGTTTTCACATCGGCGTTTTGGGCGCGATGCAGGAGGGCATGGTCCATGAGCACGAGGGCCATCATGGCTTCGGCAATGGGAGTCGCGCGGATACCCACACAGGGATCGTGACGGCCATTGGTTTCGACGGACTGAGGCTTGCCGGCCTTATCGATTGAACGCCGCGGCACGCGAATACTCGAGGTCGGCTTGATGGCAATGGTCACCACGACCTCCTGCCCTGTAGAAATCCCGCCTAAAATCCCGCCCGCGTGGTTGGTGACAAATCCCTCCGGCGTGAGTTCGTCGCCATGCTCGGATCCTCGCTGGGTGACTGAAGCAAAACCAGCCCCGATTTCCACTGCCTTCACGGCGTTGATGCTCATCATGGCGCCGGCCAGATCCGCATCCAATTTGGCATACACCGGGGCGCCCCACCCCACCGGCACATGTTCCGCCACCGTCGTGATTTTCGCGCCGACAGAGTCGCCCGCCTTCCGCAATTCGTCCATGAAGGATTCGAGCCGCTCAACCACCTCGCCGTTGGCAGAAAAGAACGGATTCTTGCTCACCGTCTCCCAGCTTTGAAACGGAGCCTCGATTGGGCCCAGTTGACTGAGATAGCCGCGGATGATGACGCCATGCTTGTCATGCAGCCACTTTCTCGCGATCGCGGCAGCGGCCACCCGCACAGCGGTTTCACGGGCAGAGGAACGCCCGCCGCCCCGATGATCCCGAATGCCATATTTCTGCCAATAGGTGTAGTCGGCATGGCCGGGACGGAAGGTGTCGATGAGGTTGCCGTAATCCCGGCTGCGTTGATCTTCGTTCCGGATGAGGAGGGCGATCGGCGTGCCCGTCGTTTTCCCCTCAAACACCCCGGATAAAATTTCAACGTGATCGGATTCCTGCCGCTGCGTGACATGGCGGGATGTGCCGGGTTTACGGCGGTCCAGATCCTGCTGAATATCTTCGGCGGAGAGTGCCAGCCCTGGCGGACAGCCATCGACGACGCAGCCGATGGCCGGGCCATGGCTTTCGCCGAATGAGGTGACGGTGAAGACTCGGCCCAACGTGTTGCCGGCCATGAATGGGATGGCTCCTGCTACTCGACAAGATCCAGCTTAATGCGAAGTTCCTTCAACTGATCGGTACTCACGGCAGATGGCGCCTCGGTGAGCGGGCACTGCGCGCGTTGGGTCTTGGGGAAGGCAATGACATCACGAATAGAATCGGCCCCGCCCAGGAGCATGATCAATCGATCCAGGCCGAAGGCGATCCCGCCGTGCGGCGGCGCGCCATACTCCAGGGCTTCCAGCAAGAAGCCGAACTTGGCCTGCGCCTGATCCTTCCCGATGCCCAACAGGTCGAGAATCCGAAACTGAATATCGCTGCGATGATTCCGTATGCTGCCGCCGCCGATCTCACTACCGTTGAGCACCATATCGTACGCCTTCGCTCTCGCCTTCAATGGCTCCGCGTCGAGGAACGGGAGATCCTCATCCATCGGCGCCGCAAAGGGATTGTGCATGAAGATATAGCGCTTCTCTTCCGGCGAATAGTCCAGCAATGGAAACTCGGTCACCCAGAGGGGCTTCCAGGCGGTTTTATCGATCATATTCAGTTCTTCACCCAGCAGCAGCCGGATCCGCCCCAGCACATCATGCACGATGGCTGGCTTATCCGCTCCAAACAGGACGAGGTCCCCGGGCTTCGCTTCCGGCAAAGCGGCCGCAAAGGCCTGGGCATCGAGAAACTTGGCAATCACGGATTCCAATTGCCCTTCCGCGGTGATCTTCAGCCAGGCTAATCCTTTGGCGCCGAAACTTTTCGCCGTCTCGCCAAGCGCATCAATACGGCTCCGCGCGATAGTCGCTCCACCGGATACAATCAAGGCCTTGACGAGGCCGCCCTTGGTCGCCGCATCTTTAAACACTTTGAAGTCGCTTTTCGCCGCAAAGGCAGTGACGTCGTACAACGGCATATCGAAGCGCAGATCCGGCTTGTCGGAGCCGTAACGCCCCATGGCTTCGGCATAAGTCATTCGTGGGAACGGTACGGGCAACTGCACGCCGCCGGCATCCTTGAACACGGTCACGATCATCCGTTCCATGAGCGACATGACCTGCTCACGATCCACAAACGACATTTCGAGATCGATCTGGGTAAATTCCGGCTGGCGATCGTTGCGCAGATCTTCGTCACGGAAGCAACGAGCAATCTGGTAATAGCGGTCGACCCCACTGACCATTAAGACTTGCTTGAACAACTGCGGCGACTGCGGAAGCGCATAAAACATGCCCGGATTGACGCGACTCGGCACCAGATAATCCCGCGCGCCTTCCGGGGTGCTCTTCGTCAGCACCGGTGTTTCCACTTCGAGAAACTGCTCGGCATTTAAAAATGCACGCACGGCCTGCATGATCCCGTGACGCAATCCCAGCAACCGTTGCATCCGTGGACGCCTCAAGTCGAGATAGCGATATTTCAACCGAAGCGACTCGGTGATTTCGATGTCGTCTTCGATCATGAACGGCGGCGTCTTCGCCTCGTTCAGAATCTCGACGGCATCGACGAAAATTTCAATGTCGCCCGTCGGCAAATGCGGGTTGCGGGACTCCTCGGGACGAGCCATGACCTGACCGGTTACCGACACGACGCATTCACTACGGAGTGTATGTGCAGCCTGGTGAACGGCGGCATTCCGCTCAGCGTTGAATACGACCTGCGTCAACCCGGTTCGATCACGCAAATCGATGAACAGCACCATCCCATGGTCGCGACGCCGTTGCACCCAGCCGTTCAACACGACCTGTTGACCGACATGCGCCTTGGTCAACTCACCACACCGATGGGTCCTGATTTTCATGCTCTTCTCCGCGTTGAATTCCGCGACTGCCTTGCAGGGGCCCGCTGGCCTGGGCGCGAACCCGAAGGCCCGCTTCGCCGATTCTGTTGAAACTTCTGGTTCGAGCCCGAACGACTCCCTGCCGTGTTTCGCCCAGTGCCCAGAGATTTTCTGTCGAAGGAACCTCGTTGAAAGCCTGATCCCAGAGGCCGAGACTTTTTGACTGAATCGGCAGGATTCGCCAGAGGAAAACGATCTTCCCCTTGAGACCTCACACCGGGCTGAGGCCGTTGAAAGGCTGTCATCTTTTTAGGGCGGCGGAATTTCGCACCAGGACTAAGTGGCCGTTGCAGACTACCACGACCAGGACGTCCGGACTTTGCGCCACCCGAAGCCCGCTGTGATCGAGAACCTGATTCCGGGCGTTGAGATTTGGGGCCGCGCCCGGAACGTTCAGGCTTGGGCTGGCGTGGGGGGGCTGGTTCTGTAGGGGGCATCCAGCGTACCGGTTTGCCCGACGCGTCCAACTCCGGGCGTTCGGCCCTCGCCACACGCTCTTCCACCAGTTCCCGCAACCGATTGGCCTCACGGTCGGTTAGAAACCGATATTCCCCTGACGCCAGGTCGCCCAGCAAGAGAGGTCCCATACGAACCCGCGTCAATTTGATGACCGAATGGCCGACGGCCTCGATCATCCGCTTGACCTGGTGTTTACGGCCCTCATGGATGGTGACTTCCAGCCACGAATTGCTCTCGGCCCTGCTGACCTTATTGACCTTCGCCGGGGCGGTGAAGCCATCTTCGAGTTTGACGCCTCGTTCGAGCGCCTCGATTTTTGCATCGTCAAGTACACCCTTGACCTTGATAAGATAGGTCTTCGGCACATGGTAGCGCGGATGGAGCAGCGCCTGGGCCAGATCACCATGATTGGTGAGCAACATGAGTCCTTCGCTATCGAAATCCAACCGGCCGACCGGGAACACGCGCACCGTCACGCCGCGCAAAAAATCCTTCACGGTCGGACGACCTTCCGGATCATCGAGCGTTGACATGACGTTCTTGGGCTTATTGAGGATTAAATAGACATAGGGCTGCGCGGCTCGCAGATGTTTGCCGTCCACCTTGACATGATCTCGCTCGGGATCAACCTTGGTGCCAAGTTCTTTCACCACGTGGCCGTTGATGGTCACACGTCCGGACATAATCAATTCCTCAGCTTTTCGCCGGGAAGCGATGCCGGTACCGGCAATGAGTTTTTGAAGACGAACTGTCATATGGCGTGTAAGGGACGACGTGGCACGTAAAGGACCCCCTCGTCTCACCGTTTACATGGTACGTCGGGCAGTGTTATTCCCACTCAATCGTACTTGGAGGCTTGGAACTGATGTCATAGACGACGCGATTGACACCCTTCACTTCATTGATGATCCGGCTCGACATTCTACCCAGGACGTCGTTGGGAATCTTGGCCCAGTCGGCGGTCATGCCGTCGAGGCTCGTCACGGCCCGAATCGCAATCACATACTCGTAGGTTCGCTGATCACCCATCACGCCGACGGTTCGAATCGGCAATAACACGGCGAAGGCTTGCCAGATTTCCCGATAGAGTCCGGCGGCGCGAATTTCCTGATCGACGATCGTCTCCGCTCCGCGCAAAATGGCCAATCGTTCTTTGGATACCGCGCCGAGCACCCGGATCGCCAACCCTGGGCCGGGAAACGGCTGCCGCCAAATAATCTCATCCGGCAAGCCCAACTCCTGGCCCAACACCCGCACTTCGTCCTTGAACAATTCGCGCAGCGGCTCGACCAGCTTCAGTTTCATTTTGGTCGGCAACCCGCCGACGTTATGGTGGGTCTTGATGGTCGCGGAAGGACCTTTGAAGCTGACGCTTTCGATGACATCGGGATAGAGCGTGCCCTGCACGAGATATTTGATGCCCTTGAGCTTCTTGGATTCGGCTTCAAAATTCTTGATGAAGAGGCGGCCGATAATTTTTCGCTTTCGCTCCGGATCAGTCACATTTTTCAGGGCCGTCATGAACTGACTCGTGCGATCGAGGATCCGCATGTTGAGATGCAGTTGCGACGCAAAGGTCTTCTCGACCTGATCCCGTTCGCCGGCACGCAACACCCCGTTATCGACGAAGATACAGGTTAATTGATCGCCGACCGCCCGATGCGTCAGAGCCGCCGCCACCGACGAGTCCACTCCACCGCTTAAGGCACAAATCACCCGCTCCGTCCCGACCTGCTGCCGGATTTGCTCCACAGCGGTGTTGACATAGGAGCGCATCGTCCACGTCGGTTTGCAGCCGCAAATGTCGTAGACGAAGTTTTTGAGAATCGTGGCACCTTCGGCGGTATGGGCGACCTCCGGATGGAACTGCAGACAATAAATACGCTGTTTGGCATCATGCCGCTTCATCGCCGCAATAGGGGAATTGTCCGTGTGGGCAATGGAGCGAAATCCTGGCGGCATCCGCTCGATGCGATCCCCGTGCGACATCCACACCACAGTGGACCCACCGCGTCCAATACCCTTGAAGAGATCCGAGCGATCGTCAAGTTGCAGCTCGGCCCGGCCAAATTCGCGATGCGGCGCTTTCTCCACTTCCCCGCCCTGCAGATGCGTCACCAACTGCATGCCATAGCAGATACCAAGAATGGGGATGCCTTGATCGAAGAGCTCCTTCGAAATTTTGGGGGACTTCTTGTCGTAGACACTCGAGGGCCCGCCTGAGAGGACGATGCCTTTGGGCCGATAGGCTAACACCGTAGCGAGCGAAACCGTGCAGGGCAGGATCTGCGAATAGACCTGTGCTTCGCGGATACGTCGCGCAATGAGTTGCGTGTACTGGGAGCCGAAATCGAGAACCAGGATTCTATCGTGCCAAAGTTCCATGAGTGTGCGAGATGTACGAGGTTAGAGGTTGAGTACGGGGGATGAAGAAAACGGAGGAGGCAATGCCTCTCGCCCGTTCTACGGGTGTTATTCCCAATCAGTGCGATAGTTGGGAGCTTCTTTGGTGATAATCACGTCATGCACATGGCCTTCGCGGAGCCCGGCCAATGTCTGGCGAATGAAGGTCGCCTTCTGTTGTAAATCGGGAATGGTCTTACAACCGCAATATCCCATACCGGATTTCACCCCGCCAACCATCTGATAGATGTGCGGCGCGAGGAGGCCTTTGTAGGGTACGCGGCCTTCGATGCCTTCCGGAACCAGCTTCGGCGTTGGACGACCGCCCTGCCCGTAACGATCGCCGCCACCACGCTCCATGGCTCCGATGGATCCCATTCCACGATAGACCTTGTAGGTACGCGCCTGGAACAAGACCGTTTCGCCTGGAGCTTCTTCCGTGCCGGCCAACAAACTTCCAAGCATGACGACCGAGGCACCAGCCGCCAAGGCTTTCGTGATATCTCCGGAATATTTAATACCCCCGTCGGCGATCACCGGAATTCCCGATCCGGCCAGGGCCCTCGCGCAATCGGCGATAGCCGTCAATTGCGGCATGCCGGCCCCCGACACCATTCGTGTGGTGCAAATCGAACCGGGCCCGACGCCGACTTTAACCGCATCCACACCGGCCTTCACCAAGTCTTTGGCTGCCTGTGCGGTCGCAATGTTGCCGGCGATAATATCCAGTTTCGGATAGGCTTTTCTGACCATTTTGACGGTATCGAGCACCGCCTGGGAATGCCCATGAGCCGTATCGACGACGACGACGTCTACGCCGGCCTTCACGAGTCGGTCCACTCTTTCTCTCGTATCAGGCCCCACACCGAGCGCTGCCCCCACCCGCAAGCGGCCATGGGCATCCTTGCAGGCGTTGGGGTACTTGATCCGCTTTTCAATGTCCTTAATGGTGATCAAGCCCTTGAGTTCGAATTGTTTGTTCACCACCGGTAACTTTTCAATCCGGTGCTCGTGCAGGATCTCGCGGGCTTTTTCCAGACTGGTCCCTTCCGGCGCAGTGATGAGCTTATCGCGCTTCATGACCTGCGAGACCTTCAGATCCATCCTCGTCTCAAACCGCAGATCGCGATTTGTCAAGATGCCGACCAATTTGCCGCCCTTGGTGACAGGAATGCCGGAGATCCGGTATCGGGCCATCAAGTCGTGCGCATCACGGATGGTTTGATCAGGCGAGATGGTGATGGGATCAAGAATCATCCCGCTTTCTGATTTTTTGACCCGGTCGATTTCAGCGGCTTGGTCAACGGGCGAAAGGACGCGGTGCACAATGCCGATGCCGCCTTCCTGAGCCATCGCGATGGCTAACCGTGCTTCAGTCACGGTGTCCATGGCGGCACTCACGATGGGAATATTCAGCTGTATGTTCCGAGAGAGGCGAGTGCGGGTATCCACTTCGGTCGGAAGAACTTGTGATTTAGCCGGAACCAGGACGACGTCGTCATAGGTCAACCCGAGCCGAATCTCCTTCTCTAACATCCGCTTCCACCTCTCCCGGGCTTCCTGCCCGCTGTCCTTAGACTCTCGTGGTTTTATCGATCTGCCCCAGTTCGGCTGCAGCATCCGCTTCTTCCTGCAACCGCTCGCTGCCCTCTTCCGCCGGCATAAACTGCTGCACTCTGGTGTTGCCGCTATCGACGGCAAATACACTTCCCCGGGAATCCACCACGATTCCGTAGGGAAAGTTGAATTGTCCGTCGCCGCTGCCAAAGCCACCCCACTGTGAAATAAAGTTCCCCTCACGATCGAACTTTTCAAGGCGATGGTTCCCGGTATCCGTGACATACACGTCACCCTGGCCATCGACGGCGATACCCCATGGCGAACGAAGTTGCCCCGCCTCTTGCGCCAACGGACTGCTGGCATGGCCGGCCTCAGAACTCCCTCCCCATTTAGTCAGCAACTGGGGCAAGACGTTCGTGCTGGTGTCGAACTTCTGCACGCGGTGGTTCCCCATATCGACCACATAGACGGTGCCGTCTGCCTGGTCTACGGCGATACCGCGCGGGAAATAGAATTGTCCATCACCGTTGCCGAAACTACCCCACGACATAATGAATTCGCCGGTCATGTCGAATTTCTGTACCCTGAAGTTCGCACTATCGACGACATAGATATAGCCGCGCACGCGATCGATCGCGATGCCCCACGGCGCATTGAACTGACCTTCGCCGTTTCCCCGCGAACCGAACTTCATAATGTAGCCGCCCAATTTTCCGTCGAATTTCTGCACGCGGTGATTGTTTGTGTCCACCACGTAGACATCGCCCTTGGCGTCGCAGGCAATACCGGTCGGATTGTGAAAGTTCGCGTTGGCCGCGCCAAAATTCCCCCAGAGAATAATGAAATTGCCATTGCGATCGAACTTCTGAATACGGTTGTTTCCGTTGTCAACGACAAAAATAGATCCTTGCTGATCGATGGCCAGACCGTACATCGGCGCCATAAACTCGCCGCCATGCAGGAGAGAAGCGCCGCGGCCCGGCTTGCCCCATTTCGAGACGCAGAGATAGCCGGAGGTATTGACGAGAATGGTGGCGCTCGCCGGCGTGGAAATGTTGTTTCCACTATCTTTGAACCAGACGATGACGGTTTTCTGCCCGTCGCCCGGAGAAAGAATGAAGGGAATCGTCGCACCGAACTTGATGGCCGGCGGAACCTCGACCCACCCGGGCGTTCCCGCCATCGGGGTCATGGGGTTTTCGGAGATATAATAGGCCGCAACCCCTGTATCGAGGTCGGTCGCGGAAATCGTGACGACAATTTCCGGCGAGTTCGTCATGAAGGCGCCATGGTTGATGACAGCATAGGGCGTTTGCGGGGCTGTAATATCGATCAGCACCGGTGTGGCTGAGACCTCCTCTGACAACGTACTTTCCGTACCATCTTCGTAAACCGCCGTCAGCGCATAAAAGTATGCTTGGTCGTTGGTCAGCCCGGCATGATTGTAAGGACTCGTCACGCCCTCGATCTTCGTGCCGCCTTCTATGGTCAGGTTGGGAGAGGTGTGGAAGTAGAGATTGTAGGACGTAGCTTTCGGCACCTCCATCCAGCTCAGGAACGTTTCCGTATCACCAGGCTTGATCGCCAGATTGCCGGGAGCAGGGTGTTCGCTGACGACCTGAGCACGTTCACGCTCTTCTTTGCCGCGATTCAATTCCTCATCGGTCGGCACATACTTGATGACGCGGTGATTGCCGCTATCCACGACATAGACCGCCCCTTCTTTATCCACCGCGACACCTGACGGGAAGTTCAGCTGGCCCTCGGTCTTGCCGCGATTGCCCCAGGCACAGAGGAAGGTGCCGTTTCCGTCGAACTTCTGAATGCGGTGATTGCCTTGATCCACCACATACACGTTGCCCAAGGCATCGCAGGTGACGCCCCAGGGCGCCTTGAATTGGCCCGGCCCACTCCCCTCGCGTCCCCACTTGGTTAAAAAGCTGCCGCGCGTATCGAACTTTTGAATGCGGTTGTTCCCTTCATCGGCTACATACGTATTTCCAACGAAGTCCACCGCGACCCCTCGGGGAAAGAAGAACGCTCCGTCGAAGCTGCCGTCCCGTCCCCATTTGAGCAACGGCGTGCCGTCGCCTTTGAATTTTTGAATGCGGGCATTGTTGGTATCGGTGACGTAGATATTGCCTTCCTGATCGGTGGTCACGCCCCAAGGCGCATCGAACTTATTCATATCCGCCCCGCGCCAGGCAAACCCGAACCTGCCCCAAGACTTCATGGGATTGCCGTCGGTATCGAGCCGCTGCACGCGGTTGTTGCCGGTATCGGCCACGTAGACCTGACCGTCGTTATTGGTGGTGAGGCCGCGGGGATAATAATAATTGCCTTCCGCGCTGCCTGCCTCTCCGCCCCAACGACCGAGAAACTTTCCCTCTTTGTCGAATTTTTGAATGGAATGATTGTCCGTATCGGCCACGTAGAGATTGCCATCCCTGTCTACCGCGATGCCGGTCGGAGAACTGAACTCCCCCTCATCCACGCCTTCCTGGCCGATCACTTTTGCAATCAGGTATGGAGCCGGAATCGCCATGACTTCTTGAGACTCGGGGCTTTCCCCTTTCTGCGTCACGACCGTCACGACATAGTGATAACAGGTTCCGTTCGCCAGATCGTCATGCATGAAGGGGGACTGAGCCCCTTCGATACAGGTCCCTTTTTCCTTCGTGACGCCGATGACGCTCTTAAAATCCTCTGCGCTGGCGATGGGACGGGTGAGTTCTGAAAACTTGATCTGCACGCCTTTCGTCGTCATGAAGTACAAGTTGTAATACATGGCGTCCGGTACGGCGTCCCAGGTGATCATCACCCGGCCATTCCCGGCTTTGGCAGCTACTCCCGTCGGGGCAGGAGGCAGATCCTCTTCCTCCGCAACGGAGTCCCCGGCGCCCCACTCGCTCTGACTTCCTTCCGCGGTGAGATACCGACGGTCAAACCGAAACATTTCGTCGAGCAGCCAAGCCTTGATCATGGTGTTCCTCGTGGTACGAGATTGGTGAAGATTGGCGGATGTTTCAATAACTTAGATTCGGGCAGTCTAGCAAAGCGAAAAGAAGGGAGTCAAGGCAAGAGCAGCGCGAACCGCAGCAATGTTCAATGTAATTCCGTCGCAACCTGATCTACCACCGGACGCCCTGTCCATCAGGTCGAGAGGCCGGTGGGTCTCCATCCCAAAGCTGGATGGACGCATTTCTTTCGAATATCATAGGCTCTGCACTCCTGGCAGCAAAAGACGACGGCGATCCGGCAAGACAAAACAATCGGAGGTGCACCATGTGGCCAACACAACTTCTATTCGCCACTCTCGTCGCGAGTTTCATCCTCGCCCCCAGTGTGCAGGCGATAGAGTCCTCCTCGGTCGAAATGTGGGAATGCCCCGGCCCTGAAGGAACGACGCTGTATACCAACAAGGAACGACCGGAGTGCCAACCGAAAGTTCTCAAGGCGCTCTCCGTCGTACCCTCGATGCCCGACACGGTCTTCCCGCCCGCCACTAGCAGCCCATCATCTCCGTTGGCTCCTCGCGCGAAGGAGTTTTCGTACGATACCCCGATCGGCGCATTGCGCAATTTAACGCAGATACCGGATTCCGGGCGCGATTGGTATGCGGGAAATACTGCCGGCGGATCAGTACAGGGAGAAGTCTGTTCCATGTACATGGAGTGGATTCAACTCAATCAGAATAGCCGTGGCGGACACATCTTCGGCACGGATCCATCTTACGGCGGCAACCCGACGGCTCAGAACTGGTATGCCCCGAGCTACTCGTTTTACGACAATGCCCGGTATGTCACATTGTCACGGATCTTCGGCGCCGGCTTCATCCCAATCGGCTGCCGCTAATCAGTACGCTCGTGCATGTAGCACAAAAGGCCTCCGGGCTGTGCTCCTCACCGAGCTTTCCGAAGGCCTTTTGTAGTTGAGGAAGATGGGATAAAATTAGGAGTATTTTGAGAGAGGGCTTCCGCACGGACCTAACCGTCCGCCGGATCATGGGCGGCAATCAGGACTCTTCCGCCACCTCCGCAGCCATCAGTTCATTATCGGAAGGTAATTCTATCGACGTCGTCTCCGGCAGTGCCCCGCTGGAGCCGTTCATCTCCACATGTTCTACCGATCCATTGGATGTTTCAACATTGTCCTCGAGGACAGTGTCGGCCATTGGAGTCAACGCTTCCTGTCCCACAGCCTCGGACTCGTCGATCGGTAACATCACCTGCTCGGATTCGCCCAACTCCTTGAACTCCCGGAGCGGAGGCAACTGCGACAAATCGCGAAGTCCGAAATGTTCAAGAAACACCTTGGTCGTTCCATACATGATCGGCCGTCCAGGTTCCTCTTTTTCTCCCGACGATTCGCACGAGTTTTCGCTCCAGAAGAGTCCGGATCACACCCGAGGTTTCAACACCTCGAATCTGTTCAACTTCTCCGCGAACGATCGGCTGTTTGTAGGCAATAATCGCCAGGGATTCGAGCGCCGAACGCGAGAGTTTCGACGGCGCCTTGACCTTTTCCAAGCGCTTGAGCCAGGGAGCGAATTCAGCCTTGGTCACGATGCGGTAGCCTCCGGCCACTTCAGCTAACTGCAAGCCTCGGCCTTCCTGCTCGTAATCATGACTGAGACTGGCCAGCGCCTGATCCACCTCTTGCTTGGTCACGGCGCCCAGCAACGCCAAAAACCGCGTGACAGGAATCGGATCGGCTGTCACAAAGAGCAATGCTTCAAGGATTCCCTTCAAGGCGCGCATGTCGGAAAGGGCGGGATCAGAGACGGTTGCCGGCGCAGCCATGTCCGTCACGGCACCTTCGCCTGCGGGGGCGTCTACCTCAGTTTCAGCAGTCACCTCTTCGGAGACTGGCGCCTCCACTTCAGCCACCTCGGCAGGCTGTTCCACGGCGTCCTCCATGCTGAGACTCATAAGTTCTTCCATTCAGACTCCTCCACTAGATCCCCTTCTGCCACCGCCGTAAAGGCACGTGAGACAAGAATCGCCCCGAAGGTTTCGCTTTGAAAGACCCGCACGACCCTGATGCGGATCAGCTCGAGCAATGCCAAAAAAGTCACAATGACGACCAGGCGATGACTCGACTCCTCAAACAGCGCCGTGAACGGCATGGATTCGTGCAGTTCCAGTGCCTCGATGATCGCGCTCATGCGCGTACGAACCGTCAGGTTGTCCGGGATGATTTCAACCAGGCGTTTCCCCGGATGTCGGATCAGACGCCCTGCAACGCGTCGACCAGATCAAAAAGCGAAATCTCGTCGAGCAGGCTCTCATCTTTTGCAATTTCGATCGGTGGACCGGGCTCCCGGCCAAACGTATCCCTCCAGAGACGTTCCTTATAATCCAGCTGCGAAGCTGCCTCCTTGAACTGCTTATACTCAAGCAATCGCCGTACGAGTTCTTCTCGGGGGTCAGGCCCGTCTTCCTCATCTACGGTCACTTCGTCGGTCGGCAATAACATGCGCGACTTGATGTGCAGCAACGTGGCCGCCATCACTAAAAATTCCCCCGCTACGGCAAGGTTCAATTCCTTCATCACCGACAGATAGTCCAAGTACTGCTGAGCGATCAGCGCAATCGGAATATCGTAGATGTTGATTTCGTTTTTCTTGATGAGATGCAACAGGAGATCGAGCGGACCTTCAAAATTCTCGATCTTTGACTTGGTAGGGCAGTTCAGGTTGGTCCATCAGGTAACAGACGCTCCCTTGCACAAATTTTTAATCTTATACCAATTTATGGTGGGATGGGGCAAGACTAAAACTATATGTTGGGGGTTCTGACTGTTACTTCGCTTTGAAGATATAGATCAAAGTTCCCAACGCCGCCACAGAACAGCCCGATTGTCACCGCTTGAGAATGGGCCCCGCTTCCTGGCCGACGGGCACAGGCGAAACGACACGGGCCGTTCTCGTCATGACCGGCGGGCGAGCGAACGTGGCCTTCGTTAAGTCGTCAGCTTCCTTAAAGGAGGCGTCGGAAAAATCGGCTTGGGAGCTGAATTTCGCCAAGGCAGATGTCACCGCTCGATCAAATCGAGCAAACAAAAAGAACGCTTCTCGCTCAAACAACGTCAACGAAAAATCGCACTTGCTGCGACAGTGTGCGCCGGAGAATCCGGTTCCCATATGGAAAGCCGTACGAGCAAAATTCGCATCCTGCTCGAATACCACTTCCAGAAACTCAGTCAGGCCGGGAAAATCTGCGCCGAGAAAGATGGCCGGCCCGCTAAACATGGACCCGATGAAACCGGGCGTGTGGTCCGAAGCGGGTATCGGAAAACATGGCGCCCTGCGTGAAGCGGTCCTGGACAAAATAGCTCTCCTTCTCGAACCTGGCATTCGACCCGTCAACCACACCGAGAAAGACCGTGCGTGACAAGTCGACGACGCCGCCAAAACCGCTCTGCACCAAAACTACCGGACCGGTAATCAGCAAAAAGCCCCGCTTGAGACGATTCACGATCTGCCCCTTCACCCGGGAATGCTTGATCACGAATGGCCCGCGGATGACATGCACCTCTTCATCGTTGAGTCCTTCAAGCACCCGGCGATCTTCGAGAGACAAGCCCTGCACCGCGTCAACTTTCTGTCCCGGTAACTGGTCAAGCAACAGATCTCCCTCAATGACCACTCCCGCCAGGTCAATACCCTTCCCGGCCGCCAGGGCTCGCATGAGATCTTTTGCTGGAATGGCACGAGCCTCCCGCTCCGCTTCCGTGCAACTGCTGTTCAAGTGCAGAGTGAATACTGTGCTGGCAACCTTTCCACCGGTCTCACTCGTACATTCGGCGAATACTAGACCGGGAAGCATGACGGTTCCCCAGAGAATCCCTAGTATCCAGGCGGAAGTTCGATGCAGTCGTCCAGGCCAATCCAACATGGCAAGACACACTCTCTGGCTACGCTCACAAGAGAAGAATCTCGTGAACACTTTACACCATCCCGCGCTTTGCTAGACTCGTTCTCATATGTCAGCCACCATCCTCCAGACTCCCTGCCGAACAGGATCGCGCATCTCCTGCCTTCTGACGCTCTGTACCTGTATCTGCATCTGGTTCACACACCTGGGACCGGCTGCCGCCGAGTCCGTCGTCGAAGTTCCCATGTTAGCGGCTATTCAGTCCAACCACCTTGGCGTGTTCGAAGTACTCCTGATGCGATGGGATCGTCAGCCGACACCTTCTCCGATCATGCTGCAGTGGCAAGGCGGGAACGTCAAACCCGGACAGACGAACCTTGGGTCTATGGTCCTCGCCTTACAATATGCTCTCGCACATACACCGACGATGAACCATACCGGGACCATCAGTGTCATCGGCATTGCATATGCCGCAACCGGTACCGACGGGCCGAGCGCCGGAGGCGTCATGACAGTGGGATTTGCGGCACTCCTCAAGGGGGAACAGATCCGCCGAGGCATTGCCATGACCGGCACGATTTCCAAGGACGGCACGATCGGCCCGGTGGGAAGCATCCCTGACAAGATCCGTGCAGCAGCCCGCGAGGGATACCGCACCATCCTCATCCCGCAAGGTCAACAAGACGATCCACGTTGGAATCTCACCCGCCTCGCCTGGGATCTCAACATAGAAATCAAAGAGGTCGCCACAGTGGATGAGGCCTACCATCTCATGACAGGAGGCACCCTCGACTAACGGCTTGCGTTGGGAAACGCGCGCTGATTAGCGTTCCGCCCCCAAACCGTTGACAATTGCTCGGTATTCCTCGTGTGAAAGACGGTGCATCCCAAGGCTGAGCCGACGGGATAATTCTGACTGTTCTTCAATGCCCAGGACTCGCTGCAGCAGCAGTTGGCAATCGGGTACGTTTCCCTCCCAGCGCCGAATCGGTGTGACTCGTACGAATCCATAACGGGCTTCTGTCCGCAACTCATCTTTCAGCAGTTCGTCCAAGGCCTGAAACGGCTGGACCGGAGAGTCGATCGAAAACTCCGCGCGAATGCCTTCCTTCAGCACATACACCAAGCCATGTGATTCTGGCGTTAGAAACTTCTGAAGGTTGTCGCGAATCAAGGAGGTACACAGCCCCCAGATGCCGGCGCCCAGCTGCAACTCGGCACTTTCCGGGGACGTTCGTTCGCGTAAGGCACCGGCGATAAAAAGAAAGTGGCTCATGTGAGCGCTGTGCGATAGGAATTGGCAGGCGTCGCCGCGAGCCGCACCCGAACGATCCGACACAATCGGACGGCGCGACGCGACTTTATTCCCGGCGCATCGAAAAATACCATGACATCAGACATGTTCAGCGGGACCTTCACTGACGAGAATCAACGAGGCACGAAGAAGCACAGACCGAGATAACCAGGTACAGCTGCATCAACCGAGACTAATTGTTCCGATACTCATCTGCGTCGTCGAGCAGATCTTCAGGTTTCTCGAGGTAATCGACGTCGTCGTCCTCATTGTCGAGGCCGAGCTCCTCCTCGATTTCTTCTTCCATTTCCTCTTCTGATACGTCATCCAGATCTTCAGCCATTTCCTCTTCGTCATCCTCGAGGTCAAGCTGCGGTGGTTCCATATCGACGTTTGAGGCCTTCTCAGGCTCCGGCACGACAGATTTCACCGGCTTCGATTCGGGAACCGCGGCGGGGGCTTCCGCAGGCATCTTCGCCTTTGGTGAAGCGGGCTTGGTCTTGGGCCTGGAGGAGGGTTTCGGCGCAGGTTTGACGGCTCTCGGTGTCGCTTTCGCCTTGGAGGAACGCGCGGTTTTCGCCCGAGCGGTTTTGCCGACACTCTTCTTGGCGGTCTTCTTCACCGGCTTCTTCGTCGTGGCCTTGGGTTGCACCGTCTTCTTTGCCTTTACCGGCTTCTTGGGTGCAACCTTCTTTGCTTTCACGACTTTCTTCGGCTTGCTCGCCTTGGAAGCCGCACTCTTTTTTGGCCGCGCAGCTTTCACAGCAGAGCTTTTCTTTTTCATGATCTTCTTCGCCATTCCACGTCCTCCTCTCAGATCTTCAACATGGCACGTTGGTGGTAAAGCGGCCTCCATCTAGCATGAACCAACAGGTTCTTGCAACATCTCCTATTCACACAAAAGTGTGTCACCGTGCAACGCCAAGCCATACCCTCCAGGGAGCCACGCTCCACTCCTGATGCTTCATTTGGTCATCCCGTTTTCACTGTCTCTAATCCTGCCCCAGTCTAAAAGCGGCCTGGTGAATCCTTCCGCATCCCGCCTGTCTCTATGTATAATGAAGAGATCGATGTTCACTGGAGCCATGTACCTCATGAGCTGGCGCACTGTATTTCTGAGTCTTACGATTGCATTCCTGATGGCTGGGCCTTCCTCCGCGACCCCTCCGGCTGTGCATGTTCTCATGGACAGCGGCTCCCCGTACTATGTGCCCGCTGCCGCCACCGTCACCGCAGGCGGCGCCGTCCGATGGGACAATCCAACGCCGACCCATCACACCGTCACGCACGACGGATGTTTTGACGAAAGCAGTCGTTGCGCTTTCGACTCCGGCGCCGTGGAGCCTGGTGGCACCTATACCATTCCGAGCCTGCCTCCAGGCCGATACCCCTATCAATGCCGGATTCATCCCATTATGCGAGGGATCATCATCGTGACCGACTCTCCCCTCCTGCCATCACAAACGTAGATACGATCCACTTGGGTTCTTGCAGGCCGGTGTAAGCCTCGTGTAGGCTGCGGCTTCTTGTCATCTTGAACAGCCCAACACACGATGAAAGCTGCCGCAGCCATACAAGAACCGCTTAATCTGAACGGCGACATTCTGCGCCTGCTCGCCTGGCGCATTCCCGACTTGGTCGCGTATCAGCATGCTTTTGACGAATGGTGGTTGGCGCCACTCGACGATGATTTTCCGCTCGTCCGCCTGAACGCAGTCGGCATTGAAATGCTCACCTCCATGAACGGCCACATTGCGGTCGGTTCCCTCGTGGAGAAATACGGCAACAAGATTTGCGGGCCTGACGGTCAGCCAGGGTCGTGGCATCTGGCACGCTGGTCGACGCCCAACTATTCGCTCTGTTATTTCGGGACCGAACCGCCGGGGGGCCACCGGCACAAGGCTAAATGGGACCTCCTGCTCCAACAGATACGAGAGAGCTGGTCCGGCCAACAGGATTTCGAAGGCGAAGAACATCTTGAAGATTTCCATGTTCACGAGCTGAAAGAAAGCGATCTGGAGGACGGTCACTTCGATCTCATTGAAACGACCGTGTCGCACCTCTTCCGGGAACCCTGCGAGGCGCTGGGAGGCACCACTTATGGACGCCTACTCATGCGTCAACTTCGCCGCCTGGGCTGGTTCAAACCGAAACCGAAGGTGATCGTGGAAATCGGAGGCGGACTCGGCTATGTCGCCCGCGAGCTCGGACAAGAGCTGTTACCGTTCGAAAAACAAGGCATCCAGTATATTTCGTTGGATGTTACGCGCCCATTCCTCCAACTGCAGACTAAGCGAGCTAAGACCGGTGGCTGGACAGGCACCGGCACCCATGCCAACGGGGAATGGCTGCCGTTTAAGGATAACTCGGTCGACCTCATCATCGACAACGAAAACATGGCAGACATGACCCCCGTCAAGCTCAGCCGGCAGGAACTCACGAAAGGCCGGGGGGAAACCGCGCAACATCAGGAAGCATTGGATTGGATCAGGCGCTTGCGGTTGCCGCTCGAAAAAGACCTTCCTGAAGAAGTTATCTTCAACTTGGGACCGATGCGATTCGTCGCCGAAGTCTGGCGAGTCCTCAAGCCGGAGGCCGGGCATTTCTGACGGAATTCGGGATCGAAGAAGGTTGGCCTTCCGCGGTGAAACTTCCTCACCACACCGAGTACGAAGTGCAGTACGGCCATTTACGGCAAGCTGTCCGGTGGCTGGGCTTTCAGGAGCGCTATCTCTCGCTCCCACAGTTTTTACAGATCAAACCGGACACGAAGGTCCTCTGCACCGGCGCAGCCTATACGATTCAGCGGTTTTGCCAGGGGCTTGGCCAACACTTCTCCGTGAGAGCCTACACCGAAAGTGAGCTCACCAAGACGCTAGGCGACATCCTTCCCAAACTCCAAGGCTGCCATTACCACGATATTGCCGATCCAGCCTGGTTCGGCCTGATCGACTTTAAGGTCTTACTCCTGGAAAAGCCAGGCGGCATGCCGCAGGCAACCTTCACCGAACAAAAGAGCGGGCTGCGCTGGTATTCACAGCGGTAGCGATTTCCCACCTCGTCCCTTCATAACCGGGAGCCCTGGCGCCGTCAGTCCGCCGCTCACCGCAACGACGAGCGTCAGTGTAACCGGCTCGCCAAGTGGAGCAACACCCCTTCTCGAAGCCCCAGATCGCTGACGAGGATTTTCGCCATGCCCAGGGTCTCCATCATCGTCCTGAGGAGGATCGCTCCGGCGACAATGACATCCTCTCGGCCTCGTTCTAGGCCCGGCAGCCCCTCCCGTTGCTGTTTCGATCGACCGAGAAGCTGCGCTTCCAGGCGTTTCACCGCATCAAGCCTCAAGACATAGTTGTGAATCCTGGCCGCCTCATAGACTGGCAATTGCTGGTCCATAGCAGACAACGCGGTGATCGTTCCCGCCGTACCCACAAACGTCAGTCCGACCGGCAAGGGCATGTCCGCAACGGCCGCTCCGGTCTCAGTTCGTATCCAATCATGCGCCTGCCGAAGCTCCTCGTCAGTAGGCGGATCGCTCTGCAGCACGCGTTCACTCAGACGCACCACACCAATATCGATTGATCGCACGATGAGCGGTTGGCCGGGTCGATCCAGAATACATTCCGTGCTTCCCCCGCCGATATCCACTGCCAGCATGGAATTGACCCCTTCTGGCAGACCGGAACGAATCCCCAATGTGGTTCGTCGCGCTTCCTCCTCACCGGAGATAATTTCGACCTGCAAGCCGGCCTCACGGGCGATCAGGTCTAAAAATTCCTGACGGTTCCCCGCATCGCGCACAGCACTCGTCGCAACAACGGCTGTCGCCTCCACCTGATAGGCGTCAATACTCCGGCGCCATTCTTTGAGCGTCGTCACCACCCGCGCCATCGCGTCAGCCCGTAGCATGCGATCTCGGTCGACCCCTTGGCCGAGCCGTAGGATACGTCGATCAGACTGTAGTTTCCTTACCTGTCCCGAGGAAGTCACCTCAGCAATTTCCAGGCGGCAGGTCAATGTTCCGATATCGATCCCGGCCAAGATCCTGGGCGAAATTGTTGATGCGGCAGCCATGAAATCTCTCAGGCCTCTTCTACCGTGATGTCATTCATTTCCAGTAGGAGCTTGGTCCGTTCATCCTGCAGCGTCTGCACCTGTTTCATCATACGCGCGATTTCGGAATCGGCCACAATACGATCCGGCGCTTCGCCCCGATCATGCAACTCGATCGTGCGCTCACCGATATCCGCGTGCAGATCATCCAACTGCTGCTCCACCTTTCGTAACTCCAATCGGTACCCGAGGAGCTCCCCCTCCTCCAATGCCCTGGTGGCGGCCTTGGCAGTGCCGTGTCGTAATGTCACCCAGCCGGCGCGAAGATCGTGACTCAAACGTTGCAGCATTCCCATCGATCAGCCCTCCGCTCCTTCGGCAACACTGTTGAGCTAACTGACGTCTCCCAACAACAACCTGCCCTTCCATCGACGAGACATGGCCGCCTTGACTGCTTGATGCTGGGGTAACGCGCAACCCCGGATCCTCGGTCACCATCGCGAACGCCTCTTGTCTCGCCAGCTCCAACAACTGTGCATCACGAACCAGATTGGCCGCCCGAAACTCCGGCAGCCCCCATTGCCGCAATCCCAAAAACTCACCGGGCCCCCTGATGCGAAGATCTTCCTCCGCAATGACAAACCCGTCGTGTGATTTCACCAGCGCAGCCAAGCGTTGCTGGGCGTTGGAGGCATTGGTCTCAGGCTTTCCGTCGGCACTCATCTTCGGCCTGGACTCTCGCGGAAGATAGGAGGCCATGAGGATACACAGGGACTGATGCGCCCCTCGCCCTACTCTGCCGCGCAATTGGTGGAGTTGGGCCAGTCCGAATCGTTCGGCATGTTCGATGACCATGACGGTGGCATTGGGGACGTCCACCCCTACTTCAATGACCGTCGTCGCGACCAAAATTTGTATCGTGCCGTCCTTGAAGGCTGCCATCGTACGCTCTTTTTCGATTGACGGCATCTTGCCGTGCAATAAGCCGATCTGTGCCTGCGGAAATATATCGCGCTGCAGCTGCTCAGCTCCCTGTATAGCCGCCTTGAGATCAATCTTCTCAGACTCATCCACTAGAGGATAGACGATATACACCTGGCGTCCGGCTTTCAGCTCATCGCCCACCAGCTGCCATGTCTTATGGCGCTGACCTTCCGAATAGAGCATGGTCCGCACCGGCTTGCGGCCCGGCGGTAACATATCGATGACCGAAACGTCCAGATCGCCATAGACAGTCATGGCCAAGGTGCGTGGAATCGGCGTGGCCGTCATCACCAGCACATCCGGGCGATACCCTTTCTCGAGCAACGACTTTCGCTGCAGCACACCAAATTTATGCTGTTCGTCCACCACGACCAAACCAAGCTTGGCGAATGTGACCTTCTTCTGAATCAGCGCATGCGTGCCGATCGCCACCTGCGCTTCCCCCGACGCCAACTGCGTCAAGACTGCATGGCGATCTTTGGCCTTGCCTCCGCTTGTGAGCAGCACTGCCTTGAAGCCGACCGCCTCCAATAGAGGCCTGAGATTCAGATAGTGCTGCTCGGCCAGAATTTCGGTCGGGGCCATTACCGCCGTTTGACAACCGGAGCCACAGGCCATCACCAGGGCATGCAACGCCACAACCGTTTTTCCACACCCCACATCCCCCTGCACCAGCCGATTCATGGGCCGCGACGTCGCCATATCGGCTTGAATCTCACGCCATACCCGTTCCTGCGCAGCCGTCAGGGCGAACGGCAGAATCTGCGAAAGTTGCTTCAGCTGCAACACATGGGGGCTGAATCCAAAGGGTTTGTCTTCTCCCTTCACCTGCTGTTGCCTCAGCAACATGGCCGCCTGGAGCAGGAACAATTCCTCGAAGGCCAATCGGCGATGGGCGGTCGTGATACCGCGGTCCAGCGCAGCCAGATCGGTCTGGGGCGGCGGAAAATGCACCTGCTGGATCGCCTCGCCAATTGGCGGCAATCGGTGGCGGGCGCGAACGGACAAGGGCAACGCTTCCGCCAGCTCCGCCCCGTGCCCCGCCAGCAACCCCTGCATTAAGACGCGCATCTGGCGAGAGGTCCAGCCCTTGGTCTCATGGTAGATTGGGACGATTCGTCCCACGTGGAGCAATTCATCATCCTCACCGCTTAATACTTCAAATCGCGTTGGCTCCAGCCGCAGATCCATCCAACCTCGCCGACCGGCAACCACACGCCCGGCCATCATGACGCGCGCGCCCTCCTTCAACACGTCTTCCAAATAGGGTTGATTAAAAAACACCGCGTGCACCGTTCCGGTTGCATCCTGTAGGGCGACGTCAACGATCGACAATCGGCGGGAGCGTGCGCGCGAAGCTTCCGTTCGAGTGATCACTCCACAGATACACGCCGTAGTCCCCAGTACTAGCTTCGCGACCGGCGTGATGGCCGATCGATCGTCATACCGCCATGGCAAGGTCCAGAGCGCCTCTTCGATCGTCTGAATGCCGAGACGTTTCAAGAGCAGGGTGCGTTTCGGGCCAACACCCTTCGCGAATTGAATCGACGAATCTAAAGTCAGCTGTCCAAATTCAATACTTGTGGGCGTGTGAACCAGTTCCCTTCCCTTCAGCGCATTGACAAGTGGATGAACCACCGGCGGTTCCTCTTGGAGGCGGCGAAGGAGTTGGACGGCCTGCGTCAATCGACGTTGCTGTTCGGCAGATGTGAGGCCGGCATGAAAATCCACAAACAGATTGCGTAAGGAGAGCAGCTCAACCTCAACTGCGCGAGGGTGGAGTCGTTCGCCGAGTGCGCCAATCACCTGTTCCGACACAAACCGGTCAAGATTCTTTACAGTCGGAAGGTGGGCATAGGCATCACGACAAGCGAATTCAATGGGTCTCGCCACTCGTTGTAGGAATGCTCGGAAAGACTCATGAGGATCAGAAGAATCAGGACGTGACATCCTGGGGCGGGATCGTACCATAGGCTGCCTGCCTGCTCAATGAAGGGCCGGCCATGGGGAACGCACCGTCCCGTGACTGCCATTCGCCGGCTTTTGCGACTTTCCTTGGTCGTCCACTACCTCGATGCTAGAGTAATCTCGTGTAGGACTCATGGAAGGACACTTATGTATCGACGCAATATCAAGCATATTCTCGGGCCGTTGGCCATTCTTCTTGCTATCTTCATTTTCTATCAGTCCTGGCTCAAGCCGCACTATTTCCACGAGATGCCAGCGCCGCCGCCGCAAGTCATTCCAGAAGAGGTCTCCGGATCCAAAGGGCCTGTGGCGCCGCCGCAACAGGCCGTCGCTCCGGAAATAAAACGATCGAGAACCATTGATCCTGTCAGCATTCCCGTTCCTCGGCACTCTGAACTGCTCGGCACGATTCACGACGAACTTGAAAAGCGCAATATCGCGTTGGCCCAAACAAAACTCGAAGAATCCCGGCAGTAGACAAAGCCGGAGCCGGTTCCGGCTCCTGCACCAACTGTTGAGCCGGCTGAAGCCGGTCGAGAAAAGAAAGGCATGGTTCGAGTGAGCGAGGTAGCTAGTGATCGTGGAAGAACAGGTCGGGGAGTCGCAGGCGGCGGCGCTGGCGTCGCTGGAAGCTGCGGCGGCCGGTGGCGCTGAGCAGGGTGCCGTGGGCGGTGCGCCGGAGCCTGAGGCGCCCGCAGGCTGATCCGGTGGAGGAAACCGGCGAGCTGTTGGCCTGGCGGCGATGGGCATCTGCCAGATCTGAGCCGGCGCTGAATGCAACGTCAGCGGCAAAGCCTGCCTGCGGGATATGTGCCAGTCGCGCAACAGTACGGCTGGCCGGTCGGCGGCGGCATCGTTGGTCAGTACGGTGCAGAGCTGATGCTAGGTATGGCGGTGCTGGGCATCGGCAAGAGCTGCAAGGATCTTCACGAGGCGTACATCGCGTCGGTTGAGCCGGGGCCGGGCAAGCCTGCTGACGAAGTGGCGGCGACATGGTGACGAAGGCGCTAAAAACCGTAGATGGCCGGCTGGTGATCGTCAGCGGTTCCAGCCGGTGCGGCAAGACTGCCCACGTAAGCAGCGAGTGCGCGGCAGTCGCCGCGTGTTCGCCTGGGACCCGGAAGAGCAGTGGTGCGAAATGCGCGGCTGGCAGCGTGTGTCCAGCCGCGCAGAGCTGCTGAGGCAGTCAAGGGCAGGGGGCCGCGAAAAGTGGCCTTCCTGCCGATGGGCGACCTGCAAGACGACTTCAATTTCTGGTGTGAGGCGATCTACTACGCTGGCCGCTACGTTGAGCCGCTGGACGCCATCGCCGAAGAGCTTGCCGACGTTTCCACGCCGGGCAAGGCGCCGCTGCATTGGGGCATCCTGGTGCGCCGTGGCCTGAAGCGCGGCATCACGATCTATGCGATATCGCAGCGATGGGCGAGACAGCAAGACCGCGTTTGGAAACGGCTCCGAGTACGTCGTGTTCATGGCGTCCAGCAAGCTAGATGCGGAGTACATCACGAAGCGAGTGATGATGGATCGGCGAGAAGTGCTGGCGCTGCAGCCGTTCCAGTACATCACGTGGGACAAGGCGACGCGCGCCGTCACGCGACAACGTTTAAGTTCAGGGGGTGAGCCATGGGCCGGAGAGGGCTGCTAAGTGGTGCGCGTCGTTGGTGGTATGCCAACGAAGTGCGCAGGGGTTTTGCAATTCGATTGAAAAAGAAAGTGAGGGTC
>JASGJV010000033.1:0-49822 GCA_049840695.1 Nitrospira sp.
TATATGTGTGTACTTCGTTAGAGTACCGTATTGCTAAGGTTAATAGGGAAACACGATAGAATCCGAACAGCACCTTGACGGACGGTCAAGGATCGAAGCGCGAGGTCATTTGAACCTCGTGCCCGGTCCTGTTCCAGCGACTGAAATTCCGAGAGAAGATCATGGACCCCGATGATGGCCGCAATTTCCCTGGCCCTGGGAGAAAATCGGGAAGGCGGGGCCGGTTCAATGACAGAGGTTTGCGACGCCCGCTCCATGCGATAGGGCGCAGCGATTTGCGGTAGATCCGCCACCATCTCGGGCTGGGGACTGTTTGAGGGAATGCAGTGGCTTTGGGTGATCTCATCATCATCGTCGGTGGTTCTGACCTGAATGCCGCCGGCACAGCCCTGTAGAGAGACCACCAGTAGACAACCGGCAAGGATGCGGAAGCGGAGCCTGTATGAACGGGACCTGTTCTCTGACACGATCGTCGTGGGCGCAATGAGATAGAGGACGCGGAATCGAACGTCATGCCCTGATGAATCCGCGCAGCAGTCGCGACTTCATGGATGATCCTATAGAACAAAGATGAAAAGAGCATGAAGTCCGGATGAACGGCACATGAATTTCTCCTGGAAAGGCCGGAGCCGCCCGGGCGAGAAAGTCGGACCCGGGCGGCCGGAGCGCTGGAGGTATCGAGGCGCCGGGCGGACACCGGCGCGTCATCGTTATACCGTCATGTCGCGCTTCAAAAAGTCCGGACGGTCCCGGATCGCAACCATCTTCACCAGGTCTCTGATGGAGAGCACCCCAACGATTTTTTCATGTTCGGTCACAGCCAGGTGGCGGATGCGTTTAGCGGCCATCCGTTCACTGGCATCGCGGATCGTGCGGTTGATGCTGTCGAGCAAGGGGGAGTTCATGAGAGCGCCCACCCGCATGGCTTCCGGATCGAGCTGATAGGCGAGCAACTTCCGCACGAGGTCGCCTTCGGTGATGATTCCCACCAGTTCGTCCGCTTCGATCACAAAGAGCGCCCCGATGTGTTTGTCAGCCATCCGTTGCGCGGCGCTCATGGCGGTTTCTTCGCTGCCGATGGTTTCAATCGCCTTCTGCATGAGCACACTCAGCGGGCGGTAGACATTCGTCAGTGCTTGTACCGGCCCGCCGTCGGCATCCACGAAATGTCGCACCAGATCACGGACGGAGATGACGCCGAGCACGTCCGTCCCCTTCGGTCACGACAAGGTGCCGCACGTTCTTGCCTTGCATGAGGTGGCTGGCATCGACCAATCGGACGATCCGGTGCAATCGTGATGAGCGGGCTGCTGATGATGTCGGCCATGCTGGTTCGGGACGGAACCCGGCCGGCTGCCAGGACTTTGGTGACGAGATCGGTTTCGGTCACGATGCCCGCAATCCGGCAATCGTTGTGAGGGCGGTCGAAGGATTCGATCAACACCGAGCCGATGCTGCGTGTCCTCATTCTCGTGGCGACGGTCACCACCAACGTATCCTGCGGAACCACTTCCAACTGCCGGTGCATGTAATACACTGACGTGCGAACCATGTGCGGTCGTCATACGAGCGTCCTTTCTTGGATGGCCGCGGTGTGGCGGCACTGTGCTACCGGTGCCGATAGTGTTTGCATAAACCGGAATCGTTCACGGCTAAGATCCTTCGTCACCCGGCCTGCCGGGTCCGCATGCGCCCGCGCAGGGATTTCTTGAACCCATCGGCCAGCAAAAGTCCGATAGCTCACAGGGCCAGCGGCCCGTACAGATCCAGGCGGGGAGGGAGGCCGTGCCGAGGATCACATGTCCGAGCAGGCTGTACGTCATGATGAGCAGAATGGCCAGTTCGACCGCGACCCCCAACAGCAGCAATGGATTGCTGACCCATCCGAGCTGGAACGCGGGGAGGCGATCGGATCGGCAGGCGAAGACGTTCGCCACTTGCGCCGCGACGATGCCGGCGAACGTGACGGTCGTCGCTTCCTTGTACAGGGGGGAATTCCAGTCCAACTGATCACCCCAGGTCCACCCCTCGCTATGGAGGTAGAGGAAGAAGCCGCCCATGGCAATGCCCAGGGCTTCGATCAGGCCCAGAAAGGCATAGGCCCGTATGAGCACGTCCCGGTTGAGCAGACGCTCCGTTCTTGGTCGCGGCGGTTCATCCATCACGCCGCTGTGAGGCTGTTCCGCCGCCAGGGCCAAGGCCGGAACCATGTCGTTCCAAGATCGACGGCGAGAATCTGCGGAACGGTCAACGCCAGCGGAAGCGATGAGAGTCCGTACGCCAGGTAGGGCACGACTTCGGGAACGTTGCTGGCCGAGATACGTACGTCATGAATTTGCGGATATTGAGAAACACGGCGCGGCCCTCTTCGATGGCGCTGACGATGGTGGCAAAATTGTCGTCCAGCAAAATCATCGCGGCGGTTTCCTTCGCCACATCCGTTCCGGCCGCGCCCATGGCAATCCCAATGTCGGCCATTTTGAGCGCCGGCGCATCGTTCACGCCGTCGCCGGTCACCGCCACCACCTCGCGCATCTCCTTCAGGCACGGAGGACTATGCGCATTTTATGCCGGGGCGCCATGCGAGCGAAGATCGGGTCCGGTCCGCCAGGAACCGTGGGCGTGAGAAGGCGGCGCAGTTCCTCATCACTGAAGCTATCCACCTGTGTCCCTTCAATCACTGGCACGAATCGTCCCGGCTGCGCTACGGGAGACTCCGGCGCCAGGCCGATTTTGCTCGCGATGGCCTGTGCGGTCATCGGATGATCGCCGGTGATCATCACGACGCGAATCCCGGCCTTCCGGCATTTCCGGATGGCATCCGGCACCTCGCGGTGCGGCGGGTCCATCATGGCGACGAGTCCGAGGAACATCAGGCCCTGTTCAAGGCTGTCGGCCTCCAGTTCATCCACGCCTCGTTCCACTTCACGCATGGCCAAGGCCAGCACGCGGTACGCTTGACGCGCAAAGATCTGGCTCTGTGCCAGAATCTTCTTCCGGCCGTCGGGGGTGAGTTCCGTGGCGGCCGAAGACCCCCGCTGCATGGTGCATCGAGGGAGGACGGATTCCGGCGCGCCTTTGGTGAACGCGAGGAGGCGCCCCTCGCTCCAGTGCAGCGTCGTCATCCGCTTGCGATCGGCATCAAAGGGCCACTCCCCCATGCGTCGCAGCAAAGGCCGGTGAAGCAGCCCATGGTCGGCGGCAAACTCCAGGAGGGCCGTTTCCGTCGGGTCCCCGGTGGCCTGGCTGCGTCCATCGGGGCGGCGCGTGCGTTTGGCATTATTGCAATGGATCATGGCGTCGAACAGCGGACGCCACCGTTCGGCCTCGGCGGCGCTGATGAGGCGGTTTCTCGAGAACAAACAGCCTTCCCGTGATTCGACAATGAGATCGTCAACATAGAGTTTGTCGAGGCGCATGCGATTTTCCGTCAACGTGCCCGTTTTGTCGGTGCAGATGACGGTGGTGCAGCCGAGTGTCTCGACGGAGGCGAGGTGTTTGATGAGCGCTTTGCGCGCCGCCATGCGCTGGCTCCCCATGGCCAGGGCCAAGGTCACGGTCGGCAAGAGTCCTTCAGGGACGTTGGCGACGATGATGCCGATACCGAACATCGCGCTGCTCAACAGCCCCAGGCCCATGCTGACCCCGATGGCAAAAAACACCAGACCCATGGCGACGGACAGGCCGGCCACGACGTGTGTCACCTTGACGATTTCCTGCTGGAGCGGGCTCAGCCCGGATTGGACGGACGTCGTCAAGTGCGCAATTTTGCCGAATTCAGTGTTGAGGCCGGTCGCAAAGACCACGGCCTGGCCATGGCCTGAAAGGATGGTCGTCCCGGCAAACGCCAAATTGGCAATGTCGAGCGGGTGGCCATCGGTGATGGGCTCAGCCGTCCGCCGTTGCGCTTTCGATTCACCGGTGAGGGACGAATTGTCCACGCGCATTCCATTGACTTCGGTGAGCCGCGCATCAGCGGGCACCTGTTCGCCTTCTTCCAGCACGAGCACGTCACCGGGTACGAGTTCGTTGCGGGCAATCTGTTGCTGTTGCCCGCCGCGAATCACCCAGGCTTTGGCGGGCAACATGCCGCGCAAGGCCTGCACGGCCCGCTCCGCTCGATATTCCTGGAAGAATGCGAAGATGGCGTTGATGAGAATCACGCCGAGGATGGCCCATCCCAGGGTGGCCATCCCTTCCCCGGCATGGAAGGCGTCGGCGAGAAACGCGAGGCCGGCAGCCACCCACAACAGCAGGGCGAGGAAATGGGTGAATTGACGCGCAAACCGGCCGATGAGCGGCGTGCGGCGCAAGGCCTGGAGGCTATTCGGCCCATGCTTGAGGGTTCGTCGCCGTACATCGTCCGCGGAGAGGCCCTGCGGCGAGGTGGCCAACGCACGAAATACCTGGCTCGGCGCCAGGCGGCAGATTTCTAGCGCCGTCAGTTCAGGCACGCCACCCTCGCACGATGAGGACCGAGCAGGGCGCATACTTCAGGAGAATTTCCGATACGCTTCCCAACTGCAGCCGTTCTGACCCGGTCAGCCCTCGCGAGCCTGCGACGAGCAGGTCGATGGAGCGAGATGTCGCCTGCCGGAGGAGCGCATCGGTCACATGATCAAACTGCACCTCGGGGGTGACCGCATACCCTTCGGCCAGGAACCGGGCGCGCAACTTTTCCACCAACTGCTCGGCCGCTTGCCGCTTGGGCGCGGAAATTTGCTCCACCTGGTCGCGCGACAGGTATTTACTCGCCAGTTCGGTGACGGCGGGCTCGACAACGGAAAGGACCGTGACCCGGGCGGAATCCGGGAGGAATTGTTTGCATAGGAAACTGCAGGCGCCTTGCGAGTGTTTTGATGTATCCGCCGCAAAGAGCACGTGGGAAAGGCTGGTAAGCGGTCGTTTCACGACGAGCACCGGGCAGGGCGCCAATGCGCTGACTTTACGCGAGACACTGCCCAGCAGGTAATGCTCTGCATCGCTGAGGCCGCGCGAGCCTACCACGAGCAGGTCGGCTTTCGTCTGCCTGGCCACCTTCGCGATCGTGTCCGCCACGCGGCCATGGGCGAGCATCGTGTCGATGGTGGTGCGAGGTTTCGTGGCGGCCTGCTTCAGCGCGGCTTTGGCCAGGCCTTCGAAGCGGCGCAGCACATGATCGCCGGCTTTCGTCATTGCGGCAATGGCCTGCTTTGAGACGGCAGCCTGTTTGCGGGCGGAGGACTTCAGCGAGGCGCTGTCGACGACATGCAGCAAGGTCACGGTATCCGGCGGTCGTCCGGCGATCGCTTCCAGCATTTGCACGCTCCATTCGGCGAATTCCGATCCGTCTACCGCAATTAACATGTTCATCGCTGCCGTTCCTCCATGGCCTGACTTCAATCTGGAATAGAGTCTGCATTGGATATGCCTGAATGCGATCAGACTCTAGCAAGCCATTCCACAGGCTGTCGAACGGTGAGCGACCGGGGATTGTGCTGCGGATCATGGCGCTGCGGCGTTTTGCAGCAGTACCGGTCGTTCGTTTGGGGTAATTGGCCTCAGTTCAATGGTTTGTGGCTGGGTGACGGTGTGGTTTGATGCGGCGTCGTCTGCGCGTTCCATTGACATACAGCCGGCCGTATTCAGGCATCACCATTGCGTGGCAATGTGCGGGAGGCAGCGACATGGTGCAGACATACCTGATGGCATTCGCCGGCTGCTGTCTGATGATGGGCCTCGCGCCGGCGGCTGGCTCCAGTGCCATGGACTCGGCAGTGGTGGCCCATGTGCTGTCCGACGAACAGGCCGTCGAACTGGACATTCCAACGGACATCGGTGTGCAGAAAGAACGCCTTCCGCTGTATCGCAGCGGAACGGCTCGTTACTTTAGTGCCGGGATTGGTCAGGTCGAGCGCGCAGCGATCTATCCTCCGTTTTCGTTGAAGCTGGTCTTCACGGCGGGCGGGAAGCCCTTCATCTCCGGAGTGGCCGTCACGCTTCGCCAAGCGAAGGGTGGAACGGTGTTGACGATTCCAAATGAGCACAACACCGGCCCCTGGCTGTTTATCGACTTGCCTGAAGGAACGTACCAGCTATCGGCGACATTGGGCGGTGTCACGCAGCAGGTCAACAATCTCACAGTGCGGCGAGGTCACGTCACCACGCAACATGTCCGCTGGGCCGAGGACCCGAGCCCCAGATTGCCTGTGCAAGCTGAGTAGCAGCGAACGTGACAATCACATGGGGCGATGAAGAGGAGGTAGCATGGTGATGAAACGCAAGTCCCCGGCGAAACGATCCGTGGGCGCAGGCCGCAAACCAATCCGGTTTGAAGACCTGACGGTGAAGGATATTGTCAACCAGCGCGTCCAGTCGGCTCGCCTTGATCTCTCCGGCGAGAAGGTGGCGTCGTTACTGGTGAAGGCAGGGGGCGCCGTGCCGGTCATCGACCAGTCGAAACAGCTGTTGGGTGTGGTGAGTGAACATGATGTGCTGCTGGCCCTCGATAAGGGGCATGCGTGGGGCGCTCGAACGGTACGAGACCTGATGAGCGTGAATCCCTATTCGGTGCGGCCTGAGACCAGTTTGCCGACCCTGGTGCATGTGTTGACGGAAAGCGACCTGCTCTCGGTACCGGTGGTGAATGACAAGAACCGGCTGCTGGGTATGGTCACCCGCCGGGATGTGGTGCGAGCGGCATTGCGCCCCGCCGCGAAACGGCGATCGTCAGCGGGGTAAGTGGATTCGCTGTCCGATCGCAAAGGAGCATGTATGCGTCGCATTGATCTGCTGACCCAGGCTTGTGATCCCGCCGCGCTGACGGTTGGCCAACTTATGCAAGATGCCTTGTTTACCTGTACCCCCCGCACGGATGCGCTCACCATCGGTCGCCTGATGACGAAGCAGAATTTCGGCGGATTGCCTGTGATCGGGGAAACCGGTGACCTGGTCGGTCTCGTGACGGAATACGATCTGTTGCAAGCGATGATCGAGGGCCGGGATTTGCGCAAGGTCTTGGCATCGGAGATCATGACCACCCGTCCATTGACGACTCGTGAGGACATGCGATTGGAAGAAGTGGCCAACCTCTTTCAAGACCGTTACGTGACGCGCCTGCCGGTCGTACGCGGAACGCGACTCGTTGGTATCGTCGCGAGACGAGACCTGTTGCACGGATATATGAAGGCGTCCGAATACTGGTCCTAATTCCTGGTGTGGTGGCATCTGAGTATTTCGCAGGGCCGGTAATCCGCCTGGTGGTTGGTTTCGATGTCGGCTAAAGACGCTGCATGACTGGGCATTCGACGGCATGAACGAAACGGACCGTCTGCAAAGCTCACGAACCGTCCGCGGGTAGCCATCCAGGCGTGGCGACGACATCCCCCGGTCAATACGGTTCTTGCACCGGTCGCAGGTTCGCGGGCCACTTCCCGGATTCGAGATCAGCGCCCGGTTGCCTCTGGAAACTCTTTCTAAAATCCAGATAAGCTACGTCCCACTAGGGGTTCTCCTAGTGGGAGTTGGACAAGAGGCTTGCGTAGACTTACCCGCCCGACTCTGCTCTCGGGTAAAGACCTACATAACCGTGCGAGGAAAATTTGACGTGAGAGGAGGATGAAAGGGCATGGAGAAGCGAACGAAACTGGCTGAAATAATTGGTAGTCAGCATGACGTCATTCTCAAAGACTGGGTGGAATTTCAACTGAATGCCACCACCTTGCGACGGGACTTGATGAAGGAGAGTGAGTTGCGTGAACAGTCGCGCGACTTTTTAGGTCTCTTTACCCAAGCAGCGCAGACCGGATCGGATATCGGCGAGGCGATCTGGAAACCGGTCAAGGATTTTCTGGGGCAGGTCACGCGGTCTCGCGTTCTACTGGGATTCACTCCTTCCGAGACCGCCACGTTTATTTTTTCTCTGAAGCAACCCCTGTTCGATGTGATCCGTGCCGTGGTCAAGGACCCGAAAGATCTTGTGTCAGAAATGTGGACCACGACGACCCTCCTCGACAAGCTCGGGTTATACGTGATGGAGCTGCATCAACAAAATCGTGAAGAGGTCATCCATCGCCAGCAGGAAGAACTGCTGGAATTGTCCACGCCCGTCGTCCAACTGTTCGAAAACATCCTCGCCCTGCCGCTGATCGGCACGCTGGACAGCGCACGGACCCAGGTTGTCATGGAGAATCTGCTCCAACGGATCGTTGAAACCGGCGCGACGATTTCCATCATCGACATCACCGGCGTCCCAACGGTCGATACATTGGTGGCGCAACATTTGTTGAAAACCGTCGCAGCGGCCAGGCTCATGGGCGCCGATTGCATCATCAGTGGTATTCGCCCGCAAATTGCCCAAACCATCGTGCATCTCGGCGTGGACCTCAGTGAGGTGACGACTAAAGCCACGCTGGCCGATGCCTTTATGATCGCCCTGCAGCGCACCGGCGCCACTGTCACGAAGTCTCCCGCGACGAAGACGAAAGGATGACCATGGAGAGGATCCCGATTTTAAAAATGGGGAATTTCCTCCTGGTCACGGTCCAGGTGGACATGCATGATCGCCTCGCCATGACGTTGCAGGATGATTTGACCGGTCGAATCGTCAAAGACCGCGCTCACGGAGTCCTCATCGACATTTCCTCGCTGGAGATCGTGGATTCGTTTATCGGCCGCATGATCGGCAACATCGCCAGCATGGCGCGGGTCTTGGATGCGGAGACCGTGGTCGTCGGCATGCGCCCGGCCGTCGCCATTACGCTGGTCGAATTAGGCCTGTCGCTCCCCGGAGTGCGCACGGCGCTCAATGTCGATCAGGGGGTGGACCTGCTTAAAGAGTGCATTGAAGAAAGAGCTCAAGGGAATGGCCACGTTGCGGGATGAGATCTATCCCATCCGCTCTTCGGATGACATCGTGAAGGTCCGTCAAATCACGAGGGAGTGGGCGTTGATGCAGACCTTCTCCCTCGTCGATCAGACGAAGATCGTGACGGCCGCCAGTGAACTGGCGCGCAATACGCTCGAGCATGGCCGTGGCGGCGAGGTGCGGATTCAAGCCCTGCAGGAAGGTTCACGCCGGGGCCTCCGCCTGACGTTTACCGACCAAGGGCCGGGGATTCCCGACCTTGCAAAGGCCTTGCAGGACGGGTTTACCACGGGAAACGGCATGGGATTGGGCCTGAGCGGGTCGAAGCGCCTCATGAACGACTTCGATATCCAAACTGAGGTGGGTAAGGGAACGACGGTCATGATTGCCCGTTGGAAGTGAGTTAATGATCAGGGAACAACAGGTGGCGGGCGATCAGGTTCAGGTACCGGTAGGCGAATCCACCCGCGTGGCGGAGGCGCGCCGCAAGGCGGTGGAACTGGCCGGACGAATCGGATTGGACGAAACGAAGACCGGGACCTGCGCGGTGATCGCATCTGAGATGGGCACCAATCTCGTCAAACATGCGACGGACGGGGAAATGTTTGTGAGGAGCGTGACGCAGGGAACGATGCAGGGCATTGAACTCGTGGCGATCGATCGAGGTCCCGGGATGTCGAATGTCAGTCACGCATTGCAAGACGGGACGTCCACGGCCGGAAGCAGCGGGAACGGTCTCGGCGCCATGATGCGGATGGCAGCCGAATTCGACATTCATTCCCTGCCCGGACGGGGAACGAGCCTCGTGGCCCGTGTCTGGAATGGGCCGGTGCCAGCCGGCCAGGGGTCAGTCATGAAGACCGGCGTCATTCACATGGCGAAGCCGGGTGAGGCTGTTTGCGGGGATGCCTGGTATTCCGAGTGCACGGGACATCGCACGCTCTGCGCGGTCGTGGACGGGTTAGGCCACGGAGCCTTGGCGGCGCAGGCCGCCCAGCTGGCGGTGGAAACCTTGCGCGCCCACGCGCAGGCTTCCTTGACCGAGCAGGTAGACCTTGCGCATCGCGCGCTTCGGCCGACGAGGGGCGCAGCCCTTGGCATTGCAGAAATTCTTCATGACCAACAGCTCGTCAAATTTGTCGGCATCGGAAATATCATGGCGTCGATTTGCCAGGCGGGAGGCTTCAGAAACATGGTCTCGCAGAATGGCATTCTGGGTCACCAGATCAGACGTGTGACGGAGTTTCAGTATCCCTGGCCCGAATCGGCGATGCTGGTGATGTGTTCGGATGGCATTACCACGCATTGGGACATCAACAGCTATGCCGGACTGGCTGCTCGCGATCCGAGCCTGATCGCCGCCACGCTCTATCGCGACTTTTCCCGGCGGCGCGACGATACGACGGTGGTCGTGCTCAAGAAGCGCACGGCGCATGGTTGAAGCGCGCCTGGCGGTCCTCGAACGAATTTGAAAGGATGACAGGACCGACTCTGCCTCGAAAGGTCACATGGCCATGAGTTATGCGATCATCAATGTCGCGCTGAAGTACGAAGATGATGTCGTGGCTGCGCGCCAGCGGGCCAGGCAGATTGCCGGTTTGATCGGCTTTGATGCCCAAGACCAGACACGCATTGCGACGGCGGTGTCCGAGATTGCGCGCAATGCCTTTCGCTACGCCAGGAACGGTGCGGTGGAGTTTCTGATCGAAGGGCAAACCGCTCCGCAGGTCCTGTTGATTCGCGTGACGGATAGCGGGCCGGGTATCGCCGACCTGAAACAGATTCTGGAGGGGCGGTATCAGTCGGACACCGGAATGGGGCTGGGGATCATTGGTGCCAAACGATTGATGGACCAATGCGAAATCGACACCGCCGTGGGGAAAGGCACCAGGGTGCTGCTGAAAAAGGTCTTTCCATCGAAGACCAGAGCCCTGGGCGGAAAAGAACTCGCGAGCCTGGTGGATCAATTGATCCAAACGCCCGCGCAGAATGCGCAGGAGGAGTTACGGCAGCAAAACCATGAACTTTTGCGGGCCCTGGACGAATTGCGTCTCCGCCAGGAGGAACTGGTTCGCATGAATCAGGAACTGGAGGATACCAATCGTGGCGTCGTCGCGCTCTACGCCGAGTTGGACGAAAAGGCGGACCACCTCCGGCGGGCAGACAGTATGAAGACGCGGTTTTTATCCAATATGAGCCACGAGTTCCGAACGCCCTTGAGTTCGATCCTTGCCTTGTCGGGACTGCTGTTGGACCGGTCTGATGGAGAGCTGACCGCCGAACAGGACAAGCAGGTCCGATTTGTGCGCAAGGCCGCGGAAAGCCTTCTGGAGCTCGTCAACGACCTCTTGGACCTCGCAAAAATCGAAGCCGGCAAGGTCGATGTGCGGCCGGTCGAGTTTGAAGTCAAAACGATGTTCAGTGCTCTCAGGGGCATGCTGAAGCCCTTGCTGGCCGGTTCGTCGGTGAATCTTGTCTTCGAAGAAACGGAGGATTTCCCAACGTTGTACGCGGACGAGGGCAAGGTGTCGCAGATCCTGCGGAACTTTATTTCAAACGCGCTCAAGTTTACGGAGCGGGAGAGATCCGCGTGACGGCCTCCGTCGATGCGGAGCGCCGCAACATCGCCATCGCCGTGGCCGACACCGGCATCGGCATTCACCCGGCTGATCAAGCCAGGATTTTTGAAGAATTCACACAGCTGGACAGCCCGATTCAGCGAAAGGTGAAAGGCACAGGGTTGGGCCTGCCGCTCTGTAAAAAACTGGCGCTCTTGCTCGGGGGGCAGGTGACGGTCGAGAGTGAGGTCGGTAGCGGCTCGGTCTTCACCTTGACCATACCGCTCTATCACGAGCAGGCCATGGACAACATGCTGAAGCCCGGCGGTGAAGCCGCGTGGGAGCTAGACCCTGGTCTCCTTCCCGTCCTCATCGTCGAGGACCATCCCGAGACACGTCTGATCTACGAAAAATATCTGCGCAACAGCCGGTACCAAGCGCTGCTTAGCGGCGGACTACGGGAAGCCCGGCGGCTCCTGCATCAAGTCCGGCCGGCGGCGATCGTGCTGGACCTTCTGTTATGCGGCGAGGACAGTTGGCAGTGGCTGGCGCATTTGAAATCGGATGAGCGCACGCGCGAGGTCCCCATTCTCGTTGTCACGACGGTCGAGGACCGAGGCAAGGCATTCATGCTGGGCGCTGATGGTTATCAAGTCAAACCGATTGAGGCATCTGTGTTGATTGCCGAGTTGGATCGTCTGACGAAGAGGCGGTCTCACGTGGAGCCGCCTGCCCCCGCTCGCCCGCGTATCATGATCATCGACGACGAGGAGTCATTCCGGTATATCCTCAGGAAGTGTCTGTCGAATATCGACTGCGACGTCACGGAATCCGGCGACGGGATGGAAGGACTCCGGATGTGTCGGGAACTGCGCCCCGACCTCATCTTTCTGGATCTTAATATGCCGGGACGATCAGGCTGGCAGTTCCTCCAGGACGTGGCCGCCTCGGAAAGGTTGGCGGGCACGCCGGTCGTGATTGTGACCTCTCAGTCGCTGTCGAGCGAGGCGAGAACGCTGCTGGAGCAATCCACGCGGGGCATTGTGATGAAAGACGAGTTATCGGAAGAGGCGATCCATCACGTGGTCGGTGAGCTCATTCCCGAGGCTTTCGTGCGCCATCATCAATCGTAATCTGTTGGTGTAAGAGAACCGTGAGCACCCCTTTTCAACACATCATTCTTAATGTCGACGATGACGAAGGGTCGCGCTACGCCAAGACCAAGATCTTTGAGCGAGCCGGCTATCGAGTGGTCGAAGCGGCCACCGGCGCGGATACGTTACGGCTGGTGAAGGAACAACAGCCGCACTTGGTGTTGCTCGACATCGGGCTGCCGGATATCAGCGGCATCGAAATCTGTCGCTTGATCAAGAAGAACCCCGTGACCGAGCATACGATGGTCCTCCAGGTCTCTGCGTCGTGCGTGCGGCCGCAGGAACGGGCGATGGGACTCGATGGCGGAGCGGACGTCTATCTGAGCGAGCCCGTCGAGGCTGCCGAGTTGATCGGCGCGGCCAAGGCGCTCCTACGCCTCTATGACCGGGAGCAGGAGAGCCGGGTTCTGCTCAAGGAGCTCACGGAACGGGAACGGTTCATCAAGAGCATGGTAGACGCGGCGCCGTCCACCGTCTACCTCTACGATCTGCGCGAACAACGCAACCTGTACACCAATGCCCGGTCCGGCGCCACCCTGGGTTATGCGTCAGATGAGTTGCAATTTGTCGGGCGAGACACCCTGCAATCATGGGTTCACCCTGACGACAGGCCGTTGGTGATGGCGCAACTGGCGCAATTGCCGCAGCAGGCCGATGGCCAGGTGTTGGAATTTGAGTGCCGGGTCCAGCATCGATCGAAAGAGTGGCGCTGGTTTCTCTGCCGCAACGTTGTGTTCTCGAGAGATGAGCAGGGGCAGCCGTTGCAGATTCTGGGCACGGCCCTCGACATTACCGATCGTAAACAACAAGATGCCATTCTGCGCCGCGGGAAGGAGCAGCAAGCGCTGTTGCTGGAGATCAGCCGCTTGATCTTGGAAATGCCGGTTGATCGCGCGGCCTGGACCAGGGCCATCTACGAGAAGGTCGCGCCGCATTTCGACGTGGATCTCTGTCTGAATTTTCTGCTGGATCAGAAAACGAAAGGCCTTCAACTCCTTGTTGGACTGGGTGTGCCTGAGGCGCTGGCGGCGAAGGCTCAACGGCTCGACCCGGGACAAGCCTTTTGCGGGCATGTCGTCGCTGCGGGGGCGTCTCTCGTTGCCGATGCCGAGTTGATTGCAACGGATCCACGCGGCCAGTTTGTTCGGGAGATAGGCGCGCGCGCCTATGCCTGCCATCCTTTGAAGGCCAACAATGGAGAGATCCTGGGGACATTGTCCTTCGGGACCAGTCGGAAAGAACGATTTACCGAAGAAGAAATCGGATTTTTCCAAACACTCTGTCACCTGGTGGCGCTGGCGTGGGAACGCCACAGCGTCTCGTCCGCACTCGGTGAAAGCGAAATGCGGCTCAAGGCGATCGTGGACAGTGCTCTGGACGGGATCATCACGGTCGATGATCAGGGAACCATCCATAGTGTCAACCCGGCTGTGGGGCGGCTGTTCGGTTATCCCTCTGACGCGCTGCTCGGGCGTCATATCACGTTGCTGATGCCGAGTCTCTATTCCGCTGAATGGGTAGGAGGTCCTGGCATCGATCAGCCGCCCGATGATTCGCAGATGAGCGGACTCAGGCGGGAAATGCTGGGTGTTCGAATGGACCGGTCAAGTTTCCCGGTGGAACTGGCGATGAGTGAAAATCACCTGGACGATGCGGTCACCTATACACTGCTGCTACGCGACATCACGGAGAGAAAGAAGGTTCAAGAGCAAACCCGGCAATGGACGATCGAACTCGAACAGCGCGTGTCCGAACGGACGGAAGAGCTGCTGCGGTCGCGCACGCGCCTGCGGGCTCTCGCATCAGAGCTGACGCTGACCGAGCAACGAGAACGTCAGCGTCTGGCGACCGAACTGCACGACTACCTGGCGCAACTGCTGGTCTTTGGCCGTATGAAGCTCAGTCAAGCCAAACGGGGGAACCTCGGTCCGGCCACAACCCTGGTGAAGGAATTGGACGACATGCTAGACGAGGCATTGACCTACACCAGGTCTTTGGTGGCGCAATTGAGTCCTCCCGTTCTGCGCGAGTTTGGATTGGTGGTCGCGATCAAATGGCTGGCGGAGCAGATGCGTCGTCATGAAATGACCGTCACCGTGCAATGCGAGGCGGATCTTGCGCCGGTGCGCGAGGATCAGGCGGTGTTGATCTTCCAATCGGCACGCGAACTGTTAATTAATGTGTCGAAGCACGCAAAGACGTCACAGGCATCCATCTCGGTATGGATCGAGAAGGAGATGCTCCATCTGTGTGTCGGCGACGAGGGGATCGGGTTTGACCAGGCGAGCACGTCGAATATTGCCGCGCCCATGTTTGGCCTCTTCAGTATCCGGGAACGCATGGAAGCGTTGGGGGGGCGCATGGTCGTCGAATCTTCTCCCGGTTGCGGGACGAAAATTACGCTGGTCGTTCCATACGCCGGAGGATCGACTGCGACGAATGTTCACTCACGGACCCACGACGAATCGGCCTCATTGCAAGAGGCTGAGCCAGAAGTCGTTTCCGCGCTCGATGCCCTGGCGGTGTCTTCCACGCCGGCATCAGCCCATTCGTCCCGAACCCGGGTGCTATTGGTGGATGACCATGCCATGCTTCGCCAAGGGGTACGAACCGTCCTTGAAGGGTACCCTGATATTGAGGTTGTGGGTGAGGCCAACAATGGAGAACAGGCCCTGCTGCTCGCACAGTCCCTTCAACCGAAAATCGTCATCATGGATATTAATATGCCGGGCATGGACGGGATCGAGGCGACACGCCGGCTCAAGATCGAGCAGCCAGAGACGTTGGTGATAGGACTGTCGGTGCACAATGACTGGCAGATCGAAGAAGCGATGCGAGAGGCCGGAGCGGTATCGTTTCTGCCCAAGGATGCTGCCATCGAACAACTGCATGAGACGATTCAGGTCGCCATTCGCTCAGCTGCCCGAACGGTGTGAAGGCCTCGATGGTCTGATATACCGCGCGTCACCCGCTGTCGCGCTGTGGCGGTAAATGGCCGCCGGAGGAGTCACGAGCCGCGCCGGGAGAAACGATGATCCCGATGACGGCGATGCATGAAAACAATGCCCCCGCATAAAAGGTGAATGCCGCGCCTAATCGATCCCATAAGAATCCCGCCACGACGCTCGCCATGAGCATGGCCAGTCCGCTGGCCAGATTGAAACATCCGTACGCGGTGCCTCTCAAGCCAGGCGGTGCCTGGTCCGCCACCATCGCGGCAAGCAAGCCCTGCGTCATGCCCATGTGAATGCCCCACAGAGCCACTCCTCCCACTATCACGCCCCAATGATCGGCGGTCGCGAGGACCACGTCGGCTGCGATTAACACCAGCAGGCCGAATGTGAGCATCGTCTTGTGGCTGGTCCTGTCCGAAAGTTTGCCGAAGGGATAGGCAGAGGAGGCATACACCAGATTCATGGCCACCATCACAAGGGGAATGAAGGCGAATGGAATGCCGCCCTGCCGGGCGCGCAACACCAGAAACGCTTCGCTAAAGCGCGCCAGCGTAAAGACGGCGCCGATTCCTACCACCCACCAGAAGGCCGGACTGAGGCGAGACAAATTTTCACAGTTGATCGGATTGGCTTGACGGGAGGTTGGTGACGAGGATGGTTCTTGTATGCCGAAGAACAGCAATGCGACGGCCATCAAGCCTGGTACGACGGCCACCCAGAAGACCGCCCGGAAATTGTCGGCCCAGAGCAGCATCAATCCGGTGGCGAGCAAGGGACCCAGAAAAGCACCGACCGTGTCGAGAGATTGCCGGAGGCCGAATGCGGCGCCCCGAAGCTGCGGCGGTGCGATGTCGGCTACCAGCGCGTCGCGAGGCGCGCCCCGGATGCCCTTTCCCAGTCGATCCAGCAAGCGAGCAGTGAGCAGCGTGCCGATGTCCGGTGCCCAGGCGAAGAGCGGTTTGGTGAGTGCCCCGATCGCATACCCGCAGAGGGCCAGCCCCTTGCGCTTGCCGAGGTAGTCGCTCAACGTGCCTGAGAAGAGTTTGACCACGAGGGCCAGCGATTCGGCCAAGCCTTCTACGATTCCCACCGCAATGGTCCCCGCGCCGAGCGTCGTGACCATGAACAACGGCAGCAGGCTATGGATCATTTCCGAGGAAATGTCCATCAGCAGGCTCACAGAACCGAGAATCCAGATGCCTGAAGGCAATCTGCGAAGCGAATCGTCTGGGGAGATGCGCATACCAATCGGCCTCGTGCCGTGACGGTTGAGCCGATATGGTTGTTCGGCAGAACAGATTATAGGAACAGCCGGGCATCACTGTCATGTGGGATTCCGCAGATTCGGGTAGAGCGTCAGCAGATCGTCTCCCTGCCGCCAATCGTACCGCGTCACATCGACGAGATGGCCTTCCTCTTCGCGATCGATCCATAGTTCCCATTGGCCATCCTGGTGGGGGTCATACCAGTAGAAGAGAGGGTGCTGTGCCACATCCGGTTCCTGGGAGGCAGGATCGTCGAAGGAGATGCCGAGAATATGCCGAGCCGTGCGATAGTCCACATGGCCGTTCCCGCGTAGCGAATAGTCGCGAAACAGTAGACCGACAATTGAATCAAACGTTTGTTCTATGAGCAATTCCTCTCCCGGTTCACTTGGCAGGGAAGATTCAGCGCGAGGGGATGCGGTCGGCCACAGCAGACACAGAGCCAACACGGTCGGCAGACAACAGATCCATTTCATCCTCATGGCATCCTCCCTTCGCCCTTGTGGATGTACGCCTATCTCATCTTTGCGCTCCCTCTGTGCCACGTACCCTGGAGATGTACCTAGTTCAGAACATGAGCGTCCCTAAGTAAGAAGCCTGGCGGTAGATCTTGCATCAACGCCCATGCCGTTGATGCGCAACGTGATTCAGCCGAAATGCGGGCCATGTCATGTACTGGGCGTCCAGCGAGCTGGATCGGTATGAGCTCAGTCAGCGGGAGAGTGAGCGTGAACAAGCGGATCGGCTAAAAGCAGGGATGATCGGAGAACAGGACGATGGGTATCTGCCTGTGAGCCACGTGCAGGACCAACCCGCCAAACAATCGCGGCAGGAATGCCAGCTCTTGCCCTTGTTGCATGATGACGGTTGTCCGAACCGATGCGGCCCAGGCATGCAACTCGTCATTCGTTGCTAAGGCCCTGTTTTTGAGATGCAGGAGGCGTCCCTGATGCCAGGCCTCGATCGTGCTCTGTCCACTTTCGCTGCGCGCGGCGACGTCGACTCCCAATGCCAGACGGCCGGTTTGAAGTGCGGTCACGACCTCGTCGCGCAGGGTTGCACAATCGATCCGGACGGCTCGGGTGTGATGCGATGAGTGGAACGACGCTTCATCCGCCACATACTGCCGAAACTCGGCCAGGTCGGACAGGGTAGAGGTGCGAATATTCAGGGCTCGACAGACAGCCGGCGGGCACCAGAGGAACATGAGCGTCACGGCCAGCGCCGCCAACCCGGCCAGCATGAACAGCGCCTTGTGGTGACGGTTCACGTTGATCTCCCGAGAGCATCATCGGCGAGCGAAACGTCTACAATCCTGAGTTAGACTCCAACTGCATGCATCTGCATCAACCCATTTGCGCCTCAGCCACACCGTGTCGGCTCGTTTCTGATGGGCTCTCATCTGATCGTCACGATGACCTGCCGATGTGCATCGATCACTTATGATTTCTGCTTATGACGTGGCGACGGGCAGGCCTTGGGTCGCTGTAGATCCGCAGGGATTTGGGTGGCCTCATCCAGGCAGGCCTGGTCCAGTTGTGCCTGCACGAGTCCAAGCGGCGCCGCTCAAGTTCGCGCCGCGTAAGTTGGCCCGCTGAAGGTCGGCGTTATTGAGTTGGGCGCCGGTCAAATCCGCGGCGCTCAGGTTAGCCCCTCGCAGATTCGCTTCCTGCAGATTGGTTTGGACGATGATCGTGTGACTCATGTCGGCTTCGCTCAAGTCGGCGGCGACGAAATTGGCCAGCTCAAGATTCGCCTCGGCGAGCCGAGCTTGCTGCAGATGGGCTTTCGGCGCATAGACTTCAGTCAGATCCGCTTTCTGCAGGTCGGTTCGCGACAGGTGCGCGTCGATGAGGACGGCATGATGCAACCGGGCGCCGTGCAGATTCGCGGCGGTCAAGTTGGCCTTGTATAAGACCGTCATGATCATGGTCGCGGAATCCAGGCGTGCCTTGGCCAGATTGGCTCCTTCCAGGTTCGCATTTTCGAGATTGACTCGCTGCAGGTTGGCCCCGGTCAGGCGCGCGTATCGAAAGTCTCCGCCTCTCAAACTGGCCTCGTGAAGATCCGCTTGAACCAGCGAGGCGTCATCCAGATAGGCGCTCTCCAAATCGGCCTCGGCCAGTGACGTGCCGTCAAGTACGGCGCTATCCAGCAGCGCGCCCTGGAGATTAGCCCGGCGCATATTGGTTGCCGGAGATTGGTTCGACGCAGGTCGGCTCCGGCCGGTGCCCGGCATTGGTCAACGTGGCCTTCGCAGGTTCGCGCCATAAAAATATCCGTCCAGCAGGCTGGCTCCGCTCAGGTCCGCGAGCTGTAAATCTGAGTCCTCAAAATGAGCCCGCTCCAACAGCGCTTCACGGAACAGAGCGCCCTGGAGGTTGGCTCCGTAAAAGGCCGCCTCATCTGCGGAGACTCGATTGAGACGGGCCTTGACCAGTAGGCCCTTGCGCAGGTCGGCCCCTTCAAGATTGGCATCGTCGAGAATAGCTTGAGAAAGGTCTGCGCCTTTGAGGTGCGCTTGGACCAGATTGGCGTTCCGCAGGTTCGCGCCTTTCAAGAGCGCGCCTTCAAGATTCACGCGCTCGAGCGTAGCCCCCATCAGCCGCAGCTGCCGCAGATCCGTACGGCAGAGATCGGCCCGGCGGCCATCGGTAGACTCCCGGTCCTCCACCCAGCGGGCATGGGCCAGCAGCACCTTGTCGACGATGTGAGGCGCGGGACGCGTGCGTTGGTACTGGCTCTCGCAGGTGCCGGCCGTGGAGGGTTTGGGCGCGGGTTTCGTCGCGGCATTTGCACCGATTGGCATGGAAAGCAGCGCGGTGACGACCCACCCTGCGACGATCGTGGTGGACAAGGGATGCTGATTCATCAAAGGGCCTCCTTCAGCCGATACGTACTGCGGTGGACAGTCCTGAAACTCTTGTGCATCTGATTCCTGGGCGCGGGCTACTGATACCACGGAATCCTCCGTGATCCGGGTGACGTCAGTCACGGGGAACCGACCCGCATAACGCCTGCCGGCGTTGGGGCGAAGCTAACTCTGTTTGCAAGACAATATCGCGGAGCAACGGCTCCGATGCCGGACCGTCGTGCGTCATCCTATCGCCCTTGCTGAACGAGCAGACGGATGTAGGCGAGTGCGTCTTGCCGCTCGGTTTCGGTCAACTGTCCCTGCCACGCATGCATCGGGCTGAAGACAACGCCGTGTTCTATCGTCCGAAGCAGCATCTTCGTCTGATTTGAGGAAGGATTGAAATCGATGAAAATTGGCGGGCGGAACCGTCAACGCGGCTGCATCGGGTCCATCCCCGCGGCCGCCGGCACCATGACAGGCGAGGCAATGCCGCTCATACACCGCTTTGCCGTTGACAGCATCCGGAGGGAAACCCTGGGCGCGCGCGCCGTCGAACACCGCCGCCACCGTCAGACCCACCGTGGCGGCGAGAAGCATAGAGCAGATGCCGATGGATGTGAACGTCCACATGGATTCGCTGCGTCTCCTTTAGCTCTTCTTGGTCGTATGCGCGATGAACGAGGAAAAATGCTGCTGCAGTTTGGTGCTGCCGCAGGCCGGACATTGTACCTCACCTTTTTCGTGTTGTTTCAACGTCACGACGATCAGGGATTCTTTCCCGCAATCCAAACAGGTGTAATCATACATCGGCATGGGTACCTCGCTCGTCACACGCTCTTCTGCTAATCCTTGACCCTGTTGTTCTCTCCGGCCTCGTCCCAGGTCGCGCCAAGCTGGGCCATGTCTGGCAGGCGGGCGGCGGTTCGGCCATCAATGCTCTCCGGCGGGAAGGTTCCGTCCGTTCCGCCTGCTCCTGCGGGACCTCAGAGAGCCAATCCAGCGTCTCCCTTCAATACAGGTATTCCTCTTGCGTTTGAAGAACGAGCCATGCACCGCCGGAAACGAAGGCCGGGTGCAACGCATCCTGAAAATCATGGAAAGAAACTCATCCGGCGAAAACGGAGCGGTCCGGCTGGAGCGTCCTCCCGGGTCTGGGACGAAGACGCCATACCGGGACTCTTTATCTGCAGGCCAAATCCCAAGCCCTCGACCGCCTGCTCCTGCCCGATGGTCTCCTCGAACGGCTCTAGCTGGCTCGTATCGTCCAAAATCCCGGGCGGGCGGGATCGACTGTTGGAGCCAAGGAGAGACGCGGGGAGTCTATGGTTGTCCAGCATCATGTGAGTCCTACAGTTTGAGGAGATGCGGCGGCTGGACGATGGTGGCATGCAGGCCCTTTTCTCCGGGCCCGCTTTCGAACATGACTTCGACTCCGTCTTCCATATCCGTGAAGGCCATGCCCTTGAGGGCATTCTTGTGGAAATACACTTCGCCACCGCCGTCCATCAGAATGAACCCGTACCCGAGGTCCGGGAAGACCTCGCTGACAACCCCGCGAAGCTGCGGCAAGGGTTCCACGCGAACCACCTTATCGGCGCGTTTCTCGCGAAATTTTCGTAATTCGATCGCCACGGCATCGAAGGCGGACCGGATCGCTTCTTCGAACGTCTTATCCTCCTTGCGGGAGGTGATCGTCTGCCGGCTCGGAACCGTGACGAGCACGAGCGCCTCCGCGACGTTGTCCAGTTTTTTATGATGACGATTTTTGGTGAGCGTGACGCGGCCATGGACAATGTCGTCATGGCCACGCTGCAATGCGGCCATACGTTCTTCGATCTCCGTCTTCCAACGCGGGGTCATTTCGATGTTGCGGCTTTCCACTTCCAGATTCATGCGTCCTCCTCTCGTCTCAGATGGAACTGGTTCTACTGCTCTCAGCAAGCCACATGCCTTTGCGAATCAGAGGTTACGGAGTCGGCGCGCGGATGAATCGGCTCAAAGTGGGGCATTTCTATGGGAAGGGTCACGGCGCCGGGCCGAGGTCTCCATACCACTGGCGCATAATTCCTCACTTGCCAGAACCAGGCTGAAGCCCAATGCACCAGTCTTTGCTCCATTGACGGGCTTGCGCGTCCCTTTCGGGAACATGTTTTGCGTATGACCCGGGTATGCCGGTGTTGAAGAAATCCGCCCTGGACGCCTATGTCAAGGCACGGTTCGGGTTGACCGCCGAATTGGTGGCCTATGGCCCCATCGGGAAAGAAACACAAGGTGCCAGGTATAAACAATACGGATATGGCGCTCCGATCCGATTAACCTTCCGTACAAACGGCGACCAAACTCGTCAGGTGGTGCTGGGTACGATGAGTCCCGGTCCGTTCGGGCATGAGCATCCGGCTGATCGAGCCCAGGCGATGTTGATGGACTATGACTGTTACAGCCGGCTTCCCCGGCATATCACCGCGCTGGACGTGGGCGCGTTCACCGCCCGCGGGGAGTTGATGTCGGTCGCGGCTGCCAAAGAGTTCTTCTTGCTGACCGAATGGTCGGAAGGGAATACCTATCACAAGGATCTCGAGCGACTGGCCGACGCAACCAGGCCCACTGCGCTGGACCGGAAGCGGACAGAGGCGCTGGCTGATTATTTGGCGACCATTCACCGTGTGAAGCGCAGAGACCCGCAACTCTATCGACGCCGCCTGCGCGAATTGCTCGGCCATGGCGAATGTATCATGGGCCTCACCGACAGTTATCCTGATCGCTTTGGTTTCATCACGGAGGATCTGCTGCAACGCATCGAACTCGCCTGTAACGCCTGGCGGTGGCGGTTGCGCAGCCAACATGCGCGCCTCTCACAGGTGCATGGGGATTTTCATCCCTGGAACGTGCTGTTCCGCCGGGGAGCCGACTTTTCCGTGCTGGACCGGTCGCGCGGGGAGTGGGGTGAGCCCGCGGACGATGTGACGTCGATGTCGATCAATTATCTGTTTTTCTCCCTCTGTCGGCATGGCACGTTGAAAGGGCCGCTGGAGATCTTGTTTCATTCGTTCTGGGATCGTTATCTGGGCAGGAGTCACGATCAGGACGTGCTGGCTGCAACGGGACCGTTTTTTGCTTTCCGGGGCTTGGTGTTGGCCAGTCCGCTCTGGTATCCGAAGTTGACTCTGGCGCTGCGGCGGAAAATATTCCGGTTCATTGAGAATGTGCTGGCGGTGCCGCGTTTCAATCCGGTCGATGTGAACCGGTACTGCGACTGAGTGGTAGTCAAGATAGCGTAGTGCCTCATGCAATGAGGCGTCTCTCACCTGGTGCTCATGACCATGGCTCCCTTTGCCCTATGGCTCACCGGTCTCCCGGCATCCGGGAAAAGTTCTATCGTGGCCAGGCTGCTCCCCAAGCTTGCTTCGCTGGATATGGCCGCCGAGGTGCTGGAGTCGGATGCCGTCCGCCGCGTGCTGACGCCTGAGCCGAGCTACTCCAAAGAGGAGCGTGATCTGTTCTACCGGGCCTTGGGCTTCATGCGGGCGCGATTGCTGGCGCATGGGGTGAATGTGATCATCGATGCGACCGCGAGCCGTCGCGCCTATCGAAGAGTTTGCCCGCACGCTGATTCCTGATCTGCTGGAGGTATCGGTCGAATGCCCGCTGCATGTCTGCATGGAGCGGGATAAGAAGGGAACATACCGGCGTGGCCTGCAAGGCGAATCCTCCACTGTGCCTGGATTACAGGAGCCCTACGAAGCTCCCCTCTCGCCTGATCTGGTCGTCAATACCACGGAGCTGTTGCCCGACGCCGCAGCAGATCAGATTGTCGGGCTGATCCGTTCCCGTCGTCATAGTTGAATCACACTGTACCGGGTACGATTGCCCGGATGGTCCGCGGCAACGGTGCTTGATCCCTTGAACGGCCCTTGCCCGATGACACAGCTTTCTATAGGATGACTTCGTCAGCCTGATCGTTCCCGGAGGGCGTCCATGCCCGCGTCGCTCAAACACATTCATCCCGATACTCCGATGGGGGCTACGCTGGTGGCCGGCGGCGCGACGTTCCGCTGCTGGGCTCCACATGCCAAGGCCGTGTATGTGGTGGGTGATTTTAATCATCGCGTCCGCAACGACGCTGCGCTCCTCACGCGAGATCAGCAGGGTCATTGGCGCGGCTTTTTCCCCGGGGTGAAGGATCGTCAACGGTACATGTTCTACGTGGTGGGGGAAGGGAGCGAGGGGCTCAAGCGCGACCCCTATGCCCGCGAACTGGAATCCCCGTTTCCCGCCGAATGCCTGATTCGGCGCACCGACTTTCCCTGGCATGAGAGCGGCTATGTCACCCCGCCGTTTCACGAGTTCGTCATCTATCAACTCCACGTCGGCACCTTTTTCACGCCGAACCTGCCGCACAAGGGCGGGACGTTTCTCGATGTCGCGCGCAAGCTGCCGTATCTTGCCGACCTTGGCGTAACTGCGTTGCAACTCATGCCCATTCAGGAATTTCAGACCAGCTTCAGTCTGGGCTACAACGGGACCGACTATTTTTCGCCTGAAATGGACTTCGCGGTGGCCGATGCGGAGCTGCCGGCCTATGTGGCGGAGGTGAACAAGCTGCTGGACGCGAAGGGGCTGCGCCGGTATGAAGCGGCCGACTTGCGCGGGGAAATGAATCAGCTCAAGGCGCTGGTGGACCTGGCTCATCTTCACGGTCTGGCGGTGCTGCTCGACGTGGTTTACAACCATGCGGGCGGGGAGTTTGGCGATCAAAGCCTGTATTTCTTCGACCGGCAGGATCCTGCAGGCGGCCAGTGGAATTCCCTGTATTTCACGGACAGGGGCCACGCGGGCGGCCTGGTATTCGATTTTTCCAAGCCTGAGGTGCGCGACTTTCTGATTCAGAATGCCAAATTTTTTCTCAGTGAGTACAGGATCGATGGATTCCGGTATGACCAGGTGAGCGTGATCGATCACGACGGTGCACCGGAGGGGTGGCGTTTTTGCCAGGACCTCACCTCCACCCTGCATACGCAACGGCCGGCGACCTTGCACCATGCCGAGTATTGGGATGTGAATCCCTTCATTGTCGCACCACCGCCCGTCGGCGCCGGATTCGATACGACGTTGACCGACGGGCTGCGTATCGCCATTCGCGACGTCATCGGCAGCGCCAGCGCTCCGGACGAACGGCCGCTCCCGATGACACGGTTGGCGCAAAGTCTGTGGCCCGAGGGTTTCTCTGAGTCGTGGCGTTTCGTGCAGGGCCCGGAGAATCACGATATCGTCTATAACGGTCGCGAACCGCGTATGGCGCGGCTGGGCGATCCCGGCCATCCACGGTCCTGGTTTGCCCGGAGCCGGACACGTGTGGCGACCGGTCTGAGCCTGACGGCACCGGGAATTCCGATGTTGTTCATGGGACAGGAATTCCTGGAAGACAAACAATGGTCGGATGACTTTGTGTCCCACCGCGATCTGCTGCTGTATTGGGCGGGCCTCGATCAAGGCGACAGGCAGATGCTTGATCACCTGCGTTTCGTGCGTGAGCTGTTGATGCTACGTCGTCAGCTGCCTGCCTTGCGCGGCCGGGGCTTTCGCACGACCCATGTGCATGATCAAAACCGGGTGTTGGCCTTCCATCGCTGGGTTGAGGGCGAAGGCCGCGACGTGTTGGTCGTTCTGCACCTGGCCAACTTCACTCGAGTTGGATATCAAGTCGGCCTGCCCGGCGAAGGAGCCTGGCGCGAAGTCTTTAATAGTGATGCGTATGAAAACTGGATCAATGCCGGCGTGGCGGGAAACAACGGCCTTGTCGTGGCGAACGGGCAGCCTCTCCACGGTTTTGGGTACTCCGCCGGCCTCGTCCTGCCTGCAAACAGCATCCTGGTTTTTGCCCGGTAGCCCCCGGACATTCCTGCTCAGGAGTCCCCTGTTCCATTCACCGTAAGCTCTGCAGGTCCCTTCTTTCCTCTCACCACAGGGCTTGTACGTAGCACGGACGACCTCAGGTTGCGGCCGATATTCCACCCGGAATTCGCACCATCGGCGACAGACCCTCCCACATGGCGGCGATACAGTGACGACGTCCGGCAAGGAATTCACGCGTGGTCGTGCCACGGCAAGGGAGGGGAGGTCATGATGAAGCGGCAAATCCTAGCGACTCTCATGTTTGTGTGGGGAATTGGAATGGCCAGTCTGGTTCAGGGATTTCAAACCGCAGTGGTCTTTCCCGTTGGTTCAGTCGAGCATGTAGATTCACGGAATCAAGTCCTCACGTTCAAAACGCAGGATGGACAGGTGCGCATGTTTCGAGTGGCCCAATCCGTGGGTATGAAACGGGAATCATTCGCGAAGGGTGACCTCGTGCGCGTCGAAGTTGATCTCGATGACCAGATCGTCAATATCGTGAAGTTGACTCAGACCTCCTTTTCCGATCGCGAGACGGTGCGCCGTAAATGAGCGCCAACCAACATGATGGGCAATTCCGCGACCGGCAGCGGCAATGCTAGGCGCTCCATCAGGAGGCAATTGGGAATGTGGTCTTGCACGGAGGGGGCGTGGATGAATCCACCGGTCCAACAGGCGAAGTCCTGACCAGCGATAACAGTTCCGGCGATGGTAGTTTCTTCGGTTCCCCGCTTCCCCACGTCGCCACATCGAGAACCTGTCCCGTAGGTCGCCGGGTTTTCCAGTGACGCACGCATTGGAGATCATCGGCTCATGCGAGTGCATCCCTGCGGGCCACCCATTCGGCCTCCTAGCCCATCAAGTCCTTCACCATCTTCCGGTGCGGAATCCCGGCATCCATGAATAACTCGCCAACCACGTGGAATCCCGCACGTTCATAGAACCCGATGGCGTGAGTTTGGGCCGACAGGGTTACGCGTGTGAGCCCTTGTCTCACTGCGCAATCGAGTAACGTCCGAAGTAGCGCGCGGCCCGCGCCGCGACCGCGCCAATCTTTGAGGACGGCCATTCTGCCGATCGTACCCTGTGCTTGCAGCCGCGCGGTGCCGATGGCGTCACCCAATTCATTCAAGGCCAGCACATGGGCGCATTGCGGATCGAGTCCATCCCACTCCAACTCTTCGGGCACCGCCTGCTCACGGATAAAGACAGTCTCCCGGATAGGGCGGATCACTGCTTGCGCATGGGTCCAGTCCACCAGTTCTACGCGAATGTGCTGTTCAGCCTTCATCAATGTTCGCCTCCAGCGACGTCTGGATGATCACTGTGACTTCAATGGCTGTGGGAATCAACTAGAGGGATTCGAACCTGTCCGCTTTCCCATCCGACACCATCGTCCCCCGATCGGATCAAATTCAAATCTGTTTTGGAAGATCGACGATCGCATGCTACCGTCATTCATTAGATTCGTTCAAAGAGTTCCATGAGCCATGAGCGGGATGCATGTGTGCCGGCGACAGGAAGGAGGAGGACGGGTGAACACTCAACAACGACGGGGGTTTCGAGCCGGATCGTTACGGAAGACGCGGGCAGGGATGTGGCGTGCCTGGTGCCATGCCGGCGCGAAAGACGCACGTCCGTCAGTCTTCAGTTGGGACTTCTTGCGCTCCGTCTGGTCCCTGTTGTGTCGCATGACCCGGCACAAGGTTACTCGTCCGTCTGAGCAACGCTTCGCCTGGCAAGAACGCATCGGCTGCACCGCTCCGCGTTCTTCCGGCATCTATGGGCGCATGATCTGATACCAAGCGGCCCTCGGGCTGCTAGTGCCTCCAGCCCGCAGTTCCTATTCCATCCGAGCACAGTCTGCCGCGCTGTCCTTCTAGAGGATCCCCGATAGGCTTCAACAAGTGATGCCCTGCCTGCGTCACCCCCGTTCGTACGGTTCTTTTCATCGCTGCCGCAAAGATGCTATTGACCCCTCGCCCGGTTGAGGCGAAGATGCGGCAGCGTGGCGCAGGTTTTGCTGCATCGTAGAGATACTCTTGGCAACAGTTGAACGATGAGGGGCACCCTATGAAGGTATTGATTGCGACGGATGGATCGAAGTACGGCAAGTGGGCGACCGAGTGGGTGGCGAGAATGCCCTTCGCCGAGAAGCCGGAAGTGGCCCTGCTGCATGTCACGGATGTGGAGGCGTTGCGCGCTCCCTTCATGTTTCAGCCGGTGGTCATCGGCAACGAGCCGTTTATCCAGGAAGAAATCAAGCGTATCGAAGCACGTGGAAAGACCACCATCGCCGAAGCGAAGGCGCAGATGGCATCCTTGAAGCTCAAGGGAAAGGTGCAGTTGGAGCGGGGGCCGGCGGGTCCAACGATTCTGGATCGGGCGCCTCGCCGCGACGGCATTGTGGCGATCGGAAGCCGCGGGCTGGATGCACTCGACCGGCTCATGCTCGGCAGTATCTCGACACAGGTCACCCTGCATGCTCCCTGCTCCGTCCTGGTCGTCAGGGAAGAGCCGCGTCCGGTCAGTCGCATTCTTTTCGCCGCGGATGGATCCAAGGCGTCGGAGAAGGCCTTACGGTTTCTCCTGACCAAGCTGCAGCCGGAAGCCCGGGAGGGATTTGAGCCGATCGATGTGGTGGTGATGCATGCGATGCCGTTCCTGAAGTACCCGGAGCTCAAAGAGGCCGGTGCGCGTCTGGTGGAGCAATGTGCCAACAAATTGATCAAGGCCGGGTACGTAGTCGATGAAGTGGTCCAACTCGGCAAACCGGCCGACGAGATCTTGAAAGTGGCCTCCAAGAAAAAAGTGGACCTGATTGTGACCGGGGCCAAGGGGATGGGCGCGGTCGCCCGCTTCCTGCTCGGAAGCGTGTCCACCAAGGTCGTGCAGCACAGTACCTGTTCGGTTCTCGTCGTCCGGTAAGGTCGGACTCTTCAGCGATCCCCTGGAAAGACAGAAGGCAGCTGTGGCATTTCTCCCCGTGCCCCCCCCCCGCAAGCGTAGCAAAACGCTGCCATGGGTGTGTCATTTCTTGTGAAATTTCGGCTCGCCCGCGGCATGGTCCCTGCTGTAATCATACGCGGCAGGGGCCTGCAGAGCAGACAATGGACACATGATCGATAAAGTGGCGGCGCTCACCTGTGAGTTCAGGCGGCGGCTTCCGCGGCCGGCCGGTTCGCTTCGCCTTGCGGGTCGCGCGCTTTTGTTGGTCGTGCTGCTGACGGGGCAAATGGGGTGTGACCGCGATGCGGCTGCGCCTCCGGCTGCCAAGCCTGTGGGCAGAGCTGCTGATGGAATCGTGCAACTGACTGACGCGGAAATCGGGCGGGCCGGCATTCAGGTGCAGAGGACGGGAAAAAAGCCATTTGTCCTGCATCGCGAATTTCCGGCAACGGTGCAGGCCAATGAAAATGAATTGGCAGAAGTCACCACGTTGATTCGGGGCCGAGTGGTGGACGTGCTGGTCGATGCTGGTAAGGATGTCAAGAAGGGCGAACGGCTCGCCTTGCTGGACAGCACAGATCTCGGCATGGCCGAGGGCATGTATCTCAAGGCGACGGCGCGGCAACAGGAAGCGCAGCTGGCGCATGAGCGAGCGGCCAATCTGCATGAGCATCGCGCCATCAGTCTGGCTGAGTTGCAACGCCGGGAAGCGGAAATGAAGACAGCGCAGGCTGAGGCGCGAGAGGCGGGTCATCGGCTCACACTGCTTGGCGTGCCGGACCAAGAGATTCGGCGGCTGGAGCGTGAGCGAACCATTCGTTCCGACATCGCGATCCGGGCGCCGTTCGCAGGCCGCGTGATCATGCGGAATCTCACGCGCGGGGAAGTCGTGGAGACCTCGCGGAACTGTTTCACCATCGCCGACCTGTCCGATGTATGGGTGATTGCCAGTGTGCCGGAGAAAGACGTCCAGTTCATTCATCCGAACCAGACAGTCCGCGTCATCGTCGCGGCCTATCCACATAGCCTGTTTTCCGGCCGCATGACCTACATCAGCGATGTGCTCGATCCGACGACCAGAACGATGCGCATCCGTGTGACCGTGCCGAACCCGGATCGTGCCTTGAAGCCGGAAATGTTTGCCATGGTTCGCGTCGATGCCTCGCCACAGCCGGCTGTGCTGACGGTGCCGTTGTCCGCAGTGCAGCAGGACGGTGCCGGCAAAGTGTTGTTCGTGCGGCAAGGGGAGAATCGATTCGAGCCGCGCCGGGTCCGGTTGGGCGATGAACAAGACGGGGAGGTCCTGGTTCTGGAGGGGCTGCGGGAAGGGGAAGACGTGGTCGTCAAGGGCGCCTTTGCGGTCAGGTCTGAACTCGAGATCCACAAAATCGAGCCCACTCAATGATTGCTGCGCTGCTGGAATTTTCCCTGCGCCAACGAATCCTCATCCTCGGCCTGGCCTGCTTCTGCGCGGCGGCCGGTGTCTTTGCCTTCCAGTCGATTCCCATCGACGCCTATCCCGATGTGACCAACGTGCAAGTGCAGGTGCTGACGGAAGCGCCCGGCCTCTCCCCGGTCGAAGTGGAACGGTTCATTACCTACCCGATCGAACTGCAGATGAACGGATTGCCGGGCCTGAGGGAAATTCGCTCCATCTCCAAGTTTGCGCTCTCTCAGCTGACGGTGGTGTTCGAGGATGATGTGGACGTGTATTTTGCCCGCCAACTCGTCCTGGAGCGGATCATGGCGGTGCGCGAGCGATTGCCGGCCGGCTTGGAGCCGGTGCTGGCCCCCGTGACCACAGGGCTCGGAGAGATCTACCAGTATTATCTCGAGGGCGAGATGAAGCCGGAGACGGATGCGGCGCTGGTGGAAGAGTTGACGAACCAGCGGACCTTACAGGACTGGGTGCTACGCCCCCTGCTGAAGGGCGTGCCGGGCGTCATTGACGTGAACAGCCTCGGCGGGTTCGTGAAACAATATCAAGTCCTGGTGGATCCGGACAGGCTACGCAAGTACAGCCTCACCCTGCATGACATCTTTGATGCCGTGGAACGTAACAATGCGAACGCGGGCGGAAACATACTTGAACGGCATGCTGAACGCGCCATCGTGCGCGGGTTGGGGCTCATTAAGAGCCTGGCCGACATCGAACGGATCGTCGTCAAGGAGGCGGGCGGCGTGCCGGTGTTCGTGCGTGATGTGGCCGACGTCCGTATCGGCCATGCGGTGCGCCATGGCGCCGCCGTGCTGAACGGCGAGCGGGAAGTGGTGGCCGGTACCGTGTTGATGCTGCGAGGCGGCAATGCGCGTGAAGTGGTTCAGGCGGTGAAACAACGGGCGGAATCAATCGAGCGCCAGGGAATCCTGCCCGGCGGACTGACCCTCGTGCCGTTCTACGACCGCATTGAGCTCGTGACGGCCGCCATTCACACCGTGCGGGATGCATTGATCGAAGGTGTCGTGCTGGTCGCCCTGGTCTTTTTTCTTTTCCTCGGTCATGTGCGAAGTGCGATCGTTGTGACGGTCTCGCTGCTGGTCACACCGTTGATGACGTTTGTGGTGATGCAGCGCATGGGGCTCTCCGCCAACCTGATGACCTTGGGCGGACTGGCGATCGGCATCGGCGAAATCGCCGACGGCTCGCTGGTCGTGGTCGAAAACATCTATCGCCACTTGTCAGAGAACCGGCTTCAGCAACGATCGCGGTTAGAAGTCGTGCTACGGGCGACGAATGAGGTCGGACGGCCGATCCTGTTCGGCATCCTGATCATCAGCGTCGTGTTTCTGCCCTTGATGACCCTGCACGGCATGGAAGGAAAAATGTTCGCGCCCCTCGCCTATACACTCGTCATTTCCCTGTTGGCTTCGGTGATCGTGACATTGACCCTGTCCCCGGTCCTGGCCTCCCTCATCCTGCATGGCGATCATCCGGAAGAGACCCGTCTCACCCGGTGGATGAAGGCGCAGTATCAACCGGTGCTTCGGTGGACGCTCGACCATCGCGCAGCCGTGCTGCTGAGTTCAACGGCGATCGTGCTGGCCAGTTTGAGTCTGTTGCCGTCCGTCGGGCGGGAATTCATTCCGATTTTGGAGGAGGGCGCGCTGACCCCACAGATCGTGCGCCTGCCGAGTGTGTCGTTGGACGAATCGATTGCCATAGAAAAGCAGACCCAAAAAGTCATGCTGGAGTTTCCGGAAGTGCGGATGTCTGTCAGTAAGATCGGGCGGCCGGACATCGCGGTGGGGCCGGAAGAGCCCAATGAAAGCGATCCGATCGTGACGCTCCGCCCGCGCGAGGCGTGGACCACCGCGCAGACGCAGGCGAAACTGGTCGATGCCATCAGGACACGTCTGGCGGAAATCCCCGGCATTTCCGTGCTGATGAGCCAGCCGATTCAGGAGCGGGTCGACGAGCTGATCTCCGGCATCAGGACCGAGTGCGCCATCAAGCTGTTCGGCGACGATCTCGATCTGCTGTATCAGCATGCCGAACGGATCGCAGACCTCATGCGGACGGTCGAGGGTGTCAAAGACGTCAAGGTCGAACAGGTCGCCGGTCAGCCGTACCTCACGATTGATATCGACCGGGAAAAAATCGCTCGATACGGGATCAACGTGTCCGATGTGCAGGACATCATCAGCACGGCGATCGGCGGGAGACCGGCGACCCAGGTCTATGAAGGCGAGCGGCGTTTTCAGCTGCTCCTCCGGTTTCCGGAATCCTTTCGCAACAGCATCGGCGCGATCGGAGATATCCGGGTACGGTCTGCGTCCGGCGCCCCGATTCCGTTGAGTGAACTGGCCGCAATCGAGATGCGGGAAGGTCCGGCGCGCATCAGCCGCGAACAGGCGAAGCGCCGGATCTATATCGGCTTCAACGTCGTGGGGCGTGACATCGGCGGTGTCGTGGACGAAGGTCGGAAGCGGTTGGCTGAGCAGATCCGATTGCCACAAGGGTATACCGTGGCCTGGGGCGGGGCGTTTGAGAATATGGAACGGGCGAATGCGCGGTTGCTTCTGGTGGTGCCGATCACGCTCAGCCTGGTGTTCTTTCTCCTCTTTTGGGCGTTTCATTCGTTGCGGTATGCCGGGTTGATCATTCTGAACCTGCCCTTCGCGTTGATCGGAGGTGTGGTCTCACTGTGGCTCAGTGATCAATATTTGAGCGTGCCGGCCTCGATCGGCTTCATCGAGCTGTTCGGGTTGGCGGTCGGCAACGGCATCGTGCTCGTGTCGTATATCAATCAATTGCGGAATGAGGGGCAGCAGACGGAGTCGGCGATCATCACGGGCTGCGTCCTGCGGCTTCGGCCGGTTGTGATGACAATGATGACGACGCTCCTGGGGCTTCTGCCTCTGGTCTTGGCGCAGGGCATCGGCGCGGAAGTGCAGCGGCCCTTGGCGACGGTGGTGATCGGCGGCCTGTTTACGTCGACGGCTCTGACCCTGCTCGTGCTGCCTGCCTTGTACCGTACCTTTGCCGAGCAGGACGCGACGAAGGAACATGCCCCGGAGTGGGTGTAACCCGATTCCGGTCTGGAACCATGCTCAAGGAGACACCATTCTGGGCTCTCTCCGCCGATGACGTGTGGCGGAAATTGTCCGCCACGCCAAAGGGATTGGCCACGGCGGAGGCCGAATCGCGACAGGCCGCCTATGCATCCGTCCGGCTGAAGCCCCAGCGCAACGGCCGGCCGCTGCGGTTGCTCATGGCGCAGTTTAGAAGTCCCATCGTCCTCATCCTGCTCTTTGCCGCCGGTGTGTCGTTTTTTCTCTCAGAACGCAGCGATGCGCTGATTATCCTGAGCATCATCCTGGCCGGCGCGTTCTTGAGTTTCTGGCAGGAGTACAGCGCCGCGCGGGCCGTTGCCGGGCTGCTGGCCCTCGTGCAAATCACGGCCCGCGCATGGCGGGATGGCGGGCTGCGCGACATTCCGTCGGATCACATCGTGCCAGGCGACGTCATTGAACTTTCCGCCGGGTCCAGCCTTCCTGGAGATGCCTTGGTGCTGGAGGCGAAGGATCTGTTCGTCGATGAGGCCACCTTGACGGGAGAAACGTATCCGGTCGAAAAATCAGCGGGGACACTTGCGGCTGACGCACCGCTGGCCAAGCGTACCAACAGTCTGTTTCTCGGCACCCATGTCGTGAGCGGGCAGGCCCGGGTTGTCGTGGTGGCGGTGGGAACCGAGACGGAGTTCGGTCGCATTGCCCATCGCATGGCGCTCAAGCCACCGGAAACGGAATTTGAGCGGGGAGTGCGGCGATTCGGCTATCTGCTGCTCGAAGTGACGCTGCTTCTGGTGCTCGCGATTTTTGCCGTCAACGTCTACCTTGAGCGGCCGGTTCTAGAATCTTTCCTCTTTTCCATGGCCTTGGCGGTCGGACTCACGCCGCAGCTGCTGCCGGCCATCATCAGCGTGAACCTCTCGCACGGCGCGAAACGCATGGCGCAACGGAATGTCGTGGTCAAGCGCCTGGCGTCGATCGAAAATTTCGGAAGCATGAACGTGCTGTGTTCCGACAAGACCGGGACCTTGACCGAAGGCTCCATGCGACTCCATGCCGCCCTGGATCTCGACGGTCAGCCGAGCGAGCGCGTGTTGTTCCATGCTCACATGAACGCGATGTTCGAAACCGGGTTTCCGAACCCGTTGGATGAGGCCCTGCGGCAGCATCGATCCTTCGATCTTTCCGGCTACCGTAAGCTGGAAGAGGAACCTTACGACTTTGTTCGCAAGCGGCTATCCGTTCTGGTCGCCACTCCACACACCCATCTGCTGATCACCAAGGGCGCGGTCGAAAGCATGCTGGCAGTCTGTCTGCATGCCGAAGAGAAGAACGGGTTCCTCATGCCGATGGAGCAGGTCCGCGAATCGATCAGGGAGCAGGTGCGGGGTCTCAGCGGCCAGGGCTACCGTACGCTTGGATTGGCCTGCCGGGATATGGGAGCCATTGACCGGGTTTCCAAGGAGCATGAAGCGGGGATGACCTTCCTGGGTCTGCTGGTGTTTGTGGACCCGCCGAAGGCCGGTATTGTTGACACGATTGCGATCCTCCGGAAGCTGGGGGTGTCGCTAAAAATGGTGACGGGCGATCAAGAGCTGGTGGCGGCCCATGTGGGGCGAGAGGTCGGCCTGGCCAATCCACGGTTGCTGACCGGCAGCGATCTGCGTGGCATGACCGACGATGCGCTTCGGGCCAGAGCCAATGAGGTGGACATTTTTGCAGAAATTGAACCGAATCAAAAGGAACGCATCATCCGTGCCCTGCGCGGATCCGGGAACGTCGTCGGCTACCTCGGCGACGGCATCAACGATGCGCCTGCCCTCCACGCCGCGGACGTCGGCTTGTCGGTCGATGGCGCCGTCGATGTGGCCAAGGAAGCCGCCGATCTTGTGCTGCTGGAGCATGATTTAAGCGTGCTGGTGGAAGGCGTGCGGGAGGGGCGACGCACGTTTGCCAACACCCTCAAGTATGTCTTCATGGCGACGAGCGCGAATTTCGGCAATATGTTCAGCATGGCCGGTGCCTCGCTGTTCCTACCCTTTCTGCCCTTACTGCCGAAACAAATTCTGCTGACCAATGTGTTGACGGACATTCCTGAAATGACGATCGCCACCGACCATGTGGATCCTGAACTGATCAATCGACCTCGCCGCTGGGATATTCCGTTCATCCGGCGGTTCATGCTGACATTCGGATTGGTGAGCTCGTTTTTCGATTACTTCACGTTCGGCGTGTTGTTGCTCCTGCTGCATGCCACGACCGGCCAGTTCCGTACCGGCTGGTTCGTCGAGTCGGTGCTGTCCGCGTCACTGATTGTCCTGGTGATTCGTACGCGCCGCCCTTGCGTAACAAGCCGCCCGTCTACGCCGTTGTTGCTCTCGACGTTGTTGATCGGACTGGTGACGATCCTGTTACCGATGACGCCGATGGGCTCATTTTTGGGATTTGAACCGTTGCCGCCCGTCTTTTGGGCCGCGCTGCTCGGAATTCTCCTGGGCTATGTCGCGGCGGCGGAGCTGGCGAAGCACTTCTTCTATCGGCATGCCAACAACGGCCGCTAAACGCCTTCACGCGCTGTCCTAATGCTTGGGTCCACCGTGGTCATCAATCGATCATCTCCTTGACTGTACGTGGTGATGTAGTACAACAAAAGACAGTGGTTCATTCAGCGCTTCTTCTACGCTCCGAGCCGCACGAGGACGCCCATGCCTGCTTCTCCACACTCGCCCAACGGTCTCTCGTATGATCCGCAGGTGTTGCTGAATTCCCAGCCCGTCATCGTGACGGTGATCGATCCTGCCGACCATTCCGTGCAGTTCCAAAACCAGACCAGCCTGGGCGCTTTCGGGGACCTGGCCGGTTCCCCTTGTTACAAAAACATTGCAGGAAAGACGGTGCCGTGCGAATTATGCGCATGCCCGAGGCATTAAGTCGGGACGGGGTCGTGTCGGAGCAGGTAGACATGCCGAATGGTCGCCACCTGTTGGTGCATTGGGCGAAGGCCCGACGAAAGACGGCCGCGTCCATGTCATTGAGACGATCATCGATCTGACGAAGCGCAAGCAGGACGAACAAAGCCTGCGGCAATCGCAAAAGATGGAAGCGCTGGGACGATTGGCCGCGGGCATCGCCCATGACTTCAATAATTTGCTCATGGTCGTCATCGGCCATGCCCACCGGGTCGCCCAACAGCTGGGATCTCATCCGTTGCATCACGAAGTGGAAATGATCGGACAGGCCGGCACGCGTGCCGCGGCGTTGACGAAGAAATTGTTGACGTTCAGCCGCCGCCAGGTTCTGGAGCAGCGTGACGTGCCGCTCAATACGCTGATTCGGGACATGGAAGATATTTTACGCCGCCTGATCGGGGAACAAATCCAGACGGTTATTGTGCTGCATCCCCAGGCCGGCCACGTTTTGGGTGACCCCGTTCAAATTGAGCAGGTCTTGCTGAACCTGGCTCTCAACGCCCGCGATGCCATGGCTGAAGGGGGCATTCTGACGATCGAGACGGGCAATACCGAATTGGACGAGAATTATGTGCGTACTCACCCCGGCGCGGTTTCCGGCCGCTACGTCACCCTGGTCGTCGAGGATACGGGATGCGGAATCGATGCCGAAACCCTCGCCCATATTTTTGAACCGTTTTTCACCACCAAGGAATTTGAGAAGGGGACCGGGTTGGGATTGGCCACCGTCTATGGGATCGTGAAAGAGAGCCGTGGCTACATCGATGTCACCAGCCAGCCCGGACGAGGCACGCGGTTTACGGTGATGTTGCCGCGGGTCCAGTCGCAAACATCGGAGAACGAACAGCCGGCAGCCTCCCGACCGCTTCCGGCGACCTGTGCGACCATTCTGCTGGTCGAAGACGATGAGGGCATTCGACGCCTGGTGGCAGCCGTCTTGCGCGATCAGGGATATGAGGTGTTGGCGGCGGCTGACGGCGTCGAGGCTCTGCAGATGTTACAGCTACGCAAGGGCGGGTGCGATCTCCTCATCACCGACGTGATCCTGCCCCGTATGAAGGCTTCCGTCTTGGCGCAGGGAGCCAGGACGATGTTTCCCAAGATCAAGGTGCTCTATATCTCCGGATATGCCGGGGACATGTTGGTCTCGCACGGGGTGGATGCGCAAGCGTCTTACCTGCAGAAACCGTTTTTGCCTCAGGCCATTATCGAGAAAGTGGCTGAGTTGATCCCCTCCGTTCCTCCTCAATAAGGCTCCTGCGAGCACGACCCACCTTAGAGATCGGCCCTGCTTGACCTGTTCGGGCGTCCTGCTGTGAATGTGGCCCCATTTGCCTGCCACGCGCAGAGTCTTATGTGGCTTGTGCCGCTGGGTGGAATACCCGCTCCACGGTGAACGACGGAGGCAGGCAATCGAGTAATGCCCGGGGAGAGATTTATTTCCAGGAGACGCAAGGGAGGGAAATGACCCGTTCCGTTTCGGACGCCGACTGAGCCTCCAGAAGAAGGTCGTACACCAGTTTCACGCGGCTCCGCGTTTCTGCCGAGAGCGCAAGGAATTCCACGCCAAAGGCATCCTTGCTCGTCCAGGTGACGACGGCAGGTTTGATTTCGATGGGTTCGAGGCGATCGGGAAGGGAGATCCGCAGCGTCAATCGCATCCCGCAGTGAACCTTGGCGGCGGTCTGTTGAATCCTGCATCCTCCGGGAGAAAAATCCCGCACCACCCCTTGGCTGCTCCCCTTGTGGCCTTGCACATCGACGGGTCGGTGCATCTCGACCCGGGCGTTCTTACGTTTCGCCATCACTCGGTCCTTCCATGGTCTGCAGATCGTACGCCGTTCGCATGCTCCCTTAGATGACTGGTTGCATGAGCGATTCCGTTAATTTTCTAAATGCGGGATCCAGCATGAACCGCCCGAAGGACACGTCCTGTCGGGGGTCCGGTATGGATTCATGTTGGTTGCTTCGGCGAAAGTGTAGGAAGGCGTCGTGAAGTGATTGCATGGCCCGGTCTCGCTCGTTCATCCCGGCATAGGTGCGGGCGAGATCGTAGTGAAAAGATGGATTTGCCGGGTCCTGCGCAAGCCCATAGTCGAGCGTCGTTTTGGCGCGCGCAAGATCGCCAGTCCGGCGATAGGCAACGCTCAGGTTGTGGACAAGAAGACGCCAGAGGGCCTTGTCCAGGACTGGATTCGTCCGTTCGAGCGCGACGGCCCGATCATAGTGGGGGATGGCTTGCTTGAATTGCCCCTGCAGATACGGCGCGCTTCCTGCTCGAAAGTAATCTAGGCTGCCGGGCTGTGCCGCGGCGACGATCGAGAGGCTTGCCAGCACTTTCCGCAGCTGTGAGCCGTCTCCAGTGGTGTCGCCGCTTTGTGAGAGATGAATGTCGGTGTAGACGTTTTCCTTGCTCGTACAGGCAAAGAGGTGAAGTTGATCCGTTTGACCGCTGCCTGTCTCATGCAGAAGATACTCGAATAGGGGTATGTGGTTAATTTCAGTTCGTGTCGGACCTGAATTGGAGGGTGCCGCAGCAGTCTGTGCGATACGGTGCAAATGAGCGAGGCAGCCCTGGTCCGTAGCCTGCCCGGAGACCGCTTCCAGCGTGACGGAGAGCTGCATGGCGGCCGCGTCGTTGGCGGCGAGCACGTAGCGCCGGCTGTCCGGTTTGACGCCATCCGCTTGTACGCGAAAGCCGGCCATGTCGAGGCGCACGGCCCAGGCCTTGTCGATGAGTGCGATACTCCGCTGTTGTGCGATCTCCTCAGCGAGACCGCTACCGCACGCAACGAGAACAGAACCCAGTGCACTTGCGAGCAGCTGTTTCATCGAGAATGGCATTCCCGTTCCTTGTCTTCGATCTGAAAGCTCACTGTGGCGTCGTCACTGTAGTCTAACGTCCAGGTTCCGCCGACCAAAGCAAAAGTACAAAACCAGCGTCCCTGGTCGTAGAGAATTATTGATCGCTGGCCGGAAAACGGTGCGGTCCTGTGGCGTCGTGCCACAGGATAGAAAGATGACTGTCGCCTTTGACGGCATCCGGGTACCCTGGGCGACGGGAGCATACGGACAATGTCTCGCGCATATCGGTGCCCGTCGTCGGTATCGGCGTTGCATAGTCCTCGATAACGAGGTATGCGTATCCTGAGATAGAGCAGCCGATGCTGTGAAGAGAGGAGCGATGATGCACGAACGGGACGTACAGGAGATCAGGAAGTGGCCACGCGCTGCTGCATCATGGCGGGGGGTCCTTTGGATCTTTGCTGCCATGATGGCGCAGGTATCGTCGGGTCAAGCGGCGGTGCACGTGCTTCCCGATATGACCGTGACGCGTGAAAGCGGGACTCTCAGCGGCGCCAAGGCGGTTCGTGCCGATCCCACACTGCAGGAGGTGTTGGCGGCATTCGATCGCGCAGAACGTGCCTTGGAGAAACAGGATCTCGCCGAGCTGATGCAGTTTTATGCGCCGGGCTATAACTATCACGGCTTGCATCTGGATGATGTTCAACGCATCTGGGGGGAAGTGTTCGAGCACTATCGGACATTGTCCTCGACGCATCTCTTTTCCGAGATGAAGATCGTGCGCGCCGAGGAGGGGCTGCGCGTCGAGTTGACCTGCACTGGCGGCTTGTATGGCGCTGACGTGCAATCAGGCGCGCGCGTTACGCTGGATAGCTGGTTTCAGGAGGTGCATTATCTCGTGCGGGAGAAACAGGGATGGCGATTTTTGGGCAATCGAGGTGATGCGCCGCGCTCGGCGCCCTTCTCCTCATCCCCCCACCATCCGCTCTTCTGACCAAGAGAATCGAGGGCGGTCAGGCTGCTGCCGCGGAGGCGGCGGTAGCCGCGGTGCTGATCAGTTTTTTGACGCTGGCATGGGCCAGCACGACATCCGGAGTCCGTTGCAGGGCTTCGTAGTAGCTCCGTTCGAACCCGTCGCCTTCTTCGGACGGACGCAGCATATGGCGGGCTTCCAACAAGAGGTCTTGCGCGGTTTCGATGGTTGTGTCTTCGTGATCCTCCAGCACGACATCGATGCGAACGACGAGATGCGACAAGGGGTGAAGCCAGGCGAACCAGGGATCGTTCATGACAAGCTGCAGAAGCTGACCGGCCGAGGAGATGCGCCCATAGATGCGTTCATACGTGAGCTGTTCGGAGACAATGAGGGATTTGTGCAGGCCGAGCAAGCCGTGACGAAGGTCCTTCAGGCTGGCACGAAGGTTATCCGGGAGCGGATTCGAAGACGACCAGGAGGAACCTGTCATAGATCACCTATCCTACGCAATCCACAGCTTCAAGCGACGGCCGTTCCTACCACAGGAATGATGCCCCCTTCAGGGCCACTCTCCGTCCTTCGTGGATACTGTATCGGCTGGTTTGCGCCGGGATTGAGTCCCCGGGATTGTGAAAGCGATGAAAATTATCCCAGCCGCCGCGTGGCCAGTGCAGGAACGACCGTTTTCTCCGCAAGTTGAAGTGCTTAGGATGGGTGTGTGGGACGGGCCTATCCCTAAGGAATCGTCCCAGCAGGGAAGCTGAAAGAGATCGGAAGGCATGGTCGAAGCGCGACAGCATAGTCAGACCCGCTGCTACGCAAGGTCGATCCAAGACATCGGCCGCGAGTTCGGCGTCGACCCGGCGCAAGGAATGGGGGAAGAGGAAGCCGCTCGCCGGCTTTCCACCCATGGTCGCAATGAGTTGCCCGAAGCTGCGCCGCCTTCGCCCTGGCGTATCCTCGGTGCGCAATTCAGCAGCCTGATCATCTGGGTGCTGATCGGCGCCGCTCTCCTGTCGGGTCTGCTCGGCGAATGGGTGGACGCAGGCGCCATCTTGGCCATTGTGCTGCTGAACGGGCTGCTGGGATTTGTGCAGGAATACCGGGCGGAGCGGTCGCTGGCAACACTCAAGACCATGTCGGTGACCTATGCGCGGGTGGTTCGAGACGGGGTGCGGCGCACCCTGTCATCAACGGAACTCGTCCCCGGCGACATCGTTGATGTGGAGGCCGGCGATCATGTGCCGGCTGATGCACGACTCATCCAGGCCGCTGCCTTTCTGACGCAGGAAGCGGCCCTCACCGGGGAATCCACACCCGTCGAAAAAACCAGCATGACGTTGCCCGACAGCGATATGCCTCTGGGTGATCAGCGGAACATGCTGTTCATGGGCACAACGGTGACCGGCGGGAAAGGGCGCGCTCTGATCGTCGCTACCGGCGGCGGAACGGAGCTGGGGCGCATTGCGACACTGATGACCACCGTGCCTGTGGAACCGACACCGCTTCAGCGGCGATTGGAGCAGTTCGGCCATGTGTTGTTGTGGCTGTCGCTGGGGATCGTGGTCGTGGTGTTCGGGCTCGGCTTGTGGCGAGGGGAGCCGCTCTTCGAGATGTTTTTGACGGCCGTGAGTTTGGCCGTGGCGGCTATCCCGGAGGGGCTGCCGGCGATTGTGACGACGACGCTGGCCCTGGGCGTGATGCGTATGGTGAGCCGCCATGCGCTGATCCGCCGCCTGCCGGCCGTTGAAACCTTGGGCGCGGCGACGGTCATCTGCACGGACAAGACCGGCACCTTGACCAAGAACGAAATGACGGTGACGCGGTTGGCCGTCGATGACGTGGTGTATGGCGTCACCGGGGACGGATATGCGCCGGAGGGCAAGATTGTCGATGGCGATTCCCGCACGGGAGCGTTGCGAGAACTGTTGTGGAGCGCGGTCTTATGCAACGGCTCGTCGCTGCGAGCTGCGGAGGGCGGCTGGACGGTGGTGGGTGATCCCACGGAGGGCGCTTTGCTGGTGGCGGGCGGCAAGGGCGGATGGCGGAAAGAAGAGCTCGAACGGGCGCACCCTCTTGTGGGAGAAATCCCGTTCGACTCGGAACGCAAGATGATGACGATGATCCGCCGATCGGAAGGGCGTGCCGTCGCCTATGTGAAAGGCGCTCCAGATGTCCTGCTGGAGCGGTGCGATTCGTATATGACGAAGAGGGGGGACGTCGCGCCCCTGTCTGATTCAACGCGCCGCTCGATGTTATCGATCAATCAGCAATTCGCTCAGCAAGCCCTCCGGGTCGTCGCCTTGGCGCAACGCGTTCTCGATCGGGAGCCTGCGACATTCGAGTCGAAAGGCATTGAGCAGCAATTGGTGTTCCTCGGCTTGGCCGCGATGAAAGACCCTTTACGCCCGGAGGCGAAGCAGGCAGTTGAGCGGTGCCGGTCCGCAGGCATCACGACCGTGATGATTACCGGGGATCACAAGGAGACGGCTATGGCTATCGGGCGCGAGGCGGGGTTCGCGTCCGGTTCGACGCAGGCCCTGTCCGGCTTGGAGCTGAACGGATTGACTGATGCGGAGCTGTCGTCCCGGGTGCGTGACGTGTTTGTCTATGCGCGAGTGTCGGCTGAACACAAGCTTCGCATCGTCAGGGCCTGGCGCACGCAGGGCGCAGTGGTGGCCATGACCGGCGACGGCGTGAATGATGCCCCGGCGGTGCGGGAAGCGGATATCGGAATCGCCATGGGCATGACCGGGACGGATGTGACGAAGGACGCGTTGGACATGGTCGTGACCGACGACAACTTCGCGTCCATCGCCGCGGCGGTCGAGGAAGGCCGGAAGCATTTACGAGAACATCCGCAAGGCTGTGCACTATTTGCTGTCGTGCAATCTGAGCGAGGTGCTGGTGATGCTGGGCAGCACGTTGTTGGGCTGGCCCTTGCCGCTGCTGCCGATCCACATTCTCTGGATCAATCTGGTCACCGACGGGTTTCCTGCGCTCGCGTTAGCCGTCGATCCGAAGGATCCCGATGTGATGAAGCGCCCGCCGCGCGACCCGAAGGCGCCGCTCCTGGATCGTTCGACGGTTTGTGACGGTCTGCGTTCAAGGCGCGGTGATGGCCGCGGCGACCTTGGCGGTGTTCGGGATTGCCCTGTCGATCATGAACGATGAGGTGACGTTTGCGCGCACCATGACGTTTGCGACGCTGGTGCTGGTTCAGTTTCTCCACGCGTTTACCTGCCGTCACGACCGCTTGTCACTGTTTCAGATTGGCCTTACTACCAATCGGATGCTGGTGGCCGCCGTATTCATCTCCGCCCTTCTGCAGGCGGGGATTATGTTGAGTCCATGGGGTCAGGATATTTTTCGCGTCGTTCCCCTGCGGCCAGACGAATGGTGGCTGATCGCGGGGTTCGGGGTTCTGCCGTTCTCGGTGATGGAACTGTGGAAAGCCTGGAGCCGGGTACGAAACGGGTCTCCGCGCAAGTCTATGGTGTGAAGTTGGGCGCCGCCCAAATCGTGCTGAGGGGAGAAGCTTTCCGGCTGAGCCCTACCGGTTCTGCTCCATACATGTCCGTGATCGTCCGCAGCAGTCCGTAGTGATTCGTCTGCTCATGGTAGCGTCCTGCTCGCACCATCGGTCCCACGAGAATCGTGGGGATATGGTTGTCGGATTTTCCGTTGTCCTCGTCCCACGTAATGATCAACAGGCTGTTGTGGGTCTTCGCCCAGTTGACGTAGCGCTCGAGTCGGGCCTGGAGCCATTGATCTCCGCGTTGAATGCGGTCGGGATCATTGCCGTCGTGCATATCGTTCTGTTGATTGGGCACAATCATGCTGACCGTTGGCAAGATACTGAAATCCGCCGGAAAGTCGGACAGCGGGCGGTTTTGCGCCGCCGTGATAGTGTTGACAGGAGAGGATTGCCAGTTCACCCAGGGATTATGTTTGCGCGCGTAGGCGCCTGCAATGCAATCGACGGCCCCCACCGCAGGGAGATCTTCGGAGTAGCCAATAAACGACTGTCCGGCCTGTTTCAGGGTACTGGACAGGTTCGGCACTGTCAGTGGAGTGGGACAGGTATTCCCATTGACGCCTTCGAAGGTGCCGGCAAACAGCGCGATGTAGTTCGGCTGGCTCGGATGGGTCACGGCGTAGGAATTGGTCAGCAGGGCGCCTTGACGCGCCAGCGCGTTTAAGTACGGGGCGGCTGGAGAGTCGATGATCTGGCCGAAGGCATGATTTTCTTCGATCACGATCACCACATGGTCCGGCTTGGGCAAGGGCGGCTGAGCCGAACCGAGGGCGGTCCAAGAGAGAAAGAGTGCGGCGGCGGCGAGCGCGAAGACGAGCCTGTTCATCAGGGTCTCCTGATCGATTACACCGGGAGTTCGCTGAGTCGTAGTGTGTAGAGGTAGTGATACAGCCCCTGTTGCTCCAGGAGCGCCGCATGCGTGCCGGATTCCACGATCTTGCCTTTGTTCAGCACCAGAATCCGGTCAGCGCGTTGGATCGTGCTGAGTCGATGGGCCACCACGAAGGTGGTGCGGTTGACCATGAGACGTTCGAGGGCTTCCTGGACCAGGCGCTCCGATTCGGTGTCCAGCGCTGAGGTGGCCTCGTCGAGCAGCAGAATCCGGGGGTTCTTGAGAATCGCTCGGGCGATGGCGACGCGTTGCCGTTGGCCGCCGGAAAGGTTGATGCCCTTTTCGCCGACAATGGTCTGATAGCCATCCGGAAATCCCGCGATGAACTCGTGGGCATGCGCGGCCTTGCTCGCAGCGAGGATTTCTTCTTCCGTGGCGTCCTCGCGGCCATAACGAATGTTATCGCGGATCGGGCCGCCGAATAAGATCGTGTCCTGAGGCACGAGCGCGATCTGCCGATAGAGACTATCGAGCCGCACGTCCTTCACGTCATGACCGTCTACGGTGAGCCGTCCGGAGGTCGGATCATAAAAACGATGCAGGAGATTCATGATGGTGGTTTTGCCCGAACCGGTCGGACCCACGATCGCGATGAGTTCGCCGGGCTTGGCTTCGAACGACACGTCCGAGAGCACGGGCTGCCGGGCATCATAGGCGAAGCTGAGGTGTTCCGCGCGCACGTGCCCGCGCACCGGCGGCAGTTCGATGGCGCCCGGGGCATCGGCAATTTCTGCATGCGTGTCGAGAATTTCAAAGACCCGTTGCATGGCGCCTTGTGCTTCTTTGATCTGCGCAAAGACGCGGGCGGCTGATCCGAAGGGTCCGATCAGAATGCCGGCGAAGAGCACAAAGGCGAACAGATCTCCGGGGGACACGGTCCCGTCGATGACCTGCCGTCCCCCATACCACAGCACTGCGGCGGCGGCGGCGAAGGTGACGAAGGTGATTGTCGGCACGAACCAGGCCATGATGGTGGCGCGGCGTAAGGACAATTCCATCGCGGTCTGCACCTGCGTCACGAACCGCTGCTCTTCCCGCTTGGTCTGCACGAAGGATTTCACGACACGGATGCCGGCGATGACTTCTTCGACCAACGTGCTCACGGAGGCCGTTTGATCTTGAATGGTGGTCGAGAGCGCGCGCAAGCGTCGCCCGAACAGTTTCGCCACGACGACCAGCAGGGGAAGCAGGACCAGGATGAGGAGGCAGAGTTGCCAGTTCATCGCAAACAGGAAGCCTGCGCCGCCGATGAAGGTGACGACCTGCTTGGCTGCGTCGATGGGGGTATCGGTGACCACGTTCTGGATCACGGTCACATCGTTCATCAGCCGTGACATCAACTCGCCCGTCCGGCGCTTGGAGAAAAAGTTGACGGACAAAGTTTGGAGATGCGCGAAGAGGTGAGTCCGAAAATCCGCCATAACCCGTTGCGACACCCAGGCTGTCAGGTAACTGTGCCCCATGGAACAGAACCCTTGCAGCAGGACGAGACCGAGAAGCAGCAGAATCATCTGGGCCATTCGGCCGGCATCGTGCTGGACGGTGATGACGTCCCACAGGGTGCCACCCAGTCGAAGGAGCGCCAAGTTGATGGCAGCAACGGCCATGACCATGATGGCGGCAGCGATCATCCGGGGGACGTACGGCTTGAGGAAGGGGTAGAATCGCTTGAACGAGAACATCGGTGTTACGACAATTATTTCAGGGAGGCAGGCGCGTAGCGTATCACCGGTGGCGGCGGTACGAAGACGACATGACCTTCGTGATGAGGTGAGAGCGCTAGAGCTGAGCGATTGACTCGATCAGGTTCTTGTTGATTGCCACGAAGTCCGATCGATCCTTTTCATTGATCAAGACGTCAGTCAGGCTGATAAACAGCCGCTGCTCTTCATTGATCGCATCGGACACACGATTACGCATGGGCGGGATGAGGAAATCCCCGACGTAGATACAGTTCACCGTTCGAACGCGGATGCGAACTTTTTTTCCTTCGGGCACGGATCCCTCCGTCCATTATGTCGTGATGGGCTCAGCTCTTGCGACGCAAGAATTTCTGACGCCGGCGCAACTTCTTATACTTGTGCTTGCGCATCTTCTTCCGGCGTTTCTTGAGGACACTCGCCATACATTCAATCTCCAACTGCTAGGCGCGGGAGTCTAGTGGGTTTCACGTCAAAAAGCAAGTCAAGATTCTGACGTGTTGTTTGCTGCCGATACAGTGGAGGGCCTCTGAAGCCAGGCATTCAGGGGCCAAAGCCGTTGCTTGACCTCTTTCCGCCAGGGTTCCTATACTGCGTCATGTGTACTTCTTCTGTGCGCCGTTCTACCTGCATCGGTTGACTTCTCCTCGGTTTTGTGCTGATCCTGAGCGCGAGTTGTTCGGGAAAAACCATTCAGTATAAAGACGATCACGACCGCATTCTGCGGATCGATCAGGCCGTGGAGTCACTCAGGAAATCCTACGTGGAGAGAGACCGGAGCGCCTTGGAGGCGTTGCTCCTCCCGTCCGGAGGTCTCGATCAGGTGCAACGGGATATCCATAGCGATTTTGACACCTTTCGCGATATTCAATTGGAGTTTTCCATCGAGCGTATTTTGATTGAAGGCGACAACATCGATGTGTTTGTCCATTGGCAGGGGCAGTGGAAACGGGCTCCCGGCGATGCCGGCACGCGCCAACGAGGCCACGGCCGATTGGCCTGGGTCGGGACACAATCGATCCTGCTTCGAGAGGCCCAAGGCGATCTGCCGTTCGGCATGGGTACACGAGCCAGCCTCGCCGAAGATCCCGCTCGCAGCCAAACCAAACCCTAGCCATGTCAGCTCGCAGTGCATCCCCCAAAATTGAAACAGACTTTCTCGTCGTCGGGAGCGGGGTTGCGGGACTACGCGCAGCCATTGAATTGAGCCGCGCGGGGCGTGTGCTGATGCTGACGAAGGGGCATCCCCTGGAAAGCAATTCCATGTATGCCCAGGGCGGAGTGGCGGTCGCACTCAGCGAGGAAGATGATGTCGGAAGCCATCTCACCGATACGTTGAAGGCTGGTCATGGTCTCTGTCGTCGCGAAGCCGTGCGGGTGTTGGTCGAAGAAGGGCCGGAACGAATTCAAGAGCTCATTGCCTGGGGGGCAAAGTTCGACAAGATCGGCAAACGGTTTGCGTTCACCCGGGAAGCTGCGCACAGCCGGAGCCGCATCCTCCGCGCGCGGGGGGACGCCACCGGCAACGAGATGGTGCGCGCGCTGATGGCCTATGCGTCCAGGCAGCCTCGCATTCATCGGTTGGACCGACGATTTACGGTTGACCTGGCGGTGGTTGACGGGCGTTGTTGCGGCGCCATTGTGTTAAACGAAATGTCGGGGGAGCGCAGGGTGCTGCCGGCCAGCGCGGTGGTTTTGTCAACCGGCGGAGCGGGCCAGGTCTACGCGCGTACGACGAATCCGGGCAATGCGACGGGCGACGGCATGGCCATGGCGCTGCGGGCCGGAGCGCTGCTGATGGACATGGAATTCGTGCAATTCCATCCCACCTCGCTGTATCTGCCGTCAAGTCCTCCCTTCCTACTGTCTGAGGCCATTCGCGGAGAAGGCGGGCAGCTCCGGAACATCAAGGGCGAGTTATTCATGCACCGGTATCATCCGGATGGCGCACTCGCGCCGCGCGATGTGGTCTCCCGGGCAATCTGGTCTGAAATGGCCGCCACACGTGCGCGGCATGTCTATCTGGATGTCACGCACCTTGGTGCAGCCTTTGTGAAGCGCCGTTCCCCACGATCTATGCGACCTGCCTACGGTATGACATCGATATGACGGAGGAGTGGATTCCCGTCTCCCCCAGCGCGCATTACATGATGGGTGGTGTGTGGACCGATGTGTATGGCGCAACCACGTTGCCTGGACTGTATGCGGCCGGAGAAGTGGCCTGCAGTGGCGTACATGGTGCCAACCGATTGGCCAGCAATTCGTTATTGGAGGGATTGGTCTTCGGCATGCGGGCCGCGCAGTCTGCCGTAGCTCATGCGGGACACTTTTCCGAATCGGTGCAGTTGCCGTCGATAGAAGACCTCGAACAGGGGCGACCGACTGACCTCGATGATCCGGAAAAGCTCCGTAGTTCGCTGCGGCGGTTGATGTGGGCAAAGTCGGGCTCGTGCGTTCTGGAGATTCCTTGATCAGTGCATCCGCGCAGTTGGTCCGCTGGATGCGCCTTCTGGGAAACCCTTTTCCTCCCGCGCGGCTCTCGAGGTGAAGAACATGGTGCAGGTGGCGCGCTGCATCACCGACGCCGCCTTGTGGCGGGAATCGCGTCTGGAGCCCACTATCGGTCGGACTTTCCCCAAGCCAAGCGGCAGGGGTGGCGGAATCACAGCCAGCTGCTGTTAGGATCTGGAGAGGTTAACGGGATGCCGTCGAATGAGCGAGAGCTCGTCCTTGCGACCGAGGCGCCTGTGGGGCGTAAGCCCGGGAAGAAGACGTCCGCCCGTTCATGAGGAAGGTGCGATAGTATCCGAGGACTTTGAGGACATACTGCCGGGTTTCAGGAATGGGAGGAAGCCCCTGATAGCGTTCCACCGCATGTTCTCCCGCGTTGTAGGCCGCCAAGGCCAAGGGCAGATTGCCGTTAAACCGGTCCAGCAGTTGCCGTCGATTTCGTGCCCCCGCCGATATTGTCATCCGGATTGTATGAATCCCGCACATCCAAGCGCATGGCGGTCTGAGGCATGAGCTGCATCAACCCGATGGCGCCCGCATGTGATACGGCTAGTGGATCGAAATCCGACTCCGTCTTGATCACGGCCCGAATCAGACGCGGGGAATGCAAGCGATGGGCGTGGGAATGTCGGGCAATGACAGGATCCAGTTCACGGTCGGAGATGATGCCGCGAGGACGAGAGGGCAGGTCGGACATCACTCGTTTATAGCGCGGATCAGTCGGTACATTAGTGAGTGAAATGGTGCCGTTCGCATCGATATATTGGTAGACCTCGGCTCGGGCGGGAACGGCCAGCAGCACCATGGCAGATAGGAAGAGAATTGGTGTGGTGCGATTGGAGATGGCCATTGTAGTTGAGGCGCTGGGCCGGCTTGGTGTCTATTGCGATGTTTCAACCGTAGCAGGTGACCCACAACCTGTCAAGAACAGGCCCTGTCTCTCACGAGAAAAAAGCTCGCCAACCTCTTGATGGGTCGAGGTTATTTGTGACCGCTACGAGTGGAGCGGCTCGAGGAATCTGTGGCGGCTGGCGGCGAAGCGTGCCCGGATCCGTCCGGTCAAGGGGCCGGGACGGCCGTCGCCGATAGGGAGCGAGTTGAACCCATGAAACCGGCATGACTTCCATGCTGGTATTGGTCGGAAAACATTCATCGGCCTGGCGGAGATCTGCCAGGTGGTAATGGCCTTCCTTAACGGGCAGGCCTTCCTCCTCCGCGAGGGTCATGACGATCGCTCGCGTGATGCCATCCAAGATACCGCAGTCCAGGGACGGCGTGTGCACAGTTCCCTTCGAGATAAAAAAGAGATTACTGATCGTGCATTCGGTCAGTTCTTCCCGCCAATTCAGAAAACACACTGTCAAAGGTGCCGGCCGCAATCGATTCGCGCTTCGCCAAAATGTTAAGGTGCTGTTCGGATTCTATCGTGTTTCCCTATTAACCTT
>JASGJV010000034.1:0-268892 GCA_049840695.1 Nitrospira sp.
ATGTATTGCTAAAGGTCAGGAAACACGATAGAATCCGACAACACCCAGTGGGTCTATCGGAAGGTCATCGCGTCATGATGCAACGATGGGCTGAGCCGGGAGCGTCTATCCGGAAGAGTGTGTTGTTCTGGTGGATACTGTTCGTCGTCATCCAAATGGCGGAGCGGGTATTTCTCCTGCGCGATGCGCTCGATCAAGAGACGCCCACGGCGCCGTTGCTGCTCAAAACATTCCTCGTCGGTGTGCGAGGGGATTTCATCACCGCCACCTTCGCCCTCGTGCTGGGCGGGGGCTCGGGGCCGGTCTCTACGCGCTGTTACGGCAGGGCTTGGGCGGTTTGCGTCACTCTCCGCGTCACTTTTCGGTCTCGTTTCACCCCGCCTTCCATGTAGGCTGTCTGCTCGCCGGATTGCTCCTGTTCGTGCTCCTCTGTGTCGATATGGGGTACTACGGTTTCAATCATCAACATATGGATTTTGTATTCCTGGAGTATATCGGCGATCTCCTCGCGCCGGCGGCGACGACGGAGGGGACAAACGTGCAGGCCATGCAGCAGACCAGCGCGGAGTTGGAGGCTGCCGGGAAGTGGGCTTGGCGACTGGCGGTCTTTCTGACCGTTCAAGCGGCAGGCATAGGGTTGTGGTGCTGGAGCTTTTCCCGCGCGGTGGCGCCGGCGCTGGACCGCTGGCGGCCGGGCTCAGGTTTTCAGGCCAATGCGTTGTTGGTCGTGGCACTGGTGGCCGGCGGTGCGGGTTTTCACCATTCCGGTCCCTACGGCATTCGCATTGCGCCGATCGGCAGCATGGTTTATTACACGCTGGCGCAGAACCCCGTGTTGTTTGCCGCCGTAGGCCTTACGTATTGAGCTGGTATCGCGCAACCCCATCGAACGGCGGGCCAATACCGAGGCGATGCCCTATGACGTGGCCGTGCGTACTGCCCAACAACTGTTGGGCCCCACAGAGACCTTTGTGGATGCCCGGTATCCGTTCGTGCGAATGACTTCGCCGTCTCCCGACGGCGTTCGATTAGCGAAACCGGCCAATATCCTGCTGGTGTTTCTCGAAGGATTGGATCGCCGGTATCTTCGACAGACCTACGGCCAAGTGAAGGGCACGCCCTTTCTCGATCGACTGAAGCAGGACAGTGTCTATTTCCATACTTTTTTTCGAACGGCGTTCAAACCTCCAGGTGATTGTTCGCGACGCTCTGCAGCACATTTCCGAGGCAGGGCGCATCGGCGGACGAAGACCGGGTATACCCATGATTACCTCCGCCGGCCGTCCCTCCTGCAACGTCACGGGTACAGTACGGAAATGGTGATCGGGCAGCATCGGACTGAACCGGCTGCAGACGTTCGGGTCCCGGCAATGGCTTGCAGCAACTGCTGGACGAGGGAGACTTCCCCGCCAATACGGAACGGGCCGGACTGGGCATTGTGGACGGAGCGCTGTTCGACCTCTGTTATGAACGGATCAAGCAGCGCCAATCCCAGGGTAAGCCGTTTTTTCTCACCACGCTGACGCTCTCGACACATCATCCCTTCACGGCGCCCATGAACCATTCTGAGGTGCAGTTGCTCCAGCAACAGGTGCAGGACAAGTATGTCGCGGCATTGCGATATACCGACCTGGAACTGGAGCGGGTCTTCACCAAGCTCGTCCGCGAGGGATTACTGCGGAATACGATCGTCGTCATTCTGGGCGATCACGGCCGGCATGAACCGGTGGAAGGTTCCGATATCGAGCGAAAGGCCGGGCATTTTGCCTCACCCTTATTTGTTTGGATGGATGAGTCCTTGCGAACTCCTGCGACCTATCGGCCTCGAGTTGTGGATACCATCGCCAGCCAGGTGGATGTGGCTCCGACCCTGTTGTCATTGAACGGGGGATTGCCGGCGCTGGGATCGTTTGCTGGGCATGATGTGAGCTGCGCCCTGGTGCGAGATTGTCTGCCCGATCAGGTGGCCTATCTGACCAGCGTGTACGACAACCTGGTCGGGCTCGCGACCGCAGAGGGACTGTTGTTGTATTCGTTCGCGACGGAAACCTTTCAGGAAGCCACCTTAGGGTTTGAACCGATACTCGCTGAACAATCCGGTGGCAGGCGGCTGCCGGTATCGCGTGACCGGGAATTGATGGCGCTATACGAAGTCGCGAATGTCGCGCTGGATGCCAACCGTCTCTGGTCGTGGCGGGAATTCGGAAGCCGATTGTGATCACCAGTGTGCCGACGAAGCTGATCGTGGACGCGATGTAAAGAGGACCCTTCTTCGTGGATCGTATACCGGTATCGGCTGTCGTCGTTGCCTACAACGACGAACCCAACATGCGGGCCTGCCTGGAATCCATCACCTGGGCGGATGAAATCATCGTGGTGGATTCTCATAGCACCGATGCCACCGAACGCATCAGTCGCGAGTTTACGGACAAGGTCTACCAGCATGACTTCCACGGATTCGGCCGTCTCAGGAACGAAGCCCTGACGCATGCCACCCATGACTGGGTGTTCAGTCTCGACACGGACGAACGGGCCACCCCTGAACTGCGCGACGAGATCAGGCGGCTGTTGGCCGCAGGACCGGAAGCCGACGCCTATTTCGTGCCGCGCAAAAATTATTTTCTCGGGCGTTGGATCAAACATTGCGGCTGGTTTCCCGACTATCGGCAACCGCAATTGTTCCGGAAAAGCAAACTGCGTTATCGGGATGAACTCGTCCATGAAAGTTTTGATCTGGATGGACGACTGGGCTACATGACGGCCGCCGCGCTGCAGTATCCCTTCCGCGATATCGATCATTACCTGGCCAAGCAGGAGCGGTATTCTGATTTGATGGCCAGGCGGATGGTCGAGCAGGGGCGGTCGTTTTCGTGGCATCAGCTGGTGTCGCACCCTTGTTTTACCTTCGTGAAGATGTATGTCGGCCGCAAGGGTTGTCTGGACGGGGTGCCGGGCCTCATTTTGTCCGGTCTCTACGCCTATTACACGTTCATCAAATATGCCCGGTTCTGGGAACTTCAGTCGCGGGATGTTCGGCGGCCGAACCAGGTTGCACCGGCCAAGCAAGACAGGACGGCATGACGATTGCGGCAGTGGTGATCACTAAGGACGAGGAGCGCAATATCGCGGATTGTCTTGAATCGCTACGGTGGGTTGATGAGCTCATCGTGGTGGATGCCGAAAGCCGGGATCGAACCGTCGAGCTGGCGAAGGGGTACACCTCGAAGGTGTTTGTGCGTCCCTGGGCCGGGTACGGACCGCAAAAGAACTTCGGTATCGACCAGGCCGGAGCGGACTGGATCCTGGTGGTGGATGCCGACGAGCGAGTGCCGGATGGCTTGCGGCAGGAAATCCAGGCATTGGTGGCCAGTCGACCGCCTGCCGATCTAGGAGGCTACGAAATCCCCCGCCGCAATGTGTTTTACGGGAAATGGATTCAAGGCGGCGGGTTGTACCCGGATTATCAACTGCGGCTGTTTCGCAAGACGGCCGGGCGCTACGACGATGTGCGTCTGCACGAAAACCTCGCGCTGAGCGGCCGGCGGGAGCGTCTTCGAGAGCCGTTCATTCACTACAGCATGCCCACCGTGAACCACCACATCCACAAGATGATGCGGTATACCACGCTGGGCGCCGATGAAAAGTTGAAGCGCGTCCGCCATATCAGCGGCTGGACGATTGGTACGCACCACCTTGGCACCATTCTGAAAACGCTGTTCACGCGCGGTGGATATCGCGATGGCGTGCACGGGCTGGTGGTGGCGATGTTCGCCGGCCTCCACACCTTCGTGAAATATGCCAAGGCTTGGGAGCGGCTGAACGTCAGGCGCGACGCATGATCGTCTCGGCGCTCCATCGCCGAACTGAGACTGAGGTCTTCTGATGCGTATCGGGATCGACGCAGCCTCATTGGTGGGCGATAAGGGCGGCGTTGGCTGGCATACGTATCATCTGCTGAACGCGCTGCTGCAGCTGGATGAAACGACGGATTACGTCGGATATCTCCGGCCCGGATCGCTGCAAGCCGGTCATCTCAGCGGTTGGCCCTCACGCTCACGCATGCAATGGATTGAGACGCAACGCTGGTTGTTGTCCTGGCGAGGCCGATGGGATCGGCTTGACCTGTATCACGGCCCCAACTTTAAAATGCACACGAAGGGCCGGTACGGAGCCATTGTCACCATCCATGACCTATGGCTGGCTCGGCATCCGGAATATTCACGCAAGCTGTTGGGGCAGGCGGGATCATCCCGGCGTGCTATCGCGACGGCGAACCGGGCGCGGAAGGTCGTGACCGTCTCTGAGTTTTCGGCCTGCGAAATCGAATCGCTGTATGGCGTTCCGCGAGACCATGTGAAGGTGATTTATAACGGCGTGTCCGAGGACTTCACGCCCCTGTGTAACGATCATATTCAAACGGAGATACGGACACGGTGGTCCATTCCGCCGGCCGGCTTCATTCTCTTCGTCGGCGGGGCGGACCCGAGAAAAAATCACGTGGGATTTTTGCAGGCTGTGGCCAAGTGCCGCTCGCAGTTGGGAGGCCGGGCCATCGTGCTGGTAGGGGACGCGGATCATCCGCAGGGAAGTTATGCGGCGACGGCCCAGTCTCTCGGCCTGGAGCAGGAGGTTCGTTGTACGGGACGTCTCGATCGTGACGACCTGCGCCGGTTGTACTCCTGTGCCGACCTGTTCGTGTTTCCTTCACATTATGAGGGATTCGGCATGCCGGTGTTGGAAGCCATGGCCTGTGGTGCGCCGACCGTGACCTCTTCAACCTCATCGTTGCCGGAGGTGGCTGGTGACGCAGCATTGCTGGTGAATCCGGACGATGTCGAAGAATTAGGCCGTGCCATGGTGACCGTCCTGTCCGATACAAACCTCCGGGAAAACCTGCGCCAGCGCGGATACGAACGGGCGCGTCTCTTCACCTGGCAGCGCGCGGCAGTCTCTACGCATGCCCTCTATCGCGAGCTCTGCACATGACGCCTGTTGGCATGCCGCGTCCCAGGCACATCCTGATCATCAAGTTGCGGCACATCGGGGATGTGCTGTTATCGACGCCGGTGTTACGTGCGTTGAGAGAGGCCTTTCCCGCCGCGCAGCTGACCATGTTGGTCAATCGCGGGACGGAAGGGGTGCTCGCGCATCATCCGGATGTGAACGAAGTGCTGTGTCTTGAAAAGGGCGCATGGGCTGACCAATGCAAGTTCGTCTATCGCCTTCGGGAGCGGGGTTTCGACTGTGTGATCGATCTGACCGATGGGGACCGTTCGGCCCTCATCAGTCTCGCGACCGGCGCACCGATCCGGATCGGATTTAATGCGGAACATCGCTGGCGAGGACTGTTGTACAGCAGCGTAGCGAAGCCACGTGCGGTCGATCAGCATCGCGTGGAGTACGACCTGTGCGCGCTCAGAGCGTTGGGTCTCGATCCCAAACGAGGTATGCCGTCGGTCTCTGTGTCCGAGTCGGAAGAGCAGGTCACGGACAATTGGCTGAAGGAGCAGGGTTTGGCTGGCGACCATTGTTCGCCGCTGGTGCTGTTGCAACCGGGGGCGCGGTATTCGTTGAAAGTCTGGCCGCCTGAACGGTTTGCGCAGCTCAGTGATCGCCTGGTTGAACAGTTTCGTTGCCGGATTCTGCTGGGTGGTGATCAACGCGAGCGCGAAGTCGCCGAACAGGTCGCCCGAAAATCACATTGCGCGCCAATCGTGGTCGCGGGAAAGTTTTCCTTGCTGCAGTATGCCTCGCTGGTGAAACGGTGCGCGTTGTTCGTGGGAAACGACGGCGGTGCCATGCATATTGCCGCGACGATGGGCACGCCGGTTGTTGCACTGTTTGGCCCGACCTATCCGGAACGGTGGGGGCCGCGTGGCGGATTGACGCAGGTGATTTACAAAGGCCTGGACTGCCGGGCCTGTTACCATCCCAGCTGCTTGCGCGGAGACGACAGTTGCATGCGCCAGATTACGGTCGATGAAGTATTCGAAGCGGCGGGCCGGATTCTGGATCTGAAGGGTGCAAGAGTTGTGACATGAACGAGTCGGTCAGTGTCGTCATTCCGGTCTTCAACGGGGCACCGTTTGTCGCAAAGGCCGTGGCCAGTGTGCGGGCACAGGGGCATGGCGACGTGGAGATTCTCGTCGTGGATGACGGATCGACGGACGGCACACAAGAAGTCCTGAAAGGCCTGGAGCAGACTGACGGCATCCGGTGGTTTCAACGGAGCCATGGAGGGCCGGCTCGGTCTCGCAATTTTGGTATTGAAGCGGCGCGCGGCCGATACATCGCGCTGCTGGACTGCGATGATGTGTGGCTACCGGGAAAGCTGGCCGCGCAGCTGGCGATCATGCGCACCCGTCCGGAAGTGGGGTTGGTGCACACGGATTTTGACGTGCGCTTCGAAGACGGGACGTTGGAAGAGCGTGTCACCGCCAGGTCGAGCCGCGAGCCGATGGTGCAGGCGTTTGCGGGAGGCCATGTGGCTTTGCCCTCGACCCTGCTGATCCGGAAGACCGTGCTGGACCAGGTCGGGCGATTGGACCCGGAACTGTACGGATCGGAGGATTCCGACCTCACGATCAGGCTCTTCCGGGTGACCGGCTTCGAGTGTCTCGATGAGGTGTTGGTGACCAAGCTGCAGCGGGGCCACGGCTATCGGGACATGGCCTTCGACGAACAGACACATCGGGAGCGGGTACTGGCCAGCCGGGATCGCTTTCTGATGCGTCTCGAAGGGTTTGCGCCGCTGACGGCCGCGCAACGTGCTGCACTGGATCGGGAATGGGCCAATTACTACCTGTTGAAAGGCGCGGCTGCAGAGCGAGCCGGTCGTCCGGCTGAGGCGCGGAGCCAATATCGAAAGGCGATTGGCAAAGCTCCCGGGCGAATACGTTGTTACACACGCTGGTTACGCACCTGGACGTCCTGACTGCCCTGGGCAACGCTCATGTGGTAAGCCTGATGGAAACGATCGATTGCGAAGTATGCGGCGGGACTTCGGCCGCGACGATGTTCAGCCAATACGATCTCACCCACCGCGTCACTGATGATGTGTTTACCGTGGTGCGTTGTCTGGACTGCCGCCAATTGTTCCTGAATCCTCGTCCGACCCGGCAGGAAATCGGCAGATATTACCCCGATACTTATTATCCCGGTTCGGCGCCCGGCCAGGCCGGTGACTTCCGCCGTGCTGCCAAACGGTGGTCGGGCAAAATCAGGCGATGGATTGCCCAGGACTTTTATGGTTATCCGGCACAGGGGCCGGCGCGACCATGGCAATCGGTTCGGCGACTCTTGCTTTGGCCTGAGTTTTTGTGGCGCTGCTGGCGCGGGCGCGGCCTGTTGCCGTGGATTGGTCGAGGGCGTGTGTTGGACGTCGGCTGCGGTGCAGGGGGAAATCTCGCATCGCTGCAGGAGCAAGGTTGGGACGTGTCAGGGCTGGATGCGAGCGCCGTGGCCGTGACACAGGCGAAGGCCCGCTTCGGGGATCGGGTATGCCTGGGTGATCTAGCGTCAATCGCCTATCCGGACCGGAGTTTCGATACGGTCCTATTCAGTCATGTCCTGGAACATCTGCACGGTCCGTTGCCGCTCCTGAAAGAGGTATGGCGTGTTCTGGATCAGGAGGGCCGCATTGTGATTCTCTGCCCGAATGCTGGCAGTCTGGAGGCGAAGATCTTTGGTCGCTGGTGGTTTCCTTGGGAGTTGCCTCGCCATCTCTTTCATTATGAGAAGGCGACACTGCGGCGGATCTTGGAAACAGCCGGGTTCCGGATCGAATCGATCCGCACCGGCCTGGGCTCGCTCTATTTTATGGCCAGCCTGGACCGAGTGTGCGAGCAGCGATTCGGGAGAGCCATACCCTGTCGTCGTCTCCTTGAAAAAGTGCTCATCCGCCCCTTGTGTTTTTGTGTCGGGCACCTCGGGTACGGGACTGAACTGAAAGTCTACGCGAGGAAAGATACGAGCGCGAAGCAGGCTACACAAAGTACGATCTGAAGAGCCGGGACCAGGTTTTGAAATTGAGCGGTTGGTGATGCAGGGCGAATCGAAATGCCTGCCGCGCTTCCTGCCGGTCATGCGACCGCAGGTGATGCTTGCCGAGGTCTGCGTAATAAATGGCCCAGTCGTTCGACAGGGCTTCGCCTTCCGGTGTGCCGGGTCGGCAGGCGGCCGCATGTTTCTCAAGAAATCGCCGGCGGCCGTCCAGTGCGCGCAGGGAGGGGATGTCTCTCGACGCATTGTGGCCATAGAGCCGATGCCGGTACATCGGTTGCGGGAGATGAATGAAGCGCTCTCGTCCATAGAGCCTGATGGCCAGATCAATGTCTTCCCAGATCGAGAGGGCTGCGTCGTAGCCTCCCACCGAATCGAACCAGGTTTTGCGGAACAATGAGCCGGATGTGGCGGCATCGTGGCCGCCGCGGAGCAATTGCGTAATACTCCGCTGGTGTTTCATGGCAGCGTCGTACTCAAGAATGGCGTTTCGTTCATCGACCTGGTATCCGTCGCAATGGACGAGCGCCGCCCCTGTGGCCGGTTCTAGAATCGCCAGCGTCTGTTCTAAGAACGCCGGTTCCCAGAGATCATCTTGATCGAGAAACGCCAGAAATGGACCCTGCGCCAGTTGAGCGCCGGTATTGCGTGCGGCGGCTTGTCCGGCATTCCTGGAGTGGCGCACGTAGCGAACCTGAGGAATGGCCTGAACCAGCGCATCGGTGCGGTCGGTCGACGCATCGTCCACGACGATGATCTCGTAGTCCGCATGACTTTGTGCCTGAACGGAGCGGATGGCCTCATTCAGGTACCTGGACGTACCATTGTAGGCGGGAATGACGACGCTGACGTGTGCCACAGATAACCTGCCTCGTGCGGTCAATCGGTAACACAGGCGGTAGACTCAGTCAACCGCCGTGCCTCTCAGCGACCAGCGCGAGGCAGTCGGCTTGCCTTGACTTGCCAGGCGGGCTATGGTTCCATCCCTCCGCATCGCGCACGTCTCCTCCACCATGGGTCGCTCCGAACGCAACCTTGTGAAGATCGTCATCGCCGCCTGGCACCTGAAAAATTTGAACGTCGGGATCGGGCGGTATGCCCGGGAACTGATCGAGGCGCTGGGGAGCGTCGATCAGACCAACCACTATGACATCCTCCTTCCCCAGGCGGACCATCCCTTCACGGCGCGGCCGAATATGCGGTATCGCGTGGTACGGTTTCCCCTGTTTCGCCGTCGATTCTGGGAGCAGGTGGCGCCGCTGATGGTCGGTGGGTACGATGTCCTGCATTTTCCTTACGATTCCTGCGTGGCCTGGAAGCGCGGGAAGTTCGTGACGACTATTCACGATGTCAAACCGCTGCTCTTTCCTGAACTGCGTCCCCGCACCAATCTCAACAGTCGTATCGAAGACTGGCTTGTAGGGGACCGTTGGCAGACGATCGACCAGGTGATCACGGTCTCTGAGCATTCGCGGCGCGATTTGCTGGCGCATGTGCCGCTTGGACCGGACCAGGTGAGTGTGACGCCGCTCGGCCTTGACCGGGAGCGGTTCCGGCCAGCCGAAAAGCGGCATGAAGGCAGGCCATACGTCTTCTGCGTCGCCGGATCAGACCCGACCAAGAATGTCGGCGTGCTGGTTGAAGCCTTCTCGACGCTTCCAAGCGATTTGCGCACCCGGTTCGATCTGATTCTGGCGGGCGATGTTTGCAAACGAGAGGACATTCGTGCCGCGATTGCTCGGCGGGGGCTCGGCGCTCAAGCCAAACTGGTCGGTCTCCTGTCCGATGCAGAACTCGTGACCTATTACCAGCAGGCTACGGTATTCGTGTTTCCCTCGCTCTATGAAGGATTCGGTCTGCCGGTATTAGAAGCGATGGGCTGCGGCTGCCCGGTGATCTGCTCCAACGCGTCATCGTTACCGGAGGTGGCCGGCGAGGCGGCGGTCCTCGTCGATCCGCGCCGGGCGGATCAAGTGGGGCAGGAACTGGCCAGGGTTCTGGAGTCGACTGATTTGCAGGCCTCCCTGCGGGAGCGCGCTCTGGCCCGCTCAAAAGAATTTGCGTGGGAACAGACGGCGAAACAAACGGTCGCGGTGTACGAACGGACCATTGGCCGGTGATGTCAGCCCGAGCATATCCGTGAATTCTCTACTCTTAATCAAGGGCGAGATGTTAGGATCCAAGCCAAGAACAGGTCGGTCCGTTGCCGGACAGCATGTACGGTCGACTGGTGTGGTCGCAAGATCTTATTGCGGAGGGGGTGAAGCATGAAGGGTGTCGTACTCGCCGGAGGGCTCGGATCACGCCTGCTTCCGCTCACCAAAGTGACGAACAAACATTTGCTCCCCGTCTATAACAAGCCGATGATCTACTATCCCATTCAGACGCTCGTGAATGCAGGTATCACGGAAATCATGCTGGTGACCGGCGGAAACAGCGCCGGTGATTTCTTGAAGTTATTGGGCAATGGTCGGGAATTCGGCCTCAAACATCTCAGCTATACCTATCAGCAGGGCGAAGGAGGAATCGCCGAACGCGTTGCGGCTGGCGGAGCATTTTGCCGACGACGGTCCCGTTTGCGTGGTGCTGGGAGACAATCTGATCGAGGGGAACATTGCCCAGGCCGCAGAAGCATTCCGGATACAGAAGAAGGGGGCAAAGATCCTGCTCAAGGAAGTAAAAGATCCGCAGCGTTTCGGTGTGCCTCACCTCGAGGGCAACCGGGTTCTCAGTATTGAGGAGAAGCCGGCCCATCCCAAGTCGTCCTATGCGGTGACCGGCATTTATTTCTACGATGCCCGGGTCTTCGAGATCACGCGGACGCTGAAGCCATCCGGGCGCGGCGAACTGGAAATCACCGACGTCAACAATGCCTACATCGCCTCCGGCGAGTTGACGTGGAATGTGCTCGACGGTTGGTGGACGGATGCCGGCACGATTGAATCACTCCTTGCCGCCAACCAGCTCGTGGCGCAGACCGGAGCGAACAGGATGGAGTTTTAAATGCGTATTCTCGTGACGGGTGGCGCCGGGTTTATCGGGTCGCATCTCGTTCGTCGATTAGTTCAGAGCGGCCGTCATTCGGTCGTGAATCTCGATGCTTTGAAATATTCCGGGAATCTGGAGAACCTAGCTGATCTAACCAACCATCCTCAGTATCATTTTGTCCATGCGGATATCGGTGATCAGAAGGCTGTGCATGCCACCCTGCAGAAACATCGGATTGAGGGCATCATTAATTGCGCAGCAGAAACGCATGTCGATCGATCGATTCTTGACCCCGGGGCCTTTGCCCGCACCGATGTGGTCGGGACGGGCATTCTGCTGGAGGAGGCGCGGCAGGCAGGGGTGCGGCGGTTCCTGCAAGTCAGCACCGATGAAGTGTACGGCAGTGTCGAACAGGGGAGCTCAACGGAAGGGGACCGGTTGGAACCGCGCAGCCCCTATTCCGCCAGCAAGGCCGGCGGTGATCTGCTCGTCCTGAGCTATTGGACGACCTACCGATTTCCTGTCGTAGTCACCCGTGGCAGCAATACCTATGGACCGAATCAGTACCCAGAAAAATTCATTCCCTTGTTTGCCACCAATGCCATCGACGGCGAGCCGCTTCCTCTCTATGGCGATGGGAAGCAGTGCCGGGACTGGTTGTCAGTCTACGATCATGCCGCAGGAATCCAGCATGTGTTCGAGGAGGGTGAACCGGGAACCGTCTACAATGTCGGCGGCGGGAACGAACGCGAAAATATCACGGTCGCCGAACAGATCGTGGCGGCGCTTGGAAAGTCGCGATCACTGATCCGGTTTGTTCAGGACCGGCCCGGGCACGATCGCCGGTATTCAATTGATTGCAGCCGGCTGCGCGCACTGGGATGGTCGCCGCAAGTGCCGTTCGAGGGAGGGTTGCAGCAGACGGTCGAGTGGTATCGCACGCATGAGGGTTGGTGGCGAAAGATCAAGTCCGGCGAGTTCAAGGAATACTACCGGCAGCAATACGGCCAGCGCTTGGCCAAGGGGACGGCGTGCGAATCGTAATCACCGGAGCGCAGGGACAACTGGGCAGGGAGCTTCAGCAGGTATTGCAGGGGCATCAGCTGACATTACTGGACCTTCCAACATTTCGACCTGACGCATGAGGACTGCGGTCGTCTGATCGTCGAGGCCGCGCCCGACGCGGTGATACATGCCGGGGCGCATACGGATGTGGATGGAGCTGAACGCAATCCGGGGCTGGCCATGGCGATCAATGCCGACGGGACCGAACGCGTCGCGCGTGCGGCTGTCCAAGTGAGAGCCAGGCTCATCTATATTTCGACCGACTACGTCTTTGATGGCTGGGGCACGCGTCCCTACGTTGAAACAGATCCAGTCAATCCTGTCAGCGCCTACGGGGCGTCCAAATGCGCCGGTGAGGAGCGGGCGTTGGGCTGTTGGGAAAACACACTAGTGGTTCGCACTGCCTGGCTCTACGGACTGCAGGGCAAGAATTTTGTGAAGACGATTCTTCAACTGGCGGCAGAGCGTCCCGCTCTTCGAGTTGTGGCGGATCAACGAGGGTGCCCGACGTTTGCGGGAGGATTTGGCCGGCATGATCAGCAAGCTGGTCACACATCCCGTGCAAGGCATCCTGCATGTGACGAATGAGGGACACTGCACCTGGCACGAATTTGCCACGGAGATTGTTAAGCTGGCAGGCTACCGGGTGCCGGTCGAACCAATCACCACAGCCGACATGCCTCGTCCCGCCAGGCGCCCGGCTTACTCGGTTCTCTCAACTGAACGGCTTCAGCATCTCGGCTTCCGAATGCCATCCTGGCAGAACGGCCTCCAGCGATTTCTGCAGGCTTTGCCGGTCGGATCATCAGCGCCTTTCCGGATGTAGCTCACCCCATTTCGTCATTGGTGAAATTCTCGCCTCCGCTTTTCCTCTGCTTCGGAGGCAACGTGGCCTCGGATGCGCTGTATCGGGCCGACACGTTTCTTGTGCAAGCACCGCAATTTCACTATACTGCGATTCCGCGGAGCTCTTCACTTGCGGGCATAGCGCGGCGTTAGTAAAGAGGCGTGGCTTTTTTCCCGTGAGGTCCATACACGGTGGCCCTCCCACGACTCGACATGTTTCGTGCATATGAGTCCGCAGCAACCGCCTTTGGCCCCTGTTCCCGCCTCGAGGCTGTCTGCTGTCCCTGCAGCGAGCGATCTAGACGCGGACGGTGCGAAGGCCGGTGGATGCAGGGTTTTCGAGACCGGCAGTCGCTGAGGGCATGAATATCACCACGTCACCATCCGCACATTCCGTCGCCCCGCCGGCTCAGGCAGAAGACAGATATGGCTCTGTCCGGGCTCTGTTTTGGGCACTGCAAGGGTATGTGATGGTTGTGCTCGCCTGCTCCAGCTTTTTCCCCCTGCTTTTCCGCTATCAAGAACATACGGTCATCATTCTCATCGTCCTCTGTTTGGTGGTCTGCGCAGTGGATAAAGTAAGTCCGTGGGTTCGAACTCCGCTCGACCTTCCTCTCTGGCTCTTCATGGTCTGGGTCCTCTGCACGGTCCCCTTCGCCACCGATCCTTCCTATAGTTTTGCCGAGTGGAAGAAATTCGTGGCTCAAGCCGGTGTCTTTTACTGGTCTCTACTGGTTCTCAGACGTTGTGGCAATGAACGTTTGCCACGACTGGTGCTTCAGGCCCTCGTCGTAGGAGCTGCACTGCTTTCCTGCTACGCGCTTGTCGAATTTATTCAACGTGGCGGCACGTGGCGGGACCGTTATGTTCGAGCCCATGCCTATGGTTCAGACTATAACTGGCTTAGCACCTATATGGTGGTGGCCATCCCTGTGGCAGGCAGTCTCCTGGCGGTCGGACGCGCGGCCTGGATGCGTGCCGCGCAGGGATTGGCTCTGATGCTGGCGGGGGCCGCGCAACTATTTTCCTATACCCGCGGCGGCTGGCTTGGGCATGCGGCACAAGGTGTGACGCTGGCATTGATGATCGGAGGCCGGCGCCTCGCCGCCGGAGTGTTGGGGGTACTCGTCATGATCGGGGCGGGTTTGCTGGTGGCGTCTCAATCGGGTATTCAGACGGACACGGTCGATGCCAAGACCGTTGACACCAGGCTGATGGTGTGGAGAATTGGATTGGCTGAGGTAGCGGAGCATCCCCTGGTCGGCATCGGCTTCGGGAATAATTCGTTCATAAAAAAATTTCCGGAGTATTCCGTCGAAAAGCAGGACCGTCTTCCTGAGCGTGAACGGATCATTCCGGCCATGCACAATACGTTCTTGATGGTGACGCTCGGAAGCGGCATTCCGGCTTTGCTGAGCTTTGTCTGGATTTTTGTCGCCCTTCTGCGTCGGCTCATCCCGGTTCCCTGGTCTGACCTCCATGGCCAGGGCGGGAGCATCATCGCGGCCGGGATAGGCCTGGCCGTCATCGGCCTAGCGGTGCGCAATTTTTTCGACTATATGTTTATGGGGAGTCTCGCGCATCTCTTTTGGGTACTGGCGGCGATTGGAATGACGGTTACGGGGGCAGGCTAGACCAGGTCTTTGATTGAGCATAAACCGGAAGCAGGAAAGCGTATGGTGCGGGAAGCCTATACGTCTTCCTAACTCATGAGGACGTAGTGGCAGTGCCTGCATACTCGGGCTCACACCTTGACAGGATGTTGAAGATCTATCACAAGGGAACAGTTATGAGGGCAAGGAAGGCGTGGTCATTGTCGAGCGCCGACTGATGGGAGAGCACACGTAGTGAAGGCATTGATTACAGGCATCACCGGACAAGACGGATCGTATCTGGCTGAATTCCTTTTGTCCAAGGGCGACGAGGTGCACGGCATCATTCGCCGGTCCAGCTCGTTCAACACGGCGCGGATCGACGGCATTTATCAGGATCCGCATACCTCCGGAGCCAGACTGCATCTGATCTATGGCGATCTCAACGATGCCAGCTCGCTGAATAGAATCATCCGTACGGTTCAACCAGATGAAATCTACAACCTCGGGGCCCAAAGCCACGTCAGAGTGAGTTTTGATATTCCGGAATACACCGCGGAGATCACGGCTCTGGGTACGGTCAGACTCCTGGAGGCGATTCGCGAGTCGGGGCTGCGCCCCAAGTTTTATCAGGCCTCGTCGAGTGAAATGTACGGCAAGGTGCAGGACGTACCGCAGCGGGAAACCACGCCCTTTTATCCACGCAGTCCATACGGTGCGGCAAAAGTTTATGCTCATTGGATCACGGTCAATTATCGTGAGGCGTATGGATTGTTTGCGTGCAATGGGATTCTCTTCAATCATGAATCGCCGCGTCGTGGTGAAACCTTCGTCACACGGAAGATCACCAGGGCGGCAGCGCGGATCAAATTGGGGCTGCAGCAGGAATTGTTTCTGGGGAACCTGGATGCCAGACGGGACTGGGGCTACGCCGGTGACTACGTCGAGGCCATGTGGCTCATGTTGCAGCAGGACGACCCCGATGATTATGTCGTGGCAACCGGTGAAACGCATACCGTCCGCGAGTTTCTTGATGTGGCGTTCGGGCATCTGGGGCTTGATTGGAAGAATTATGTGAAGATTGATCCGCGGTATTACCGCCCGACGGAGGTCGATTTGCTGATCGGCGATTCGGCAAAGGCACGCAGACAGCTCGGGTGGAAACCCACCGTGGATTTTCACCAGCTGGGGATCATGATGGTCGAGGCGGATATAGAAGCCGAACGTCTGAAGATGCAGGGGACCGCGTCGAGGAGGGCCTAGGGTGATCGATAGACACGCGCGCGTTTACGTGGCCGGGCACCGGGGAATGGTGGGATCCGCAATCGTACGGGCTCTCACGGCCCGTGGATATGACAATCTGATCCTGCGTACCAGCCACGAACTGGATTTGCGTGATAACAGGCAAGTCGCGGGTTTTTTTTCGGAGACGAAGCCGGAGTACGTGTATCTGGCTGCGGCCAAGGTGGGGGGCATTCTGGCAAATAGCACCTTGCCGGCGGAATTCATCTACGACAATCTCGCAATTCAAACTAACGTGGTACACCAGGCCTATCTTCACGGCGTGAACAAGCTGTTGCTGCTGGGTTCGTCCTGCATCTATCCGAGGGATTCTCCGCAGCCGATGAAGGAAGAATATTTACTGACGGGCCCCCTCGAGCCAACCAACGAGTGGTATGCGGTGGCGAAGATCGCCGGGATCAAAATGTGCCAGGCCTATCGGCGGCAATACGGCTGTGATTTCATTGCCGCCATGCCGACAAATCTCTATGGCCCGAACGACAATTTCGATCTGCAGACCGCGCATGTCTTGGCGGCATTGCTGCGACGTTTCCATGAGGCGCGCGAGCAGGGGACTACTCCCACCCTCTGGGGCACCGGAGCTCCACGGCGTGAGTTTTTGCACGTGGACGATTGCGCGGACGCCTGCCTGTTTCTCATGGACCGCTATTCGGATGCGATGATTATGAATGTCGGGGCCGGGCAGGACATCGCGATTGCAGAGCTGGCTGCGCTGGTCGCCGAGGTGGTGGGATACCGGGGAGACATGCAATGGGATCGTGCCAAACCGGATGGCATGCCGCGGAAGTTGATGGATTCCAGCCGCATCGCGGCCCTGGGATGGAAACCGGCGACGACCTTGGCGGAAGGGTTGCGCCGGACCTATGGCTGGTATCGTCAGCAGCTTGACCAGTCTCGATCAGGTGTCTCATGACGCGCGATAGCAGGAACCGGTCCACAGTCCTCCCTCAACAGTCATAGATCGTAGGAATCTCTCTGCATGTGTGGTGTCGTTGGTGCGTTCGTGCTCTCCTCCGGGTCATTCCGTGTCTCAGCGCCGTATTTGATACGAATGAGAGACAGTCTGGCACACCGAGGGCCTGACGGAGCCGGATTGTGGATTGACTCGCAGCAACGGGTTGGATTAGGGCATCGCCGACTCTCGATCATCGACTTGAGCGATGCGGCCCGCCAACCGATGGCTAACGAGGACGAAACCCTTTGGGTGGCATTTAATGGGGAAATCTATAACCATGCCGCGATCCGGCGTGAATTGGAGGCGCTGGGGGGCCACCGGTGGCGAACGGACCACTCGGATACCGAAGTCATTCTGCATGCCTTCGAAACCTGGGGCATCGACTGCGTGGCGAAATTTCGCGGCATGTTTGCGATTGCCCTGTGGGATGTCCGACGACAGGAACTGTGGTTGATACGTGACCGTATTGGTGTCAAGCCACTGTATTACAGTCTGCATCACGGCCGGTTCGTCTTCGCTTCCGAAATCAAGGCCTTGCTGCAGGACCCGGAACAGCCCAGGACCCTGCATGAGGAATCGCTTTTTCATTATCTGTCCTTCCTGACCACACCGGCTCCGCAGACGCTGTTCGATGGCATCAAAAAGCTTCCCGGAGGCACGTGGTTGCGCGTGCGCGCCGATGGGGCGATGGAGGAACGCCGGTATTGGGATGTCTGGGACCATACGTCTCCCTTGGTCGGGGAGAACGACCAGGCGATTGCCGCTCGTATTCTGGAGAAACTGAGGGAATCGGTGGCACTTCGCAAGGTGAGTGATGTGCCGGTCGGTGTGTTTCTGTCCGGGGGCGTCGATTCCAGCACGAACGCCGCCCTGTTCTCCAAGGGAGAAACGCAACGCGTCAGGACGTTTACGATCGGCTATGACGCGGAGTATCCGAGCTATCGCAATGAACTAAGTCACGCCCGGTTCATGGCTGACCAAGTCGGGGCGGATCATCACGAACGATTGCTCTCCCTCGACGATCTCATTGCATTCTTGCCGCGTATGGTCATGCTGCAGGATGAACCGATTGCGGATCCTGTTTGTGTCCCGGTGTTTTATGTGTCTGAGCTGGCTCGCCGGCATGGCGTGATTGTCTGCCAGGTCGGAGAGGGCGCCGACGAGCTGTTCTGGGGGTATCCCCCCTGGAAGACATTCAAGAGGCTCGAGGAATGGAACCAGTGGCCGGTCCCGTCGCTCTTGAAACGTCTCGGCCTGCACGGATTGCAATGGTGTGGGTACGGTGACAGTATGCACTACGAACGGCTGCGGCGCGGGGTCCTCCGTCAACCAGTGTTTTGGGGCGGCGCCGAAGCCTTTCCGGAAATGTTGAAACAACGTCTGCTCTCGCCGCGCCTTCAACGACGGTTTCGGAACCTGACGTCATGGGAAGCCATCCGGCCGATTCATGACCGGTTTCAATCCAAGGCCTGGGAGCAGGGCCCGTTGCAGTGGATGAGTTATCTCGACCTCAATTTCCGATTACCCGAATTGCTGCTGATGCGCGTTGACAAAATGAGCATGGGTGCCAGCCTGGAAGCGCGGGTGCCGTTTCTCGATCACGAGTTCGTACAATTGGCGATGAGCGTGCCGGAAGCGGTGAAGACTCGCGGTGGCGTTGTGAAAACGCTGCTCAAGCAGGCCGTGCGCGGGGTCATTCCGGATGCCATCATCGATCGGCAGAAACAGGGATTCGGCGTGCCGGTACAGGAATGGATGCAGGGCCGGCTGGGTGCTTTGATGCAGGACACGCTCACCGACTTCTGCGACCGTACCGATATTCTCGACAAAGAGGCGGTACTCGATCTGGTATGCCGGCAGCGCGACCCTCGCAGCTGGTACCTGTTTAACCTCGCTCTTTGGTGGAAGGCCTATCTTGTGTAGCGCCTGCAATCAGGAAATCCATCGGTGTGCTCGCCCCTCCGCTCGTTTTGCTCATTGCCCCTTTCTAGTCGAAACGCTCCCCAAAGGCGAAAACCATGGCTAACGGGGCGGAGCTTGATCTGGCTACCCGTCTTTTGTCAAAGGCGCAACACATCGGCTGGCTCGCGGCAATCCGTATGGGCTGTCGCAAGGCTCTTCGCCCCTGGCTCACGAGTCGGCATCGTGCACGCGTGTTGCGACAGCCCTACCGCGTCGAAAAAATCGATCTGGCCTTCGCCCTGGGCGTCACTCTCGAGGAGCTTCCTGCTGCCGTGGAACGAGTTCGTGTCGCACTGACGCAGCGGCTCCCGGTTTCACCGGACCAGCACGAGGCGATTCGTTCGGGTCTATGAGCAGCAGGCGCCCGGTCTGCGCGAGGCGACTATCGCGTCAGCCGACCGAATCTGCGGTCATGTATTCGATCTCTTAGGTTCCGGGCCTGTCGCCTTGGGAGAGACGATCGATTGGCATCGGGATTTCAAGTCCGGTTACCGCTGGAATCCCGAACAATGCTTTCTCGATGTGGGCCATGGTCATCATGAGGCCGGCGTCGATATCAAGGTGCCGTGGGAATTGTCGCGTGGGTATCACCTCGTGCTTCTGGCTCAGGCTACTCTCCTGACCGGGGACTCCAAGTACGCGCAGGAATGCCTGTCGCAGTTGACGAGTTGGATCGCAACCAATCCGACGGGGCGGGGGGTCAATTGGTCCTGCCCCATGGATGTGGCGATCCGTGCCGTGAATTGGTTGTGGGCGCTCGCGCTGTTGGCAGAGTCACCGCTCATCACGACGGACTGGTTCACAGGCGTGCTGGGGTCGCTGGTGGCGCATGGCCGGTTCCTCATCGACAACCTCGAAGTTCGTGACGATAACGTGACCACCAATCACTACCTGGCGGATCTCGTGGGGCTGCTCTATCTCGGTCTCTGCTTGAAGGACGTGCGTGACGCAGAGGAGTGGACGGCATTCGCTGTTCGGGCCTTAGTGGGGGAGATGGATCGGCAGGTGCTGGCCGACGGCGTGCACTATGAGTCGAGCCTGTCCTATCACCGCTTGGTGACGGAAATGTTTCTGTCATCGGCCCTGCTCTGCCGGTGTCATGGCGTGGGATTGCCGGCGACCTTTCATGATCGTCTCGCGAAAATGTGTGAGTTTGTTGCGGGCTATACCAAGCCGAACGGGTTGGCTCCGCAAATCGGGGATGGAGATAATGGACGCCTGCATATCCTGACCGGGTATGACCATGCCGATGTTCGGGACCATCGGCATCTGCTCGCCGTTGGTGCAGTCTTGTTCGATCGTGCGGAGTGGTGGGCGGAATCCGGTCCCGCATGGGTCGAGGGTGTATGGTTCGGCGGCATCCGGGATGCCGGACGGCCCAGAGAAGAAGTCCTCGAGGAACGTGGCAGCGCCGCCTTTCCGGCGGGAGGGTTTTACATTCTGCGCAAGGCGCGGGACTATGTGTTGTTCAACTGCAATCCGCCCGGGACGCAAGGGGTCGGAACGCACAAACACAATGATCTCCTCTCGCTGGAGATGCAGCTGGGCGGGGAAGATATTCTTGTGGATTCGGGTTGTTTTCTCTATACTTCCGACCCGCAATCCTATGATCGATTCCGCAGCACACTCTTCCACTCAACCGTGAGGGTGGATCAGGCGGAGCAGAACCGCTTCATCCCCGGGAAGAGTTTTTGTTTGCACCCGGATAGCCGCTTGTCTCCTGTTCAATGGGACATCGGCGGTCCGGTGGAGCAGGCCGCGGCAGACCACGATGGATACGAACGGTTTCCCCATCCGGTAAGACATCGGCGTCAGGTACGCGCTGACTGGTTGAATAGGTCGTGGCGGGTCATGGATGATCTCTTTAGTCCGATGGCCGGCTCTCATCCGCATTGTCTTGAATGGACATTGACTTTTTCGCCACAGTGTTCGTTCCGGCGTATGGAAACCGGATGGTCGGTGATCACTCCCAGGCAGCAGTTCTGGTTGGATGGTCCGCGGGTGTCCGCGAATGGGAAGTCTGTGGCCATTTCGCCGTGGCTCGATGAGCAGGCTATCGCCGAGCAGTATGGACGCGTGAGGACGGCTTCTTGTCTTCGCTGGAGTTGGGAGGGATCGCTCCCCGTCGAAGGCGTCTTCACGATTTCTTGTGCGGGTTCAAAATCGGGATCGGTTCAGTGAACGGCGAGGATTGAGGTGAAGAAAGCGTTGACCATCTGGCTGACGGGGTTGCCTTGCGCGGGCAAGACCACCTTGGCCAACATGCTCTATCGAAGTCTGCTCGCGCAGGGTCTCACCGATGTCGAAGTATTGGATGGCGATGTCGTTCGCACGCATCTCTCGAAAGGGCTTGGTTTCTCCCGAGCGGATCGAGATACCAACATTCTGCGGATCGGATGGGTTTGCCAGGTCTTGACCAAGCATGGGGTCTGCAGCATCGTGGCGGCGGTCTCACCGTTTCGCGCCGTCCGGGACGACGTGCGCGCAATGGTCGAAAAGGCGGGAGGCCCGGGATCGTTTCTTGAGGTATGGGTGCGTTGCGGAGTTGAGGAATGCATCCGGCGTGATGTCAAAGGGATGTATGCCAAGGCGCTGCGAGGGGAAATTCAGCAGTTCACCGGCGTGTCCGATCCCTATGAGGAACCGCTCCATCCGGAGATCATTGTGGATACGAGTCGTGAATCCCCGGCGGTGTCGGTGGGGCGTATCCTGGAGGTCATCAACTGTGGCAAGGGGTGACCGTCGCGGCGCTCGGCGACCCATGCTCGAAGGATCGGCCGGTGGTGGATAAGAGCTTTCTGTGGTTTCTGCTCCCGGCGCTGCTCCAAACGCTCATCGGGGTCGGCGTCATGGTTCCCATCACGACGTATTACCTCGACCCGGCCGATCTTGGCACCGTGGCCATTCTCACTGCTCTTGCTATGTTGGTGACCCCCCTTGCTTCAACCGGTGACAATTGGGTGCTTTCGACTCATTGGCATGCGACGCCTGAATCCGGCCGCAAAGAACTGCTGTTTAACCTCCTCTTGGCCAATCTGGGAATGAAAACAGTATGGGTGGTGGTGTTCTGGGTACTTTCCCCGCTGTTGTTGCCACAACTGATCCGAGACTACCGCCCCGAGTACCAACAATATTTCGGACTGGTGTTGCTCGGATTGTTGGCCGGTACTCTGTGGGGCACCCTGAGTCCGCTGATGGTCATCGAACGGGCGCCCGTCAGCCATGCGATCAACGAGTCGCTGCAGTGGGCGGCAGGGGCCATGACCACGCTGGTCGGTCTTTCCGTCATGAAGCTCGGAGTCCTGGCCATGTTTCTTTCGCCTATTGCCGCCGGGCTCGTCTCCATGCTGCACGGGTTTCACTATGCGGCCCGTCGGGTCTCCCTGCGGCCCAGTCTCCATTGGGGTAAGCAGATCGCGCAGAGCGGCATGCCGGCGATCCCGTTCAGCCTGATGGATGTGGTGGCCAACAGCATGGACCGCTTTGTCATTCAGCGATGGCTGGATCTCGCGACATTGGGCATTTATGCCCATTCCCAAAGTTATCGAGGAATGTTCGTTACGGTGACGAAAGCCTATTCACGGACTATGACACCGACCTTTTTGGAATTGTTTGCCGGAAATCCCCGCCAGTCGCAGCGGAAAGTTGAAGAGACTGTGTCGCTGTGGTACCTCTGTGTTGCGGCGGGAGGCATTCTGGTCACGTTGTTTTCTGCCGATGTGATCCACCTCCTGACGCATGGGAAATTCGATCGGGCTGCGGAACTTGTGCCGATCTGGTTTTTGCTCATGGTCGCGCATAGCATGGGGATTCCATATACACAGTTTCTGCTCACCGTCCGCCAGAACGCGCTCCTGTCCTGGTCTTCCGTCCTGATGAGCCTGGGCACGATGGGCCTCGTCGCTGCGGCCACCTGGCAGTTCGGTGTGATCGGGGCGACGAGCGCAGCGGTGTTCGGCGCTCTCGCGTTGCATGGGATGCGGTTTTTGTTGGCGCGCCGGTTCGGCTGTCCCTATGGGATCGAACCGGGGGCATTCTGGAGCATGGCCGCCGTGCTGGCCGTGTATATGCTGGGTTATGGGGTGGAACTATCTTTCTCAGCAAAAATGGTGATCGCAGTCGCAGTGATGACAGTGTTGTGGGTTAAGACGGCACGGCTCTGGTCGTGGCAAGCCGTGGTTCGACTCTGGGCGGCGCCGAAATAAGCCGCATAGCCGCGACTCGCTCAGGCCCTTCTACAATATGGAACGCAAAGTGCTGCCGTGGCGCTGATAGACAACATTTGAAAGGAGACGGCAATGGCAGGTGAGAGGTCAACTGGTACTTCGAAGGACGGCGGTACTGCGCGCGCGTCCGGTCAGCTGGTCGGCGACGAGCCGGCGGGAATTGTCAACGGCCATTTCAGTCATTGCCAGAATTGCGGTCATCAACCGCTCGTCACGATCATGGATTTCGGCCACCATCCGCCCTGCGATTCACTGATACGCCCCGAACAACTGACCGGTCCGGAGTCGTTTTATCCATTACATCTCTTGCGATGTGAACAATGCGGGTTGGTACAGATCGATTACGCCGTCGATCCTGCCGAGTTGTTCTACGAGGGCTACCCCTATATGACCGGAATTACCGGCGCGCTCAAGAGTAATTTTGATGCGATGGCGGGGAAGGTGATCGAGACCTTGAAACTTCAGCCGGGGAGCCTGGTCATCGACATCGGGTCGAACGACGGGACGATTTTAGAGGGGTTCAAGGCGCGAGGTATGCGGGTGTTGGGCGTGGAGCCGACGGGCATCGCGAAAATCGCGAATGCGAAAGGCATTCCGACCCGGCAGGCGTTCTTCAGCGAGGAAGTCGCCCGGGATATTTTACAGAAGGAAGGGCCGGCATCCCTCATTACGGCCGCCAATGTGTTTGCGCATGTGGCCAACCTCGGCCCCTGCCTTCGCGGCATCCATGCCTTGTTAGGCGACCGCGGGACTTTCATTTCCGAGTCGCACTATCTGCTCGATCTGATCGACACCCTGCAATATGACACGATCTACCATGAGCACCTGCGCTTTTACTCCATCAAGCCGATGCAGGATATGATGAAGCGTTTTGGCTTCAGCGTAGCCGACGCCGAGCGTATTCCCAATCATGGCGGGTCCATTCGGGTCTATGCTGTGAAGGGAACCCAGATCAAGCCTACCGACCGGTTGCAGGAGTTGGTCAAACAGGAGGAATCCTACGGTCTCTACGGATCCGCCTTGTATGCCACCTTCGCCCAGCGGGTCCGACAGTCCAAATGGAAACTCATGCATCTCCTCTCCGATCTGAAGATGAAAGGGCATCGGATCGCGGGCATCGGATCTCCAGGCCGCTCCAGCACGGTGATGAATTATTGCGGCATCGGTCCGGACTACCTGGATTACACGGCCGAACAGGCCACTTCGCTCAAGGTGGGATTGTTTACGCCCGGGACGCATGTGCCGGTAGTGGATGAGAAGCGTCTGTTTGAGGATCAACCGGAATATGCGTTGGTCCTGGCGTGGCACCTGGGGGAAACGATCCCGCGCAAGTTGCGCAGCAAGGGGTTACGGTCGAAGTTCATTATGCCGTTGCCCGAACCCGTTATTCTCGATTGGTAGCACCGGTTGCATGGGGAAACTCAGCGTCGGAATTATCGGGACCGGGTTCGGTGCGAAGGTGCTTGCGCCGGCGTTCAGAACCATATCAGGCGCCGCGCTGACCGCGATTGCCGGGCAGGATCGTCTCAAGTCGGCATCGGCGGGACAGGCCTTAGGCATTCCCACGGTCCACAATTCCTGGCAGGAACTGATCGCCGATGAACAGGTCGATGCCGTCGTCGTTGCCGTTCCACCATCGTCCCACTTCGAAGTGGTGACAGCGGCATTGCGGGCAGGCAAACATGTATTGTGCGAAAAGCCGTTTGGCGTCGATGCTGACCAGGCCGCACAGATGTGCGAACTTGCGCGGGGAAGCGGCAGAGTTTGCATGGTCGATTATCTGTTTCGTGCGGCGCCTGAGCGAGTTCGGCTGAAGGAACTGCTCGATGGCCAGGAGATCGGGCGACTCATCAGAGTGACGGTCGAATGGACGGTGCGAGGGCGCGCCGCCGGAAACAGTGCCTGGTCGTGGCAGTTTGATCCGGCCTCCGGAGGGGGGGTGTTGTTCGCGTTCGGTTCGCACGTGGTGGATTATCTCCAATGGTTGGTCGGGCCTGCCCGAAGCGTGGCCGCCCGTTCGAGCATCAGAGGTGGCCCGGCGCAATCGGTTTCTCTCGCTCGTCCCGTCGCTGCGGATACATTGGACGCGATGCTGCTCTTGGACGGCGATATCCCTGTGTCGATGACCGTGTCGAATGCGACACCGGGCGGACGCGGGCATTGGCTGACCATATACGGGGAGCGCGGCGCCTACCTTGTCGGCAATGCCAATCTGGCTGACACTGTGGTCGGTACCGGTCTCTATCAGTCGGATGCGGCGACAGGAACCTTGCGCCAGATACCGGTCGTTTCGATAGGTGGTGAGGGAGTCCCCAACGGACGGACCTTGCTGGTTGGGCGCATTGCCGAAGGTTTTGTGCGAGCCGTTCAATCAGGAACGCGGGCGGTGCCTTCGTGTGAAGATGGTTGGCGCGCTCAGGTGGTGATGGATGCCATACGAGAGGCCCACGATCAGCAACGCTGGATACCGGTACGATTTCCCTCTGCCGAGGATGGAGGCAGGAGTTCCGGCCGGCGCGCTCCATGAACATTTTTATCCTATTATCTAATGCGCCTCATGACAAAGGTGAAGCGATTGAAGTGGTCGGGCATGAAGTGGTGGAGAAGGCGCAGCAACTGGGGCACTCTGTGGTGCTCCAAGTTATCCTCCGGGATGCCCGCGGAAGTGCAGCAGCCCAGCAGGCCGAACACCTCTTGCACGAGGTAAGGCTTCCCGGAGTCGTCGTATGCCCCATGTTATATGTGGAGGATGTGACGGCCGCGTCTTCCAATCGAGGAATGATGTCGCGACTCGGCCGCTTGTGCGTTGCACTGAGTCTGCGCCGCATGTTTCCTGCCTCCGGTCTCGGTCCGGTCGTGGAAGAGCGGGTGCGCAAGGCTGGTGCCGATGCTATTGTAAGTATCTGGAGTTGGGAAGCGCTGGCGGCGACCTACCACATTTCGGGCGTGCCGAAGTTTGTCTATTATGGAAACCCAGATCATCTGCCGATGCAGGCGCGGCTCCGACATCCCGATCTGTTCAGTCTCCCCACGGCCTCGCTGAAAGATCGTCTATGGTTAGGGTTCGAGCGGCTAAGGAATGAACGACGAAAACAGCTGAATATCCGCATGATGAATGCCTGCGAGGTTACCGCTAATAATTCACGGCTGGATGCGCAGTTTTATCGCGATCACGGTCATCCCAATTCGATCTATCTGCAAAACATGTGGCCGCCGGTCAACCAGACGCCGCGTGCTGTGGCGCTGTCCGATTCACCGCCACGCCCGATCAAAATTATCGGCAGTGTGGGCAATCTCGGCGCGACCGGTAATACCTTCGCGTTGACGTACCTCGGCCGGGAATTGTTGCCTCGACTTGCGGTTCGATTCAAGGATCGTCCGTTTGAAGTCCATTTATTGGGGAAAGGCACTCCATCAGCCGCCTCGGCCGCCGCGCTCAAAGATCCTCGGGTGAAGATTCGCGGATGGGTGGAAGACATCAATGAGGAATTTCGGTCGGCGTCCTCGTTCCTCGTACTCACCAATGTGAGTGCCGACTTTCTGGTTGGAAATACCAGAATTTTGCTCGCCTGGGCTCTGGGCACATGTGTCATCATGCATGAGAACAGCTGCCTGGCTATGCCTGAAATCAAGCACGGCGTGAATGCGTTGCTGGGTAAAACACCCGAGGAATTGGTGGACTTAATTGTCGCGGCAGTTGATGATGAGACGCTTCGGACGAAAATCGGGCAGGGGGGGCAGCGAACGTTCGAGACCTACTATCGATCGGATGTGGTTGTTCCCAAAATGTTGGCCCTTGTGCAGGACATGGTTACCCGATACCGTTCGGTCGCGGTCTGACCAGAGGGAATGCCATTCACTGACGGGTAGTATGATCGGAGAACCAGCAACGACTCGCGGGGCGAGTTAGATTAAGAGGGAATCGTGAAGAACGCTATTGCTTCTCGAATTGGAGAAGGCCTTGCCACCATGTTACCGGAGTTCCTCTGTACGGCGTTTGCCAAGCAGTTAGCAGAACGAAAGCCGCAACTGCTGCTGGAGGCGCTGGGGCCGAAGCTTAATCGAACTCCCTCGCTGGATACGATGCCGTTTGATTTGTCCCCCTCTGCTCCGCTGCAATTCGAAGACCTGTCCGGTTTGTTCGCCAGCACCTCGCTCGATCATGGAGTCATCGCCATGACCGTCAGGCAGACGGCGTACCTGTTTGGGCTGGTCCGTCGATTGAAGCCGCGTAAGGTCATCGAAATCGGTCGGTACAAGGGAGGGTCGACCCTGACCATTGCCGCAGCCATGAATGGGCAGGGCGAGTTCTGGTCGATTGATCTCGGCGAAAAGGAAGCCCGGTTGCACCAGCGAGGCACCACACGCACGTTTGACGATGAGATACGAGACATCTGCAAGAGATTCGGTTTGTCCGTGACGCTGCTGGTCGGCGATTCACGAACGATCGAAGTCGAAACCGGCGAGGTTGACCTCGTTTTCATCGACGGCGATCATAGTTATGAGGGTGTGAAGAATGATTTCGAACGCTTCGGTCGGCGTGTGAAAGTCGGGGGTGCGGTTCTCTTTGACGATGCCTGCGATGAAGCTGTCTTCCGCACGCATTCGGAATCGGTCGGAAAACTGTTGAATGAAATTGTAGCCCAGCAATCATTCCGCCTTGTCAAGTCGGTCAATCGTTTGGCTCACATCGAGCGAATCCGGTAGGAGGATCCGTGCTGGTTGGTATTTTCGGCGCCGGTCGCAATGGCTCGTCCCTCCTTATGCGGTTGCTGGATGGGAGTCCTGGACTGTGGATCTATCCCATCGAACTGAACTACTTGCGGAGTTTTGCGCCGCGCTCGCTGAGGAGCGTCGTCAAACGGACGTTGGCTTCTTGCGCATCCCAACTGCCCGGTCAAGCTGGCAGAACTTTTGAGCAGCGGCAGCAACGGTTGTTTCGGGCATGGGCGGAAGACCAGCTCAGTGAACTCAAGCAGACCTATTTGGACAAACTGGTGGAGCCTATTTCGCCCGATGGCGTTCCGCTGGAGCGCATCATGGAGCGCATCACCGGCCATGCGGAACATGATCTGGAGGCCTATCTGGAAGCCATCCGCCTCTGTTACGACCGGCGGAAGTTGCCGGCGGCGCCGCTGTTGATGTTCAAGTCCATCGAAGTGTCGGATCTCCCCCGCTACCAGGCCATGTTTCCCGGTATGAAATGTATACACATCATGCGGCACCCGTACTCCAATTACAGTTCTCTCAAGCGGACGGACATGGTGTTGAAGCAAAAGCCGTTCTGGTTTCAAGGCGGCGATATTCTCCGATTGCAGCTGGAATCCCGCTGGATTCCTCATGCGGAATTTACGCTGCGTGGCCTTACGGCGGATCCGGCCCACCACTATCTCGTGCGATATGAAGATCTCTGCGAGGCGCCCACCCAAACGGTCACCGATATCTGTTCCTGGCTGGGCGTTGAGCCTCCCAAGGAACCAACGGTCCAAACAGTCCTGGGAGGTCGGCATACGAAATCGCTCCCGATTAACTCGAGCCTGAAGGGCGTGGAGACACCCACTGAAGTCGTGTCCGATATGGCGAAGGCCTATGGATACGATGACATTCTGACTGCGCGCGAGCGAAATCTGATCCTGCTCCGGACCTATCAACTCGGTCAACGGTTGGGATATTTTTCCGAGCAGGATGCCGCGCAGGTCCCGGCCAAATTGCCGTTGTTCCTGCAGTGGCTGGCCCCGGATCAGTGGGAATATATGAACGCATCTTCGAAGATTCGGTTGGTGCGCGCGCTGATTCAGCGACGGCTCTATCTGTGCCGTGTATTGCTCTCGCCGCTTGGGTAGCCTGGATCACGTCATATGAAATGTGTCCTTCGCGACAAGACCATGTTTCGGACGGCGTTCTCGCCGAGCCCTGAAGTGGCGCGCAGAGGGTTGAACGATGTGGAATTCTGTTTCGACATGTCGTCGTTTCAAGAAATGAGCGTTGAGACGGTCAACCATTATCTCGCCTTCATGGCGCGAACGCTCAAGGCTGGCGGAACTCTCCTGTCGGTCAATCTGGAGACGTCCCGGTATCGGGAGCGGAATTCGTTGAACAACTTCGACTTCTCCTTGTACCATTCGGCACCGCGGATGCATCCGGCCCTGTCCGGAACGGACCTGGCCGGGCATATACCCGGGTTGCGTATGGCGCACGCGGAAGTCGTGAGGAGGGCGGACAATGCCTGAGGCGGCGGGGACCTGATGCATGTCCTGGCGGTCATTCCGGCGCGGGGGGGATCGAAATCGATTCCCCCTGAAAAATATTCGTCCGTTGGACGGGACACCGCTCCTGGCCTTTACCATTCAGGCCGCCACGCAATCGACACATCTTGACCGATGCGTCGTCTCCACAGACCATCCCGATATCGCCCAGGTTGCGCGAGAGTACGGAGCGGAGGTCATCGAACGGCCTGCAGAATTGGCGACGGACCAGGCGCCGACCGAGTGGGCCTTGTTGCATGTGCTGGAGGTGTTGGCGAAGGATGGGTATCGACCTGACTATGTCGTGACGCTGGAGCCAACGTCTCCGCTCAGAACGACCAGGTTGATTGATCGCTGCATCGCCGAGGCGGTCCGGCATCCGGACTGTGATGGTGTGATGACGGTGACCGAGACGCGCAAGTGTTATGGTCGTCTCCAGGATGGCCGCTTCGAATACCTGTTTCCGGGTCAGCCTCGGCGGCGGCAGGAACGCGAGCCGTTGTATGAAGAGAGCAGCACGGTGTATGTGACCAGAACAGAGGTGCTGGAACGAGATCGATCGGTGCTGGGGCGAACCCGATACGGGGTGATCGTCGACGATCCCCGCGAGGCCATCGATATCAATGAGCCCCTGGATTTCATTGTGGCGGAGGCGGTGCTGAGGCAGCGTCTCACGGAGGAGCAGCATGGTTGAGATTCAATCCATTCCCATCGGCCCCTATCGCATCGGTCCGGACCATTCTCCGTTGGTGATCGCGGAGGCGGCGGTCAATCATCAAGGTGATTTCGAAACGGCCAAACGTATGGTGTATATCGCGCATGCGATGGGTGCGCATATCATCAAGTTTCAGATTCATGTCCTGGATAATGAGATGCTGCGGGACACGCCGCAATCGGCGAATTTTGCCGAACCGCTGTATGTTACGCTGGATAAAACCAATCTTTCCATCGATCAGCATCGTGAACTCAAGCGGCTGTGTGAGTCGCTGGGCATCCTCTATCTCTGCACGCCGTTCAGCCGGATCGGGGCAGATATGTTGGAAGAACTCGGGGTGGTTGCGTACAAGACCGGCTCCGGCGAATTGACCAACCTTCCGCTGATCGAACACATCGGCCGTAAGGGCAAGCCGATGATCGTCTCGACCGGCATGTGCACGATCGAGGAAGTCGGAGAGACGGTGGCGCTCTTGCGGCAACTGAAGACCCCCTTTGCCCTGACCCATTGCGTGTCCGCTTATCCGACACCCTATGACCGGGTAAACCTGGGTATGATCGCGCGATATCGCGACCTCTTTGCCGTTCCGGTCGGGCTCTCGGACCATTCGCGAGGCATTTATACGGGCATCGGGGCTGCGGCATTGGGCGCTTGTTTGATCGAGAAGCATTTCACTCTCGATCGGCAGCAGCCGGGGCCCGACCATCCCGTGTCCATCGAGCCGGATGAGCTGAGCGAATTGGTGAAGGGGGTGGATGCGGTCTTTCGCGGGCGAGGGGCTGACCGGCAGATCTTTCCTGAGGAGCGAGAAATCGTGGCCTGGGCCCGCGAGAGCGTCGTATCGGAAGTTGCGATCCCGCGTGGTACGGTCATCACGAAAGCGATGGTGTGGGTGAAGCGGCCGAGTCCCGGTCCTGGTGTGGTGGCGGCGAAAGATCTGACACAGGTGATCGGGAAGGTCGCCAATACTGATATTCCGAAAGACAGTCAGATTCGCTGGGAGCAGTTGAACGCATGAAGCCCAGGAAGATTGCGGTTCTGTCAGAGGCACGGGCCACCTACGGGTACGTCAAACGGGTCATGCATTTGATCGAGCAGTCCGGGCGGCTGGAGTTGCAGCTCATCGTGACGGGCATGCACCTGTTGAAGGAATATGGTTCGTCCATCAACGAAATTATGCGGGACGGGTTCACGCCGGCCGCCCGTGTGGACATGTATGTGGGGGGAGATACCCCGACTGCCTGGTCGAAATCGCTAGGCGTGGAAATGCAAGGGCTCGCCCAGGTCTTCGACATGCTGAAGCCCGACCTTTTGCTGGTGGCGGGAGATCGCGCGGAGATCCTGGCGGCGACGGTGACGGCTGCCTATATGAACATCCCCGTCGCGCATATCCAATCCGGCGACCTGTCCGGTCATATCGACGGGTCTGCCCGCCATGCCATCACCAAGCTGGCTCATATTCACCTTCCGGCCTGCGAAGATTCTGCCGAGCGGGTGCGAAAAATGGGGGAAGAGCCGTGGCGGATTTTCAACGTCGGTGCTCCCCAATTGGATGACGTCGTGCACGGCAAGAAGCTGGATCGGACGGAACTGGGAAAGATCTTCGGCGTGGATTTCGACAAGCCGGTCTTGCTCGTGATTCAGCATGCCGTCTTGGCGGAAGTGCACCTGGCTAGAAAACAAATGGAGGAGACGCTTGCGGCCGTGAAGGATAGCGGGCATCAGGCGCTGGTGATCTATCCCAATGTGGATGCGGCCGGACAGGAAATCATCGCCGTCATCCGTCAGTATGAATCGGTCCCCGCGATCAAGACGTTTAAGAATCTGGACCGCGAGGTGTTCTTGAGCCTGTTGACGGCCGTGTCGGTGTTGATCGGGAATTCCAGCGTCGGCATCCTGGAAGCGCCCTCGTTCAAATTGCCGGCCTTGGACATCGGGAGCCGCCAGACCGGCCGCATGCGGGCTTGCAATGTTCTGACCGTGCCTGAATTCGACCGTCGACTCATTGGGGACGCGATCAGGCGTGCCCTGCATGAACATGACTTCCGGATGAAGTTGAAGACCTGCGTGAATCCCTATGGCGACGGCAACAGTTCGGAACGAATCTGCAAAGTGTTGGAAGACATTGATCTCGGCAAGCTCCTCAATAAACAGATGACCTATTAGAGGCGTGGATTGTATGAAGGCTCCTGTGTTGGTGACCGGCGGTGCCGGTTGTATCGGAATTCAGGTCTGTCGCGAGTTGGACCGACGGGGTATCGAGGTCCATCTGTTGGACCTGGGCGAACAGATTGCCCGTGTCCGGAAAGCGCTGCCACAAACAGCGAAGATATTTTACGGTTCGATTCTCGATATCTCGTCGATTCGTGAAGCGATGGACGGGTGCGGAGCGGTCATCCACCTGGCCGCGCTCCTCGGTGTGCGGCGGACAGAGGTCAATCGCCTTCGCTGCCTTGAAATCAACGTGGATGGGACCAAGCGGGTGCTGGACTGTGCGATCCAGCACCGGATCACACGGCTTGTCTTCGCCTCCTCGTCGGAAGTCTACGGCGAGCCGATCGAAAACCCCATTACGGAAGAGACGATCACGCAGGGGAAGACGGTGTACGCGGTGAGCAAGCTTGCCGGTGAAGAGCTCTGTATCGGATATGCGCAACGGTATCCTGAATTTGAACCGGTCATTCTACGCTTCTTCAATGCCTATGGCCCGTATCAGGCCGCTCAGTTTGTCCTGCCCAAGTTCATTCAGAATGCCATGACGGGGCGGCCGATCGTGATCAATGGCAGTGGCGATCAAATCCGGTCCTATTGCTACGCCGAAGATACCGCCCGCGGCGTAGTGGAAGCGTTGCTCAGACCGGAAGCCGTCGGCCAGGTGATCAATCTCGGGAACAGCGATCGTCCCATCTCCCTAAAACAATTGGCCGATCTGGTGATCAAGGCGAGCGGAAATTCATCGGTGGAAATCAAATATGCCGCCGACTTTCAAGGGACCGACCGTCACGCAAGTCGTGAGATTCATCGCCGCTACTGTTCCGGAGAAAAAGCCAAACAGTTACTCGGGTTTGAGTCGCGTGTGTCGCTGGAAGAGGGCATTCGGCGCATCATCGAGATGAACAGCATTTTCGAAAAGTGGGAAAGCACGGAATTGCCGTATCTCGTCGATGAAATGACGTAAGCGGTTGAGCCCTTCGCCTGTCTGCATGACTCACGCGCACTGGAAAACCACTCTCAAACACGTTGCTGCCCGCGCCCGGTTGCTGCCCGCCGCCCGCTCTCTGCACTACCAGATGCGACGGATGTTCGACCGGGACTTTCGCCTGGAAGAAGCCCGCCGCGAGCAGCAATTTCTGCAGTTCGAGGAGGAGCATGGTGCGGCATTTCGCCGGTCGGTTGCCGCGGTGGGGCAGGCACGCCAACGGGTGCTCATCGTCAGTTCCGGCTCTCTGGGATTGTTGATCGAGATTGCGTTGACGAAAGCCATTCAGGCAGCCGGGTATCGACCGACGATCCTGGCGGCTTATGATCGGTGGGTCGACACCTACTATCGAGCCGCCGGCGTGGAGGATGTGTCTTATTGGGAAGAGTGGCACCGACCGGTGTCACGAGCCGAGGCTGTCGCGGTCATGAATAGCCTCGGTACCTTCGAACAGTTCATTCAAGCCGACTATTGCGGCGCCCGGGTGGGGAAGTATGCGGCCTCGACGGGGTTGCGCCATCTGCGTGTCGGCCGTCTGGATCTGTCCATCCCCTCGGTGCGTGAGGCGCTCCTCCCGTTTCTTCACAGTGCCATGTCTTCCGCTCAGGCAGCGAGAGCCATTGTAGAAACCGTAAAGCCGGATCTCGTGCTCTCGGTTGATCCCGGGTATACCCCCCGCGGAGAGCTCTTCGATGTATGCCTGGCAGCCGGGATCGACACGATCACGTGGAATGCCGCTCATAAGAATAACAGCCTGATGCTCAAACGGTACCGGCAATCGAATCGCGATGTCCATCCGGCGTCGCTTTCATATGACACATGGCGCGAATTGAAGGCGCGGCCCTGGACCAATCTTGAGGGCGAGCGACTGCGCCAGGAACTCGTCGACAGTTATCAAAGCGGCGAATGGTACAGCGAGGTCGGCACGCAATTTCATACGGCGAGCCAGGATGCTGCGGAGATTCGTCGTGCGTTGGCATTGGAGGACGACAAAAGGACCGCCGTCATTTTTCCGCACATATTCTGGGATGGAACCTTTTTTTACGGAACGGATCTCTTCGCGAGTTACGAGGAATGGTTCGTTGAAACCATGAAGGTTGCCTATGCCAACAGCCGGGTGAACTGGGTCATCAAGATTCATCCGGCGAATCTCGTCAAGAACGCGCGGGATGGGGTCGGAGCAGAACCTTCCGAACTCGTCGCCATTCGCTCGCTGGGCCCCTCAGTGCCGCCCCACGTGCGGATCATTCAGCCTGACAGTCGCATAAGCACGCTCTCGCTGTATCGCGTCATGGATTACTGTGTCACGGTGCGGGGAACGGTTGGTATCGAGGCGGCGAGCTTCGGAATTCCGGTATTCACCGCCGGCACCGGACGATATGACCGCCGCGGATTCACCATTGATTCGGATACGCAAGCGCAGTATCTGGAGCGCCTCAAACTGATTCACGAGACCCCTCCTCTGTCTGCCGATCAACGAACGCTCGCCGAGCGGTTCGCATACGGGATCTTCCTCGCCCGGCCGTTTAGTCTACGCACGGTGACGATGGAGTTTCAGCGTGATGCCAAGGTGAGTTTGCATTCGACCGTACATGTGCCGAAGGGACAGGATCCGGCGGCAGCGCCTGACCTCCGACTGCTGACCGACTGGGTTAAGAGCGGAACGGAAGATTTCCTATCGCCGCTACCGTAGGGTGTGTCGGCGCTGCAAGGTGTGGTCCCATCCCGAGAGGTTGTCGTTATGTGCGGAATAGCAGGAATGGTGGGATCGGGATCGGCTGATCGCGTGCGGGTCATGACGCAGGCGCTGATCCATCGTGGTCCGGATGATGTTGGCTACTACGACGATCCCCCGTCGACGGTCAGTTTGGGCATGCATCGACTGAGTATTCTGGACCTCGAACATGGACACCAACCCATGGCGAACCAGGACCGGTCTGTGTGGATTGTCTACAACGGAGAGATTTTTAACTCGCCGGAATTGCGGCGGCGTCTCGAAGAGACACACCACCAATTCGTAACGGCACATTCCGATACGGAGACGCTCCTCCATCTCTATGCCGACAAGCAAGAGGACATGCTGGGGGATTTGAACGGCATGTTTGCGTTTGTGCTGCACGATAAGCGCCGGAACGTGCTGTTCGGGGCGCGCGACCGGATGGGCATCAAACCCTTGTACTATGCCAACACCAAGACGGGGTTTGCGTTCGCCTCGGAACTCAAAAGTCTGCTGACGGTGCCGGCCCTCGGCCGGGATCTCGACCGCACCAGCCTGTTTCACTATCTGACGCTGAGGTTTGTTCCCGGCACCTCATCCATGATCAACGGGGTATCACGCCTTGCGCCGGGGCATTGGTTTCGTTACGAACTCGACACCGGCCGGTTCGAGACGCAACGGTATTGGCGGCCGTCGTTTGTGCCGCAGGAAGGCCGAGCGATCAGGGAATGGAGTGAGCTCGTGCGCACGGAGCTGCGTGCCGCCGTGCAGCGCTGGAGCCTGAGCGATGTGCCGATCGGCTGCTCCTTATCCGGCGGGCTAGATTCTTCGAGTATCGTAGGATTGCTGGCGGAGAGCGGTCATTCGAAGTTGAAGACCTATTCACTGGGATTCGAGGGCGCGGCCGAGCTGGATGAATTGCCGCTGGCGAAACAAGTGGCGGAACGTTGGGGAACCGATCATCACGAACTGATTTTGCGTCCCGACGATCTTCTCCGCGATCTCCTGAAGATGGTCTGGTTTCTGGACGAGCCTTACGGGGGCGGATTGCCGTCCTGGTACGTGTTTCAGTTCATGCATCGGGATGTGAAAGTCGGGATGACGGGGACGGGCGGCGATGAGCTGTTCGGCGACTATGGACGGTACGTTCAGCTGGAACAACGAGCGTCGCCGGGGATGCAGGTGTCTCCGCTGCCTGCATGGCAGGAGCATGGTTGGTCTCTGGTCGCATCGCTGGTCGATCAGGTGCCTCATATCTTCGGGAATGTACGAAGGATGGAACGCTGGCGTCACTATCCCAAGACGCGGCGTGATCCTTTCGAATGGGACTACGTCCAGGCGTTTTATTACTTCTCTGATGAGATGAAGCGGAACGAGGTCTTGAGCGGTGATGTTGGCGCAGCCGGCACCACAGAATTTCTCCGCAGTCTCTATGAGGACTCCGATGGCGTGCTTCCCCGTGATGGATTGATGCAGCTGGCTTTTCGCACGCAGTTGCCGGAAGAGTTCCTGTTCATGACGGATCGGTTTTCCATGGCGCACTCCCTGGAGGCGCGGGTGCCGTTTCTGGATCAGACATTTGTCGATGTGATGTTGCGGATTCCAGCCGCAATTCGCACCAGACCTGAAGATCCGAAGTATCTGCTGCGGCAAGCCGTGAAGGACCTACTGCCAGAAGAATTGCTTCACGCCCCGAAACGTGGTTTTGTCATTCCCACGGCAGAGTGGTTGCGCGGTACGTTGCGGCCGTTGACGGAACGGCTTCTGGCCCCGGCGCGACTAGCCGAACAGGGATTGTTCAGACCGGAAGTGTATCGGCGCTTTGTCGTTCCGCATTTGCGCGGGCAGGCCGATTATCATCCCCAGATCTGGACGCTCTTGATGTTTCAGCTGTGGCATAGTCTGTATATTGAACAAGGACTCACGGACTGCCCGAGTTTTTCCTGGCAGGAATTGTGTTGAAGAAGTATCCGCAGCCCGAAGGGTGCTCGCGGGGGAATGGGCAGCGTCTGGGATACAGTGGAAAAGGAGCTGTGCAGAGAAGATGCGTCGCGAGCACATTGAGAAACTGGTCTGTCCTGGCGGACCGCACGGACTGAGGCTGCAAGACGGCGCCATTGAGGAGCAGGGGGAGATCAAGGCCGGCGAGCTGATATGTCCGGAGGATGGTGTGACCGTGCCGATCCGGGGAGGAGTCCCGCGGTTCGTTCCGACCAGCGGGTACTCAGAGAATTTTGGTGAGCAGTGGAATCGGTTTCGTCGCACGCAGTTGGACAGGTTTAACGGAACCACCCTTTCCCAGGAGCGGTTTTACAGCGGGACGGGCTGGTCGCCGGACGAGTTGAAGGGCGCCAAGGTGCTGGAGGCTGGTTGTGGTGCCGGTCGATTTACGCAGGTGATGCTCGATGCGGGGGCAGAGGTCTACTCGGTCGATCTGAGCTCAGCCGTGGATGCATGTATGGCCAACAACGGCCCTCATGAGCGCTTGTGCGTCGCCCAGGCCGACTTGCGGAAGATTCCGTTCCAACGACAATCTTTTGATAAGGTGTTTTGTTATGGCGTGTTGCAGCATACGCCTGATCCTCGAGCGTCCTTCATGGACCTCGTACCGTTTCTCAAGCCGGGCGGCGAACTGGCCGTCGACGTCTACCTCAAAGGTTGGGCGCTGGAGCCGTACAAGAGTAAGTATTTCTATCGTCCACTCACGACGCGGATGCCCAGAAATCTCCTGTTTCGGCTGTTGAAGTGGTACATCCCGAAATGGCTTCCGCTGGATACCTTCATCAAGCGACTGCCGCTGGTCGGGCGTGTGCTGGGCATGGCCATTCCTTGTTGGAATTATCACTACCTGCCGCTCACCCATGGGCAGCAGGTCGAATGGGCCATTCTCGACACGTTCGACGCCTTGGCGCCGGTCTACGACGATCCGCAAACCCCCGCTGCTGTCAGCGAGTGGTTCCGGGATGCGAAGCTGACCGATGTGCAGGTACGAATCGGGGGCAACGGGGTGCTGGGAAACGGGAAGGCCCCGGCCTGACTTCTGTGCTGACTGCCATGAACATTCTCCATCTCAGCACTGAGTACAACCTGGGCGGATCGGGTCGCGCCGCCTATCGGATCCATTCGAGCCTCTTGCAGCGAGGCCATACTTCGCGCATGCTGGTCTCTGGGATCGTGCATGGGGTCTCCGACGCAGGACCAATTTGGGGCAGTATGCCCTGGCGCGCGGCGGATTGGGTGGCCCGCAAGGTGACCGATGCCTTGAGCCTCCAATATCTTTTCTTGCCTTCGTCTTGGCAGTTGCTGCGCCATCCCTGGTTCCAGGCCGCCGACATCGTGCAGCTGTACAACACGCACGGTGGCTATTTCAGTCATTCCGTGCTCGGCGTTGCCAGCCGGCGCAAGCCGTTTATCTGGCGGCTCTCTGACATGTGGCCCCTGACCGGCCATTGCTGTTATGCCTATGAATGCGAACGGTGGAAAACCGGATGCGGGGCCTGTCCCTTGTTGAGTGATGAGCCTGCGTTGAAGACGGACCGGACGGCGCTGCTATGGAACATGAAGAAGCGCGTGTATGCCGGCGCCAATGTCACCTTGGTGGCGCCGTCGCGGTGGATCGCCCGGTTGGCTGAACAGAGCCCGCTGGTGGGGCATTGGCCGGTGCAGGTGATTCCGAATGGTCTGAACCTGAACGTATTTCGCCCGATCGATCAGGCATCGGCACGAGCGGTGTTGGGACTGCCCCAGAACGAAGCGCTCGTGCTATTCAGCTCCGTGGAAACGCAGGCCTATCGCAAGGGCGGTACCTTTGTGACAGCAGCGGTGAACGCGCTCAAGGGCAGAACCCGGAAGCCTTTTCGGCTTGTGGTGGTCGGAAACCGCGCCAGTGAATGGAAGCGCGCCGTGAATGTGCCTGTGACGGCCATTGAGACAGTCAAGGACGACCAGCTCCTGGCGATCCTCTACTCAGCGGCGGATCTGTTTGTCCATCCCGCCCTGGCAGATAACCTGCCGAACGGGGTGCTGGAAAGTCTGGCCTGCGGAACCCCGGTGGTGGCCTTCGACGTGGGCGGGGTGGGAGAGGCAGTCCGGCCGGGGGAAACCGGATATTTGGCGCGTCATAAGGATGCGGATGATTTATCGGCGGGTATCAGATGTCTTCTTGACGATGCCGATTTACGCCGACGATTACGCGCACGGTGTCGCGAGGTCGCGGAAGCCGAATATGACATGGCATTACAAACACAACGGTTTGAGGAGCTGTACCAGGCGGTGATCCATGGCCGATAGTCAGGCCGCAACTTTTCCCGAGACCTCCTACGGTATTGTGAAACGGCTGCGGACGATTGAAGATTGGACCGCAGTGGTTTCGAAGCGATTGGGTACTCCGTCGCTTTCGATTCTCGATTTTGGATGCGGCACCGGCGACCATGTCACGTATCCGTTGGCCTGTTTAGGGCACCGCGTGTTGGGAGTGGACATGCATGAGCCGTCCATTCAGGAAGCCCGCCGCAGATATCCGCGGCCCAATCTTCTGTTCCGAACGGGCCGTCTTGAAACGCTGATCGAGGAAGGTGTGGTGGTCGACCTGATTATTTGCTCCGAAGTCCTTGAACATCTCCACCAGCCGCAAGAGTGTCTCCACCTACTGCGGCGGCTGCTGAAGCCGAACGGGGCCCTGATTGTCACCACTCCAAACGGGTATGGATCGTACGAAATGTTTTGTCGGATGCAACGAGGTCTGGCCAGACTGGGGATCGATCAAGTGATGCGTGGTTTGATACATGCGCGGCGACGAATGTATGCGCCGTCTCATGAGACCGCGTCGTCGGCGCCGAACTCTTTCCAGCAGGAACAGGTCGGGTTTTTGAATTTCGAATCCGGGCATGTGCAGTTTTTCCGTGTGCGACGTCTCCTGGACCTTTTCCACGCCGGAGGCTTCCAAGTGATAGAGCGACAGGCAAGGACCTTCCTTTGTGGACCCTATATCGATGTGCTGCTGAGGTTGCCGCCGTTTCGACAGGCGTTGTATCGATGGAATAATCGAGTGGCCAACGTCTTGCCGTTCTCCTGGTCTGCCGACTGGATGTTCCTCTTGGAGCATCGCGGGGCGGGGGCGCAGTGAACCAGGAATTGCCCCGGGTCCTGGTCGTGACTTCGAACAATTTCAATTTGGTCACCGGTGGCGGGATTACGCTGACCAATTTGTTCCGCGGATGGCCGCATGACCGGTTGGCCAACCTGCACCAAGATATCCTGCCGGACGATCATAGTGTCTGTCGTACGTTTTATCGATTGACGGAAGAAGAAATCCGCTGGGTCTGGCCCTTTTCCTTGGCGCGTACCTGGTATGGCCGCAAGAAGCAGCAGGCTCTCGTCAGCGAAGGCGGCTCCTCCGGTTCATCCGGGCAGGGCTGGCTCGGATCACTCAAGCGGCTCATTGGCGATGGCGCCCCGAAGCGGGCACATCTGACACCGGCACTTATCGATTGGGTGGAGCGATTCCGCCCGACCCTCCTGTACGGATTTCTGGGCTCGCTCGAGCAGCTGACGCTGACGAGGGCATTGGCACGGCGGTTCAAGGTCCCTCTGGTCATCCACATGATGGATGATTGGCCTGCGGTCCTGTATCGAAGCGGATTGTTGAGCCCGCTGATGGGACCGGTGATCCGACACGAGCTCCGCTGTGTCCTGATGGAGGCGCGCACCCGTTTTGCAATCTGTGACGCAATGTGTGAGGAGTATGCACGTCGGTACGGGTACGCGTTTCACTCGTTCCAAAACGCCCTGGTGCCTGCGGAGTGGCTGCCGCACGCCAGAACCCAGTGGCAAGCCGGGCAGCCGTTCGTGGTCCGATATGTCGGGTCCATCGTGCCGGATGGACAGAAGGAAAGCCTCCGCGATATCGCATGTGCGGTGGCGGGGCTGCGCGCGGCTGGACGACAGATCGAGTTGCGTATTCATTCGCCGCGAAGGGATACAGAGTATCTTCACGCATTACAGTTGCCATCCGATGTGATCAGAATCGAGGGACCGCCGGACGCCTCGATCGTTCCGCGGTTGTTGGCGGAAGCCGACCTGTTGTTGCTGCCCTACAACTTCGATGCGCGGAGCGCCCGCTACATCCGGTTGTCTCTTCCGACGAAGGCGCCGGCCTATATGATTTCCGGTACTCCGGTTTTGGTGTATGCTCCCGCCGATGTCGCGACCGCACGGTACGCGATCCGTGAGGAGTGGGGCTTCGTCGTCTCGGAGCAGGGGGAGGAGGCCGTCAAGACGGCGCTTACGCGGCTGATGGATGATGCCTCTCTGCGGGAACGGCTAGGGCGGCGAGGCCAGGTGGTGGCAGTGGAACGGCATGATGCCGAACGGGTGCGCGGGGAGTTTTGGCGGACTCTGGCGGCGGCGGCAGAAACGGTGCCCCTGAGTTGAGCGATTAACTGACTAGTACAGAGAACGCTGTGGGGACGGTACCGACGATGGATGCGCGGCAGAGATCCTGATGTGGAGACGATGAGCAAGGTGGATGAATCTGAGCGAACAGGCGCGAATCCTGCGGCAGGGCAGGCGGCATCGGCTTCGAACGAGGACGTCCGGCGCTATTGGGACCAGGGCGCGTGCGGGACCTACGACTATATCGTCGGCACGTTACCGGAATTGAGCCGTGAGTGGTTTGCTCAAATCGAGCGACACCGGTATGCCGTGGAACCCTTTATCCCGACGGTTGCACAGTTCGACAGTCATCGAGGCAAGACCGTTTTGGAAGTCGGGGTCGGTGCCGGTACGGACCACCTGCAGTGGGCTCGTGCCGGCGCAGTCTGTTATGGCGTGGACCTGACTCAACGCGCCATTGATACGACGAGGGCGCATCTTGCGCTGCACGGCTTCACCTCCACCGTGCAGCGTATCGATGCCGAAACGTTGCCGTTTCCCGATGACACCTTCGATGTGGTGTACTCATGGGGCGTGATCCATCACTCCGCTCATCCCGAACAGATCGTTCGGGAAATCCGGCGGGTGCTGAAGCCCGAGGGGCTGTTCATCGGGATGGTCTATGCCCGGCGTTCCCTCGTTGCCTTCAAGCTGTGGATCAAGCATGCGTTGCTGAAGGGGCGGCCCTGGATCTCCTGGCGGGAACTGGTGGCGAACCACATGGAAAGCCCGGGAACGAAGGCGTATACCGCCGATGAAGTCCAACAACTGTGGTCGGGATTTTCATCCTGCGAGACCCAGCAGATCGTCACGACCTACGACTGCAGTTGGTTTCCCCGGTGGATGCATCGTCTGTTCCCCGATTGGTGGGGATGGTTTATTGTTGTACGCGCGCGAAAGTAACCCGGCTCGCGAGGGGGAATTGGTCGATGCCACGCAGACGAGTGTTGATGGCCACGGTAAACCAGTGGCACTCGCCCTTTCAGGTGGGCAGCCATCATCTAGCCCGCGGCTTTGCCGAGGCGGGGTGGGAGGTCGGGTTCGTTTCGGAGCCGATTTCTCCCTGGCATCTGCTGGGTGGCAACGCGGAGGAATTTAGGGATCGGTATCGCCTCTATCGTGGTGGTGGAGCCTACATAGGATCGAAAAAGATCTGGGCCTATGTCCCAGGCGCGCTCTGTACGCCGCACAATAAGCCGGTGCTCAACCAACCCTGGATCGCCGAACAGTGGAGTCGACTGACCATGCCCAGTCTTGTTGGAAGGTTGCAACAACAGGGGTTTGGCGAGGTGGACCTGCTCTATTGCGACAGTGTTGTCCACCAGGGCTGGCTGAAGCACATTCGAGCCGGTAAGTCGGTCTATCGCATCGCCGACGCCCTATCCGGCTTTGCGAAGACCACACCCGCAATTTTGCAACTGGAGCGGATGGTGGCCCGCTCGGTCGACCTCGTAGTCTATGCCGCCCACAACCTGGAAGCCTACGTGAAGGACCTGCGGCCGAGCTCGATGGCCTATCTGCCCAATGCGGTCAACTATGCGCATTTCAGCGCAGCGACACGAGGCTGCCCGCAAGACTATGCCGGGATCTCACGGCCGATCGCTGTATATGTCGGTGCGATGGATGTGTGGTTCGATTATCGGTTGATGGACGAGGTTGTAGCCAGGCTGCCGCATATCTCGTTTGTGTTGATCGGCCCGGATGAGTTGGCGAGGCAGCGGTTGCGCCCGCGCCCCAACCTGCATCTCTTGGGGCGGCGGCCCTACGACGACGTACCGGCCTATCTGCACCATGCGAGTGTGGGTCTCATTCCATTTGACGTCGTGAACCATGCACAGTTGGTCAACAGCATTCATCCGCTGAAGTTGTACGAATATGCCGCCTGCGGACTGCCGGTCGTGGCGACGGAATGGGAAGAGTTGACGCATCTCAAGAGCCCGGCCCGGCTGTGTCAGGGAACCGACGCCTTCATACGCGCCATTGAGCAGGCGCTGGCGAGTCCGCCGCCTCCGGCGGCACTACAGGCTTATGCGGCGGAACACGACTGGGGCGCTCGGGTGTCTACCATGCTGGAACAACTCGGCATTCCGGCGGAGTAACACGTTGCGAATGCGGCGGTCGGCGGAGCGAATGTGAATATTGTCGTCGTCAGCGACTTCGCCCATGTGAACGGCGGGAATGCCGCGGTGGCGTTGGGGAGCGCCGGCGGTCTGGCCGCCCGTGGTCATGCGGTGACGCTGTTTGCCGGCGCCGGTCCTGTTGACAAGCGAATCCTAGCCAGTTCGATTGACGTCGTGTGCATGGACCAGTATTCCATTGCTGATGATCCCCGTCGGCTGCGCGCGATGGTTCAGGGAGTCTGGAATGCCGAGGCCGCGCGGGCGATGGCCAAGCTGTTAGGGCGCATCGATCTCGACTCCACGGTGGTGCATGTCCACGGATGGGATAAGGTGCTCTCCAGCAGTGTGGTTAGAACTGCCCTGTCGATGGGCGCCAAGGTCGTCTGCACCTATCATGACTATGTGTCGGTCTGTCCCACCGGCGGGTTTTACAATCATCCGAAGGACGCAATTTGCGGATTGCGACCGCTCTCCGGCGCCTGTGTGTTTGAAGGGTGTGATCGGCGGAATGCCGCGCACAAGTGGTGGCGGGTTGCGAGAAGTACGGTGCAGCGACAATGGGGTGGCATTCCGGGGGCAGTGAAGCACGTCGTGGTCGTGTCCGACTTCAGCCGGCGTATTCTCAGCCCGTTTTTTCCGGAAGGGACGCAGGTTCATCACGTGCGGAACATGATCGACATGATGCGGGCCGAGGCGGTCGAGCCTGAATCGAACAAGCCGTTTGTGATGGTGGGGCGGCTTTCGCGCGAAAAAGGTCCGCACCTCCTGGCCGCAGTGGCGCAGCGCACCGGCTGGCCTGTCCGCTTCGTGGGAGAGGGCGAGAGCGCCGAGGAGGTTCGCCGTCTCGCTCCTGCGGCTACCTTGACTGGTTGGTTGTCGCGTGAACGGGTGACGCGGGAATTGTCTGCCGCGCGTGCCTTGATTTTCCCGTCCCTGTGGTATGAGACCGAAGGATTGGTCGTGTTGGAGGCGGCCGCGCTCGGGGTTCCGGCAGTGGTGGCGGATTCCTGTGCGGCGCGCGACCTGGTGGTTGACGGAGAGACGGGGCTCTATTTTCGGGGGGGAGATGCGAAGGCGCTGCAGGCGGCCATCGCGCGGTTGGAGGATGATCAGCTCGTGCGACGACTGGGCCGCGCCGCCCACCGGCACTATTGGCGCCATCCCCGTTCGCTGGAAAACCATGTCGCCGATCTTGAGGAGGTCTATGCGCAGGTCCTATCCGGTCACTAAACCGTTGTCCCGCAGGGAGCGCCAGCCGCGTCACGTGGTACGTCAGGCGCACGAAGCGGTTGCCCTCTCGGACCTGATCGGCCTTGGGATTCTCGGATGCCTGCTTTGTTCCCCGCTGCTCTTCAAGTTTCGACTGACCAACGGTATTGTGCTGCATCCGTTTGTCCCCCTGCTGCTAGCGGCATGGGGATGGGTGGCATGGGGCAGCCGGCGCACGATGTCGTCGCTGGCTCAAGGCTGGTATGTCGCCGAGTGGCAGGCCTGGAATCTTCCTGTGCTGCTGCTCGGACTTTCGGTCGCCGGCTTGATGACGAGTCTGGCTGTGAATTCGATCTGGCGTGCTTCCTTTGAAAAGACGGGATTGTTGCTGCTCCTGAAGTGGGTCCTCTACCTTGCTCCGCTTCCTCTGGCTGCGTTGCTGACGCTTCGCCGCCCGCTGTCGGTGATCAGGCTTGTGAGTTACCTGCTGCCGTCAGTGGCATTAGGCACTCTCTGTTATTCCGCGTTCAGATTATGGCAAGCGCTGGACGGCCGGTATACCAATGTCTATACGGATGGGGCCTCGATCTTTTTTGCCATGGGCACGTTTGCCGAAGCGTGGTCGCTCGATGGACTGTCTGTGCGAAGCGATACGATGGGCCACACAGCCTATGGCATGTATCTGGTGTGCGCGCTGATGTTTAGTTGCTGCCTGGCGCTGTTCCGCGGCTGGAATGGCCTCGTCAACCGGTTGTACGCCGCGGGTCAAGTGTGTGTGCTGGGCCCCCTTGCTCTGGGCGGCATTCTGCTGAGTGGGTCCCGCACCGGCCTGTTTGCGCTTGCTGTGTCACTGTGCGGGCTCTTCGTGTTGCTGCGGCTGAATCCTGGCTCACTGCTCTCTGCACGCCGACGCTGGCTTTGCGCGGCTTTGTTGGTGCTCGTGCCGCTCATCCTCTTGTGTATCAGTGCGCTGTCCCCTGCGGCGTTGCCAACGGTGGAAAGACTGCAAGAGACGCTGGCTGGCCGATCGGAGATTATCCGGCAGGTTACAGATGAGGCCTCTACGGTTGTGCCGGATGATACCCTCACGAGGCAGTCTGTCAGAAATGTACAGTCCCGCCTGTGGATTTGGGGGCAGTCGATGCGGTATCTGCTGGCCCATCCGGGAACGATCATCTGGGGGATTGGCTACGATCGCCAGCGGTTTGTGGAGACCGTCGTCGGCCTTCCCTATGAGGGCGCCAACATCAATTTCCAAACCGCGCACAATCTATTCCTCGATATTCTCTTGAAGGGCGGTGTGGGGCCACTCCTTCCGCTTGCGGTCGCCTGTGCCTGGTTGTTTTGGAGTGCCGTGAACGGCGTGCTGATCCCTGCACGAGGGCGGGAGTCGATGGCTCGCATCGGCCTTGGATGGATGCTCATTGCGTTCTGGCCTTCGGTGCTGCTCTGCAGCCTGGCCGGAGAGGAACTATTGACCGACAATCTGCTACTGCATTGGACACTCTTGTTCGGACTATCGCTCGGGTTGGGAGGCCTGGCCTTGTCGGAGTGGCTTCCGAATCGCATGTTGCACATGACTGCCAGAGCCGGGATTGGCGGGGGACCAAGCTATGTGACGGCCCTCGCGCGCCATCAACAGCAGGCGGGAATCCACGTGCGAGTTTTTTGTTCCGACGAGCAGCCGTTCGTGGGCATCTGGCGGAGCATGGGGGTGGATGTGTCGGTGCTGCCGATGCGGCGGCCGAATGCACGCTCGGTGTGGCATTTGCTCAAGGAATTGTTGCGCGCGCCGGCACCTATTCATGCCCACGGCCGCGGTGCAGGCTTTTTCGCGTTCTGGGTGAAACTTCTGGTGCGCATTCCTGTGCTCTATACCCCGCATGGTCCTCATTATGCCTATGCGCGAGGGTGGCGATACGCCAGTGCCTGGGGGATGGAATGGCTCTTTCGCCTGGTCTTCGATGCCGTGCTCTACGTCTCCCCCGGCGAGCAGGCACTGGCGGCTGCCTATCATCTTCCTGTCAACCGATCGCGAGTGGTCATTACGGGCTTGTTGGCCGAGGGGCCAGGAACATCTCGGGGCTCTGCGACCCGGGAGGCCCTGCATCGTGAGTGGGCCCTTCCGCCGGATCGATTTGTGATCGGCTGGATCGGGCGGTTCGACTATGCCAAGGGGTTGGATCTGTTGTTGGCCTCTATTCCGGCCGTCGCCGCGCAGCTTCCTAACGCCGTGTGGGTCATCGTGGGCGATGGGGACAACAATGGGGTCCGCCGGTCGTACCAACGTGATGTGGATGCGGCATTGGCCGACCGGGTGTTGTTCCTCGGGAGGCGCACGGACGTCAACCGGCTGATACCAGGCTTTGATCTCTATATTTCCACTTCACGATGGGAGGGGTTGCCGCTGGTACTGCTTGAAGTGATGGAGCAGGGCATTCCCATCGTTGCCAGTGACGTAGTCGGCAACCGCGATGTGCTGGGAGGGTGGGGTGTGTTGTTTGCGGCCAATGACATTGAAGCGGCGGCTGCGGCACAGGTGCGTGTGGCCACCGATAAGTCCCTGCGGTCACAATTGATGGAGACGGGGCGCCATGTGCGCCAGGCCGAGTTTTCCTTGTCGCGGATGCTGGCGGTGTTGGATGGGGTCTATTGTGACGTGCTGGGATCAAAAATTTCAGGTCTACGACGAAGTGAGCATCAGGAGGCGGCTGCCCGGCCGCGCGCGGTAGGACGATACCGTGCCGGGATGCCGCTGCCAGGGTGATGATGAAGAGGCGACGGTCTCGTTCTCGCACGACCTGTCTCATCGGGCATCACGCGAGTGGGTGTGGTGTCGGGCATGGATGAAAGGGGAGCAGGGCTTCAGAGATTGTCCGACTCGGCTGATGCCCGGGCCACGGTGTCCGTGGCGGGAAGGCCATCCGGGAGTCCGGGCCGGCTGGGACGCGCCGCCCTGCCGTTGATTGCCTCCGACGCGGTGCTGCAAGGGGCGCGGTATCTTCTGATCCTCTACCTCGGGTATCAGTCCCTGTCGTTGTTGGGATCGTTTCTGATGGGATCTGCGGCCGGCTCGCTCATCGTTGCAGCCGCTGATTTTGGCATCAGTCAACACTGGCTGAGGCTGGGAGGCGCAGTCCCGCCGATATCCGCCGGGACGTTTCTCAGGACGATGCGAGGGAAGATCCTGCTCTCGCTGCTCGGCATGTTCCTGATCGCCGCCCCTGCTGGACTGGGTCTGTGGACTCTTGCGACGCCCTCTGCCATGGTGCTTGGGATGGTGTTGATGGTGAGTCAGGCGTTGGGAGAGACTTGCGATGCAGTCGCGCTCTCGGCTCATCGCTATGGCACGGTCTTGCGGTTTCGATTGTTCCTGGCGATGGGCGGCTATCTCGCTCCGGTGGTTGGTGTGTACCTCGTCGGCCAAGCGCCTGCATCGGACGGTGCCGTTGCCGTGCTGGTAATAGCTGCTATCGGGGGCATCGGCATTTCCTGCGCCTACCTGATGGCCATCGCATCCACACTTTCCGTTGATGCCGGTGGTGGCGCCGGGTACCGCCAGGTCTTGTGGCAATCACGCTGGCTCGGACTCAATCAGATGGCCATTGTGGTGGACGTACGGGCACCCTTGATTATTCTGGGATTCATGCTGGGTGAGACGGCTGTCGGTGTCTACGGGTTGGTGCAACGTACCACCGCGGTGGTGGAATTGGTCTGGGCCTCGATCTCCAGGTTGCTGATCACCTCCTATTCGGAACTCGGTGCGGGCGATCAGGTCGCGGAGTTGGAAGTGCGGGTGTGGCGGGCGGCACGGCTCGCGGGTCTTATTACCGGTACGCTGGTGGCATGCATGTGGTTCGCGATTGTGATGGTCATCGGCACGATGACCTTGTCGAACGATGCGGCCCTGGCCTTGTCCTTGCTCAAGGTGGGGAGTCTGGCCATCGTCTTGAGTTCGTTGAAGCGGCCGTTTGTATCCGGCCTGATCGCGATCTTCCAGGAGCGGGCGGTCTGTCGCGTGAACGTGCTGTCCGCTCTGGCTGGTCTCTTTCTGGTACCGGTGTGCATTGTCTATTTGAATCTATGGGGACCCGTCGTCGCCTGGTTGACGTTGGAAGCGGCGGCCTGCGCATTGCTCGTGTTCCTGTTTGTTTCGGTCATTCGAACGGCCCAGGCGAATCGGGAGCCGCAGCTCCCTCAACGTGCTGCTTTCTGAGCGGGCCGACGGAGTTGACGAACGGAGTTCATGCGCGTTGCCATTGTTCATGACTGGCTGACCGGGATGCGGGGCGGCGAGCGATGTCTCGAGGTCTTTTGTGAGTTGTTTCCGGAGGCTGATCTCTACACCCTGCTCCACATCAAAGGGAAAGTGTCGCCCTCGATCGAACGGCACCGTATCCGGACGAGTATTATTCAGTCTCTTCCCTTTGCCAACCGATTCTATCGCTATTACCTTCCGCTGTTCCCGCTTGCGATCGAGCAATTCCGTCTGCCGGCCTATGACCTGGTCCTTAAGCTCCAGCCATTGCGTCGCCAAAGGGATTCGCCCGCCGGCTGGAGCAAAACATCTTTGCTACATCCATGCGCCTATGCGGTATGTGTGGGATCAGTTCGAGAACTACGCCGGCGGCGGGCGGTCGGGTGTACTGGCAAGACTGGGCATGACGTTTTTCCGGCAGCGGTTGCAGGCCTGGGATATTGCCTCCGCTGCGCGAGTGGATCAATTTGCTCGCCAATTCTCACAACATCGCCAGGAAGGTGGAAGCCTATTATCATCGACCGGCGGCCGTGCTGCATCCGCCGGTCGATTGCCACACCTTCGAGGCCTCAGAGCAATCCGAAGACTTCTATTTCATGGTCACGGCCTTTGCCCCGTATAAACGGGTTGATCTGGCCATTCAGGCGTGCAATCTTATGAAACGGCGACTCAAGATCATCGGCAAGGGGCAGGAGGAGGCGCGGTTGCGCAAGCTTGCCGGACCAACAGTGGAGTTTCTCGGCTGGCAGCCGGACAGTGTTGTCCGGGATCATTATGCTCGCTGCCGCGCCCTGCTCTTTCCCGGGGAGGAAGATTTTGGTATCGTCCCGTTAGAGGCGATGGCGTGCGGAAAACCTGTGGTGGCCTTCGGACGCGGGGGCGCGCTGGAAACCGTGGTCCCGTTGCCGGGTGCCGGTTCGATGAACGGATCGGGACAGCCTCCTACAGGGGTGTTTTTCTTCACGCAATCGGTTGACTCTCTCGTCGAAGCCATCGAGACGTGCGAGCGTCGCCGGACCGAATTTGACCCGCATGCGATTCGTGCCCACGTGGCCACATTCGACCGCCGGTTGTTCAAGGAGCGTATGAAAGCCTTCGCAATGGGGGCGCTGACGGGGACGTTTTCCTAGAGGGCGCATGCTCAAACGCCACTCCCAATTCCTCAAGAGCCTTTTATTCTGCATCGATCTGGGGCTGATCTGCGCCTGTTGGGTCGGAGCCTACTACCTGCGTTTTTCAGAGATTGTCGAGCCTGCCCCCAAGGGTATTCCTCCGCTTCAGATTTATGTGCTGTTGTTGGTCCCGATCATTGCCGTCTGGGGCATGTCGTTTCAGGCCTTCGATCTCTACCGCCCGCGGCGGATGGGTACGCGGTTGTCTGAGTTTCTTGACGTCGCGAAAGCCAATACCTTGTCCGTGCTGATTCTGGTAGCGCTCACATTCTTCTTCCGCCAACACGAATATTCCCGGTTAGTGCTGCTGTATTTCTGGTTGCTGAACCTTATTACCCTGGGCTTTTCGCGGGTGCTGTTTCGCGAAGCGCTCCGGTTTCTGCGTCGTCATGGCTACAATCAGCGTCATGCGTTGGTCATCGGCACCAGTCGATTGGGGCGCCGGGTCGTGGACGCTCTTGCTCAGCATCCGGAACTGGGCGTAAGAGTGCATGGGTTCTTGAGCGCGGATTCCCGCAAGGTGGGTGAACGGATCAATGGTGTGCCGGTGATCGGCCGCTATGATGATCTCCAGGAACGCGTCCAGTCCGGCATTGATATTGTGTTTGTCTGTCTTCCGCCGGAAGATGAGCAGTGGGCTGAGAAGATGTTTGGCATGCTGGCCACCACCATGGTCGAGGTAAAGGCCCTTCCGGCGATGTGCGAGTTCGTGAGCCTGCGGGCTGAAGCCGAAATGTTCGAAGGGCTTCCGCTGATTACGTTGCAGGGGTCGCCGCTCTATGGCTGGAATCTGGTCATCAAGAGGGCACTGGACGTGGTTGGGGCTTTCGGGGCATTGGTCATTTTTTCGCCGGTCTTATGCCTGGTCGCGGCATTGGTAAAACTGACCTCGCCGGGACCGGTCTTTTTCCGCCAGCTCCGGATGGGGCTGGATGGGCAGGCGTTTGAGATGCTGAAGTTTCGCTCGATGAAAGTGGACGCCGAGTCCGAGACGGGGCCGGTCTGGACGCAACCCAACGACGATCGGCGGACCCCCATCGGGGCGTTTTTGCGGCGGACCAGTCTGGACGAACTTCCTCAGTTCTGGAACGTGTTGCGCGGAGAAATGAGCATCGTGGGGCCACGGCCGGAACGGCCTGAGTTCATCGCGCGTTTTCGTGAAACGCTGCCGCAATACATGCTGCGTCACAAGATGAAAGCCGGCATCACGGGGTGGGCGCGAAATCAACGGGTGGCGCGGCAATACGTCGCTGGAAAAGCGGATCGAACACGATCTGTATTACATCGAGCATTGGTCGATCTGGTTTGATATCAAAATCATGCTGCTCACGTTTTGGCGAGGGTTCGTCCACCGGCATGCGTACTGAGAGTGCTCTCTTCTGTCCTGTCTCCCCCATCTGGGAGTGCCCCTCCGCGCAGGGATGAGTGTTCTTGAGTTTCATGTGATGGCTTGTTAACATCGCCCCCGAAAGCCTTCGCATGCCTATCACACGCCGAACCAACACTCCATCGAAGCCGCCTGCTTCCCTTCAGGGGATTCTTCGTGGGATTCGTTTGTTTGCGACGGATGTCGATGGCGTATTGACGGACGCCGGCATGTACTACTCCGTATCCGGAGACGAATGGAAAAAGTTCAATACGCGTGACGGCATGGGGATCAAGCTGTTGCAGAAGGCGGGAATCGTCACGGCGATCATCACCCAGGAATCCACGAAGATCGTCATGCGCCGCGCGCAAAAACTGACGATCCCAGAAGTCCACCAAGGGGCCTACGATAAGCTCGCCGTGTTGAAGGATCTCATCGAGCGGCATGGACTCACGATGAAGCAGGTGGCTTACATCGGTGATGATGTGAACGACCTCCAGGCGCTGAGCGCGGTCGGACTCTCTGCGTCGCCGGCTGACGGGATGCCTCCCGTGTTGAAGGTCGTACGGTACGTGTGCAAGAAAAACGGCGGGCAGGGGGCCGTGCGGGAGTTGGCGGATCTCATCCTGGCATCCCGGCAATCCCGGTGAGGCAACAGCAACCGCGTCAGTTTGAATGGAAGCGGAGCCCTGGAGATATGACAGACCACCTCTATCCGGTGATTTTGGCAGGCGGCAGCGGGACCAGGTTTTGGCCGCTGAGCCGGCACCTGTTTCCCAAGCAGCTCCTACGCATCATCGGCGAGGAGACCCTCATTCAGCAAACCATGCGGCGCGTGCTTTCCTGCGCCAGCCCCGATCAGGTGCTCATCTCAACCAATCCAGGGCAGGCCGATTCGATTCGCGTGCAGTTGGGAGAGTGGAAGTCCGACCTCAAAGACAACTATGTGATCGAGCCGGTGGGGCGCAACACCGCGCCGGCCATTGCGCTGGTGGCGGCGGAGCTGCTTCGGCGCGATCCCGAGGCAATGATGTTAGTGCTGCCGGCGGATCATGTCGTCACCGGAGAGAAGGCGTTTCAGGCAGCGGTGACGTTGGGGATGCAGCTTGCCGAGAAGGGACACTTGGTGACGTTCGGGATCAAGCCGACAAGGCCGGAAACCGGTTATGGATACATTCAGCCGAATCGGCGAACCACCTTAGCCAAGAAGGGCCGGCTGACCGGTCACCCGGTCGCGAGATTTGTCGAAAAGCCGAATCGGATCAAGGCGGCGCAGTATCTGAAGAGCGGCAATTACTTCTGGAACAGCGGCATGTTCCTCTGGAAAGCCGCCACGATTCGAGACGAGATCAACCGTCACCAGCCGCAGCTGGCGAAAGCGGTGCAGAAAGTCCATAGCCTCATGACATCGGGCGCCGATCCCCGGCAGATCGAAGCCGCCTATAAGAAAGTTCCTTCGGTCTCCATCGACAACGGCGTGATGGAGCTGTCTGCTCATGCGGCCATGATTCCGGTGGGATTCGGCTGGTCGGATGTGGGCAATTGGAGCAGCCTCGAGGAGGTCGCCCCGCGCGACAAGGCCGGCAATGTGGTCAGCGGTCGCGTCATCGATATGGACAGCAGCAATTCCGTCCTGTATGCCGATCGGCGGGTCGTGGCCACCATCGGGCTCACGGATATGGTCGTGGTGGACACGCCGGATGCGACGTTGATCTGTCCGAAATCCCGCTCGCAAGACGTCAAGCAGATGGTTGAGATCCTCAAGCAGCAGGGTGCCCCGGAGCATCTGGAACACTTGACGGTGTTTCGCCCCTGGGGGTCCTATACCGTGTTGGAAGAAGGACCTGGGTATAAAGTGAAGCGTGTGACCGTGAGCCCGGGCGGGCGGTTGTCATTACAGCTTCACCACAAACGTAGTGAACACTGGGTGGTGATCAGCGGGTCCGCTCGCGTGACGCGAGGGGATGAGGTCCTGCAGTTGCAGGTCGGGCAAAGTACGGCGATTCCTGTGGAAACGCCTCACCGTCTGGAAAATCCCGGCCGCGACACGCTTCACATTATTGAAGTGCAGAACGGGCCTTATCTCGGTGAGGATGACATCGTGCGATTCCAGGATGATTACGGGCGACTCGGCCGGGCACGTTAGGAGATCGGAATGGCGCTGTTTCGCGAATATGATCTCAGAGGCATCGTCGGAGAAGAGCTCACGGAAACCATCGCGGAGCAGGTGGGGCTGGCCTATGCCACCATGGCCCGGGAGCACGGAGCTTCGCGCATCAGCCTGGGGCGGGACGGACGCCTGAGCTCGCCTGCGCTGCAGCAGGCTTTGCTTAGCGGTCTGCTTGCCGGCGGGCTCGATGTGGTCGATCTGGGCCTCTGCGCATCGCCGCTCCTGTATTTTTCCTTGTTCACGATGCCGGTCCATGGCGGGATTATGATCACTGGTAGCCACAACGCCGCCGAATACAACGGCTTCAAGATCTGTATCGGGAAGGAAGCCATCCATGGCGAAGAGATTCAGCGGTTGCGGCGTGTCATGGAATCGGGCCGGTTTAGCTCCGGGTCCGGTCAACTGTCCTCCCATCCCATCATTCCGGACTATTTGCAGCATCTCAAGACGCTGTTCTCTGGCGTCCGGGCCGATCACCTGCATGTCGTCATCGATTGCGGCAATGGCGCGGCGTCGCTAGTCGCCAAGCAGGCGCTTGAGCAGATGGGATGCCGCGTGACCGGCCTCTATGATGAGTTGGACGGGCGCTTCCCGAACCACCATCCCGATCCAACCGTCGTGGAGAACCTTCAAGATTTGATTGCCGCCGTGCGTGAACACAAGGCGGATGCCGGTATCGGGTACGACGGAGATGCCGATCGCATCGGCGCGATCGACGAGCGGGGAGAGATTCTCTGGGGTGATCGCCTCATGATCGTGTATGCGCGCGATATTCTCGTCCAGAGACCCGGTACGACCTTCATCTCCGAGGTGAAGGCCTCGCAATGTTTGTACGACGACATTGCGGCGAAAGGCGGGCGTCCCATCATGTGGAAGACCGGCCATTCGCTGATGAAGGCCAAATTGAAGGCTGAATCGGCCGTTCTCGCAGGTGAAATGTCAGGCCATATGTTTTTTGCCGATCGCTACTTTGGTTTTGACGACGCAATCTATGCTTCCTGCCGGCTGGTCGAGATTTTGGCAAAGACCAAACAATCGCTTTCAAGTCTGGTCGCCGATCTGCCGCAGACCACCGTGACACCGGAAATTCGAGTGGATTGCCCCGATAACGTGAAGTTTCAATTGGTCGAACAAGTGCATCGGCAGTTAGCCTCTTATCTGGAGGCCGGCCGGCCGGTGGGTGCGTCGAATCTCCGGATGCGAGAATTGGTGACCATCGATGGCGTTCGCGCGATTTTCGAGGATGGATGGGGGTTAATCCGTGCCTCGAACACCCAACCGGCACTGGTCCTCCGGTTTGAGGCTCCCTCGCCGGCCAGGTTGGACGTGATCCGCGCGACCATCGAAACCGAACTGGCGCAGGCGCAGCGTGTATTGTCGGTCTAGAGCGACCATCTTCCGATTTTCTTTCCCTCCAACTGTCCTGTTCATCGCAGCCATTGTGGCCGGCCTGCTCCTCCCGTCGATGCTGTATGCGGAATCGGCCCCAGACACGCGGCCATCGGTTTCTGCGCCACTGCCCTTTGCCAACGGTGAGCGTCTCGCCTACGACGTGACCTGGCTGGGGATGCGAGCGGGAATTGCCACGATGAACGTGCAGGAAGGACTTGACCAGCGCGGCCGGCAGCAACTCACCCTCGGCATGACGGCACGATCGAGCCCGACCGTGACGAAGTTTTACCCCGTCGACAACCGCGGAGTCTCACAGGTGGATCTCGAATCATTCCTGCCGACACACATGACCTTCGCCCGCCGGGAAGGGAAACGTTTCAACGATTTCGACTATACCTTTCGGCATCACGAAGGCCTGGTGACGGCCGTGAAGGACGGCAAAACCGATGAGTTGCCGATACCGCCGGATGCGCAGGACGCGATGTCCTGTCTGTACTATGTCCGCAAGGTCTTGCCGTTCGTGCCGGGGAAAACGCTGACGATGACAGTCCATCACGACAAGAAGAATTATAAGATGGAGGTGCGCGTGGAAGCCCTTGAAACCGTGCAGGGCCGGTGGGGCAAGGCAAATACGGCCCGCGTGGTGGTCATCATGCCGTTTCAGGGCATTTTTCTGAACGAAGGCAATATCCGGGTCTGGTTCACCACCGACGAGCACCGGGTCCCTGTGAGAATGAAGGCCAAGGTCGTGGTGGGGTCCATCGTGGCTGAATTGACGGAGGGCTACCGTCCGGCCGCGCAGCCATAAAATGCCGGCCGTGGTTTGCTCGCTCGGCCGGAAACCGCTATAATCGCGCCAGGTTCGTGGGGAGGGCTTCGGCTCTGTCCGAAGCCCTCGTCATTTCGACTTGTCGTCGCTCAATCCATGAGGAATCCTCAGCATGGCGAAATTTCCCATCACGTTAAGCCGCTTTATCATCGAACAACAGGCCGCGCATCCTGAAGCGACCGCCGAATTTTCCGTCCTGCTGACTCAAATCGGCCTCGTCGGCAAAATGATTGCGCATGACTTGCGTCGTGCCGGGTTGAATAAAATCCTCGGCACCACGGGAGAGACGAATGTCCAAGGCGAGATCGTCAAGAAACTCGATCAGATTGCCAACGATACCTTTGTGCGCGTGTTTGAACACAGCGGCCTGGTCTGCGTCCTGGCCTCTGAAGAGATGGAAAAGCCGCTGAAGATGGTCCACGAAGGCGCAAGGTACATGTTATTGGTCGACCCCTTGGACGGATCGTCCAATACCGATGTCAACATGCCGTTAGGTGCGATTTTCTCCATCCGCCGATCACGGACGGGGCAATCTGTCGAAGATGAATTGTTGCAAAAGGGAACGGAACAGATCGCCGCAGGGTATGTGTTGTATGGAGCCAGCACGATGCTCGTCTTCACGGTGGGGCAGGGTGTCCATGGCTTCACGCTCGAACCGTCCATCGGTGAATATCTCCTGTCCAATGAAAATATCCGCATTCCCTCGAAGGGGAAGGTCTATTCGGTGAATGAGGGGAATTATCATCGCTGGCCTGCCGGCACGCAGCGCTATCTCGACTATCTGAAAGTGCAGGATAAGCCGACCGGGCGCCCCTATAGCGGGCGATACAGCGGGTGCTTGGTGGCGGATGTGCATCGTATTCTCCTGGGCGGCGGCATCTATCTGTATCCGGGAGAAAAGGATAAGCCCGAGGGAAAATTGCGATTGATGTACGAAGGAAACCCGCTGGCCATGGTGGTCGAGCAAGCCGGAGGAAAAGCGACGACAGGGATGATGCGGATTCTCGATGTCGAGCCCAAGGCGCTACATCAACGGGTTCCCCTCATTATCGGCAGTGCTGAGGATGTGAGTCTGGCGGACGACTATGTGCAAGGACGTGCGTAACGACTAATGTGATCGAGGTCGGTTGGGAGGTTGATTATGAGCAATAGGGTCCAGGAGATTCTGAGCTGGTATGAAAGTGACAATGCGGGAACCAAAACGAACATTGCCCGGCTGCTGAATGCGGGGAAACTGGGAGGAACCGGCAAGTTGGTCATCCTGCCGGTCGATCAAGGGTTCGAGCACGGCCCGGCCAGAAGTTTTGCGCCCAATCCCGGCGGCTACCATCCGCATTACCACTTTCAACTGGCCATCGACGCCGGATGCAACGCCTATGCGGCGCCGCTCGGTTTCATCGAGGCCGGTGCCAGCCACTTCGCCGGCAGAATTCCGCTCATTCTCAAATTGAACAATCATGATGTGCTGCATGATGAGAAGGATCCGCTGCCGTCGGTGACGGGTAGCGTGCAGGAAGCCTTGCGCTTGGGCTGCTCTGCGGTCGGGTTCACGATTTATCCCGGCTCTTCTCATTGTAATCCCATGTATGAGCAGCTGCGTGCGATCGCGGAAGAAGCCAAAAGTAACGGGCTGGCTGTGGTGGTCTGGTCGTACCCGCGCGGGTCAGGGCTGAGCAAGGAAGGCGAGACGGCTCTCGACGTGGTGGCCTACGCCGCGCAGATTGCCGCGCAACTGGGCGCCCATATCATCAAGGTCAAATTGCCGTCAGCCCACTTGGAGCAGGCGGCCGCGAAGAAGGTGTATGAGGCCGAAAAGATTCCCACGGCCACGCTGACGGAGCGCGTGAAGCATATCGTGCAGAGTTCGTTCGATGGGCGCCGCATCGTCATTTTCTCCGGCGGCGCGAAGAGCGACGAAAAGACGGTCTTCGAAGAAGTGCGGGCGATCCGTGATGGCGGGGGATTCGGGTCGATCATCGGCCGGAATTCGTTTCAGCGTCCGAAAGCGGAAGCCGTGAAGTTCTTAAATACGATCATGAGCCTGTACGCGGGCGAGAAGCCGTAATCTTCTCGGTTGCCGACACGAACCACTATGGATGACGATCCGATTCCACCCGAAAAGCGCGCATCAATGCGATCCTGGATCTTTCCGGCATTGCTGTTATCAGCAGGCATCTTGATCGGGATTGTCCTGACCTCCGATCTCGGCTGGTTACCGACAGGACATGCCGTGCCAGAGGCCCCTGCGGTCCCAGCCCCGGTTCCGAGGCCGGTCTCCACGGCGGTGCAGCCGACGTTACCCGGCGCCGGGGGACAGAGTTTCGTCGATGTCGCCAAGATCGTCAAACCTGCGGTCGTCAATATTTTTGCGACCCGCAATGGGGGTGGGGAGGAAAGCAAGGGCACGCCCTTCGAGGATCCATTTTTCCGACGCTTCTTCGGCGAGGAGTGGATGAAGCGGTTTGAGGCGCCGAAAGAACGGAAACAGCAGGGGTTAGGGTCCGGCGTGATTGTCGATGCCAACGGGTTCATCATCACGAACAACCATGTGGTGAACAAGGCCGACGAGATCAAGGTGTTTTTGTCGGACAAGCGGGAATTCAAAGCGAAGCTCGTCGGCACGGATGCAAAGACCGATGTCGCCGTCCTGAAAATCGAGGCGACCGGCCTGCCGACCGTGGGCTGGGCTGATTCAGACAAGCTGGAAGTGGGCGAATTTGTCCTGGCAGTGGGCAATCCCTTTGGCCTGACACAGACCGTCACGCTCGGCATCGTCAGCGCTCTGGGACGTGCTGCAGGTATCGCCGAATACGAAGACTTCATCCAGACTGATGCGGCAATTAATCCGGGCAATTCCGGGGGCGCCCTGGTCAATGTTCGCGGGGAGTTGGTCGGCATCAATACCGCCATCTATAGTCAAAGCGGCGGAAACATGGGAATCGGCTTCGCCGTTCCAAGCAACATGGCCCATTCCATCATGGAGCAGTTGGTCCAACACGGCAAAGTCGTGCGCGGCTGGCTGGGCGTCTCCATTCAAGAACTGACGCCTGAATTGTCCTCGCAGTTCGGGGTGCCGAAAGATGTGAAAGGCGTGCTCGTCAGCGACATCATGGATGATAGCCCGGCGAAAAAAGCCGGATTCGAACGTGGAGATGTTATCGTCGAGTATGACGGCAAGCCGATGGATTCGCCCACCCACTTGCGAAATGCCGTGGCTCAGACCGTGGTCGGAAAAAAAGTCACGGTCAAGCTCATTCGTGAGAAGAAGGCCAAGTCCATAGACCTGGTCATTGCCGAACAGCCGAAGAATTTGTCGCAGGCCGCTGCAGAAGACGGCGGGGAGTCCATTGCCCCGGCCGGACTGCTCGCTGATATCGAAGTGCGGGAGGTGAATTCAGAGTTGGCCGGCCGGTACGGGCTCAAGTCGAGCGACCGCGGAATTGTGGTGGTCCGGGTCAAGCCGGGCAGTCAGGCGGAAGAGGCCGGTGTGCGCGAAGGAGACCTTGTGTTGGAAGTGAATCGCAAGTCGGTGGGCACCCTCAAGTCGTACGAACACGTGGCGGCAAATTTGCCGAAGGACCAGGCGGTCTTGCTCCTGTTGAAGCGGCAGGGGCGGGCCATTTATCTGACGCTGAGGCCGTGATTGCTTCGAGTCGTTGATTCGGGGCCGATCACAGAGAGGAGGAAAACAGTATGGTAACACGGGCCATATTTGTTCTTCTCAGCGCTCTTGCGGGGCTGGCCTTGTTTCTGCGGGCCGAAGATCCGAGTCGCGGGTTCTTATTAGTCGGGTTGGGAATGGGAGCAGTTGCCGGTGGACTGATTCTCGCGGGGGAATATGCACTCCGGAGGCTGTCATTCGGTATTATCGTCGGCGGGGCCGTCGGGCTTTGCGGTGGACTGGTGCTGACCGGGTTGGTTGAGTGGGTGGGCAGCGCGGTATTTGACGTTGAGACCTTTTTATTTCACATCGGCGGCTTGGTTTTTCTGCTGGGGTTTCCCTATCTCGGTTTGGCTATGGGGGCGCGGTTCGGGCAGGAACAATTCCCCGGGGTTCATCCGGGACAGTCGTCGTCAGGATCCTCCCAGGCATGCCTTAAGGTGCTGGATACGAGTGTGATCATCGACGGTCGGGTAGCGGACCTCTGCGAAACGGGATTTCTCGAGGGGCCTTTTCTGGTGCCTCATTTTATTTTGCATGAATTGCAACACATTGCGGACTCATCCGATTCGTTGAAGCGTGCGCGCGGGCGGCGGGGGTTGGATATTCTGAACAAGATTCAAAAAATGCCCGAGGTCGATGTGCGAATCATCGAGGAAGATTTCCCTCACGTCAAAGAAGTCGATGCCAAACTGGTGGTGTTGGCCAAGAAAGTTGGGGGCCGCATCGTCACGAACGACTTGAATCTGAATAAGGTTGCCGAATTGCAGGGCGTGCGTGTGTTGAACATCAATGAGCTGTGTAATGCCTTGCGGCCGGTCGTCTTGCCGGGAGAGACCATTCGCGTCTTCGTGTTGAAGGAAGGCAAGGAAGCCGGACAAGGCGTGGCCTATCTGGATGACGGCACGATGATCGTCGTCGACAATGCCCGGCGCTGCATCGGCCGCAATGTGGACGTCACCGTAACCAGTGTGCTCCAAACGACCGCAGGAAGGATGATTTTCACCCGCCTGAAAGAAGAGTCTGAGCGCGAAGAATATCAGGTCGCGCGTGGTTAGCCAGTCGATGAGCAGGCATGGCGGCCTTCTCGTTTCGAATGGGCGGCGTCTGAGCATGACGACGCGGATGCGGTGGGCGGGTTGCGCTGTGTCCTTGTTCTATGGGTCCATCTGTGTCCGGTCCTGAGCCGCAATCATCACCGACGGGATTGAGAACTGTGGCCCTCGTTCCGGCGGCTGGTCGAGGCCTTCGCATGGGAGGGCCTGTTCCCAAGCAGTTTCTCGCCCTGGGTGGGCGGCCGATTCTGGCGCAGTCTCTTCACGTCCTCCAAGCCTCTCCGCTTATTCATGAGATCATTTTGGCCGTGCCTCAAGCGGAACGCCAATATTGTCTCGATCACTTTGTGGCGCCGGGAGAATTCGGGAAGGTCACCAAGGTCGTGTCCGGCGGAGCGCAACGGCAGGATTCGGTTCGCCATGCGTTGGCCGAGGTGAGTGAGGCGGACATCATTCTTGTGCACGATGCGGTGCGGCCGTTCTTAACTGATGAGATGATTCGCCTGGTGGTTGACGCGGCGGCGGAGCATGGAGCGGCCATCATTGCACTTCCGATGCGGGATACGGTGAAATATGTCGGGGCTGGCGGCGTGATCGAGCGGACCATCGATCGCGGTCCCTTATGGCTGGCACAAACCCCGCAGGCCTTCCGGCGCGCCTGTCTGGAGGAGGCGCATCGAAAGGCGTTTCTCGGCAACATCCATGCGACAGATGATGCGCATCTCGTCGAGTTGTTGGGGAGGCCGGTGGTGGTGGTCGAGGGAAGCGGCGAAAACATCAAGGTGACAAGGCCGGAAGACCTCGTGATCGGGGAGGCGATTCTCCAGTCACGAATAGCAGCGAGGAGTGCAGAATGACGGGTGTACGCGTGGGGTGCGGGTGGGATATTCATCCTTTGGTGGCCGGACGTAAGTTGATCCTGGGGGGACTTGAAATTCCGCATCACAAGGGGCTGCAGGGGCATTCCGATTCCGATGCGCTCGTGCATGCGATCTGCGACGCGCTGCTCGGTGCGATGGGGGAAGGAGATTTGGGCCGCCACTATCCGAGTTCGGATCAGCGATTCAAGAATATCTCCAGCCTCAAGTTGCTCGAAGACGTCGTGGGAAAATTGCGGTCAAAAGGCTATCGCCTTGCGAATGTCGATAGTACCATCATTGCCCAGGCGCCTCGCTTAAGCCCGCATTTAGCTGCCATGCAGAAGTCGATCGCCGGGGTGCTGCAAGTCGATCCCGAACTGGTGAATGTAAAAGTGAAGAGTGGGGAAGGGTTGGATGCGGTGGGGCGCGAAGAAGCGGTCGCCGCGCAAGCCGTCTGTCTGATCGAGCGTGACTAAGATGCGCGGGTGATGACGCGCGTGAGCCTGTCCCAGCTATGTTGAAGGCGATTGCACAAGACCTCCAGGCGATTTTCGACCGGGATCCTGCTGCGACCAGCAGGCTCGAAGTGATTTTGACCTATGCGGGATTCCATGCCTTGCTGGCCTACCGGCTTGCGCATTGGTTGAAGCAGCATCAAGTGCCGTTTTTACCCCGCGCGGTTTCACAGCTGGCGCGATGGTTGACCGGAATCGAAATCCACCCCTCTGCAAAAATCGGCGCCTCGTTTTTTATCGATCACGGCATGGGTGTGGTGATCGGCGAAACTGCGGAAGTCGGAGACCATGTCACATTGTTTCAGGGCGTGACGCTGGGTGGCACCGGTAAAGAGCGCGGCAAGCGCCACCCCACGCTGGGGAATCATGTGGTAGTCGGGGCGGGAGCGAAAATTCTTGGCGGCATCATAATCGGCGACAATGTGAAAATCGGCGCCAACTCCGTCGTCGTGAAATCTGTTCCGCCGAACTCGACTGTGATCGGGGTGCCGGCCAGGATCATCAAATCACAAGGCGAGCGGCTTCCCGATGCCACGATGGATCACACCAATATGCCGGATCCTACCGCAGATCGCTTCGCCGCATTGGAGATGGAACTCATTGAGTTACGAAAGAAACTCGAAAACCAGGACACCGCTAATCCCCGCTAGCCTCCCGCGACTTTCGACCTTCCATCATGTGATGTGCGATTCGAAACAGGTGTCACGCGAAAGCCTCGGGGCAGACGGGATGTTGGATGGTGATCGGTGAGCCCCGGCACAGCCTGGCACCGTGCCGGGGTCACTGCGGTTAGTTAGACAGGCACTCCTTCATAAATTTCTTTCGCTCATCGCCCGCCAGATTTTTTGCCTTGGCATCCTTATTACAGGTCTTCATCTTATTCTGCTGCGACGCCCCGGCGGTGGCTTTTTCTGATTTGGCAGAGAGACATTCTTTCATGAACGCTTTGCGCTGCTCGCCTTTGCCTTCCCCGCTGAGGCCCTTGGCGTCCGCATCGGCATTGCAGGTCTTCATCTTGTTCTGTTGTGCTCCCGCATAACTGAGTTGGGGGGTGACGAGTACGGCTGCCAGCACGATCGAGGACAAGGCTGCGCAAAGGTGTTTCATGGAGGTCTCCTGTTGAGGTGGACGGGTGATGTCGGCGGAACTATAACAAAAATTGCCAATTCTGTCTCACGGTGGAGTTCCTTACGCGACCGGAGGGACGGATGGCCCGTCATAATCTACTCTGACGAGATAGAGTCCATGGGGCGGGGCCGTCCGCCCGGCTGCTGGGCGTGAGCGGGCCTTGAGAATAGTCTCCATATCAGATGCTGATCGTTTGCCGCGTCCTATGTCCACCAGAGTCCCGACGAGACCGCGCACCATCTGTTTGAGAAAACGATCGGCATAGAACGAGAGCACGATGAGATCGCCCTGCCGGCGGAGTGCCGACTCTTGCATTCGACAGTGGGGATTGTCGTTGTCGGTTGGCGCGGTTTCAAACGAGGAGAAATCGTGCGAGCCGAGGAGGAAGGCCGCGGCATCGGCCATGGCGGCGACGTCGAGTGGTTTGTACACGGTCCAGGCTCGTTCCCGCAACAGAGCTGCCCGCTCCGATCGATTCAGGATATGGTACTCGTAGAGTTTGCCGGTGGCCGAAAATCGCGCGTGAAAATGCTCTGGCACTGCATCGACCGACAGCGCGCTGATGTCTGAAGGGAGATGGGCATTTAAGGCGCGAAGCCACTCTCGGGGCGAAAGGCCTCGATCAGTTCTGAAACTCGCCACCTGCCCGAGGGCATGCACGCCCGCATCCGTGCGACCTGCCCCAACCACGGTGAGCCGCGTTTGAGAGATCGCCGCAAGCGCCTCTTCCACTGCCGCCTGCACAGTCGATGCGTTCAGTTGGCGTTGCCAGCCTGAGTAACGGGTTCCATCGTACTCGAGAACGAGCTTAAACGTGGTCATCATGTGGGTGGGAAAAACAGCACTCTAGCCTAACGGGAAGGCGGCTGTCATCGGGAGGGATTGGTGCGGAGGTATGTTTTGACCCCTTCGAATATCGATTCCGCGATATGCGCCAGGAACGGTTGTGTGCGCATCTGTTCCTCTTCCGCCGGATTCGACATGAAGGCAATTTCTGCGAGAATGCTGGGCATGGTCGTAAACCGAAGGACATAAAAAGGCGCCGTCTTCACGCCATGATCAATGGTGCTATACCGTCCATTGAGATTGGTAACCATCGCTTGCTTGGCAGTCCAGGCCAGTTCCTGTGAATGCTCGATTTTTTTGGTGGTGAGCAGATCTGCAAGGATGTACTCCACTCCGAGTCCGGTGCTGTTTAGCGGCGTGCCGTTTTCCCGCGCCGCGACTTCCAGCGCCCGCTGATCCTTCGCTTCACCAAAGTGGTAGATTTCCAGGCCGCGCACTCCCTTATGCGGGTGCGAGTTGACGTGGATGGACACGAACAGATCGGCGTTTTTGCTGTTGGCAAACTTGGCCCGATCCTCCAACTCGATGAACGCATCCTTCTCGCGAGTCATAATCACGTGCGTATTGGGCAAGGTGCTCAGTAGGTCCTTTAACAGCATCCCGACTTTGAGCGTGACGTCCTTTTCCGTCGTCCCATGTTGTCCGATGGTGCCGGGGTCTTTGCCTCCATGACCGGGATCGATCACGATCGTCTGGATCTGACTGGCCGGTTTAGGTGAGACCGGGCGAACCGGCTCCGTCACCGTGGGGCTGGGAATGGCCGGCGGAGTCGGGAGCGCCACGGCAGGAGCCGACGGGGACGTAGGGGAGATCTCGCCGATCTGCCGGATCTGATCTTTGGCCTTGTGGTAGATGTCGATGACGAGGCGGTCCGGATTGTCCAGGGAGAAGGCTTTGTACTTCGAGCCCTGAGTGCGCGCGAGGGTGATGGTGACGACCCGCGGGCGGCTTTGCGTAATGTGAAACGATTGGGGAATCGTGCCGCCGGAGACGCGCTGCCGGGAGGACTTTCCCAGAATCGCATTACTGATGTCTATGACGACCCGATCGGGGTTTCGGAGATGGGTTTCGGTGAAAGTGGCTTTGTGATTCAGGTCGAGGACCAGTCGTGTGCCGTCCGGAGTGGACCAGGTGCGTAGGTCGCGGACAATGATCGGATAACGCGAGGTGCCGGCGGAGTCTTGTTTGACGAGCAAGAACTGAGGCGCCGCTGTGTCTCCGGACAGCTGAGGAATCTGAGGCCAGGATGGCTCGTATGGCATTTCCGCGCTCGACAGGGAGAGCGAGCCAGCCAGGAACCAGCCGAGGGTCAGTACGAGGCAAAGGCGGAGCAGCCAATTCATCCGAGGGAAAAGTCGGAACGCTTCTCGACAAGGTACCATCTAGGCCTTTTCTCAGATGTTTATGGTATTGTCAACAAAAGGTCTCAAACTGCGTAATTGTAGATGGCGACACATCTTCTTGTCGATGGATATAACCTGCTGGGAAGCGCGCGCATGGCGGCTCCAACCGGTCCTGGCCGCCTCGAAGCGGCGCGCGATGGGCTGCTCCATGCCCTCGCCGGCTACCGTCAACGCAAGGGGCATGCGATCACGGTGGTGTTCGATGGATGGCAGGGAGGCCTGGGAGCCGAACAGCGCGAGTTTCAGTCAGGCGTCGAGGTGGTCTATTCCAAACGGGGCGAACGCGCCGACCAGGTGATCGAGCGTCTGGCACGATTGTATGGCAGGGATTGCGCGGTGGTGTCCTCGGATCACGAAGTGATTAATGCGGCCAGGGCCGCCGGAGCCTTCGTGATCGGTGCCCCTGAGTTTCGCGCCAAACTCCACGAGAAACCGGCGCGCCACCAGGCTCCGGCATTCAAAGAATTGGATCGGGGAGAGGCCGAGGTCGTGAAACGGTCAAAAGAAAAAGGCGGGAATCCTCGCAAGCTGCCCAAGTCCCAGCGCAAGCGAAACCAGCAACTCAGGGAATTTTGAACAGGCGGCGCGCGTTGTCACTGGTGAGCCGGCCGATGTCATCCGCAGTCAGGTTTTCGCCATCGGACGTGATCGTAGCCAACGTTTCGGCGACGTGTTTGACGTAGGCCGGTTCGTTGCGTTTGCCTCTGTGGGGAATCGGGGTGAGGTAGGGACAATCGGTTTCGATGAGCAACCGGTCGGCCGGTACGGTCTTGGCGATGTCCCGCAACATCGTTGCGTTTTGAAACGTCAGGATGCCGGAGAACGACAGGTAGAATCCCAACTCCAGCGCATCCTTTGCCAGCCAGGCATCCCCGGAAAAGCAGTGAAAGACCCCGCCGATCTCTGACGCCCGTTCTTCCTTCAAGATACGAATGGTATCGTCCTGCGCCTCCCGGGTATGGATGATCACGGGGAGCTTCAGTTCCCGAGCGAGTTGAATCTGTTCACGGAATCGGAGGCGCTGCTCTTCCGGATTGGAGTGGTTGTAGTGATAATCGAGGCCGATTTCCCCGTAGGCCACGACCTTGTCCTCTTGCGCCAACTGCCGCAGTTCGTCATACCAACCATCCGTGATGTGTTTCACCTCGTGCGGATGGACGCCGATCGATGCATACACGAAGGGGTAGTGACCGGCGAGGGCAACCGCCGACCGGCTTGTTGCGAGATCACAGCCGATCGTAATCATCGTCTCCACGCCCGCCTCCCGCGCTCGGGCGATCATGGCGTCGCGGTCGGATGCGTACCGTGCATCGTCGAGATGGGTATGGGTATCGATTAACATGGAGTGGATTCCGGCATCCGGCTGTCAGAGTAGGAATCGAAGTGATAGGACGATATGAGGCTACACCGTCTTGGCGGAGAGTGACTCAGCCATACCGTAGAGCAACTCTTCGGTGTCGCTCCAGGCGAGACAGGAATCGGTGATCGACATGCCGTACGTCAACGTCTTGTTCGGATCCCAGTTCTGCCGGCCGCCTTCCAGGTGGCTTTCCAGCATGAGACCCATGATCGAGCGCCGGCCGCGTTGAAACTGTTTCAAGACGTCGCGAGCCACTTCAACCTGGCGTTGATGGTTCTTCCCGGAGTTGTCGTGCGAACAGTCCACCATCACGCCGCGGGCCAACCCTTCGCTCCCCACGGCCGTTTCGGCACGGGCGATGTCCTCGACGCTGTAGTTTGTGCGTCCGCCGCCGCCGCGCAACACGATGTGATGATCGGGATTCCCGGTGGTCTTGATGATCGACGTGATCCCGTCGGCGTTCACTCCCACAAAATGATGGGGACTCCGGCTGGTAATCATGGCGTTGATGGCCACTTGCAGGCTGCCCTCCGTGCCGTTCTTGAACCCGACCGGCATCGAAAGGCCGCTGGCCATTTCACGGTGAATCTGGCTTTCGGTCGTCCGTGCGCCGATGGCGGTCCAGCTCAGGAGGTCGGCAATGTATTGCGGCGTGACGGGATCGAGCAGTTCGGTGGCGCAGGGAAGGCCCTTGCCATTGATGTTCAGTAGAATCGTCCGGGCCAGCTGAATGCCCTGAGCAATGTCGCAGGTGCCGTCAAGCTGAGGGTCATTGATGAGACCCTTCCAGCCCACAGTCGTTCGGGGCTTCTCGAAATAGGTACGCATGACGATCAGCAGTTTGTCGCGAACGGCCTCAGCGACCGGCTTCAGCCGGTCAGCGTATTCGTAGGCGGCATCAGGATCGTGAATCGAGCAGGGGCCGACGACCACAATGAGACGGTCCATGTCACGCCCGTGCAGGATGTTCCGGATCGCCTGGCGTGTCTGGAAGACCAGCTCGGACACCTCGTCGCTGATAGGCAGCTGCGTTTTCACATCGCGGGGCGAGGGGAGCGGTTTAATCTCTATGACATGCTGGTTATCGATCGGCCTATTCATGATGGTCCCTTTGGAACGGTCTCTCTGCTTTAGGTGCGAAATGCAAATTGTGGGTTAACATAGCGAAAACTGAAGGAGAAAGTCCAGAGGAGTGCATCATGGGCACATTGCCTTGCATTCAACCAGGCGCTTTGCTAAAAAATCAAAGTTTGCCGACGTGCTTCTTGGACTATTAGATGGCCATGCTGCCCCGTTACGCGTCCGTCAGATTCGGTTCGATCATCGCCCTGCTCCTGGTGACACTCCTGCTGGCGATGGCACCGTTCGCCGCCGCGTTGGAGATCCATCATGAACTGGCAGCCGCCGATCATGATGGCCACGAACATTCCGATTCCGACCTCTGCCAGTGGGTGCAGTATCATACCGGTCATTCGCTGACCGGTGACGTGCCGGTCCCCTGCGCATTCCTGGCGCATGCGCCGCCGCAACCCCTGCCGTCGCCCGTTCTGGTCTCCCAGTCCGTTCCTGCCTCCCGCGCCTCCCGTGCACCTCCACAACGATAATTCCGCGCCGCCATCTGTGCATCAGTGGTCGACCTGCGCCGAGCAACCGGGGCTGTGCCTCGGCTCACGCAGGCGGGAAATCTTCGTGGGGGGGCATGATGTGGTCGTTGAGGATATACATAGTGTTGAGTCTGGGAGTTTGGTCGGGGGCGTTCGGCATCCTGTCCGTCCATGCCCAGCAGCCGGCGGTAGAGGTCGGCCGGACTCTCGTCGGGATCGTGCAGAACCAGGATCTCCGGCGTGTGCCGCAGGCCTCTGTGCAGGTGAAGGATCAGGAGGGCACCGTCATCGTGACGGCGGTGGCTAATGAGGCGGGAGAGTTTACGGTGGAACTGCCCTCGGAGGGTACCTATTCCGTCAGTGCCCAGTTGGATACCGATCGGAGCGAATATCTCATCCTGAAAAGCGGCGCTGAACCAGTCGGGCCGGTGACGTTGACGCTGGCCAAGACCAATGAAATCTCGCTGGAAGTGGTGTCGCTGCTGGCCCCGATTCAGTACAAGGCCTCCAGCGAGACCTATGCGCTCAGCCGGAAAGAGATTGAATCCCTCCCGCGCGGCAACAACAACGATCTCCAGGACGTGCTGCTGACCATTCCCGGCGTCGTCTACGGGTCGTTGAAGCAGGTACATATCCGGCAGGATCATGCGAATCTGCAGTTGCGTATCGATGGTGTCCCGATACCGGATACCGTTTCGTTCGACGTTTTCGGATGTCATCAGTCCTCGCGCCTGGGATCGAGCCGACATCATTCTGGGCGGGATGGAAGCGCAGTATGGCAACAAGGCGGCGGCGGTGTTGGATATCACGACGAAGAGCGGAACCAAGCCGGCCTTCGGATCGGTGCAGATGATGGGAGGCTCGAACGGCACGCTCAATCCGTCATTCGAATATGGCGGAACAGTCGGCGAAAAATTCCGGTTCTATATTTTAAACAGCCATACGGCGACGAACCGAGGCATCGAACCCCCGACGCTGGGCCATTCGGTGTTCCACGGCCAGAGCGAACGAAATCAGACGTTCATCCGCGGCGACTACCAGCATGATAATAAGAACAACTTTACCTGGTTGTTCTTAAATTCCGTCGCGAAGTACCAAATTCCGACGACGCCAGGCTTGGAGCTGGATCCGAGCGGACAGATGTTGCCGCTGCTGCAAGCAGGGCGGCCTGGGTTTACGCCCGTTGCCTCGCAGGCCATCAATGAATTTCAGAAGGAGAACAACCAGTACGGTCACATGGTGTGGCGGCACGACGTGAACGCGAACAATTACTTCAGCCTCGCGGGATACATGAGGCACACGCGAGCCACATTCAAAACCGACCCACTGAACGTTCTCGCCTATACGGCTGATCCGGCCGAGCCGTTCTCATCCGCCGATCAGGATCGCAATGCTTACTCAACCGGTCTGCGATTCGATTACACCTATGTGCATAGTAAGGAGCATCTCATCAAGGCCGGTTTCCAACTCGATCGCACGCAGTCGGTGAACAAGACCCGGCTCTTTACCTTTGCCGATGACGGGGCGGGGAATCCGACCGGCGACCTACTGAGTCTGAACGCCGACAATCGCCAGATCGGGTATCGGCAGGAATTTTGGATTCAGGACCAGTGGAGTCCCACCGATAAGTGGACCTTCAACCTCGGCCTGCGTGCAGATGCGGTGCAGTATCTCCGAAATGAGGGGCAGGTCAGTCCAAGGCTTGGCGCCACCTATAAGTACGACCAGTCGAACGTGTTCCATGCGTTTTATGGCCGGATGTTCACGCCGCCGAATCTGGAAGCGATCTCATTTGCGAAACTCAATACGCTTGGGACCAGAGCGCAACCGGAGGATGTGACGAACAACAGCGTGCGCGCGGAGCGTGCGCATTATTTTGAAGTCGGCAGTTACCATGCATTGAATCGCTATGCCACCCTGCAGTTCACCGGCTGGTACAAGTTGAGCAACTTCCTGTCGGATGCGGGGCAATTCGGGACGACGCCGCTCTTGAATTATTTCGCGTTTGAGCGAGGCTGGCAGCGCGGGATCGACGGCGCGTTGAAGCTGCAACTCACTGACAACCTGACGGCCCGCGGCAACGTGGCCTGGGGCCAATGCAAAGGATATGGCTTGCAGTCCGGGCATTTCCTGTTGGAGACGAAGGAAATCGCCGACATCAATTCCCGCGGCGGCGTGTTCTGCGATCACATGCAGACGCTGACGAGTTCCGCCGTGGTGACGTACAAATTCCTGGAACGGACGACCATGACCGGGCAGATGTTGTTCGCGTCGGGATTGCGGACTGCCGAAAACGAAGAAGCAAAGACCAATTCCACGCACAGTCCCTCGTACACCATCTACAACTTGTCCATTGCCCATGTGTTTCCGTTGCCATGGGACGGGCAGAAATTCTTGCTGGGATTCGACATCATTAATCTGTTGGATCAGAAGTATTACATCAACCAGGGAGAGGGGAGTATCGGTCTGGGTGTGGCCCACGCGGGGATGCCGAGGTCGTTTTTCTTCCGTGGCCAATGGTTTTTCTAGCCGGATGCTGAAACGGGTCACCAGCATTGTTCTCGGCTCGCACGAATCCTCAACGTACCCCCGAGGGTACGCCTCCGGTTCGTGCGTCGCCTGCGGCCTTGCTGGATGACCCGTTTGAGCATCCGTTTCCGACAGGTTAAGTTGAAGGGTTGCGGCCTTGCTGGACAACCTTGTTGGGCATCTGCTTCGGACTGTGGGAACATGCGGCCTTGCTGGATGACCCGTTTGGGTCTCCGATTTCGACTGGGAAGATTGACGTCTGGGACTCTTGCGGCTGTCCACATTAGGTAGCCTGTTCTTGAAACTGTTACACTGCGGACTCGCTGGATGGCCTGTGCCGGCCTCTCGGTCGGATAAGATAGGATACAAACCTGATGCAATACTTTCTGACATTGTCGATTGTGGGAGTTCTCTGCCTGTCAGTTTCAGCTCATGCCACGACAGGGGATGAGGCGACGCATGAGGCGGATCATGCGCTGGATGCGGACATCATCGAGCTGCCCGAAGTGCATGTGCACGGGCTGCCGCTGAACAAGGATCAGCAGGTGGGGCCTGTGCCGAAGTGAACACCATGGCCCGCCATTCCCTCGTCGCTGGAAGGGAAACCGTTGGATGACTGGATGAAGGCGCGCCTGCTCGTGTCAAAAGAAGCGCAGGTGACGGTGGTCGTGTTGGAATCGGCCAAACATCGCGAGCTCACGATTGCCGGCATCATCGCGCTCAACAAATGGACTTTCGCCCCGCAGCTCAAGGGCGACGATCCTGTCGATGGCGAACTCACCGTGCGGATTCACTTCCGGTCGCAGTAATCACAATTAGACGGCTGCTGCTGAATTGCGAGGAGGCCGTCGCTGGACCTGCCGCTTGCGGGGCTGTGTGGTGACTACCGAACCGCGGGTTTTTTGGTGAGGTCGTTGTGCAGGCGATTATTCTCTGCGTTCACGTCGATGCCTCGGACTGCTGGTGGCTTGTCGAGATTCACGTATTGGAACGTCCCGAAGGGTTGAATCTCGTCATCGGTCGGCAGTTGCTGGCGGTTCCAGCCTCCGCCGAGCGAACGGATGAGCGCCACCGAGGTGCGCAGCAATTCGGCCTTGATCTGCACCGACTCGATCCGCGCGGTCAGCATGGCGACCTGGGCGTAAATCAGTTCGAGGCTGGAAGCCAAACCACCCTGATACAGCTCCATGGTCAGGTCTTGCGTTTTGAGTGTCGCTCCCACAGCGGCGTCCTGTCTGTTGGCCGCCAGGGTCAGCCGGTTGGTTAAGCTGAGATTATTCTCCACCTCCCGGAAGGCGTTGAGTACCGTTCAACCGGTATCGATCTTCCGTTTCGCGGTAGGCAGACCAGGACTGCTGCAATTGCGCCCGGCGATACCCACCCTGGAACAGTGGCAACGACACGCCGGACCCGTATGACCAGAAACTGTTCGCCAGCGAAAATAGACTGAACGCCTCATCTTCAAATCCGCCGCCGAGCCGAAACGACACGTTCGGATAAAACGCGGCGCGTGCTATACCAATGGTGCGATTGGCCTGTGCCATCCGGCGTTCCATGGCAGCGATATCGGGGCGGCGTTCGAGTAAGGTGGACGGCAGCGTTTGCGGAAGCGTGAAGGCCGCCATCTTGAGGTCATTGACGGGCGCGATCTTAAAGGCAGCGGGCGCCACGTTGAGCAAAATGGCGATCGCTTGTTCCAGTACTTGGCGTTGGCCTTGTATCTGGGCCCTTCGCGTCTCGGTGCTGAACAGCAGAGATTCGACGCGGGCGACGTCGAGCGCCGAGGCAATCTGGCCGATGAACTGGGCGTTCACGAGTTCCAACGATTGTGTATAGAGAGTGATGGATTGGGTGTAGATGGCCTCCTGCGCATCGAGGCCGCGTAACGCAAAATAGTTGGCGGCCACCTCCGCTTGCAGGCTCAGGCGCGCGAGTCCGAAATCGGCGGCGCGCTCTTCGGCCCGGTAGATCTCCACCCGCGTCGCGTTGCGCAGCGCCGACCAGAAGTCCGGCTCCCAGGATGCGAGCCCGCCACCTACAACGCTCGATTCCTCCAGTGGACTATCGGGCGGACGAAACAGGCGATGGAGGGACTGCCTGTTATCGGTCGCGTCAAATCCCAACCCGACGCGAGGCAGATACTGCGATCGCGCCTTCATCATCACATCGCGGGATTGCACGAACCGTTCGGCGGCGGCCTGCAGGTCAGGATTGGCCGTCAGCGCCTGCGTTTCCAACTCGTTCAGGACCGGGTCTTTGAACAGGGTCCACCAGTCCTGACGCAACTCGCCATCGGACGGGTTCGCTTCGACAAAAGGGCTCGACCCATGCCATGAGGCCGGGACCACGAATTGAGCCGGCTCATATGGAGGCGAGAGGTCTACAGCGGGAAAGGTACTACAGGCCGACTGGCTGAGCGCCAGCAGGAGCGCGGAGGTTCGGGCCGCGTCTATGAATCGGCCTGAGCCCGCTGCGCTACCTAGTACGCATGGCTTTGGCCTGTTTCGGAAGAAGGTCATTTCAACGCCGGTTCCTTCGTGAGGGGCGTGGCGGTGCCCACAAGATCATACCCGGGCGCCGGTGTGACGACGCGGACCTTGTCGCCCTCCAGCAAGGCGGCGCTGGGGTTGTTCACGATGCGGTCCTGACTGGAAATCCCTCCTGACACCTCGACGGCATTGTCCATGAGTTTGCTCACGGTGATGGGTTTCAGCTGCACACGATCGTCCTCCGCCACCACGGCCACTTGTGTCCCGTGCTCCTGAAACACCAGCGCGGTGGAGGGAATGGTGAGCACATTTCGGTCGACCGGCGCGGTGAGATGGACCTTGGCATAAGACCCTGGCCACAACGCCCGATCTTCGTTGTCGATCGTAAAGACAGTGACGGCGGTGCGTGTGCTGACATCGAATCCGCGGGCGACCGTCAGGAATTTCGCGGTGAAATGACGATCGGGCAATTGCGGTACCGTCACGTCAGCCGTCAGCCCCGGTTTGAGAAACGCTCCGAAGGCTGCAGGGACGTTGACGAAGAGCCGCAGCATGCTGACATCGGCCACGGTAAAGAGATTGGTGATGGAACTCCGATTACTGATGTTGCCTTCTTTATTGATGTAGTCGCCGACATTGATGTTGCGGACGGTCACGACACCATCATAGGGCGCGACGATGGTTTTGAACTGAATCAGCGCCTCGAAATTCTTTACGTTCTGTTCCGCTGCCTTCACCCTGGCAGCTTCGGCCTTGGCGTTGGCTTCCTGCACGGAAATCGATTGTTCGGAAACCGCATGGTTTTTGCGCAGGGCGACCCAGCGTTTCGCCGTCAAGTCGGCGAGGGCATATTTGGCTTGTTCTGCGGCAAGATCCGCCTTCGCCTGGGCATATTGGGCATCAAGGGCAGGGGCGTTGATTTCAGCGAGGATGTCGCCCTTTTGGACCAGGGCGCCGTAGTCCTTGTACCACATCTTGACGTAGCCGGAGACCTGCGCGTAGATCGGCGCTTCGAACCAGGCCTGGATGTTGCCGGGCAGGGTGATCGTTTCTGTCGGCGGCACCGGCTTGGGGTAGGTGATGGCCACCGTGGAGACCGTGTCCTCCAGCGTGTGCTTGCGCAATGTTGTGGCGTCAACATTGCTCTCATAGATCCGATAGCTGAGATAGAGCAGGAGGAGGACAATACCGGCGAGGATACCGGGGCGTGGTGAGAGACGCTTCAGCATCAGAGTTGCTCCTTTGCAGGAAGGCTTCGCCCGTCATACAGAATGGCATAGACGCAGGGGACGAAAAACAAGGTGAAGATGGTGGCCACGAGCAGGCCGCCGATTACGGCGCGGCCGAGGGGCGCATTCTGAGAATACCCTGTCGCCATGGGGACCATGCCGAAGATCATGGCCGAAGCGGTCATGAGTACGGGGCGGAACCGAGTCGTTCCTGCTTCAATCGCGGCGCGTAGCGCTTCGCCATGCGTTTCGAGCCGTTCGCGCGCGTAGGAGACGACGAGAATGGAATTGGCCGTCGCCGTTCCCATGGTCATGATCGCTCCCGTCAGCGCCGGCTCGGAGAGCCGCGTATGCGTCAGGAACAGGGCCCACGCGATACCGGCTAACGCGCCGGGCAAAGCGGTAATGATGATGAAAGGATCGAGCCAGGACTGAAAGTTGACGACGATCAACAAATAGACCAGCACGATGGCGGCGAGTAGTCCGAAGATCAACTCGAAATACGCGTCGTGCATCAGCGAAGCCTGGCCATGGATTTCGATGGCGGCGCTGCGCGGCAGCTCGTGCTCCATGCTCTTGGCGACGGTTTCGACATCCGCCAGCACGCCGCCGAGGTCGCGGCCTTCCGTGCCGACATAGATATCGAAGAGCGGCATGATGTTCGCGTGGGTGATCACACCCGGAGTGCCTTCCGCCGAGAGGTCGGCTAGATTGCCCAGCAACTGCACGTCATGGTTGTTGTCAGCCACATCATTGGACGGTTCAACGGGAATCGTCCTGAGACTGTTGACGCTATCGACCTGAGCTTGCGGCGTATACACGTTGATCAGGTAGGACATACCGGTCTTGGGATCGAGCCAATACACCTGGTCGATCTGTTGGCTGCCGGCGGTCGTCATCAGGAGGTTGGACGCCATTTCCTTTTGAGTTCGGTTGACGGCCAGGCCGAAGGTGCGGTTGCCTTCGACCATGAGCGTCGGCGTCCGCATGGTCTGCTGGATGACCACGTCGGTCGCGCCGGGAATCTGGCGTAGCTTGCCAGCCAGTTTGCGTGTGAATTCATAATTGGGGTGCATGTCCGGGCCCTTGATCTGGACGTCGATCGGCGCCGGTGCGCCGAAGTTCAGAATCTTGGCAGTCAGATCAGAGGGCTGGAAGGTAAACTCTGTGCCCGGATACCGCTCCGTCAAACCCTTGCGAAGAATGCGGCGGTACTCCCACACCGGCGACTTTTCATCTCTCAACAGAATCGTGAGGTCGCAATCTTGCGATCCGATGGTCGGCGTCGGAATGAACGCGAGATTATGCGCTCCCACCGGTAAGCCGCAATTGCTGACGATGTTTTCGACCTCCCCGGCCAACAGTTCTTCGACGCTGTTGGAGACCAGCGTGGCGATCCGTCCCGATACCTCGATGCGTGTCCCGAGAGGGGCCCGCATGTGCATCTGAATGACACCGGACCTGATTTCGGGAAAATAGTCGCGCCCGAGAAAGAAAAATAGCGACAGCGAAGCCACGGCAATCACGAGGGAGACGGTGACGAACGCCCGGCGCCGGGCAATGGCCCGTTCGAGCAGCAGCCCGTAGCGCTCGCGGAACCGGTTGAACCCGCGTTCGAACCATTGCTGAAAGCGAACGAAGATATTGCGTGAGGAGCCCGGACCTGTCTGATCAGCGGGATCAAGCGGCTTCGACATGGTTCCCCTTCATCATATATTTCGCCATGGTCGGCACCAATGTGCGCGACAGGATGAAGGAAGCCAGCATCGCAATGATGATCGCTTCCGCCATGGGTTTGAACAGGTAGCCGGCGACGCCGCCAAGCTCGAAGAGGGGAATCCAGACAATCGCAATGCAGAGCGTGGCGACGAACGTCGGGACCACGATCTGATTGGCGGCATCGACGATGGCCTGCTCGAGTGGTTTGCCCATTTCGAGATGCCGGTCGATATTCTCGATCATCACGGTGGCGTCATCGACGAGGATGCCGACGGCCAGCGCCAACCCGCCCAAGGTCATGACATTGATCGTCTCATCGAGCCAATGCAGACCGATGAGCGCGGTGAGGATGGAGAGCGGAATTGATGTCCAGACGATCACCGTGGCCCGCCATGATCCGAGCAACAGCAGCACAATCAAGCCGACCAGCGCGCCGGCGGTCAGCATTTCATGCAGCACATCGGCAATCGAATCCTTGACGAAGGTGGAGGCGTCATCGAGCAGTTTGATCTCGACACCTTCGGGAGAAATTTGCTCCGCGCGCGGGATCATGTTCTTGATCCCATTGACCACGTCCAGGGTCGAGGCCTCCGTGCTCTTCATCGCCACGATGATGACCGTCTGTTTCCCTTTCACTAACACGGCGTTCTGCTGCACCCGGCCCATAAGGCGGACCGTGGCGACGTCGCGCAGATAGATGAAGGCGTTGTCCTCCCGTTTGACCGGGATATCGCTGAAATGCTCGATCTGCATCGGTGACGCATTCGTCTGCACGATCCAATCGGTCTGCTTGATTTTGATATCGCCGGACGGCAGCACCAGGTACTGCTGCATGAGGGCATTGTGGATGTCGGCCGGGGTCAAATTGCGGGCGAGCAGCTTCTGTTGATCGAGATTCACCATGACCTGCATGTCCTGGCCGCCATAGGGGTGCGGCAGGACGATCCCGGGTACGGTCACGAGTAAGGGCCGGATCCGCATGTAGGCCAGATTGTAAAGTTCCGCCGGGGTCAACCGGTCGGAACTGATTTGGAGCATCGCCACCGGGATGGAGGAGGGCGCGAGGCGCATGACCATGGGCGGGGAGATATCCGGCGGCAGTGCTTTGACGACGGTCTGCGCAATGGCGGTGATATCCGCCTCGGCTCTCCCCACATCCACTCCGTCCTGGAGAAAAATATTGGTGATACTGCTGCCGTAGTAAGAATGACTATGGATGTATTTGATGCCTTCCACCGTTGAGGTGAGGAAGCGCTCAAAGAGATAGGTGATGCGGCCTTCGACCTGCTGCGGCAGCAGACCGGCATAGGCCCAGACCACTGAGGTGACGGGGATCGTGATATTGGGAAAGACGTCCGTTGGCATGTGAAGCACCGTGATGGTGCCGAGCAGCACGATGAGAATGGACATCACCACGAAGGTGTAGGGTCTACGGAGGGCGATGAGGACGATTTCATTCATACTGGAAGTCCTCGTCCGCAATCCGAGGATTGCAGATCTATATTAAACCACGAACAGCAGTGTGCGATTGTCGATGGTGGAATAGAGCAAGGTTCTTGCCGTCCTGCGTCCTTTCTGACGACGGACAACAACGGTCGTGTATTCGCACGTTTGGAGAGGGCGATCACCGATTAGGCGGTTTCCTCTTGCGATCACGGGAAGGCAAATTCTCGAAGGGGCATTATCGCACTGTGCGCACAGTGCAAAGTTTCACGGTTTCGCCCGAAGGGAAATCGCAACGGCAACGCAAAAAGCCCTGTCATTTCACAAGAACCCTGGCAATTGATCCGGCTTTTGGCAATTGTTCGGATGACGGACGCGGCTGGTACTAATCTTGCGACCATTCGGTTTCGTCGTGGATAGCAGTATTCTCACGGCAATGGTCGCGGAGATGACGCACGGATCGAAAACCGGGGAGGTTGAGGTGATGAAGGGAATCCGGAGATTCAGCACGCTCCTCGCAATGGCAGTCGGGCTTGCGGGAGGATTGGCGATCGGCGAGCCAGTACAGGCAGAAAACCTGACGATCGGCGCGGCCTACAGTCTCAAGGCTGCCTTTCAGGAAGTGGTGCCCATGTTTGAAAGTGAGTTCGGAGCAACGGTCAAAGTCGTGTATGGCTCATCGCAAGCTCTCCGTCGTGACGTTGAAAGCGGAGCGCCTATGGATGTGTTGCTCTCCGCGGTGGAGGATCTCGTGAAATTGCAGACGAAGGGGCTGACTCTCAATGGCGGGCCCGAGGTCTACGCGCAGACGTCTTTGGTGTTCGTCATGTCAGCGGCGTCGCAGGCCATGCCGATTTCTTTTCACGACCTGTCGTTCGGAGCGAAGAACCAGGGTTGCGATCGGGGCGTTGGAGAACTCCGCCGCCGGACCCATTACGGCACGGGCGCTTCGCGCGGTTGATCCTTCATATAAAGACCGGTTCCGCCTCATATCCGCCACCCATCACGACGAAGTTATTGACATGATCCGTAGGGAAGAAGCAGAGATGGGTCTGGTGTACCGGGTGGATGCCATCAACAACAGCGGACAGGTCCGCATCATCGATGAGATGCCCGGCGGCGCCTATACGCCGGTCCGGTTCGGGCAGGCGATAGCGTGGACGTGCCGCGATGAGTCACGAGTGGCTGCCGAACAATTCACAGAGTTCTTCATGAGTCCCCGGATTCAAAAGCTTCTGCTCAAATACGGATTCGAGCCGGCGACGTCGCAAGAGAGCGGAAATAAGGTGGCGCGTATTGCGCCTAAAGTTCGAGTCAACTGACCGGTCAATGGGGGTTCCTGACTCCGCTCATGTGACCTGCCGGCTGCACCGCTTCCATTTCTTCATCGTGCCTGATCAGCTTGCGCCCTGACAGCATACGCAGGCCGACATAAAACACCGGTGTCAGAAATAAGCCGAACAGGGTCACGCCGATCATGCCGGCGAATACTGTGATGCCTGTGGCGGAACGTACCTCCGCGCCGGCGCCATGTGAGAGCACGAGTGGAACCGTACCGGCGATGAAGGCGACCGAACGTCATCACGATGGGGCGCAGCCGGAGGCGGCAGGCTTCGAGTGCCGCTTCGACAATGCCCTTTCCCTGCAACTCCAGCTCGCGCGCAAATTCGACGATCAGGATCGCATTCTTACACGCCAGGCCCATCAGCACCACCAGGCCGACCTGCACGAACGTATTGTTGTCGCCCCCGGTGAGTTTGACGCCGGCCAGCGCGCACAGCATGCACATCGGCACGATCAGGATCACCGCCAGCGGCAAGGTCCAGGATTCATACAGGGCGGCGAGGACGAGGAAGGCCAACAAGATGGCTATGGGAAACACCAACAGAGCCGCCTTTCCTTGCGACGCTTCCTGAAAGCTCAAATCGGTCCATTCGATGGTCATGCCGTTCGGTAGCACCTTCCCGGCGATGTTGCGGATTGTGTCCATCGCCTGTGCCGATGAGAACTTGGCGGGATCGGCCTCTCCCATAAAATCTGCCGCAGGATACCCGTTGTAGCGCAGCACCGGATCAGGCCCATACGTTTGACTGAATTTCACCATCGACCCGATCGGGACCATTTCGCCGCGGTCGTTGCGCGTTTTGAGATTCGCGATGTCCTCGACCTTCCCGCGAAAATCGCCGTCCGCTTGCGCATACACACGCCAGGTTCGACCGAACAGGTTGAAGTCGTTCACATAGGCCGAACCGAGGTAGATCTGCATCGTGGCGAATAGATCCGTCAAGGCAATGCCCTGAGTCTTGGTCTTGACTCGGTCCACCTCGGCGTCGAGCTGCGGCACATTGGCCTGATAGCCGGAAATCGGGTATCCCATTCCCGGCGTTTGCATGACCGCTCCCTGCAGGCCGCCGACCGCATTTTGCAGCGCCCCGAAGCCCAGTCCCGCCCGGTCTTCCACAAAGAGTCCGTACCCCGCGCCGTTGCCGAGCCCGAGAATCGGCGGCGGCATCAACACGAAGGTGATGCCTTCCTTGATGGCGGAGATCTTTTGATTCATCTCCTCGCTGATTTCTTTGGCGCTGCGGTGGCGCTCGTCGAACGGCTTTAAGATCGAAAAGGCGATACCGTAGTTCGGTGTGTTCGTAAACTGCAACGGATTCAGGCCAGTCATGGCCACCACGTGAGCGATGCCGTCCACGGTCTTACTGATGGCGACGACCTGTCGTAAGACCGCATCCGTACGGTCGAGGGAGGCGCCCTCCGGCAGTTTCACCCCGGCCATCAGATACAACTTGTCCTGGGTGGGAATGAAGCCTCGGGGTACCGCTTGGAAAAGCATGCCGGTGACGACCAAGAGCAATGCATAGACGGCAAAGACCGAACCGCGATGTTTCAATGTGCGCGAGACGGTGCCTTGATACCCGTTGGAACTGGCCTTGAAAAAACGATTGAACGGCCGGAACACCCAGCCGAATAGTCGTTCGATCAACCGCGAAAGGGCGTCCTTCGGTGTGCCGTGGCTTTTGAGCAGCTTGGCTGCCAGGGCCGGCGAAAGAGTCAGTGAATTGATGGCTGAGATGACCGTCGAAATGGCAATCGTCACGGCGAACTGTTTGTAAAACTGGCCGGTGACGCCACTCAGAAAAGCCATCGGCACAAACACGGCACACAACACGAGCGCAATGGCGACGATCGGGCCCGAGACTTCCTGCATCGCCTGGTGTGCCGCCTGGAGCGGTGTGCGTCCTTCTTCAATATTGCGTTCGACGTTCTCCACCACCACGATCGCGTCATCCACTACGATGCCGATCGCAAGAACGAGGCCGAAGAGTGTGAGTGTGTTGATGGAAAATCCAAAGAGGTACAGCGCGGCAAACGTGCCGACCACCGACACCGGCACGGCGATCAGCGGAATGATGGAGGCGCGCCAGGTTTGCAGAAACAGGATGACGACGAGCACCACGAGGAGAATCGCTTCCATCAACGTCTGGACGACGGCCTGGATGGAATCGCGCACGAACACCGTGGTGTCATAGTCCGAGCGGTAGGTGAGGCCGGGGGGGAAGCGCGTCTTCAATTCGTCCATCTTGGCGATCACGGCATCGCGGACGCTCAGCGCGTTCGCGCCGGGAGCCTGGAAAATCCCGATGGGCGGGGCGTCCTGATTGTCGAGCTGCCCGCGCAACGTATAGTCGTTGGCGCCGAGTTCGATACGCGCCACGTCGGAAAGGCGGACGACTTCGCCGCCCGCGCCGATTTTCAGCACGACGTTGCCGAACTCCTGAGCCGTGCGCAGACGACCCTGGGCATTGATGGAAATGAGGAAGTCGGTGTCTTTGGCGATCGGTTCCGCGCCCAGCTGCCCGGCCGAGACCTGGATATTTTGTTCCCGCACGGCGGTGACGACATCGCCGGCGGTCATTCCGCGCGACGCGATCTTGTCGGGGTTGAGCCAGATACGCATCGCATAGTCGCCGCTGCCGAAAATCTGCACCTGGCCGACACCGGGCAAGCGCGCCAGTTCATCTTTGATTTTGATGTTGGCGTAGTTGCGCAGGTAGAGCGCGTCGTATTTGCCCTCCGGAGAGAGCAGCTGAACCATCACCAGGAAGGTCGGCGACTGTTTCTGAGTTGTGACGCCCAGGCTGACCACTTCCGACGGCAGCCGTGAGAGTGCCTGGCTGACGCGATTCTGCACCTGCACCTGGGCGGCGTCGGGATCGGTCCCGGGACGGAACGTGATCGTCATCTGCAACACGCCATCGGAGCCGGCCACCGACTTCATGTACATCATGTTCTCGACGCCATTGATCTGTTCTTCCAGCGGCGTCAACACGGTTTCGGCGATCACCTTGGGATTGGCGCCCGGGTAGATGGCGCGCACGATCACGGCGGGCGGGACGACTTCGGGGTATTCACTGATCGGAAGGATGGGAATAGCGATCAATCCGGCGGCAAAGATCACGATCGACAGCACCGCGGCGAAGATCGGACGATCGATGAAAAACTTGGAAAAGTCCATGGCCGGATCTCCTTACTGCCCGGCCATGGCTGGAGTGGCGGCTGGCGCCGACGGCTTGTCCATCGGCACTTCGGCTGGAGTGACCGGCATGCCGGGGTAGAAAACTTTTTGCAGGCCGACCACGACGATCCTGTCATCCGGCGCGAGACCGGATTGCACGACGCGCAATCCATCGACCACACCGCCCAGCACGATGTCCTTGCGTTGGGCTTTCCCGTCTTTGTCGACCGCATACACATATTTGCGATCCTGATCGGTGAGGATGGCCTTGTCGTCGATCAAGAGGGCCTGTGCCTTTTGGCCGCTGACGAACTGTACGCGGGCGAAGAGTCCGGGCGTAAAGATACGGTCGGGATTCGGCAGCACGGCGCGAGCGCGCACGGTGCCGAGGGTGGGATTCACCTGCGTGTCGAGAAAATCGACCCGGCCACTATGCGGGTAGCCGGTTTCGTTGGCGAGGCCGACGTGAACGGCATTGTCCTGCGCACTGCGCTCATTCTTGCGTTCCTGCTCCTTGTAACGCAGGTAGCTGTTTTCGTCGGCATCAAAGTAGACGTACATCGGGTCTTGCGAGACCACCGTGGTGAGCAGGGTGTCGTCGGCAGTCGCCAGGTTGCCGACCGTCAGCAAAGCCCGGCTCGCCCGTCCTGAGACCGGGGCCCGGACCTCCGTGAAAGACAAGTTGAGCTTGGCGGTAGCCACCGCAGCCTCGGCGGCGTGGACATCCGCTGCACTTTGCGCCTGCGCGGCACGCCGCAAGTCGAGTTCTTCGTGCGAGATCGCGTTATCGTTGATCAAGGCCTGGGCGCGCTTGTTGCGGATCGTCTCCAACTGCTGCGCCACACGTGCGCGCGCCAGTTGCGCCTGGGCGTTTTCCAACGCGGCGCGGTAGGGGCGAGGGTCGATCAGGAACATCAAGTCGCCCTGTTTTACATCCTGCCCTTCCTTGTACGCCACTCGTTGCACGTAGCCACTGGCGCGTGGGCGTAATTCCACCGTGTCGATGGCGTTGATGCGGCCCGTGTATTCGTCCCATTGTTGGACCGGTTTCGAAATCACTTGCGCGACCCCGACCTCAGGAGGAGGCGGTGCCTGGGCGCCGCTGCTGGCCTGTTCGTTGTTGCAGCCGGCTGCGGTCAGAAGCACTGCCAGCAGCCATGATGTAGATCGGATAGTGAGCATGGTGTACCTGTTGGAATATCGACGGTGAACAACGACCTCAGAGCAAAGCTGCATCGGAGTTTCTTCTTCGCCCCCCAGTTGAACCAGTATCCGGCAGGCTGTGAAAGATAGTCAATATATGAATGATGTGTCTATGAATAATTTCTGATTGAAAGGTGTTGCTTTGTTACAGTACCGTATCGGTACGATGAAACCTGTCAAAGTTGCCCCGCGAATCAAGCCCAAGGACAGGGTTTGCGTCTCTCCCTGCATCTCGACGTTGCCCCGGCACCGGTTGGTTGAATTGCTGTGGAGTTTTGCGCCGGCCTATCAGCGGTGGTCCGAATCGCTGTTGGTAGAGAAGGGGTTGTCACCGCAGCGGTTGCGCATCCTCGGCTCGATTCATGAGCGGGGCCCCAGGATCATGAGCGACCTCAAGAAGGAACTCGGCGTGACGGCGACGAACGTGACGGCGCTCGTCGATTCGCTTGAAAACGACGGATTGGTCGTGCGGAGACGGCACCCGACGGATCGCCGGGCCACCGTGATCGAACTCTCGGACAAAGTGATGACCGAGCTCTCGCCTCGCTGTACGGAATACAAAGAGCAAGTCGCGGAATTGTTTTCAGATCTAAGCGATCAGGAGTGTAAAGCATTCGTCAAAACGCTCGAGAAGCTCTGGAGTCGATTGCAGCGGTAGAGAAGTTGCAGCAGCCTTTACCCTTATGGTTGTGCGACGCCGCGGCAGCCTTCAGGAGGGTTCGCGGTAGCTTCGGCTGGGCCACTTGGACTCAGCTTTGCGATACGGGCGTGATGGTGGTCTCCGTGTCACGAGGCGTTTGAACAGGACTGCCAGGGTGGCCAGCGACAGTATTGAGAATAGACGAGCAAACATATCTCACGATATGCCCCCGCGATGAGCGTGTCAAACACCGGCTTGCTTCAGACGAGAAATGACCCAGCGGATGAAAGATGTGCGTGAGATTTATTCATCTCCCCCCAGCGCCGTGGCGGCATAATCCAGCACCACTCGACCCTCTCGGCACAACTCCTGAATCTCATGCGGAGACCTTGATTCTTCGATCGCCTGAATGAGCAGGTCCAACTGCGTGGCAAGACGGCGAGTCGTAAATTGTAGTCCACGAACCTGATCCATGGGCTCCTTGCGGGGCTTGTGAGGGCCTTCCTCGCTACTTGGCGTGTTCGCCGCCGACCCACGCCGGTGTGCCATCGGGGTGTCGAAGGCGCATGCGTTGCTGACCGTCTGCATTCGTCAGCTCGGCGGCTACTAATACCTGCTTTCCGTCTACCATAGCCGGACTACAGACGGCCGTGACCAGTCGACCTTTATTCACATCAAAACGATCGTGGTATTCATTCATGTACCAAGTCGGTCCCAGATGTACGCGGACTGGACCACGGTCGGTTTCGACCTCCATTTGCACAAACTCCACCCCGTCTTTCAATCTGACGGCGGTGGTGTCCAGTATGACGCCCTTCACGACCCGTATCGCATCCTCTGAGAAGAGTTTTGCCGAGGCTTCTGCTGATTCATAGGGTATCTTGTCGGATACAGGCAGAGCTTGCGTTCCATGCAACGCAGCGAAGAGGAGTATTTCGGGAAGCATACCGAGTCTCCTTTCGATTTTTCATTTAGTGGCGGAAACCTTATGAATGACCTTACCATCCAATTGCCTTCGAGCAAACTAGGATTGTCCCGCGCAGGCCGCGGTCTAGTTGCACCGTCCAGGCAGGAAGGCGAACATGCTCGGCCGCATCCTGTCGGCCTAGCAATTGATCAGAGTAGCGGATGGTCGTGAGGTGAAGAGGTGCAAGCAGAAATGCGATCGACGCTGTGACGAAATCTGAGAGAACTCCGCACCTGTGAGAAGTATGTGTTCCCGGAGTCCGGTTCCGGAGTTGAATGGCATCCGGAATTCCGGCTCAATCGAGCAACGAGGTTCCGCGCATCACCGAGAGGAAACCGCTAACACTAGCCCTCTCGGCCGTGCCTCGTAGGAATGATACTGATTCCGCGGGCGTTCACATACACCTTCTTCCCCCGCTGCTGCTGAATGGCCGGGAGGATATGCTCTCTCATCAGGCCTTGCAGTGCGAAGAGCGTGGTCTCGTCAAAATAGTTCCTGGAGAATTCCAGCTCTGTTTGACACCGCCCATCGCTAAACAGGAAGCGTTTAGGGACGACGTTCAGCCTGATCTCTTGATAACCGGCTGACTCCAGTGCCTCGATAATGGCCTCATTCTTCGTCATATCTGACATCGAGCCGTTCCTCTCTCCGTCTGTCTCTCAGTTTTCCGTTGCGCTTCAACTTTTCCAACGCCAATCCACTGCTCTGTTTCCAGCAAATTCGAGATAAACAAATGTTGCATTTCAGTGTCGAGATTAAGTTGGTCATGAGATTTCTTACTCCTTCGTTCTGTCTATGACACAGCTGACGAAGGATCCAGTTCAAATCAGTAACCAATGGGCGATGCAGGCGTTGCGGTCTTGATCGGGATCCACGGACGTCACGGCTCGCGGTAGACCCTCGATGATGCCGGAGAATGCGGACGCCGAGTTATCCGAAGAGGATGTCCATGTGAAGGGACGGAGGATGAGATTCGAACAGGAAATGACGGGCAAATAGCCAGCCATGAGGACCAGGCCAGCGCCCCCTACGGGACTGATGAGTCTGGAGTCGAGCGTCATCATCTTGTAACCGTAGCAGTGATTTTTTAAATGTCTGTAGTCGGGAATCGGGTAGAGATCGAGGGAAATATGATAAAGGCAGGGGATGTAGTTGTTCAGCTGTCAGCGTTCCTCCTGCAAGGATTATTCGGCAGTGCGTTAAAGCCTGGATGAAGATGTCTGGTCGATAAGCAAAGGTGGCAGGATTGCACGAATATCTTTTCCTGCTGGGGCGAGATGTTGAGTGACCATTTGTAACCGCTTCGGGGAAAAGAGAAATAGTGAGACTAAAGCTAGGTGGAGCTCTGTCTAGAACTCTTTCGTACTTTGGATACGCGCCTTGATCTGTAGGTGGACAGAACTGTCCAAATGCCATCACAATGTTTTACTGTTATCGAGCTTGTCAGTATTTAACCGTGCGAGTTTCTGCATTAGGGGCCGCTCTTTGCTTTTCTTTAATTCGCGCGCGATGACGACCAGTTTGGTATCCTGCCCCAACTGGAAATCACGAAAGGCCGCATTCGTCCGTCTTTGATCAACCTTGAAGTACAGCACATACCGGCCTAGGTAAATCCGATAATAGTTTAGACCATCATACGTCTCTCGAAAAGGATCCATAAACACGGGGCCAAATTCTTCATCGATCCATTTGACAATCACCACAGAATATTCTTCTGGTGTGCCGGGGGTAGCGTTCAGCAAGAGATGTCTGACTCGAGCCTCATGTGGACCCAGCCTGACGTTTTTGAATTCCGGAGGTGTTGACGCGTGTGCACGCCAGAGAATAGATAGTGCGAAGAGTTTCAGCGTCGGGTAGTCATAGTTCAGCAATGTCCAACCGAGTATATTTTCTGTATGCCGGAACGGTTGGAAGGCGGAGTCACGTTTTAGAAGCAATCGAGTTCCGTAGTCGTCCAAAAGTTGAAAAGTGCGTTCTCCCTCCTCTGTCACCATGGTCTTGTCGTACAGACCAACGGGAATCTTCTTTGGAAAGATATTGACTGCATCGGTGACTGACTTGTATGGCCCGGCACCACTCTCTCGAAGTTCGTAGAATGCTTTTGGCAGCACATGTGCCTTCACTGCCTTTCCAGTCGTCCCAGTCAGCTTGCAAGTGATCATGGCGGTCAGGCCAGGGACCCAATAAGAGATCTCACGGAATCCTTCCTTACGGACTAAGCTAACTCTTCTCTCTTCTCCGCCACATCGAACTCCAGCCCGCTTGAGCCTTCGCCGCGGCCTGGCTCTTTGCGGCGGCCGATCCAGAGGTGTGTCGAGCCGTCGATCCAGCGCGCGTATTGATAACTTCTGGTGACGCGCGCGCCTTCCCGCGGCACTTCTTCCTCAAAGAGCAGCAGGTCGCGGTTCGGTTCGAGCAAGCGTCCCTTCGGGAGTTGCAGGCCTTCAATGCCGCCATCGCCGAATGCCGGCAGGACGCCACGTTTGAGCCGCAGGCCGGTGCCGTCTTTCACCGGGAGCAGTGGAATCCAATAGTCGGGCACCGTGGTGCCGAGCCGGTAAACCAACGGGGCGCCGTCAGCGTCAGCGGCAGGAGGCTGTTCCGCTAGCGTCTCGTGATAGGCCTCATGACGGTCCAAGGGGCGACTTGCGGCGCTTTCGACGACACGCTCGACGGCCCAGGCCACGTTGGCCATTTCGTCTCGCAATAATGACAGGTCTTCTATCGGCTGACTTTCCAGCAGCTGGCCCAACACCGGCGGCAGGAAGAATAACTTCTGAGTATCATTCGTGAGGCTGAACATGCGCCAGGGAGAGGTCGGGCCATCCACCTCGCTTGCGTGGGGAATGAGAAAGCGCTCGCCGAAGGTGTTGGTCACGACGAGGGCGCGCACCTGCGACAGTGTGCCGACGGCAAGGTCGAGCGGCAGCAGGAACCAATCGTTGCTGTATTCCAGCGCGAACTTCACGAGTAGCAGGCGGGCCAAATCTTGCGGCGCGGCCTGGACACTTGCGAAGTTCACGGCGCCGTCTTCGAATTCCCACAAGCGCGAGGAGGGCATGCCGCGAAATGAGACCGGGGCGGGAAGAAACGCCTCTGTGAATGACGTGCGGCTTTCGGTGGCGCCCAGGCCATTGCCAGAACTTGTCGTGAATGAAAACCAGTCCAGCCGTCCATCGAGATACTCCGGCGCGTTTAGCACCACTTCGCTCGACGCCGTCTTGGCAGAGACACTCAGTGCGTATTCCATCCGTTCCGGAATCCAGGCAGAGGGAGCTGAGCCCTGCTGAAAGAGACTATCCACCCAGGTCAGCCAGTTGGTCACGACGCCGAGCACCTTGGGTCGATCCACCTCTGGCACCTGATCCAACGGCGCGTCGCGAAATAGGTCATTCAATTGATTGGCGGCCTGCAGGCCGCGAACTCGGAAGGCAAACCGTAGCCCATCGATGGTGCGGCCGGCTAGCACGCGGATGAACGACAGGCTGGCTGCGTCGATCTGCTTGGCCTGCTCTGCTGTGGGGGCTGCCAATGCGTACGTGCTTCCCAACCATTGGGCGCGGGAGGGGCCGAGCCTGGCCGTCTCCAGCAGGCGGAGCAGGTGCCGTCCGGATTCGGCCGCGAGGCGCCAATCAGGGCGCGAACCGTCAGTGACCGGTTCCGCTTCCACCAGCGTCTCTAACGCCAGGCTGTCAGTTGTATAGGGTCTGGCCGGAAGCGTACCGGCGCGCGGTCCCGGTTGATAGCGGGTGACGGCGGCGGTGTCCACGATCACCTGCGCGGCAGCGGGTGAACCGGCATCGGCCCCGTTGAATTCGCCGAACTGCCATTGACGGCCCAGCATCCAGAGCGGGTCGTGGATGCGCGCCTGCAACCCGTCCAGCAAGTCGGGATTCTGGGTGCTGAGGTCGAGTCTGATTCGGGAGGCCATGCCTATGCTCCTATTGCTGGATCGATCACGCTGGTGAAGTCCAGGGTCCCGCCGGTAAACAGCAGCGCCGGTGCCGAGGGGTCCTGCTCACCGGAATCCACCGGCTGCAACGCACGCTTGCCGGCGCGGTCCCACGTAGCCGTGCCGTCGAACAGAGTGAAAGCCATGCCGCCGACGATCCGCCCTTCGAGTCCCACGGTTGCGGCCGCTACTTCGAGACGCACCCATCGGCCTGGCGGGGGCAACGGGCCCATATACTGCCGGCTGACGGTATTGTCGGTGCCCCAGGGAATGAGGTTCTCGCCCCAATAGGCGCGATGTTCCCAGCTGCCGTCATGCCACTGCAACATGACTTGCCGCGGCATACGTGCGGGATCGAGGTAGATGTGTGCGAACAGGCGGTCCCCGACAGTGACGAACAGCGGGGTCTTGGCGCCCTGGAAGAAATGCTGGTGCATGCCGGCGGAGACAACCGATTGATGGGCGCGCCTTCCGGACAACGGTTCCGGTTTCATCCGAATCCAGGTCCAGTTTTCGCCGTCTCCAAGGGGAGCGGCGCCTTCGGGCAATTGGTCCTCCACCCAGATCATTTCGTCGCCGCTGTCTGGCGCAACGGCGCGGAGTCTGGCCAAGTCCATCGTCTCCTGGAGCACGGCTTCCAGGCTGTTCAGGTCCCAGCTCGCACGCCGGTCCGCCGGCACGGCCAGCAGCAGCGCCTGGGGGGGCGCGCTGTTCGGTTGATCGTAATGAAAGGCCACGCCTGTCGTCTCACGAGGACTTGGCACCGTCTCGACCCATTCGTCGATCAAGAGCCCGGCGAACGGCTGATCGAAGCGGAGCGGCTGTGCCGACGACATGTGTGCCACCAGCGAGACGCGCCCGCGTGGGAAGGGCTGGTCAGGCTTCGGCGGCAGAGCCACCCAGCGATCCTGTGCGTGAAAGGGGAGTTGTCCCACGTGGAATCGGAGGGCCGCGGTTCCGACGGCTTCGCCATAGAGCAGGGCCTCGTTCAGGCGTGTTGCGCCAGGCCTCACGTAGGCGGCCCGCTGGAACCAGGTAACGGCGGCGAGTGGATCTTGCCCCTGGAGCGAAAGGCCTGCGGCGAAGGTCTCGTTCAATTGAGCCGCGTTGGTCGCGGTCACGCGGGGCAGCGCCAGAAAATCCTGACCGAAAATGATGCGGAGTCGTGCGAGGTCGTGATCGCGCCGTTCTTCCTGCGTGGCGTTCGCGCGAACGAAGTCTTGGTCTGATTCTGTCACGCGGTTCAGCCGTCGTTGTGCCTCGAGGAGCACTGAGCGTGCTTGCGTCAGAAGCACCGATCGCGCTTCCGTGGCCGTGCCACTGACGTCCATCGGCACCGCGCTCGGCATGCCGAAATTCGCCAGACTGAATAACGCGCGACGAACGTCGTCGAGGTTGGCCGTCAGTTCGTCCGATGGTGGTGCCGGGAGGAGGCCATTTAGACCGCGGTGCGCATCAGTCAACGCTTGCACCGCGCGGGTGGCACGGCCGGCGAACTCCTCATGGTCCATGCCCGATTCAGCTGGTGATTCGGGCAATGACAGGTCGCGGCCGTCGAGTGACCGGGCGTTGCTGAGCAGCCGGCGGACTGTCGTTGCGACCTCGCACCATTCCGTCACGCTGACAATCTCCGCGCCCCAGCCATTGTCGCGGCCGAACTGCAATCGAATGACCGCATCCGGCGGCACCGCCGCAGGACGAGTCTGCTGCAGCGCAAACCGCCAACGTTGTTCCAGTTCAGCCTGCTGCGCGCGGTTGTTGCCTTCGGCGAGGTACACGGCATCCAGCGGCGCCAATCCCAGCGAAGTCAGCACGCTCTCGACTGTCTGGTAAATCTCTTGGCTCTGATCATTGATGTAGTCCGCCTTGCAACGGACCTGCGCCGGGTTTGGCAGTAACGTGGCTACCCAGGCGTTGAGAATCGGTTCCGCCTGGGCGCGTGGAGACGGGGCGTTCGTTGGCCACGTGGAGGGCGGCGTCCCGTCGGTTCCCGAGAAGAGCGTGCAGAGGCGATGCGTCAGTCCGATGCCGCTTCTCGGCGTACGGATCACCTCCAAGTCCGGCGGCGGCACTTCACCAGCGGCGATGGCATCCAACGTGGCGCCGGAGCGTAAGGGATTGCCTTGAACGAGCTGATAGACGCTCTCCGCGACGACGCTGTCTCCCACGGAGTCAACCAGATCGTCGAGTGCCTTCAGCACGTCCACCAGCGCCGTAAAGTCGGGGCTGCCTGGCGGCGGAAAGCCTAAGGTCGCATTCCCGAACGGCACGGTGGTGACATCCCAAGGAGTTTGCGGCGCCTGGCGTTGCTGGCTCGTAGTCCATCGACGATGCAGGGCCAGTCCGTCGACCACGGCGGCAGCCGGGAGCGACTTCAGTGCCTCGTTCCATTGCGCGGCGAGGCGCGTGGTGAGGCTCGCCCTGGCGGCGAGGAGATCGGTCATGACCTTGCCGCGCTGCCCGCCCTCTTTCGCGAGAGCCTGACGGTCGAACTCGGCGGCGAGCGTCTCTTGGCGTGTGGCCATCTGCTGCGCGGCGGGAATCGAGTCCGGATCGGCGGCGTTGAGTAACCTGGCCTGGGCCCGTTCCGCGAGCAGACGTGAGCCCTCCTGCGAGTTGACGGTCTGCTGGGCTGCGGCGGCCTGGGCCATGGCGGTGGACTGGGCCTGCGTCAGCTGTTCTACGCGATTCTCCCAGTCGTCCAAATCCCGTGGCTCCAGCAACTGTATGGCGTAGCGGCGCGCGCCAGGTTGGGTCACCTTGCCTTCAGGTTTCGCCGCTTGCTGTTGCGTCAGCACCTGAGTCGCCTGCGTCACCACTGTCTGCGCGGCTTGCGCCTGTTGCGCGAGCGTGGCAATCGTTCCCAATGCGGCACGATAGGCTAGCTCGCGTCCTTCCCGTTCAGCCTTCAAGCCTCGGGCGTCTTCCGCCCGGCGCAGGGCCTGGTCGCGTTGCGCGGTCAGCAGCGTCACTTCCTGAGCCAGCTTTTCGGTGCGCGTGATGGTGTCCCGGATGTCGGCGAAGCGGTCGGTGCCGGTGAAGCTCGTGAGGGCGCGGAAGCGTTGGATATAGCGGTCGAGGCTGCGTTCATGAAGCAGTCGCTCGAATCGATAGCCGAGCAGCGTGCTCAAGGGCTGCCCTTGGCGCACGCCGTCGAGCAGCCACTTGGCGCGATGAACCCGTTCAGACGAGAGGTCGACCGCAAATGGCGAGGTGCCGGATGCGCGCGACGCTTGCGACAGGTAGCCGCTCCGCAGCACAGCGGCGGCCGAGGCTTGTCCCAGCGAAGGGGCATGGACGAAGCCCTTGTTCTGTGCCGAGCGCGAGACCGGCGTCGTGACACCGGCCGGCGGCGTGGGAACTGCTTGCAGCGGGGCCGCACGGCGGACCTGTTCCAGCCAGCCATAGGCGCCGAGCCTGATGCCGGTCGGTGACGCCTGTCGCATCACGGCCAACCGCCTGGTGGCTAGGGACGTACCCCAGGCATCCAGGCGATAGGTCATTACGTCCATCGCCTCCGCAAGGAGGAGTTGGCGAATCGGTTCAGGCAGGGTTGTCAATTCGTCCCAAGCCGGGTCGTGCGTAGTGGCTAGGGCGCGAGTCAGCAGCAGCGTCCGGAGGTCCGCCGTGAGTAGCTTGTGCGGGACCGGCGGTTGTCGGATGGAGGCCTCAGGGAATTCGCGCAGAGTGTAACGGCAGGCGTTCCCTTCCTCTGCCAGGAGCACGACGGGGTTGGATTCCACGGTGGTCTGGAGGGCCTGCGGCACCTGCCTGCGGCGTGCCAGCCGTTGGGCGCGCCACCAGGCGGCCAGCGTCTTATCCGGATCCTGATCGGTTGCCGAGATCCATCGATCGAGTGCGGCCACCGGCAGCAGGCCATAGGGCTGGTTCTCGACACGCAAGACGGGCAGGGGCCCGCGGGCACGGACGTACTTCGCGACATGGTCACGCAACAGGTCCGCTCCCGTTGCGCCGAGGAGTTGCCGCAACAGCGGACTGTCGCAGATCGACAGGAGGGCTGATTGCATGAGCGAGGCCCGACGCTGCTCCGCTCCGTCGGCACCGCGGATGTGGGCGAAGACGGAGGCGGGGAGGCCGAGGGCCTGCGTCAACAGATCGCCATCGGATCCTCCGTCGATCAGCGACGCACCCAGTTCGACGGCCATGCTGTCGGCGGAGTTCCGCCCAGTCGAGCGATACCCAGCGGGAGTCTCCGCGGTATTGTTCGTCGGTACCTGTTGTTCGACGAGGGCGAGGCTGCCGGTGTAGTGGTGGGCATCGAACAATTGAGTCAGCCGGGTTGCCGTGGTCGGAGCGTCCCATGAGGCCTTGAGGCCGAGTACCACAATGCGATCAAACCCTGCTTGAGCATCTTCCTCTGTGATCGGAATACGTAGGCCCATGCCAATCGACTCGGCGGTGTCGAAGTCCGTGATCCACTTCATGCCTTCGTCGACGGGCGGCAGCCCGTCGACGGCGACCGGGTTGGAGCCACGGGGGTCCGGTCCGACCGCCACGGTTTCAGGGATGGGATTGCCCCAGGCGGTGAGGCGCGCCGCATCGTTCCGATAGCCGATGGCGACCCAGCGATCGGGCAAGGCTTGTGTGCGGGGCGCGCGCGTCCAGCTGTCGTCCCGACGAGTGACTGTGCCACCGTGGGCAGGATCGAGCACATGGGCGATCCAGGCGGCCCGGGGCGTGCCGAATTGTTCCGTGAGTCGTTGCCAGCCCTGCCTGATCTGTTCCTGGCGGTCCGTGCCTGTTGGGATGGCGGCCACATGGGCCCAGAATTCCTTGCCGCGGCGTTCCTCTTCTTCTGTGAGCGCCGGTTCGTGGCTGTCGAGATGGATATCATCGGGATAGACGCGGAGCAGGAGATCAGTACCCGCCCCTGTTCGTCTCGGCGTAAATCTGGTTCAACCCGCACCGGGAACAGCAGCAAGGGATGGCTGGTTGCGACGGTCCCGCTGAGGCGATCCGTGCCAAGGAGTCGGGCCGTCGCGGCATCACGGGCGGCGCGATACTCGTCCACCTGCGCCGACAATGCGGCAACCTCGGCGCGCTTGCGCGTCACGGTGTCTTGCGTGGCCGTGATTTGTGCATTCACCTGGCCTAACTCGGCCTGAAACAGTGCCCGTTGCCGGATCAGCAGGGCAGCCCGCCGCTGTGCGGCCTGCGCCCGGGCGACCGCCCGGTCATGGGCCAACTGCAATTGCCGGAGTTTCGTCGCCCAGGCCCGAAGCACCGCCGGGGGCACCCGGGTAGGGATATCTGATCCTTCGTCGATCGGTCTCACTCCGTTGGTCCTTTCATCAACCTAGTGGCCCATCCTGTAACAGTGCCGTGACTTCCGCTTCGGCTGCCGCCAGCGCCTCTTGCGCCGCCGCTGCCTGCGCCTGCGCTTCCGGGATTTGCGTGGCCAGGTTGGCCAGGAGCGTTGTCAACTCGTTGCGCCTGGTGATCGAGCCGGCGAGAAGCACCTCGGCATCCTCCAACTCAAAGCGCGTCACCAGATGTGACTCTTCCAAGGTTGCGGTGCGGGCCGAGAGTTGTGCCGCCACCTGTTGCAACGTGGCCCTCGCCATCGGGTCGCGCGTGATCTCGGCGTTCATGCGCTCGATCTCGCTGAGTGCCGCTTGCAGTTCCTGCCGGCGGGGCTGGAGAGCGGCGATCGCGGCTTGCGTCGCTTGTACCGCGGCTGTGGCAGCGGCAATCTGGCGATCCGCAGCCTGCACCTGCGCCTGAGCCTGCGTCACGCCCTGCTGCGCCTCGGTCACCTTCGCATGGGCTGCAGTCGCGGCGGTTTGCGCCTGGGCGAGTTTTCTCCGGAGGGCGGCCAGGGCGCAATCTCCAGGAGGCCGGCGGGATTCCTTCAGGCGGTTCAGCTGCGTCCTGCACGTCCTGTTGCGCTTCTGCGACCTGTGCGTCCGCCGCGGCAGCGGCTGACTGTAGCGGTGCGACGCGTGCCTGAGCTTGCGTGACGCCGCTTTGCGCGTTGGTACGTTGCGTCTGCGCTGCCGTCACCGCCTGCTGCTGAGTGGTGAGCTGGGTCGTCAACGCGGCCTGTTGTGCGGCCACGGCCTGCAGCGCCGTCTGGAGTCGGATGGTTTCTTGTTCCAACAAGGGCATGGTCTTGTCTCTTTCCGCCGCTACGGCCGGCCCGGCAGCCAGGTTCTGGCATGAACCGCCACGCGGAACGGCGGTTGTCTGGTGATGGTAGCCATCTGCGCCGAGTTCTTTCCCCAGGGAATCTGATCCACGACGGCGTTTTTGAGCAGGCCGTCAATCGGCACATACACGATCTGTCTCAGCGCCGCTTCATTCGGCGCCACGTTTCCCCACGTCAGATCGGGCCAATGGGCGGGCGTGCCGCCATAGGTCGTGGCGACGTCCATGCCGAATCGCGGTTCCGTTCGGTTGTTCCTGCAGGACGAAGAACCAGCCGGGGTGTCCTCCGTTAGCCGGTTTGTCTGCCCCACGCACCTGATTTTCGGTCAGTGGAAATCCGAGCATGGTGATGTCGGGCGACTGCGTGGCGCGAAAGATCGGATACCGTTCCGTCGTGCCCAGCTCACGCCTGGTGCCGTCCGCAGACCAGACGCTTTCCAGGGCATAGACCATGGCGCGGGGATAACGCCGCAGGAGGTCGCCGCGAATGAGCAGTACCATCTGGCCCACCGCTGAACCGCGCGCGCTGTGCGAACCGAGACGACTGTCCGCCGCCCATGTGGTGATCCGCGTGATGTCGAAACGGGCTTCGCGCTCTGCGTTCGGTCGCGGGCAATTCGTCCCCGCCGGCGTCCCAGAATTGCCGGAAGTAGGTGCCGCGTTGATCGGTCGGAAATCCACGCCAGAGCAGCTCGCGGCTCATCTCGTGATTGAGGCCGACCATGTAGGCTTCGATTAAGGCCGGATCAGTCTTCAGGAGCCCGATGGTGTTCGACGGTACCTGGTCCATGCCGGGTAACAACAGGTCCGGTGCGTAGTCGCGTAATGGCTCATACATCGGCTGCGGGAAACTGGGCGCGAAGGTCGTCAACTCGGTGCTTTCAACCGTCGGCATTGTTTTTTTCAACGCAGCGAGGACGGCATCCTTTGGCGCCAGACGCCGCAGCACTTCCACCTTCAGCTCCGACCATTCGCGCAGCGCCGGCACCTGCCGCTTCTTGGTGGCGACCGCGAATTGCATGAGTGGCCGAAACGCCTGTCCAGCCGTCGACGCGGGCGACGTGGGGGGGAGCCGAAGGCCGTCGAATGTCGCCGCGTGAGAGGCAATCGGTCCATTGGCGCGGGTCAGGCGGCGGAAGGCGCCCGTGATGGCCGGATGGCCGGTGAGCGGATTGCCGGTCCCGGTCGCCGGCGTCGCGGAGGGTGGAGTGATTCCAGTCAACGCCTGCAGCGCCGGTCCCGTAAGCTGCAGCAGTCCGGCCGGATCGAGCGCTGCGAAATGTTTCTTCGAGAGACTGTTGCCGACGGCTTCGGCCAGCTGCGCGCGCTTGAGCCGCTGTCGATCGCGCCGTTCTTGCTCCAGCTGATCCCAGGCCGAAGCCATCAATGGCTCTTGCTCTTTGCGAATCACCGTCGTGCCGATACCGGCGGCGATGCGGTGGCGAGGATCCAGGTTCAGGTCACGGAACCAGTGCGGCGGCTGGTCCGTGGGCGGCAGGCTGTCCCGGTCTACGTACCATTGTCCATAGAGCGGCGGGCCAAGCAGCGTGGGCGATCCGCTCGTATTGGCCATGGCTGCCGGCGCGTTCAGGATGGTGCCGAGGGCCTGTTGAAACGCGGCGCGCGGTTGATCGGGCCATGGACGTGGTTGGGTCTCCGGAGTCTGCAGGGCTCCACCAAGATCCAACAGGCTGCCCGGTGCGCCAGGCGGCAGGGCCGGCATGCCCCAGCCGGGCGTGCGAATATCCACCGGCCGTAAGCCTACTGTGGATGGTAGAGGCTGGGCTTTCAACCGGCGCGCAAGTGATTCGAAGTCTCCCGCGAGACCGGTCCGAAATTCCCACTGGAAATAGACCGGCAGCGTGACCGGGCCGGAGGCGGCGTTTTTCGTCCAAGCGGGCAGCAACGCTTGCTCGTCCTCCGGCTTAACCGTCTCCCCCAAACCGGCCTTCTTCCCCCACCTCGTAGGTGGGCACGAGGCAGGCGTAGTAGGCGGTATTGGGATCGAGACGGCGCGGAGCCAGCAGTCGCGAGAGGGTGCGTTCAGGATGGTCGTTGAGGATTTGCTGCAGCGTCGCGCGCGGTGACGGATCGGGCGTCGAGCGTTGTTCCGCCACAATTTGAGCGTGAGCCCAGGCCCAGGACTGATCGAGGTCCGGCAACTCTTCCACGGCGCAGGTGATCCCCGGCAGCGGCTGCTGCGGATTGGTCTTGAGCGTGGCTCGTTCCTTCGGGATGACGATCAGGCAGATCCACGGTCGCAGCCGCCGGGCGCCGTCCGCTGCTGCCGGGGTGAAGAGCCAGGGAAAGTCGGGGCGATCGAATTCGATAGCCGGAAAATAATTCGGCTCGAAATCGGTCATGTGGGCATGGGGTTCCGTGCGAATAATCTCACGCGCGTCCAGGCCCGTGATGTCGCCGGGCCCATACAGTTGCACGTTCACTTCGACCGGCGCACGATCGTTGACCCTGAGGCGGATGGGCAACGCGAGGCGTCCCGCCGTGGCCGCGCTGGAAGCGCCTGGTCCGGAGAGGCCTGCGAGGAGTCCTTGGCGAAGCCAGGAATAAAAGCGATAGGTGGCTGCAGTCTGTTCAGGCATGGTGCTCCATTCCGGTTGAATTACATCGTGACCGCTGTCGTTCCTCGCCGCTTCCGCGCCGGAGCCTGGCCGGCGGCGCCGAAGCGGGCCACCCGTTCCAACACCGATGCCGAGAGGACGTAGCCCGGCTTCGGTCGTTCCGGGGGGCGTGTCGGATCAATCAACAAGGTCTCGTAGGCAATGGGTGCCGCGAGGCCTGCCTCATCCTCGACGGCCAGATCATCGGCCGAGACCGTGAGCCCGCCGTCGAGCGGCGCAAACGCCGGCTGGGACAATTGCTCATCCTCGCGCAGGTCCACATATTGCGACAGGGCGAAGGGCTCCGCCACGGGCGTCGTGCGCCAGGGTTTGGCCCCCGCGCGATCGGTGAGTGCGACCGTCACCGTCGTCGGTCCGCCGATAATCGGGGCCGTGCCCAGTTTGGTGATGGGTGTATTGAGCGGCGCAATCTTTTCGCGCAGCGTCAGCTCCGCCCAGGGATGGACGCGCAGCCCGCTGGCCGGGGGCGGCGTCTCCCGGATCGTCACCACGGGGCTGCTGTTCCGCGGCACGGTTCCACTCCAATTGCGCCGGTCGGCCAGGGCGGCTGCGACCAGCCCGATCACATCCACTGCCGCCGGCAGCGGCGGCGCGGTCTTACTGCCGAACGTCCGTGAGAAGGACACCGACACCGAGAAGAACAACAGCGAGATCTTCGCCTTGCCCTCCACGTGCCAGGGCGTGGGACCCGCCAACCGGCCCTTGAACGAGATGCCCATCAACAGGCGGCCGTGATAACGCAGTGCCAATGCCGCCCCCACGTCCACCTCAAAGGCCAAGGGTGCTAACTGGAGGATGGCATCGAAGCCGAGCATCCCGTCGAAGCTGAAGCCGCCGCCGGCGGCATGCAGATCCACGCGGGCCCCGAACTGCACCGTGTTCGACGTCACCGCCAGATAGGCCTGGCACCGTAACTGGAGCGAGTCGCCATCGGCGAGCTGCAAGGCCAGCCGCTTCAAGGCGGGCAAGCCCGGGGGGGGCGCAAACCGAGGGTGGAAGCCGCCGATCGCGAGCACGAATTGCGGTTGACGCCCCCAACCGGCGCGTAAGGCCATGTCACCCGTCAGGGTGAACTGCAGGATCTTCGAATCGTAGAGCGTGGCATCCAAGGCGACCGTCTCGGCACTGAGATCCAGCACGCCCAAGGCGTCCATGCGAATCCGCACGAGGGGATGGGCTTGATCCGGCAACAGCACCTGCAGACGGCCCAAGACGATGACCCGGATCGGCGCGGGCAGTTCGACGAGCAGGGCGAGATCGAGTGTGAGCAACGTCGGCGTGCCCCAGCGCAACTGCACCATCGGCCCGACGACATGGCGGCCGGCCGTCGGCGGGAACACGCGGCGCAGGTCACTGAAGATCTGTGGCGCGTTCCGCAGGGGATCGCGGGGAAACAGAATGGCATTCAACGTGCCGGTCTTGAGGCCTTCGCGGAGCACGTCGGTGCGAACGGTGCGGTGTAGCGCCACCAACCCGCCGATGCCGGTGAGGGTGAAGCCCAAGCCGACGGGAATCGGCGCGAAGCCTTCGGCGGTCAAGAGCACGATCAACGAGTAGCCGCGGCTGCCGTCGGGGAGTGTGGTCGTGAGCAGGCCCAGGGCCTTGAGGGCGATGGTCTCGGCCAGTTCCAGTTGCAACAGGCCGCTGTATTCAGCCCGCTGGGGATCAAACCCCAGGAACCCGCCGCCGGTCACCCCCGGCGTGCTGAGCGCTAGGCCGAGCCCGGTCGGCGGGTGGAAGTGTGGGGAAAGGCCGAAGAGGCCGAGGTTCCCTTCTCGAAAAGCCAGGTCGACCGTGACCCCGATCCGCTCGATGGTCGCGGTGAAGGGGCCAAGTGTCAGGCGGCCGCTGATGCTGGCTTCCGTGCCGATGCCGTCTTCGCCCACGTCGAGGCCGATGTGAGCCGCGTCCAAACGCAGCGGGCCGATGGCCTGTTGTAACGAGAGCTGGACATGTAACCCGCCACTGCCGGAGAAGGAGAGACCCCTCTTGTTGCTCCACCGGAGCAGGAGGTCGAACGGAGCTTCGACGCGATCGCGAGCCAACGTTCCCTGGACGAAGCCATCGGCCTCCGCCAGCGACAAGTCGAACCGAAGGCCCAGGAGCGCCAATTCCAGGAACGTCTCAGGGCTGCTTGCCGATGCGGCATCGACGCCGCCTGCGATGGCGAACTGTTGATACCGCAGGGCCGATCCTCCGGGCAAGCGGACCAGAGATTTGAGTTCGCCGGTCGGTTGTCCATGTCGCAAGCCCAACGTGAGACGACCGCCGATGACGTCACCGAGCCCCGCGCCTTTGCGGAGGGTGAGGTCGTGATGGGGGCGCAGAATCACCGCCAATCGTTTGAGGACCTCCACGTTGCCGGACAATTCGAGGCGGGTATCGTCCAGACGGTGAAACGGAACGGCCCCTTCTGCGCGGCCTTGAATGATGGGTGCGAGGCCCAGGCCGGCATCACTGGCGCCAGCCGACGTGGGAGCCGCGCCGAACAGCGAGAGGCCCAACCGCACCCCGAATGCGGAGCCGCGTTCCTCATGCAGGAAGGTGATGAGCTGAGATGCCGGATCGACATTCGATGAGCTGGGCCCCACCCAAACCTCTTCGGCCTGGGGGCTGAGGGGCTGGATGCGACTGCGCAAGCCGAGTGTTTGGAGCAGCTGGCTGACCCGATTGAGAAAAAGGGTGGACTGAAAGTCCGGCGTATCCCAGCCATAGGCTTCAGTGAACAGCCGGTCTGGCTCGGAGACCATCACCTTGAAGAGATGGTAGTTCACGGTCGCGCGGACGTGTGGGACCTGAAACGTCGCCGGATCGGCGGCGTAGTAGGGATAGTCGATGACGTTCAGCAGGTGGAGGATGGCATAGCTGAGCGGGGAGGCCTGCGCCAGGTAGTTCGTCGCCAGAAAATCAAAGAGACGCCTGGGGAGTTGCTTATGGATCTGCGTGCGATCGACATAGTCACTGAAGGATGACAGTCTCGCGGGAAGCGTGTCCGCCAAGTCATGAATCTGTCGCGTGAGGGCTTCGATCGCCAGGGCGAGGTCGGCGATGCGGCTCGCCATGGCCAGCTCGTCGTTCCATTCGGCGTCGGAGGCGTCGATAACCGCATCCAGCTTCGTGAGAAAATCGCCGAGGTCGAGGGCGGCCAGGCCGATGTCGTCGAGCCCGGGCGGCAGGTCCCAGCCCAGCAATTTCAGGAAGGCGCGCGCCTCCTCGATATCGCCGTGGACGATGTCGAGGTACGACAGGAGCCGCCCGATCCCGGCGGTGGCGTTCTGGACTAGATGATCGGCCATGGAAGCAGGCTTTTTTTATCGTCAACCTTGCATGTGCCGAAATCGAACTTCTGCGCCTTGCTGCGCAGAGTCGAAGTACGGATTTTGAGCGCGGCCAGATATTCCTTCGGGTCGGTCTCCGGCTTCCAGGGCAAGAGATGCGGCGCATGGTCCGCGGGAGGCGCCAGTTCATTCTTGATGGCATCCACATGGTGCCTGGCGGCATGTTCCCATTCGGCCACCCACGTCGTGGACGCCGGATCGGCCGGCAAGATTTTGAGGTTGTCCGGCAGCGAGGCAAGGCCCAGGTGTTCTTGCCAGAGTGCGTGGCGTAGGGCACGCACAACGCCGTTTTCCGGCAGGCCGGCAATGCCGCTGTAGATCACCAGGTTCAACTCCACGCTTCGTGATGGTTGGCGCGAGCGGCTAGGCAAGGCATGTTGAGCTGTGCGTGTGTACATGTCTCTGACCAGTTGTGGAATATCAGCCACGTCGCCGAGCGTCTCCCTGATGGCCTCCAGCGTTTCCTTGAAGTCGAAGATCAGTTTGTAGGCGACGAAGAGCAGGATCAGAAGCGTCTTGAGATCGAACAGGATCTGTTTGAAGACGAAGAAAAAGATATACCAGAACAGTTCCCAGAGAAATTTTCCGGGATCGTTGGTGAGCTTCGCCTTGTCGATGAGCCGGTCGAGTAGCGCGCCGCCTACGATCAGGCCGATCTCATGGTAATTCAGGGACGTGCCATCGAGGTTTGCACTCCCCACGGTCGCCCACACATCGTCAATAATGGCCAATTTACTGTGGACGTACACCGGCATCACGTCGTAATGCCGCGGATTTCCCGCGCCGCCGCTGCCGGGTTTTTCCGATCGGCTCCAGAGGGTGTAGATGCCCAACTGATGCCCGCCAGCGGTGGCGGCGCTGCGGAGCTGATTGACGTTGTCGATCTGACGATCCGGATAACCCGGCAGGTCCGGGCGAAGATTCAGCACCAGAATGATGTGCAAGCGCGGTTTCGTCTGGTCTTTCATTCTGGCGATGAGGGCATCGACGATTTCGTGGGAAGTAAAGTATTGGTTCTCGATGTAGATGTAGCGTTGAGCATTGACGATGGCGCGCTCGTAGGCTTCGAGTATGCCGGTTTCGCCGTAGGGCAGGTCCTCGTCGCTCGGATTGACGCGTTTGATCGAGTTGCCCGGCAAGGTGCGTAGCACTTGGACCGAGGCCACGTCGCCATCGGGCGTGACGGGCAGGTCGGGAAAGGTTTTCGGCGGCGGAATCAGCATGGGTTGGCCTGTCGCATTCCAGACACTCGCGAACGTTTTCTCGACGTGGGCAACCGCCGGTCCGCTAAGATCGGTATTGACGTCGTGCATGAGCGAGCCCTTGTGGCGCGCGTCGCGGATGGCATGGCGAGTATCGCTGAAGTAGTACTGTTTGAGCGGCGATCCCATGAGAATGGCGTGGTTCCCATCCACCACAATGGCCTTGGCATGGAGCAGCGCGAAGCCCTTGTTGAAGGCATTGGTGCGCACCCCCGGCTTCTGTGCAAAAAACTCTGCCACTTCGGTCACCGTGTCCTCCGCAGACAGCGGCAGGTTCGTGACCAGGATGTTCACCGGTTTTCCGCCCTTGTTCTTGAGCACCTCTTCCAAGGTGGTCTCCGCCGCCTGTTTGCAACCGGTGGAGGGAGGATTCAACGGGTCGAAACTGCTTTTGAACTTGCTGAGGAAGCCGTTGTTGACGTCGAAAAACAGCGTCATCAAGTTGATGGATTCGGTGGCGGCCTCGGCGGCATCGGTCACCGCGGGGAACATTTTTGCGCCGTCGATCAGGTGCGTAATGCGGTTGTGGTGAAAGAGCGCGACGGGATCGCCGACGGCTGGATTCAGTGTCGTGTGGGTGACGAGCCAGCCTTCGATGTTCTTCCGATGGATCGTGATGGTGCCGACCTCGTGGGTGGAGTCGGTGACATCTTCCGCTTCCGGGGTTTCGTGGAGCAGGCGGGTGCCGAACAGTTTCGGCTCTGCGTGGGGAGGGCCGAGCACCTGCACGACGAGATCGGGATTCCGGTCGGCCTTCCATGTCCGGTACGCATCCGGTGAGTAGGAAATAAGAAAGGTGCCGTCGCCCTCGGTCTTCGTGGCGCCCAGCACATCGTCTTCGTTGAAAAATGGATCGAAGTCGATGGCGCGGACGGTCAAACCGGCGATGCCGGTGCCTTGCTCATCGAGCACGCGTCCGTGGATAGCGGTGTTGGCCATAGGTCACGTCTGAAGAGCGCAACCTACGCCGCTGGATGGAACCTGTCAACCGCATCCTCACGTGGGAATACGTGTATTGACGCGGACGAAGACCTGTTGTGAGTCAGAATGAGGCAGCGGTGTGATCAGCAGGAATTGACCTGCTTCCGTCACGTGAGCAGTGGGCTGACTGAGATACAGGATCGCGATAGTTACTTCGCCGGAACGCCCATGCCGTACCCTTTGGCCCAGGCCAAATCGACGACCAGCTTAGCCGATTGGATCGCCGTCAGTTGCCGGTCGAACAGCGAGGGATACGATTGCGTCAGGGTGGTTTGAAGATCTGTCCACCTGTCGGCGGATACGCCCGTGAGGCTGGCTAACGACGCCAGGTATTCGCCCTGGCCTCGGGCAATATCCATGCGGAGATTCTCATGCGTATGCGTGGCGAAGACGGTCGCCTTTGCCTTGGCTCTGAGTAGTCGGCCGTCCGTCAAGGCGCCGGGTGTGGTGCTCGACGTGAATTCCGTGGAGGGGTCAAGGAACTCCTTGGTTGCACCGGAGGTGCCGCCGGTGAGGTCGGTGGTGGCGTCGAACGGCGCCTTCGTCAACTCGACGGTGGCGTCCGTCATGCAGCCGGCGAGAGTGAAGAGCAAACCGGGGATCAGCACGAAGCGTGTGGTCATCATAGTAGACCTCCCTTGGTTCGCCTGAGGGTACAAGAGTGGAGTACCACATCGACAGCAGGGGCGACCCTAGGAAGAGTCCTAGGCGTGAGGTCTAATAGTTCAGTGCGAGGGGGGTGAAGCAATGCACTGCATCCTTCCCCCTGACAGGTCAAGAAGGGAGATGTAGGTATCTGCCGCGCCTGATCCTGCGTATCACGGACGTGGGAAGGGATAAGACTTTTCCGCATTGCTGCTGAGCCGTTGCCTCCTTAATCTGTAACACATGACGACTGGGTCCGAGTTCAAGGTGGAATTCGAGGCGAAGTTTGCCCAGCAACTCAAGTCGAAACGCGTAGCGTATCTGCTCGGCGCAGGCTCGTCGAATCTCATTAGCGATGGTTATCCGCTCGCGTTTCAGGCAATAGCGAGGCATAGGCGCAGTCAGGAGCGATGAGCTGTGGCGACGTAGAATAGAAAGCGATTCAGCGAACTGCTGTACGCCCTGCTTTTTCTTGCGCCTCTTTCTGCCCAGACTGCCGAGAACTGATTGGCACCGCCCGTTTCTGGTCCTCACTCAACCTTGCATCGAATCATTTGACTGATTCCTCCCGACCCTTTATCGTCGCGCCATGGGTGTAGATGAGATTCTCTTTCGCGGCATCAACGGTGTGGCCGGGCAGTCGAGCCTGCTGGACTGGATCGGCGTCGAACTGGCCAAGCCGGGCAATTTGCTCTATCCCATAGTTCTGGCCGCAGCCTATTGGGCGTGGGTCAATTGGCGTGAATGCGTGATCGGCGGGGCGATGCTGGCCGGGGTAGTCGGCGCGACGGACGCGTTGGGCACTCAATTAAAAGGCCTGGTTCAGCGGCCGCGCCCCTGCCTGACGCTTGCCGATGTGCACCAGTTACTCGGCTGCGGCGGCGCCTTTTCGTTTCCTTCCAATCATGCTGCCAACACGGCATCGGCCGCGGCGTTCTTCCAGATGCTCTATCCGAAATCAGGCTGGATCAGCTGGCCCTTGGTGGCAGCGATCGGCATTTCTCGTGTGTACATCGGGGCGCACTATCTCACGGATGTGATCGGAGGCTGGGGCGTGGGTGCACTGGTCGGGACGGGTGTGGCGTGGGCTCTTCTTCAGTGGCCATGGTTTCGGATTTCGCAGGTATCTAGGCCAATTAACCAATCAAGTCGGTAAGGGGGACCGTCTATGGCATAGAGAGAGGCTCTTTGTCTCTCGGCGATGGAGTGGGCAGGAATGTACCCGTCAGTTGATTGAATACCTGGTTGCCTAAGTCTTGATACGCGAAATACAGTTGAGCGCGCACCTTCTCCGCTTGGTTCTCGCTCCATACCTCAAGGGGGTATTCTTTCCCCCACCACACATACTCACGGACATCTGATGGAAATGTACTTCCACCGCGAAACGTCTTCACATTGTACTGGACAACGATCCGGACCCGTTCAGGTTGGTCTGTGTGTATGAGCTCAAATGCGACTCCGACAATCCTTGAAAAAATGAATGTGTGTATGTAGCCCATTGAAGCCCGCGTTTCTGGTGAGTATAAGGTGTCGTATGAGGAATCTTGGAGGAGGTGGAGGCGAAAGTTAAATGTTGAGATGAAATTCGATTGGATCGCCTCTGCTACAGCGGTTTGGAGTTCAGGTCTTTCAACGATGTCTTTCACCGCCTCCTGAGCGAGAACCATGTTCATGGATTGTGGTCCGTGGCCAGCTACAGTTTGTGCCAGGCCCCACAGTGTGCCAAGAGAGGCGGCGGCAGTTGTCTCGACAAGGGAGGTCACAACTCCGGCTAAACTCGCTGACACAATGCAGCCAGCATACTGATGTGGACGATGTTTTGATCGACATGGCGAATTCCGAGAGTCCTGCGCCTCATTTGCTGCAACTGTTTCCATGGCCAGTATGCCTGTGAGTGCGCCCTGAGCTGCCCCTTCCCGATACTGTTTGCTACCTGATGGAAAGTAAGATGCGGGAGGCATTCCAGTGATCACGATGGCGGTCACTCCTAGATCTTGAAGACTTAAGGGGGACCATCTTGCCTGTGAAGAGGCGGTTTGGCATCCGCCGCAGAGGATAAGAGCCAGCAGAGTGACGCCTAGCCCTAGATAATGGTGAAGCGGGTGGCTGGCTTTCATGAAGGCAGGATTATCAATTATGATGGGCAGCATTCAATAAGCGTTCTGGAAAGATGCTCCACATCGAACCCTCGTCCGATCAACACCAGGACATGATCCGGTTCATCGAGCAGCATGACAGGTGCGACGGTGCTGGTGCGCGGCGGAAAAAACTGAAACTCCTGTAGCTCCGGTTCTCCGGCAAATCGAAAAAATCCCTTCGCGCGCTCCATCCCCTCCGGTAAGGACTTCGTCCACTCCATGAACTTTGTGCGATCGAGCGGTTTCGGCAAGCGCACGGTGGTCACCATGGGGTGATGTGACGCACGGGCTTCGCGCCTGCTCTCTGCCGACGGCAATTTCCCGAAGGAGACGTTGGTCGGGGTGGTACGTGTCTGGGGCGCGGCGAGCAAAGCCGCCACGTCGAGCCTGGCGTGGTTGGTCTCCCAGAGGCGGCCGTAGGGATTGTAGCGGGTGATGGTGTCGCGGAACTGTTCCCAATGGCCGGGGATGTAAAGGTCGCGCTTGTTCAGAATTAAATCATCCGCGTAGCGGATGGCGTTCCGCGTGACGAGCTCGGCCATGCCGGTATCGGGCAGGGGCACGGGATGCAGCATGGCAAAAATCCGTTCGAGCTTCACCATGCGAGAGACATAGGCGTCCGTCACCGCATCCACCACTTCCGCCGGGTCGGCCATGCCGGAACATTCCAGGACGATGATAGTGGACTCGTAGTCCTGCACCAGCTGGGCAATACTCCAAGCCAGATCGTCTTTCGTGTCGCAACAGATGCAGCCACCGGCGAGGTTCAGGACCTGGTCCGCGATAGTGCCCGCTCGCGGACCGTCGATACTGACCTCGCCCGCCTCGTTCATCAGCACGCCGACTTTGTGGCCCTGGCTGTTCCAATGTTCGAGGAGGCGCATGAGCAACGTTGTTTTGCCGGCGCCGAGCGACCCGCAGAGCATGTAGAAGGGGATGGGGAGCGTCTGTATCATGCGGCCCATTGTAGCTGCTGATGTCGTGCGAGGGCTAGGTGACTCTTCAGTGGGGATGCGGGGATCACATCCGCCTAGTGATGCGTATGCAGAAATTCCGCATGCGAATGCTGGTCGTGGAGTTTGGAGAGGTCGCAATGAACGGCTTCGGGATGGCAGCATTCCGTTTCGAGCTGAATGGTCAGATGTTTGATCTTGAATTCGCTGGTGACTCGATTCCGAATTGCCTGGAGGAGGTCGGTCGTTAAGGCCTGATCACCGCCGTCGACCTGTACATGAGTGGTCATCATGATGAGGCGTGGCTCCACCGCCCAGATGTGAAGGTCGTGAACATTCTTCACGCCGGGGAGGGATTCGATGGTCGCCGCCACGAGTGCCGGGCTCACGCCGGGCGGGGTGGACTCCAGTAGGACCTCAAGTGATTCTTTAAAGAGCGGCCAGGCTCCACGGACAATCGCCAGGACGACGAACAGGCTCACCAACGGGTCGAGCACGGACCAGCCGGTGAACATGATAATGCCGCCGCTCACGACCACACCGAGCGATACCCAGGCATCGCTGAGCATGTGCCAGAAGGCACTGCGGATGTTCAGGTCATCTTTCGCGCCATGTTGCAGTAACAGCGCGATGGAAAGATTGGCGGCGAAGCTGATCAAGGCGATGAGCATGACCCATCCTCCCGGCACCGGGACGGGAGCCATGAGGCGCTCGATGCTGACGAGCGTGATGCCGCCGGCGGTGAGCAGAAGGATAAAGGAATTGAGGAAGGCTGCGACGATCCCGGCACGGTGGTAACCGAAGGTGCGGCTATCGGTGGCGGGGCGGGCCGTCAACACATGGGCATAGAGCGCGAGGAAGAGGGACCCTTGATCGACAAGGTTGTGCCCCGCGTCCCCGATCAGGCCGATACTATTGGTGAGAAAGCCGCCGGCAAACTCCGCGACGACGATGACGGCATTGACGGCCAGAGCAATTCGGAGCTGCGAGCGGAGTTCATGGTAGGTGTGGGGCAGCATCGGCCTCAGTGTCTCACGAGAGGCGGGGGAGGGCAAGCCGTTGTGTGGTCTTCAAGGGGCTGCGGCTCAGAGCGTAAGATCTCTCGGAACTAATCGAAGGAGAGGCGACGCGAGCGAAGCGCGGGGTTACTGCGCTGCAGCGAGGGCTTTGAGTTCCTCGCCGGTGATCGTTTCTTTCTCAAGTAAGACTTGAGCAGCGTGCCGAAGCGTGGCTTCCTGGGATTTGATGAGATCGCGTGCCCGTTCGTATTGTTCGTCAATCAAGAGGCGAACCTCGCAATCAATCTCCCGGGAAGTGTGTTCACTATAGTCCCCGGGCGTTTGGGATGGACCGGTTTGCAAAAAGATGGATTGCCGGTCCCGCTCCAAGCTGACCTGGCCCAGTTTTTCGCTCATGCCGTAGGCCTTGATCATGCTCTTGGCGATATCGGTGGCCTTGCGCAAATCGTCCTGCGCACCAGTGGAAACCTCGCCGTAGATGACTTCCTCCGCCGCACGACCGCCCAACAGAATGGCGATGCGGTTTTTGAGCTCGGACACGGTCATGAGAAACCGGTCTTCGGTAGGTAGCTGCAGCGTATAGCCGAGCGCGGCAATACCTCGAGGGATAATTGAGATTTTGTGGACTGCATCACCGCCTGGAATGGACAGGGCCATCAGCGCATGGCCGACCTCGTGATGCGCCACGCGAGCCCGCTCCATTTTGTTCAGCACCCGATTCTTCTTTTCCAACCCACCGATGACGCGCTCGACCGCTTCCTGCAGTTCGGACAAACTCACCGTGTCCTTGCCCCGCCGTACGGCCAGCAAGGCCGCTTCGTTGAGGAGATTCGCCAGGTCGGCGCCGACGAAGCCGGGCGTCATGGCGGCGATGGTTTCGAGATCGGCCTGATTGGCGAGGGTGATGCTGCGCGCGTGGACTTTCAGAATCGCGAGGCGGCCGATCTTATCGGGCCGGTCAACCAGCACCTGGCGATCAAATCGTCCAGCCCGAAGCAGTGCGGGATCCAAAATTTCCGGCCGGTTCGTGGCGGCCACGAGAATGACGCCGACGCGCGAGTCGAAGCCGTCCATTTCGACCAGCAGCTGGTTCAGGGTCTGTTCCCGTTCCTCATGGGCCATCGGGCCGACCCCGCGCACTTTACCCAGCGCGTCGAGTTCGTCGAGGAAGATGATGCAGGGCGCTTTGCTCTTGGCCTGCTCGAACAGGTCGCGGACGCGAGCGGCGCCGACGCCGACGAACATTTCCACGAACTCCGACCCGCTGATGGAAAAAAACGGCACGCCGGCTTCCCCGGCCACGGCCTTCGCCAGTAGCGTCTTGCCCGTGCCCGGAGGCCCGACGAGCAAAATGCCTTTGGGAATTTTGCCGCCGAGGCGCCGGAACTTTTCCGGGGTCTTGAGGAATTCGATGATCTCTTCGAGTTCCTGCTTCGCCTCGTCGACTCCTGCCACGTCGGCGAACGTGACCTTCACCTCGTTCTCGACATAGATCTTGGCTTTGCTTTGCCCGACCGTCATGAAGCCTTGGCTCTGGCCCATGCGGCGGAGCAGGAACCACCAGACTCCGAAGAAGAGCACGATCGGCAGAATCCACGACAACAGATCCCGGAACAGGGTGCTCTCGATCATGCCCGTGACCTTGACCTGGTGTTGGGCGAGGCTGCGCAACAGGTCGGGGTCTTCGATACGAATGGTATGGAAGACTTTATCCTCCTTCATCTTGCCGTGAACGACCTGCGGCGAGACCGTCACCTCGGTGACTTTGTTCGCTTCCACGGCGGATTTGAATTCGCTGTAGGGGATTTCGGTAGGGTTGAACAGGGCCGGGAGAAAGGTCTGGATCAGGATCAGCACCCAGAGGGCAATGAACATGTACCAGATGGAAAATTGTCGTTGTTTGGGATCCATCGTGTGGAATCTACGATCCTGTGATCAGGGACTCCAAGGGTGATCGACGGCCGGCAGATCGTACCTGCAGCACAACGTCAGCACATCACGAAATGACCGATTCAGTCAATGGGTCAATTCTTCTTGGGTTTCAGGCGTTCAGAGAGCACCGGGAATTGCGCCGAGGAGGCCCCGAAGTTGCCGGTCGCCACATCAGCCGCGACGACCCGCAGCGTGATGCCATCGGGGGCGTCTTTGGAGAGGGGAACAAAAAACGGGGCCTCGAAGCGGCTCTTCTCTCCGGCGTAGAACATCTGCAGCCGCTCGATGATGCGGTCCCCGATCAACAGTTCGGCATAGATGTGCATCTTGCGGGAGTCCCAATCACTGTGCGGCCGGACCAGGGCGCCGGAAAGCGTGCGCACGGAAGCTCGCAGCACCACATCTTCCTTGGCGATCAGGGGTTCGCCGGGTTTGGGATGTTCGACCTGCACGAGGTAGCCGTAGAGGTGCAGCACGATGCCGTCGTTCGTCAGGTCGTGGCCGGGAATCAGCAGCACGGTCGTGCTCGCCCGCTGCAAGGCCTGGGGGTAGGCTAGCGGACCCTCCGCCTTGATTTCCACCAGGGTGGGGCGAGTCAATTCAAGTGTGGCGCTGAACGCGGCGGCCGGGCGGCTGCTGTAGACCGGTTCGTCCATCAAATGGGGCGTGCGCATGATCTGAGTCTGGTCGCCCGGTTCGCCTTGCTGCAGCCCAGAAGCCAGCAACTGGCCGGTGGCCACATCCGTCATGGTGACGCGCGCGCCCCCGACTTCATGGCCCAGCACCAGTGAGCGGTGCGCGACGACGCGCACGAGCACGGTTGTGGGGAGCGGATCGTTGTAGCGGGTTTTGCTCTCGAGCTCGGATTCGGGGGGCTCCGGCGTAAATGCGGCGCTCAGGCTGCTTAGCAGCACGAGAATGCCGGTGCCAATCAGCCGGATGGTGGAGGCGCGAATCATTTCACTTTGGTGCCGGGCTCCACGTCTTCGACGAAGGTGGCGAGCCCTCGCACTTCACTGTCGCCCGCCGCGAGGACCATGCCTTGCGACTCGATGCCCATGAGCTTCGCCGGTTTGAGGTTCGCCACGATGACGATGGTTTTTCCGATCAGGGCTTCCGGTTCGTATTTCTTGCCGATGCCGGCGACGATTTGACGTTGCTCGGTGCCGAGGCTGACTTGAAGCTTCAGCAACTTTTCCGATTTCGGCACGCGTTCTGCCGCCAGGACCTTGGCTGCTTTGAGTTGCACCTTCATGAAGTCGTCGATGGTGATCTGCGCCGGTTGCGCGGCGGCCGGAGCGGCAGCCGGCGTGGTCGCCGGAGCAGGGGATTGTGGTGCAGCGGGGGCGGCTGAGGGGGCAGCGGCTGTGGGTTGCGGAGATGCGGGAGTATCACTCACGGAACGTCCTCCTTTAACAAGTTTTGTTTCAGATCCGCTTAGCGTGTATTCGCCAGGTTCAGCGAGCAAGATTCTGGGAAACAACGAGGCACCTTTGTGCACTGCTGTACCGGCTGAAATCTGTCCCCAGGTTAGGTCTCCATTCTTGTTCAGGCCCGAGACGGGAAGGCCGAGTCGCTGCATCATCTCGCTAGAAGTGTTCGGCATGAACGGAGAGAGATGATGGGCGAGATGGCGTATTGTTTCCGCGACTCGGTGAAGAACTTGCTCAAGTCTAATTCTATGGTCTGGGTTTTTTGCGAGCTTCCACGGTTGTTGAGATTCCAGATATTGATCAGCCGTTTGAACGACGTTCCAAATGCATTCCAAGGCGCGATTGAATTGGAGGGTTGACAGCAATCCTTCAATCTGTTGTGCCGACTCCCTGACCGCCGTCTCGAGCGTATTTTCATGCTCATCATGGCCTGAGTGGGATGGTGGAATTTTGCCGCCACAATATCGCTCGATCATGGTGACTGTTCGGCTTACCAGGTTGCCTAAGCCATTTGCCAGGTCACTATTAATGCGACCGATCAATGCTTCCTGCGAAAAATCTCCATCCTGACCGAACGGCACTTCGCGTAGCAGGAAATAGCGGAAGGCGTCAGCGCCGAATTGGTTGACCATCTTGTTGGGATCGACGACATTGCCGCGGCTCTTGGACATCTTCTCGCCATCGACCGTCCACCACCCGTGGGCGAAGATCGTCTTCGGCAGCGGCTGCTCCAGCGCCATCAACATGGTGGACCAGTACACGGCGTGTGTGGTGAGAATATCCTTTCCGACCAGGTGGACGTTGGCTGGCCAGTAACGCAAGCCGGCCGGTTGGTCTTGCGGCAGGTATTCGAGCGCCGAGATGTAATTGACCAGCGCATCGAACCAGACGTAGGTGACATAGTCCTTGTCGAAGGGCAATTCGATGCCCCAGGAGAGTCGCGATTTGGGCCGTGAGATCGAGAGGTCGCCCAGCTTTTGAGTCTGCAAAAAGCCCAGGACTTCATTGCGGCGTGAGTCAGGGCGAATGAAATCTTGGTGCTGCCGGATGTGTTCGATCAGCCGTTCCTGGTACTGACCCATCTTGAAGAAATAATTGTGCTCGCTCAATTGTTCGATCGGACGTTTACAATCCGGGCAGAGCCCGCCGACGACATCTTTTTCCGTCCAGAACCGTTCATCGTACGTGCAGTACCATCCAGTGTAGTCTGCCTTGTAAATCAACTGCTTATCGAATAACTGTTGAAGATATCGTTGAACCACGGCCTGGTGAGGTTTGTCGGTGGTTCTGATAAAGGCATTGTGGGAAATGTTCAACCGATCCCAGAGGTTTGTGAACTGCGGCGCGAGGCGGTCGCAGTGAGCTTGAGGGTCGATGCCGGCCTTCGCGGCGGCCTGCTGCACCTTCTGCCCGTGTTCGTCGAGGCCGGTCAGGAAAAATACGTCGCGTCCACGCAATCGCCAGTAACGCGCAAGCACATCGGCGGCGACGGTGGTATAGGCGTGACCGATATGCGGCACGTCGTTGACGTAATAGATCGGTGTGGTGATGTAGAAGGTGTCGCGAGTGCTCATGTTTCGTGCGCTGAAGATAACAAGATGGTGATGGTCAAAGCTAGTTATCGTGAGCGGTTGACGGTGCCTGGCGGAGTCAGGAGTTGTCGGACTCTGAGCAAAATGGTTTCGAGCGCGATCTGTACGTTCAGATTCCGGTGAGCCTGTCGTTCCATTTTTTCGAGGTCGCCGATCAGATCCAACAGCTCGTCGATGTTGATGTGTCCGGCCAAGGCCTGCATCCCGGCCCGTTGGTCCAGGTTCAGGATGTGGTCGGAGCCGGCGCCGACGGCGATGAGCAGGATGTCGCGGAGCCAGCGAAGCAGCCAGTCAAATGCCTCCGGTCCGCGGTCCCCTTTGGCCAGCGCTTCAGCGGCAGCCAGGACGGTCGAGAAGGATTGCAGTCCCTTGGCGGAGAAGATGGTCGCAAATTCCTTCTGGGTGGTGCGCGCCTGTTCCAGATCGCATTCCAAGGCGCGTCCCAGTTGTCCGTCGCTGAGTAAGGCCAGGAAGTGCGCATCGGCGGGAGGCAGTTCGCGCTTTAAAATGACGGCGGCTTCCACTTGCGTTTGTGCCGGAGCGGTGAGTCGCAGCGCCTGGCAACGGGAACGAATGGTGGCCGGCAAGGCATAGGGCCGACTCGACACGAGAATGAACAGGCTGTGGTCGGGCGGCTCTTCCAGCGTTTTGAGCAGGGCATTCGCAGCGCCGATGGTCATGCGGTCCGCTTCGTCGATCAGGCAGATTTTGCGATTGCCGATCAGGGGGCGATAGATCATTTGATGTTCGATGTCTCGAATGGACTCAATCTTAATTTGAGGATTGGCCATCTCGTGATCCGGTTCGATCACCAGAAAATCCGGATGCGTGCGCGCATCCACCTGCTGACAAGCCCGGCAGGTACCACAGGCGTCCGGCTGCCGGCCGTCTGAAACCGTTTCACAGAGCAGCGTTTGCGCCAGTCGCAATGCGAGGAGACGTTTGCCGATGCGATCGTCGCCGTGGAAGAGGTAGGCATGGGCCAAACGGTTCTGCAGGATCGCCGATCGCAGCAGGGTCTTGGCCTGTTCGTGTCCGATGATATCAGCGAAGGGCATGACGGACCTGTATGGTGCGTGGCGGCTTGATGTGCGTAACGGCAGAACTGCTGTCTTGGTGTCGAGTCTTGCGGTCCAGCATCGGTGTCACGATCCGGGCCACGGCGCGGGCGACGGTCTCTTTGGATGCGCGCGAGGGAATAACTTTTATACGTGCGGGGTGACGCTTCGCCAAATCGAGGAAACCGGCGCGAACTTTTTGGTGGAACCGGAGGGATTCACGGTCGAGGCGATTCGTTTCACTGGCGGATCGCCGCCGTGCCAGTCCTGTCGCCACGGGAAGGTCAAGCAGGAGCGTGAGGTGTGGCGTCACGGCGTGAGTCGCGAGGCGATTGAGACGTTCCAGCAGCGGCACATTCAGCCCGCGCGCATAGCCCTGGTAGGCCAGGGTCGAATCGCTGAACCGGTCACAAAGCACGATGGCGCCGCGTGCCAGCGCCGGCTCAATCACCTGGGTCACATGTTGGCGGCGCGCGGCGAGCACGAGAAACGCTTCGGTCTCGGGCGCCACCGGTTCGTTGGCGCGATCGAGCAGGACGGATCGGACTTTTTCTGCAAGCGGCGTTCCGCCCGGTTCCCGGGTCTCGACGGTGACGTGCCCCTGGCTCCGGAGGTATTCGCCAAGGAGCCTGGCCTGGGTGGATTTCCCACACCCCTCGATGCCCTCCAGCGTAATGAACAGACCTCGCGGAGGCCGGTTGTGTCTCATCATGATTCGAACCTGAAAAGGTTGGGGAGAAAGAGGGCGGATCCTATTCCAAGTGATTGAAAATAGCAAGAAAAGGCTTGCGACGACCGGCAAAAGACCAGTATCATGACGCTCTACCCGGGACCCCTCAGCCACGCATGGTACAAGCTTCATTAAAACGCTATTTTCTCACCGGTTTGCTGGTGATGATCCCCATCTGGGGCACCATCCTGATTCTGAAGACACTGTTCGTCAGTCTGGATGGGATTCTCGGCGACGCCGCCGCCCGGCTGGTGACTCCAGGGTATTACGTGCCCGGCTTGGGTATCATCGCGCTCATCCTGCTCATTTTCATCACCGGACTGTTCGCCGCAAATTTTATCGGCCGCCAGGTCGTGCGGCAGTGGGAAAGTCTGCTCAATCGCGTGCCCGTGGTCCGCGGGATTTACTCGACCATTAAGTCGATGATGGACATCCTGTCGTTCGCGGAGCGGGAGAGTTATCGCCGTGTGGTGTTGATTCAGTTTCCGAAGAACGGTCACTATTGTTTCGCCTTTGTGACCGGTGTGACGAAAGGGGAAATGCAACAGCTTTCTCCGGACCCTCTCGTCCACGTCTACGTGCCGACCTCGCCCAATCCCACGTTGGGCTATTTTCTGCTGGTGCCTGAGCGCGAAGTGATCGCCGTGGATATCACGGTCGAAGAGGCCATGAAGCTCATCGTGTCGGGAGGGCTCTATACCCCGTCACAACCCTCTCGGTGCCGGGTCGCAGACCGGTGGAAAAACCTGGACACCGATTAAGCAACCCGATGCAGGCGTGCAGGTCGGTTGATCGCGATACCGCCGAGCAAGCCCTGTGTCGATTACGTATGGTGAGAAACCCGTGATTCACGCATCCCACGACAAGGTCTTGTCTTCCTCCATTCCCTGGGCTCGGCGTCATCATCATGGCGGCGGGCCTTGGCAAGCGCATGAAATCGGCGCTGGCCAAGGTGCTGCATCCCGTAGCCGGGCGACCGATGGTGCTGTACGTGCTGGATATTGCCTGCGGCTTGGCTGAGCAGGGTGTGGCGGTCGTTGTAGGTCATCAGGGCGGCGATGTACGCAACGTTGTCGAGGCGGTCGGCGGGCAGGTGGCTGTCGCCGAGCAGACGAAGCAATTGGGAACCGGCCATGCGGTCCTGCAAGCGCGACCGGTCTTCGGCGATGCGACGCACCGCAAACCGAGCCGCTATCTGATTTTGAACGGCGACACGCCGTTGCTGACGGAAGCGACGGTGCGGGAACTGCTCGCAATGCATGATGCACAAGGTGCGGCCGTGACGCTGTTGACTGCGGTGCTCGACGATGCGTCCGGCTATGGGCGGGTGATTCGCCACCGTGCTGAGGAATGGCTGCAGGGAGCCGACGACAACCGGGTGCAGAGCATCGTGGAAGACAAGGATGCGTCTCCCGCCGAGCGAAGCGTGCGTGAAATCAACGTGGGCACTTATGTCGTTGACGGGGAATTTCTCTTTCCAGCTCTCGACAAGCTCGATCCGCGAAATGCGCAGGGCGAATACTATCTCACCGACATTGTGCACATGGCCGTACAGCAAGGGCGCACCGTCTCGGCGTTACGCCTGCGGGACCTCGACGAAGGACTGGGAATCAACAGCCGCGTGCAATTGGCGGAAGCGGAAGGCGTCATTCGCCGACGGATCCGTGAGCGTTGGCTGGAAGCCGGCGTGACGATGCGGGATCCGGCGTCCACGTGGATTGATGCCGACGTGATCATCGGGCGCGACACGTTACTGTACCCGAATGTGACGCTCGAAGGCCGGACGGTGATCGGGGAGCATACGGTTGTGCATTCCGGGACCAGGATTGCGGATTGCACGATCGGCGATCGGGTGGAGATTCTGGACCATTGTATTTTTCGTGAATCGCAGGTTGAAGACGACTCGCATCTTGGACCGTTCGTGCATCTGCGGCCTGGTGTTGTGGTGCGGCGCAAAGGAAAGGTCGGCAACTTTGTCGAGATGAAAAAGACGGAACTGGGCGAGGGATCGAAGGCCAACCATTTGAGTTATCTCGGCGACGCCACGATCGGCCAAGGGGTGAACATCGGCGCCGGTACGATCACCTGCAACTACGATGGATACAAGAAATTTCAAACCGTCGTCGGGGACGGCGTGTTCATCGGCAGCGATGTGCAACTGGTCGCGCCGGTGACGGTCGGCCAAGGGTCCGTGATCGCGGCCGGCGCGACGGTGACGCAAGACGTGCCGGCTGATGCCCTCGTGATTGCACGGGTGCCGCAGGTGACGCGTGAGGGATGGGCTGCCCGGCGGCGTGCCTTGCAGAGCGGGCAGATCCCGCCTCCTGTGCCGAAGCCTGTGTCCCCGGTGAAGACCCGCACGAGTGCCACGCCTGCGAAGGCGACATCGAAGCCAAAGGCTCGAACCCGTGCCGTCAAGAAGAAGCAACCGGCAGTTCAACGTTCGAAACGGAGGTAACGACACCCTATGTGTGGCATCGTCGGCTACGTAGGAAATCAGGATGCAGTCCCGATTTTGTTGAATGGGTTGTCGAAGCTGGAGTATCGAGGGTACGACTCGGCCGGCGTGGCGATCCAGCGCGGAGAAAAGATCGACATCCGGCGCAGTGTCGGGAAACTGATCAATCTTCAGAACTCGCTGGCGCAAAAGGCGATTGCCGGCATGTGCGGCATCGGCCATACCCGCTGGGCGACGCACGGCAAACCTTCCGAACAGAATGCGCATCCGCACCGTTCCGAGAACTGCGTGCTCGTGCATAACGGCATCATCGAAAACTATGTAGATCTGAAGCAGCGCCTCCTTAAAGACGGGTACAAATTTCAGTCCGAAACGGATACGGAAGTCGTCGCGCACCTCATCGATACCCACATCAAAAAGGACAAGTTGCACCTGGCTGACGCGGTCCGCGCGACGGCGAAGGAGATTCGCGGGAGTTACGCCATCGCGGTCATTTCGGAGCATGAGCCTGGATTGCTCGTTGCCGCCCGGTCCGGTTGCCCGCTGGTCATCGGTCGCACGGCGGAGGCCTCGTTTGTGGGCTCGGACGTCATGGCCATGTTGTCCCACACCAGGGATGTGACGTTCCTGGAAGAGGGCGATGTTGCCGAGGTGACGGCGGGAGGCGTGACCTTCACGGACCTCGATGGCACGGCTGTCACGCGCAAGAAAACCAAAGTCACCTGGGATGCGTCTGCGGCTGAAAAAAGCGGATATCCCCATTTCATGCTGAAAGAAATTCACGAGCAGCCTCAAACCATTCTGGATACGATTCGAGGACGCTACTCATACGAGAGCGGCGAGGCGGACTTGCCGGATATCGGCCTGACGCCGAAGCAGTTCGCCGAGGTGGGGCGCATCTGGATCGTGGCGTGCGGCACCAGCTGGCATGCAGGCCTGGTTGGAAAATATTTGTTGGAGGAAATGGTCCGCACGCCTGTGCAGGTCGATATCGGCAGTGAATTCCGATATCGCGATCCATTGATCGAAAAGAACGATCTATTCATCACCATCTCACAATCGGGTGAAACCGCTGACACGTTGGCCGCCGCCCGGGAAGCCAAACAAAAGGGCGCGCGTGTCGTATCGATCGTCAATGTCGTGGGCAGCACGCTCGCCCGTGAATCGGACGGCGTGTTGTACACGCACTGTGGCCCTGAGATCGGCGTCGCTTCGACGAAAGCCTTTACCAGCCAGTTGGCGGCGCTCTATATGCTCGCCTTGCATCTCGGCCGGGTACGGGGCGTGTTAAGTGCAGCGGACGGGAAGGCCTGGCTGGACCGCCTGGTCACGGTGCCGGCGCTGGTGAAGCACGTGCTGGGCCGTGAGGCGGAGATTCTGGCCATTGCCAAACGGTACTATAAGAAACCGGACTTCTTGTATCTGGCCCGCGGCATCAACTTTCCGATTGCGCTCGAAGGCGCGTTGAAGCTCAAGGAAATTTCCTATATCCACGCCGAAGGGTATGCGGCGGGTGAAATGAAACACGGACCCATCGCGCTCATCGATAAAGATATGCCGGTGGTGGTATTGGCGCCCCGGGACCGGTTATATGAGAAGACGGTCAGCAATCTCATGGAAGTGAAGGCGCGCCGGGCTCCGGTGATTGCCTTTGTGGCGGAAGGCGAACGCGAGTTGGGCAAGATCGCCGACGCGGTGTTCACCATTCCTGATGTGCATCCGCTGCTGTCGCCCATTTTGTTCACGATCCCGCTGCAGTTACTGGCCTATCACATTGCCGTGCTGCGCGGGGAGGATGTGGATCAGCCGAGGAACCTGGCCAAGAGCGTGACGGTTGAATAGTCGGATGATGAACATGGCTTCCCACTGCGTTCTCGGTCGCCCGGCATCCTGCGACGTACCCCAAGGGTACGCCTCGTCGCCGGGCTTCCTGCGGCCTTGTCGGAAGACCATGTTGATCATCCTCTGAGAGCTGGGAGGACGTCATGGAGATCACGAAGCAGGAAGTCGAGAAGGTGGCCAAGTTGGCGCGGCTGGCCTTGAGAGAGGCGGAGACGACGGCGTTTTCACAGCAGCTGAATCAGATTGTGGCCTATGTTCAGAAGCTCAAGACCTTTTCTACGGAAGATGTGGAGCCGACCTCGACGGTGTTGGGGCAGACCAATGTCTTTCGCCCGGACCAGATCCAGGCATCTCTGTCGCCTGAGCAGGCGCTTGGGAATGCTCCTGATGCGGAGGCGCACTGTTTCCGGGTGCCGAAAATCATTCAAGAATCTTAAGTGACGTAAGGAGTACGAGCCGACTATGTTTCGACAAATGCTGCGGGCAAAGATACATCGAGCGACAGTAACTGAAGCGTGTCTTGAATATGAAGGCAGTCTCACGGTGGATGAGGATTTGTTGGATGCGGCAGGAATTCTGCCGTACGAAGCGATCGTCTGTTCCAATCTCAACAATGGCGAACGGTTTATGACCTACGCCATGCAGGGCAAGCGTGGTGGAGGTGAGATCGTGTTGAACGGCCCCACTGCCCGCAAGGCTGCGGTGGGTGATCAGATCATTATTTTCTGTTACGAATATTATAGCGACGAAGAGATCAAGCGGCATAAGCCGAAGATCATCCTGGTTGACGGGAAAAACCGGATTGCCCGCAAGGTAGCGAAACGCTGATGGCATTGACCCTCATACATAAAATGACGCTGGCGGAGTTGCAGCGTAAATTTACCGCCGGCGATGTGTCGGCCACGGAAATTGTGCGCGCCTACTTTCTGCGGGTGGCGCATGTCGAACCCAAGGTCAATGCGTATCTCACCCAGTGCAAGGATGCGGCTGTTGCGCAGGCCGAACGGCTTGATCAGTCCTTGAAAGGCTGGCGCAAAACGACCGCTCTGATGGCCATGCCCCTGGCGGTGAAGGACAACATCTGCACAGAAGGGGTGCGCACGACCTGCGCGTCCCGGATGTTGGGGTCCTTTGTACCGCCCTATGATGCGACGGTGGTCGCCAAATTGCGCGCGCAGAACTATCTGCTGGTCGGCAAGACGAATCTGGATGAATTTGCGATGGGATCCTCCACCGAAAATTCGGCATTCGGGGCCAGCCGTAATCCCTGGAACATCCAGACCGTTCCCGGCGGGTCCAGCGGCGGGTCTGCGGCTGCTGTCGCGGCGGATGAATGCGTAGCGGCCTTGGGCTCGGATACCGGTGGATCCATTCGGCAACCGGCGGCGTTTTGCGGCGTCGTCGGGCTGAAGCCGACCTATGGCCGAGTCTCGCGGTATGGTTTGGTGGCGTTCGCTTCCTCTCTGGATCAGATTGGCCCCATCACCAAGGATGTCACGGATGCGGCCATCTTATTGGGCGCCATCGCAGGCCATGACCCTCGGGATTCGACGTTGGCGAACGTGCCGGTTCCCGATTATCTCAAGGCGCTCAAGCGGAAAGATCTGAAACGGTTGAAGGTCGGCGTCCCCGCCGAATACTTCGCCGACGGCCTCGACCCTGAAGTGGAACAGGCTGTGCGCACAGCCATTGAAGGGTTGCGGGAACTTGGCGCCGACATCCGCGAGATCAAACTGCCGACCACGGATGCCGCGGTGGCGACCTACTACGTCATCGCCACCGCAGAGGCCAGCTCAAACCTGGCCCGTTACGACGGGGTCAAATTCGGCCTGCGGGCAGGCGACAGCAAAGACCTGCTCGATATGTACCTCAGGACCAGGGCGGAGGGGTTCGGTCCAGAAGTGAAACGCCGGATCATGCTGGGAACCTACGTGTTGAGCGCCGGCTACTACGACGCCTACTACGGAAAAGCGCAGGCGGTGCGAACATTGATCCGCCGGGAATTCGACGCGGCCTTCGAGACGGTGGATCTGATCGTGACGCCGGTGACGCCGACCACGGCCTTCAAGTTCGGGGAGAAGTCGCAGGATCCGCTACAGATGTATTTGTCCGACATCTATACGATCTCGGCGAATCTGGCTGGTCTTCCCGCCATCTCGCTTCCCTGTGGATTCAGCAAAGCGGGCATGCCGATCGGACTGCAGTTGATCGGTCGGCCGTTTGAAGAGGACACCCTCTTGCGCGGGGCCCATGCCTACGAGCAGGCGACAACCTGGCGGTCCAAAAAGCCGTTGGTGCGGTAAGCCGGAAAGGGAGCTCCGATGATTGTGGAAGTCGCCGCTATTCTGGTTGCGATCGCGTTTGCGGTCCTGGTGGGATATCTCGTTCCGCTGTTGATTCAGGTCCGCAAGACTGCTGCGGAAGCGGAGCAGCTTGTGACAAAGATGAATACCGACCTGCCGGTCCTGGTGACGGAGTTGCGGGCCATGAGTCAAAACCTGAACGATCTGACTGAACAGGCGCGCGGTGGGGTAGAGCATGCGGCTGTGTTACTGCATGCCGTGGGCGAAGTCGGCGAATCGGTCAATCAGGTGCATAGTTTGGTGCGAGGTTCCGGAGGCAACTTGCTGGCCAATGTGGCGAGCGTGGTGGCGGGGCTTCGCGCAGCAAAACAGGTGGTCACAGAACGCTTGAAAGAGGGGGGACATCACAATGGCGGATAATCACGGTCCATCGTTGGCGGCGGTTCTGTTGGGATTTTTGAGCGGCGCGGCATTAGGCGCAGTGGCGGCGATCTTGTTGACGCCGCGAACCGGACCGGAATCGCGTGAGATGCTCCGCGGGTATGCGCGGCGCGCGGAAGACGGGTTGCGGGATTTCGTCGGAGAAGCGGGCGAACGGTTCGAAGGCGCCGTCGAAGAGGGACGCGATTTTATCGAATCGAAGAAATCCGTCTTGCGCGAGGCCTTTGATGCAGGGCGCGAAGCCATGCGCCGGGAGCGCGAGCAGTTCAGCAAGGGAGAGCAGGGTTGAGCGTGACGTACGAAGTCGTCATCGGGGTGGAAGTGCATGCGCAGTTGCGCACGCAGTCCAAGCTATTTTGCCCTTGCGGGACCACGTTTGGCCGAACCGCCAATTCGCAGACATGCCCTGTCTGCCTCGGACTGCCCGGAAGCCTGCCGGTCATCAATGAGAAAGCTGTGGAGATGGCCGTGCGCGCCGGATTGGCAATGAACGGGACGATCGGCGTGCACAATCGCTTCGCCCGGAAGAACTATTTTTATCCCGACTTGCCCAAGGGTTATCAGATTTCGCAGTACGAAGCGCCGATTTGTGAGCATGGGTGGATCGAAATCGCCGCCGGCAGCACAGGCAAACGCGTGCGAATCAGGCGTGCCCATCTGGAAGAGGATGCAGGAAAGAACCTGCATGAAGCCGGCAGCGGCATGAGCCTGGTCGATCTCAACCGCGCGGGGACGCCGCTGCTCGAGATCGTGACCGAACCGGATTTGAGTTCCTCCGAAGAGGTCGTGGCGTACCTGAAGGCGCTGCGGGAGCTTCTGATGTATCTCGACGTATGTGACGGGAACATGGAGGAAGGGAGCTTTCGCTGCGAACCGAACCTCTCATTGCGCCCGGTCGGCCAGAAGGCGTTCGGCACGAAGGTGGAGTTGAAGAACATCAACTCCTTCAAGTTCGTGAAAGACGCCGTGGATTACGAAATCAAGCGGCAGACCAAGGTGCTGAACGAGGGCGGCAAGATCTATCAGGAAACCCGGCTTTGGAATCACGAGCGCGGTGAAACGGCCGTGATGCGCAGTAAAGAGGAAGCGCATGACTACCGGTATTTTCCAGACCCGGATCTGGTCCCATTGGAGATTTCGGCTGATTGGATTGAGCAGTTGCGCGAGGGATTGCCGGAGTTGGCCTCGACGAAGCAGCAACGGTTTGTCGCGGACTATGGCATCCCTGAATATGACGCCGGCATTCTGACTTCCAGCAAAGCTCTCGCGGTGTATTTTGATGCCTGCGTCAAGCTGTACCCCCATCCCAAGACGGTCAGCAATTGGGTGATGGGCGAGCTGTTGCGTGAACTGAATCATGCCGGCATTCAGGCTGACGTTTCACCTGTGACGCCGGAACGGCTGGTTGAATTGCTGGCGCTGGTCGATCAGGGCGCGGTGAGTTTGAAGGTGGCTCGAGACATATTCCCGGAGATGTATGCCTCAGGAAAACCGCCGGCGCAGATCGTCCAGGACAAGGGGCTTACGCAGGTATCGGATGAAGGGGCCTTGGTGTCAATAATTGATGAAGTCTTGAAGAAAAACCCTGCACAGGTCGCGCAATTTAAAGAAGGCAAACAGCAGGTGCTGGGCTTTCTCGTAGGACAGGTGATGAAGGCATCCGGCGGGAAGGCCAATCCCGGCAAGGTGAATGAGTTGCTGAAGAAAACCTTGAGCCGGGACTAGGATCAGATAGCGGTAAATGAGACGACAGCAATCATTGTTGAGCGTGAGTACCCGGAGGAGACAACGAGCATGAGCGGAATCAGGAACGTGAAGGCGCGACAGATCATTGATTCACGAGGCAACCCCACGGTCGAAGTCGAAGTGCTGCTGGAAAGCGGGGCGCATGGGCGGGCGGCGGTGCCTTCGGGTGCGTCAACGGGTGAAAAGGAAGCGATCGAGTTGCGGGATGGCGACAAGAAGCGTTGGATGGGGAAGGGTGTGTCCAAGGCGGTCGCGAACGTGAGCAAAGCCATTGCGCCCCGATTGTTGGGGATGGAAGCGTTGGATCAGGCCGCCGTCGATCACGAAATGATCGCCCTGGACGGCACGAAGACCAAGGGGAAACTCGGTGCGAATGCCATTCTCGGGGTCTCTTTGGCCGTGGCCAAGGCTGCAGCGAATGAAACCGGGCAGCCCTTGTATCGCTATCTCGGCGGGACGAACGCGCGAGTGTTGCCGGTCCCGCTCATGAACATCATCAACGGTGGTGCCCATGCCGACAACCGGCTGGACCTGCAGGAATTCATGATCATGCCGGTGGGCGCCCCTCGTTTCAGCGACGCGTTGCGCATGGCGACGGAGGTGTTCCACACGTTGAAGTCCCTTCTGAAAAAAAAAGGATTGAACACGGCGGTGGGTGATGAGGGTGGATTCGCGCCGGACTTGCAATCGAACGAAGAGGCCTTGGCCTTGATCATGGAAGCGATTGAAGCCGCCGGATATCGCCCCGGCCAGGACATTGCGCTGGCCCTGGATTGTGCTGCCAGCGAACTCTATGAAAAGGGGCGGTATCGGTTGGAAGCCGAGAAGAATCCCGAGCGGTCTTCCGAGGAAATGGTATCGTATTACGGCAAATTACTGGACCGCTATCCGATCCTTTCCATCGAAGACGGGTTGAGCGAATTGGATTGGAAGGGGTGGAAGGTTCTGACGGAAAAACTCGGCAAGCGCGTGCAGTTGGTCGGCGACGATATTTTTGTGACCAATGTCGAAATCTTTGCCAAAGGCATCGCCGACGGGATCGGCAACTCGATCTTGATCAAGCTCAACCAGATCGGCACCTTAACGGAGACGTTGGATGCCATCGAACTGGCCAAGCGGTCCGGCTACACGGCTATCATTTCGCATCGATCGGGCGAAACGGAAGACACGACCATCGCGGATGTCGCGGTGGCGACCAACAGCGGATTGATCAAGACCGGCTCGTTATCCAGAACGGATCGCGTCGCCAAATATAATCAACTGCTTCGTATTGAGGATGAGCTGGGTGCAGCCGCTGTCTATCGGGGCCGCACGGCTGTTCCCTCGAGGACCTAACGACTGTGATCATTAAGCCGAACCGTGGTCGCGACTGGTTGGATTGGCAGCGGAAGCTGTGTTCTGCCGGGAAGTGGGTGGGACTCGGCGCGCTCTTCCTGATGATGGGCGCACTGTTGTTCGGGGAAATGGGCATATCCCGTTACCTGCATTTGCGCGAGCATGCAGAACAGTTGGATCACGAGCTCGCCGATTTGCAGCGGTTGAATGGCGAATTGCGTGCGGACCTGGACCGCGTGCAGTATGACTCGACTCGCATCGAAGAGTTGGCTCGCGAGCGGTTGGGTTATGTGCGAAAAGGGGAAACTGTGTATCAACTCGCGCCGCTTGGAGAAAAGGAACGGCTCCCGACCGTGAAAACACCATGAAGTTTGGTAGTGTGGCCATTATCGGACGTTCGAATGTCGGGAAGTCGAACATCTCCTGAATCGTCTGCTGAAGGAAAAAATCGCCATCGTCTCCGACAAGCCGCAAACCACCAGGACGCGAATCCTCGGGGTGGCGCATGTGGAAGGGGCCCAGATCGTATTCTCGACACGCCCGGGTTTCACGAGCCGCATCATCTGTTAAACCGTCGTATGGTGCGGACGACGTTGGATACTTTCGACGATGCCGATGTGCTGTATGTGGTCGTTGAAGCCACATCCCAGCCTGGTCCCGGTGATCTGGCTGTGGTTGAGCATGTGAAGCAGGCGGTTGCCAAACAGGCGCGGCCGGTGGTGCTCGTGATCAATAAAGTCGATCTGGTGAATAAGTCGCGGCTGCTTCCTCTCATGGAGCAGTATTTGCGCATTTTCCCCTGGACGGAAATGGTGCCGGTCTCGGCGCAGACGGCCGACAATACCGACCGGTTATTATCGGTCACGGTGTCGCTGCTGGCCGAAGGAGAAGCTACCTACAATGAGGATATGATCACCGATCAATCCATGCGGACTCTCGCGGCCGAGCTCATCCGCGAAAAGATCCTCCAACAGACCTACGAAGAGATCCCACACTCGGTGGCGGTCGAGATCGAAGAGTTTGTGGAGGCGAAAAAATTGATCAAGATCGGGGCCGTGGTCATCGTCGAGAAGGAATCCCAGAAAGGGATCCTGATCGGCAAACACGGCGAGCGCCTCAAGTCAGTGGGGACGGCAGCGCGGGAAGATATGGAGCGGCTGTTCGGGACGAAGGTGTTTGTGAAACTGTGGGTCAAGGTGCGCGAATCGTGGCGAGAGGACGAACAAACCCTCGCGGAGCTGGGTTATTAACGACCTCACCATCCAACCGCCGGAACCGGTGCGACTCCCGGAGAAGGAGCCGCTCGGGAAAGATCTGTCTCGCGACGCCGCCGGGAACGGGCAGGCGAAATCGGACGTGCGCCTTGTCTCCATTCAAAGACTCTTGCGGCGCGGGGCAATCACCAATCTGGCGAAAATGCTCGCGCGCATGCATCCGGCGGACATTGCCAATGTGATCGATCACCTCTCCTCGCAGAAAGAAAAGCGGGAAATCTTTGAGTTGGTGCGGGGAGACGTGAAGCGCGGGCAAGTGTTGAGTGAATTGGATGGCGAGAGCATTACGCTGGTGCTATCCGATCTGCTGCCGTCCGATTCCGCCTGGTTGTTGAAAGACCTTGGTTCAGACGATATCGCTCATATTCTGAGTGTCATTCCGAACGATCGCGCCAAGGAGATTCTGGCGTTGATGCGGACGGAAGACTCCACTGAAATCGCCGACCTGTTGAAGTACCCCAAGGGCACGGCCGGCGGCATCATGACCACGGAGTTTTTCGCCCTGTCCGAGGATGCCACGGCGCAGGAGGCGATCCGCCGCCTGCAGCAGGCGACCGACGCCGAAATGGTGTTCTACATTTATGTGACCGATAAGGAAGATCGTCTTGTCGGGGTCTTGTCACTTCGCCAATTACTGACCGTTCCCCCGGCCACTCCGCTCAAGAACATCATGACACGAGATCTGATCAGTGTCGCCGTTGACATGGATCAGGAGGAAGTGTCCCGCCAGGTCGCAAGTTATAACCTGCTCGCGATTCCCGTCGTCGAGAAGGACGGGAAATTGGTCGGCATCATCACCGTGGACGACGTCGTGGACGTCATCCGTGAAGAAGCGACCGAAGACATGTTGAAGATGGCCGGCGCCGTTGAAGAGGACGCGATGTTCAAGTCCTCCAGCATGGCCGCCGCGCGTGTCCGCTTGCCATGGCTGTTTACCAATCTGGTGGGAAGCCTGCTTTCCGGGATGCTGCTCTGGATGTTCCGGTACACCATTCAGGAGGTCGTCGCCATTGTCAGTTTCATCCCGGTGATCGCGGCGATGGGAGGCAACGTCGGGCTGCAGTCCTCTACGCTCATCATTCGCGGGCTGGCGACCGGCCTCGTTGAACTCACCGATGTCTGGAAGATTTTCTTTCGTGAAGCGAAGATCGCCTTCTTAATGGGGATTGCCTGTAGCCTCATGCTGACGGTGGTCGGCTGGTTGTGGCACCAGGTGTTTCTAGGCATGGTGGTAGGGGTGTCGCTCATCACCGCCTTTCTCGTCTCCACAAGCATGGCCACGGTGATGCCGATCGTCCTGAAGCGAATGGGTGTCGATCCTGCGGTGGCCGCCGGGCCGTTTGTCACGACGGCCAATGATATCACCGGGATTGCGATTTACCTGACCCTGGCGACGATCTTCCTCGAGCAGATCCGATAAGGATGCGGTGCGGACCTCCTCGTTCCCAAATCATTCTCGGCGAAGGGTGAAGAGATGCCGCTGGTAAAGACGGCCGCGATCGTGCTGCACAGCCGGAAATGGGGCGACGCCGACCGGATTGTGACCTGTTACACGCTACGGTTGGGGAAACTGCGCGGAGTCGCGCGAGGCGCGAGGCGGCTGAAGAGCCGCCTGGGCGGCATGATCGAGCCGTTTACGCTCTGCCAGCTGGATTTGTTTGAGAAGCCCGGAGACTCGTTGTACCGCATTTCGCAGGTCGCGCTGGATGAACCGTTTGCAAAACTTCGCAGCGATTTGGCCTTGATGACTGCTGCCGGGCGGATGGTCAACCTTGTGAGCGCCGTCATGGCCGAGGGCGATGCGGAACCGCGTGTTTTCGAGATGTTGGAATCGGGGTTGCGCACGTTGGTGGAGAGCCGGGACGCGGCCTGGACCACTTTGTTGTTTCAGATTCGCTTGCTGGGTATCACCGGATTTCGTCCTCAAACCGAACAGTGCGCGACCTGCGGACAAGTGCACCGGAGCCCGCTTCCCCAATTTTCTCCGCTGGCCGGAGGGATGGTGTGTGAGCGTTGTGCCAGTCGCCAGCCGTTTCGGTGCACGGCCTTGTCCCGTGGCAGCGTGGCCTTTCTCCAACAAGCCCTACATATGCAGCCGGCGCTGCTGAGTCGGCTGCAGGCGGCAGGGCAGGTGCGGGCGGAAGTCGAATCGGTGATTGAGAGTTATGTCACGGTGGTGGCCGGCCGGCGTTTGCCCGCTGTGGATTTCCTGACCAGCGGCGGACCTGCGTAAGAGTGATGGTGCTGTTCGCGAGGTTCACTATTCAAGGCATGAGGGAGCGTTAATCGTTATGGGTGAAACGGTGCTCGAGCCCGTCGATATGGAATGGATCGAGAAGGGTGTGCTGAGCATTACCTGGAGTGATGGCCACAAGGCCCGTTACCCCGTCCGCTATCTCCGGCAGCATTGTCCTTGCGCCGCTTGCACGGATGAATGGACGGGAGAACTGCGCCTCAAGCCTGACGATGTGCCCATGGTCATCATGCTGCAAGACATTCAGCCGGTGGGGCGGTATGCCTTTCAATTTACCTGGAGTGATGGGCACGACACCGGCATCTACTCCTATTCGTTCCTTCGCCGGTTGTGCCAGTGTGATGTGTGCCAGCCGGTGAAACCGGTAGAACCGCGGTCTCGGCGGTTGCTGTGATGAGATGCGGACGCTGTTCACAGATGGAGAGGAAAGGCGGGATTGGATGAACGTCTCTAGATTGGCCTCGGTGGGTCTGTGGCTGCTGATCGGACTTGCCTCCGTAGCCTGTTCAGGTCTCCCTCCGCTTGACCAGCAGAAACGACTGGTTCATGCCGGAGACCTTAAAGTTCAGCAATTGACGCCGCGGGCCTTTGCCGAAACCTGGGGCGAACCGACCTACACCCATCAGCAGTTCACCCATTTTTTCGGCATGCCCGATGGTCAACTGATTCCTCAGGCGCGCATGGCGCTGGGCGAATCACCCCAGGGGTGGGAAACGGGCTTGGCCGCGGGTGATGCCTTCTTCATGGCCTATGCCGATCGCGGCTACTACCTCGTGTTTCTTGAAGGTGTGCTCGTCTACCATGAGGCCATGTCCGCCGAAAAAGTGCATGCAGTCGGCAAGACCTGGAAATTCGAGTCCCAGTTCAAGACACGACTTGAATCATCCCCCGGTTTGAAATAGGCGGTAGTGTCTTCTCCATGAACCTCATTCCCGATCAGACTCCCTTGAAAATTTGTATGGTGGCGTCAGAGGTCGTGCCGTTGGCAAAAACGGGTGGCCTGGCTGATGTCGTCGGCGCGCTCGCCGTCGAATTTGCCAAGTTGGGACACGATGTTTGTGTGATGTTGCCGGCATATCGACAGGTCGACGAGCTGGGGTATCAGATCACGGAAGGAGTCCGGTTGTCTGTTCCCATTGGACCTACCATGCTTGATGTGCGCGTGCAGGAAGTGTTCGCGCCGCCGCTGCAAGTGCAGGGGCCTGGGCGGCTGCGCGTCTTCGTCGTTCGGCATGATCCGTATTTTTCCCGTTTTGGTTTGTATCAAGAAGCCGGCCGCGATTATCCCGACAACCTCGACCGGTTTGTCTGTTTCTGCCGGACCGTCATGGAGATGCTCATTCATCTCAGCGAGAACGAAGGATGGCAGACGGATCTCCTGCACGTTCACGATTGGCAGGCTGCGCTCTGTGCGGTCTATCTCCGGACGCTGTATCAAGGACGCGCCTCATTGCGGCGTACCCGTAGCGTATTGACCATTCACAATCTCGGCTATCAGGGGGTGTTTCCCGCGACGCAGCTTTCCTTGACCGGACTGCCATCGCACCTGTTCACGCCAACCGTCCTCGAGTTTTATGGACAGATCAATGTGTTGAAGGGTGGACTTGTCTTTGCGGATCTCTTGACCACAGTCAGTCCCACCTACAGCCAGGAAATTCAAAGCTCGGAATATGGATGCGGTCTGGAAGGGGTGATCACTGAGCGGAAGAGTGTGCTGTCCGGTATTGTCAACGGGATCGATACGGAGAGCTGGAACCCAGCCACGGACCCCTATCTGGTGGCGCCCTATCATGCATCCGACCTAGTGGGGAAGGCTCGTTGCAAGAAGGCGCTTCAACGGGAATTGGGACTGCGTCCGGTGAAGTACCCGCTGCTCGGCGTGATCGCCAGGCTGACCAGCCAAAAAGGCATCGATCTCGTCATCGACGTGCTGCCCGAGCTTATGGAACTCGATGTGCAAGTTGTGATTCTCGGCACCGGGGAGCCGCACTATGAGCAACAGGTGGGTGGACTGGCCCAGCAATATCCGGGGAAGATTGCCGTCAGGAATGTGTTCGATGAAGGATTGGCTCATAGAATTGAAGCCGGGGCCGATATGTTTATCATGCCATCCCGCTATGAGCCGTGCGGTCTCAGCCAGCTGTACAGTTTACGGTATGGGACGGTTCCTATTGTTAGAAAAACCGGCGGGCTGGCCGATACGGTCGTGGCCTATACGCCGCGAGCCTTTAGGGAATCCCGGGCCACCGGTTTTAGCTTTACGGATTCCAGTTCCGCGTCGCTTCTCACCTGCCTGTTACTCGCATTGTCGGTGTATCGAAAAAAAGCCGATTGGCAGCGCCTCGTAAGGACTGGAATGGCGCAGAATCTCTCCTGGAGTCGGTCGGCAGCGACCTATCTGCAACTATTCCGGGATGTGATATCTCAAGCAGGCGATCGATAAACTCGTTGCCGTGAGTGTGGGGGAGAAACGAGGGTGGTTATCGAAGAGCAGCTTGAAGCGTCAGTTCCAGCTGAGTGAGCCGCTCCCGTGCCTGTGCAGTGTAATAGGCATAATCAGATTCCGCGTGGCCCTGTAACACCTCTCGAAACTGATTTCTCGCCACGTCTAACTCGCCGGCCGACATAGCCAGGTTTCCCGCATGTAAGCTGCATGATGCGGCCATGGCGTGAACATCCACCGCCAGGCGCGAGGCCGGCTGACTGACCATATTTTTCAGGCTGGCAGGCAGGATCGTTTCGAATGTTGACCGCGCGGTTTGATCCCGGCTGACGCTCCGTAACTTGGTGGAGTCCTGTAAGGCTACCTGGCTGTCATCAGCTGAGAGGCAATGGGTGTAAGTGCTCCATACATCCATGAATCTGACATTGTCGTACCGGACCGAGGTGACGGAAGGATTGGATTCGGCAGCTTACGGCTGTGAGGGCCGTGAGCAGGAGGAGGATTGGGCGTAATGTTTGGAATCGCATGGTGCCAGTGTTTTCCGATCTGCCATCCGCTCTCGTCTGCCACTGATCGAGCAAATCTCGCGCCATTTTTGAGGCTTGTAAAGCATTGAATTAATTGAGGCTGGTTGGTATCCCTGGGGCCGGTGCTGTCTCAATTAGAGTTCACTGTGGGGAATACGACACGGATCAGACCATGCGACGCAAGCCGGATGACTGTTTGCAAGCATGTTGCAGCTCATGAGGCGAGAATCGGTCCTAAACCGATTGGAATTCTGCCCTATGCCCGAAGGTTGTCGTATCGAGAGCTTCTGCCCACTCATTGACTGTACTGCAATTCATCGATCAAGACGCACGGAAGAATCCGGCCTGCGCCTATTGGGTAAAGCACTCTTAAATGAAGAACGGGTAGCGCCAGGGCCGCAGGCTCGGCTACTATCTGGCCATCGCGAAGGAAATGTGCCGACATTGGTGTATGACGACATGTGCCTCCTCGACTCATTCAGCTCGGCTGAGAGAAATGGGTGCTGTTCGCGAATCATTGACGATGACTAATATTGTTGCGACTTGATGGCCTCCCATATGATACGAAGGATGTCTTCGTCAACCAAAGACACAGAAATTCCTCAGGAAAGGTTCCTTCGCCAATGAATTCGAGACAACCGTTGACCAAAACCCGCCAGTTTCGAAATTTGCTCCTCTCCGAGCAGCTGGAGTTTATTTGTGAAGCGCACAATGGACTCAGTGCCAAAATTGTGGAGGAGGCGGGGTTCCCCGGTATCTGGGCCAGCGGTCTTTCTATCTCGGCCCAGTTCGGCGTGCGTGACAACAATGAAGCGAGTTGGACCCAAGTTCTCGAGGATTTGGAGTTCATGTCGGACGCAACGAAAATTCCGATTCTTCTCGATGGTGATACAGGGTACGGCAATTTCAACAATATGCAGCGGCTCATCCGTAAGTTGGAACAGCGCAACATTGCTGCCGTGTGTATTGAAGACAAGCTCTTTCCCAAGACCAACAGTTTTTTGAAGGGCGATGCGCAGCCGATGGCCGATATGCATGAATTTTGCGGCAAAATCAAAGCCGGCAAAGACGCCCAAACCGATCCCGATTTCTGCGTGATCGCTAGGGTGGAAGCTTTTATCTGTGGCTGGGGTTTGACGGAGGCATTGCGTCGGGCTGAAGCGTACCACCAGGCCGGGGCAGACGCAGTTCTCATCCATAGTGCCCTTTCGGTTCCTGATGAGATACTGGCCTTCAAGAGGGAATGGGGGAATCGATGTCCCGTTGTCATCGTTCCCACTAAATATTATTCCACGCCTACGGATGTCTTTCGGCAACACGGCTTCTCGATGGTGATCTGGGCGAACCACATGCTTCGCGCGGCCGTATCGGTTATGCAAAAAACCGCACGGGCCCTGAAACAGAGTGAAAATCTCCTGTCCATCGAAGACAAGGTGGCGCCCGTTTCCGAAATTTTCCGTTTGCAGAACGCCGCGGAGCTGCTGGAGGCGGAGGAACGGTATCTTCCTCGTGGGGCCGAGGGGACGTCAGCGGTGGTGTTGGCTGCATCCCGAGGCGAAGAACTCGGTGAGCTGACGGAGGAGCAGCCCAAAACCATGGTCAAGATTCAGGGCACACCGATCTTATCTCACATCGTTGATGCGTACAATGCCGTTGGAATGAAGGATATTGTGGTTGTTCGGGGATACAAAAAGGAAGCGGTCAACCTTCCCAACTTGACCTATATCGATAATGCGGACTATTCCCAAACCGGCGAGTTAGCCTCGTTATCCCTGGCGTTGCAATCCAAGAAGGGACTCTTTCAGCCGACGATCGTTTCGTATGGCGATGTGTTGTTCAACAAGTACATCCCGCAGGCGCTATGCCAAGAGCCGGATGACTGTGTGATTTTCGTCGATAGCAATTGGCGCGACCAAACGACGTATGCGCGCTTGGGGGGATTTGTCGAATGCACAATTCCCAATTCACGGAAGGCCTTCAATGCGAAAGTGTATCTCAAGCAGTTAGGAAACCGGATCCCGACTGACGCCACTCACGGAGTTTGGATGGGATTTCTTAAACTGTCCACATCCGCAGCCTGCGATGTCAATAATCTTCTCGCAGAGATGTTGAGAGATTCGGAGAATCGCAAGGCCGGGATCCCTCAATTGCTCCAGGAATTGTTGCGGCGAGAATATCCTATCCGGGTGCTGTATACCGTTGGACATTGGCTGGATATTAATAGCCTTGAGGATGTGGTGCAGGCCGGAAATTTTTGATGGCTCGCATTCTATTCGCCGATGATATTTCTTGGCGGATTCGGCGTCCCGTTTGTAGGAATTGTCACTGTATCGTCTGTTCGCGACGTTTTGGCTTGGAGAAATAAGGCATGATTGATCCTCGCAAGTTCGTCGAATATCTACAGTCAAACAGCGTGGAATTTTTCTCTGGAGTGCCCGATTCGCTGCTCAAGGAATTCTGTGCTTGCCTGGAGCAGGTGCCTCAAGTCGGCCGGCACATCATCAGCGCCAATGAGGGAGGCGCCGTGGCGCTTGCGTTGGGCTACCATCTCGCCACCGGAAAAATACCATTAGTATATTTGCAAAATTCTGGGCTAGGGAACATCATCAACCCGCTGTTATCGCTGGCAGATGCGGAAGTGTACTCGGTGCCTCTCTTGCTCGTGATCGGCTGGCGGGGCGAGACGGGTGTGCATGATGAGCCTCAACATAAGAAACAGGGACGCGTCATGCTTTCCATGCTGGACGCTATGGAGATTCCTTATTCCATTTTAGGCCCGGAAGTGAATGAGGCCGAAGGCGCGTTAAGTGACGTCCTGACCTATGTCCAAAAGCATAATGCTCCGTTCGCACTCGTCATCAAGAAGGGAACCTTCAGCACGTTTAGTGGCGAGAAGAGGAGGACGGAGGTTTTCGAATTGACGCGAGAAGCGGCGATTCAGCAGGTGCTTGAGTTGTTGGACGAGCGAGATATTGTCGTGTCCACCACCGGCATGGCCTCCCGGGAAGTTTATGAATATCGGGTGAAAAAAGGTGAGGGGCACGAGCGGGATTTTTTAACGGTAGGCGGAATGGGGCATGCTTCTCAGATCGCGTTGGGTGTTGCCCTTCAACGGCCCGACCGTTCGGTCTATTGCCTGGATGGAGATGGTGCTCTTCTCATGCACATGGGAGCGCTTCCCATTACTGGAATGTTGAAGCCGGAAAACTTCAAGCATATTGTCTTGAATAATGGTGCGCATGATTCAGTGGGCGGACAACCAACGGTAGGGCTCGAGATAGACATTCCTGGGATAGCCAGAGCGTGCGCCTATCAGCTTATCGTTCAGGCCCAGACGCGGCAGGAGGTGCAATCTGGTCTCCAGGAACTAAATCGATCCAAAGGTCCATGTCTATTGGAGATTCGAATACGCCGAGGAGCCAGGAAAGATCTGGGGCGTCCTACAACGACTCCGCTAGAGAATAAGCACGCTTTCATGGGTTTTGTCCAAGGGTAATAATCGATTGGGGAGAGGGAGGCGAGGTTCACCTCTCGAAAGGCCGCTGGCCTGCTCCTTACCTGTAGTGATGGGTGTTTTCCCGGTGAACCGATGAGAAAAGGTTCTTCAATTTAAGTGTTGGCGGTGGCCCGTATTGGAAGTTGCGGGATAGGAAAATAATTAACGCACAGAGTTTCTTGGCCGAGGCTTACGATTTAAAGATTTGAACGAGAACTCCTGTCCGCGTAGTGGAATTCGTTTTTCGCATAATGTGCTTGATGTGTTCTTTGACTGTCTGTTCCGTGATGTTGAGTGCGTTCGCTATTTCTTTATTCGTCCACCCTTTAGCTAGATTTTCGACAACCGATTGTTCTCTATTCGTCAGCTGAAAGCGTTCCTTGGCTTGGTCAGTGTTGAGTTGTTGCCAACGACCTAGCTCTTCCAATGTGACTACCAGGCGCGCATATTGAACACCACCTCTGTCCGGCAGGCCAAATCCTCGTAAGAGCACGGGCTGATTTGGGTTTCCCGCGATTCTTTTGACCTCGAATTGCTCCCAATCCTTTGCCTCCGTACGAACTTGGAGCGCTTTTAGGATTTCAGTGCAGAGCTCAGTAAGAGCAGAGGGGAGCACTCCTTGAGCCGCTTTAGCAGGAGCACCGCCCTTTTCTGCCATGTTAATAAGCTTGGATAGTTCCGCGGCTTGCCGGTTCATATGCAGGAGTTGCATGGAAGAAGAGAGAACGACAATTCCGGCGCCTGTGCGTTGATCTGCCAAGTTGTCGGCGGTTTCTTGCGAGGTTATAGCGATTTGGGTCACGGCAGTACTCCGTAAGATGCTGAATGTTCCTCGACAACTGGTCGATTTCTGATAATCTACAGTTTGTCAGCGTTACTAGTAATGCTACATAATACTTTCGAGGTAGTCAAATGATACCTTCTGGGGGGGAGTCTGTACATCATTGGTATTGTCCAGTGAGACCATTGATTCTATACTTCAAAACACTGGCGGACTTCTTTAGTATGAGAGCAAGTATCAATTTGTCCTTATTTGTTCAATCCTCGCAGTTGATTGTGGGCATAAGCTACCCATCATCATATAGATAAACCGATAGCTGGCCGTTTTTTATAATTTAAACAATGACTTACGATTTTGGCGATGTCGGGATTTCGGCTGTGTGCGCGTAATCGAACATTGGCGACTCCATTCAGGGAACTGAGCGGAGGACGCTTGAATTTTGTAACGGTCTTGATCGCTGCAATGGGCAAGCGGAATTCTTTCAGGAGAAGAAGTCATGAAACCTAAGATGGTATTGAACCTAATGGTCCTTGCTGGAAGTTGCGTCAATCTTGCATTTGCCGGCCCGTATGATCAGGTGCCCAAGGTGAGTCTGGTAGCAGGGGCTCCTGCAACGACACCCCCTTCAGGGATGCGCCATGCAGGAGATGGCGCAGAAAAGTCTTCCCTGACGGTGACGCCAGATTACATTATGGGTCCTGAAGATGTTCTGGAAATTACTGTGTGGAAAAATGCGGACCTCTCAAAACAGGTCCAGGTTCGACCTGACGGAAGAATTTCTCTTCCCCTGATTGGAGACGTTTCAGCCGTTGGCCGAACCGCTGCACAATTAACTGAGGAAATCTCTGCACGCTTAAAGTCTTATATGGAAAACCCCACCGTCTCCATTCTGGTTCGCGAAGTGAACAGCTACCAAATTTACGTCCTGGGGGAAGTGAATGCCCCTGGGAAGTACCCACTGAAAAGTAAGACCACCCTGTTGCAAGCCATAACCATAGCTCATGGATTTACCCAAGTGGCCGCGCGTAACAAAATCGTAGTCTTTAGGTTTGGAAAAGACGGCGAGGGGCTGAACAAGATTAAGGCCAGTTATGACGATATCGTCTTGAGGGATGGGTCAGACCAAAACATCGAGCTCAAGCCGGGGGATCAGATCGTCGTACCATCTGAAACTATGGTTGTATTGCCATCCAGATAATTGTCGTTGATCAAGTTGCTCCGACGACATTTCGTATCGACGAGCCAAAGGAGTTAGGAAAGTGAAAACTTTCGGTTGCAGATGGTTGCGGGGGGGGGTATGTATTGTTTTCAGTGTGCTTCTTACTCTCCCAGGATGTTGGATAGGCAATGAGCAAATAGACTTTAACGTCACCTATATTCCCCCGAATGAGTTTTTGTTAGGCCCTGAAGATGTTCTTGTTGTAAATGTGTGGAGAAATCAGGAGCTCTCCCGGGAAGTAATTATTCGACCTGATGGGAAAATTTCCATGCCGTTAGTCGGTGACGTTCAGGCGGCAGGTATGACATCCAATGTGTTGGCGAAGCGAATCGCTGATGGATTGGCTGAGTTCATGTCAAATCCAACAGTCTCAGTTCAGGTCAAAGAGGTTAACAGCTACTACGTGTATGTTTTGGGAGAAGTCTCGAAGCCAGGCAAGGTTCCCTTAAAATCGTATGCTACAGTTTTGCAAGGCATATCATTGGCTGGCGGCTTTACGACGTTTGCCTCTAGAAATAAGATTCATGTACTGCGAGTGGTCCCAAATGGTCAAGGTCAACCAAAGCAAGTCCAGATCCCAGTTCCCTATGAAGACATCTTGCAAGGTAAGAATTCGGAGGGAAACTTCTTCCTCAAGGCTGGTGATGTCATTGTTGTGCCGTAATCAGTTTTTGAGGATGTGCAAATATGCATTGATAAGTTTGGCACTGGTTTTTGTGTCGTGCTGGCACGTGTCCAAATCAGCCGCCCAACAAATACGTGTCGTGCCTTCGATTTCGGTCCTAGAGCAATACGACAGCAACGTGTTCTTTACTCCGAAATCTCAGTTGGCGCCAGGGACAAAAGCCGACGATCTCATTACGACGCTCACGCCTCAGCTGAACTTCATGCAGAGCAATAACCTGGTAAAAACAAATCTCTCGCTAGGCGCAATTGTTCAGAAGTTTGCAAATAACTCCGAGCTTGATAACGTGGGATTTAATGCCTCGGCTGGAGTTGACCTCTCTCAGGCCGTGAATAGGGTTTTGCCGAGAATGAAAGCACTTCGGGTATTCGGAACATATCAGTACAGTCCCTCGGCCCCAGCCTTCGGCGCGGGCGGCCTCGGAGGAGGATTTGGAGGGGGGGGGAGGAGGGTTCGGGATGGGGGGTGTTGGAATTGCCGGGCCAGTTGACTCCGGGCTCCTTACCCAACGTATTAGGACCACCATGTATAGTATTGGTCTTGCAGATTCGTATTCACTCTCTCCGACCACGGATTTCCAAACCACGTACACGCATTCGCAGCTGAGTTTCGGTGGTTCGTATACTCCGACTTCCACTGCGGCGGGTCAAACAGCACAAACGGTATTTGACACAAGTACACATTCCATTACAGCTGGCCCGTCATCAAGGATCACTGCCGTCGACACGCTGACGGTTAAGTATATGTTTACCCAAACTTCGCAGGCGCAATTTGGCGATTTTACGATGCATGGCGGAAATTTGGGGTGGGGGCGCGTCTGGACAAAAGAACTAAGCTCTTCTCTCAATGGCGGCCTGACACTTATCGAGCCGATTCCTGATACCTCCGCTGTCGGCGGACAACGACGAGTTCCGGCCACTATGTTTCCAACTGGAGGCTTTAGTTTGACGTATGCTTCGGGTTCGTCTTTTCTACGAAAGTTAGGCAGCGACATCCGAGAGGTGACGGGGGCGGGAGGGCCCTCCTCACTTGGCGGAAATTTCCTTCCCCTTCTTTCTGGAATGAACATGCCGGGAGGTATTGCGGCACCCGGATCGTACCGAATAACTTTTCTTTATAATTTGGGTGTATTCCCTAGCTTCGTTCAATCTGCAGGCCCGATCTATACGCACACCGTTTCGCTTGCAAGTGCCGCTGGTATCACCGACAAACTGACCGCTCAGGGGCTTTTCAATGTTGCGAGAAGCACTTTTACCTCCGATGCCATTGGCACTACTTTCACGACATACGGTACGACAGTTTCCTTGAATTACCTCATCACCCCGACATTTACAGCAAGGCTCAGCCATCAATGGCTAATGTTTGATAATCAAACTAGTGGTCTGAGTGCGGGAGATTTAGGATTTTCTAAACACGTCATTCTGCTAGGGTTTACATACGCCTACGCCCCGCGCGGTGATTTCTTCCGTTCCGGTGCCTTTTGGGAAGGTGCTTCTGGGGCTTCTTCGTCTGCTGATGGAGGAGCTGGCAAGTCTGGATCAGAAGGAGTGGATACAAAGAAATGAACACGCGCACCTTGTCTCCGGAGGATTATTGGCGAGCAGTTGTCAGCCGAAAGTGGCTGGTGATTTCAGCGATCCTGGTATCACTGAGTATCGCCGGCGCGGTGTGTGCTTTGATGCCGAAGCTGTATCAGTCGACAACAAAGATGTGGTTTGAAGGTGCGAAGATCGAGGAATCAATAGTGAGTGGGCCCAATCCTGCAGGTATGGGATATTCCCCCACTTTAGATGATCGTGTTATGGAGGTTCGGCAATTTGTGATGGGGCGAAAGACGCTCGGACAGATTGCCGGAGAGTTCGGCCTATTTGGGTATGAAAAAGATCGTCCTGATGGTGCAGAGTCAGAGAATGCGATTCGGGCGATGCGCGGATCTATTAAGGTGGAGCCTACGAAAGACAAATTGTTTATCACTCTCTCATTCTCCAATGAAGATCCAATTATTGCTCGAGATGTTACCGCACGGCTCAGCGATCTTTTCATCGAGGAAACGCTCAAGGATCGGGAACGGGGAGTGGAGGCGGCCGAAGATTTCCTCGGCCTTGAATTGAAACACGCAAAGTCTGAGCTTGAGGCCAAGGAAAAAATTATTTCAGAGTTCAAGCAACTACACCTGGGTGAACTTCCCCAGCAGATAGATGCCAATCTTCGTAAATTGGATCGGCTGCAGGAAGATATGCGGTCGCAAAGTGAGCAGTCTCAAAGCCTAGCGAGTCGGTTGGTCCAGATTGACAAATCTATTAAGGATTATGAAGAGACAGGGGAAATCGGCAGTGACTCACCCATTGGAGGAGCAAGCAAGCGGAATAAAGATCCGCGGCTTGGGAGAATCAAGGAACTAGAACGGCGCTTAGTTGAGCTCTCGTCCATGTATAAAGAGACGTATCCTGATCTGGTGCAAGTCAAGGAGGAGATTAGAAAACTTAAAGAAATGACGTCGGCTCAATATCGTGATCTGTTGCCTGAGAGTGACGAGGTGGATGAGCCCTTAACAACCAAGAAATCTAAGCGAAAGGCGATTGATCCGTATCATGCGGAACTGTTGAAACAGAGAGACGATATCGTTCTTGAATTGGACTCTGTCAAGCGTCGCCAAACCCATATTTCAAGCGAAATTGCTCAGTATGAGCGGAGAGTGGAGCATACTCCAGAACGGGAGCAGAAACTGAAGACGCTTGAGCGAGATTATGAAAATCTTCAGAAAAATTATCAGTCACTTTTAGATAAGAAGCTTAGCGCCGGCATGCAAAAAAGCTTGGCGCAGGGACGTAAAGGAGCCAAGTTTAGCATAGTAGATCCTGCATATACCCCCGTCGTGCCTGTTGTTCCGAATATTCCCATCATTATGGCAGCGGGACTTCTCTTGGGCTGTGCATTGGGATTCGGAGGCGCAGTAGGTCTGGAACTCATGGGGCGAGGATTCCGATCTGCAGAGGAAGTAGAGGTTACTCTTGGCCTCCCTGTAATCGCGTCGATCCCTCTCTATGAAAGCGCCTTTGGAGGATCAATGCAGACGGTTCGAGCGCTTTCTGGAAAAAGCCGTGCTTCTGCATTGTTACTGCCCGGCAGTACCCAGAAAAGCATTGACGATGCTGTTACAGCTGCAACTGTGAGAAGCAGGGGGCAAAATGGACAACTACACAATCCAACTCCAGGGCTGGAGCTAGTCTCGATGTGGCGCCCTCTTTCATTCGTTGCTGAGCAGTATCGTGTGGCGGCAACCCGTCTTGAGTTAATGACTGGTGACAGGAAAAGCACAGCTATTGTCGTAACGAGTGCAGTAATGGGAGAGGGAAAGTCCTCCACAGCGCTTAATTTGGGCTATGTTTTGGCCAAAGATCTCGACCGTCGAACCATTGTGATCGACTGTGACCTAAAGCGGCCGATGCAACATATTTACGCAGGAGTTTGGCAGCATCCGGGGTTGGTGGAAGTATTGCGGGGCACGAAGGTTGTTGAGGATTGTGTTCAACGGCTGGGCGAATCGGGCCCGTGGATTCTTCCCGCGGGAGCGGTCGGAGATAATCCCCCTCGCGCTCTCAAAGATGCACCAGTTGGCCGACCTGATTACTGATCTTAAAGAAAAGTTCGACTATGTTATCATTGACGCGCCGCCAGTATTACCGCTTGCAGATATGCAAGTGCTAGCGAGTATGGGCGACCTTCTCGCTTATGTGGTAAAGGCAAGCATGACAGGCCGTGATGTCGTACAAAAAGCACTAAAAGCCATCGGTGACACCACGAATGTTGGGATCATATTAAACGGGTTAGACGCTCACACAACTCCCTACTATATGCAGCAAGAGTATTATCGCGAAGCTCATCATGAACAGCTCAAGTAAGTCCGAACAAGAAATTACGCTGGAACCGTTGGCTACTCACCAGCCGATTGTTTCCGTGTCGGTTAGCTTTCCAAAGTTCACGCGTCGGGTGTTGATCCTTGGTGTTGGCCCGCTCGCCAGAGATCTCTGCCAGACACTACTTTCCAAACGTACCGGCTTCACAGAAGTGGTAGGGTTTCTCGATAAAGATGCCAGTCGTGTCGGTGAGCGCTTGGTCAATCCCAGCATAATCGGTACGTACGACCAACTCTTTGAGATCGCGGAGCGCTATCAGGTTCACACTGTTGCAGTCTGCTTGGAAGATCGTCGCGCAGTGTTGCCGGTTCAAACACTTCTAGATATGAAGGCTATGGGCCGTGATGTGGTTGATGGCCATTATCTGTATGAGGAAGAATCCGGCCGTCTTTCAATTGACCACCTAAAGCCCAGCGCGCTTATTTTTTCGACCGGATTTCGTCGCAGATTGGTCACAATGCTTTTAAAGCGCGCGCTCGATGTCATGGTTTCAATCATTGGCATAGTAGCGCTGTTGCCGCTCGTAGTGGTTTTGTCAGTGCTTATCAAGCTGGATTCATCCGGCCCCGTATTTTACAGACAGATGCGAGTTGGATTACGAGGCCGGCCATATATGATTTGGAAATTCAGATCCATGCGTCAAGATGCGGAGCAAAGTGGGGCACGATGGGCGTCAAGTGAAGATCCTCGAGTATCTAGGGTAGGACGTTGGATTCGAAAGTGGAGATTCGATGAACTTCCTCAGCTGATTAATGTGATGAAGGGCGAAATGAGTCTGGTTGGCCCAAGGCCTGAGCGGCCGGTATTTGTCCAGGATTTAAGAAATACCATCCCGTATTACGATTTGAGGCATACGGTTCGCCCGGGAATTACTGGGTGGGCACAGACACGTTTTCGTTACGGCGCGTCGAAAGAGGATTCACACGTCAAACTTCAATATGATCTTTTCTATGTGAAAAATTTATCCCTAGCTTTGGATCTGCGAATTGTTATTCACACAGTTAAAGTCATGTTGATGGGCGAAGGAGCGCGATAAGGGTAACTATGCTTGGCTCAATTGTGAAACACTCTTTATCGTTTGATGTCGAAGAGCACTTTCAAGTGTCTGCGTTCGAATCTCCAATGAGACGGAGGCATTGGGAGCAATTTGAAAGTCGCGTAGAGTGCAATACGGAGAAGTTATTGAACTTATTGGATCAGAGAGGTGTGCATGCCACTTTCTTCGTTCTCGGATGGGTGGCCGAGCGATATCCCTCTTTGGTCAGAAGAATTGCTTCCGCAGGACATGAAGTTGCCTCCCATGGGTATGCTCACGAGCTCATCACCGCACAAACTCAAGTTGCATTTCGAGAAGATATCCGAAAAGCCAAAGGAATTCTCGAAAGTATTCTTCAGCAGCCGGTGCTGGGCTATCGTGCGCCTAGTTTCTCCATAACCAAGGATACGATGTGGGCGATTCAAATACTTATTGAAGAAGGTTACTCGTACGATTCAAGCATTTTCCCTATAGTGCATGACCGTTATGGCGTGCCATCCGCAAATCCGCAGCTACATCAGTTGTCGACTCCAGCAGGGCTTTTGTGGGAAGTGCCGCCTTCTACTGTCAAATGTTTCGGCGTGAGATTGCCTGTGGCTGGGGGAGGGTACTTTCGGCTCTATCCCTATGCGGTTCTGCGGGTCCTGCTGCGTAAATTGGAAGGTCAGGGCTGTCCGTTGGTGATGTATATGCATCCATGGGAATTTGATCCAGATCAGCCTAGAATGGAAGGATCAATGGTATCGAGATTACGACATTATTTGAATCTTGATAAGACAGAAGGTCGAATGCGCGCACTTCTTCAAGATTTTTCCTTTGCACCAATCCGACGTGTGTTCCCACAGATCGAGCAGATGCTGGATGGTACTCTGACAACTCCGCCCATTGCAGGCAATGCATCGATTCATGCAAGCACATCTTCTGCATTTTTGAACTAACGTTGAAGCCCAATTAGTATGGCTAATGGGCTGTCCTTCGCTTTCAATGAACCGGAGGAGTTCCTGTCAGATTACTCCCTTCTTTGTCTTATTCCGGGCCGGTGGTCCTCGTCAAAACGGTATCAAACTGTTTGAAAGATCGGTTGCCTGCCAAGAATCAGTGAGTATGACCAAGACCAGAGCAGTTAGTTCGCTCCTCCAATGAGCCTCCTTTTCGGCTCACTGTGCTACTCTTGCATTGGAGACATTTATCTGGGCTGCGAAATGTCGGACTATGCGAATTGATAGATTGGCTGTGCGGTATGCTGCAGTTAACACATAGATCTGGTAATTGGGAGTACGAATGGAATCTGCCGTAGCGCATGAAGATTCTTGCGCCTTAGTGATCGAACCAAGAGCAGGATATGTGCAGGTGGGTTGGCGTGAACTATGGGCCGCGCGCGAGCTATTTTATTTCCTGGCGTGGAGAGATCTCAAAACACGTTATGCCCAAACCGCCATCGGAGCCGGTTGGGCTCTTATGCAGCCCCTCCTCAGCACGCTTATCTTTACCCTCGTATTTAGCTATTTAGCCAAAGTGCCATCGGATGGGCTGCCCTATCCGCTCTTCGCTTTTGCCGCCATTCTCCCGTGGTCGCTGTTTGCCAGAAGTCTCGAACGTAGTACGCTGAGTGTGGTAACAGAGGGCGGTTTGATCAAAAAAGTGTATTTTCCCCGTCTAATTATTCCAATCTCTGCCACATTCATCAATCTTGTCGATTTTGCTATAGGATTCTTAATACTTATTGGGATGATGGTATGGTACCAAGTGGCTCCCCAGTGGACCCTCGTGTTCCTTCCAGTGTTTGTAGCAGTCGCTTTGCTTACCGCTCTGTCCGTGAGTCTATGGCTTTCAGCACTTAATGTTAAATACAGGGATGTGGCGTCAATTGTTCCGTTAATGACTCAGCTGTGGATGTTTGCCTCGCCTGTGCTCTATCCAGCATCTTTAGTGCCAGAATCTATTCGATGGTTTTATGGCCTCAATCCCATGGCTGGAGTCATTGAAGGATTTCGATGGGCATTACTCAGCAAAGCCCCTCCTGATTGGACCATGGTCAGCGTGAGTTTAGGAGTTGTGGCTTCCTTATTGATCGGAGGAGTCATGTTTTTTCGGAGGGTGGAGCGTACCTTCGCTGATGTGATCTAGATGAGTGTTACGGCAGTCAGGGTCGAGGGACTATCCAAGCAGTATCGGTTGGGCTCCACCCATGCGCATGACGGATCCCTGGCGGGGGCCTTGTCCCGCAGCATGCGCCGGTTGGTCGGCCGCCGCTCCGTGCCGCCGCCCGCCAACGACACCCTCTGGGCCTTGCGTGATGTCTCCTTCGAGATCAAAAAAGGCGAAGTCTTCGGGGTGATCGGCACCAACGGGTCCGGGAAGAGCACGCTCCTGAAGATTCTCTCACGCGTCACGGAGCCGACCAAGGGCCGGGCGATCATCCATGGACGGTTTTGCGGCTTACTGGAAGTCGGCACGGGGTTCCACCCCGAGCTGACCGGCCGCGACAATGTCTTCATGAGCGGGGCGATCCTGGGAATGAAGCGGGAGGAAATTGCCCGTAAATTCGACGAAATCGTGGCCTTCGCCGAAGTGGAACAGTTCATCGACACGCCGGTGAAACATTACTCGAGCGGCATGTATGTTCGCTTAGGCTTTTCGGTCCTGGCCCATATGGATCCGGATATTCTGATCGTCGACGAGGTCCTCGCGGTGGGCGACGTGCGGTTTCAGAAGAAGTGCATGGGCAAGATGGAAGACGTGGGACAGCATGGGCGGACGGTGATTCTCGTCTCGCACGACATGCCGGCGATTACGCGCATGTGTTCACGGGCCATTCTGCTGAACAAGGGCACGGTGGTGGAAGCAGGGCCGGCGCATGACGTAGTGAATCACTATCTGCATGCGGGGCATATCCAGCCTTGTGCCGAATGGCCGGATCCGACCCAAGCGCCGGGCGACGACTCAGTTCGCTTGCGTGCCGTTCGCGTGAGATCGGAGACGGGACAAGTCACGGATATGATTGATATTCGTAAGGCTGTGCGAGTAGAGATCGAGTATGACATCCTCAAGCCAGGACAAATGGTTGTTGCGCAATTTGGTTTCAATACGGAAGAAGACGTGATTGCATTTATTGCCAACGATAGAGATCCTCAGTGGTATAGGCGCCCTCGTCCAGTTGGTCGATATGTAAGTACTGCCTGGATTCCAGGAAATTTTCTGTCTGAGGGCACAATGGTTGTTGGGGGCGGTCTTTTCTCGGAAGACCCTTGGCGCGAGTATTGCGATGTGCCCCGGGTTGTGGGGTTTCGAGTAGTCGATCCAGGTACAGGTGATACGGCCCGAGGTGATGTGACGGGACGATGGGAAGGCGCAATAAGGCCTTTGCTGAAGTGGACCACCGACCACGCGCCATTCTAGCGATTTGAGGGGTATCACGTTTGGCGCTTTGTAACGGAAGTGTTAGCGTGATGAGATATATCTGGCATACGGCGACAAACCCAATTCCACCGCGCAAGGATGATTTTGATCAGAGAAGCAAAGTTTTGACGAGCTTATTTCGCAGTAGACCTTGATTGTTGGAGGTATGCACATGAAGGCGGTGATTTTGGCTGGGGGATTGGGAACTCGATTGTCTGAAGAAACCGTCCTTCGTCCCAAACCGATGGTTGAAATTGGCGGGAAGCCGATTCTTTGGCACATTATGCAGATACATGCAGCTTATGGGGTTACTGAGTTCGTGGTGGCATTGGGGTACAAGGGCGAAATGATCAAAGAATATTTTCTTAACTTTTTTGCGATTAATAATGACTTGTCTGTTGATCTTTCAACGGGGGCGACAACTATTCATGATGGAAATCAACCCAAATGGGTCGTTCACCTTGCTGATACGGGGCAGACGACGATGACTGGTGGGCGGGTAAAGCGATTGCAGAAATGGCTTCGCGGCGATGACTCCTTCATGCTGACCTATGGTGATGGCGTCGCCGATATTGACATGCGTAAATTGCTAGAATTTCATCGTTCTCACGGTAAGCTGGCAACTATGACCTCAGTTCGCTCTCCCGCCAGGTTTGGACGCATTGGATTTGAGGGAGAGCGTGTCACAGAATTTTTTGAAAAACCTGAATCAGGCGAGGGTTGGATCAATGGGGGATTTTTCGTCCTCAGCACCAAGGTGTTGGAACTGATCGATGGGGATGACACAGTGTGGGAGCGCGACCCTGTAGAGCGATTGGCCCACGCGGGTGAAATGATGGGTTTCAAACATTATGGATTTTGGTCTTGCATGGATACGCTAAAAGAGAAAACGTACCTTGAGGAACTCTGGAACTCCGGAAAAGCCCCTTGGAAAGTTTGGTAACCGCACGTGTTGGCTGATTTTCTCATCATCGGGGGGGGAGTTATTGGTCTGAATATTGCTCGCCATTTGAGGCGGCTGTATCCTGGATCGTCGGTTCATCTCTTAGAGAAAGAGGCGGATTGCGGGTTGCATGCCAGCGGCCGCAATAGTGGTGTCTTGCACGCCGGATTTTATTATTCTCCCGATAGCCTCAAGGCAAAATTCACATGGCAGGGCAATCGTCTGCTGACAGAATACTGTGAATTAAAGGGGATCCCTCTCAATAAGTGCGGGAAGCTAGTCGTGGCTAAAGATCAGCGTGATCTTGCAGGCCTTGATGAGCTCGCTCGCAGAGGAAAATTGAATGGGATCCCGTTGGAATCGATTTCCGAGGTCGAGGCCAAAACGATCGAGCCCAGAGTAAAGACGTATGAACGAGCTTTGTTTTCTCCAGCGACGTCTACGGTGGATCCTACGCTGGTGATGGAAGCGATGAAGACGGATGCGCTTAGGGAAGGCGTGCAGATTCACTGCGGAGTCCGTTATCAGGAGTCCTCGAAAAATCGTGTAGTGACGACGGCGGGAGTTTTTGACGTTGGATATATAGTCAATGCTGCAGGCCTCTATGCCGACCGTATCGCGCGCGAATTTGGATTCTCGGAACACTACCGCATTCTTCCGTTTAAAGGTCTATATCTCTATTCCAGTGAACCACCTAAAGCGATCAGAACAAATATCTACCCTGTGCCAGATTTGAAGAATCCTTTCTTGGGCGTGCATTTCACCGTGGCTGCCAGCGGCAAAATCAAGATTGGACCTACTGCGATTCCGGGGCTCTGGCGGGAACATTACGGTGGAATGGCAAATTTCCGTTGGGATGAACTGGCGGAAGTGGCGCTCAGGGGAATGGGACTCCTGGTGACATCGAATTTCGACTTTAAGACTCTCGCGATGCACGAAATCACCAAATACTCAAAGGCCACAATGGTTTCACTGGCGAGCAAGTTGGCTGAAGGAATCAAACCTGAGCACTATCAGGTTTGGGGAAAACCTGGCATTCGCGCACAACTTGTCAACATCAAGAAGCGGAAGCTTGAAATGGACTTTGTTTTAGAAGGTGATAAGCATTCAATGCATGTCCTCAATGCAGTGTCGCCAGCTTTTACCTGTTCATTGCCGTTTTCGGAATACGTCTGTCAGCAAATTACAGCCACATTAAATTGAGAGATGCGCGATGAAGATTTTGATCACAGGTAATATGGGCTATATTGGCCCAACGGTCGTGAAACGGTTAAGAGCATCCTATCCAACCGCAACACTCGTAGGACTAGATATGGGGTATTTTGCGACATGCTTGACAGCCAGTCGCTACCTTCCCGAGTGCAGAGTTCACACCCAGATATTTGCAGATGTTCGGTCTGTAGACAAAGAATTGCTGAGTGGGGTTGATGCGGTCGTCTACCTTGCTGCTATCTCCAATGACCCTATGGGAGCCTCCTTCGAAGCGGTCACGTTGGACGTAAATCATCGTGCAGCCATTACTCTTGCTGAACAGGTACGCGCAGCGGGTGCGAAGAGTTTTGTGTTCGCCTCAAGCTGTAGCGTGTATGGGTTTGCGGAGGGTGGAGCAAAGACCGAAGAATCAGAAGTAAATCCGCTTACAGCCTATGCAAAGTCAAAGGTTGGTGCGGAGAAAGACCTTGCGGCGCTCGCCAGTCACAACTTTGCAGTCACCTGTCTCAGGTTTGCCACCGCGTGCGGAATGAGTGAGCGATTACGTTTGGACTTAGTGCTCAATGACTTCGTTGCCAGCGCGGTGACGGCGAAAAAAATCACAATACTTAGTGATGGCACTCCCTGGCGTCCTTTGATTCACATTCGGGATATGGCCAGAGCAATTGATTGGGGGGTGCAGCGAAAATCTGAGTCAGGCGGGCAGTTTTTGTCGGTAAATGTAGGGAGTGATGGTTGGAACTATCAGGTGCGAGACTTGGCGACCGCGGTGTCTAAGGCCATCCCGAACGTGGAAATTTCTATTAATCAGAACGCTCAGCCCGACAAACGCTCTTACCGCGTAAGCTTTGAGAAGTTTCGCCGGTTGGCCCCTCACTACCAACCTGAAATGGATTTAGCTGCCGCAATCGTGGATTTAAAGACGGGACTTGAGAAGATGGGATTCACGGATCGGGAGTTTCGAAACTCTCATCTTATTCGGCTCAATATGTTGAAAGATCTTAAGGTACAGGGATGTCTATCGGAAGACCTCCGGTGGATTCCCAACAGTTGATGTTACTGCGTTGATGGAAGAAGCCGGTGAGCATCAGTGCACCTGGATGGTGAGGTGAGGGAGGCGATGGTTATGAAGCGCACGACTCGATCGAAGCCGAGTAAAAAGCAGGCACCTAAACAAAGCCGATTTGTCAATCTTCGCGCCGGCTCTGCTTGTCGATTTTGTGGCGCTGCTCTCGATAAGACATTCATCGATTTGGGCATGTCGCCATTGGCCAATTCCTATGTCAACGCTGATGAGTCCAATCGAATGGAGCCATTTTATCCTCTGCATGTTTACGTCTGCAGTGAATGCCTTCTTGTCCAACTTGAGGAATTCACAAGTCCGGAAAGCATTTTTGGCGACTATGCCTATTTCTCCTCGTATTCGGAGAGTTGGTTGGATCACGCGAAACGCTATGTCGAAAAAGTCAGTGACCGGTTTGCCCTTGGATCACGGCATCATGTCGTGGAGATCGCCAGTAATGACGGCTATCTTTTGCAATATTTCGTTCAACGCGGCGTGCCAGTGTTAGGAGTTGAACCGGCCGGGAATGTGGCGGCTGTGGCAAAGCAAAAAGGCATTCCCTCGGTCGTAAAGTTTTTTGGAGTCAACACCGCTCGCGAGTTGGCTAAGAAAAAACGGGCAGATCTGTTGATTGGGAACAATGTATTGGCGCATGTGCCGAATATTAATGATTTTGTCGGCGGCCTGAAGATTCTTCTCAAGCCGAAGGGCGTCATTACCATGGAGTTTCCTCACCTCATGCGGCTGATGGCAGAAAACCAGTTTGACACCATCTATCATGAGCATTTTTCCTATCTTTCTCTGCTTGCCGTGGAACGGATTTTTGCCAAGCATGGGTTGACATTGTTTGATGTGGAGGAACTCCCCACGCATGGCGGTTCGCTCCGGATTTATGCGCGACACAATAAGGACGTTTCTAAACCTGTAGGTTCACGGGTGACAGAATTGCGGGAGAGGGAGGAGCAGGCAGGTTTTGGCAGGTTGGCGCACTATCTCAATTTTGCGTCGCAAGTGGAAACGACAAAACGAAAGCTACTCACGTTTCTCATCGAAGCGAAAGATAAGGGGAAATCAGTGGTCGGATATGGTGTCCAGCCAAAGGGAATACGCTCCTCAATTATTGCGGAGTTCGTGGCGATTTTCTCGACTATACCGTTGACCGGAGCCCATATAAGCAAGAGCACTTACTGCCGGGAGTTCGAATCCCCATTTTTCACCCGGATAAAATCAAGGAAACCAAACCAGACTACGTCCTGATCCTCCCTTGGAATATCCGCGACGAGGTGATGCAGCAAATGTCGTATGTTAGGGAATGGGGCGGTAAGTTTGTTGTGCCTATACCGGAGGTCAAGATTCTGTCGTGACGTTTCGAGAGACAGCACTCAAGGGCGCGTTTACCATTGACCTGGATCAAGTCGCGGAATGAGAGGGGATTTTTTGCGCGAAGTTGGTGCCTCAAAGAGTTCGAGGCCAACGGTCTGGATACCAGACTCGTGCAGTGCAATGTATCGTTCAATAAGCTGCGAGGAACCCTGAGAGGTATGCATTACCAGGTTGAGCCTGCTGCCGAGGCAAAAGTTGTACGGTGTACACAGGGCGCTATTCATGACGTGATCGCTGATCTTCGCCCCAACTCCCCAACGTACAAACAGACGTTTTCAGTGCTTCTTTCGGCAGAGAATCGGCGTATGTTGTACATCCCGCAGTACTTTGCCCATGGATTCCTCACTCTGACGGATGAAGCAGAAGTTTTCTACCAGATGTCAGAATACTACGTTCCTGAATGCGCAAGAGGCTTTCGATGGGATGATGCAGCCTTTGCCGATTTCCTGGCCTAATCAGGTGCGAATCATTTCTTTGAAAGATCGGAGCTATCCCGACTTTGCAGACTGAGTACGCTTATGGATGCTCAATATATTAAGGACGCATTGGTTGCGACTGAGGAAGGCCAGGCACTTCACGATTTGATGAAAGTGCTGTTCCCGATTTGCCGGAGTATTACTGGGAAGGGGGTTCGCGATACCCTGCGACCCTCAGCAGCATATTCCTCTGGAGGTTCATGAGGTGCCGAGCGGAACCCAAGTATTTGACTGGGTCGTTCCGCTGGAATGGAATATTCGAGATGCCTATCTCGCCACAACGAGAGGCGAGAAGGTCATAGATTTTCGTGAGAACAATCTCCATGTCGTAAGTTACAGCGTGCCCGTGAAGGGAAGGTTTGAAACGCGAAGATCTCGAGAGCCATCTTCATTCTTTGCCGGACCGGCCTGATTGGATTCCTTATCGAACATCCTATTACAAAGAGAAACTGGGGATTTTGTCTTCCACACCATCGTTTAGTGAAGCTCAAGGAACCGGAGTATGAAGTGTGTATCGACTCTACTCTAAAGCCCGGCCATCTGAGCTATGGAGAACTGTTGTTCCCTGGAGCCACAGAGGAGGAGATCCTCATCTCATGCCACATATGCCACCCCTCTCTATGTAACGATAATTTGTCAGGTGTTACAGTCGCTACGTATTTAGCCAAGGCTCTGCAGGGAATGGCTCGAAAATTTTCATATCGCTTTGTGTTTATTCCAGGCACGATTGGTTCGATCACATGGTTGGCTCGAATCGGGAGCGGACTGAATCTCATTCGTCATGGGGTTGTCCTCACAGGTATTGGGGATTCAGGGCAGGTGACCTATAAGAAAGTCGTCAGGGAGCTGCCGATGTGGATCGAGCGATGATGCACGTATTAAAGTATCGCGACAAGGGGCATCGGGTGGTAGATTTTTCTCGTTCCGGATATGATGAGCGGCAATACTGTTCTCCGGGCTTCAACCTTCCAGTTGGATGTTTTATGCGGACGTCTCATGGCGAATATGCTGAGTACCATACTTCAGCCGACAATCTTGATTTTGTTGTGCCCCATGCACTGCATGAATCGCTGGAGATTCTTTTGCAGGTCATGTACGTGCTCGAAAGAAATTTGCTCCCTCTCAGTACGAATCCTTGTTGTGAGCCGCAACTTGGAAAGCGGGGTCTATATCGAGCCATTGCAGGTCAGAAAGAAGGCGCACAACGAGAGATGGCTCTGCTTTGGGTGCTGAATCTATCGGATGGACATCACACCTTATTAGATATTGCTGAACGGGCAGATACGCCGTTCGAAGTAATTTACGCAGCCGCTGAATCACTGAAGAAGTGCCAGTTACTAGAGGAATCGCACGGGATTTCGACTCAGAGGCATGGAGGAGACGGGTTATGAATACAGTCTATTACGATGCCCCCGTCACTGATGAAGTTCGCCGGCAGCGGTTATTTGATGGTCAATTGTTCGTGTACTCACCGCGCCCCTCGTCGGTGGCGCTCGTTGAGTTTGCAAAGTCCTTGATCTAGGAAGCGTTTGCTCCACACGACCCTGAAAAGGCTCAGTACCATATGTCGGTTGAGTCATATGCTGAGGTGTTGGGAAAACTAAAACCGGAGTTTATTCATCATTCGGAATCGAAGCGCCATCTTAAGGCGCTCTTGCGGCAAGCATTGGGATGCGATCTTCAGAAGAACGTACTTCGATGTGCCAAAGATGCGGAGCTCAACGAGTGATAACTATTTGACGACAGGCATCGCCTATGCGTGGCATCCTCACCGAGACACCTGGTATTCGGCCCCGATGTGTCAGATAAATTGGTGGATCCCCATCTATGACATTCAAGCTGATAACGCCATGGCGTTCCATCCTCGTTATTGGAACGTACCTGTTCCGAATACGTCGGATGGATATAATTACTACTTATGGAACCAGCAGCATCGCGGCGGGCATGTGTCCCAATTCATCAAACAAGATCCACGACCCCTTCCACGTCCCTCTGAAGCGCTGGAACTGAACCCTCAAGTTCGATTGATTGTTCCAGCCGGCGGCATCATTCTATTCTCTGCTGCCCAAATGCATTCCAGCGTGCCGAATACGTCCGGGAGGACTAGGTTCAGCATCGATTTTCGTTGTGTCAATACGGATGATGCTGTCGCCCGGCGAGGCGCCCCTCGAGTCGATGAAGCCTGTACGGGAACTACCATGCGGGACTATCTCCGTGGGACGGATCTCTCCCATATCCCAGATGAGATTGTCGCGTTGTACGATGATGAAACGGGGCGGTCTGGAGAATTGATCTACGCTCCAAAGGGATTGTAATGACACTAACCGGTGAGGTCTGTCTTAAAGCAGATCTCAAGGCATGGCGCGGGCAGCGAGTGTTGGTCACGGGTGGCACTGGTTTTCTCGCCTCCCATTTGTGTCTGCGCCTCCTTGAAGCTGGAGCCGACGTTCATGCGACCTCTCGCCACGCTCAGGTCTCCGGCGCAAAATCTCCTCATTGGTGGAAAACCGACCTTTCTTCTGCGGAAGAAGTGCGATCGATACTTGCCGCAATACAGCCATCAGTCGTCTATCATCTGGCAGGGTCCGTAGGAGCTAGGCCCGATCTCTCGTTCGTATTGCCAACCTTCGAAAGTTTGCTGGCCACCACGATCCATATTCTGGTCGGCGCGACCGAATTTGGATGTAAACGTATTGTTTTGAGTGGGTCACTGACGGAACCTGGCCCATCTTCTCTACATGCCGCGCCAAGTTCTCCCTATGCGGCTGCCAAATGGGCAGCGGGTGCATACGGACGCATGTTTCATGCGCTGTACCGGGCTCCAGTGGTGATAGCCGTTCCTTTCATGACATTTGGCCCAAGACAGAATCCAGCCAAGTTAGTGCCGTCTGTAATTTTGAATTTACTGAGGGGCGAGGTTCCCAAGTTATCCAGTGGTCTATGGGAGGCCGACTGGATTTACGTTGGGGATGTCATTCAAGGATTTCTCGACGCGGGAATTGTACCGGATATAGAAGGCGCTACACTCGAATTGGGTTCCGGAACAAAGTTGACCACCAGAGAGATGATCGAAAAAATTGCTATTTTAATGGAAACTTCCATTAAACCTATTTTTGGTGCGATTCCGGACCGTCCGAGTGAGCCTATTCGGATTGCTGACACGTTGGAGACAAGAAGGGTATTAGGATGGGCACCCACGACATCGTTAGCGGAAGGATTGCAGCAGACTATTCAATGGTATGCCACGCAAGTGTCGTTGAGGAGCCCTCGATAGCCTCATGCCAACCAAGGCTTTGAAATGGTATGCCAAGCGACTTATTCGTAGATATTCACCTCATTTGCTGAGCCAATTGCTGTTAGGTAGGGAAGGGCCGGTCTATCACCTCTGGTCGATTGGCATTGTTACTGGGTCCTCTCCAACCCGTCTTCGACATACAGGTTCTATCAAAAATCCCGTTTTGACCCGTGAACATGTGACTGATGTCCGTGCGTTATTTGTCGCCGACCCTTTTATGATTCAGGTGGGGGATACGTGGCACATGTTATTCGAGGTCTATAACTATGATGCGGACCGAGGGGAGATTGGGTGGGCAACTAGCCGTGATGGCTTCGAATGGACTTACCAGCGGATCGTGCTAAAGGAGCCATTTCACCTGTCGTATCCTTACATATTTCAATCGCACAATCGGTTTTACATGGTACCGGAAAGTTATCAGGCGAAGAGTGTGCGGTTGTATGAGGCGAAACAGTTTCCTACGGATTGGGCGTGCACTGATGTGCTGCTATCTGGGGAGTGCTTCAATGACAATTCACTATTCCACCATGGCAATCACTGGTGGATGTTCAGTGAGACCAATGCTGAACTGATGCATGATACTTTACGGCTGTACTATGCAGATGTGTTGTCCGGACCATGGCGAGAACACCCGTCTTCGCCCATTGTTCAGGAGAACCCACACATAGCCCGTCCTGCAGGACGAGCAGGTCTTTTTTGCGGTCGGCTGGTGCGATTTGCTCAGGATTGCTCTCCTGTCTACGGGAGCTCGGTTCGAGCATTCGAAATCACAGACCTTACAACAACAACCTACCGAGAATGTCCGCTGTCGACGCGCCCGTTGTTCGGCGCGAGCTGGAGGCCCTGGACACAAGGAGGCATGCACCATATCGATCCCCATCGTCTGGACGAAAATCGATGGATAGCGGCGGTAGATGGGTGGCGGCCGGTCGGCTGGTTAGTCCCGGAAGGGTGGGAACGAACGTCGTGCTAAAACGGATGCGACGATATTTGCAGCGGTATCAGTGGTATCTCTGGATGCGCGAACTTGTGCCCGCTGTCCGCGGAGTCGGACGTCAGTTTCACGGTGGGGTTGTGTCGTTGCATGCTGCCGGGAATCCGCACGGCAATGTACTTGTCTCCTATGACAATGGGGGATTGTTGAACAAGATGCGGGGACAGCCGATTCCGGCCAGCCATCCGCAGTATTACAAAACCATGGTCATGGCTCAGACCTTTGTGGAGATCGGCTACGACGTCGACGTGATTCATTGCGAGAATCACAAGTTCGTACCATGGAAGTCGTATGATGTAGTCGTCGATACCCGGTTTAACCTACAACGGCTTGCCCCCTATTTGCCGTCGAGTTGTATCAAGATACTGCACTGTGACACGGCTCAGCTGGTCTATCAGAACGTGGCCGAGATGACTCGTGTATTGGCGTTTCAGGCACGGAGGGGCGTGACTCTTCCTTTGAATCGTCTGGAAATCCCGCACTTAGGTGTTGAACAGGCTGACTATCTCACGACGTGCGGCAATGAGTTCACGATGAATACTTTTGCCTATTCCGGAAAACCAATTTTCCGGCTGCCCATGCTTGCTCAAAAAATGTGGCCTTGGCCGGAAACAAAAGACTTTGAGGCATCGCGGCATCGGTTCCTCTGGTTCGGCAGTCGAGGGATGGTTCATAAGGGGCTGGATCTAGTTTTAGAAGCCTTCGCCCAAATCCCAGAGTGTCAGCTTACTATCGTTCGGGCCTGTACATGACGAGCCAGAGTTTGTGAACGTTTATCGCAAAGAACTGTTTCATACGTCGAATATTAAGTGTGTGGGATGGCTCGATAAGCTGAGTGACGATTTTCGGACTACCCTGGAACAGTCAGTGGCCCACGTATTTCCATCATGCTCAGAAGCTGGAGCTGCAGCGGTGATAGAGACAATGGCTGCCGGGGTTATTCCAGTGGTGACGTATGAATCCTCCATCGATGTCCAAAACTTCGGAGTTCTCTTGCAGGATGCCTCGATTGAAACCATTATTCGCCAGGTGAGAGAAATCGCTGCAATGCCGGTAGAAGAGCTAAAGCGAAGAGCTCAAAAAGCTTGGGAGGCAGCTCATTGCAATCATACGCCGGAAAAATTTGAGCGCGCCTATCGTGAGACCATGGATATGATATTGGCGAAGCACGGCAAACGGTAGGGCCAACTGTTGAGAGTCTGTGTTGCCGATGTTGTTCGAATGGCTGGATTGCCGTTCAGATTTATCGAGCAACCTTCAGTGAATAGGGCTGGGATGGCATCGAATGAATAGTATCGGACATCGTTTGGGTCGATTCGCAAGTCTCCTGCTGCTGTTCGGAGTGGCGATATGCCTGCTGTTATTCACTGTCATGGTATGGCGTCACGGCATGTCCATGCACTACATGGTGTTCCTCCTGCTTGCCATGGTGTTCGCGCTTGGACTCCGAATGCCGGACTCCTATAAGATCAATAGTGTGCTCTGCGGGATGTCAATTGCGATTGCAACATATGGGGTCGAATTGATCCTTGCATATTCCGGATCAGCGATCGCCGCATTGGGCGCACAGGCATGGCTGAGTTTTCCTCAGGATGCAAATCCCCGAGTCGCGGCTGAGCGGATGAAGATAGTTCAGGAGACCCAGCAACATTTCGACACTCGCTCGAGATTGGAAGTCATCCAAGATATGCGCGCACGGGGGATCAATGCATTTCCAGATGTGTTTCCAGAGGTTCTTTTTGAGCCGGGAGCTGGCATCTCCATTCAATCTTCGCTGATCAGCAATGGGGAAGAGTTCTTGCCTGTAGCGGGAATGGCTACGACCACGACAGTTTTTTGCAATGAAAGTGGCGAGTATGTGGTGTATGAAAGCGACGAACACGGGTTTCACAATCCACGGGGAATCTGGGCGAACCATTCAGCCGAAATTGTTACGCTCGGAGATTCGTACACGCATGGAGTATGTGTATCCTCTGATAAAGGGTTTGTGGCCGTCGTTCGATCGCAGCATCCTGGAACGATAAACCTAGGCGTCAATGGTCATGGGCCGTTGACGAGTTTGGCCACACTAAAAGAATACGGGCCAATTCTTAAACCCAAACTTGTATTGTGGTTCTACTATGAAGGCAATGATTTGCGGGACCTCGATGGATGGGAGAAGAACTCGCCGTTATTGCGGAAATATCTGACCTCTCCGTTTTCACAGCAGTTGTTCTCGCGCCAAGCTGAAATTGACCAGAAACTGACAACGTTCCTTAATGCTGCGATGGCGAAAGCTGCGGCAGCCGTCTCCTTCGAAAAGATTCTGAAACTGCGACACCTTCGTCAGGCTGTGCAATTATTCTATGAGCGGCGGCCGACCGAACAGGGGTTGCCGGCCGAATTGCTGGAATACTTGCGTCATACAGGTGCACCGGCTGCGCCGGAAGACCTTCAGTTATTCGGGAAAATCTTAGCTGAAGCTCAGGCTACGGCGAGTGCGTGGAACGGGCGGGTGGTATTTGTGTATTTACCGACGTGGGAACGGTATCGCATACCTGAGACGGCCAGCCAGGATCGTGATAAGGTACTCCAAATTGTTGATCGTCTTCGGATGCCATTAATCGATATACACCCTGTGTTTAGCGCGCAGCCGGACCCATTGGCACTCTTTCCATTCCGGCGCTATGCACATTATAACGAGGCCGGCCACAAGTTGGTGGGCGAAGAAGTCATTCGGCAGTTAGTGAAATTGTAGAAGTTGGGGGCATTGGCCCTAAAGAGAGACGATGTTTGCCGGTAGCGGTTAGCATTCTTTACAGATATCGCGTAAGAATCTGTTCGTGTAGAAACACGTTTTCCATGTGAACCAATGAGAGGGTGCCTGTGCCGCAGAAGAAAGTAGCCGTGGTAGTCCCGATGCATAATCGAAGTACCCTGACGGTCGACGAACAAATTTCTTTCAGGCATCTGACACACTACCTTGCTCCGTATGACAAGTACCTTGCGGTGCCGGAGAATCTTCAGGTGAGCTTGCCTGGTTGCAACCTGAAGCGATTTGGAGCGGAGTATTTCGGCAGTGCGATCGCGAATACACGCCTTCTGCTGTCAGAGCATTTTTATCGTGCCTTCAGTGAATACCAATACATTTTAATTTATCATCTCGACGCGCTGGTTTTTTCCGATCAACTCACCGCCTGGTGTGACATGGGATTAGACTACATCGGCCCACCGTGGATTCCATGCGTTGACAGCCCTTGGGTGAAGGAGCCGCGAGTGGGAAATGGCGGTCTATCGCTGCGAAAGATTGAGAGTTTTTTGAAGGTATTTCATTCGGATGAGTATTGGATGGACCCGGAAGAATACTGGCGGGACAAATATGCGGGGATGCCGACTTACCTCAGATGGATAAATTCGCCCAAGCGTCTCATCAAACGTCTATCGTTATTCAATAATGCTCGGCTGGAAATGAGCCGGTGGCATCTCAGGCCTGACGGGACAAAAAACGAAGATCATTTTTGGTCCGATCGGGCCACCCATTATGTGCCGGACTTTAAAGTCGCCTCGGTAGAAATCGGACTGCGCTTTGCATTCGAAGTGGCGCCACGGCTGTGTTATGACATGAATCATCGTCAGCTGCCCTTTGGTTGTCACGCCTGGCCCCGATATGATCGGGGATTCTGGGAACCCCACCTCCTTGCTTCCTAGTCGGTCCAAGAGCATGTCGAAGAACATGTCAAGAATGCTAATGAGCTTGAGTAGATTCCGTTAAATACAGACAATAGCGCTAAAGGCAGCGTGTTGCTGAGACGTGAAATCGACCAGCTGCTGTTCAAAAGGATCGCGAGGCCCTGGAAAGCAGCAGGGCTTTAGATCATGACTGTTCAATGAGTGGTTGAGAACAGGAGGGAGTGAGTACGTCATGAAACAAATGCTCGTCACGGGTTCATCTGGCCTCATTGGTTCTGAGGTGTGCGCCTATTTTCATGGTCAAGGTTGGATGATTCACGGAGTAGACAATAACACTCGAGCGACTTTCTTCGGCCCGCAAGGTGATACGCGCTGGAATCAACGCCGCTTGCAGGCTGATTTGAAGAATTTTCGCCATCACGAGTTGGACATTCGCAATCGTCAAGGGGTCTTGGCGCTCATTCAGGAACTCACACCGGATGTCATTGTGCATACAGCGGCGCAACCTTCCCATGATTTAGCTGCGAAGATTCCGTTTGATGACTTCGATACGAACGCAGTGGGCACGATCAATTTACTTGAGGCGACAAGGCTCCATACTCCTGAGACGGTATTCGTCCATATGTGAACGAATAAAGTATACGGGGATGCCCCGAACGAATTGGCTCTTATAGAGCAAGCGAAACGGTGGGACTATGCCTCTCCGAATGATTTTGACGGAATTGCCGAACACATGCGTATCGATCAATCGAAGCATTCGCTTTTTGGCGCCTCAAAGGTTGCAGCAGATATTATGGTGCAGGAATATGGCCGTTATTTCGGAATGAGAACCTGCTGTTTGCGAGGCGGCTGCCTTACGGGCCCCAATCACTCCGGGGTGGAACTGCATGGATTCCTCAGCTATCTCGTCAGGTGCAACCTGGAGGGGAAGAAGTACAGTGTCTTCGGCTATAAGGGAAAACAGGTTCGGGACAATATTCATTCGTTGGATGTCGCGCGTTTCATTCACGCCTTCATCGAGAAGCCACGAAGCGGAGAGGTATACAATCTGGGCGGCGGACGTGGCAATAGTTGCTCGATTTTAGAAGCATTCGAGATGATTGAAGCGGTGTCGGGAAAAAAGATGTTGTACGAGTATGTCGAAAAAAATCGGGAAGGCGATCACATTTGCTATATCAGCAATCTAAAGAAGATGACCGCACATTATCCCACATGGGGAATCACAAAAACCTTGACGCACATTTTTGAGGAGATTCACGAGTCGTGGCTGCGGCGAACCGTTACGGTGAATATCAGTCACTAGCCGTGCGGCAGCGGTGACCATGAGCGACCTTTATCTGCCATGAAAGTCTTGGTCATTTCAGGAGCGTATCCGCCGATGCATGCAGGGGAGGCTACGAACGCCTACCATTTATGCAAACAATTGGTTGAACGTGGAATTGAGGTGCATGTTCTCACCTCAGTCGGAAATGTAGGCACCGCTGACGCTCGAATCCATGTGCATCCGATCATGCAAAGTTGGGGTTGGACTGAGTGGCTCCGCGCCCGAAGCTTTCTCAGGACCTGTGCGCCGGATGCGGTATTTCTGATGTACATTGGATTGATGTATAAGTTTCACCCGATGGTGACCTTCCTTCCCACCCTCTGCAAAAAGCTCTTTCCGAATGTGCCGTTTGTCACACGCTATGAGAGTGCATTTGTCGGGGCCGATCCTTCAAAGACAGGATTGGTATCGCGGGTGTTCCGGAAGCTTATGGTGCGCTGGGCGGGTGTGCGTGATGTCGTCTATAGTTCAGGAACCTTACTGCGCGACAGTGATTCCGTCATCGCGTTGTGCGAACGTCATCGTGCCATGTTGATCGAAGAGTGGCCTCCTGTAGGATGCAAAGTTGCGCTGATACCTCCGCCACCGAATCTATTTATTGCCTCAAATGATGGAGGTGAGGCCCGTGATCGAGGTCGAAAACGATTAGGTGTCGAGCCTACGGAATTCGTCGTGACGTTTTTCGGCTATCTCTATCCGATTAAAGGAATTGAAACGCTCTTGCGAGCGTTTGCGACCCTTTCGGCGCAGCGGCCTGAGGCCAAGCTTCTGTTTATCGGAGGTAAAGTGGACCTCGATGTTCAGGGGGGGGAGTCATATTTTGATGAGATGCAAACCCTTGCGAAGACGTTACAGATAGACGGCCGGACAACCTGGACTGGGGCATTTAAGTCTAATGAAGAGGATGCCTCGTTGTTGCTGCATGCTTCTGACGTGTGTGTCCTGCCGTTCCTGGAAGGGGTGCAATTAAACAATAGTTCCTTTGCATCGATGGTGGCTCACGGGCTGCCCATCATTGTGACGCGTGGTCCGCTGATGGATCAGGCGTTTATCCATGGAGAAAATGTTCTGACCTGTGAGCCGAAGGATTATCAAGCCGTGGCGCGGTTGTTGTTGAACGTGATGGACGATGCGGCCTTGCGTGATCGTCTTCGAGCCGGTGCATTGAAACTTGCGGCCGACTGGTTTTCATGGGAAACAGCGACGGAGAAAACTCTGACAGCACTACGACCCCGGCTGTCGGCCAAGCTGATATAGGTCGTGTGTGGGTAAGCATCGCGATGCCTCGTGTATCAGTCGTCATACCGACATTCAATTGCGAACGGTTCATTGGGCGCACTGTCGATTCGGCGCTAAGGCAGACGTATCGGGATTTTGAGGTCATCGTCGTCGATGATGGATCGACCGATGGCACCCAGGCGGTGCTGGAACAGTATGGAGACTCGCTCCAGTACATACGGCAGACGAACCAGGGGGCTTCAGCGGCACGAAATGCAGCCCTCGACACGGCAACAGGGGAGTATGTCGCGTATCTCGACGCGGATGATTTATGGGATCCTGAGAAGCTGGCGCGTCAAGTCGCGTATCTTGATGCCAATCCTTCCTGCGGTTTTGTTCACACCGAAGTGGCAGTAATCGATGAACAGGATCGCGTCCTGCACGCCCGCTTTAATAGGGAAACCGGAAGGACGGTTCCGCAAGGAAAGTGTCTGCGGGACATGCTGCAGCGCTCCCATGTCCAAACCTTAACGGTTCTCGAGCGGCGAAGTGTCTTCGAATGTGCAGGGAAATTTGATCTGCGGCTACCGGTTGCCCAAGATTATTTGCATTGGATTCAGGTTGTTCTTCAAGGATATGAGGTTGGGTATTTGCCTGAGCCCTTAGGTCAATATCGATGGAGGGCAGGGAGTCTCATGTCTAGTCAACGTTGACTACTGGGCGACTTTACGAAGATTTATGAAATTCTTCTCACTGAACATCGGACTGGGGAAATTCATGGAAGTGAGATACGTCAACTCATTGACACGCAACTGTATGCCAATCAGCGACAGCTGGCCTATCTCGAGCGACTGGAATGTTCAGGCGCGGTAGCCCGTCGCCGCCTTCGGCACCTGGTTAGACAATGGCCTTTTCGTCTCGAACTCTACCTGGATCTGGCCAAGTCCTATATCTTGAATCGGCAATCTTCAAAGGCCGGTGAGTCTCGTCCTGATGTAGCCGCCATTGTGTGGCAACAACATTGTAGCCCGATAGTCCCTTAGGCTATGAATATTCTCTTAGTCACTCCATGGCGCCCGTCCTTCACCGGCGGAATCAGTACAGTAGTGGCTCGCCTTACCGAGAATTCAGAAAAAGGGTCACAGCGTAACGATCTTCGTCGCTGACCGCGAGAATCGTCTTCGTCAAATCGAAGTTTTGAAGGATACGCCGGTCTATGGCATGTATCTGCGTTCGCCTGTGTCGCCCGATCATCCGATTCGGAGCGGCCATCATGTATTACGTGTGGTTTCCCCTGACAGTGATACAACTCTTGTGGTTGACGCGCAGGACTCAATTAGATGCTATTTTGATTCAGTATCCTCTGCCTGCGATGTATTATTTTGGGATTTTGAAGCGATTGTGGAAGGGAATTCTGTTCGTGACCTATCAGGGGAATGATGTGCATGATCTCTCGTCGTGGAGCTCCGCGGGAACAACGGCTGGTTCGGTCCCTGCTGGAGAAAGCCGATCTGGTACTGGGCGTTTCGCGAACGCTGCTGGCTAAGGTGGAATCGGACATTCCAAGGGATTCAGTTGAAGCGAAGGCAACTGATTCCAAATGGTGCGCCCTTAGATGTCATTGAGGCTTTCAGCGGTGGATCCGTAGACCCAGCTCTCCCACAGCATTATCTGCTGACTGCGGGGCATCTGATTCACAGAAAAGGGATTGATATTGTCATTGCGTCATTGTGGGAAGCCAAGCAGCGAGGGGTGTGCCTTCATCTCGTTGTGGCTGGCGATGGGCCTGAGCGCGAACAATTGTTGCGTCAGTCAAGTGAACTGGGTCTAGCGACCCAAGTCATATTTCTGGGGAATCAAACTCACGAGCAGGTACTCCAACTTATGAAATGGTGTCAGGCTTTTGTATTGGCTTCGCGTGCGGAAGGAATGCCGTTGGTCATCGCAGAAGCTATGGCCTGCGGAAAAGCCGTCATCGCGAGCAACGTTGATGGTGTACCTGAAATCGTCCACGACGGTACAACCGGTATACTTGTACCTCCCGACAATCCTAAGGCGTTGGCATCCGGTCTGATTCGGTTGTGTACGGACCCTATCCTTCGAGAAACACTTGCGATGCGAGGAAAAGAATGGGCGTGTCGTGAGTACAACTGGGAGGGTATCGCCTCGCGATACCTTAGCTGTATTCACGAATGCCAGAGCGCCTCATAATCCTCGGCTCCATATCTATCTCCTGGAAATATAGAACTTTTTACTGTTTGCAGTGTGTTGCTGGACCATTCAAGTGCTAGACTTATTGTAAGTGCAATCTTTCCTTCCACCGGCGGGGACAGGCATGAACATTCTTGGTATATCGGCGTTCTATCATGATAGTGCCGCGTGCTTAGTGCGTGATGGGGAAATCATTGCAGCGGCTCAGGAAGAGCGTTTTACCAGAAGAAAACACGATCCAGGCTTCCCCCATAAGGCGGTTGAGTATTGCCTTCAGGCAGGCAATATCGGCCTGAGGGATATTCGGCACCTCGTTTTTTATGACAAGCCGCTGGTGAAGTTTGAGCGTTTGTTGGAAACCTATCTCGCATTTGCCCCTCGCGGGGTTCAGTCTTTCGTGGCTGCCATGCCGGTGTGGCTGAAAGAGAAGCTGCTACTCAAGAGTCTTCTTCGAAAGGAGTTCCTTGTTCACGCGCCTGAGATGACCATGGCGTCATTGCCGCAGATCTTGTTCTCTGAACACCATGAGTCGCACGCCGCATCAGCCTTTTTCCCATCCCCTTATGAAAAAGCCGTCGTGCTCTGTATGGACGGGGTGGGTGAATGGGCAACCACGTCGGCCTGGCTCGGGGAGGGCAATTCACTGACGCCGCTCTGGGAAATACCGTTTCCCCATTCGATTGGCCTTCTCTATTCCGCCTTCACGTATTACACGGGCTTCAAGGTGAACTCCGGTGAGTATAAGGTCATGGGCCTTGCTCCATATGGTGAGCCGAAGTATGTGAAGGCCATTTACGAACATTTGTTGGATGTAAAGCCAGACGGGACGTTTCGCCTGAATATGGACTATTTTAATTATTGTACCGGCCTCACGATGACCGGGAACAACTTTGATAAAGTCTTTGGAGGACCACCCCGAAAGCCAGAATCGAAACTGACCCAGCGTGAGATGGACCTGGCGCGCTCAGTGCAGGAAGTCACAGAAGAAGTGATGTTGCGACTCTCCCGTACGTTACATCGCGAGACCGGCGCAGACTATATGTGCATGGCTGGTGGAGTCGCGCTGAACTGTGTCGGTAATGGACGCATTCTTCGGGAAGGCCCGTTCAAGGGACTTTGGATTCAACCGGCGGCAGGTGATGCCGGCGGCGCATTGGGCGCCGCATTGACGACGTGGTATCAGTATGAACAGCAGCCCCGCAAAGTGGTTCCAGGCAAAGATAGCATTAAGGGGTCGTACCTGGGCCCTTCACACACCAATGAGGAAATAGAAGCCTATCTAAAAAAGGCCGCTGCGCCTTATGTCAGGCTTGGTGAAGATCAACTGTACCCACGGGTAGCAGAGGAACTGGCCGCAGGCAAGGTTGTCGGCTGGTTGCAAGGCCGGATGGAATTTGGCCCTCGTGCCTTGGGGGGCCGCAGCATTCTTGGAGATGCCCGCAATAGAGATATGCAGTCGGTGATGAATCTAAAGATTAAGTATCGCGAATCGTTCCGTCCATTTGCCCCGTCAGTGTTGCGCGAACGCGTATCCGATTATTTCGTCCTCGATTCGGATAGCCCGTACATGTTGCTGGTGGCTCCCGTGGTCGAAAAACGTCGTCTTCCGGTCAGTTCAGCACAGAATGGGCTGTGGGGAATTGAGCTCTTAAATATTCCACGTTCTGACATCCCTGCAGTCACACACCTGGACTACTCGGCGAGGGTCCAAACTGTGCATCAAGACACAAATCCCCGTTATTACGCGCTACTGAAAGCGTTCGAAGCAAAGACGGGGCATGGTGTGCTGGTGAATACGTCTTTCAATGTGCGAGGTGAGCCCATTGTCAGCACGCCGGAGGATGCGTATCGGTGCTTCATGCGCACGGAAATGGATGTATTGGTCCTCGAGAATTGCGTGCTACTGAAAGCAGACCAAAAACCGCTGGAGGGTGATTCAGATTGGAAGAAAGAGTTTGAACTCGATTAGCAATGATTGGGGACACGAAGGAGGAAGCGATTCATGAGAATTTTGATCACGGGCGGCGCAGGGTTTCTTGGTAGTCATCTGTCGGATCTTCTGGTCGGACAGGGCCACGATGTCATTGCGCTTGATAATTTGATCACAGGGCGTGCAGAGAATATTGCGCACCTGATCGGCAATCCAAAGTTCAGCTTTGTGAAATACAATGTCTGCGACTATCTGCATGTCAACGGGCAATTGGATGCTGTCATGCATTTCGCATCTCCTGCCAGTCCGCAAGATTACCTCGAGATGCCGATTGCTACCTTGAAAGTGGGCGCGCTTGGCACACACAAGGCGCTAGGGTTGGCGAAGGCCAAAGGCGCTCGCTTTCTATTGGCCAGTACCTCCGAGGTGTATGGTGATCCGTTGCTGAATCCCCAGCCAGAAACCTACTGGGGGAACGTCAATCCCATTGGCGCGCGTGGCGTGTATGACGAAGCCAAGCGATTTGCCGAGGCGATGACGATGGCCTACCATCGATACCATGGGGTCGACACGAGAATTGTACGAATATTCAATACCTACGGCCCAAGAATGCGGCCTAAGGATGGTCGTGTCGTCTCAAACTTTATCGTACAGGCGTTGCAGGGAAAGCCATTGACGGTGTTTGGTGACGGCTCTCAGACGCGCAGCTTTTGCTATGTCGATGATTTGGTTCGTGGTATCGTGGCATTATTGATGGTGAAATCCGACAAGTCTCTTGCCGAACGCACTGATCGCACGAAATTTCTCACTCAGAAGCCGGACGCCATTTTCGATAGCATTCACGACCCGGTGAATATCGGAAACCCCCGCGAACTCACAGTTCGAGGCATTGCCGAAATCATCCTCAAGTTGACCGGTTCAAAAAGCGTCATAGAAGAGCGCCCTCTTCCCGCCGACGATCCTAAAGTTCGGCGACCAGACATCACCAGAGCTAAGAGTCTGCTCGGATGGGAGCCCAAAGTTGAGCTTGAGGACGGTATTAGAAAAGCTACGGAGTATTTTCGTCAGGTTGTGGTGAAATGATTCACGCGTCACAGCCGATTTGCGAGTATCGGTAGGGAGACAGATCAATTCAATGTGTGGGATCGCAGTTGCCATAGGGTTGAATGGACGGCCGGTGGAGCGGGCGGCAGTGGAGCGGATGGCCAAGAGCCTGCTTCATCGCGGTCCCGACGACGGTGGTATCTATATGGATGGTCCCGTTGGAATGGGGTTTCGTCGGCTGTCCATTCTTGATTTATCCGAAGCCGGCCATCAGCCCATGATCAGTCAGGACGGGCAGTATGTCCTGGTATTCAACGGCGAGATCTTCAACTATGTTGAACTTCGGGATGAACTCCGTAAGCTGGGTTACCAATTTCGATCTAGCGGAGATAGCGAAGTACTGCTCGCTGCGTATCGGGAGTGGGGCCGGGAGTGCCTCCCGAAACTAAACGGGATGTGGGCGTTCGTCATTTATGATCGCCGGCACCGACGACTTTTCGGGGCACGTGATCGGTTTGGCGTCAAACCCTTGTACTTCAGCCGTGACAATACGGTGATACAGTTTGCCTCAGAGATCAAGGCACTGCGGGCATCGGGGTATCAACCCGTAGGAATCAATTGGCGAATTGCGTCCAGATTTTTGTTGGAAGGCCGTCTGGACTGCCATAACGAGACATTCTACGAGGGGATTGAGCAGATTCCTCCAGGTAGCGGGTTTGAGGTGGGGTTAGACGGAACGTGGCATCAATGGGCGTTTTGGTCACTTGATGCCTTGCCGCAAACCGTCACCACTGATCCCGCCGCGACCTTCGCCGACCTTTTTGAAGATTCAGTCCGTATCCGTATGAGAAGTGACGTGCCGGTGGGAGTGTGTCTTTCTGGAGGGCTCGATTCAACCGCGATCATTTGTGCTGCTGCGCGTCACCGTGACGAGAGTGCAGGAACGCAACCGGAGTCTCTCCAAGCCTTTTGCTATATGGCCAAAGAGTTTGATGAATCAAAGTACATTACGGACACCTTGCTTCAAACTCACGCCCAACTCAGACAGCTGGAAACCAGCCCTGCCGACCTCTGGAATGATGTGCGCAAAGTGCTCTGGTTTCAGGACGAGCCTGTGCATACCATGACGGCGGTGGTTGGTTTTCAACTCATGCGTCTGGCCGCCTCTCAAGGCATTCGTGTCGTCCTGAATGGGCAGGGCGCCGATGAAACGATTGGGGGATATTCAAGCTATTTCCAAGATTACTGGGTATCTCTTCTGCAACAAGGGCGTGTGGCTGCTGCCTGGCAGGCGGTGAAAGCCTATACCGAGGCACATGGAGGAAATTCGCGTGCGCGCATGACTGCGGCGGCAAGTCGTTGCATTTCATGGGAGATGTATAAGATTGGCAGCTACCGCACATGGGCTCAGGCCAGAAAGCAAAACCGTGTACGACAAAATCCATGGTTTTCAGGCGATTTAACGAAACATTTTATCAGCGAAGATATCCCGCCCAGTTCCGCCGCATTGTCCACAGCATTAAAACAGTCGGTGATATCAGCTCCGTTACCCTTATACCTTCGGATCGAAGATCGAAACTCCATGGCTCATTCTGTGGAGGCGCGACTTCCCTTCTTGGACTATCGCCTTGTGTCGTTTGTGTGTGGCCTGCCTGACGAGTGGAAGGTGCGGGGTCCGTGGAACAAATACGTGCTTCGAGAGGGGATGAACGGCAGAATTCCTGAGTCCGTGCGAAGCAGAGTGGACAAGATGGGATTTCCTACCGCAAGTAGGAAGTGGTTTGCACATGATTTGTATGAGCCGCTTCGAGATATCCTGGCGAGTCGCACCTTGCGGGATCGAGGAATCTATAACACCGGTGCTCTCATAGCTGACCTGGATCGGCATCGCCGAGGAGAGGCAGATTTTTCGAACAGACTCTTCCATGTCGCCGAATTTGAAATATTGTCAGATCTTGCAGGGCAGTCGCCAGCCTAGTTTAGAACTATTTGAATTGTGCAGCACCTGAGGGTGAATTCCCCGATGCGTTGTTCTGTGGCGACATTCTTCGGCTCCGGCAATTATGGCTTTGCGTAAACTGGCGGTGAGACGGTGAAACGAGTACTGATGGTAGCTTATTACTTCCCGCCCGTTGCGGCGAGTGGCGCAATGCGACCGCTTGGATTTTGTCGAAATCTGGCGGCCTATGGCTGGCAGTCTCAGGTGCTCACCACCACTCCGGAGTGTGTATATCCTTCGCATCAGGTTGATCCCAGGTTAGGCGAGCGAGTCCCTGCCGGTGTTGACGTCATTCGAGTGCCGTATGTAGATCGCCTCCAGCGAGTCTTGCAGTACCGTGGCATGCTCCGGGGGATAGTACGAAGGTCGACTCCCTCCGAACCCGAGAGGAAAACCGTTGCTGCGCTGATCCCATCTGATTCGGGCCCAGGCCGGTCGACACTCAAAGATTGTATTCTCGATTGGGCATTCGCATTTCCAGACCGCCAATGCGGCTGGATGCGGCAAGCTGTGCGGAAACTACAGGCCCTCCCCGAGAAGGAATTTCCTGATGTGATTTTCTCGACCGGCGGACCATGGACAAATTTTTTGATCGGCCACACGCTTGCCAAGCGCTTTCATCGTCCGCTGGTGTTGGATTATCGAGACCCATGGAACTGTAATCCCTATTACTCCTTCAGCTCGGATACGTTGACTAGGAAATCACGAGCAGCTGAAGCGCAAGTCTGTCAGAGTGCCAGTCATGTCATCGCGAATACCGAAGAGCTCCGCGAACGGCTGATTGAAGAATACGAATGTCTTCGAGATCGCTGCACGTGGATTCCCAATGGATTCGATCGGGAGACATTGACCCCTGCACAGGACTCTCGGAATCAGTCGGATTATGGCCTGACACCGTCAGGATATGAGTTGTGCCATTTCGGAACCGTGTATGGAAAAAGAACGCCGCGGATTTTGCTGCAGGCGGTGTGGGAGCTGTTTCAGGAGAACCAGTTAACACCTGAAGCTATTCGATTGCGTTTCGTTGGGGGGTGGGACACAACAGACCAGGAGTGTGAGCGGTATGCCGTCAATCTGGAAAAACATGGATTTCTCCGGCGCGAACCTCCGGTTTCACATAGTGTGTGCCTCAGAGAAATGCAACGATCAAGCGTCTTACTCGTGCTTCAGCCAGACTCTCCTCTGCAAGTGCCCGCAAAAATTTACGAATATGTGGCGACGGGTCGGCCGCTGTTGCTGATTGGCGGCGAGGGCGCAACTGCCAATTTGGTGGCTCGGCATGGACTAGGCGTAAGCAGTCCGAATCACATCGCACGGATCAAGGCGCTATTGAAAGAAGTCGCGGCGGGGACGCAAGTACTCGTTCCGCCCGATAGCGCTCGGGTGAATCGGTTTGAATATCAATCGCTGACTGGAGAATTGGCAACTATTCTCAATGCCGCCGTTCGTGCCAGACCGTCACATTAATCTTTCTATGACTACGTTGCTCTCATCAGTTCTCGGGCGAACCGACGCGGATGTTTTGGCATGGGATACGTACGTTCTGAATTCGCCCATAACCTCCGGATACCATCTGGCAGGCTGGCGCCGCGTCATAGAAGAAGCCTTTGGCCACCGCACCTATTTTCTCATCGCTCAGGATGAACATGGAGCTGTGCAGGGGATCGTCCCCTTGGTACTGTTGGCCAGCCGGGTATTTGGCCGGTTTCTGGTCTCTCTACCGTTCCTAAACTACGGCGGCCTTGTCGCCACCTCTCCCGATGCCTATCGAGTGCTTGAAGGCGGTGCCATTGAACAGGCCAAAGCGCTGGACGCGGCGCATATCGAACTTCGACATGAACGGCCGATAGAGAGTGACTGGGTTTCCGTCGAACGAAAAGTTTCGATGAGACTGTCATTGCCTGGGTCATACGAGTTGCTGGTTAAAGCGTTCCCTTCAAAGTTGCGCAGTCAGGTCCGCCGAGCTCAGAAAGAAGGGATGACAGCACGCATAGGCGGGTGCGAGTGTCTGGATGAATTCTATGCCGTGTTCTCGCGGTGTATGCGCGATTTGGGAACTCCCGTTTATGCCAAAGCTTTTTTTGCAAAGGTTCTTGAAGTGTTTCCGAAGGAGGCGCGCATCTGCATCGTGTCTCATAGTGGTGTGCCGGTCGCTGCCGGGTTTCTCTATGGATTCCGCTCCACTTTGGAAATTCCCTGGGCCGCGTCGGACAAACGCTTCAATAGGCTGGCTCCCAATATGATGTTGTACGGTGCAGTCCTGGAATATGCCTGCCAGCAAGGGTTTCAGGTATTCGACTTTGGCCGATCGAGCCCCGATAGCGGAACGTATCGTTTTAAGGAACAATGGGGTGCTCAGCCCCATCAACTCTATTGGTATTATTGGATGGGACAAGGTCGACAGGTCCCTCAATTGAATCCGCAAAACCCGAAATATGCGCTGGCGATTCGCGCATGGCAGAATTTGCCGCTCGCGATTGCAAATCTGCTGGGACCTCACATTGTGAAATACCTTCCATGAGGGTACAGCGAACGCTTCCTCCGTCGGCCGCACCGATCGATTGGCGTGATCTCGTAGAGGGATTAGTCGGTTTGGTACGCCCTCACGTCACCATGCAGCGCCTCCAAGCGGAGTTTCGGGCTCACTTTGGCGTCAAACATGTTTGGTTTGTGTCATCGGGTAAGGCCGCTCTCACGCTGATCCTTCGAGCGCTGCACACGCTATCCCCACGCAGGCAGGTTGTTGTGCCCGGATATACGTGCTTCTCAGTGCCGTCTGCGGTGGTGCGAGCCGGATTGTCGATACGACTCTGCGACATGAATCCGAACACATTCGACCTTGATTTTCTGCAGCTGGCAGAGGTGACCGACTCCGATGTGTTGTGCGTGTTAGCGACGCATTTACTCGGTATTGGGGTAGACGTGCCACGCATTGCTGATATGTGTCATCCCAAAGGCATCTTTGTCGTGGAGGACGTGGCGCAGGCATTCGGGGGAGAGCGGGACGGCAAGCCGTTCGGCTCCCTGGGCGATGTGTCGTTCTTGAGTTTCGGAAGGGGCAAGAATATTACCTGTGGATCCGGAGGGGCCATTCTGACCAATGATGACCGTATCGGCGAAGCTCTGGCTCGGGAGTATGGACAACTTCCTGACGAATCCCTCGCGGGCCGAATAATAAATTGGTTGGAAGTTGCGGTGACCCAATTACTCATCCATCCCTCTCGTTTTTGGTTCCCGGCCGGACTGCCATTTCTCAAGCTGGGCGAGACCAAATTTTATACAGATTTCCCCATCACTCGAATGGATTCAGTTCGAGCTGGCTTGTTACGCCGCTGGCAGAAGCGATTGTCCCGTTCGACTGCAAGTCGGGTGGATCACTCGGAACAGATATGTCGGGTAGTTCCTTCTCACGTGCAGCCCGTCACATCATCAGGCCCAGGACAGTCGGTCTATCTTCGTTTTCCATTGTTGATGCGATCAAAGCAGGCAAAGGATGCACTGTGTCGAAGGTCGGCTGAGCAAGGCTTGGGTATCAGTGCTTTGTATCCCTGTGCAGTCAAGCAGATCGCGGAGCTTTCCGGAACACTCTTTTCCCAGCAGGTGCCCGAGTCCACGATGATTGGGGAACGACTTGTCACGCTACCCACCCATGAGTTCGTATCGGATGGAGATGTTGTCCGGCTACGCACAGCTCTCGAGAGGGTGCAAGATGAGCAATGCCCAGAGATAACGCATGCTCCGAAAGCGCCTGGTGCAGGGCGGCAGACGCAAGAGTTGCCTCGGGCGCATTGACGGTATGCTGGCGAACCCTGGGTGGTAGCAGAGCAGTTAAGTGAGGAACAGTGACGATGTGGTTTGTCGAATGGATATTCTGGGGCTCACTCGCATTTATGTTTTATGCCTATGCAGGCTATCTACTCATTTTGGTTGCGTTATCCGTTTTCAAGAACCGGCCTGTTCTGCTTGGGGATATCCAACCGATGGTCTCGTTTATCATCACGGCCTATAATGAAGAATCACGAATCAAGGATAAGATCGACAACAGTCTTAGCCAGCAGTATCCCAAGGATCGACTTCAAATAGTCGTGGCGTTGGATTGCTCATCTGACAAGACTGATGAGATTGTGCGCTCTTATGCGCCCTCAGGCGTGCGTCTCATTCGTGCTGCTGAGCGAAAGGGAAAAGAGGCCGCCCAAAAACTGGCAGTCAGCCAAACCAGCGGAGAGGTGCTGGTGTTCTCTGATGTAGCCACCACATTACCTGCCGAAGGTATTGCGAACATTGTGAAGTCATTTAATGATCCAACGGTAGGCTGCGTAAGTAGCGTCGACCGATTTGTCGACGCCCAAGGCAACCTGAGCGGGGAAGGTGCGTACGTCAAGTACGAGATGCTGCTGCGACAGTTGGAAACGAAGGTGAATACGCTGGTCGGACTCAGCGGATCATTTTTTGCGGCACGACGGGTGGTTTGCAGCCCGTGGGCGGATGATCTTCAAAGCGACTTTAATACATTGCTCAATTCAATGAGAGTTGGTCTCCGAGGTATCTCAGATCCCAATAGCGTTGGATACTACAAGAATTTATCGGATGAGAAGAAAGAATATCAGCGGAAAGTCAGGACGGTGTTACGAGGCATTGCGGTATTGATGCGTAGTCTTCCGATGTTGAATCCCTTTCGATATGGAATGTTCGCCTGGCAGCTCTTCAGTCACAAGTTGTGCAGGTGGTTGGTACCATTTGCCATGATCGGAGCATGTATCTCCAATATGGTGTTGGCCACAACATCGGGGTTTTATGGAATGCTGCTCCTGGGCCAGTTGTTTTTCTATGCCACGGCCGCAGCCTATGCAGGCTTTGAATGGATGCCGAAGAGTAACGTGTTGCGCTTACCGTCATTTGTTGTTTTGGTTAATTTGTCAATTCTTGAAGCCTGGATGCGGTATTTTCGCGGTGACCGGGTGTTTCGTTGGGAGCCATCCAAACGTTAAGCGCGTTGGTTCAGCGTCATAGAAATGTCCATGTGGTTCCAGTCTGAATCGTCATCTTGTGTGTGAATGAATAGAGAGGTACCCAATGGCTTCACCGTCTGAAACGAAAGAGTTGCGTCATTTTGGGTTGATCGTCGGGGGTGTCTTTTGTGTCATCGGTATCTGGCCCCTGGTTCGGTATGGTGAAGGGGTGCGCCTCTGGGCTCTCGTTCCAGGTGCATTGCTTATTCCGTTGGGGCTCGTGGCCCCGCTCGCCCTGGGGCCTCTTTTTAGAGTTTGGACGAAAGTGGGCCATGTCATGGGGTGGATCAATACGAGAATCATTCTTGGCATTCTGTATTTTGGATTGATAACGCCCATGGGTGTGGTCATGCGTCTCTTTGGCTGGGACTCAATGAGGAGAGCTCTCAGCAGAAATGCCGAAAGCTACCGGGTCGTACGACCAGCGAGGCCACGGAACCATATGACGAGACAATTTTAGGCGAACGGAGGACCTATGGGTGAATTCCTGACAGAGCTGTGGGCGTTCATGAAGGAACGCAAAAAATTTTGGTTGTTGCCTATTATTGTGATGCTCGTGCTGTTAGGCAGCTTGATCGTGCTCACTCAAGGATCGGCGGTAGCACCCTTCATCTACACCCTGTTCTAGCTGAGAAGTGAAGTTGATTACATGAACGTCGACATCTGGCAAATAAAGGCGGCCCTTCGAAAAGCGGTAGCCTGGGCATTTCACATGTCGCCGATGCCTTACTGGCGTCATCGGGGCAAGGTCGTCATGCTCATGTATCACCGGGTGTTGGCCCGAAAGGAAGTTTCTCGTCAGTCTGTGCAGCCAGGGATGTATGTGCTCGACAATGTTTTTGCTCAGCAGATCTCTTTTCTTAAGGATAATTTTACGCTACTTTCGCTACAGCAGCTGCTGGATCTTTGGCAATCAGGCACATGGAATGCCCGTGCCCGGTATTGTGTGGTCACCTTCGATGATGGCTGGTTGGATAATTACCGGTATGCGTATCCAGTGTTGAAGAAATATGGCATTCCCGCCACCATATTTCTTCCTACAGATTACGTGGGAAGTGATCGGTGGTTTTGGCCTGATCAACTGGCGCTTCTCTTCAAGGTTCTTTCTAGCCGAAAAATGACGCCTGATGTATCAAGAGAAGTTGGAAAAGTGTTTGCTGAATACCTAGACCACACAAGTGCCCCATTCATTGCGGCTATGGAGCGTGGAGAACATGTCACCGATCAAGTCATCGAGCAATGCAAACATTTACCGATCGAACGAATCCAGACATTGGTGGACGGACTGGCAATTCGGCTGGACGTATCGCTGCCACAGGAACGGGTGATTGTGAATTGGGACGAGGTGCGTGAAATGTCTCAGGGAGGCGTGTCATTTGGATCACACTCCTGCTCGCACCGCATTCTGACCACCATCACATCGGATGACGTCTCAGTGGAGCTTACCAAATCGAGGCAGGTGTTATTGGAGCAAGGCGTGAACTATGTGCCCGTCTTTTGCTATCCCAATGGCAATAGTGACGAACGCATTCAGCGACAGGTTCAGGCCTGTGGGTATGAGGCGGCCTGTTCCGTGACAATGGGTGTGGAAGGTCCCACCCCAGAAAATAAGTATGCCATTCGCCGCGTGGGAATACACAATGACATAACCAACACCATCCCATTATTTTCATGGCGGATGTTTGGTCCCTTGCCGGGCTCGGCGTGAAATCTTTAATGCAAGAGTTGGTCACGACGGGGGAGCATCAGTGAGGGTGCTAATAACCGATGGTAATGAGCGCGCAGCACTCGCAGTGACGAGAGCGCTTGGACGTGAGCAGGTTGAGGTCATCGTTGGTGCAGACACTCAGCGGTCACTCGCGGGCTCTTCCCGCTACTGCTGGAAGCGTTTTGTCTATCCGTCTCCCTATCAAGACCCCGAAGGTTTCGTGGCTACGTTACTGGAGATGGTTCGGAATAATGATGTTGACGCCGTATTTCCAATATCCGACATTGCTATGCATGTCACCGGTCCTGAACGTGCTCAATTTGAGCGCTATACAAGAATGCCCTCTCCCCCAGCCGAAGTCTTTCAGGAGATTTCTAATAAGTATCGACTAATGCAGCGAGCGGTATCAGAAGGCGTGGGTATTCCAGAAACCATTTTTGTCCCTGAGGGAAACCTGGAAGATATTATTGACACGATCACCGTTTTCCCGGTGGTGGTAAAGCCGGGGTGTTCTTTGGTGAAGGATGGTTGCCAATGGAAGAAAACCAGTGTCTGTTATGCCGAATCTCGGGAGGATCTGCTGCGGTTGTATCAGGAAAAGGCCTACCTGCGAGCGCCGTCTTTGATCCAACAGCGTGTGGTAGGGGCAGGTGAGGGACTGTTTGTTCTGATGGAGGAAGGCGCCCCATTAGGTATGTTTGCGCACCGAAGATTGCGTGAACGGCCACCTTCCGGCGGGGTCAGTGTGTTGCGTGAAAGTATTGCCTTGCCGAAAGCCATGGTTGAAGCTACCCTCAAATTGTTGCAACCTGTAAAGTGGCACGGGGTTGCCATGGTGGAGTTTAAGGTGGACCAGGCCAATCAGCGGCCTTTGTTGATGGAAATTAACGGACGGTTTTGGGGATCGCTGCAATTAGCTGTGGATGCAGGCGTGAATTTCCCCTTACTGTTGCTCAATATGACAATGGGGAACTCTCAAACCGTCCCGCAGAATGGGTATCGCATCGGTGTGAAGTCCCGATGGTTGTTGGGTGATTTGGATCAATTGGTGATGCGTGTGAAGAAGCGTGATCGTGCGCTGAATCTTCCGCCAGGAGCTCCGTCGAAATTTCGCTCTCTCATGGCGTTCTGTCGATTCTTTGAGCGAGATTTGTTCTACGAAGTGGAGGATTTTGACGATCCGGCTCCCAGTCGTTTCGAGATGTTGCGATATATCAAGTTGGCATAGGTGTGGTGATGTTGGAGGCTGATTCCGGTTCCGAGGTCAAAATACCCGTACGAACTGTGCGGGAGCTTGCCCGCTCAATGAAAAAAGTGATGAACGGGGCGTTGGACCATTGGCGATATCGAGTTCTTCTCAATCGCCAGGCTTTCCCAAAGCCGGCGCGTGCCATCTTGGTGGTGTGTAAAGGAAATATCTGTCGAAGTCCCTTGGCAGAAGCCTATCTAAAGGACCAAGTAAAAAAAAGTGGTTTGTCGATTGATGTGTACTCGGCAGGTCTTGAAACTTCTTTTGGGAAGCCGGCACATCCGCTCGCGCAGGTCGTGGGTACTCAAGGAGGATTGGTGCTCAACCAACATGCGACGCAACCGTTGCACAAAGAGCAGGTCGAACGGGCTGACATCATTCTGGTTATGGAGTGGCGTCAGCGGAATAGGATTATCAAGCTGTATCCGCAGGCTGGGCCTAAAGTGTTCCTTCTACGCCAGTTTTACGATCAATCTGTGCGGGAAGTCGCCGATCCTTATAGTGGAACCATGGAAGATTTTCAAACTTGCTTCTCGATGATTAAAGAAGCGTGCGATGTGCTTATTGCGCAGATGTTACAGAGAGGCGGTGGCGACAGATGCGAGGCCAAGAGCTGTACCAGTGGCCAAGGGTAGGGAGGCCCGACATCCAATGAGTTTGCGAACGAGACTGTTCAATATCTATTGGACATTGCGGAGTGGGATTGTACCGACCCTCAGATATTCCCAATACTCGTATGAGGAGTCTCTTAAACGGTATGTCGGCACGTCAGTTGAATGGGTGGAGATCGGCTGCGGACATTCGATTCTTCCTAGTTGGCGTGCGAACGAGGAACGTCAGCTCGTAAAAACCTGCAAGGCGATATTCGGCATCGATTATGATCTCCCATCCTTGAAGGCACATCGCAACATCACCAAGAAGTTGCGAGGTGATGTCACGAGGTTGCCGTTTAAGAGTGAAGCGTTCGACCTCGTGACGGCTAATATGGTCGTTGAACATCTCGACAATCCAAATGAACAGTTCAGGGAGATAAGCCGAATTCTGAAGCCGAAAGGCGTATTCCTGTTCCATACCCCGAACGCTTACGGCTACGGAGTCCTTCTCTCCAAATTTGTGCCTGAATGGCTTAAGGGCAAGCTGATTTATTTGCTTGAAGGGCGAGAAGAGCACGATGTCTTTCCTACGCACTACAAAGCCAATACTGAGTCACAGGTAAAAGCTTTAGCGCAGGCAAATGGCTTCGAGATCTTACAGCTCGACTTGATTGCAACCGATGCCATTTTTGCCATGTTTCCACCGTTGGCTGCCTTGGAGCTATTGTGGATTCGAATACTTATGACCCAGCCCTTTCGCAATCTTCGAACCAATATGATTGTGGCACTGAGAAAATTACCCTAACTATCAGCAGTGAGCTCCCATCTCACGCACGGAACGGTCAATGCTTCATGCTAATCGACAGACGGCTGGTACGACTCCATTCGGAGCGGCCGTGCGACTTCAGCCAACACCGAAAGAGTCGAATGTTGGATTCTATTTGGTCTTGTTGGCGATGTTATTTGAGTTCGGACGTCCACAAGATGTCCTGCCGCCACTCAAGGTCATTCCCATCCCCACCCTCATCGATGTCTCGATCTTAATTGCGGTATTCGCTTCGGGCAAAGCAACCTTTGCCAATATGCAAACGAAGCTGTGGATGGGGCTATTGGCGTTCATGGCCTTGTGGGTTCCATTCGCCAACAATAACTTCTGGGCCTTGATGACGCTGAAGGAGATGACTTTATATTTTTTCTTTTACTTAGGGATCGTGACGTTCGTCAATACGACCGGCAAAATGCAGAAATTGATATTCATGTGGCTGGGGGTGCACGCGGTCCTCGGAGTAAATGGAATCTTACATCACGGACAGGGAGTTGGCGGCTGGTTGGGAGACGAGAATGATTTCGGTATGGAAATGAATGTGGCGGTGCCGGTGGCCTTCTTCATGTATCAGGCCGCCACGAATCAACGCGGGAAATTGCTGTATATGGTCTTATTGGGCTTGTTCGTGATGACCGTTGTGTCGACCTCTTCGCGAGGTGCATTTCTGGGGCTATTGGCGATGGGCACGTATTGCTGGTTGTATTCTCCCAGAAAAGTTATGTCGTTAATTCTGGGTATTTGCCTTGTCGGATTGGTGCTTGTCGCTGCTCCTCAGGAGTACTGGGATCGTATTAGTTCCATCACCGACGACAGCACGATGGAGACTGGCACAGCGGGCCAACGAATGTTCACCTGGGGCATAGGTTGGGAGATATTTACTGCCAATCCCATTTTCGGTGTTGGGCAAGGAAACTTTCCCTGGACCATCGGGGAATACATGGGCGGGCGAACCTGGCAAACGAAATCCTTAGCCGGCCGACAGGCGCATTCGCTCTATTTTACACTTCTGCCGGAGTTAGGCCTGGTGGGTGTGATCATATTCGGATCGATGATCTATTTAAACTATCGTGATACACGGGTCAGTCAATTTCTTCCTGTCATGCCTCGAAATTTCGCTCAGCGATCCGACAAAGCGCCGGTTAAGGACAAACAGGTTGTGCGCGCGATCCTATTCGGTAATGCAATTTTAGGGGGCATGATCGGGTATCTCGCGACCAGCGCATTTATTTCGACACTCTACTACCCAACATTCTGGATCTTGATGGGTTTGGCTGTAGCGCTCCGAAACTCCACGCAGACCTATGTGGCCTCTCAAGCGGATGCTGTCATCTCCACCAACCTTGTTCCCAAAGTGTCTCCCTGGATGCGGCCTCGTCCTGTGAGATGAGGGCATAAGGCATCGCAACGAGAGGCCGTTCCCGCAACTATCCATGTTCCTGGACTCACATCGAACGAGCAGACGTCGTAAGTATGTCGAAGAACAACAGCATTAAGACCATTCTGTTTCTTTCGACGAGCAGTGGCCCAGGGGGAGCTGAACAAGTTATCAGCAATCTAGCGGTTTCCATGGATCCGGCCAAATATCGAGGGGTGCTTTGTGTATTTCGTCCGGGCTGGCTAGAGGAGCGAAGCCAAAGGTGTGGAATTCCCACATATGTGATTCCTACTCAGGGGATGACGGATTGGCGATGGGCATGCCGATTTCGAGATCTCCTCAAAGACGAGCATGTCGACCTTATTCATGCACATGAATTTGATGCAAATGTGCAGGGAACCGCCGTCGCGGCCTATTTGGGAATTCCACTGGTGGCGACAGTCCATGGCAAGCACTACTTTTGGGAAAAGCTCAGACGCCGTCTGGCGTATCGGTGGGTCAGTCGCCGAGCCACTATGGTTGCGGTGTCTGAGGATCTCAAGCGTTTTATCGTGAAGAACGTGGGCATTGATTCAACTCGCATCAGCGTTCTTTACAATGGTGTCAATGTGCCTCCAACTCCGGACCCTGCCGACATTGAAGCGTGCAGAAGAGAGATGAATCTGCCGGACAGTGATCGCGTGATCGGGGTCGTGGGTAATCTGTATCCCGTCAAAGGGCACCAATATCTTATCGATGCACTCCCTGCGGTGCTTGAAAGATATCCCGACACCTCTTTTGTATTTGCAGGAAGGGGTCAATTAGAGAGCGAGCTCAAGCAACAGGTCAATCGGCTTGGGTTGGACAAGCGAGTCCATTTTCTCGGTTTGAGGCCAGACATTCCTAGAATTCTTGCACTGCTTGATGTGTTCGTTCTGCCCTCCCTTTCCGAAGGTCTGTCGATGGCGATTCTCGAAGCCATGATGGCCGGAAAGCCGGTGATTGCCACCCGCGTGGGAGGCAATCCCGAGATCGTGCTCGACGGAGAGACCGGGTTTCTGGTTCCCCCAAAAGAAAGTCATGCGTTGGCTGAGAGTTTGATCTCTTTGCTGAAGGATCGGCATCTGGCCGCCGAGTTTGGCCAACGGGGAAAACATCGGGCAGAACGTCAATTCAGTTTGCAAACCATGGTGAATGCCTATCAATCACTGTATGAAGAACGTCTGCGGCCAAGATCTTAAGCGGACCCTCAGATTCCAAATCTGTTCTCATGGATAAATCGAAGACAACTGGTGCCCGTGTGAAAGTCTGTCATGTGGCAATGGGAGACTTATGGGCTGGGGCGGAAGTTCAGTTGGTTGCACTTCTCACGTACCTAGTGCGATTGGAAAAGCTCGATTGCTCGGTTGTCTTGTTTAATGAAGGAAGGTTGGCGGTTGAACTCCGTAAGCTTACGCTGCCGGTCACCGTCATTTCCGAAAAGCACCACAACCCTCTTACTGTTGCGTATCACCTGGCCAAAATATTTCGAACGGTTCGCCCTGATATTGTGCATACGCACAAATATAAGGATTCTATTCTCGCGACTATGGCTGCCCGGTGCGTAGGAGTACCTCATGTGATTAGGGTTGTCCACGGTATGCCTGAGCCTTTCAAGGGGCTCAGCAATGTGAACATGTCCTTCTACACGATAGTGGACAGGTTGGTAGTACGTGCGCTGGTTGATAAGATCATTGCGGTATCATCCGATATTGAACGGGCCTTGGTGCGGGTCTATGGGGCAACTCGGGTGGTGCGCATTCACAATGGTATCGATTTAGAAGTTGTTCAGGTCAGAACGGCACGGCTCGAGAAACGCAAAGAATGGCACTTCGCGGAAACGGTCACGTTAGTGGGAAGTGTGGGGCGACTCGTACCTGTGAAAGGTCATACGGTAATGCTGGAAGCCCTACACATTCTGCATAGGTCAAATCGGACGGTGAATCTTTTGATTGTGGGTGATGGACCATTGCGTGAGCACTTGGAAAGTGAAGTTCGTCGAACTTGGGTTGGAAGCATTCGTGAGGTTTGCCGGTCACCAAGATGAGTCCTATGATTTTATTAACATGATGGATGTCTTTGTGTTGCCGTCCCTTCATGAAGGCATTCCCATGGTTCTTCTCGAGGCACTTGCACTACAACGGCCGGTTGTGGCTACGCGTGTCGGGGGAATTCCAGAGGTGATCGAACACGGACGAACCGGATTGCTGGCTGAACCATCAGATCCGTCGTCTCTTGCCAGGCTAATTCAACAATTGAGTGAAGACCCAACTCTGGCAGCGAGTATTGGTAAGGCGGGGCGAACTCGTGTAGAAACAGAGTTCACCGCCGGCACAATGGCAGATAAAACTGCGGAGCTGTATGAGCAGGTATTGCACATAGGGAGCTAGACGGTAATCACCTAGGCTGACATCATGACTAATGTATTCGGTATCTTTTGCGTCCTGCTGCTGGGAGTCATTTCATTTTTTTCTGTGTATCAGTGGGGGCATGCAATACTCGCTATTCTGTATCGATCTGGAAACCCGGATTATCGAAAGTCCCGCTCGACTCGTTTTTTGATTCTCATTCCTGCCCACAATGAAGAAGATGGGCTTCCGGAAACTCTCCATAGTCTATCTTCCATGCAGTATCCAAAAGACCTGGTTCAGATTGTGGTGATTGCAGATCGCTGTGCCGATGATACTGCAAAGGTGGCGCGAACTGGAGGCGCTCGGTGCCTGGAACGTAATGAAGGACCCGGCGGAAAAGGGGCAGCCATGTCGTGGGCTATGCAGGTACTGCGCAGGGAAGGCGTGTTGTTTGATGCCTTGGTCATTGTTGACGCCGACTGCCTTGCTGACTCTCACCTGCTGGAGGCTTTCGATGATGATCTCGCTAAAGGGCATGAGGTCCAGCAAGGGTATAACTACCTTTCTAACCCATGGGAAACTCCTTTTACGAGGGTGATCGCCGTGACCAGCGTGCTCCGAAACTTTCTCTTTTATGGCGGTAAGGAGGCGATCGGTTGTTCAGCGATGCTGAGCGGAACCGGAATGTGCCTCAGCCGATCCGTCGTGGACCAGCATGGATGGTCGGCCTTTTCCGTAGCGGAAGATTGGGAATTTTCTGTGTCACTTCAACTTCATGACGTTGTGATTCATTTTAATCCCTTAGCTAGAGTCTTTGCGCGTGAGTCGAAGGGCCTTAAGCAGGCTTCCCGCCAGAGGTTGCGATGGGCAACTGGAAAGTATGCGGTGATGACGAATGGTGCGCGGCGCCTCTTGTTAGAAGGAATGTCGAAAGGCAAAGCGAATTTGATTGATGGCGCCGTAACCCTGGCCGCCCCGAATTACTCCAGTCAAGCCTCAATGACGCTGTTTGCCATCGTCTGTAGTCTTGTACTCGTCCAGGATCCAGATTGGAGCTTTCTCCTGCCATGGTCGCTTGGAGTGCTTGCTTCCTTGGCCGGATATTTTCTCTTGGGCGCCATGTATACGCAGTCTCCCCTTAAGACTCTGGCTGGGATTCCGTACATTGCGGTATTTCTTCCATGGCGACTTTCAATTGAGATCCTCGGCATGCTGGGATTTGGCAGAAAAGGCTGGGGGAGAACCTTTCGAGATACCGCATCTCGCCGTAATACGCCCGGCACATAAAGCAATTGTCGTCATTTGTGTAAGCGCTCCGGATGTCTTGCTATCTGACATGCGTTTTCGCGTCGGTTGTTCCCCGTTTATTTTCCCCCATTTCTCTTACAGTGGACTCAACCTGCGTTACCGACCATCCGCCTTCGCGGTATTAGACCATTGACCTGACTCTTGCCTGTATTCTCTCTCGGGCTCTGCATCATGCCGAGAACATAGCAGGCTAATTTTGTAAGCTCCCCCTAAATCACCACACTCAGTAAGGAGAACTTTCTGGCAGATGACGTTGGTCCCGTAACGAGACAGTCCTTAACCAGAGCAGAGGGCTTCTTCGACGATCTGTTGTCCCTGACGTTGTGCGACGAACTCATTTGGAGTCAGGTGCCCGAGCGAGCTATGGGGTCAACGCTGATTATAGTCGCACCGCCAGGCTTCGATGATGGCCTGGGCCTCGACCAGTGAGGCGAACTGGTGCACGTTCAAACACTCGTCTCGTAGGCGCCCGTTAAACGATTCAATAAAGGCATTCTCCACCGGTTTGCCTGGTCGGATGAAGTCGAGTTGGACGCCCCGCCGATAGGCCCAATCCTCCGAGGCTCGCGATTGGAACTCCGTCCCATGATCCACCGTGATCGAGCGAGGCACCGCTGGTGCGGCCAGCACACGATCGAGCACTTGCCCGAACGGTCTCTCCCGTGATCCGAAACCCTGCCTCTAGTAGGGGACTGTGCCGACTCCAGTTATCCACGACCGTCAAGATCCGAAACGGTCGCCCATCGGCGAGCGTATCATGCACAAAATCCATGCTCCAGCGTTCGGTCGGCTCCGTCGGGATCGGGGCAGGGCCACGATGCAGTGCGATATGTTTGCGACGTCGGACGCGCATGCGGAGCTGCAAGCCATCCAGGCGATACAATCGTCGGACCCTCATTCACCAACCAGCCCTCTCGCCGCAGCAACACCCAGATCCGCTGATAGCCAAACCGAGGCCGGGCATGAGCCAGATTGCGAATGCGCAACCGCAAGGCCGACTGATCCTTGGCCCGACTCCGGCGATACCAGGAGGCGCGGCCGATTGCGCCAACCGACAGGCCCGCAGGCAACTGACCTGAAACGTCTCGTGAAACCAGTGGGCCAGTTCTCGCCGGCGTGCGGGCCTTAGACTTTTTTTCGCAGGGCCTCCGACAGCATGTGCTTGTCGAGGGAGAGGTCCGCCACGAGCCGTTTCAGCCGGGTGTTTTCCTCTTCCACCTGCCGCAGCCGACGGAGTTCGCTCACGCCCAGATGCGCGTACTTCTTTTTCCAGATGTAGAAAGTCGCGTCGCTGCCGCCGAGCTGTCGGCAGAGATCGCCGATCGGGGTCCCATTCTCGGCCTGCCGAATGGCATAGACGATCTGCTCTTCGGAGAATCGTGACCGCTTCATCGATCCACTCCTTTCGTCGAGGACCGCCGAAGCTGCCATCTTACTCTAGTTTAGAAGTGCCGTCGTTTTCCGGGGAGACGTCAGCACAATACGCCACCCCTAGCCAGGAGGTTCCTATGCGCCAGTCGAAGTTCCCCGAAACGTAGATTCTGTCGATTCTGGAAAGAGGCCAACGCCGGGCGCCCGGTTAATTAGATCTGGCGGCACTACGGCATCAGCTCCGCCACGTACACAAGAGGAAAGCGAAGTACGGTGGGCTGGAGGCTTCGGATGTGAAGCGGCTCAAAGAACTGGAGCACGAGAACAGCCGGCTCAAACAAATGTATGCCGACCTGTCATTGGAGAATCTGGCTCTGAAGGATGTCATCGCAAAAAAGCTCTAAGGCCTGCTGAACGACGGGAGGTCGTCAAGTATCTCGTGACGGTGAACGGTCTTCCAGTTCAGCGGGCCTGTCGGGCAGTCGGATTGAATCGGGCCACGTACTATCGGCCGTTCGTAGATTGGGCCTTGCGGGATGCGGCAGTGATCGCGGCGTTGACGACGCTCGTGGCGGCCAAGAGTCGCTGGGGATCCTGAAAGTGCTGCGATCGGCTACGGAACCTCGGCCATCCTTGAAACCATAAGCGTCTCTGGCGCGTGTACTGGCAATTGCGGGTGAATTTGCCACGGCGGACCAAGAAGCGGCTTCAGTTCGCGTGCTCCAACCGCTAGTCGTGGTGCTCCAGCCGAATACGACCTGGGCTATGGACTTCATGAATGACACGCTCTGTGGCGGCCGCCGGTTTCGGACCCTCAACGTGCTGGATGAGGGCGTGCGGGAAGGCTTGGCCATCTATGTCGATACGTCGTTACCGGCCGAGCGCGTCATTCGCCCTGGACCAACTGGTGGCCTGGAGCGGACGACCGCAGGCGATTTAGCTCGACAATGGCCCCGAACTCGTCGCGGAGCGCTTCATGACTTGGTGTGTAGACCGCGGGATCGAACTGCGGTACATCCAGCCGGGGAAGCCGGATCAGAATGCGTTCATCGAGCGATTCAACCGCACCTATCGCACCGAAGTGCTCGATGCCTATGTGTTCGAGTCACTCGAACAGGTGCGGGAGATCACCAGGGAATGGTTACAGAGTTACAACGAGGAGCGGCCCCATGACGCGTTGGCCGGCCTGCCGCCGGCCACGTATCGAGCCAATCTTGAAGCCCGAAGTTTTCCATTAACCGTGTCGCCTTGACGGGGAAGCCTACAATGTCTGTCGGCCTCAAGGTGAAGTAGTGCATTATCCTGACGATTATCCGTTATTGTGCGGAAATTCTCGGGGGCGAAGTGCGGGTCGATTCTCCGAATATGATTCGGCCAAAAGGGAATTGAAGGAGAAGTTTCGTGAAAAGGGCGGAAGCGGCCAAGGTTGCCATTGTCAGGAGGATAAAGAATAAAAGGGTGGATGGAGAAAGCAGGCGACTAAGCATCAATGAGAATATTTTCATGACGAGAGGAATATGTAGTAAATAAATTCCCATAGAGCTCTGTCCAAGGCTGGAGAGTAATGGGAATCGGTCAGGATGTGAAAAGAAAAAGAAATAGGATCCGAACAAGAGAAGCAATTGGCTGGGAACGGTCATTCCATCAAATAAGGATGCAAGCAAGAGTCCTGTCGTAATAGCGACCGCCGACAACCTTGCTGCTGGGACCCTTAACACAGGTATCCATGGAACAAGCACGACTCCTATCAGGTAAAATTGCATTCCCCACAGAGCGTGATAGATAGGGTCGAGTCCGGCAAAGAACCAGGATTGGAGCGGGAGTGTGTGAAAGAGAACGATATAGGTTACGGCTATTGCGATCTGATGAACCGGACGAACACGAGTTGCGCGATACGTGATCGTTGAAGCAGTACGGATAAAAAAAAGAGATAACAGAAAGTACATTTGGGACGAACAGGTGGACAGGTAGGCAGCCAGCAAAACTTCATGCCAATTTTGCCCATACACGACGCGCGCCGAATGACTGTCCAGATATTCGAAACCCATGCGGAGAGCGCAATAAGCAAAGGTAAACACCATCCAGGGCACGAGCAAGCGTCGCGCACTTTTGCGAACATAACCGCCATAGTTGAGACTGGCGCTGTATTGATGACCTGTCGCGAATAAGAGTCCATCGACGAGGAAAAATGCCGGTACGGCGACGATGCGGGACAGAAATCCAATGAGTTGGGCGTTTTCCTGCGTAAGTTGAGAATATCCAAGAGCGTGAGTGGCGACAACCATACCGATCGCCATTCCACGAAGACTATCCAGGTACACCATCCTGTTGCCGGTCTGATGTCGCATATCCTCCGTAGAACAGACAGACAGGTACTGCCTCAACCGGCGCCTCTAACGTCGCGTACCACTAAAATTGAAAATAGATAAAGGATGGAGCTTCGAGTGTCATTCCCGCATAGATCAACAACAGTGTGGCATAGGTGACGGCTTGAACCGGCAGGGGTCTCAGTATCCACCACTGTGCAAAGCGCTCCAATTTCGGTGTCGGTAAGAGATGAAACAATATTCCCAGTCCCAATATGACGTAAAATATGCCACTCAGCCTGGTGCCGCCCGTGAAACGGCTCCATCCCTGAATAAATTCTAGGAAACTGTTTAAATCCTGCACTCGAAACAGCAGCCAACCGAAGGCGATCAAATGGAAGCAACCGACTTGCCGTAATATTTTCTGCCCGGCACTGTGGGGGGGCTTGGTTTTGGATCCTTGCTTGGCAATGGTGAGGAGGAAGCCATGGTAGATACCCCAGCAGATGAAATGAAGCGCCGCACCATGCCACAGGCCGCCTAAAAACATCGTGATCATCAAGTTCGTTTTGGCGCGCCAGGGCGCGACTCGATTTCCACCGAGAGAGATGTAGAGGTAATCTCTCAACCAGGTTGACAGAGAGATGTGCCAGCGAGTCCAGAACTCTCGAACGTTCTGCGACAGATAGGGGCGGTTAAAGTTATGGGGTAGATCGTAACCCAGCATTTTGGCGAGTCCAATAGCAATGTCGCTATATCCCGAAAAATCGTAATAAATCTGGAATGTATAGGCATAGAGCCCAATCAGCAGGTCCCACGATGAGAAGGTGAGCGGGTGAGTGAAGATATTATCGACGGCGAGAGTGGCCAGCAGGTCGGCAATCAGCACCTTCTTAGAAAGGCCTTTGAAGACAAGAAATAACCCATCATGAAACCGGTGGGGGGTAACATTGGGAAGATGGTGTAGCTGTGGGAGAAATTGCTTGGCGCGCACAATTGGACCAGCGATGAGCTGAGGAAAGAAAGCGACAAAGACCGCAAACTTGAGGAAGCTTCGCTCGAGGACGTGTTCTCCACGATAGATGTCGATGGTGTAACTCATCGTTTGGAAGGTGTAGAAGGAAATGCCGACCGGCAACAGCAGCTCATGTCTGAACAGAGACATGTCCCATCCAAACAGCGCCATCGCCGGCCCTGAGACTTCCATGAAGAAATTGTAGTATTTGAAAATCCCGAGCAGTCCCAGGTTAGAGGTCAGACTGACGATCAGAATGGCCAGCCTCGCGCGTGGTCGCTGCTCACGCGCGAGCAATAGGCCTACTGAATAATCGACGAGGGTTGAGAATGCCAGCAGGCCGGCATATTTCCAATTCCAGCTCATGTAAAAGAAGTAGCTGGCGGCCAGCAATAACACATCTCGCCACCGCTCGCGGTAAAAGACGAGGGTGTACAGGATTAATACGCAGAAAAAGAATGCTGCAAATTCAATGGAATTAAAGTTCACGGTGGTTTTCTAGTGAACAGGAAACATCACGCCGGCAAGCTGTTTTGGAGCCTTCGAGTGAAGTCCTGAAAAAATGGTCTGCGCAACTTTCTGGTGTCCGTCCGGAGTAAAGTGAACAAAATCTCGAAAATATTCTGGATGGCCTGATAACGCGGCATCGATGTCAATTATCAGGACATGCTGCTCGTCCGCTATGCGCTTCAAAATGTGGTTGAAGCGGGTAATCGCCTCGAACCAGCCGGACAGAGACAGATACACGTTGTAGCGGAACAGCAGGTCGGGAACTTCAAGAGGAACATTCGGTAAGTTCTTCTGGGTATGACTGGTTGCAAAGGTGCATAAAATAGGCTGCGCTCCGACCTGTCTCACTGTATCCACAAAGTCCTTCACCTCTCGTTCAAACGCCTCGTCTGCCGAGTCCCCTAAGGTATCCGCTAACACTCGCTGCCCGGTCAGGCGGTTGGAGACATTTCCTTTTAAGAGGGCGTAGACGGAAGTGGCTTCGTACCATTGTGCGATACGGCTTGGTTGAGTGGTTGCCGGTGGGTTGTTTGATCCCGGCCGCCTCGGGGTACTGGGACGTTTTCCTGACAGCAGTTGCTTGGAGAGTTTCGTAATTTGAGTCGACATTTGATAGAGAATGACAACATCCGGTTGCGCGATGGCGCCTTTGGTCTGCAATTCTGTCCGGTTGGCCTCGATATCCATTCCGGCATGGCTGGCATTGATGACTGTGGCTGCTTGTCCTGTACTCTTGAGCAATGTCTCGAGTTGTGTGGGGAAGACCAAGTCCCGGCTTAGGTAGACGTCTTCAGCATGAGAAGAGGAGGCGATCCAATAGCGAGTTTCCCCCTTTTTTTTGTCAGGTGCGTCTGACGCGGGAACGGCCTGCGGGCTTTGATGAGAGGAAGGCGTCGTGGTGGCGGAGGGATCTTTTCGCTGGAATGTGCCGAGAGCAATCGTATCAAATCCGCGGAAATGGGCACGGATTTCTAGAGCGCCTTCGACGAGCAAAAGGTAGAGAAGCCCGACTACGAGTACGCGAAGCAGGGAAAAATTCATATAATAACTGAGTCTGTGGACTGGGGGCCAACACGCAGATCCTGGTCAAAACGGCAAGGATATCTGCCAGCACTTCGCAACCAGGTGTGTTTTGAATGTTGGAAGAAAATATAGAGTGCTGTGTGGGTCATGCTATGTGCATCCGATGGATCACCATAGCTAGATCATCGATGCCCCTACCAGAGCAGGCATATCAGAGTGTAGGGCAAAAGTAGAATACATCCAGAGGGGCACACTGTACATGATTTTTTCGTTTCCGACCAGTGATCGATAAGGCCCCCACCTGTTTAATCGGCAATATCTATTGGTCTGGGATGGAAATGATTGAGGGAATCGAGGAAGTGGCTGTGCTCGGGACACGAGCAGTACTGCGGCCAGCGGATTGGTATCGGTTGTGTTCAGATTAGAGGCGCAATCCTTATCGGATTGCGCCTCCCTTACCTATCGTAGAGTTCGTGTAGTCTACTCGGATGGCAAGTGTGGACTACGGGGTTGTCACACTTCGAATTGTCGGATTGGCCGGAGGTCCAGGAGGTTGGTCGGTCGAGGCTCCTCCACCACCTACGGAAACATGAAGATGGTCGATAAAATGATTCCATTCAACCGTAGGAACTGGATTGACAAGACCATCCCAGGTCTCAGGACCAGGCCCATTCGTTCAACCCTCCTGCTCCGTAATTCAGGTTTGTGTAGTTGCCAGCTGGAACGCCATTAACCCACCAGCGTACGATCCCATCACGCGAAGTGGAAGTGGTACTGGCCTTGATATAGGCTTCCAGTTTTGTCCAGGTGCCGACGGTCAAGATCCCCGGACCAACGTTCGGGTAGCAAGCAAGACCGCTGTCCATAGCGCAGGCATGGCTGTTGTCTAATCCGCCCGTATTATGGGCAAAAATCATGGGACCTGATCCATTATTTAGCGCGGCGTTATTGAACAGGAAGACTCCATTGCTCCCGGGACCTCGTATGAAAAACGTCTTGTTCCCTACTGGTCTTCCCAGGAACTGGGGATTTGTCCGCCACATCAGGCCCACATACATTTCACGGACCATCGAGGTTTGGTAATTCAGCTGCATCCCGCCAGAGGAATTGCCGGGGTAGATGGAAGATTTCACGGCATTGCCTGGTGAAATGGGTGCCGATCCATCTGAGGCAATTTGAGATGACGAATAGGCGTCCAGAATCCCGCAACCACTCACACTATTAAATGGACAGTCCATCACAACGCTGGCACCGGACGGCTCATTCGTCCAAACGCCGGCTGCCTGGGTCTGTGTGATGGTAAACCCCAAGATGAGGGTTAGCGCGGCCACCGTAGTAGCCAACCTCCTGGAGGCGTGAAGTGTTGCATTGCCGTCCATGATTGTCCTTTTGTTCGTAGTGAGAATGTGGGGGGGTGCTAATGTGGTCATGCAATCGGTCTATCGATACTACAGCGGCACCAGTAGGGGCAGCTGAGACTACGGAAGCTCATTCACGTCCTGAAGAAATCTCCGCCTCTTTGTATAAGATGAGCAAGATCAATGCCTGCAATATCCAAAACGGTCCTACCATACAATAGCCTTCCTAAGCTTGCAAATGGTTTCATGATTCTTTGGGGGCGTGACTGAGTCGTCTCAATAGAGAAAGCAATCCACCCGAAACCCTTAGTGTGTGTATGAGAGGACAGCCTCGGCCAAAATCGTTCCCTGCGGGCACAGAGTGGTCTGTGAGCAGGAGCAGCCGGTGTGGCAGGATGTGACCCCTGTGAACTGGAATGTGAGGATGATGTCTTGATGTGAGGGGGGACTTGCCTGTTTGTGCTCAAGAATGTCGCGCCACCCATGCTGTGTGGAAACCAAAGAAATCTGTACACGATACTCAAGGGAAATCGTTGACGGATTGGCGATATTCTGCCATTCTTTTTTCAACATTGACCGGGTGATGCGGGTGACTGACAAGGGGAGTGACATGGCCAAGAAGATGCAGCGGCAGATTGCGGTAGTGGGATTGGGATATGTCGGATTGCCGATTGCGGTGGCGTTCGGTAAGTCTGCACCGGTAATCGGGTTCGATATCAATAAGACGAAGATCGATGAGTTGCGTAAAGGTGTAGATCGGACAGGAGAGGTCTCGCCGCAGGACTTGAAGTCCAGTCGAGTCCGGTACACCTGTGAGCCGAGCGATCTGAAGACGGCCGATTTTATTATCGTGGCGGTGCCGACTCCAATCAATGATGCGCTTCAGCCCGATCTCACCGCCTTAAAGAAGGCTTCTGAACTCATCGGCTCGAATCTTTCCCCCGGCGCCATTGTCGTCTATGAATCGACGGTGTATCCCGGGGCGACCGAAGAAGACTGTCTGCCGATTCTTGAAAAGGCCTCAGGAATGAAGAGCGGCATCGATTTCAAGATCGGATATTCGCCGGAGCGCATCAATCCCGGGGATAAAGAACATACGCTGGAGCGCATCATCAAGGTTGTCTCTGCGCAGGATGAGGAGTCACTGGAAATTGTCGCACAGACGTACGGGATGGTGGTCAAGGCAGGAATTCATCGCGCGTCCAGCATTAAGGTGGCAGAAGCGGCGAAGGTCATCGAAAATACGCAGCGAGACTTGAATATCGCCCTCATGAACGAACTGGCTCTGATTTTTCATCGCTTAGGAATTGATACGAGATCAGTTCTGGAGGCGGCCGGAACAAAGTGGAACTTTTTGAAATTCAATCCGGGCCTGGTCGGAGGACATTGTATAGGCGTAGACCCCTATTATCTGACCGCGAAAGCGGAATCAGTAGGGTATCACCCCGAAGTCATTCTGGCCGGTCGGCGAATCAACAACAGTATGGGGAAATATGTGGCTGAACAGACCATGAAGCTATTGAGCCAGGTCGAACGCCCCGTCAGCGATCTACGCGTCGGCGTGTTGGGGCTCACCTTCAAGGAGAATGTTCCGGATCTGCGCAATAGCAAAGTGCCGGATATCATCAATGAGTTGAAGGAATATGGGATTCAGGTTGTCGTCCACGATCCTCTTGCTGAGCATGAGGAGGCGGTGGGTGAGTATGGACTTCGCCTGTCGTCCTGGGACCAGTTGAAACAGCTTGATTGCATTATCCTGGCCGTGGCGCATCGGGAATATCTAAGCATGAGCGTTGCGGAATTGCTCAAACCGTTGCGGAAACAGCGCAACAATGTCGTGGTTGACGTCAAGAGTGTCTTGAGTCCCGACACCCTCCCGGGTTCGGTCAAATATTGGCGGCTATAGGCACCCCATCGGTCGAAGGAGAGTCCCCGCTCTTGCTGGAATAGACCTTGTTTTCTCCTGAGGAATACCTCTCCAGAAAATCGAAGCAGTGGCCGATCTCTAAGGCGTTCTTCCTCGTGAATAACCCCAACAGCTAATGACTCGTCTCATGCTTGCCGAAACAGGTATGAGACGGGACTCCAGTGCGGCATTGTCCAAAGCGAGAAACTGATTGTCGCGTGTGTGTCAGTTTGGTATACCAAAGAGGTTGTAACTTTGTTGATCAGATATATGCAGTCATCCTTCCCTTCCACGCGCGTCATCATCGAAGGCAATCGGCTTCGCCGTCTGGCCATGGCGGTCAGCGGGTGGGCATGTTGCCTGGCGTTGAGTGCCTGCGGCACGTTTGCATCTCCCGACGTCAAACGCGGCGATCAGCACCTCGCAGCCGGAAACTGGGAGGAGGCCAGCGTTGCGTACCGGCAGGCACTCAAGGATGATCCATTCGAACCGTCGCTCCAGAACAAGTATCGCATTTCGAGAGAACGTGCCGCCGCGGCGCATGATGAGCGTGGCCGGCAATTACTGAAGGATCGTCAATTCGACCCGGCCGCCGAGGAGTTCAAGCGGGCTCTCACGATTGAACCGACAAGCAAGGAATTCGAAGCTGGTTTGACCGAAGCGCTGCGATTGAAAGAGGCACGTGACCGGTACCGGGAAGCGGAACGTTTGGCACAGTTGGGACGGGTCACCGAAGCGATGACCGGCTATATGCGGGCCGTCGAGTTGGATCCGACCTATAAGGATGCGCTCGAAGGAGTCGCCCGCCTGTCCGCTGAACAGCATGCCGCCGATCGTGATGATCGGCAGAAGCAGCCGGTGACGCTGCAGTTTCGCAATGCGGGGCTGAAAGAAGTTGTCGAGGCGCTGGGAAAGGCCGCCCACGTCAATTTCGTGTTCGATAAGGATGTGCGTAACGATCCCATCACCGTCTCGCTCGAAGAGAAACCCTTCGACGAGGCTTTGTCGCTGGTGTTGAATAGCAACAGCCTGTTTGCACAGAAGGCGGGCCCCGCGCTCTTCATCATTAGTCCCAACACCAAGCAGAAGCAGGAACAGTATCAGGATCTGATGATCCGGACCTTCTATCTATCGTCGGCCAAGGCGAAAGATATGGTGGCGCTCCTTAAATCCATGCTGGATGTGAAACATATCCATGGCAATGAGGCGCTCAATACCATCGTCGTTCGTGATCAACCGGAAAAAGTGGAGTTGGCCGAAAAAATCATTCAAGCCAACGACCGCGAAGATTCCGAAGTGTTGTTTGACGTGGAAGTGCTCGAGGTGAACCGGACGGTCGATCAGCAGTACGGGCTCAATTATCCTAAGCAGATTGGGGCGGCGCTGGTCCCGCCCGGATTTACAGGAACGATCGCGGGCGACCTAGCGCAGCAGTTTACCTATCGCAATTTGGCCAGCTTGGGGCAGGACAGTTACCTGTTCAAGGTTCCCACGAATGTGCAATTGGACTTCTTTAAGCAGATCACGGACGCCAAAACCCTCGCCGCACCGAAAGTGCGAGTGCTGAATAATAAGAAGGCGGAAGTGAACATCGGCGATAAACAACCGATTCTGTTGTCGACCACCAACGTGTTACCGGGGCAGGCCGCTACCGGCGCGGTGCCGACGACTTCGACGGTGACGTCGATTGAGTTTCGGGACACCGGTGTCAAGCTGACGGTGGAACCGAACATTCACCTCGCGAACGAGCTATCCTTGAAGATGAAAATCGAGGTGATCCGCCTGGGGGACACTGTCCTGCTGCAACAATCTCCACCGATCACCCAGTTCAAGTTCGGGAATCGCTCGGCCGAAACCATGCTGAACGTGCGTGATGGAGAAACCATCATCCTGGGCGGGTTGCTACAAGAAGAGGATCGTCGCACCAAGGTGACCATTCCATGGATTGGCGACATTCCTTATCTGGGAAATCTTCTGAGTTCTTTCAAGACCCAACGGGTGACAACCGAAGTGATCCTGACCATTACTCCGCATATCGTCAATTCGCTACGCATTCCCGGGCCTCAAGGGCAGGCGTTCTGGTCAGGAACTGAGTCCGTCTACTCCACCTCACCATTATTTGCCATGCAACCGAAACCGATCTCGGCGCGGGTCGCGGTCCCGGCGGCGTCCGGAGCGACCATTGAGAGAAACGGGTCGAAGAAATCAAAAGTGAATGCGGCGAGTTCCAACGCGACTCCGCCCCGACTTCAGCTGTCTATTCAGCCTGCGGACGCCACCGTTCAGATGGAGAAAGAGATTCGTGTCGATGTGGTGGCGACTCAGGCCCAGGGATTTGATACGGAGACCTTCACGCTGGAGTTTGATCCGAAGATTCTTGAGTTTCGAGATGCGACCCTCGGGGAAGTCTTAGGAACCGAGGCCGGCAAAGCTCCGGTGGCCGCGACATCGTCTTCCACGGAGGGCATTGTCGAGCTGCGGCTACACCGCTCTGCGACTGCCACCAAAGATGAAGGCCGCCTGCTACGACTGACCTTCCTTGCCAAATCCCCGGGTGTCTCGCCGGTGCGGCTGCAAATGGCCAAACATCCCGGCCAAGACGTACCGGAGGGAACGGGCGAAGCCTCAGGAGTGGTGAGAGTGCGGTGAAACAGTCCGGCGTGACGTTGCTTGAGTTGCTCGTGACCCTGACGATTCTCACCATCCTTGCCTCGGTCGCGCTGCCGTTCACGAAGGTCTCCACGAAACGGACGAAGGAGATCGAGCTTCGGCAGAATCTCAGGGTGATTCGGGCCGCGATTGATGCTTTCCGCCTGGAATGGGCTCGTGACGGCGACACGCTTATCGGTCCGGCCTGCGTCAAGAATCGGTTAAGTTGTAAAGACGTCACCGGCCCCTATGGATATCCGAAGTCGCTTGATGCCTTGCTGGGCGTCAAACTCACCGGTGAGCAAGCGACGGTGCGGGGGACGACGATACGGCGCTATCTGCGTTCAATTCCCCTGGATCCGATGACCGGCGAGGCCAATTGGCGCCTGCGCTGCTACCGGGACCCCGCCAGCGTGAAAGACTGGTGCGGAGAAGACATTTACGATGTTACGACTCAGAGTCAAGAACTGGCCTTGGATGGTAGCAAATACCGAGAGTGGTAGGCGCGCATGGGTCTCATCGTCAGCGCATGGATTTACGATTATCGAGTTGATGATTGTCGTGACGATCGTAGGGATTCTTGCCACATTGGCGGTGCCGTCTTATCACGCAGCGATCATTAAAGCGAAGGAAGGGGCCCTGCGCCAGGATCTGTTCTCGTTGCGCGATGTGATCGACCAACATCGTGCCGACAAGGGCAAGTACCCGGAGAGCATTCAAGCACTCGTATCTGCCGGTTATCTCCGGAGGGTCCCGACCGACCCGTTGACCGGGGCGACCACATCGTGGCAGGAGATGGTTGATGAAGCCGAAGGCGGGATGGTCGATGTGTTTTCAGGCTCCGAACTGGTGGGAACCAATGGAGTACCCTACAACCAATGGTAAGGCGATGAATATCATGATACAGCCACATGTTCCTGCGCGACGGAAGGACGTTGGGTTACGGCTGGCATACTGGTTGGCCGCGTTCCTCGTCTGTGAGTCTTTGGGAGGTTGTGCGAAGGTCACGCCCAATCACGAACCGGCCCCTTCAGAGCTACAAGTGGCGGCGGACTCCCTCAAGGTCGCGGTTCGCGAAGCGCAGCGTACGGCAGCTGAGTTGCGGACGGAACTGGAGGAACAGAGAAAGGAACTTGCCGATGCGCAAGTGGCACGCGCACAACTCCAGGGCATGTTACGGGAAACAGAACGGCGATTGACGGAAGCCCGTCAAATCATCGAATTGCAGCGTGAAGAGCTCACCTCCGCGCGTGACGAACGGGAACGGCTGGCTCAGGCGGTTCATCCGTCCAATGGTCACGTTCGGCCAGCGTCTGCGCCGGCTCCATCGCGCAGCAAGAGGCTGCCTGCTGGTCAGGATGTCGCGATTCTTGGTTCCGTCAACTCGCAGGAGATCAGGAATGAAAATCTCCCGGTAGAGCAAGAACAGGCGGTTCCGCAGCCCCTGCCTCTTCCTCGCGAGGCCACGCGCGACTCATCGATGTCCCAGGCCTCAGATGTCCGTGTTTCCCCGCTTCCGAAAGGAAATGCAGTGGGTCGGACGATCGTGGTGCAAGGCGGGGATACGTTGTGGCGGCTCGCGCGCCGACACAAGGTTGAGGTCGCGGTTCTCCGCGCGTTCAACGGTTTGTCAGGTGACCGCATCGTGGCTGGACGAAAGCTTCGTTTGCCTGAGCCGGAGGCGCAGCATGCCGCTGTGGAGCCGGCGGCAATCGACATGTTGGTGCAATAGAGACTGAAGAGTATCGGGTGATGTGCCGAGCCGAATGAACCCATGGCTGTCTTTTCCTATAGAGCGGCTCGCGCGGATGGAACAACCTTCGAAGGCCACATCGAAGGTGATGATGAGCATGTGGTCCGCGCGAAGCTCGAGGCAGACGGCGTCCTGGTCTTTCGCCTCTCCCGAAGCGGAACAGGTTTTGGTGTCCCGGGCCTGTCTGCGAGCCGCTGGGGAAAGCTTCCACTTCAAGATTTTCTCGTGTTCAATCAAGAGCTGCTGGCCCTAATCAAGGCCGGGCTCCCGGTTCTGCGGGTGTGGGATCTTCTCATTGACCGCACGCAGCGTGCTCCGTTTCGAGAAGCGCTCAAGGCCGTGCGCCAGGATATTCGCGGCGGGGCCTCGGCGTCCGAAGCCTTGGCGAAACATTCCACCTACTTTTCGGATCTCTATTTGGCCACCATTCGCGCCGGCGAACAGTCGGGTAATTTAGCGGAGGTGTTGCAACGGTACATTGCCTACTTGAAGCTCATGATCAGCCTTCGCCAAAAGGTGACGAAGGCTTTGGCGTATCCGGGTTTTCTCGTCGTCGTCGGCATTGCGGTGGTCGGATTTCTGCTGAGCTACGTCATGCCAACGTTTATCTCTGTGTACGGCGAATCGTCCGCGAATCTACCGACGCCGACGCGATTGCTCATCTCCGTCATTCATATGGGAGAGGCGCAATTGATTCCTGTGGCCATTATCGTCATCGTAGCGATGGTCGTGGGGCGGGGTTGGTATCAAACATCGGCCGGACGCTTGTCGGTGGACCGGAATCTGCTGCGGTTACCCTTACTTGGAACCATTCTCGTGGAGCATCATACGATCCAATTGACGCGAACGCTCGCCACGGTGTTGGCCGGCGGAACGCCGATTGTGGAAGCGCTGGAAATCGCACGGGGAGCGGTCTCGAACCGCTTTGTCTCACGCGGACTGGTTTCCGCGGTCAATGAGATCCGCGAAGGTAGCACGCTGGCGGCCGCCATCGAGAGGCCAAAAATCTTGCCCAAACTGGCAATCGAAATGCTGTCGGTCGGGGAGGAGACAGGCTCGCTTGAGCCGATGCTCAGAGATGTGGCTGAATTTTATGAAGGCGATCTCGATGTGCGGCTCAGCCAGTTGACGACTTGGATCGAGCCGGTCTTGCTGCTGGTCATGGGATTGCTCGTCGGCGGAATTGTCATCATCATGTACTTGCCCATTTTTCAGATGGCCGGAACGATTCAATAATGCGGCGACGTAGCCCTCATCACGCTAGAGCCTGGTGTCCCATCAGAGGTGGAGATTTGTAGTATGGCCATGCAACGTCATCTCACTCGCCCGTCGCTGGCTGATGTGTTGGTGCGTGAAGGGATCCTTCCACGCCGCACGGTCGATCAGGTCGTGGCCCGCCTCGGGGGCAGCACTACCGCGCTGGGACCAACGCTGGTTGAAGACGGCACCATTTCGGAGACGCAGCTGGCTCAGGCGTTAGCCGCGCAGTATGGCCTGCCCTATGACGCGCTGACCGGCTTCCGCGTGGATTCCGAGTTTTATCACACCATTTCCGTCAAGCTGATGCGCCGTCATCCCTTCGTGCCGCTGAAAGACGAGGCAGGGATCCTGACCATTGCGATTTCCGATCCCCAGAACCTACTGGGACTCGATGAATTGGAAATCATGCTCAATCGCCCATTGCACTATGTGGTGAGTTCAAAGAACGCGATTCAGGCCGCACTGGAGCGCAGCGAAGGATCGAGTCAGGCTTTACGCGAATTAGAGGCGGAGTACCGGTCGGTTCTCGTCAAGGAAGACGAACGGGGCGAAGAAGTCCTGACGGTGGACCATTTCGGCGAAGACCAAAGCCCCGTCGTCAAGCTGCTCGACACCATCATGTTAAGCGCCATGCAGCGGCGGGCGAGCGATATTCACATTGAAGCCACGGATCGTGCGACCACGGTGAAGTTTCGCGTGGACGGGATTCTGGTCTCAGCCATGGACCCGCTTGATGTGAAGCTGCATCCTCCGCTGGTCTCCCGCCTCAAGGTCATGTCCGATCTGGACATCGCAGAGCGCCGGGTTCCCCAAGACGGCAGCTTCCGGATGCGCCTTGACCGGAAAACGGTCGATTTTCGCGTGTCGATTCTCCCGAGTGTCTTTGGCGAGTCGGTCGTCATCAGAATTTTGGACCGGGAGGCGATCACCACCGGCGTGTCCACGCTGCGGCTTGATCGTCTGGGGTTCAACCCCGAAGATCTCAAGCGGTTCCGTCGCGCGATTACGAGACCCTACGGAATGGTGCTCGTGACAGGTCCGACGGGAAGCGGCAAGACCACGACGCTCTACGCCGCCATCAGCGAAATGAACATTCAGGAAGACAAGCTGATCACCATCGAAGATCCGGTGGAATATCAGCTGCCCGGTGTTGTGCAAATTCCGGTGAACGAGAAGAAAGGCCTCACATTTGCTCGTGGGTTGCGGTCGATTCTACGCCACGACCCTGACAAGATCATGGTCGGAGAAATCCGTGATGCGGAAACCGCGCAGATCGCCATTCAATCCGCGCTCACCGGCCATTTGGTGTTGACCACAGTGCACGCCAACAACGTGTTCGACGTAATCGGCCGGTTCGCATCGATGGGCATCGATTCCTATAATTTCCTTGCGGCGTTGACCTGCGTGTTGGCGCAACGGTTGATCCGGGTGATTTGTCCGGACTGTCGCCATCAGGTCACGCTGGATCAAGCTCTGGCCGAAGAGTCCGGTCTCGACTATGACGAATTCAAGACCTCGCCCTTTTATGAAGGCAAAGGTTGCTCCGAGTGTCATGACACGGGGTATCGTGGCCGCAAGTGCATTACCGAATTTCTGGATCTGACGGACGAGATCAAAGAAATGATTCTGGCTGACCGTGCGTTGTCGGAAATCCGCTATCGTGCGGTCACGGACGGCATGATTACCCTGCGGCAGTCCGCTGTCAAGAAAGTGCTGGCCGGGGAGACCACGCTTCGGGAGATCAACCGCGTGACGTTCAGTGAAGAGCGATAGGCGATGTGGGATTGGATCACCAGCAGACCCCAGTACTGCCTGAAAATCGGGGCGCATGATCTGGCCTGGGCGGAGGTGCATCGCAACTGGCGCGGGCGCCCCAGGTATCAGTGCGTCGTCTCCGCATTGCCAGACGGCATTCTCCGATTGTCGCCATTGGAACAGAACGTTGTGTCTCCGCATGAGCTAGAATCGCATATCCGCGCGATTGCCGGGTCGGCGACCACCCAGGCTCCGGGCCGTTCTTCCACCCCGGGCGTCCCTCGCGCCGCAACGGTGATTTTGCCCGACCTGGCCGTGCGCCTGGCGGTCGTTCGTCTGCAAGACCTTCCGTGGAGTTCGGATGAGCGTGACGCGTTGGTGCGCTGGCGACTAGGGCAGGAGCAGTTGCTGTCACTCAGCGGAGCCAAAGTTTTCTCGCAAGTATTGTCCGAACCAGGCGTGTCCGGCGACGGACCCTGCACTGTCCTCGCGGTGGTGGTGCAGGAGGCCGTGTTGGCACAGTATGAAGCCGTCTGCGAAGCCGCCGGTCTCATCCCGCAGGAAGTGGACGTTGCAAGTTTACGCCTGTTCAACCTGTGGTCTCATGGAGCCTGGCGTACAGCCGGCTCGACTGCCGATTTCTTGTGGGTAAATGCCACAGAGGGCGGAGTGACAGCGTTCATCTTTCATAAGGGCGTCCTAGTCTTCCTCCGTTCCAAACTGCAGGGGGGAGTTGGTTCTAGCGGGATCTGGCCTGCCGGCTCGGAGCAACTGGGGATCAACCGGATCGTGCAGGAGTGCGCCGACTCGATTTACGCCTGTCAGCAACAGACGCCAGAATTAGCGATCAGCCAGACCATCCTGATTGCGGATGAGGCCCTGGGACCGGGCTTGCGGCAGCAATTGGAAAAAGGATTGGGCGTCCCTGTGCATGAATTAGATTGGGAACGGGTGCAACAATTCGGCGGTGGTCCGATCACCGGGCCACGGACGAGCGCGGCCATGCCGGCGATCGCAGGGGTTGTCTAAGCCATGATGTTGGATAATCTGGCATCGGTGCTTCGCGATGTAGCCTCGCGTATCGGTCAGCCGTCTGCGCGCAGCGGCGTATTCGCGATTAATCTGAGCAGCCGCTATCGTTGGTATCTGGCGCCGGCACGGTTGCTGATCATGGTATTCGCGGGAGTGATCGGCGTGGCCATACTCTGGGATATTTCGCAAGCATGGCTGGTGTGGCAGGACGTGCAAGCGCGCGAGTCGGCCTTGCTGCAGGTCCAGGAGCGGGACAAAGAATTGCTGAAGGAAGCCCAGCAGGAAGGCCTGGACCTTTCTGAAGCCTCCCTGCAATTGCTGCCGAAAGAGATCGAGTTCGCCAACCATCTAATTGAAAAGCGGAGCTTTTCATGGACCCGGTTCCTGACGGAACTGGAGCGCGCGATTCCTCAGCGGATTGCCGTCAATAGTATCCGTCTCGATCCCGCGAATGCCACGATCATGCTCACGGGATCGGCGAGGGCGCTGGAAGATGTAACCACCCTGACGGTGATGTTCCAAGACCATCCCCAATTCAAGGATCCCGTGTTGGGCCAGCACCGGGTGATGGGAAACGGTCTGGTCGAGTTCGACCTGAGCTTGCGATATCGAAATCGGAACTCATGATGTTTCCAGGACTTGATCGACTACAACTGACCTGGCGTCAACCCTATGCGCCCATTCTTCCCTGGGTGGCCTTCGTGGCGGTCTTGGCCATCGTGAGTTATGGCATCCATGCCTTGGTGTTGGGCGCGGCAGAGGAGGAGCAAGTGCGACTCGAAGCTGAGTCGCTCAAGGCGCGGCAGCAATTGAACCGGCATAGAGAGGCCAAGAAGGCGAAGGCGGATCTCCAGCGAGTGTGGGCGGTCCTGCCGTTGTTCCGGGATTTTGCGCCCCTCGCCCTCGGCGTGACAGAAGAAGCCAAGCGGGATCAGGTCACCCTGCCGGCCCTTTCCTACAAGACGGAGAAGACCTCGGTACCGGACGCCACCAAGGCGGTGCTGCAGGGAACGGTGACCGGGCGGTATGAGGACTTGCGCCGCTTCCTCCACAATTTGGAGTCGGCCCAGGAATTGTTGTTTATCGAGGATCTCAACCTCGTCCGCTCTGGAAACATTCAAGACCAGCAGTTAACATTCAATATCAGGATTTCGACCTATTTGCGGGGAGAGCATCTACAATCTCCAACGCCCTGACGCCCATGAACCGAGTCAGTAAAAATCAGGGGCTGTTGTTGCTGACCCTCGTCGTCTTCTGGATCGGGTTGCTCATCTGGCAATTCGACCATTCGAATGAACAGGCGCGGGTCCCATTGACCCATGTCAGTGGACAGCGGGCCACGAGCAAGACACCTCAAGCCGCTTCCGGTGGTAATTTACAAGTCCATCTGGAGCGCCTGGCCGCCATCAAAGGACAACGGGACGCCACGTTTTCGACCCCGCGCAACATTTTCGCCAGCCTGCTGCCCCAGGCTGAGCCGGTGTCGGTTCCCCCTCCAATGACTCGTCGAGGCCGTTCACGCGGCTCTGCTAAAGCTGCCCCTCCTCCCGTACTCGAGCCGCTCGAGGAACCACAGGAGCAGGCCGCCCCCGAAGAAGAGCAGGAGCCGGTGGTGGAAGGTCCGAAGGGGCCGACTCCGGAAGAAATTGAACGGCTCCGAATTGCGACCGAGCTCAATCAGTACCGCTATGTCGGGTTCATGGCGATGGGGGGAGGAGCGCAGAAAAAGAAGAACATGGCGGTGGTGGTCAAGAACGATGAGATGCATGTCGTTCAGGTGGGAGAAGTGATCGCGGGGGAGGTCCTGGTCAAAGATGTGTCGTTGAAGGAAATTACGCTTCAAGATGTGGGATCAAAAATCACCCAGGTTATTCCGGTTACGGATGATCCCGGCACAGTGGGGCAACCCAACTAGGAAGGCGATGGGCTTGCGTGGCGCTCTGCATAACACCCGCGGCATCACCTACCTGGCCTTGATGTTTTCGATCGTCTTGATCGGAATTTCCGTCTCTGCAGCGGCCCGCCAGTGGACGGTGATGGTCCAGCGCGAGAAAGAAGCCGACCTCATGGCAAAGGGCATCGAAATTCAGAACGCGCTGGCGTTGTACTCCGCCTCGATGAAAATCGGGCGCATCATGACTACCGAAATCTATCCTCAGTCTCTGACCGAATTGACGCGTACGCCCAAACCGTTTTTGCGACGAGTTTATCAGGACCCGATCAGCGGAGGAGACTGGGAATACATGCGCGCGCCCACCGGAGGTATCATGGGGGTGCGCAGCAAAAGCAAAGTCAAACCGATCAAGGAGCGCGATTTTCCGCTGCCCGTTCGCCATTTCGAAGGACGCAAGACCTACCATGACTGGATGTTCCAGCATCCCAATCCCTCTTCGCAATCCATGCTGATGCCGCCCATGATGGGGCTGGCTCCCGGGACCATGCCGACCCAGCCGGGTGCACAAGGGGCCGTCCCCGGCGCCGGGACTCCGCAAGGCGCTCCTCTGATGCCAGCGGTTCCCCGTAACCCTTGACCCGACTCCAAACCCCACAGTATCCTGTCACGCTATAGTTTTCGCGCCCACGTTCACCATCATGATCGGCAGATACTTTGGCCTAGGGCCTCACGTATCGCCAAGCAGCAGGAATTCACGACATGGAACAAGATCTGACCGAATCCCCGGCTCCGGAGCTGGAAGCTCCCGTTGAAGAACTGTCTCCTGAAGACTATGTGATGGGCTTGGTGAAGAGCGCCCAGAAGGCGGCGGGCCGGCTCTCCACCCTTTCGTCTGCCGTGAAGAATCAAGCCTTGGAGGCCATGGCTGAAGGGCTTGAGGCCCACGAGGCTGAGCTGCTGGCCGAGAACGAAAAGGATCTAGAACAATTCGAAGCGACGCCTGAGCGCAAGGCGCTGGGAGACCGGTTGCGACTGACGTTCGGAGCGTATTCGGGACATGGCCGCAGGGATTCGCGATGTCGCCCGCCTGCCGGATCCGCTGGGCGAGATGCCCAAAATGTGGACGCGGCCGAACGGCATGCAGATCGGCCGGATGCGGGTCCCCATCGGGGTCATCGGCATCATCTATGAGGCTCGTCCAAACGTGACGGCGGACTCGGCCGCTCTCTGTCTGAAGTCCGGAAACGTCTGTCTCCTGCGAGGCGGATCGGAAGCGTTGCATTCCAATCTGGCGATTGCCAAAGTCTTGAGCGAGTCAGCCGAGAAAGCCGGTGTGCCGGCCGGCGCGATCACCTTTGTCGACCGCCCGGAGCGTGAAATCGTCCAGCTGTTGTTGAAGCAGGATCAGTATATCGATCTCATCATCCCCAGGGGCGGGGATTCCTTGATGAAGACTATCGCCGAACATGCCACGATTCCGGTCCTCAAGCATGATAAGGGCGTCTGTCACATCTATGTCGATGCGGATGCCGATCCGAAAGTAGCCGAACAGATTTGCATCAATGCCAAGGTGCAGCGCCCCTCAACCTGCAATGCTATGGAGACGCTCCTGGTCCATCACAGCATTGCGCGGACCTGGCTTCCGCACCTGATCAAGCAGTTGACGGCTGCGAAGGTGGAAGTGCGCGGTTGCGCAAAGACCTGCCAGCTCTCTCCTGAAGCGAAGCCGGCGGTGGAGGATGATTTCGGGCATGAATTTCTCGATCTCATTCTGGCGGTCAAGGTGGTCAAGCATATGGATGAAGCGCTGGAGCACATTGCCACATTCGGCTCCCGTCATACGGAAGCGATTGTGACCAAGGATTATTCCCGCGCCATGCGGTTCTTGCGTGAAGTCGATGCCGGTGCGGTTTTGGTGAATGCGTCAACCAGGCTCAATGACGGGTATCAGTTCGGCCTCGGAGCAGAAATCGGCATCAGCACATCGCGGCTTCACGCGCGCGGGCCGATGGGGCTGGAGGAGTTGACCTGTTCAAAATTCGTGGTGCTTGGGAGCGGGCAGATCCGCGAATAAATGCCCGTGGATGTCTCGTTACAGGAGATACTGAGCCGGCCCGGTACGCTCGCCTTCCCTTCCAATCTTGCTGACGCGCCGGACCTGCCGGCGTCATCAGCGTCGTTCCTCCGCCTGCCCACAGGGCATCTTGTCGTCTATGGAAGCCATGGCCGTCGAATCCTGGCGACGGATCCGGAGGGGTATCCATTACATGAGTGCGAATGGGAGTCGATCAATGGACGGCTGCGTCTCGTTCGAAGCCGGGTACACCTGGATTGGGGGGCATGGGTTGGACTGATTCCCGGCGGGCTTGTCAACACCATGACCTTTGATCTATCCAGGAAGCCGGGATGGCAGCGGCTCAGGGCCGACGATCTTCGAAGCATGGCGGCCCAGGCTATGCGGGTTCCGCTGGATGAAGTCAGGTTTTTTTACAGCGATCAGGACATGACGATTGATGCCAAGGGAAGCGCCACGATCCGGCACCGAAAAGATGCCATCTATCATCTGCCTGATGGGACCTTCGGCACCCAACAATTTATGGCCTGCATGGGGGCCATGCATTGGGAAACCATCGATTTTCTGCCGGTCGTGGAGCTGTTTTTATCGCTGCTTCCCGGCACTGGCTCCGCCCTCTTTGAATTGATCCGTGGTCTGTATGATGATCAGAATCGTGGGCAGGCTGTTCCGAGGCCGTTGCGATATCGTGGTATTCCGACCTATCCGTCAGAAGCAGCCTATCGGCTATTCAGTAATTTCTTTTCTCCTCACCTGCCGGACGGTGGTGATCCCTTTCCGGTGTTCATGGATGCACCCCGATCCCACCTCGTGACATGGACCCCGGTTCCGGACCAACCGAGAAGACACGTCGACCGGTCGCAGAAATTGTGCGTCACGATCCAAGGCCAGCGAATGCTGAAGGCAACCCGTTGGGACGATCCGGCAGGACTTTCCTATCAACCCCTCGATCAGAAAGGCCTCGCACCCTGCCAGCGCGGGTTGATGATCCGGCAGGGGCAACTCTTGTTGGCCGATGGAGACAGGACGCATGCGATTCCATTGCCTGGGGGTTGGGGAAGGGTCGACGAATCTGCCCGGTCAGGTGCTCCGTTCCCCGCTCGTGAGTGGAGAGCGGTGTTTGGCGGGAGCCTGCCGCACGTCGATCCGGAAGCGGCGTTTGGTGCCGTATTGCTCTATCCCGACGATGAGCGGGAAATTGGGGAATTAGCGACGCAACCGTTTGTCGCTGACTACCTTCAAGATCTCATCGAGCAAGATCGGCCATTGGCTGCGAAGGTGTCCCGCGCGGAGCATGTGCTGATTTCCGGGCTCGATGCGGCCATCACTACGTGTATCGGGAACGATCGTCCGCGTGCGTATACGGTGCTGTATGACCATGCGGCGTTTGCCCAGCGCCAGGCGCAGATGTGGTGGAACCTTCTGGCACGCGCACAGCGACTGGAGTGGCTCGCGCGTGTGCAGATGCAGCCCCGTGGAGCAGGAGGGGAAGGCCAGGAGCTGTACGATCTTGCCTATGAATGGACGCCGTTCAATCTGTATGACAAGCCGGAGTCGATCAACCACCGGATGCAGCAATTGGTTAGCCACCTGTCGCCTGGGGCGGTGGCATTCATCACCGGTCCGCCGACCGTAGCAGACAGTTGCCGAACGGCAAGGGTGCATCTGCAGTCGATCACGCCGGTGGCCTCTCTGTCTACGTTCCGGATGCATCAAAGTGTGTTGCCCCGTGCGCACCTCAAGCCCGGCATCATGCTGTATCAAATCGTTCGCTCCTAATCGGTCACTTCTTTCGAAATGGCCCTTCTGAGACCTGTCGGATAACAGCGAAACGGGGTTCTCACCTGGGATTTGAATGACAGACTCATCGACGTTCCTGTTACAATTCAAAATTGGTCCACGCATGGAGCCCGAGGGGGGCCGGGAAGGGTCGAGAGAAGGAGCACACAGTATGCGATTTGGAGAATACATGAAGGCTTCCAGGACAGGCCGCGGTCCATCGGGCGAGCATCGTTGCCCAGGCCTCGCCGGGAGGCTGAATGCGAGTGACGGATTTTCGTTCATCGAGGTGATGATCGTTGTCGTGATCCTGGCGATCCTGGCGACACTGCTGATTCCCCGCGTGATGGGGCGTACGGAAGATGCCAAGCGGGCGGCCGCGAAGGCACAAATTTCAAACATAGAAAGCGCGCTCCAACTGTACAAACTGGATAATGGAAACCTTCCGTTCAACGGAGCAGGGGCTGAAGGCGTTGGTTGAACGGCCCGCAACAGGCCCGCCCGCGCCCAATTGGAAGGCGGGCGGGTATCTTCCGAAGGTGCCGGTCGATCCGTGGGGCACGGCCTACAAATATACGGTGCCTTCTTCGCAAGGTGCCGAATTTGAGATTCTCTCGTTCGGCGCGGATGGTGCTGCCGGAGGCGACGGCAAAAACGCCGATATCGTCAGTTGGGATCTGGATCGAAACTAGTTTTTGGAGTCAGGCTCGCTGAGGTCCTCCAGATCCACAGGATTGCTCTCCACTACTCGTTGCAGTGGGTCACTCTCACTTAAGATCCGGCCCCTCTCGACCGATGAGGAGAAGAGACGAATCCAGCCGGGAGGAGGGCCCATGCGACGCGTTTTCTTTGAACGATGCGCCGGAGATTCTCAAACATCTGCAACGGACTTTGGCCCCGATGCAGTCCGAATGGACGATGGAGTTCTTCTCCTCCGCTAAGAATGCCTTAGCTGCGATGTGCCAGTCAGCCTGTGACGTCGTGATTTCGGACATGACGATGCCGGGAATGGACGGCGCTCAATTCCTTACCGAAGTGCGCAAGGTCTCCCCGCACACGATCCGCATTATCCTCTCCGGCGATCAGAGCCCCGTGAACTATCTGCGATCTGCCTCGGTGGCGCATCGCTTTCTGCAAAAGCCGGTGGACGTGGCGATCCTGAAGGCGAACATTGCCCAGGCCGAGGCCTTGCGAGCGGTGTTAGCCAATCCTGCGCTCCGGACGCTGGTCAGTGAAATCAAGTCTCTCCCAGTCTGCCCTCGATCTATCAGGATTTGATGCAGGAGATGCAGAGCCAGCAGGCGTCGCTGAAAAAAGCGTCCCGCATCGTGGCGAAGGATCTCGGCATGGTCACGAAAATCCTTCAGTTGGTCAACTCGGCGTTTTTTGGTCTCCGTACCCATGTGTCCGATCCCGAGCAGGCGGTGGCGCTTCTGGGATTTGAAACCATCAAATCGCTGGTGCTGTCCAGCCAGGTCTTCGCGCAATTCGACCAGAATCGATTGCCGGGGTTTTCACTGGACGCGCTGTGGCGGCATGCGATGCTGACGGCCACCTGTGCCAGACGAATCGCCAAAGAAGCCGGCGCCAGCCAACCGGTGATTGACGAAGCGTTTACCGCCGCGTTGCTGCATGACGTAGGCGTGCTGGTGTTGGCGGCGAACAAGCCTGATGACTATGTGCGCGTGCTTGAACTGATGCGTGCCACTCAGGTGCCGGATTGGGCTGCCGAACGAGACATATTCGGCGCTGATCATGCGCATGTCGGTGCCTATTTGTTGGGTATCTGGGGGCTCGGCGACGGGATTGTCGAGGCAGTGGCATTTCATCAACATCCCGGTGACTACAAGGCATCCGGTTTTCAGGCCGTGACCGCCGTGCACGTGGCCAATGCTTTCGCCGAAGCGCAAGCGAGTGCCGATGCCGCCGCGAGTGATGTCCTCAATCTAGATCAGAACTACCTGACGCGTGAAAATCTTTGTGCCTCTATTCCCCGCTGGCGCGAACTCTGTGCGGCCGCTTAATCGGCTTTCGTTCGCTTGACCCTCGCGCATATCCCGCAGTACAAGAACATTTCGGGTGATTCATTTCGTGCCGAGGAAGCATGATGCCTACTCTGACGACCAATGCCTTTCGTCTCACTGTCGCATTGACCCACGCGCTTGTGCTGGTCTGCGTCGGCTGGAGCGATGCCGGCACCATCATGGTTGATCTCGGTGTTGAACAGGGACCGATGAACCATCGGGCTAACGGGTATCTGGTGAGCATCGAGCCTGATGAGCCGAGAATGGAATTCATCCTTCCACTGAAGCCGACCAGTTTTCGAGGCAACGCCGGATACGTCTTCAAGAATTACGATCGGCTCAGACAGGCCGGGGTCACGGAGTTTCAGCTGACCCTTGGGCTGGTGTTCAAGGACCTACCTCTTCAAATTTTTGATATCAATCAAATCGGGCTAGAAGGAGACTACACACCCTGGCTGGCGCATGTGGATCGAATCATCGATCAGGTGATGGATCGTCACCTTTCCGTTTTGTGGGATATCTATAATGAACCGGATTTAGCCACGTTGCCCATCAATGAGAACGAACGTCTGAAAGAAGGGTGGCGGCTGGCCTACCAACGCATTAAAGAGCGGATTCCCGGTGCGGAAATCGTTGGGCCCAGTATCAGCCGGTACCGATTGCTGAAGCCGTTTCTGGAATGGAGTCAGAAGCAGAACGTGTTTCCCGACGTCGTGGCGTACCATGAGTATGACGACCCATCACATGCCCCCGCGCTCGTGGAAGATCTACGGAGTTACCTCAGAGGCCGAGGTATCGTCAAACCTATTTCAGTGAATGAGATTCTGGGGCAGGAGAGCTGGACTCTTGCCGGATACAACGTCGGCGTCATTGCGGCGTATGAGCGAGCAGATATTATGAGTGCAATGCGATCATGCTGGCCGGATCCGCAAGACATGAGCCGCGATCGAGTGGAAAATACCTGTGACAATCCGACGCTGGACGGTCTGCTCTATGTCGATCGGCAATCGAAGCGGCCGGGATGGCACATTTATAAAGCCTATGCAGAGATGGAAGGTGTGCGACTCTCTACGATTACCGATAGTCCAACAGTCCATGCTCTGGCATCGTTTGAAAAAGCCTCCGGTACCCTGCAGTTGTTATTGGGCAAGTATGAGGATTATTCGACTGCGGACACGACCGTGATTCTCAAAAATGCCGCCCGGGCATTTTCTGGCTGGCAGGGCAGGCCTCTCTTTCTCTGTGCTGAGAAGATTCCGGATACGGGTTCCGGCCCGCTCGCTTCAACCGTGGTGACGATGGATCGTGCGTTGACTTTCACGGACAACGACGTCTCGTTCACCTTGCCTGAGTTTTACCATTCGGATGCGTACAGCGTGAGGATATCGCCCACATCCGGGTGCACGCCCCGCGATTAATCAGCAACTACACTGTCACCTCTTTAGGTTTCTCCATGATGTCTTCCGCCCAACTCAATGCGGCGGATACCGTTGGATCCCAGCGTACTGGTCAGCAGAATGACGGCATGGCGTATCTCTTCGCAGGTCGCTCCATTGTCCAGTGCCTGTCGCACATGACTGTGCACAGCGCCTTCGGAATGAATTGCGACCGAGGCGGCAAGCTGGAGTAAATGTGCCCATTTCGTCTCCACGGGGCCCTGTGCTTTCAGTGCTTTTCCCAAAGCCTCAACGGCGGCGATGAATTCTTCTTGGTGACGTTGTTCGGATTGATAGTGCGTTGGTAGCTGGCCCATGACGTTTCCCTCCTGAAGCCTCAATTCCGACATCGTTGCCGCATGGACATCCGCATAAGTTACTCTTACTGATTCCTCTTCCGTGCTGGGCATAGCCCTAGATGCCTACCTCGATCTGCGGGGTCTTTACGCTACGTGCGCAGGGGGAACCTCCTGGCGCCTTACTTGTGTCACACGAACACGAAAGTTGCAGGGATGTCCTGGTGAATGGGTTGAGCACATGACCCTAAGAACCATGTTGACGGTGGCGAAATGAGCCGAAGCACAAAGGAGGTGCGCTATGCATTGCCATCGATGCCACAATTTGATGTTCCCACTAGACCTGCTCGATGAGGGAGGCGGGCTGGCAAGCAGGTTGGCGCCGGCCTGGCGCTGTTTTGCTTGTGGGGACATTGTCGATGCGGTCATTTGGGCGAACCGCGGTCGCACAGGCGAGCAACTCAAAAGAAGCCCCCGCTTTTCGGTCGTCGTTGGAGTGGGGCGCTAGGAGAGTCAAGCCACGATAACGGCTCATCGGTTCATCTTGTCTCGCTAGGGGACAGCGTGTCTCTCATGCACGAATCCCCAATGTGGCGATCTCCCATGCAGGGAGGGCCATTCGTTAGGGATCACCCCTGTAATGTCCAAGGCTCCTTTAAATGAGAATTCATGGCAAAAGGGGCACAAGGCCGACGCATGGGAGCGCCGGCCGACGATGGTTTCTCTCCATCACGGGATACACACCTTTTCCGCGGTCGGGGGATGCGGTCTTTATCTTGCACATACCGGCGAAGGCGGTTTGCAAAGAGAGACCATTAACCAGAGGAGTACTGTATGAACCACTTGTCTGTTGTGCTGATATTCGCGGGCACCTGCAGTCTTGCCGCCTGTGCCATGTCCGAGCGGATGATGCCGGGAACCATGTCCGATGCTAATGTGCTCGCCGTCTTGAATACGATAGACCAGAGTGAGATCGAGGCAGCGCAACTTGCCAAAGGAAAGTCGCAATCCAGCGGGCCATCTCATCGATGACCATACGGCCGTGATGGACAAGAACCGGGCGTTGGCGAATCGGGTGAAGCTCAGACCTGAGCCCTCTTCGCTTTCATCAAGATTGACGTCAACACATCATGAAACGATGGACAGATTGCGGACGTTGTCGGGTCCTGAATTTGATCGTGCCTATATCGGCTATCAAGTGGTGATGCACGACGAAGCGGTGAGTCTAGTGGAAAAGACGTCCCGCTCTGCCGACAATCCTCAACTCCAGCGGCAGCTCAGTCAGATGGTTCCCGATCTTCGTGAGCACCTGGATAAGGCGAAAAGGCTTCAAAGCCAGCTGGGTGGAAAATCCTAACGGTGGCGTCGTTGTTCGCACTTGAGGGAGGTCGCATCATGGCTCTATTTAAATTCGCGGCGATCATGGGAAGCCTGTTTTTGGCAGTCGGTGTGCTGGGATTTACCGATGGCTTGGTGACCTCACCGCATGCGGAAGACCCGTCCTTAACGGTAGAGGAACACTATGGCCGTCTGTTGGGCATGTTTCCCATCAATACACTGCATAATTGGGTACATACTCTGATCGGTATCGCAGGGCTGTTGGCATGGCGGAACATCTGGTCGCCGCAGGCCTATGCTAAATTTATCGGCGGCTTCTACGCAGTCCTCACGGTGATGGGCGTCATTCCGGGCCTTCACACAATGATGGGGCTGGTCCCGATATTTGGACATGACGTCTGGCTCCATGCCCTGTCTTCCGTGCTCGGCATCTATTTCGGTTGGTTTTATAGTCCTACGAGACTCAGCGCGCCGCAAGGAAGTGTTGCCACGTAAACCGTGAGGGCTCAGTCAGGCTGCCCCCCTAGCTGCAATGGGTGTCGTGGAGATATTTCCGTTTAGCGGAAATAGTAGTGAGCAAGGAACTGCAGGGTATGGAGCCCTGAATTGAAACCACACTCACTGAAGAAGCATGGTTCAAGAGGGACAAGGAGGTCTGTATGAAGCGAGCGCTGGGAATCATCTCCGGAACAGGAGCAGTGATAGCCGCAATCTTCTCGGCAGGCGTTGTGGAAAGCCAAGCTCAGCCCGCTGGTATCCAGCAGAAAAGCATCAGCGGAGGCACGCAGGGTTTACAGGAACAAATGTATGAGGATCGCATGAAAGAGCTTCAACAGTCTCAGTCCAACTCCAAGGATAAGGAGGAGGGGCCTGGGCGATCTTCGAGCAGCCAGGCTGCAAGGGAAACATCGGCGGATCCTGAAGGACGCGGGGAATCGTCGAAACCCGGCTCAAACAAAGCTACAGATCAGGGAATGCAAAAAAGGCCATAACAAAGCTCCGCTAAGCCGGACGCTCCAGTTTGTAGAGGCATGTCTTCTACAGTGAGGCATGACATGCCCGCCTCCCTATGAGGGCTGATATGCCAGGAACAGTGGCGTCAGAGAGTTTATAAGCGGGTTGTCTCAATTCTGTCCTTCTCCATCTCCTGTTGATGGTCAACGATGGACGAGCAAGTGGATGCCTTGTCACCGTACGGGAGGGAGGTCCGGGGTGGCGATTTCAATGACGAAGCCCTCCTCGTCTACCAACAGCACAATTTCCTGACCGGGCTGTAAGCGGTCCAGTTTTTGAAGCGGCGGCCGAATCGGCATCTCGCGTTCGCCTTGTTTCTCGATCGCGACTTTCACGCCCCGCTCTGTTCTTCCCCCGTACAGCGCGTGCACCTGGGCATGCGCGCCCTTCACGTTCGACTTGTTGTTCTCAGCCGAAGCCTGGACCGCCTCACGGCTTATGAGCTGGGCATCCACGAGCTGTCCCGTTTCATCGGCGAGAAAGACGGCCGTCTCGCCGATCGGAACCGCACCAAGTTTTGTTCGGGCACGGGATGCAATCCGAAAAGTCCGTTCTCCGCCATCCGTTCGAATGACCGCCTTGTCGAGCCCCACCGTGAGGGACGTACTCAGGCGCCCGATGATGACCTGGTGCTCGGGGTGTCCCCCCACGTGGTGGTAGTCCACAATGGCATTGTGGTCGTTCATGACGACGATGATGTGGTCGCCTTCTTTGAAAACCTGTCCCTTTTCCTGTGCAGGCTTCAACGGAATGTAGAGGACTTGCGGGCTTCCGATATCCACAAGAATATGCCCGCCGCGAATCTCTCTGATCCGTCCCGCCACGAGACGATCGCCGGGGATAAGATCGGGGGTAATGGTGCTGACGGCCTTCTCATGCGGTATCGCTTGAGATGATTGCCCCTGTGCGCTGTCGCCGGATTGAGATGGCCGTTGATCGTCGGCGTACACCGCCTGGTTCCCAGACAACAGCCCCATTACCGATGCTAGAGCTATCCATTGTGGTGTCATGATCGGTTGTCCTTTCGTATGTGCTGACATTCCTGCTTTGCGAAGCCGGGGTGGTGGCTTGTCATATGAGACGAGCGATCCACCATGGACCCTACTCACCGGTTCTCCTCTGCAAGCAGTTCTCGTGATGAGAGGGCCAGCGCCGGAAGATTTAATGCAAGCGATGTACCGACACGGCGAGTTCTGTCTCCATCTTGCTCGCGTGCGGTCACGGCGGGTGGGTACTCCTGGAGCCCGGTTCAGTAAGAAAAAGAAGACCTATTGGTCCTTACAATCTGTCCGCGGGAGACAAATTGTCCGCACTACTTGGAGGAGGTCTTGCTGCACTGGGGACGTTCGGGAACTCAGTCAGTGGCGTGGGAGAGGTGCGCGTTTTGCAGTCTGCCCCAGTGGCAACGGGCTGGGTGGAAAGGGATGTAGGCAAGGGCCGGTGCTCTATAGACGTATCAGGAGATGAGGCATTTCACAGACAAAGGAGGGCATCATGGCAGACCAGCCCAAGAAGGCCGCCGGTATTTCCAACGCGCCGATAGAAAAGGAGCAGGAGGAGCAAGCTCACGTACCGCCATCTGGCGAGTCCAGCATGGGAAAGGGGTAAAACAGAAAGTCATCGTCGCCTGAGGAAATCCGGGAGGCAAATTCCCCAGAGGAGAGCAGAAACAGCTGACAGAAGTGGAGTACGGCGGGACCTTTCCCCCGAAGGTTCGCCCATACAAGTGGACCGCCTGTTCGGGTATGTTCTCCCCTTCGCTTTATCGGGGTTCGGACGGTCACCTTTCTACTGACTGCCTTGTTTCATACGACTGGGGTCAGGCGTCGTTGCATCTTGCCTGCCGATCGGCTCCTTCAGTTCACGTACGTCGACCGTCAAACTCGTTGCGCCGGTTCGGCAGTTGTCACATCTGCCGCAGTTTCCGGATATTTCACGGGAAAAATACCGGGTGAGAAACCGCACGCGACATTCGGTGGTTTGCCCGTACTTCATCATCGTAGACAGGCGAGTTTCATCCAATCGATGCCGCTGGTCGTATCCTTCCAGATAAGCGGTAAACTCCTGCTGGCTGTGGAATTGCCGGAGGCGCCGGTATCCTCGGCGCTCCCGTTTGACGATCCCGGCCCGCTCGAGCAAGGCAAGGATGACTCTGACCCGCCGCAATCCAATGCCGCTCGTCGAGTGCAGTGATGAGGCGGACAAAAGAGCCTGAGCACCGGCCGCGTCCGTATCGAATGCATGGTACACGCGAGCGCATTCATCCTGGCGGGGATATCTACCGCGCAAAAAGTAGGCCTGTACCCGGCGGTCTTCCAAGCGATAGAAAAGCGCCGCCAAGGCGGGCCGCCCGTCGCGTCCGGCCCGCCCGGCTTCTTGCACGTAACTTTCCAGGGAGTCGGGGAAGGCATAGTGAATGACGAAGCGAAGATCCGGCTTATCGATGCCGAGGCCAAAGGCCTTGGTCGCGACGACGACCCGATACCGATCGTTCATGAAGTCTTTCTGAGTCTGCCGGCGATCCGCCACCGGCATTCTCCCATGGTACTTCCCGGTCGAAAAGCCTGCCTGAAGCAGACGGGAGAACAGCTCATCAGCTTGGCGGACCGTGGCCACATACACGATGCCGGTTCCGTCCACGATTTCACGAAGCATTAGAATTAACCGTTCGAACTTGTCATCCTCATTGACGGTCCGATGGACCTCATAGGTGAGATTGGGGCGGTCGATACCGTGATTGACAATTAACGCGTCGCCAATGTCCAACTGCGTGATAATGTCGGTGATGACATTCGGGGTAGCGGTCGCGGTGAGAGCGAGTACAGGTGGCCGGCCTAAAGATTTGATCGCATCGCGAATGGTCAGATAGGCAGGGCGAAAATCATGTCCCCATTGGGAGATGCAATGGGCTTCATCCACTACTAATAGGGACACTCCACCCTCACGAAGCACGTCGAGATACTCGGGCTGCTCCAATCGCTCAGGGGTGACATAGATCATTTCAGGTGTTCGGCTGCTGATATCTTCCAGACGGTGCCGTTCTTCCCGCTCTGTCAGGGTACTGTTGATGACCGCAGCCGGAATGCTGCGGGCTTTCAGTTTGTCTTCTTGATCCTGCATCAAAGAGATGAGCGGAGAAACCACCACCACCGCACGGGGAAGGAACAGGGAAGGCAGTTGAAAGCATAGCGACTTGCCGCCGCCGGTGGGCAGCACGCCAACTGCGTGGCGGCCGCTCATGACCGCCCCGATGAGGGCGCGTTGCCCGGGACGGTATGACTTGACGCCGAGCCGGCGGAGTGCTTTGCGCTCGTTAGCCGGAGACCAGGCCCACGCCTGGTTCACACTCGTCCACAGCTATGTGCTGATTCATTCACCGCCACGGGTGCTCCGCTGCCAGCCATATCCTGGTAGTTCAAATCGTTGACGCCTTGTCCGTGAATAATTCCGCCACCACAGCAAGCGGATGACGATGGTCGCTTGAGGGCCCTTTTCCCCCGTTGCCACATTGGGCGTTACCTGAGAGCCCTCGTCCATTCGTTCGAAGTCCTATCTTAAACGGCATTCCGAACGTGCAGCGCTCGAGATGATTGGTTCCCGAGCGCTATCGAACCCGACCACGTTCTTTCTCCGTTCTTACACCGGCCTTGCCGCGTCCTTCATTGTCACCGCTCTTGGCTTCGTGGCTTGACTGTGACCCCAGTTGGTGGGATCCCTTGTTTTTGTCCGCCTCCGGTTCAGATTGTTTCGGATCCCTCACCGCTCCTGTCGCAGAGCCACTGTGTTCATTACGCCCGGTGTGAGGTCCGGTGTTCCCTCCCCGTTTTGTGCTCATAGAGGCATCTTCTCCCTGGTGCGTTCCTGTGCCACCTGATTGGGTCGGCTCATAAGCCAGGGAGGCGGTCGCCTCGACCAGGCCAAGCGCGATCATGCTGACCATTGCGAGTGAAAGACAGGTGCCTGAAGATTGGTGCTGTGTCATGGTGTCTCCTCAGCTGAAATAATCAAAGGACTACGCTAATGCCTGTTTGCGTTCCTGCATTTGCCGTCCGACCATGGCGGTGTCAAGCTTGAGCTTCGCTTCGGCAAAGAGGACCTCCTCTTCCTCCGCTACATGATTCGTGACCAATTCCCGAAGTTCCGCCATGCCGGACTCGAAGTCCGGATCCTGCGCCGTACGACCGCGCAGCGTTCCGATCAAATCTTTTACCGCCTGATGGTCTTCATAGGCAGAGTCGAGGACGTCTTCGCCGACTTCTTCAGCCGTCTCATCGTCTTCGTCGTCCTCTTCTTCATCAACGCCCTCTTGGCCCGCGATATCACTCTCACCCTGTTCCAAGTCTCCAAGCTCGCCAAGATCTGCCTGTTTTCTCAGTGCAGGGTAAAAAATCTCCTCCTCAATCGTCCCATGGACTTCGAGCTCCTTAAAAATCTGATGGGCAATCGCTTGTTTGCGTTTCGCGTCTCCCGAATCAAATTCGCTGAACAGCCGTTCGACGGCCCGGTGGTCTTGTTCAAGCATCTGAACGGCATCGGCCGATGCTGTGGCTGTGCCTTTCTTATTGGTTCGTCCTGCATTCTTTGCTGGCTGCGGCATCTAGGAGTCTCCTTTCCTGATAAGAAAGAGTTCTGTATGGCATGCGATTTCGCGCATGACTGCTCGCCGACGGTTATCCATTGACGATGGTTCCCCCGTTCGGATGTAAGACCTGGCCTGTCATATACGACGAATCGTTTGAGGCGAGAAAAAGGTAACAGGGTGCCACTTCTTCCGGCTGGCCTGCGCGTTTCAGGGGCACGTCCGAGCCGAAACTTTCCACTTTTTCCGTAGGAAAGGTCGATGGAATGAGCGGTGTCCAAATGGGCCCGGGCGCCACCGCGTTCACGCGTATCTTCTTTTCCGCCAGCGCCTGAGAGAGGGAGCGGGTGAAGGCCACGATGGCGCCTTTCGTGGACGAATAGTCCAGAAGATGGGCACTGCCTTTGTAGGCCGTCACCGAAGTGGTGTTCACGATCGTGGCGCCTTCGGCGAGATGCGGCAGCGCAGCCTGGGTCATATAGAAAAACGAAAAGATGTTTGTTCGAAAGGTACGCTCCAACTGTTCGGCGGTGATTTTCAAGATGCTGTCCTGAGGATGCTGCTCCGCCGCATTGTTGATCACAATGTCCAGATGACCGAATTCCCGCAGAGTCCGATCGATGCATTCAGTGCAAAACTGCGGCGTGCCGATGTCCCCGGCGAGCGCCAGGCAACGCCGCCCTTCCTGTTCCACTAACCGCGTGGTTTCCTTGGCATCACCGTGTTCATTGAGGTAGGCAATCACCACGTCCGCGCCTTCTTTCGCAAAGGCGATGGCAACGGCGCGGCCTATTCCGCTATCCCCTCCAGTAATGACGGCGACTTTGCCCCGGAGTTTTCCGGTGCCTCGATGATCAGGGTTTTCGGACTGGGGGCGGGGAGTCATTTCCGACTCGACGCCGGGGCGATGGTGCTGCTGCTGGGCTGGCTGCTGTGGCTTTGGCATACAGGGCGTTCCTTCTCTGGTCCAATGGTGTGGTAGAGCGTCGATACCTCAAAGGCCTTCGCTGACGGTCAGTTTGCTAGTCTGAAAATAAGCTACGTAGTTGCCTTGCATCAGATGGACAAGGGGCTTGCCGTCTTTGCTAGTTGTCTGATCTGGACCGCCTTCCGTTACAAGATCGCCTGGATGGAATGCTCCCAAGCCAGGACGGTGAGCAATCGTGCAAAACACGGACCCTGGTATCCGGGCCCGTACCTGCCTCCGTGGGTTCCGCTCGTGTGAGCAGAAATGGTTCTTGGAACGCGCGGCTTCAAACATAATGGTGCGTTGGTGGGGCCGCATCCCTACTGGCGGGTAGCGTACAGAGGACAGACAGGATGTCCGACCGGGGACATCCTGTCTGATGTGATCATCTTCCGAATGGAGGCGTTTTTGGCGATAAGGTCAAAGAGGCGAAGGCTGCTTGGGCAGTCGAAGACGAATGCTTCGCTTGCGTGAAGAGCCATGCAGGCCTGATCTCTGATCTCAGAGACGATGTCGGAAGAAATTTACAAGGATATCGTCTAACGGCGACATGTTACGGACGCTGTGGCAGCGTAGAGTCCTGTGTGATGGATTTGCGCCATGAATGAACATGGAGAGCTTACCCGCGCTGAGTCATATGATGGGCTGACTCATTGTTGCGATCGATCCAGGCAAACACTTTATGGATGGGTTTTGTGGTGCCGAAGGACTGAAAGTTCGCAGTTCGCCCGTCACGCGTGTGCAAAGGCATCATAAACGCACGACGCTGAACTAGGCAGTTCGCTAGCCCCACCGTATTTTACGATGCGTCATAACTGTTCGGTAAGGGTCTCGAGGAGGGTGACATGACAGCCCCTACAATGACAGCCACCGCGAAAATATGCGCGCATCCGGGGTGCACCTGCGAGGTGACGGCGGATTATCCCTATTGTAGCCTCGAATGTGCCTCCACAGCCAAAGTGACAAGCACTGAAGCTCCGACGTGTCCATGCCAGCACACGAGTTGCAAAACACCTTCTTAATATCTTGGCGGGGTAGCAGAACGGCCCATAGAGTGAGCGCATGTGCCACTGTCCATAGAGGTTTTCTGTTTTGACATCCAGAGACGTTCAATGCGTCCAGAGTGTTTCCGTGAACACACTCACATCTCTCGAGTCCACTGGGCCTCGTAGAGATGCTTTCCCCACTGCGCTAATTCGATGTCCCAGAAAGGAGTGACGGCTTAAGTTGCGGCTCAGGCCTTTCCTTTGTCGCCCAGCTTTCGCAACACATGCTTGAGCCGTTGTTTGACGAGTGATTCCATAAGTGACTTCACTTCTGGATCTGTTTTGAGCACCTGTTCCATCACTTGCTGGCCGGCCGTAGCTGCTGAGCGAAGTAATCCCTGGTCGATAGCATTGACGATCATCCCATCTATGGAGATGGGTCTTCGTTTCTCGCGGCCTTTATGTTTACTCATTGCCTCTCCTGTGTTGCTCGCGACAAAGAAATGCTGAAAACGGGTGAGCGTTACTTCTCTCGCGCGTGGATATCTCCGTGTGAAGTTTCTTTATGTATAGAGCACGGGATTTGTTTTCAACATCTGGGAATTCCCCCTGCGATGGAAGCAGAGAGAGAAGGACGGAATGGAGACGTGTGTGCCCCTCACCACCTATGCCTAAATGGACTGATATGGCATAGGAGTAGGGGCGGCACTCTATGCTCCGCCAGGGACCTAACTAGGGGTGGAAAGCAACGAACCGGCTTACTATGTCATCGAGGATGAGCGCCGCGGTACCTAATCAGCCAACTGAATCAACTGATTCGCGTAAAGGGTTACGGGTCTGTGGACAAGCAGTTGAAAGTCGCAGGCAGCCGAAGAGCACAAAATGTTTCGTCAGGTGTGTGGCCAGCCCAGACCTCCAGAACAATGGAAGGGAATTGGTATGGATTTCGTGACAGTGTTACGGCGGGACCACGAAAAAATGTCATCGCTATTTCATCAGATTCAGGGTGGATTCGAACAAGGCGACGCGCCAGCACGTCGCACACTGTTTCAACAGCTCAAGAAAGAGTTGGATCTGCATGCTGCCATCGAAGATTTGCACGTGTATCGAGTCTTTCAGCAGGCAGAGCCGACACGCGACGATGCCCACGAGGCTTTTGAGGCGCACCGCAACATTAAGATCCTTCTTGATGAACTTGATGCTGCTCCGGCTTACGATCACCAGTGGGTCGCAAGATTCCAGGAGTTACACAAGCTGGTTGAAACTCATGTTGCCGCAGAGGAAAACGTGATGTTTCGCAAGAGCGCGGCGATCATGACAGCACAAGAAGCCGAAGAGCTTGGTGTGACAATTGAAAGCGCCAAGAATGCGATCCGAAGAGGCGCACCGGCGACAGAAGGCGGGAGCCCAGATGTTGCCTAAGAGATTACTTACCGTTGCGCGCGCGGGAGCAATCGCCTGATCAAGCCTGCGCCCACGAAACCGGAAGTCGCGGTTGAAAGTTCCCCCTTCAACTTTTCCCACCAATCGCATCGAGGGTCTCCGTGCCTCATGCCTGAGGAAATGGAAGTATTTATTCGCCACGGTCACCCAGCCGAGCCCCTGTCTTTTATATTGTACAAGGCATATAAAACCTCTACAGTCCAATCACGTAAGTGCTCAACAAACTCGTGAGTCGAATCGCAATGTTAACGACCACTGTTTCGCAGGGCGCAACTCTCGTCAACATCCCGCTGGTCAAGGCCTGGGCACGATGGGCAATACTTTGGCTGACGTTATTTCCGCTGGTCGGTGTCCTTGTTTCGGTCCAATTCCATAATCCGGAGTTTCTCGGCAACATCCCCTGGTTCACCTTTGGCCGAATCCGCTCGGTGCATTTAGGCGGTGTGCTGTTCGGCTCCTTCACCACGGCCTTCATCGCGCTTCTGTATTATTTCGTGCCGCGGCTTTGCGGCACTCCGCTGTACAAGGCGGAGTGGGGATGGGGGCTCCTGTGGATGTGGAATGCATTTTTGGTTCTCGGCTCCCTGTCGCTCCACATGGGGTTTATGGTCGGGGTGGAGTATGCCGAATACGAATGGCCATTGAACCTCATGCGATTCATCGTGGTCGCAACCGTGGCCATACAGGTCATCGGCACGATCCTGCGCCGGCAGGCCTCCCGATTTTACGTGTCCTTGTGGTATGCGCTGGCCGCGGGCATTTGGACGCTCTTCAATCTCCCGCTGGGCGCGGTACTCCTTCCCTACGGCCCGGTCAGCGGGGTCAACAGCGCGGCGATTCACGGTCTCTACATGCACAACCTGGTCGGCCTGTGGATCACGCCGGCCGGGCTGGCAACGATCTATTATTTCCTCCCGCTGAGCGCGAAGAACGCTCTGTATAGTCACAAGCTGTCGCTGCTCGGGTTCTGGACCCTTGCACTCTTTTATCCGCTGACCGGGACGCATCATTACCTGTACAGTCCTATTCCGCATTGGACACAGACCGTCGCGGTCGTGCATAGCCTGTGGATGATCATCCCCGTCTTCACCGTGATCGTGAATTTCTTCGGCACCATGCTGGGACGATGGGGAACGGTGTTGGGCGGCGGAGGAGCCGATAATTATGCGGCGAAGTTCCTCATGGTCGGCGTCGTCTACTATCTGATCGGCAGTGTGCAAGGCTCCATCGAAACCCTGCACCGCTTTCAGCAACTAACCCATTTCAACGATTTCGTCGTCGGCCACGCTCACCTGACGGTCTTCGGCGCCATGATCATGTGGGTGGTGGGCGGGCTGTACTACGTATGGCCCCGCCTCACCGGGCGGCAATTGTGGAGTGATCGCCTGGCGAGTTGGCATCTATGGCTCACGATCACCGGCTTTACGGCGATGGTCCTCGGGCTGACGGCACAGGGCTTCATACAAGGAACGATGCTGGATAACGGCGCCGATTTCGTAGACTCGGTCAAGGAAATGCAACCCTGGTGGGTCGCCCGCACGATCGTTGGTACGATCATGGATGTGGCGCTCGGCTTCATGGCCTACAACTTCTATAAAACGGTTCGCGAAGGGCAGCCGTTCGAAAGCGAGGAGCGAGAACCGTTGCCCAAGCTCTCACCATCACAGTTCACTCCGCCGAGCAAGAACTGGCTGGAGTATCCCTCGACGGTGGGCATCGTCGCAGGCGTCATTTTTTTCGTCGGCTCATTTTTTCTGCTCGGCGGCCTTCCATGGCTCCAGGCTTCCACCCATTCGACGACCGTGGCCGAGGCGGTGACCGGCCTGCCGATTCGCGTCAACGATTATTCGCCGCTTGAACTGCGCGGCCGGCAGGTTTACATCCGGGACGGCTGCTGGCAATGCCATTCGCAATACATCCGTCCGGTGTCCGGCGAAACGCTGCGATGGGGGCCCTTGTCGCAGGTGGGCGAATCGGCGTACGACCGGCCGCACATGTTCAGTACGCGCCGCATCGGCCCCGATCTCACGCGGATCGGGAGGAAATACGGCGACGACTGGCACATCGCGCATCTCTGGAATCCGCAGGACGTGGTGGCGGATTCCATCATGCCTCGATTTACCTGGTTGTTTGAACCAGGACGGGGGGAAGCGCCCCCGCAACCGACCGACGACGGGAAAGCGCTTGTAGCCTACTTGCAACGACTGGGTACATCCATAGGGGATTGGCGGGCCGGCACCCTGTCATCGTTGACTTCGGGAGCCGCCCTGCATCGCGCGACTCCAGAAGGGCGGGGGGACATCCTGGCGCTTGGTCGATCGGTGTACGAGCGACGGTGTGCGGGTTGCCACGGTGTCCAGGGAGATGGCAAAGGACCATCGGCGCCATTTCTCAATCCCAAGCCGCGTGATTTCACCAAAGGGATTTTCAAGTTTCGCTCCACCCTCGGGAAGGACTCCCTTCCGACCGATGCGGATTTATATGTGACGATTACACATGGCCTCTGGGGAACCTCGATGCCGTCCCTCCACGAACTGCCTGCGGCGCAACGATGGGCCATGGTTCAGTACCTGAAGACCTTTTCCGACCGTTGGGGAAGCGAGCCGGCAGGCCAGGGCATCGTTATCCCTCCCGAGCCTCCCGTGACAGCCGCGTCGCTTACAAAAGGCGAGACGTTGTTTCAAAGCAACTGTGCGCTCTGTCACGGAGACCAAGGACGGGCGGACGGTGCGCTCAGCGCACCAGGAATGCTCATGGACGACTGGGGAGAGCCGATCAAGCCAGCTCACCTCTCGCTCCCTGCCGGCTCGCCCGGCGGCGTGAAACTGGGCCATGATGGTCCACATCTGTTCCAGATCATCATGGGGGGCATCGGTGGGACGCCGATGCCGCCGTTCGACAGCCTGACCACAGATGAAGCCTGGGATCTGGTGCATTACGTTCAATCTCTGCGTGTCGCGGCTCATGAGGCGGAGTTGATGGCGAACGGTCTTCAGGAGCAAGAGCGGCAGATCGCGCGTGGGCGCATATGGGCGGCCATGTCCGGGCGGATGGCGCAAGAGAAGCCTACCAGCGCCATCGATGCGAGACAGGCCAGCGCATCGGGTACGGCACAGCGCCGAAATTGAGGGCATCCATGACGAAGCACCCGGTTCACGCTGATCCCACGACGTCCGAATCACCTGCCCACAGGGCGGCAGAAGGAGCCGTATATCGCTATGAGCCGTCTGGAATCACCGAGCGCAGCGGCCACATCCCGTCCTGGCTTAAGGTGATCCTGTTCGGTCTCGTCTTGTGGGGCATCTATTACGGAGTCCGCTATTGGAACTCATATTGAAGAAGCAGCTTGTCCGGGAGACAGGGTGCATTTCATTCCAACTCTGTAGAGGAGGTACCGATGACACAGGTATACCGATGCGCGGTGATGCTCATGTCCTTGGCCATGGCATGGGGATGGTCCTCGATAACCCCGTTCGTTTCTGCCGCCGCCGGAGATCCGGCCAAAGGAAAGTCCATCTATCAGGCGAAGTGTGTGACCTGCCATGGGCCGCAGGGGAAGGGCGACGGGCCTCTGGGAAAAAAGCTGAAACCGCCGGCAGGGGACTTTACCAGCGCGGAAAGCAAAAAGAAGTCGGAGGAGGAATTGCTCGACATTATCGAGAACGGTAAACCGAAAACCTCCATGGTGGCCTGGAAGAAGCAGCTCAGCGCGGCGGAGATCCAAGACGTGCTGGCCCATGTCCTGACTCTGCGGAAATGAGAGGCGCTACAGGCGCGCATGTCTCGAAATCCACGCCTGCTGCCGTATACGTGATCAACTGACGGCCTCACGGCTACACAGGAAGGTACACCATGAATGACGTGGTTAGAATCGCCGGAATCGCCGGCAGTCTTCGAAAAGGCTCATTGAACAAATCGGTGCTGCGGGCCGCGGTCAAGCTCGCTCCGAAAGGCAGCGTGCTCGACATGGTCGATTTGGAAGGCATTCCCGGTTTCAATGAGGACCTGGAACAAAATTTTCCTCCTCCGGCGAGAGAGTTCAAAGTCAAAGTGAAGGGAGCGGACGCCATTTTGATCGTGACGCCCGAATATAACTATTCGGTTCCCGGTGTGCTGAAGAATGCCATTGATTGGGCCTCCCGTCCCTATGGCGATAGCGCATGGAATGCAAAACCCGTCGCGATTATGGGAGCTTCTCCGGGAATGTTGGGCACCGCCCGCGCGCAATATCATCTCCGCCAGATGTTCGTCTTTTTGAATATGTTTCCGTTGAATCAACCGGAGGTCATGATTGCCAACGCCGCGGAGAAGGTGAACGGGCAAGGCGAGCTGAAGGATGAGGAAACCTTGCAGAGGATCAAGGTCATGCTGGAGTCATTGGTGGAATGGACCAGGCAACTCCGCAAGGCGAGGGCCTAGGAAAGGCACCGTCCGATGCGGACGATCAGGAGTAGTTCTCTACGGCAACTGCTGATAGGCCTGTTCCTGGTCTTGAGTACAACGGCGAGTATGAGGTCCGGCCATGCGGCCGGAGGCGATCCTCAAAAAGGCGAAGCTCTATACAGAAAAAACTGCGTGCTCTGTCGTGGCTGCGGGGAAGGGGGAGGGACAGTTCGGCCAGACCGTGAATCCTCCGGCGGCAGAACTCCGTCTTCAGTAGCAAAAGCAGAGTCGGAGAGGGCGGAATTGCTTCAAACCATTGAGAATGGCCGTCCCGCCAACGGCGATGGAAGGCTGGAAGGGATAGCTTTATCGGATCAGGAGATACGGGATGTCCTAACCTTATGTGCTGACACTGCGCGATTGAGAGGTGCCCGGGATCTAAGGGCGGGCGAGGAACGGGTCAACAATTCATTCAAAGGAGGATCGACATGATGTACAGCCGAGGAGTCTCCACATTGGGCATTGTTCTGTTGGGAGCCGCCGCCTACGGCTGCACCAGTTTGCCTGATACCACCAGGACAGCGGTCGTGCAAGACGTGAAGATCGAGGAGAAGCTTTCATCGGAACACATTCGCGTCCAAGCCGGCGACGAGGTCCGGTGGGTCAATTACCGGAAGCTCGGCGTGCGGGTCGAAGTGCCCAATGTGACGACGGACGATCTCTCCTGCCAGCGCGGATTTTCCAACTGGATGGGATCCTTTCGGGAAGTCGCGACGCTCAAGCCGAATGAAACCGCCGCCCTCTGCTTCGAAAAGGCGGGAGTCTTCAACTACATCGTTCGAGCGGAAACCTCGCTGGGCGGCGGGATGCAAGTCTTGCCCGGCACGGTCGGTGTAGGGGAAAACACAATGGGACGATGAAGGCCAAACACCACGGGATGGACCGGGATCGGCGGTCCCGTCCGGATAACTTCCAAACTGATTCCGGACCCTAATCGACAACGCCGATGAAGGTGCGATGGTTTTGCAGATTGGAGAAAAGACTAAAGAAGGAGAATGTTCGGCGATGAATCGCGCAGCGACCTAATCAGCCATCATCGAAACTCGCAGCCGCTCCGCATACCAAACCGGGAGGGAAGTATGCCGTCGTTCATGCGTGCCTATGCCGCTCACACCTATGCCGCGATGCGCTTCGTGACCGGATTCTTATTTCTCTGGCACGGGGCGCAAAAGCTGCTCAGCGTGCCGACACCGCCTCCACAACCATTGCCTTCGTTTATCATCGCGATCGCGGGTCCTATCGAGTTGATCGGAGGCACGTTGGTCATGATCGGCTTGTTTGCCGGTTGGGCTGCGTTCCTCTGCAGCGGTCTGATGGCCTTTGCCTATTGGATGGCTCATGGCACCCACGCGCTCCTTCCGATTCAGAACATGGGAGAACTGGCGGCGCTCTATTGCTTCGTATTCTTGTACATCTCGTCCCAGGGATCCGGCATTTGGAGCGTGGATGCGGCTCGGGGAAGCGCGGCTTAGAGCACGCCACGCAGCTCGGACGACGGAGGAGGCCTCTCATGAAAGCAGCACGGATGAAACTCGCGGTTCGCGTGTCAGGACTGATCCTGGCGGGAAGCCTCATGGGCGCGGCTGGAGCCGGTCAAAGCCATGTGGCTCAGGATGGCTTTGCGTGGAAAGATGGGGAGGAAGTGTACAAGAAAATCTGCGCCTTGTGTCACGAAACGAAAGTAGGTCCGGCCGTTCGAGGCCGCGGCCTGGATCCTACCTACATCCAGCTGATCGTGCGACACGGCAACCGGGCTATGCCGGCGTTTCGCGCTTCTGAGATCGATGACCAGTCGCTGGAAAAACTGGCCGAATATGTGTCCAAAGCAGAGGCCGACAAGTAAGGAGGGCACTCCCCATGAACGTCGATCGACGCAGCTTGATGAAGGGCCTGTTGGCGGGCGGGGCTCTTCTAGCCACGGGCACCCCTTCGTGGATCTTCGCGGCATCACCCGTTCCCAAACCGGAGCGGCACGCATTGTTATTGGGCGGCGGGCCATTAGACGAGGCGTTCGCTCACGGCGCCCGGGCGGCCTGCGCGTCCCTGGCTTACGATGGCTTGCAGATCATGCAACTCAAAGGTGGACTGCTGGCCGACGAGCGCGAAATAGCGAGGCTGCTAAAGCCGAACAGTGGAACAAGATGGATCACCGTGATGGATGACGCCGGTGCGATCGTCTATCTCGAATGGGCCAGGACGGTGGGCGCTAGGCTGCTCTCCATGGGAGCGCATGCCTGTCCAACCGACGGGGCTTGCCGGATTCGGCACGATCTGACGGCCACGTCCCCGGATCACAGCGCGGGGGGCCTGCTGGCTTCGCAGGCCATACACCAAGCGGCGGACTTTTCGATCGTCGAACGGTTTCTGCGGGAGTCGCCCGCGGAGATGGGTCGTCTCACGAGCTGGGGCGCGCCGGGATTCACCTCCCACCGGTTCACCGGGTCGGAGGCGATCCATCTACATTGTTCGGGATGTTCCCTGGCGGATGGATGCCGGCTGCTTGACGCAGAGTCCACCGAGGGATGGGTTCAGATTCCCCGGCCAGTCTGCACCGCCGAACCGGTGGCTTGGCGGTCCCAGGATTGGGTCGAGTCAGTCGGCTATGCCGTGACGGCCTCGGCCTTGGGAGCCGAGTGCGTCAGAGAATCCTGCGTGAGCCGGGCGTTCGTTCGGTGGGCCGGCCACGAACAGACCATAAGGCCGACGGGGCGGTTCGTCTCTTTCGTCATGGATATGTAACACGCAATGCTTTCACCGTATCGAGCAGGGTGTTCAAATTGGGCGGTCCGCCACGCGAAAGCCGGCGAACCGTTTCTCAATCGTACCGGGAGGACGAAGAATGGCCAGCAAGTATATCGCATTGCCGAAGGGGGTCTCAGAGAAGGCGTTTGACGCCGCCGTGAAGGAGTTCCGTCGCATCGTGGGAGCGGGAAACGTCCTGACCGAGGCAGAGGATCTTGCGCCGTATATCAAAGTGATGATGCCCGTGCCGGATGCCGATCATACCGCCTCTGCGGCCATTATGGCGACGACCGTCGAACAGATCCAGGGCATCTTGAAAGTGTGCAACAAACACAAGGTTCCCATTTGGACCGTCTCAACGGGAAAGAACCTGGGGTACGGTTCCGCCGCGCCGGCCGAGCGCGGCCAAGTCGTGCTCGATCTCCATCGCATGAATCGCATTCTCGAAGTCAACGGTGATCTCTGCTACGCCCTCGTCGAACCGGGCGTCACCTATCGACAGCTCTACGACTACTTTCAGGAACATCAGCTCCCATTGTGGCTGTCCGTGCCGGCGCCGTCCGCCATCGCCAGTCCCACAGGCAACACCCTGGATCGCGGTGTCGGTTATACGCCCTATGGGGAGCACTTCATGAATGCCTGCGGCATGGAAGTGGTCCTTGCCAACGGAGAGATCCTTCGCACTGCGATGGGAGGCTTGCCGAAAATCCAATACCTGGCAAATCTTCAAGTGGGGATACGGCCCGTATCTCGACGGGATCTTTACCCAGTCGAACTACGGGATCGTGACCAAATTTGGCTTTTGGCTTCAGCCGGCGCCGCCGGTGTACAAACCGTTCATGATTCAATATCAGAATGAAGAGGACATCGTGGAGATCGTGGAGATCATGCGGCCGATGCGCCTCAATGGAGTCATTCCCAATTCAGGAGTGATCGCCCATGCGCTGTACGAAGCGCCGTTGAAGGCCAAACGGAGCGACTATGTGTCCGGCCCCGGTTCGATCACGGATGAAGCGGTGCGGCAGTTGGTCAAGGATCACAACATGGGCATCTGGAACGTGACGGCTGCGCTCTATGGCACGAAGGAACAGGTGGACGTGAACTGGAAGATCGTGACCGACGCCTTCGGCAAGTCGGGCAAAGCGAAATTTTTGACGCAAGAGGATGTCGGCGACGACCCTCAGTTCGGGTACCGGGCGGTCATCATGCGCGGTGGAATGGATATGAGGGAGTTCAATCTTTACAACTGGCGTGGCGGCGGAGGTTCCCTCTGGTTCGCGCCCGTGTGTCCGGCGCGGGGCAGTGAGACATTGAAGCAGATGGCGATGGCCAAGCGCATCCTGAGCAAGCACGGCTTGGACTACACCGGAGAATTTATCGTCGGGATGCGGGACATGCACCACATTCTGGACATGTTGTTCGACCGCACAGATCCGGAGATGACGAAAGCGGCCTATCACTGTTTCGACGAGCTGATCACGGAGTTCTCGGCTCAAGGATATGGAACGTATCGCACGAATACGGCATTCATGGACAAGGTTGCCGACACATACAGTCCCGTTCAGCGATCCATCAATCGTCGGCTCAAGCGGACGCTGGACCCCAATGGCATCCTCGCGCCGGGCAAATCCGGCATCAGGCTGTAACCGGTGCATTGGTCTTAGCGTGAGGGAAGATGGCGTTTTGACTGTATCCGACTGAGAGGATCAGGAAAATGGCAAACAGTCAGAAGAGTGCAGTTCGCTCGATCACGGCGGCGGTGATCCGCAAGAAAGGCGGACCATTCCAAATCGAAACACTCACCTTGGAAGAGCCGCGTCCCGACGAGGCGCTGATCCGGATCGTGGCGACCGGCATGTGCCACACCGACATGGTGGCTCGGGACCAACTGTACACCGTCCCGATGCCGGTCGTGCTCGGCCATGAAGGGGCCGGCGTCGTCGAACGGGTCGGCAGCAGCGTCAAAAAACTTGCGGCGGGCGATCATGTCGTCCTGACGTATATGTGGTGCGGCCATTGTATCCCCTGTCTGCGCGGTGACCTGACCTACTGCGCAAATTTCTACCCATTGAACTTCGGCGGCGCCCGCGAAGACGGCAGTACTGCGACGCATGATACGCAGGGTTCCGTCCACGATCATTTCTTCGGACAATCGTCGTTCGGCACCTACGCGCTTGCGCACGAACGCAATGTGGTCAAGGTACCGGATAACGCGCCGCTGGAACTGCTCGGTCCGCTCGGGTGCGGCATTCAAACCGGCGCGGGGGCCGTGATGAACGGGCTGAAAGTCAGGCCCGGCAGCAGCTTTGCGACCTTCGGTGGTGGAGCCGTCGGCTTGAGCGCGGTGATGGCGGCGCGGGTGGCCGGCGCGACGACGATCATCGCCGCTGACGTGGTCCCCTCCCGTCTGGCGCTGGCCAAGGAACTCGGGGCAACCCATACCGTGAACAGCAAAGAGACCGATCCAGTCGAGGCGGTCCGTGAAATTACCGGAGGCGGCGCCGACTTTTCGCTGGAATCGAGCGGTCGGCCGGCCGTGCTGCGCCAGGCCATCGACGCCCTGGCGATTCGCGGAGTGTGCGGGATCGTCGGGGCGCCGGCGTTGGGCACCGAAGCCAGCTTCGATGTGAACGGAGTCATGACAACCGGCAAAACCATTCGCGGGATCATCGAAGGCGACAGCGTGCCGGACCTGTTTATTCCGAGCCTCGTCGAACTCTACCAGCAGGGGCGCTTCCCGTTCGATAAGCTGGTGAAGTTTTACAGCCTGGACCAGATCAATCAGGCGGCGGAAGACAGCGAGAAGGGCATCACGATCAAGCCGATCGTCCGTTTCGGAACGTAAATACCGGACACCGTTTGTCCAGACCTCAAGGAGCACGATCATGGCACAGACAGCGGTATCACACGTAGTGACCTCTCTCCCGTACGACGGATTTGACCGGATGCCATTGGGGGTGGAATGGCGGAGCGGACGGAGCGGGCGCGTCCTGGAAGATCGCGACCCCTATACGAATAAGATTCTCGTCCGCATTCCTCTCGCCGACGAGGAAGATCTGAATGAAGCCTTTCGGGCAGCGACGGAAGCACAACCGAAGTGGGCAGCCACGTTGCCGGGTGAGCGGGCCGCTGTATTTCGTCGGGCGGCGGATATTATGGAGGCGCGACGGGAAGAAATCGTGACGTGGCTGGTACGGGAATCGGGCAGCACGCGCCTCAAGGCGAATGTCGAATGGGGCTCCTCCCATGCGATCATGCTGGAAGCCGCTTCGGCCCCTTACCGTGTTCAAGGCCGCATTCTGCCGAGCGACATACCCGGTAAAGAGAACCGCGTGTACCGGCAGCCCGTCGGCGTGGTGGCGGTGATCAGTCCCTGGAATTTTCCCCTGCACCTCAGCAACCGATCGGTCGCTCCGGCGCTGGCGGTGGGTAATGCCGCGGTGATCAAGCCCGCCTCGGACACCCCCGTCACGGGTGGACTGCTCCTTGCCAAAATCTTTGAAGAAGCAGGGCTTCCTCCAGGTGTTCTCAACGTGATCGTCGGTCCGGGGAGCGTCATCGGCGATGCCTTTGTGCTCCACCCTGATCCGCGGGTGATGTCGTTCACCGGTTCGACGGCGGTCGGCCGGCACATCGCGGAGCTGGCCGCCAAAAGTCCGATGTTTAAGAAAGTGGCCCTCGAACTTGGCGGCAACAGCCCCTTCATCATTCTCGATGACGCAGACCTCGATCTGGCCGTCAATGCCGCCGTGTTCGGAAAATTCATCCATCAGGGACAGATCTGCATGATCACGAATCGCATCATTGTGGATGCCACGATCTATGATCAGTTCGTCGAGCGCTTCACGACCCGAGTACGTAGCCTCAAGGTGGGAGACCCTAACAGCGGAGATACGGCGATCGGACCGATCATCAACAAATCGCAAATGGAAGGACTGCTCACGCACATTGAACAGGCCCGTTCCAATGGAGCCCGCCAAACAGCCGGTGGGGCTCCTAAGGGGCTCCTGTTACCTCCTCATGTGTTTGCGGATGTCACGCCCGATATGCAAATTGCCCAGGAAGAGATGTTCGGCCCGGTCGTCTCCATCATTAAAGTCACCGGCGAAGCGGAAGCCATCCACGTGGCGAACGACACGGAATATGGCCTTTCAAGCGCTGTGTTTACGAGGAATGTCGAACGAGGTGTGCGAGTCGCATTGCAGGTGAAGGCCGGTATGACCCATGTGAATGATCAACCCGTCAACGATTTGCCGAATTGTCCGTTCGGAGGTGAAAAGAACAGCGGGCTCGGCCGTTTCGGCGGTGATTGGATCATTGAGGAGTTCACCACGGACCATTGGGTCAGCGTGCAACATACACCCCGGCAGTACCCATTCTGAGTTTCGCGCAAGGTGAACTGTCTTGGAGTACAAGGCTCGAGTGGCATTAAGCAGGAGAATGTCCTATGAGCGAAGAAAAAAGAATCGATCAGGCGGACAGCGTCAGCCGACGCCGAAAGGAATTTCATCCGGAGCAGCGACAAGAGGTCAATCGGCGCGCATTTTTGGCCGGCAGTGCCTCCCTGATGGCATTGGGAACTGCCGGGCTTGTGTTTGGTAACGCGAATGCGGATGAGGCTGATCAGGCGGGAGATCCGATGCGCGTACCCGGGACGTTGCCACGACCCTATGGTGAACGTTCACCGTTTGAGAAACTGACACGCTTGGGCGGAGCTGGACCGGGAGCACCACACGGCTGGGGCGCCAATGCTCCGAATAACTTCAATTCGCTCACGCCGCTTCAGGATCTGCACGGGATCATCACGCCGGCTTCCCTGCATTTTGAGCGGCACCATAACGGAGTTCCGGCCATCGATCCGGCACGACATCGCCTTCTGGTTCATGGGCTCGTCGAGCGGCCCCTGTTTTTCACCGTGGAAGAATTAAAACGGTTCCCCGCTGTCTCACGCCTGGCGTTCCTCGAGTGTTCGGGCAACACCTGGGACGGCTGGCGGGAGGCGCAAGACGTCACCGTTCAGGATACACATGGGTTGACGAGCAACAGTGAATGGACAGGGGTCAAACTCTCGACCCTCCTCGAGGCGGTCGGCGCCCGACGAGGGGCGACATGGATGCTGGCCGAAGGGAGTGACGCGTCCGGTCTGAATCGAAGCGTCCCTCTCACCGATGAGGTGCTGAACGAGGCAATCATTTGTTACGGCCAAAATGGAGAAGCGTTACGCCCCGAGCAGGGGTATCCGATGAGGCTCTTGCTGCCGGGCTTCGAAGGCAATATTAACGTGAAATGGCTGAGGCGGCTGAAGCTTGGGTCTGCCCCGTTCATGACGCGATGGGAAACGGCCAAATACACCGATCTGATGCCGGACGGGAAAGCCTATCAATTCAGCCTGGTCATGGAGGCGAAATCGGTGATCACCAGTCCCTCGGGCCGACAACAGATTCAGCCGGGCTATCACGAGATTCAAGGACTGGCCTGGAGTGGCCACGGGCGGGTGGCAAAGGTTGAAGTGAGTGTTGACGGTGGAGACACATGGCAAGACGCGCAGCTTCAGGAGCCGGTGCTTCCGAAGTGTCACACTCGATTCCGGTTCCCGTGGCGATGGAATGGCCAGGAGACCATCTTGCAAAGCCGCTGTGTCGATCAGACAAATTATGTTCAGCCGTCACGCCAAGACCTCGTGAAGGTGCGGGGAACAAATTCGCTCTATCACTACAACGCCATTCAAAGCTGGAGGGTAGAACGCGATGGACGGATACGGAACATCTATGCCTGACCGTTTCCTGCTCGGCGTCGGGATGGCCACTCTAGTCCTGAGCTGCGTCTTGCCCGGCTGGTCGGCTGACGAGAAGACTGGAGAGTATGGGATAGGGCGTTCGGCGACTGACGAAGAACTCCGTGCCTGGAATCTCGATGTTTCGCCCAGTGGTGAAGGATTGCCTCCCGGAGAAGGGACAGTGCAGCGGGGCGCTCAGGTGTATGCCGCAAAGTGTGCGGCGTGCCATGGCCCAACCGGCAGCGAGGGTCCCAAAGACCGGCTTGTCGGGGGACACAATACGCTGCAGACGCCCAAACCGGTGCGCACCATCGGCAGCTATTGGCCCTACGCGACAACCTTGTACGATTACATTCATCGGGCCATGCCGTTCAATGCTCCCCAGTCGCTTTCGCCGGACGAGATTTATTCCGTGGTCGCGTGGCTACTTTTCCAGAATAGCATCGTCAAGGAAGATGCCGTGATTGATGCACGGACACTTCCGGGAATAGTGATGCCGAATCGCAACGGATTTATCCGGGACCCACGACCGGACGTGCCCGGCAAGTAGCAGCTCTGTTGGTCATGGTAATTGAGCCTCGCGTGCATCGGAGAACGCCGTCGTTGTGACCCTTTCCATAGTAAGACGGCAAGAGGATGCAACCTGGCTCAAGTCAATAAATCGGGCGGACACCATATCCGGTAACCAACAAAGGAGGCATTCATGCTTCGTGGGAGATTCCTGCAGCTCGCATTGCCGGCGGTTCTCGTTACATGTCTCGTCGTCCCAATCGGCGTCAGCGTGGCGACCGGAGCGGAGGATCTTGCACGAGGCCACACGCAATTCACTGCCTTGGTCACGAGAAAAGCCGGGGCGCTCGTGGTGACGACACCGAACGGCGCGACACATCAGCTCAATGCAAACATGGCTCGACGTCACGGGCAGGAGCCGTTCAAAGCGGGGGATGAAGTCGTCGTGGAGTTGGACGAAAACAACTACATCGTCGATATGCATCTCAAGGGGCAGGGGGGCCAACATCAGCTGGTGACCGGCAAGCTCGTTCACGTCGGCAGGATGAAGGAGCAGATCATGCTGCAAACGGCTGACGGCGAGAAAGTCTTTCCGCTGGCCGAGGTGGGGCAGAAAACAAAGGGAATGGAAGAAGGCCAACTGGTGACTATTGAACTGAATGAAGCGGGAACGGTCATCGATATGCATCGAGCCGATATCGGTGACAAACAGTAAAAATTTAACCGAGTACGGGTGGCGCTCATGGCAGGCCTCGGGATCATGGCACGCGGAGATTCGGTGACCGCCACCCTGCCGCCCTTGTTGTTCTTCGGCGTTCTGTTCCTTCATGTGGGATTATCCGGGTCGTCTGGTCGGCCTTCGACAGGACTCCACAACATCATCCTTGGACGTACCATGAGGAGCGGACAATGAAGCTTGTTATAACCGGCGCAACAGGTTTCGTGGGTTCGAATATTCTCAAGGAAGCATTGGATCGCGGGCATGATGTGACGGCCATCACCCGGCATCCGGATAAGTTGCCGAAGCATTCTCATGTGGTGCCGAGCGATGCGGACGTGTTTGATGAAGCAGCCCTTGCAGCGGCCTTCCGCGGGAATGTGGCCGTCATCAGTGCCTTCAGTCCCCGAAAGACCGATCCCGACATCCGGGACAAACACCTGCAGGGCATCCGGTCCACGATTGCAGCCATGAAGCTGATCGGCATCCGCCGGTTGCTCGTGGTCGGCGGCGCGGGGAGCCTCGAGGTCAAACCCGGTGTTCGTGTGATCGATACGCCGGACTTTCCCGAGCAGTGGAAGGGCACGGCTCGCGCCACGGCAGACGTTCTGCAGCTGTTACGGCATGAGCAGGACCTCGAATGGACCTTCTTAAGCCCCTCCGCAATGTTGCAACCGGGAACGCGCACCGGGAAGTTCCGCCTCGGAACGGATCAGTTACTCACGAATGCGCGTGGTGAGAGCACGATCTCACTGGAAGACTATGCGGCAGCCATGATGGATGAGGTGGAGAATCCCAAACACGTCCGGCAGCGCTTTACCGTGGGGTATTAGTGATTTCCTGAAGCTGAGATTGTAACCAGGATATCTTTTGTTGCTTTCCGACGTTGGCGGGAGAAGTTGGACGCATACAGCATGCACAAGCCCATATGGAGGTGACATGGCTACGGAAGTTCATGTTGACCGCAACACCCGTTACGGCAACATGTGGGCGGAACGCCGAGGCCGTAGGCGCTACTCGGAACGACGTCTGGCCCGAAACGAACGTCTATGTCAATCGCAGCGAAACATACCGACTCCATCTCCTCGCTGCCTTTGTCAAAGCGGGCCAAAGGGGGGTTATAGCGATGGACAGATGGGTGCCGATGTCGATATCGGATTGCGAGGCATGTTTGAAGCCGGTCTCCATCCCGACAAGAATAGATACAAATATTTCTGGATCAGAATAGGCTACCGGGACGCCAGTAGTTTCTCAGGACAAGATTCCTTTGAGAGCATCGTGGCATTCTTGAGGCACGGCGCTTGCCGTTGTCCTATGGATTTACACTGATGGATCGCAATCGTGGCGATCGACGGTTGGTCAATGGAGAATATTCATCGCGATATCGCAACCGCCTCTGTCGAAGGATGGTATGACACACCCTTTCATGCGGTGACTAGATAACGATATGCCGCTGGTATTTTTGAAGACCCTGTGGCTCACGTTTCCCCTGTGTATTCTTAGAAGGCTACGGGTTCTCTGCCTAGCGGCCCTGTCGGGCGAAGGCCCGAATCGGAATACCGATGATGTCATTTAGGTGCTGGTCATATTTGAAGATGGAGCTTGGGCCGCTCAGTAGCAACAGGGGACCAGGCGAGAGAACGCAATTGTGATGACGCTACCTATACGGGTTCTCACCATTGTACTGCTGTGGTCCTGCCTCGATCCGGGCCAAATGGCCGATGCAGGATCCGAACGGACGAACATTCTTATGATCGTCACCGACGACATGGCTTTTTCAGACTGGGGAACGTTTGGAGGTGAAATCAGGACGCCCCATATTGATGCGCTCGCGAAGGAGGGAATACGCATGGCTGATTATTATGTGTCACCGACCTGCTCCCCCACGCGCGCCATGCTCATGACGGGCATTGATCATCACATGGTGGGATTGGGCACTATGGCGGAGCTCCTGCGGCCCAACCAACTGGGGAGGCCGGGGTATGAGGGCTATTTGAACGATCGTGCGGTCACCTTGTCCGAACTGCTACGGGATGCCGGCTATGCGACGATGATCGCTGGAAAATGGCACCTGGGCGATGGCCTGGAGCAGGATCCTTCCCGCAAAGGATTTGAGCAGTCGTTTGTGCTGCATGCGGGCGGTGCCAGTCACTTCGGCGACGAATGGATGCTCTATCCCAATTACACTCCGGTGTATCGCCAGAATGGCCAGCGGGTGCATCTCCCACCAGGGTTCTATTCCTCGAACTTCTACACCGATCAGATCATCGAGTGGCTGAAGGCCAAGCGCGACGATCAGCCCTTCTTTGCCTACCTGGCCTTCACCGCCCCGCACGATCCGCTCCATGTCCCAAAGGATCGGCTGTCTGACTACAAAGGGGTCTACGATGCCGGATATGGCGCGTTGAGCGAGCGTCGCATGGCCCGCATGAAGGCGCTCGGCATCATCCCGTCCCAGACCGTTGCAGCACCGCGCCCTGCCTTCGTCCCGGGGTGGGCAGACCTGGTCCCAGCCGAACAGGAGCGGCAGGCGCGCGCGATGGAAATCTATGCGGCAATGGTAGGGATTATCGATGACAATGTCGGACGACTCGTCAATACATTAAAAGCCCGGGGGGAATACGAGGACACACTAATAGTGATCTTTTCAGACAACGGGGCCAACGGCCACACCATGATGGCCTATCCGGGTGTCACTGAAGCATGGCTTGAACGCAACTCAGACAATAGGCCTGAAAATGTCGGCGACCGCGGCTCACGGATTAGTACCGGCCCCGGATGGGCGCTCGCCGGGATGACGCCCTTCCGAATGTTTAAAACCTTCATTACCGAAGGAGGCATGCGGTCGCCATTGATCGTGAAAGGCCCCGGCGTCGCACGGATCGGTGAGATCAGCCATGTGATGACCGATGTCCGCGATATCATGCCGACGCTGTTGGATTATGCCGGTGTGTCGCATCCCCGGACGTATCAGGGGCGGACCGTGCTCGCGATGCAGGGGAAGTCAATGAGGCCGTTTCTCCGTGCTGAAACAGAGCGCGTGCACGATGCCGATCGCGTCTTCGGCTTCGAACTATTCGGTTGGCGTGGTGTTCGGCAAGGGCCTTGGAAGGCGACTTGGATCGGCCCACCGGTCGGGCCTGATGATTGGCAACTGTTCAATCTCGATGAAGACCCAGGGGAAACGCGGGATCTCGCACGCGAGCGGCCTGAGCGGCTTACGAAGCTTAAAGATCTCTGGCAGCACTACGCCGACGAGGTGGGCCTGGTGCTCCCGGACAAGCCATCGTTCACTCCGGAGTAAGCGAAAGAGGATCCCATGAACAATTATGCTCTTCGAATGGTCTTGGTCTGGTTGGCGGCGCTCGCGTCTGTCGTTATGGGAACGGTTCACGCCGAGCAGGCAAGCAGGCGAAATACGATCAAGTGCAGGCCAACTTGAAGCGATTCGATCAGCTGGATTTCGAGGCCTACAGCGAGCGGAAAAACATGCAGGTGTTTAGAGAGATTCATTGCCCTGATGTGAAAGTCGTGTTCCCCGAACGGGAAAACTACTCATGGTATCCACCCCACGTTCCGGATATCAATAATATCTTTAACGGTACGCCGGACAATCGCATCACGGCGCATCCGATTGCCTTCGGCTCGGGCGATTGGACGGTGACCACCGGAGTCATGGAAGCGACACTTTCCGAGCCCATGAAGCTGCCGGACGGGAAGTCGATTGGGCCCACAGGGAAGAAGGTCAAGATGCCGATGGCGACGATTGCCAAATGGAACAACGGGTGTATCGCCGAGGAGCAGTTATTTTGGGATAATGCCGAATATATGAACCGGCTGGGGATCGATCAGTGATATCTCCACAGGATTCCGCTCGGATGCCCGCGTGTTTTATCGGCCATGGGAATCCGATGAACGCTCTGTCGAAGAATGAGTATACGCGGGCTTGGGCCGCACTCGGATCGGCGCTACCGAGGCCGCGGGCCATTCTAGCGATCTCTGCACATTGGTATGTTCCCGGCACCTCTGTGACGGCCATGAGGGATCCGCGGACGATCCATGATTTTGGAGGATTTCCAGCAGCGCTCTACCAGGTCAAGTATCCAGCGCCCGGTGATCCGGTCCTTGCACGGCGGGTTCAGGCCCTGCTTGCCCCGATCACCGTCGGCCTTGACGAAAAATGGGGACTCGATCATGGAACCTGGTCCGTCCTCTGCCATGTCTTTCCTGATGCCGATATTCCGGTGGTCCAGCTCAGTATTGATGAAGCGCAGCCGGCGCGCGTTCATTATGATATCGGGAAGCGCCTCGCACCGTTGCGTGATGAAGGCGTTCTCATCATCGGAAGCGGGAATCTTGTGCACAATCTACACGCATATGCGTGGGGTCAACGTCCGGTTCACGCGTTCGACTGGGCCATACGATTCGAAACGCAGGTTCGAGCATTGCTGCTCGTGAGCGACGACGAGCCATTGATCGACTATGAGGCACTCGGCTCCGACGCTTTGTTGTCCGTTCCTACCCCGGACCATTATCTGCCCTTGCTTTATGTGATCGCGCTTCGGCAAAACGGGGAGCGGATTCATTTTCCTGTCGAAGGAATCGAGGGAGGGTCGGTCTCGATGCTGACGATCCAAATCGGGTGATACTCATGGTCAGGAAGCGGAATAGATTCGGGTTCAACTGTGATTACGGAAAGTAACCGGCAGGGGTTTGTTCCAGACTTGAGCCCCGATGTCAGATCGTGGTGTCGAAAGGAGGGCCAATGAACTTCGTAACCCGTCCTGCCGGGATTGTTCTGGGAATCATGTTCCTCCTGTCGATTCCGTATGAGGGGAGAGCTGAAAGTATCTCTCTGGAGGCGAAGGTCCGGGAAAAAGCCGCAGCAATTGAAGACAAGCTGATCGCCTGGCGAAGGGATATCCATCAACATCCGGAGCTCGGCGATGAAGAACATCGTACCTCCAGTCTTGTCTCGGAACATTTGCGCAGCCTTGGAATCGAGGTTCGCACCGGCATCGCGCGGACGGGAGTCGTAGGCCTCCTGAAGGGCGCCAAACCGGGTCGCATCGTGGCGTTACGCGCTGATATGGATGCACTTCCCGTTAAAGAACCAGAGGGATTACCGTTCGTGTCCAAGGCGAGCGGGCAGTATCGGGGAAAGGAGGTCAACGTCATGCATGCCTGCGGACACGACACCCATACTGCCATGTTGATGGCAACGGCGGAAGTGCTCGCGAGTATGAAGGATGAGTTGGCCGGCACGGTCCAGTTCATCTTTCAGCCGGCGGAAGAAGGATCCAGTCTTTTTGCACCCGGTTCAGAACAGACCTGGGGAGCCAGATTAATGCTCCAGGAGGGACTCTTTGCAGAGACGAAACCCAACGCCGTCTTCGGCCTGCATGTCATGCCGGGACCGTCTGGTGAAGTGTTCTTTCGCAGCGGTGCGACGACGGCAAGCGGTGACGCCCTCGATATCGTCGTGACAGGGAAACAAGGACATGGCGGTATGCCGTGGAATACGATTGATCCCATCGCGACATCGTCGCTGATCATCTCGGGCCTCCAGACCGTGGTCAGTCGAAAGGCAAACTTGACGCGTTCACCTGCCGTCATCACCATCGGCACGATACATGGCGGTGAAGCGGGAAACGTGATTCCGGAGACGGTACATATGACGGGAATCATCAGGACGTACGATGAGAGTGTGCGCGAAGTCGTCCACCACGCGAGCCGACTCATGGTTCAAAAGATCGCGGAAAGTGCCGAGGCGAGGGCCGATGTGTCGATCGTCAAGATCTACGATACAACGGTCAATAACGAACGGTTAGCTGAGTGGGCACGACCGGTGTTGCAGCGGGCAGCAGACGGCCGCGTCAGTCACGGACCGCTGGTCGGGGCGTCTGAGGACTTTTCCTTTTACGCACAAGTCACGCCTGGTCTCTTCATCTTTATGGGCATCACGCCGCGAGATCAGGATCCCGCGAAGGCCGCCCCGAACCATAGTCCAGGTTTCTTTGTCGAACGAGAGTGCCTTGGTGATTGGCACTCGAACCATGGCGTCACTGGCAGTGAACTTCCTCGATTCACAGGACGATCACTAACCGGAGGACAGGTATAGAAAAGGTTGTGGGTGTCCTTTTATTCATCAGCCTCTTGGGCCGGGTTCATGTGGCCGAGATGAAAAAGGAGGAGACTTATCCGTATCAACGTTCCCATTCGTGCGAGGGGTGTCAACCATTCAATCCAGGAGGGGTAAAGATGGCATACGTCAAGGGGCTCTCAGGATTTGTGATTGCGGCGGTGGCATGTGGTGCGCTGGCCATAGGTACGGCGGGACTGTCCGTTGCGGACGACGGAGGCAAGGGGACACATCGGCACTACAAGGGGGAAGTGATCGAAAAGGCCGGCAACTGGGCGATTAAGGACGAGACCGGTTCCACCTATTCCCTCAGCGAGAATGAAGCGCAACGGCAGGGTCGCCAGTTTAAAGCAGGGGACAAGGTGGAGTTCATCGTTAATGAAAACAATACGCTGATTGATGTCCATCTTGTGGGAGAAAAGCACAAGCACAAACATGTCACAGGAAAGCTTGTCCATGTGGGATTGATGAAAAAGGAGATCAAATTACAGACCGCTGATGGAGAGAAAACGTTCCCGCTGTTGCTGCAAGAGACGAAGACCAAGGCATTAGCGGAAGGTGCTGAGGTGACGGTGGAATTGAATGAGGCAGGGACCGTCATCGATTTGCATGAAGGCAAGCACAAAAAGTAGTCGTCATTCTTTCACGTAACGAAGACCTGGCACGGCTAGATTGCCGTGCCAGGTCTTCGCGTTTCCGGTCAACAATATCAGGCCTGATCTGGTTCGGCTCAGTGTCACGAGCTCAAACCTCCTGATGAGTTACTGTGCGCAGCAGAGCCGCTGATATTCTTCATTCTGGAGCACCTGTTTAAGGGAACAGATTACGCAGTGGAAGAAGGTGTCTTAGCGAAAGACGAGTGACGAAGCGCCTGCAGGGGTATGATAAGCCCGGACAAACCCAGGGTCCGAAGTATTCCGGCGCTCCCGAGCCATTAATCAATCACCATCTGGCATGAGTGACAGCGTGGTTTCGTTCGACCCTTCTCGACTGGCCTGTCTCTCAATCGTGTGACCTATCCCAGTTTTGATTTCCGGCACCAGCAGGTGAGGCTTCAACGCGCCTCGCGCCTATTGAAGCCATTGAGCTGTCATTGGTGAAGATACAGAGGCCGGGATAGGTGATGTCGTGATTGCTTCTACAGAGATTCTGTTCAATCAGCGGCATACAGCTTGAGGCGGCGGTGGCTACCATAAGGAGTCTGAGCATCAAGGGGTTGCTTCCCTAGACCAGCAGCGTGCGCTCTTATCGATATCACGATCCACCCTGATGAACAGGTGCATGTCCATGCAACTATCTCAGGCATCGTCAGGCAGTTCCTCCCGTCCCCTGGTGAGTGTCGTCATCCCCACCTATAACCGTGGAGCGTACCTGAAAACTGCCATCGCCTCAGCGCTGGCACAGGAGCACGCCGGCGAATTGTTTGAGCTCCAGATTATTGTCGTCGATGACTGCTCGTCACACGACATGCGTCACGTTGCAGCGGCCTTTCCCGGTGTCCAGTATGTCCGCTTGCCAGAAAATCGTGGTGCATCGGGCGCACGAAACGCGGGTATCAGACTCGCGAAGGGCAAGTATGTGGCGTTGCTTGATGATGACGATGAATTTCTGACGCACAAACTCATGGTACAGGTGCCGGTTCTCGAAGCCAGCCCGGAGGTCGGTGTGGTCTATGGGCAAAGCGTCGTGACCGGAGGTGATGCACCGCTGCTCTTGTGGCCCGAGAGGGGTCCGTCGGGCCGGGTGTTTGAACAGTTTCTCACCTGCACCGATGATTTTCTCCACCCCCCGACCTGGTTGGTCAGGCGTGAATTGTTTGAGGCGGCAGGGTGGTTCGATGAACAGCATCGAACGATGGAACATTACGATATGGCTCTCCGGCTAGCGGCCCTAACGCAGTGGAGATTTCTGGAAGGAGGCCCGGTTGCCCGCGGCAGATTCTCCAAGAAGGGAAAGTGGTACAGCAATATCGTTAATGGAACCAATGAAGAACGGCTGCCTCGGATCATTGATGGCGCGTTGGCCCGTCTTCCGGTCACACCCGAAACGGAGGCTATTCGCCGCAAGGCCCGCGCCGCCGTCTGTGCGACCATCGCTGGCCAAAAGTGGTGGACTGGTGGAGGCCTGGCCCCGACGAGAACCTATCTCTTAACCGCCCTGCAAAAGTCCCCATGGCTTCTCCATGAACGGCCGGTACAGGAATGGGTCCATCGGATCGCGGCTCAATTGGCAGAATCATCCAGCCATCCGATTGGGACGGTCAAAGATTTCTGGAGTGAAATCAGCGCAGCCACGCGGAGCGAAGCGAATACGCCGTCTGTTGCAACACGACAGTTGCTCGGTGAGATGCTCGCCGCCACGGCAACCGGTATGCACTCTGGCTCTCCGCGAAGGGCCTGGATGATAGGTGCCAGCGCGGTGTTGCATGATCCCCGGAGCTGGGTCCGGCCCCGTCGCCTCATGCAGCTTTGCCGGGCACTCTCGGCATAGCACTTTCGCCGAATCAGCTTCCCCGGCTTGGTTTGCATAAGAGACGCCATTCATATGGCATCTGTCCGGCCTTTTGCCGAAAGGCGCACAATCGGGGGGTTCGATGAAACTCAGTGTGGTCATTCCCTGCTGCAACGCGGCGGATACGATCGGGGATACTCTTCAAGCCTTGGCCGAACAGTGCTGGCCAGGGGATTGGGAAGTGATCGTCATCGATAATGGATCCACTGACGGCCTAGAACCGGCGCTCGCGCGTTATCGATCGCTGATTCCCGCTTTGCGTTACATCAAGGCCTCGGTACGGCGCAGCCCTGCGTATGCGAGGAACGTCGGGGTCAAACAGGCCATCGGGGAGGGGATCCTCTTTTGCGATGCCGACGACATTCCTGCTTCTGGATGGGCGTTAGCCATGGCCGAAGGCCTAACGATCCATTCGTTTGTGGCTTGCCGTCTGGAGTTTGAAAGGCTGAATCCGCCGTCAATCCGTGCAGCTCGCGGTCAGACGCAAGTGAACGCGCTCCAGCAGTTCAGCTTCTTGCCCTTTCCGCATGCCGGATCCGGAACACTTGGGATCAGACGCTACTTGCACAACACGATCGGCGGATTCGACGAAGCTATGCCGGTTTGTGAAGATATTGATTATTGCATGAGGGCTCAGCAGACGGGCGCGCGATTGACGTTGATCAGGTCCGCCATTCTCCATTGTCGATTGCGGACATGCGGGGCCGAAATTTTCTCCCAAGCGTCGCACTATGCGGAATACGAGGTATGCCTATACAAGAAATATGGCCCCGCGTCATTTTGGGAGCTGTGGCGTTGGCGAAAATACGTGCAAGCCTGGATGCTCCTATCAAGCCGCATTCCTGAATTGATTCGGACACCCGAAGGGAAGACGATGTTGGCCTGGCGGTTCGGCCGCCAGATCGGGTTGCTGAAAGGTAGTCTACGATTCCACTCGGCGCCGGTGATGGTCGAATAACACAGCACCGTACGCGAGAAATGCAGGTGGCTCAGAAAAGCTGATTCGCCTGCTGCCGATCTCTCGACATCCACTCCGCGGCTGTACGTGTTGCATCAACTATGCTGTCATTCTTCCGTCGTCGACATTCTGAATCAACTATTCGTCCGACCGATCTGTGCTACCGCATAATCGTCCACGGTTTACACGCTGTCGACGGAGGGGATCAGTCGTCATGAAACCCTGGAAAAATGGTGGCGCTTGTTATCAAACCACAGGCCAGTGCATCCCTGCCTGCCGTGGGCTTGAGATCCCTAAAGGGGCCAGTCGGGGCTCAGTGAGGTCGGTTTACATACCATTGGGGATACCTCAACAGAGACGCTCCGGATTTCACACTATGCAAGTTGAGGCATGCGTCGGCACCGATGCGCCTAGGGTAACTCCCAGCACTGGCGACACCAGAGCTAGGGTATATGTGGAGGGTGCCTACTGAACCCACAGGGAGAAGAGCCGATGAAACTGGGAATTGCTCAGCACGGAACAAAACGGATCTTACAGCCCGTCCGTCAAACTGATTGCCAGACTGAGCCTGCCTTGTACCGGACGGGTAGGCTGGGGCTGGCTCATCCAGCACCCCGGCACTCTCTTCCGAAGGCCGTGCTCCAGCAACTTTTCCTTTCTCCGCAATCCGGAACCCAAAAGTCATCGGATACTGACTTCACCGCAAGCTGTCGCAGAAAGTAAATTTCTGCGAATCGGGGAATGCATTCCCTCTCAAGGCATCTGCTGTCGCGTGGGTCTGCTGTGACGCGCACGCGGTCTATAGCAGCCTACGTATCGCTCCATTCCTGGTCCAGGACCACGGGGAGTTGAGAGGCGGTATAGATAATGGCCATAAGTAAGGCTTAGAGCAATCCGAGATGGCCCCCCGGTTGCAGCGCTGTCTATCAAATCACAGACTGGTATACCTCGAGAGCAGCCGTAGAGTGGAATGACCATTCCTGGTACTCATTTACGGCCAATCGCACCCTGAACGTGGCGACCGCCTTAGGAAGCCGAGATCGTTGTGCCTTCCCTTAGATCGGCAGAGCTCTAGTTAGGCGATATTACCGGCGAGCCGCCAGCCTATCCGTTTCTTGTACGTTCTCCCTTGAGTCGCGATCAGCATCATTGGCAGGCTGCATAAGTCACACACGGAGATCACAGGGATGGAGGACTGCAGCGAAGCTTCAATAATATAAGGCAGCGATCAAGCAGTTTGTCAGGCTCTTGGGGAGATTTGCGGCATTGCAGCCCGAGTGCCGGCGGTGACAATGGGTTCGAGGCGAAGAAAATAGACAGGCAAAGCGTGATACGAACCCTCCCTTTCCTATTGTCCCATCGATGACCCTCATAGCGTGTCCATTTCATTCAATAGCTAGGATCCGCTCCCATCCTATTTACACATGAGGTCTCTTTGTGAGGGAAGAGGAGCAGCAGGACGCCTAAGACATAGATGATGCTGAGGATGGAAAGGCCGCCATATGCGAGGCAGATCATTAAGCTAATCCATTCATTCATGCTCCCTGAATGCCTGTTGCGCGAAATTTAGACTCTTTGCGCCACGTCGGGCTTTCAATATCGTCGGGGGGGCGGGGGGAATTGTTCTAGGCCGAGCGACGAAAGCCGGGGGTCTTAGCAGTCTTTCTTTCCTCGGTATCGTCATCGATTGTTGGCGCCATGATTGGAGTTCTGTAGCGGCGTATCGTCTGAGTCACCACTATTGCAAGGAGAATGTAATTCAGGATGCCCAGGACCAGACTCATGCAGATGACCTCTTCGGAAATCACCGAAGAAGTGTAGCGCAAGGAGAGCGATTCGCAAGTCGCCTGGCAGAGCCGTGATAGGAAAATAGTATGCCAGTCGCCCTGGTGTAATTCGTGTCCAATCAGTGCCAGAGCAATTCATTCTTGGTCAATGGTGCCGCCGGGAGCATTTGGACTTGATTGAGAAATAGGAGGGATTGGCGCTGGGCATTTTAGAGAGTGACCAAAATTAATAGGTGGGATAGCGTGATATGGGATGCGACCATGTCACCTCCAATTCGAGCATTCAGCTGGGGCTCGCCGCAGGGTCTGCACTCATTCCCGGTTCTCTTGCCGGAAAAGATTCTCTCCGTTCCTCACGCTTTCGTCAGGCCCGCTGCAAGCGAAGGGATGTCAGTCCTTGAAGATGATCGAGATGCGTAGGCTCGTAACCATTGCTATGTTGGAAAAACAGGATTCGCCCGTCTCCGGGATCCGGCCGAGGGTGAGTCATCCCTAGGCACTTTGTCCTCATTCTCACTTCTTGAACGCATCCTCAATCGGTATGTATGTCCATTTCCCTCTAAATTGCCATTCAGTTGAAATCGCCCAATCAGTTGTCCGGAACGCAAGTTGAACAAGACCGAAGCTCCGTCCCAGGAACGAACCACGCCCGGACCCTTCTCCCAGAAATCCAGATGTCTGTCGGCCGCTCAACCAAAACGGTTCCCACGGGTTTATCTTTTCGAGGTTTCACTCTCGTCTTCCGGGCTGTGTGTCGCAGAAACGGCGACTCCGGCAGTCAACGAAACGCCGGGGCGATAATTGTGTTTTCGGCGATGCCACAGAAACGTCTGGTCAGTTACACAAGTCTACGTGCCCATCACCAGTGGAACAGAGGTGTGATCTCGAGAGGAGGGGGTATGGCACTTGCTTGCGGCATCGCTTCAATGATTCTCCAGGATCTGGAGCAGTTTGGGCCATGCACGCCTGATGACCTCGTGCAACGGCTCCCAACCTTTACCTGGAACCAAGTGTTCTTGGCCGTCGACGAACTGTGCCGGGAAGGTCGGCTTACACTCCGACAGCCCTCTCGTTTCGACTATCTTATCTCGCTTTCGTCGGCCGCAACCTCCAAACGGGGAAGTTCGGCGGCATGACCGTCACAGGTCCCGGTCATGTTCCGAGCCTATTCTCCATCATGGAAGGGGATTCCTTATGGTGACGATCGTTATTGCCTCCTGTTGTTTCTGCAAGAAAGTCCGAGAGAGCTCCTCTGAGAGTGAAGGCGGAAAAGGGTCCTGGGTGGCTCTTCCTCTCTATCGCGCCAAGTATCAGCTCGATGAGAGGGATTTCCAGCTCTCCCACACCTATTGTCCGGACTGCCTGAAAATGTACGGGCACCTCCTCATCAGCGCAACTGCCGAGTGTCCTGAGCTGACTCCGTAGTGACCCCTGATCGTCCGATCAATGGCCAGTGCAATTGATAGTAAGGCGGGTAGCATCCGAGACGGGTACATGATGCGGTCGTGTGGCTGTAGGATCGAAAGATGCCGATACGAGCCGCCTGTTCATCGCCCGATTTGATTCAAGCAGTCTCTATGCCCAATCCTCAACTCCATCCGACCTCAATACCGCAGCGCAGCCGGCTGCACATGCGATTGTTCGATCATATACGAGCTAACGGCGAAGGCGAGAGGGTTAGGTCTCATTGTTGGATACACGTACCTCTCAGCCACACCCAAACGGCACAGCAGCAACTTACCGATATCCTGAATTCAGCACATACCGGTGATGGCTAGGGTCCTTTCCAGGACTCACGTACGAACAAGTGGTGTAAGATTAAAGTGCTAACCAGCACGGAGACGTTAGCTGCGGCTCATTTCAATAGAGGTCGGCAAGCCATTATATGGCCACGTACTCCACGGATGAATTGGCTCACAAGGTTCTCGCCATGTATGAGCGAGGTCAAACACGGCAAGCAGGGCAGGTTCTCAGCCGGCAAGACCTTCTTGAGAAGTGGCCGAAGGGCTTCACGCCCACGGAACTCGAAGCGGCTCTCGACCATGCGTGCGACCACGGTTGGCTTGAGCTCACGGAGACCGGCTTTAGACTCACAGAGGGCGGGTTAGTTGAGCAGTAGCTCGCAGACATGTGTTCGGCTGGAGAGAGGGCTGTCATGGACGTCTTTACGTTGCTGCGGCGCGATCATCAGACAGTGTCTTCGCTCTTTACCAAGATACAAAGCGGGTTTGCACAGCCTGATACGCCGGAACGTCATCGATTATTCCGGCAGCTCAAAAGAGAAATGGAACTCCATGCAGCGGTCGAAGATTTGCATGTTTATCGCGTCTTTCAGCAGGCGGAGGCGACACGGAATCAAGCCCATGACGCATTTGACGCGCACGCCAAGATCAAAGCTTTGCTCGACGTCCTCGAGCCCGCTTCGGTGTATGACCATACGTGGGTGCCGAAGTTTCAGGAGCTGCGCCAGCTCGTGGAGCAGCATGTGTCCTTAGAGGAGAATGACCTGTTTCCCAAAGCAGCGGCGATCATCACGCCTCAAGAAGCAGAGGAGCTGGGCGAGAATGTGAACACGGCAAAGGAAGCCATCAGACGTCACGCCCCCACGACGGAGGGGGGGACGCCAGAGGTTGTCCAGTGAGCAGAGCAACCGAACAGGAAGGAGTTTGTCCATGGGGTTATTCAGTACCATTTTAGACAAGCTGGGTTTTGGGAGTTCGCCAGCGAAGGCTGAGCCTATTCCAGCGCCGGCTTCACCCTCACCTCGGCCCGCCGCTCCCGTGAAGCCAATGGCATCGGTTGATGTGGTTGCGAAGCTCGAAGGGCTGGCGGCGTCTCACAAAGGGCAACTCAATTGGAAAACGTCAATTGTCGACCTACTCAAGCTTCTGGGAATCGACAGCAGTCTTTCAGCACGGAAAGAACTCGCTGTTGAATTGGGATGCCCGGCTGAGAAGATGGGCGATTCGGCGCAGATGAATATGTGGCTGCACAAAACCGTGTTGAAAAAGCTCGCCGAGAATGGGGGAAACGTGCCGAAAGAATTACTCGCGTAATGCTCCAATTATGGCCTGGTCCCTGAAGTCGCACCTGAAAGCTGATGGAGCGCTGCCGGGGAGGCGAGCACACACAGAGGTGTATCCCCCTAATGCACGCTTACCCCCATTGATGTCGAGAGCCGAGATTGGCCCCGCCAAATCGCGTGAGTTTCTGTCGATCAGACTGCCTGGTAGATGGGGTGTGACGTTCTGAAGACGTGCAACCCTGTTGAAAGGGCTCCGATGACGAAACATGAAGTGGCCCACGTTCTGAAAGAGATTGGATTCTTCCTTTTTCTGAAAGGAGAGAATCCCTATAGAGCACAGGCCTATGAACGCGCCGGAACGGCGCTCCTCGCCTCGCCGCTGAGCCTTGCCGAACTCGTAAGCGCGGGGTCACTCACTGACATCAGCGGCATCGGTCCGGCCACGGCGCGGGTGATTACAGACCTCGTCGAGACGGGCCAATCTCCGGTCCTTCACGAGGCGCGTGGCTCCTATCCATCGTCCCTCATGACCCTCAACGAGGTGCCGCGTCTCTCCCGCAAACACATTCTCAAGCTCTATGAGCAGGCCGGTATTACCTCGGTTGCTGAACTCAAGACAGCCTGTCACGAAGGCCGGCTCTTGACGGTGCCGGGGATCGGCCCAAAGGTCCAAGCCAAACTCCTCGAAGCGCTCGGTGAATATGAGCGCGGACAGGGCTATTCCTTGTACGCGGATGTGATAGACGAGGCGCATGACATCGAGCAGGCCTTGAAGAAGTTGACTGAAGGCGCCTCTGTGTCGTTGAGCGGATCCCTACGACGCAAAATGGAAGTCGTCAACGAATATGTCTTTGTGGTCGCCTGTGATGCGAAACATCCAGTCGCTCGGCTCACCAAACATCTGCGAAGCATTCCCAACCTGACCGGCATCACGGTCCGTGACGAGACGATCACGGCCCGCTCAGCGACGGGTATGCCAATGCGCATCGTGGTGACGTCCTCGCGACAGTTTGGTTTCGTCCTCCTCCATACGACAGGAAGCGCCGAACATCTGGATGAAGTGTTGCATCGATTTCAGGAGCAAGGCCTCCAGGATTGGTCTGCCGTGCAGTCACAGTGTGCGAAGGCCGATGAGACGGCCCTCTATCATGCGATTGGGTTGCCGTACATTCCTCCCGAATTGAGGGAAGGGCGAGGGGAGGTCGCCTGGGCGAGTCAAGGCACTTTGGCTCCCCTGGTGGAGCCTCGCCATATACAAGGCGTCTTTCATGTGCACACAGACTATTCTGACGGCGCGGGGACGGTGGAGGAGATGGTCACGGCGGCCCGCCGGCGAGGGTGCCGGTATCTAGGTATCTCGGACCATAGTCAATCGGCCTTCTATGCGAATGGCCTGAAAGAACCACGGATCCGGGCACAGTGGCAGGAAATCGACCAAGTTCAACAAAGGCATCGCGACATTCATATCTTTAAAGGTATTGAGGCAGACATTTTGCCCGACGGATCCATGGATTATCCCAACGAGGTGTTGGCGCAGTTCGACTTTGTCATCGCCTCGGTCCACAGCCGGTTTAATCTGACCGAGGCAGACCAGACTCGTCGTATATGCAAGGCGCTAGCCAATCCGTACGTCACCATGCTCGGCCATCCTACCGGACGGCTCTTATTGAGCCGGAGTGGCTATCGGGTGAATCTCGACCGCGTCATTGCCGCAGCCGCCCAGCACCACAAAGTACTGGAGATCAATGGAAGTCGGCACCGGCTGGATTTGGATTGGCGGTGGGTGCGAGTGGGTAAAGCCCGGCGAGTCCAGTTCTGTGTGAATCCTGACGCTCATGCCGTGGAGGAGTTCGGCAATGTCACCTGGGGTGCCAATGTCGCCCAAAAGGCAGGCTTAAGTAAAAGAGATGTGCTGAATACCCGGTCTCTGAAGGGGATAAAGTCATTCTTTCGACAATCTCGTGTTCAGGAATAAAGTGCTCCGGTTGCTGCTAGGCCAGCACCCTCTCACCTGCGGATTACAGAACCGCTGCTATGGAGTCAGAACCCCTCGACAGGCGGGGGTGCGTTGAGCCGGGGAAGAACGCATCCACCACTATTAAGACAGGCATGACCCGGGACCGATTTATCGCCTGCATCCATGTATTCTGTCTCGATGTTTCAAAAGCGGAATGGTCCCGCCTTGCTTGATGCCGGGCCTGCCTATCCATATGAACTGGTCCACTCCCTGACTCTGCTCCGGAAGCGGGGCATGGACGGATTCATTTAACGGACAACGTAGTGCAGTCACGATTGTACCGAGGTCCGCCCATCAAAGTGGTGATCGTGATCCGCATCGGCTTCCTGCTTCGTTGTGTGAATGATTCCGTCTTTATGTTCCGGAGGACTATAGAGGCTGTACAGCTTCAGAGGCGCCGTATTTCCGCTGTTCACGACATTGTGCCTGGTGCCCGCAGGGATGACCACTGCGAAGCCGTCGCTCACTGCATGCATTTCCCCATCCAGGATCACTGTTCCCTCGCCCTTCTCGAAGCGAATGAACTGATCCAATTCGTGGACCTCTTCTCCGATTTCTTCACCGGGCTTGAGGGTCATCAGCACGAGTTGGGAGTGTTGCGCGGTGAACAGCACGCGGCGGTAGTATTGGTTGTCTCGCGAGGCCTGTTCAATTTGAACGATGTAGCCTTTCATAGTGATTCCCTCCGTGATGACACGTTCGAAGATGTGCGTCGGACACATTCGCGAGGAGTCTTCACCATGCTGGCTGAATCGATAAGGGCAGTCAACATATCGGATCCCGTCCATGATCAGGCGTCCCGATCCGACTCCTCAGCGAATCTCAGGCGTTTCCGAACCGAAGGTCCTCGGCGGAGGTTCGAGGTTCGCCGAAAAAGAAGAGGCTCGACCCGTTGTAGGAGGTGGCGGCGTATCGCTGGTCCAACAGAGTTCTGACGTTGAGCGTAAGGTGTGTGCTCCTTACTCCAGCCCTGTTGTTGCTATCGAGTAATCAATCGGGTGTGGTGCAGGAGCATGGACGGCCTTCAAGCCAGAGCAGCCAAGGTATGGTTGATTCACCATAGAAACGACCTGGAGAAAAAGCTGGAACCTGTCCTTCAGGATGCCACGTGGAGAGAGTGGAAGAAGATGTTCATTCTGGAAGAGACCAAGGTGGATGTGACTGTATGGAGGATCAAGGATCACCTGACCAGCCTTCCAGCAGTTCTGGAAGATGTCAACTTGAGGTGTCTGGACTGGAGCGGGACTAACCGAAACGTGGTGCCGAGGGACAGAATCGAACTGTCAACACCAGCCTTTTCAGGGCTGTGCTCTACCAACTGAGCTACCTCGGCGTTCCGGAAGATTCGGGAGGGGTTTCCTGTCTACAGGATCAGAGCCAAAAAATCAACTCTTCATCGTGGGCATGGCGGAGAGGGCGGGATTTGAACCCGCGACAGGCTTTTGACCTGTGCCGGTTTAGCAAACCGGTGCCTTCGGCCACTCGGCCACCTCTCCGCAAGCCATAGACCGTGTGTGGATCGCTCGCGCCTAGACGCCGTGGGCTAGGATCCTTCCACTCGAAGAGGGAGGATCATACCCCAGAGCATGGATCGCACTCAAGTAATTCTCGAATGATTCTGAGGTTCTTTCCGGCCTGGTAGGACGGCAGGAAGATGCGTGGGTGTTATCGTCTCCCAAATTCTTTGAGGATCTCGATGAAGGTCGTGTGCCACTGAGCGAGTAATCCGACGTGACGTTTGTGGCCTGTCGCATGCACCAGTTTGGTATACACCGACTTGCTGGGGTGGACAGTGCGGGTGGGACTCGTCTGGAATTGTGATTCGGACATTCCTGGAGGATCCACGTGTGCTTCTCGAATGACTCCGCTAGTCAGTAGCATCCTCAAGGCGTGCGACTTCTGATGGGTTCGTGACTTGGTTGATTTATGAGCGCTTCCCATGGATCCTCGTGCTTCAGACGTGATGGTACGCGGAACAGTTGAGTGTTTGATTGCTACATCCAAAGGATGCGGCCGAGGTCTTCGTCAACTTCCTTGGTTCTCTGACATTGGGTGCAGCGAGCGAAGAGGCCGTTGGTAGAAGGAAGCGTGTTGGCGCGAAGCACTAGTTGATACTTCTGTCCTCCGCAAAAGGGACAAGCCTTCCCGTGAAGTTCTCGACGCACGGACCCGATTCTTCCAACTTGTTTGTGCATAAGACCTCCGGTGAAATAGAGGGGATAGAGAAGCTGTGGTGGCCGGCTGGAGTCCTTGTGGGTAGTGACTTGCACATGCTCAACAATACCGAGCAAGTAGGAGCCTGAGAATACCGTGGAGGAGGGGGGGGCGATGAGGCAAAAGTGGGGGCCGTTGAGAAGAATCTGCTGAAAATATGCCGCCTTGATGTCTTTTATAGATGGTGAGCTATCAAGTGGCTGCGAGTTGTATCTCCCTTTATTCTTGCATGTTGTCGGCCTGCGACGTTCCTCGGCGGGACTGTGATCCGGATTGAAGGATGTAATGTGGCGGTTGAGGTTTTGGGGGTGAAGGCAGATCTCGCCAGGAGGATGCCGAGACCTCTTCCCGCCCTGGGTGGGCACAACCAAGGCAGAGACCTTCACCCTTTTTCAGTCAACCATGCGGTTGCCTATTCACGCAAGTGCGTAGTTATTCGGAGAAACATCTCCGGCGCGCGAATATGAGGGAATAAACGGAGCAAACGGGGCTATCGAGAACCACAGGTAACTAGTAGGGGAAGCGGAGAAGTTCAGTTTCGCAATGGACCGATTGTGCCTGAGTGGCTAACATGCTTAGAATTTGGCGGATGGGCGAGATTTGAAACCCCTACACTACCAAAGACTATAACTTCCAATCCCAAAAAAGGGTGGGAGATTTGAAATCCCTACGGAACCAATGCCTATAAGTGCCAATCTCATCTCACCGGTTTAGTTCTCAATCACTCACAGAGGGGTCAGAGCCAGACCGAAGCGGCTCTGATCCCACGGTCTAGAATTGAAGATTTGGGGCCTAAGCCGAAGAAGGGCAGGGCGAGTCGCCAGCCGGTGCGCCATAGCAAACGTCGATGACCCATTCATCGGCTCATTCCCGTATACACAACGATCTCCTCAAACTGACCAACGGAGACATTGCCGACGGTCACGAACCTTATAATCCGCGGCGGTTTCAGGTCGGCAGAACAATTCTGCTTCAAAGGACTTGGTGTTCCCGCCGCTGCAACCCCCAGGCGGTGCCCTAGCTTGACGATAGGGCGCAACGAACAGACGGCTCTGCTACGTAACAATCTGCCTTCGTGCTGCCACAGAGACTGAGATCCGCTGATACCACCATCTTTCGCGCATCCTCTTCCTGTCTTGAATGCGCTGACGATGTGCGAGTTGATGTACGAGTACAGACTTTTAGTATCGCTGGCCTGCCTCACTGAGCTGCATAAACGAATCCGGGCGTCATTAATCAGATGATACTGTTGAAGCAGCTTTCGCGGTGAGGCACCGTGAAGGATCCCTCTGTGTCAGAAATGGCCAGGAGCATGAGCATGCAAGATTCTCGAAGTCAAACGTCTTAGGAGAAGAGAGCCGCCCACAGCTCTCACGAGGATGGCGGCAAATGATTTCATGGCATGGACGGAGATGCACACAACACTCATAGATTTGCTTCATTCTCGGGCCACCGCAGCTCCGACTCGGCATGCGTATACCTACCTGCTCGATGGCGAGACAGAGGAGGTACGATGGAACTACGGCGAATTGGACCGGCGGGCCCGGGCTATTGCTGCGTGGCTGCAATCGATCGAGGCGGCGGGAGCTCGCGCGCTGCTATTGTATCCGCCGGGAATGGACTACATAGCTGCCTTCTTCGGCTGTCTCTATGCCGGTGTGGTGGCGGTGCCTGCCTATCCGCCTCAACGTCAGCGTGGCCTGCCGAGGGTGCAAGCCATCCTTTCTGATTCGTGTGCACAGATCGTCCTTTCGACGACTTCCATCAGCGCCATGCTCCGGCGGCGACCCGGACAGGTTGGGGACCGTGAGGATTTGTCCCGACTTCACTGGCTGAACACAGACCAGATCGAGCCGGGCATTGAAAATAATTGGATGCGACCGTCCCTCACTCCCGATACCCTGGCATTTCTCCAATACACGTCTGGATCGACCGGGACCCCCAAAGGCGTCAAGGTCTCGCACGGCAACCTGCTGCACAATCAGCGAGCCATCCAGGAAGCATTCGGCCATACGCCGGACGATGTGATCGTCGGCTGGCTGCCGCTGTATCACGACATGGGATTGATCGGAAACGTCTTGCAGCCGCTCTATATCGGCGCCCCCGGCATTTTGATGTCGCCGGTGCATTTTCTTCAAAAGCCTGCCCGATGGTTGTCCGCCATCAGCAGATACCACGCGACGACGAGTGGGGGGCCCAACTTTTCATACGAACTCTGCGCGAAGCAGGTGACCGATGCGCAGCGAACTGATCTAGATCTCCGCTCGTGGACTGTGGCGTTTAACGGCGCCGAGCCGGTGCGTGCCGCAACCATTGAACGTTTCTCCGATCGTTTTCGCGAGTGCGGTTTCCGTCAGCAGGCCTTTTATCCCTGTTACGGGTTAGCCGAGGCGACGCTGTTAGTGACGGGCGGAACAAAAGGTGCCGGGCCGGTTGTTCGCTCGAAGGAGGATGTCCCGTCCTCTCAGGCGGCATTTGCCGGTTCCAATGCGCATGACCGCCGAATCGTGGGCTGCGGAAGGCCCCACGCGGGACAATCGATTCGCATTGTCCATCCGGATTCCGGTGTTCTGTGTGCCGACGGGCAGGAAGGAGAGATTTGGGTCGCTGGCCCGTCCGTGACGCATGGCTATTGGCAACGGGAAGAAGAATCCGCAGCCACCTTTCAAGCCACATTGGCCGGGAGCGGCGAGGGTCCGTTTCTGAGGACTGGAGATCTTGGGCTGTTGCAGGATGGCGACTTGTTCGTCACGGGCCGCTTGAAGGATCTGATCATTATCCGGGGCCGCAATCACTATCCCCAGGATATTGAGCGTACCGTGGAGGAATCGCATCCCTCCTTGACAGCCGGCGGCTGCGCAGCCTTCGCGATCACGGAAGAGGAGGAAGAGCAATTGATCGTGGTGCAGGAGGTCAAACCGCGCGCCAGGATGCTCGACGTGGCTGCGATTGCCGCTGCCATTCGTCAGGCAGTGGCTTTATGCCATGAGGTATCCCTGTCCGCCATCGTACTGATCAAACCCGGCAGTCTGCCAAAGACCTCCAGTGGAAAAGTGCAACGCTCACTCTGTCGGACGCAGTTTCTTGCCCGCTCGCTGTCAATAGTAGGGGAGTCGGCTCCCGAAAGCCGCCCCGACAGGCCGGGACCTGCCGATTGCCATTCCGCCTCCGGAGAATATGAGAGCGATGCGCTGAGCGCGATGATCGCCGGAATATGGTCGCAGGTATTGGATCGACCGATGGTGAAGCAACAGGACGATTTTTTTGCCTTGGGCGGAGATTCTCTTCGGAGTGTGCAGATGATGGCCCGCCTCCAGGAGCTTCGCGGCATCGAGGTGGCACCGGAAACCCTTTTCGACCATCCCACGCTTTCCGCCTTTACGGCGTTCGTCTCATCTATCGCTCCCGCCCGGGTTGATGTCCCACGCGAGGCGATCCCGGCGATCGAGCGAGGGGGCACACTGCCCCTGTCGTTTTCTCAGGAACGGTTTTGGTTTTTCGAGCAATTGTCTTCCGGGACCTCTATCAACAACATTGCTGTCGCGTTGCGCATCGAAGGCCGGCTCGACGTAGAAGCCCTGCAGAGCGCCATCGATGAGATCGTTCGACGCCATGAGATTCTCGGGCATGGTTTGCTGTGGTCAACGGTTGCCCAACGCATGTCATCGCCCCGCGATTGTCGCTGGTGTTGGCGATCGAAGAACCGTCAGCCGGGACTAAGGCGCAGCGTGAGGAGGACGTTCTTCGTCTAGTGCGGGAGGAGGCCTGGGGGCCATTCGACCTCGTGGTCGGACCGCTGATCCGATGCCGCGTGTTTCGACTTGAAGAGACGGAACACCTCCTATCAGTCACCGTGCATCACATCATCGCCGATGGCCAGTCGATGGAGATCATCCGGGCCGAATTGTTTTCCCTCTACGGCGCCTTCAAGGACAAACGGGCGGTCTCACTGCCGACGCCATCACTCCAATACGTGGATATTGCGGCATGGCAGCGCCAGCAAGCCGGCGGTGAGGCCGAGCGAGAGCACCTGGAGTACTGGCGAAGCCACCTTCACGGAGTGCCGCCCTTGCTCAGGCTTCCCTGGGACTACTCACGCCCCGCGATTCAGGGGCATCGAGGCGAACGATTTTCGTGGAAGATATCCTCGGCGATAGCCGGGGAGCTCCAGGCCCTGGGAAGCCGTTACAGGGTGACGCCATTCATGCTCTTGCTGTCCGTCTTCGGCATGCTCCTGTCTCGATACAGTAGCCAAACTGACTTCTGCATTGGCACGCCTGTTGCCAATCGCGGCCGCCGTGAAACAGAGGAGCTTGTCGGCTGTTTCGTCAATACGGTCGCATTGAGACTGAAGATGAAGAGGCACGCGACTATTGAGGACCTGCTGGCTCATGTACGGAAAACCGTCCTTGAGGCGCAGGCTCACCAGGAACTTCCCTTTCAACGTTTAGTGGATCAATTGGGGGTGACGAGGGACCTTGGCTTTACGCCGCTGTTCCAGGTCATGTTCGTGCTGGAAGGGTCGCCGTTAGAGACCGCCCCGCCTGACGGCCTGCAAGTATCGCGTCTGCCGGTCAATGCCGGCATCTCCGCTTTTGATCTCACATTGGAGATGGTTCGCAACCATGATGGAAGCATTGGGGCAGTCTTCGAATACAGTACCGATTTGTTTCGCGAATCCACCATCTCGCGGATGGCCGGTCACTTACAGGCACTGCTCAGCCAACTCGTGACCTCGCCCGAGGCACGGCCGGCTGAGTGGGTGATGCTCTCGGTTGAGGAAAAGGCTTCGGCGCTGGCTGAGAGCAGGGGGCCGGGCAAGCCGGCGCTACAGGAGGCCAGTCTTCACCGACTCATCGAAGCACAAGCGAACCGCACCCCAGAGGCGCTGGCGCTGGAAGGATCGCACAGCGCCCTCACCTATGGCGAGTTGAATCGCAGAGCCAACCAGTTGGCCCGCTATCTGCTACGGCAGGAAATGGCGCCCCGGATGGCTGTGGGACTTTGTGCCGATCGCTCGCTGGAGATGGCCGTCGCTCTGTGGGGATGCCTGAAGGCGGGACTGGCCTATGTGCCGATGGATCCGGCTTATCCCATGGAACGGAAGGCCGCAATCATTCGAGACGCACAGCCGGGCCTGATCCTGACGCAAGCCAAACAGGCCGGGACTCTCCCTGCGCAAGGACCGCCCTTGTTTCTGCTCGACGAGCAGTGGACGGACGCGGCTGCATTGCCTGACTACAACCTTTCCTCCGGTCCTCATCCTGACGAGATGGCCTATCTGCTCTATACCTCTGGTACGACGGGACAGCCAAAAGGGATCGGAATCTCCCATCGCGCCCTCACGAACCACGGTCTTGCCATGCGCGAGGCCTATGACCTTTCGTCACAGGATCGCGTGCTCCAGTTTGCATCCGTGAGTTTCGACGTGGTGGCGGAGGAATGTTTTCCAACCTGGCTCGCCGGGGGCGCAGTCGTGTTGCGCTCGCATGAGCCAGTTCCCGCCTATGGCGATTTTACGAGGTTCATTGGAGAACGACAGGTGACGGTGGTCAACCTGCCGACCCCGTACTGGGCCGGATGGGTCGAGGAGCTGGAACGCGCCACCGTTGCGCTCCCGCCGTCCCTCCGGTTAACGGTCGTGGGCAGCGAGAAGGTCCACGTGGATGATGTGCGCCGATGGAGACGCGTTGCCGGAAGCTGCGCCTGGTGTAATGCCTATGGGCCGACCGAAGCCACTGTGACCGCAAGCACGTATTGCATGGGACCCGGCTCATCGGGATTGGAGCTGCGGACCGTTCCCATTGGCCGGCCGATCGCCAACGTAGAACTGTATGTCCTCGATCCTCAGCTTCACCTAGTGCCGTTTGGCGTCCAGGGCGAACTGTACATTGGCGGCACGGGGCTCGCGCGCGGGTACCATCGGCTCCCCGCGCTGACGGCCGAGCGCTTCGTTCCCCATCCCTTCAGCCGCGAAGGAGGCGCGCGGTTGTATCGCACCGGCGACCTGGCGCGGCGTCAGGCCGGCGGGGTGCTGGAGTTTCTTGGTCGCGGTGATGATCAGGTCAAAATTCGAGGGTTCCGTGTGGAGCTGCTGGACATTGAATCCCACATCCGCCTGCATCCGCAGGTGAAAGACGCGCGAGTATGGCTGGAGTCGGACGTGGAGGGAGATGGGGCGCCTCTTCGTGATGTGAGCGGGAGGGAGCCACAGCGCGCCCACGAGTCCCGCCTGGTGGGATACGTGCTGAGCCAAGAATCCCACTCCCTGACGGGACCGGACCTTCGCGCCTTCTTAGCCGATCGACTGCCGGGCTACATGATCCCGAGCCAATGGGTGTTCCTCGATGTGTGGCCGACAACGACACGCGGCAAGGTCGATCGCAAGGCGCTTCGGGCAATGGTGCGGTCGGCACAGGACCCTTTCCGGGACAGGACTCTGCCGCATGACGAACGCGAACGAGCGGTGGCTGCAATCTGGGAGCGGATGTTGGGAGTCCGCGACATCAGTGTGCATGACAACTTTTTCGATCTGGGCGGGCATTCCTTACTGCTGCCGAACATGCTCACGGAACTGCGGGCGATCGCCGATCGGGATCTCTCGATCGTGGATCTGTTCCGGTACCCCACTGTCCATGCGTTAGCCGCGGCTATCGGACAAGGTCCCCAGGGCACCGGTGGCCAAGACCCTCAGAGCCAACAGATGGAGGACCAGCGCAACGCCGGCCTGCGCCGATTGAAGCAGCGGCGCGATCAGACACTGTCCTCGAGGCGCACATGAATCTGACAGAACGGGATGCAGAGACGGGTGATCAGCGTGAAGGGTTGGACATTGCCATCATCGGCATGGCCGGCCGCTTTCCCGGGGCGCCTGACGTCGAAACGTTCTGGGACAATCTTTGTGCGGGGAAAGAGTCAATCTCGGAATTGAGTTTTCAGCAATTGTCGGAGGCCGGTGTTGAGCGGCAGACGGCCGAGCGCAGGAACTATGTCAAGGCGCGGGCCATTCTTGAGGAGGTCGACCTCTTCGATGCGTCATTGTTCGGGATGACGCCCAGAGAAGCGGAAATGACGGATCCCCAACAGCGTCTCCTGCTCGAGTGTGCCTGGGAGGCCTTTGATCGCGCGGGGTACGATCCGTCCCGCTACGCAGGATTGATCGGGGTCTATGCCGGATCCAGCACGAGCGGGTACCTCTATCACCTGTTCCCGCGGCGAGTACTCCTGCAATCGCCGGCCGAGATGGCGGCGATGTTAGGCGTGGAGAAGGACTCACTCGCCACGAGGCTCTCCTACAAATTACATCTGCGCGGCCCCAGCCTGGCTGTTCAGACCGCCTGCTCCACCTCGCTGGTGGCAGTGCATTTGGCCTGTCAGGCGTTGCTGACCGGGGAATGTGACATGGCGCTTGCCGGCGCGGTGTCCGTGACGGTTCCCCAAACGGTCGGGTACCTGTATCAGGAAGGGGGCATCGCATCACCGGACGGGCACTGTCGCGCCTTCGATGCGAAGGCAGAAGGGACAGTCGGCGGAAGTGGAGTAGGGCTCGTGCTCCTCAAGCGTCTGCAAGACGCCATCGCCGAGGGCGATCACATCCTCGCGGTCATCAAAGGGTCGGCCGTCAACAACGACGGCGCGTCGAAGGTCGGCTATACGGCGCCCGGAATCGAAGGGCAGGCGCGCGTGATTGAAGCTGCACATGCAGCGGCCGGCATTGAGGCTGACACGATTTCGTATATCGAGGCGCATGGGACCGGTACGCCGATGGGAGATCCGATCGAGGTAGCAGGGTTGACGGAGGCCTTTCGTGCCTCAAGTAGCCGTAGCGGCTTTTGCGCCATCGGCTCGGTGAAAACCAACATCGGTCACCTCGATGCCGCAGCGGGTATCGCGGGACTCATCAAGACGATCCTGGCGCTTGTGCATCTGAAGATTCCTGCCAGCCTTCACTATTCCTCCCCCAATCCGGCCATCGATTTCAAGACGACACCCTTCTATGTGAACGACAGGTTGCGAGAATGGTCGGGAAACTTCCCGCGGCGGGCAGGGGTGAGTTCATTCGGACTCGGCGGCACCAATGCGCATGTCGTGCTTGAACAGGCACCGGCCCTGCCCGCAACTCCGGCGTCGTTCGGTGTCCGCCATCACCTCTTGATTCTCTCGGCCCGTTCCAGGGAAGCCCTCGCCAGGGCCGCCGAACGGCTGGGCTCGTCGCTGGCCGCGACGCCGGCAGTCAACCTGGACGACGTGGCGCACACACTCCAAGAAGGGCGCCGCTCACTTCCGCATCGTCGGTGGGTGGTTGCCAATACGCTGGAAGAGGCCCGGGAAGGCCTGGCCCGTTCCGGTGTCATGTGTGGTGCGTCAGGGCCGATCACCGAGGATCGTCAGGTCGCTTTCATGTTTCCTGGACAGGGTTCGCAATACCCACACATGGGACGGTCGCTGTACGAACATGAGCCGGCATTCAGGCAAGCCGTGGATCAGTGCGCTGTCCTGCTGTCCCGTCACATGGGCCGGGACATCCGTAGCGTTCTGTTTCCCACCGTGCCGGGCGAGACCGGACTCATTGACCGCACCGCACAGACGCAGCCTGCGCTTTTCGTCCTTGAGTATGCGCTCGCGCGTACCTGGATGAGTTGGGGCATTTCCCCCGCCGCCATGATCGGTCACAGCGTCGGTGAATATGTGGCGGCATGCCTGTCTGGCCTGTTCTCCTTGGACGATGCGCTCGCGCTTGTTGCGATGCGAGGACGGCTCATGCAGGACATGCCCCCCGGAGGCATGGCGGCCGTTGCCTTGACCGAAGGGGAAGTGCGCCCTCTGCTCCGTGCAGGGTTGGACCTCGCGGCGGTGAATGCCCCTACGCAATGCGTGGTGTCCGGACCGTACGGATTGCTCGAGTCTTTTGAAAGCGACCTGGCACAGCGGGGCATCAAAGCGCGCCGCCTGTCGACGTCCCATGCATATCACTCCTCCATGATGGAGCCGATGCTGGACCGGTTCTCAGCTGTCGTATCGGGAATCACGTTCCATGAAATGAGCATTCCCTGGGTCTCGAACGTGACAGGGACGTGGATCCGCCGTGACCAGGCCGCCGATCCTTCCTATTGGGTCAGACACCTTCGCGAGACGGTGCGATTCGCGGACGGGGCACGCACCCTGCTGGAGCGACGAAACGCGGTGCTGCTGGAAGTTGGACCGGGCCGGACGCTGCACGCATTGGCTCAACGCCATCCCGAAACGTCGGACACTCCGGTCTTGGCCTCGATGGGCGGGCGAGACGAGGAAGAAATGCCCGGCTTGCTCATGGCGCTCGGCGGACTTTGGGGCGCCGGCGTGCAGGTGAATTGGAAGGGCCTTCGCGCCGGGCGCTCTGGCCGACGGGTACCACTGCCGGCCTATCCGTTTGAACGGCAACGCTATTGGTTAGAGCCTAAGCAGGACATACCCCAGCCGTCTGTTGAGCGGCGAGCCGATCCGACGCAATGGTTCTACCAGCCGTCCTGGAAGCGATCGGTGCTCCTCCCCCATGCGCCAACGGCGCGGGGAGTGAACTGGTTGCTGTTTGTCGATCAAGGGGACATCGAAATCCTGTTGCGGTCGCAGCTGCCTCCTTTGGTCAGGTCGATGACCACCGTCTCTCCGGGCCCAGGCTTTTCCCGCCTGTCCGACGGCCATTATTGCCTTCGTCCCGATTCGCGCGACGATCATGAGGCGTTGCAATGCGACTTGGCGAGCCGAGGACTGAATCCACAATGCCTGGTCCACGCCTGGACGCTCGACGGGAGGTGGTCTCAGGCCACCGAACCCTCGCGCATCCGCACGGCACAGGAACGAGGATTTCTTCATCTGATGTTGCTGGCGCAAGTCTTTGAGGAGCAGCCCGACAATCGCCCTGCCGTGCTCGTGCTGACGCAGGGGCTCCATGACATCACCGGAGAGGAGCAGTTATGGCCTGAACGGGCGACGCTCTTAGGCGCAACATTGGTGTTGTCCCAGGAGTATCCAGGCCTCTTCTGCCGCATCATCGATCTGGATCAGACGCCGTGTACCACTCCTTTCGCGGAGCGGTGGGGCGCTCGCCTGGTGGCGGAATACGGAAGCCCCGCCTTTGAGCCGGTCGTGGCCTATCGTGGTGCCCACCGATGGGTGAGGACCTTCGAGCCGCTGCGCCTCCCAAAAGCAGGGGAGGCATCTCCCGCCTTGCGGGAGCGGGCGGTATGTCTCATCACCGGCGGCCTGGGCGCGGCAAGCTCGCCGCTCTTCGGCCGCCACGCGAGGGCGGCGATCGCGCCGGGGTGATCCGGCAGCGTGTGGAGCGGTGCGCCCGGGGCCTGTGCCGCGCCGGCGGTCTCGAACAGCAGGACCTTGCGCTCGCTGGCGGCGGCCAGGCGCTTGCCGTTCGCGGAGAACGCGAGCTGTCCGATCCAGCCTGGCTGCCGGGAAAGCTCGCGGCTCGTGTGCTGGCGCGCATCCCACAACAGGAGCACGCCGTCCTGCCCACTGCTGGCGAACTGCATGCCCGAGCCCGCCCACGCGAGCGCGAGCACACCGCCGCGATGCGCGGGCAGCGCCGTCGCGCCCCCTTCGCCCCCGACGCGCACGAGGAACAGCGGCCCCTCTCCACCGCCGACGATCAGTTGCCGGCCGTCGGCCGACCAGATCGCGTCGGCGGGATAATCGTGCAGCTCGTAGCGCCAGCGCAGCTCGAGCCGTGCCGGGCGCGCGCGCTCATGCCACGCAGGATTCGAAGCCGGCTTCGAGTTCGTGGCGATCGAGGTGGCGGCCGATGAACACGAGGCGGTTGATGCGCTCGCGCTGGCCCCAGGGCTTCTCGAGCGCGCCGTCGAACGTCATGTGCACGCCGTGGAACACGTAGCGGCGGGCCTCGCCCTTCAGCGAGAGCACGCCTTTCATGCGCAGGATGTCCGCACCCCGGCTCTGCAGCAGGTAGCCGAGCCAGTCGTTGAGCTTCACCGGATCGAGCGCGCGCGCATCCTCGATGCCGATCGACGCGATCGCCTGGTCATGGTGATGCGAGCCGAATTCGCGGTGCGCGAGCGGGGGATGGCCGTGCAGGTGCATGCCGAACTCGCCGGGGGCGTGCTCGCAGAACACGGCCCAGTGGCCGGCGGCCGGGATCCCGACCGGATATTCGACGGGGCCGCCGAGTTCGATCTGGTGCAGCGTGCCGTCGGTGGCGAGCGCGCCGCCGTTGCGCGTCTTGCGCGGGCTCTGCGCGAAGGCGCGATCGGCATCGGCCAGCAGCGCATCGAGCGCCGCGGCATCGGTGCCCGCCGCCGGCAGCAGCGCGAGCTTCACGCTCGCGAGCGCGCCGGGCTCGTGGCCCGCGTGCCGGTGGACCTCGTGGCCCTCGTGGACCTGATCGTGGCCATGACCGGCGTGGCCGTGCTCGGCGTGGCCATGGCCTTCGTGGCCGTGGTCATGATCGTGGTCGTGGCCGAGCCCGTCGTGCGCGTGCCCGCCCGCGTGCAGCCACACGCGACCGGCCGGCAGCGCGTACAGGCCCGCCCACTCGTAGTCGCGCGGCTTCTCGAGGAACGCGGCGTCGCGCTCCAGTGCGCGCTGCAGGTCGAACGCGCCGATGTCGAGCACGTCGGCGAGCGGCAGCTCGGCGCGCTGCGTGCGCACGATCCGCGCGGTGCCGTTGATGGCGCGCAGCTCGCGCTCCAGCCGGGCGACGTCCGCCGGCGCGCACAGATCGATCTTGTTCAGCAGGATCACGTCCGCGAAGCCGATCTGCTCAGCGGCGATCGCGCTGTCCTTCAGTTGCCGCGCCACATGCGCGGCATCGGCGAGCGCGACGATGGCGTCGAGCTCGAAGTCCTCCTTCAGGTCTTCGTCGACGTAGAAGGTCTGCGCGACGGGGCCCGGGTCGGCAAGGCCCGTCGTCTCGACGATCACGTGATCGAAGCGGTCGCGCCGCTTCACGAGCTGGCCGAGGATGCGGATCAGATCGCCGCGCACGGTGCAGCAGATGCAGCCATTGCTGGTCTCGAAGATCTCCTCCTGCGCGCCGATGGCGAACTCGTGGTCGACACCGACCTCGCCGAACTCGTTCTCGATGACGGCGATGCGCTTGCCGTGGCGCTCCGTGAGGATCCGGTTGAGCAACGTGGTCTTGCCCGAGCCGAGAAAACCCGTGAGGACCGTGACCGGGATCCTGCCGCTCATCGTCGTCATTCCTTCTTCTTCAGCAGACCCGCGAGCCCGGGCACACGCATCAGGCGCGGCAGGGCCCACCAGAACAGGCGCAGGTGCAGCGGGGGCTTCGCCTTCGGCAGCACCGACATCATGCGCGTGGCCGCCGAGCGGTGGATCTGCACCGAGCGCGCGTACAGCGGATGGTCGGTGTCGGCGGCGACGAGGCGCCACAGCGTGCCGTTCGTCGCGTTCTCCACCTGCATCACGCGTACCTGCTTCCACGCCGACGGGACGACGCTGCTGTCCGCGCCGTTGAAGTACAGGTCGACCTGCGGGCGGCCCGGCGCCATCTCGATGCCGCGTATGTGCAGATAGCCCGATGCGGGGGGCGTCTGCACGCGCTTCGCTTCCGAGAGTTCGACCAGGCAGCGCGGCCCGCTCATGCACGCGCCTTGTCGAGTTCCCACATCGGGATGTCGAGTTTGCGGTTCAGCCAGATGCCGAAGCCCAGGGGAAGGAACGCACGCGCCAGTTCGCGCCGGTACCACGCGGTACTGCGCAGCTTCACGTCCGGGTCCGTGCGCGACTGGTCGCAGTTGTGCTCCCAGTCCTCGCGCGTCAGCGCGCCGAAGTACAGCGCGCCCCGGCACCAGCGACCGAGGTTGACGATGGCTGCACGCGCCTGCTCCGTCGTCAGGTACTGCAGCACGTCGTAGCAGACGACCAGCTCGAAGCGCTCGCGCAGGCGCAGCGACGCGATGCTGCCGTGCCGCCAGCCGTAGCGCTTGCAGAGGTATTCGCTGGCATCGATGCCGGTGTAGGTCGCGCGCGGCAGGGCGCGCAGCAGCGGCCGGCGCATCAGGCCGATGCCGCAGCCGGCGTCGAGGATGCTGCGCACCGGCACCCCCACATAATCCACCGCCGCGGCGATCATCCGTGCCCGCCCCTGCATCTCGGCGCGCGACGTCACTGCGGTGCGGGGGTCGTGGTAGAAGCGCTGGTAGTACTGGCGATCGAAGCTCATCTCGAGGGTCCGGGCGGCCGGCTGTGCGATACTATAAAGCCTCATGAGTTCCACCGCCCGCCGCAAGACCGCAGCCCCCCGACCCCCCGCCGTCGGGTTCGTCAGCTTGGGGTGTCCCAAGGCCCTCGTCGACTCCGAACGCCTCATCACCGAGCTCAAGCTCCGTGGCTACGAGATCGCGCCCGGCTACAGGAGCGCGGATCTGGTCGTCGTGAACACCTGCGGGTTCATCGAATCGGCCATCGACGAATCGCTGCAGGCGATCGGCGAGGCGCTGGAGGAGAACGGCAAGGTGCTGGTCACCGGCTGCCTCGGCGCGAACCCCGACCGCATCCGCAAGGCGCATCCGAAGGTGCTGGGCATCACGGGGCCGCACGCGTACCAGAGCGTGCTCGAGGCGGTGAACACGCACCTGCCGCAGCCGCACGATCCGTTCACGGACCTGCTGCCGCCGCAGGGCATCCGGCTCACGCCGCGCCACTACGCCTACCTGAAGATCTCCGAAGGCTGCAACAACAAGTGCAGCTTCTGCATCATCCCCGACCTGCGCGGCAAGCTCGTCAGCCGCGGACTCGACGACGTGATGCGCGAGGCCGAGGCGCTCGTGCGCGGCGGCGTGAAGGAACTGCTGGTGATCTCGCAGGACACCAGCGCCTACGGCGCCGACATCCGCTATCGCGGCGTGCAGTGGCGCGGTCAGCCTTACGAATCGCGCTTCACCGATCTGGCGCGCGCGCTGAGCCAGCTCGGCGTCTGGTCGCGCATGCACTACGTGTATCCGTATCCGCATGTCGACGACGTCGTCGGCCTGATGAGCGAGGACGGCGTGCTGCCCTACCTCGACATCCCGTTCCAGCACGGCAGCCCGGGCGTGCTCAGGCGCATGAGGCGGCCGGCGCATGCGGTGGACACGCTCGATCGCATCCGCGCCTGGCGCCGCACGAGCCCGCGCGCTCGGCGATCCGCAGCAGCTTCATCGTCGGCTTTCCCGGCGAGACCGAGGCGGAGTTCGAGGAGCTGCTCGCGTGGATCGACGAAGCGCAGCTCGATCGCGTCGGCTGTTTCAGGTACTCGCCCGTCGAAGGCGCACGCGCCAACGCGCTGCCGGGCGCCATTGCTCCCGAGGTGATGGACGAGCGCTACGGGCGCTTCATGGCGAAGGCCGCGGCGATCAGCGCGGCGCGGCTCGCGGCGCGCGTCGGCGGCGAATGCCGCGTGCTGATCGATCGCATCGAGGACGGCGTCGCGATCGCGCGCAGCAGCGCCGAGGCGCCCGACATCGACGGCGTGGTCCGCTTCGCCGCCGCGAAGGGCCTGCGTGCCGGCGAGTTCGCGCAGGTGCGGATCACGGGCGCCGGTACGTACGATCTCGAGGCCGAGAAGGTCGCCGGGTGAGCGGGCCCGCCGCGCAACGGCCCGCTTCCGCGCCGCGCCGCCTCGCGTCAGGCCGTTCGCCGCCACGATGTTCCCTGCCGCGATGTCCCTTGCCGCAAGGCTCGTTGCCGCGATGCTCGCCGTGTCCCATGCGGCGCCCGCGGCCGACGGCGGCGCTGTGCCGGCGGCGGCGACCCATGCCGCCATCGCGGGTCCGGACGCCGCCGGGCTGTGCCGGATCGCGGGCGAGCGCGGGACCCGCCGCAGCGACGCCCACGAGGACCTCGACGCGCTGCTGTGGATGCAGCGTTCCGCCGAGTACCAGGCGAACACGCGCAGCGTCTATCGCGGCGCCGCCACGCAGCTGGTGCGCCTGCTGCAGGAGCGCAGGGCCGGCCGCTTCACGCCGGCCCTGCTCGATCCGTTCACGCCGCTCGCGGGCCCGCGCGAACCCGTCGTGATCATGGATCTCGACGAGAGCGTGCTCGACAACAGCCTGCTGCAGGGCCGCCTGCTGCGCGACGCGCGCAGCTGGGATCAGGCGATCTGGGAGTGCTGGATCGCCTCGCGGCAGGCCACGCTCG
>JASGJV010000035.1:0-11235 GCA_049840695.1 Nitrospira sp.
TGGCTGTACGGATTACTTTCCGGCCTGACTCTCTATGTCGTGGTGCAAGTCCTGCGTTCGCTGTGGTGGGTTTTTCGCGGGAGGAACAGCGATGAACCCGATGTTCCCGAAGACCAGCACATCCGCTGATCCTCAATTCGGCGACCATCACATATAAGCCATTGCGCGCTCTATCCGGCTCTCAGTAGAATACCTTTCATGCAGTCACGTTCGAACAGACCTTCACCACCCGGCTGGCCTCCGCGTGCCGCGAAACCACGGGGCACCTCATCGTCGCCCCAAGGCCACCGTCAGACGGATCAATACGATTCGTTTAACGCCTCCTTGCTCTACTGTGGGCATTGTCGTCAAGCGACTCCCACCCGCCAGCGCCTGCTTCTCGTGTTACCCACTGGAAATCTGTACGAGTATCTGTGCGCTCAATGCGGAACCTCCACCGGCTCCAAAACCGAGAGCGCCTCAGGGGAGAGCGGCCTCGTAACCCCATAGGTCCCACCAGCCTGTCATCGCCATCTGACAATGGACCGGAATCCCGTAAGACGGCGCGCAGGGATGCACCAGGCAACGTTACTCCCTTCAGGGCACCCATCGGACTAATGATGTTTGTAAGATGAACAGAGAAGGTTCGAGGTGGGATAACTAGGCCACCTGGTCGAGCGGAATTCCCTCATCGATCAACATGACCGGGATATCTTCACGCACAGGGTAGAGAATCTTATTGTCCGATCGCACTAACCCGCCATCGAGCTTTTCCGTGACAGACTTTTGTGCCTTGTTCTTTAATACTCCCCGCTCGATCGCCCCGTTCACCTTTTGAATCAACAGATCGTCAGCCAATACGACCGCCTGCTTGGTTTCAGGACAGCACAGAATGGCCAACAGGTCTTTGTCGAGATTGACTTTCTTTTGCACGGCGTCACTCACATGAATCTCACAATCTCACCCCAAGGGTGACTCAGAGGTTACAGGAAACATAGTCCAAAAAAATCGGCAGATCAAGAAGATACCAAAACTCGCCCCCATCTGGTATCGTAGATGATCGTTACCCCTCTCGCGCACCAACACCAGGACTCAGCGTGACGTCTTCTCATCGGCTTGGACGCATCTTTTTTACCGGACTGCTCGTGCTCGTGCCGGCCTGGACGACGTTCTTGATCCTGGCAGCCCTGTTCGAAACGCTGGACTCGTTTCTGCTCAACCTCATCGGTCACCAGATCCAACCCTATGCGCCAGGATTGGGAGTTCTGCTGCTCATCGGCATGGTGCTCATGGTGGGGGCCATTGCCACACAGGTTTTCGGGCAGCGTTTCGTCCGCTGGGCCGAAACGACGCTCGAAGGCATTCCGTTAATCCGCAGCATCTATTTGACCTTGAAAAGTATGACAGATCTGCTGAACTACCGCGCGCGCTTCGGACAAAGTATGGTGGTCGCGTTCCCGTTCCCGCGCGACGGCCTCTGGGCGCTCGGCTTTGTCATGGGCCCACCCCCAGGCGCACTACAAGTTGCTCCATCGGTCGAATTGGTCATGGTATTCGTCCCGACTGCCATTCACCCGTTCACCGGATATCTCGCCATGATTCCCAAAACCCAGCTGCAGCCACTAAACCTCCTGCCGGAGGAAGCCCTCAAGCTGGAATTTTCAGCGGGTTTGTATCGTCCCCTCCAGGGCTGGCTCACGGCCCCGGCGGTGAAATCGTCATGATCCCCGCCCATCAGTTGCACATTCGACAGGCCACCTTGCAAGACCTGGACGTCCTCACCAAATTCAGCGCTGCCATGGCCTTGGAGACTGAACACCGAAACCTGGACCCCGTGCGCCTACGACTGGGGACACAAGCCGTGATCGACCAGCCGGAACGCGGACAATATTATGTCGCCGACTTGCGCCGGGACGCTTCGACCGATACAGTGACGATAGGGCAGCTCCTCATTACCTATGAATGGAGCGATTGGCGAAATGCCCAATTCTGGTGGATCCAGAGCGTCTACGTCGATCCGGCGTGGCGCCACCAAGGTGTGTACCGGGCCATGCATGGAGCCGTCATGACCCTGGCGCAGTCGCGCACTGACGTTTGCGGCGTGCGTTTGTATGTGGAGGGCGACAACACCATCGCCCAAGGGGTGTATGAACGAGTCGGACTCACACCCTCGAGCTACCGGATTTTCGAAACCGATTTTGTCCTTCCGAAACCTTTTCCCTCCGGCCATAACAGCTAGCCGGCCTGGAGGCTTGTTCCCACAAGGAGGAGCGCATATGCGACGAGCGGGCCTGCTGCTGGGCGTGATGCTGCTGACGCTGAACGGGTGCGCATTCAGCCGAGGCACCCTGGGTGACGAAATCAAGACGGACACCGTCAATTCGATCAAGAAGGGCGTCACCACACGCTCTGACGTTCTGGCCCAGCTCGGGGCCCCTGACCGGCTTCTGCAATTAAACGGACGGGACCTCTTCCAATACTATCGATACGACGCCAAGGTCGGCAGCCTGCTCCTGATCTTGATCAACTTTTCCCGCGTGTCGGTCAAAAGCGACGACCTGTTTATCATCATCAATCACGACGGCGTCGTGGAAGACGTGATTGCGTCAAAACGCACGGAAAATCTGGAGTTCAGGTTCTGGCCGTTTGGAGACTGATGCCGTGTCACGCAGGATTGCTTCGCTTACACTCCTTGTTACCGCGATACTGACGATGCCCTTGTCCGGCTGCAACGTCGCGCGGCTGACCATCAATACCCCGTTGACCCCCGATACCGTGGCCTTCATTACCGAGGGGCAGACAACGCTGACCGAGGTTGTGAACAAATTGGGAGCGCCCGATTCCATTACCGAAGCTGAGCGGGGAACCGTCGTGACCTATCGGTTTCTCAATGCCAAGTACTCTCGCGTGAATTTCGGATGGCTGGTCAAGCCTTGGTCGCCGGTCAACCCGGACCTCGTGTTCTCTCGGTCCGGCATGGGTACAGACGCCTTCGAACTGCTCTGCGACACCAACTGGATCGTGACGCACCAGGCGTTCGTGCGTCATCGGCCGGATCCGCTGTTTACTCCCTATCCATTTTAGCCTGGCCTCGACATCATCCCCGTTCACGAATTGCCGCCTTGCACGCACCTCGTTATAATGCCGCCCATGGGCCTAGTTTCCTCCGACGAGTCAGGGAGCCGACATCCTCACGCCACGTCGTCTTCTTATATCCCCGCCGATCGAGACATCGACTTTCTCCAACGCGATGAGTTGCGCCCGCTCCGCCTCGGGCTTGAACTACTGAAGCCGGAATTGATCCAAACAGAACAAGGCATTCGTTCGACGATCGTGGTCTTCGGTAGTTCCCGGCTGGTCGAACCTTCCCTTGCGCGCCATGCCCTGGAAGCCGCGAAGGCCGAATTGCAAACCGCGCCGCAGGATGCACTCCGGCAGCAGCAAGTGGCGACAGCAGAACGCCGGCTGGCCCTGGCGCACTACTATGACATCGCCCGCGAATTCGGCCGCCTGGTGTCCGCGACGTGCCAAATCGACGGACAGTGCGATTTCGTCATCGTCACCGGCGGGGGCCCCGGTATCATGGAAGCCGCCAACCGAGGGGCAGCGGATGCCGGCGCCAAGTCCATGGGTCTCAACATCACCCTGCCGCACGAACAACAACCAAACCCCTACATCACACCGGACCTGTGTTTCCAATTTCGCTACTTCGCGTTACGTAAAATGCATTTTCTCCTTCGTGCACGTGCGCTGGTCGTCTTTCCCGGCGGATTCGGCACGCTCGACGAACTATTCGAGACCCTGACCCTTCTCCAGACGGGCAAAACCCGCAACATAACGATCGTCCTCATCGGGCAGGCCTACTGGGAACGGCTCATCAATTGGTCCATGTTGGTAGACGAAGGGCTCATCGGGCCCAACGATCTCTCGCTCTTCCATTTTGCAGAAACGGCTCAACAGGCCTGGGACCTGATCAGTCAGACCCATGGAGGCCCTGCCGCACGATGAAGATCTCATTCCATGGCGCCGCGCGATCCGTCACGGGAAGCCGCCATCTTCTGGAAATGCCAGGGAGCCGAATCCTATTGGATTGCGGTCTCTTTCAGGGCCCACGGCAGGAGGCTGATCGGCAAAACCGGTTTTTAGGATTCGATCCGCGCTCGATTCAAGCCGTGCTCTTGTCGCACGCGCATATCGACCACTCCGGCGCCCTTCCCGTCCTGAGCCAACACCAGTTTCGCGGGGATGTCCACATGACCCGTGCTACGGCCGATCTGACAGCCGTGATGCTGGAGGACTCGGCCCGCCTGCAAGAAAATGACTGCGCCTATCTGAACCGGAAGGAAAATCGCCGCGGGCAGAAGTGCCTGAAACCTTTTTATGAAACACGTGACGCCAGAGCCATCATCCGCCGTTTCGTCGGCGCCCGTTACGGGGACACGATTAAAGTGACCCCTCGCGTCACCGCTTCCTTTCATGATGTCGGACATATTCTTGGGTCCGCCGCCATTCGGCTCAAATACTCCGCGCGCGGCAACAGTACCACCGTGCTGTTCTCCGGCGATCTGGGACGGTTCGACATGCCCATCCTTCGCGACCCGACGCCGCCGCCGAGTTGTGATGTGTTGATTATTGAATCAACCTACGGCGATCGCCTTCACGAGGAGGCCGGGGAGACGCTCACCAAGAAAGCGCAACAACTCGTCGCGCACGCGAAAGCGCATAACAGTAAGATCATCGTCCCCGCCTTCGCGCTCGGACGCACGCAAGACCTGGTCATGCGAATCAAACATTTGGTGGCCGAAGGCCAGATCGATCCGCTTCCCATTTACATCGATTCGCCGCTGGCGTCGAAAGTCACGGACGTGTTCCGCAAGCACCCTGAATGTTACGACGAAGAGACGTATCGTACGTTCACTTCGGAAGGCGATCCTTTTGCCGCCCGATATATCCGGTATGTCTCATCGCCGGATGAAAGTAAGCGACTCAACAGCGTGAAGGGGCCCTGCGTCATCATTGCGTCCTCCGGCATGTGTGAAGGAGGACGCGTGGTCCATCACCTTAAACATGCCATTCAGGACGAAGCCAATATCATCGCCATCGTGGGCTTTCAGGCCGAACATACCCTGGGGCGCAGGCTGGTCGAAGGCTGGGATGTGGTACCACTGTTCGGCATCCCCACAGCACGGCGCGCGCAGGTGGTCGTGTTTAACGGATTGTCGGCCCATGCGGATCGGAACGATCTGCTCGCGTATGTGAGAGCGATTTCTCCTCCGCCTCAACAAATTTTCGTGGTGCACGGAGAAGAAAAACAGGCACTGTCACTGGCGGCGGCGATCCAGACCGAATATCCCCGAACATCGATTGTCGTGCCGCACAAAGAAAGCAGTTATGACGTCTAGCATCACTCCTCTCTTCACATCCGATGACATATGGAGGATGCCCTCAGCATGAGCCATTCACACCTCAGGCCCTTCCCGATCGTCGCCTGCGTCCTTCTCGTGATGGCTAGCTGCGTTCCTTCCGGATGGAGTGCGGAGACGTCGAACGACGTGACTGAGCAACCGCGGCTACGCGCTCGCGCACTCGGCCTGAGACTCGGACAATTGGAACCAGGCCCGCTGAATGCCATTACCGATGTGCCGGGAGTGAAGGTCGGGCAGGTGACCTTGATACGTGGAGAAGGCCCGCTTCAACCAGGGCAAGGGCCTGTCAGAACCGGCGTCACGGTCGTCGTGCCACGAGAGGATGTCTGGCACAAGAAAGTCCCCGCTGGGGCCTTCGTGCTGAACGGCACCGGAGAAATGACCGGTCTGGCGTGGGTGGCTGAATCGGGATTTCTTGAATATCCCATCGCCTTGACCAATACACTCAATGTGCCGCGGGTTGCCAATGGCGTTATCAGCTGGATGCTCCATCGCTATCCGGGAATCGGCATCACCGACGACACCCTCACTCCAGTCGTTGCGGAATGTGATGACGGCCGGTTGAACGACATCCAGGGCCGCCATGTTTCTGAAGCGGATGTCATGCAAGCCTTGGACGATGCGACTGCCGGACCGGTCTCAGAAGGAACCGTTGGAGCCGGTACCGGCATGATTTCTTATGGATTCAAAGGTGGCATCGGCACAGCTTCCCGGCGGCTTCCCGCTGCAGCCGGAGGGTTTACGGTCGGAGTATTGGTGACAACGCCAACCACGGTCGTCGCCCTGAACTCATCATGGGCGGAGTGCCGGTCGGACAACGGTATGACGCCGCGCCCGCTCAATCCAGCGGGCTGCCGGACCAACATCCTGAACGTCTGCATGCCACCCGTGAGGGCTCCAGCGGAAACGCCGAGGGCTCGATCATCGTCATCATTGCCACAGATGCCCCGCTCGACAGCCGGCAACTGACAAGACTCGGAAAGCGAGCGGCCTTGGGTCTCGCCCGGACCGGCTCGACCGCCCGCCATGGAAGCGGTGATTTCATGCTGGCCTTCTCCACCGGCAATGTCATCCCCCATTACCCGCCGGAGCCAACATTTTCCCTCACGCACCTGGCCGACACACATCTGAATGCCGTCATTACCGCCACGGTTGAGGCCACGGAAGAGGCGATCCTCAACGCTCTGACCGGCGCCACCACCGTGACAGGACGCGACGGATTTCGGGCTGAGGCGATCTCGATTTCACGCCTCCGCGCACTGCTTTCGTCGGATCCGACCATCGGGCGGTGAACAGGATAAGCGACGCCGGCCGGCACCTTGCTTTTACAGGGCCCCACGGCTATTCTCCTGGCTCGTCTGTGTCGGATGCGGGGGGCTATGGCTGACTATTCCATGGGAGGCGGACTTACGCTTCTCACCGCGCTCGAAAAGAGCGACAAGTTTGCGGACTTTTTAAAGACGCGAATGGCGCAGGCCCTGGAAACGCGAGACCCGACCGAACTCCATTATTTACTCGCGCAGCTGGAATGATTATCATTTCATACATGTGGCGTTATTACAAAAAGCTCGCCACGGATCGACCCGAACGTATGAACTCCTGGCGTCTGACCCCCTCGGCTGCACGCCGTCCATCCCGATTCAGCAGGACATCCCGTGATTGCGACTGCGCCGTCAACGCTGCGATTTGCCTCCGCCCTGACCCGCCAGAGTGACGTCAGGTCTGCCCCCCAACTGATTCGATTTATGCCATTCGTGAGCAATTGGGTTCCATCGCGCATTGATATGGCCTTCCTGTTCAATTTCGGCTCAGCATGCGGACCATGCCGAGGCCCTTTCGCAAGCACTCCGCACCGCCTTGGGCCCCCTCACGCTGGTCGGCTGTACGGGCGAGGGGATCATCGCGACCGGACGTGAAATCGAATCGGGGCCAGCGGCCACTCTCTGGGCGGCTCACCTGCCCGGCGTGCTCGTCCAACCATTGCGGCTCTCCTTTTCAAGCGTCCATGATCAGTTCTCTCGCTGCGCAATTGGCCGGACCTGGATGAGGTGGGCGTCACGACCCCGGTCATGATGCTGTTTGCAGATCCCTTTTCGATTCTCCATGCAAGAAGTCCCTCACTGTCATTGAGGAACAATACCCCGGTACCCGCGCCCTGGGCGGGCTCCGCCGGCGGAGGACAGGACCTCGGCGAGAATCGACTCTTCCTCGACGATCAGGTATTTACCGACGGATTGGTCGGCGTGGCCCTGTCGGGCAACATTGCGGTCCGCTCCGTCATTTCGCAAGGCTGCCGTCCCATCGGGGACCGCTTCATCGTCACGAAGTCCGAGCACAACGTGATTCAAGAGCTCGGAGGCATGCCGGCTTTGCATTGCTTGCAGACCGTCTTTGAACAACTCAGCAGCGATGAACGGGCTCAGGCACAACGGGCATTGGCATATCGGCATTGCGATGGACGAGCAACGCGCGCAATTTCACTCGAGGCGATTTCCTGATCCGCAATCTTCTCGTGCTGATCGAGCAGACCGGCGCGATCGTGATCGGGGATGTCATCCAGGAAGGACAGACCGTCCAGTTTCAAGTCCGGGATGCTCATTCCGCGGATGAAGATCTTCATGCCTTGCTCGCCGCGCCTCCTCGCGGCGTCCCATCCAAACCGCTCGGCGCACTGCTGTTCAGTTGTTGCGGGCGCGGCAAGGGCCTCTTTGGCGTGGCGCATCACGACGCATCGGTCTTGGGCGAACAATTAGGCGCCATTCCGCTCGCCGGGTTTTTTGCGCAGGGAGAGGTGGGGACCGGTGGGCGGGCGGAATTTTCTCCATGGCTATACAGCCAGCATTGCCATTTTCTCGGAACCCGACAGATGACATCAGACAGGGCTCAACCACTGAGTGCTCCGCCTGTCCTGCTTCGTGATTCAGGTTAGCAGGAGCTGAAAGGTACGTATGACGACTCGCTTCTGGTGGACGACTTGCGGTATCGTGGGATTCGTATTGATGACTATAGGGAGACCAATGATGGCGAACAGTGAACAACCCGGGACGACAGCAGAAATCACAACCGCATCCGGACTCAAATACGTAGACGTGGTCGTGGGCACCGGCCGCGAGGCCGCCGCAGGCAATCTGGCGACGGTACACTATACCGGCTGGCTGACAAACGGCAAGAAGTTCGACAGCTCTGTCGACCGCCGCGATCCGTTCTCCTTCCCCATCGGGGCAGGCCAAGTCATTCGCGGATGGGATGAAGGCGTGGCCGGAATGAAGGTCGGCGGCAAACGGAAGCTGACGATTCCACCGGACCTCGGGTATGGAGTGCGCGGCGCCGGCGGAGTGATTCCTCCCAATGCCACGCTGGTGTTTGACGAGAATTGCTCGAAGTTCGGTAAGGCCGGAAAATGGTCCGGCCTCCGCGCATCGTCACCCTGGATTTCACGCACATCAGATGAAACAGACGCCACTCATAGACGCGCATCGCAGCGCACAAGGCAAGCTGGTCGATTTCGCCGGATGGGAGATGCCCATTCACTATTCCGGCGTCGTCGATGAGTACCAGACGGTCCGCCGTCATGCGGGATTGTTCGATGTCAGTCACATGGGGCGCATTCGTGTCGCAGGGCCTGGTTCATTGGCCTTTTTGCAGCGGGTCACTACGAACGATGTTTCCAAGATTTCGGTTCGCCAGTCGCAATACTCGATGGTCTGCGCACCGAACGGAGGCATTAAGGACGACATCTTCATTTATCACGTGAAACCGTATGAATTTCTTGTCTGCGTGAATGCGTCCAATCGTGAAAAGATCGTGGCCTGGTTTCACGAAAAGGTCGCGCAAGCCCAGGGATGCACGGTTCAGGACCAGTCGACCACTCTAGCCCAAATTGCAATTCAAGGCCCCGCTTCACGCGACATTCTCACCGCCGTTCCGGCCTGACTGACCTTCCGCTCCTGAAAATCCGGCACTGCCTCGACGCCGTCGTCTGTGGCCATGTAACCCTGGTGACACGAACAGGCTATACGGGCGAATTGGGCTATGAGTTGTATCTTCCGGCCGAGGGAGCCATGACGATCTGGAGTCGTCTCCTTGAAGCGGGACAACCGCTGGGCATGAAACCAGCTGGACTGGGCGCGCGCGATTTATTGCGACTTGAAATGGCCTACTTACTGTACGGCAATGACATGGATGAGGGCACGACGCCCATCGAGGCCGGAGCGGACTGGGTCGTGAAGTTCGACAAAGGAGAATTTATCGGCCGCACGCCGTTGCTTGCACAGCACAGCAACGGACCATCGCGGCGCCTCGTTGCCTTTGAGCTCGTCGAAAAGGCCGTGCCGCGACATGGGTTCAAGATCCTGAGCGCGCAGGATCAGCAGGCCGTGATCGGTGAAGTGACCAGCGGAAATCTATCGCCCATCCTACAAAAAGGCATCGGCATGGGATACGTCACGCCCGCTGCGTCCCAGCCAGGATCCTCCATCCTGATCGATATCAGAGGGAAATCCTGCCCCGCCGTTGTCGTCAAACCACCCTTCTACAAAAACAGCCAGGCACGCCATAACCCGCTCAGTCATGGTCAGACCGATCTACAAAGGTACTGTCGTCACACTCAATGTGGATACCGGTGCGCCTCCCGAACGGGCACACGATCGATCTCGAGGTGATACGCCATCCGGCGTGCGTCGCGCTGTCGAGACAATACCGCTGAACAAGATGGAACGGTTGTGCTGATCCGCCAATTCCGCCATGCGGCCAACGGGTTCATCTACGAAATCCCAGCCGGCAAACTTCATCCGAAAGAAGACCCCTTAGACTGTGCCGCTCGCGAACTTGAAGAGGAGATCGGGTACAAGGCGGGTCGCTTCCAACTTCTATCCAGCATTTTTACGGCCCCGGGATTTGCCGATGAAGTCATCGACGTCTATCTTGCGACGGAGCTGACACTGGGCACGCAGAACCTGGATCAGGACGAAGTGCTGGACGTGGTGGAGATGCCGTTGAGAGAGGCTATCGGAAAAATAGAAGAAGACGGTACCATACGGGACGCAAAAACGATTGTCGGATTACAAGCGGTCTATATTCGGCAGGTGGGAAACCGGTAAACGACCGAAGAGGTCTCCCACCCCAGGGTGGAAGACCTCTTCAGCCAGCTAGCCTCGCCCCAAAAGCGGTGACTCTTAGTGGCCGCCCTTTTTCTCTTCCTCCTTTCTTCTTCTCTTCGCCAAACACGGTCTGGGACAGATGTCCACCCTTCTTCTCTTCCTTCTTCTTCTCTTCCCCGAAGAGGGTCTGGGAGAAAGTGGCCGCCCTTCTTCTCTTCCTTCTTCTTCTCTTCGCCGGCGAACGAAGGAGCGCTGAACGCCACCAACAACGCTGCCGCCATGACCGTCAACATCATCTTCTTCATCCTGACTACCTCCTGTTAGGTGTAAAGTTACCGACCGCCGACGGGTGTTCGTTATAGCAAGGTCCTTGCCGTATGCGTTGCGGGCGTAACTTATTGTTTTTCCGCATATGGATTATTCAAATGGTTCGAACGCCTCATAACGCCAGGGTCCATTCTGTGGCAGAATAGCCTGACTGATACTAAATCGCCTCATTCAACGACTCCAAAACCCGATACAGCAGGACCAGCGTATCAGCCAATAGGGATGGTTCTGGAACATCATACAAGTGATGCCATTGCCACTTTCCTTGCCTGACCATCTCGCACCAAATCTCACATCTTTTCGTGGGCATTAATCCCGGCCTTCGCTCGGCCGCAGTCGGGCATCACTTGCCGGCCATTCAAATAGGTGCTGTTCGGATTCTATCGTGTTTCCCTATTAACCTT